>JANSXZ010000039.1 GCA_024742705.1 Paracoccaceae bacterium | reverse complement strand
TCCGCGATCTCCCGCCGCGTGACCGCTGGTCAGTGCCAGTCCAACTGCTTCGCGCCGAAACGCCGGCGTCGGTCTGTTTCCATTTCCCATAGAACACCTCCCAGTTCCTCACTTGGTGCTCTCCACTTTTTCAGGGCAAGTTCAGACTCGGTTCCATTGTCGCTGACCACCGCCTGGGTCTTGCCGCGGGTGTCAAACAGAGTGGCCAATTCCCGCGCCACCCGTGCCCCGACAATGAGTTGTCGGCGATCAGGGCGAGGCATTCCCGCATGCAGCCTTCGACCACCGTCAAGATCCGGAAGCGGCGGCCGTCCGTCAGCTGGTCGGACACGAGGTTCAGCGCCCATCGTTGGTTGGGCATCAGCGGCGGCACCATCGGGACACGAGTGCCCATGGCCCGCTTGCGTCCACCCCGGCGGCGCACGTGCAACTGTTTTCAGCTATACACGAAGAAAGGGCGCTTATGATTGACCTCATGGCCTCCACACCGGAGAAACACATGCAGCCGCCGATTTTCGCCAGCCCAGGGGCGTTCTTCAAGGAACTCGGCCATGGTCATCTTGTGCAGGACCACCAGCACCCCGCCGGTGTTCAGGCTGACGTTCAGGATGGTCTCAAACGCCTCGCCCTCGCGGTATTGGTGGCGGGCCTTTAGCAGGAAGATGTTGGCGACGATGTTGCAAGCATCGGCGGCGATGCGCAGGTTGGTCACGAGCGCGTCGTGCTCGCGGGCGGGCCCTGCGTGGCATACGTCGTCTACCTCGGGCTGGCGGTCCCGGCAGGAAGCGAGGGCGTCCTTGCTCATGCCGCGGGCGCGAGCGATGGTCGAGACCTGGCAGCTGCGCCCGGTCAGTTCCTGCAGGAGGGCAATGCCCAAAGGTGTCAGGCGGCAGTGGCTCCGGCCCGCCTCCCCCTGGCTCCGGCGGGACCAGCCGGGCGGGCAGGTTTTCATCATTGCGGTCGGTGATGGCTCTGCGGCCTCCTTGTCAATCTCGGTGCAAACCTTCTGACTCAGGCCCTTGCCGCAGCGCAGCTCGCGGGCGATGTGGCCCATGCCCACCCACCGGCTGCGCATGTTGCGGATTGCGGCAATCGGGGCGTCGGAAGCGGGGGCCTGCCCAGTCGCTTGCCCTGCGAACGGGCGCGGGCGAGGCCCACCTTGGTGCGCTCTACGATGATCGGGCGCTCAGGCTCGGCCACCATCCCCCGGACCTGAAACAGCAGCCGCCCCGAGGGCGTCGTGGTGTCGATGGCCTCTTGGTGCAGGTGCAGGCCGATGCCAACGGACACAAGTTCATGGGCGAGGTTCAGCAGCAGGCGCAGGGGCCGCGCGGGGCGCGACGCGTCCCAATCCACCATCACGTCATAACGGCGTGCGGGTCGCGTCCTTCCGCGCCCGGGCCAGATCGGGCCGCGCCTGGCTGGCACCGGATGCTGTCTCCTCATACTGCTGCACCACGGTCCAGCCCGCGCGTTCCGCCAACTCCCCGAGGCAGAGGAACTGGTTATCGCAGGTCTGGTCCCCGGTGCTCACGCGGGCATAGATCGCGGCGCGGCGGCTCACTGGCCCGCCTTCGCCTTCGCGCTTTGCGTGTGCGGCAGCGGCGCGGCCATGCCCTCGGGCAGCACGATGTGGTAGACCGCGATGCGCTGGCCTTGGTTGTACCCGTGCTCGTGATCGAGGGCCAGCAGGGGGTCGTGGTCGCTGTGGTCGTCAGGGTGCTGCGACGTGACGCCCGCCCGGTCAATCACGGTGCCGAAGGTAACGCAGTCGTCAAGATGGCACTCCACGATTGCCTCAAAGCCGGTCGGGAACCCGGGGCGGATGTCGTAGCCCTTCACGGCGTTCATGTCCCATGTCAGGCCGGACTTGACCCTGATCGGCTTCCAGTTGCCCCGGGGCGTCGATCAGCGCGTTCATGATCGCGCTGTGTGGACAGGACAGGAGGTGCACCAGGACGGCCTGCTTGGTCCCGGCGCAGCAGGCCTTGGCCTCCGCCTGGGTAGCAAGGCTGATGCCCCGGGATTTGCGTGGTGCTTCGCGGCGGGCTTGGCCCTGGGCGCGGGTTTGGCGGATGCTTTGAGCGTAGACATGGCCGCGAGATTCGCCCGATATGGCGGGCGGCGTTGTTCCGGTGGGGAAAAGCTTCACAGGTGCGATGCCCAAGGAAGTGGCGGTCGCGGCGAACAGGGCCGCGCCCTGCTTCATCGGAAGGCCCTCACCATCTCCTTTTCAATTTCAATCGTCGCGACGGGCGCTGGATGTACCCCTTCGGTCTGCGCGGGCGACATGTGGCGCGATCGGGTCGCGACAGTCCGAGCCGTGGGCAGGTTCCCGCTCACATCAGGCGACCCTTGCCAATGGCGCCGGGGCCGATGCGGCGCCGGGCGCGCCCAGAGAAAACCCCGACACGGCCTCACCCAGCCGGCGCGCCTCCTCTGTGAGGCTGACGCTGGCCGCGGTGGTTTCCTCGAGCATTGAAGCGTTTTGCTGCGTGTCGCGATCCAGTGCGGAAATGGCGGTGTTCAGTTCGGAAACCGCGTTGGCCTGATCCTGCGCGGTTTCGGCCATTTCCTTGACCTGCGCACTGACCTGTTCAACAGAAGTGCCGATGTCGATCAGCGCGTTTCCGGTCCGCCCCACAAGTTCCACGCCGGTGTCGATCTGTTCGGCGTTCTTGGTCAGCTGCGCACTGATTTCCCTCGCTGCTTCAGTGGTGCGCTGTGCCAGTGCCCTGACTTCGGAGGCCACCACCGCAAAGCCCCGCCCGGCGTCACCGGCGCGCGCGGCCTCGACCCCGGCATTGAGTGCCAGAAGGTTGGTCTGGAATGCAATATCGTCGATCAGATCGTTTATCTTGCGCACTTCCGAGGCCGTTTCGGCGATTTTGCGCATGGCTGAAACCGTTTCATCCGCGATGGTGCGGCCATCTCCCGCATGTTGCGTGGCGCGCGCGGCATCCTGCATTGCGCCACCCGCGCGCCCAGCCTGGGTGTTGATGGATCCGGCCAGCTGTTCAAGCGCTGCGGCGGATTGCTCAAGCGCGGCGGCCGACCGTTCGGTGCGCTGCGCCAGATTCTGCGCTGCTTCCGATATCTCGTCGCTCGATCCCCGGACGGTTTCGCCGCTGGCGATGATTTGGCTGACCGTGTCCCGCAAGCGCTGTGCGGTGTCGTTGAAATCATCCTTCAACTGGGCATAGTCGTTTGGAAACTCGGCGGTGATCCTTGTGCTCAGGCGGCCTTCGGAGAGGTCTTTCAACCCATCCGCCAGCGCCGAAACGATCAGCTTTTGCTGATGCATCTGGCTTTCACGCTCGGCCTCGACCTGCGCTTGCAACGCCTGTCGTTCTACCAGACCGTCGCGAAACACCCTGAGCGCGGCTGCAAGACGTCCGGTTTCGCCTGCAGCGCGGGCAAATCCGGTCACTTCGCCCAGATCTCCGGCTGCCAACCTTTCCGTCATCGCAGTCAGCTTGCGGATCGGGCGCACGATCCAGGCATAGGTCAGCCCGATGGCCAGAAAGAACAGCACCGCCGCCGCAATGGCGATCCGGGAGAACTGCGCCTTGCCGGTCTGTGTCGCCGTCAGCAGCGCGGCACCATCCACCGCGATCGCCTCACGCGTGGTCGCACCCAGCGCCCCGGCCCGGTCGCCCAGCGCGATCACGGCGCTGCCGGTGCGTGCGCTGGCTGTCAGCGCGGCCTGCCGCGTCGCCTCGAGTTGCCGGCGGTTTTCCAGAACGCCGCTCGCCGGATCGGCATGGCCCAGCAGCTGCGCGATACCCTGTCCCAGGTCGCCGTCAATCTGCGCCGTGGTGCGCACAAGCTTTTGCACATCACCGGTCAGCCGCGACTGGGCGATCTGCGCGGCGTCGAGGTCGGGCGCCATCGCGGTTTCCAGCAGATGCGCGACGAACCGTGCGATGTCGAGGTTCAACATTTCGATCGCGCGCATATCCGCCACCTGCAGGTCCAGCAGGGCGTTGATCGCGGCGCTGTTGGTTTCTGACGCTGTGGCGCTGTTGATTTCCAGCGTGAAGAGCAGATCGTCAATCGCCGCGGCCAGCATCGCGTCGATTTCCGTGCGCGTGCCCAGCAGTGTTTGCCGCAGCCCGCCGGTGGACTGGCCATCCCGGTCGGCGAGGGCGGCATAGGCGCCTTTCAGGTCGGCAAATGCCACATCGTCGAAGGGTACGATGCCGAAGCCCGCCAGCCGGGGGGCGAGGTTGCCCAGATCGTCCAGCGCGCTGATCAGCAGGTCGCGCAGGATTTCCGTCAGCGCCGGATCGGCAGAGCGGGTCATCGCCAGCGCGACGCCGAAGGCCAGGTTGCTGCCGGCGCGCAGGTCGTAGGCGGTGCGCAGGGCCGCCAGATCCCTTTCGATCAGGGTCGTGGATGTGGTTTCGACCGATGCAATCGTGTCTTCCCCGCCGATCACCAGGTCGAAATAGGCGGCGTCCGACAGATCTGTAAGGCGGATCGAAACCGCGTCGGTTGTTTGCAGGGCTTCGGCGAGGCGCTGCTTGATCGCCTCACGCGCGGCGAATTCGGCCAGACGCGCGCTTTTCAGGGCGCTCAATTCGGCGGCCACTGTTTCGGATGCCTGCCGCAGGCCCGCATCGTCCAGGACGGCGGCAGCGGCGTTCAGCGTGGACCAGCTGGCATCCGCCCGCTCCGCCGCGGCCGAAAGGTCGGCTTCGGTTTCTGCTGCCAGCATCAGGATCAGACCGCTGGAAATCGCATTGGCCGCGGTTCCCAGATCGCCGCTGGCGTTCAGTTCCGGCAACCGTTCCGCGCTGAGCCGGGAAAAGCGTGCATTGCTGTCGGCAAGGATGGCCAGCCCGACGCCGATGGCCAATCCTGTCGTGGCGCCCATCGCCAGAAGGATCATGGCGATCTTGAATGTGATCCCACCGAGAAACGACCGGATTGCCATAGCGGGCCTCTTTCCTGAATTCGATTGGTTCCGGCGCCCTCTCCGGGCGTTGCGGATGGATTGGGGGCGGCGGGGCCGCCCCCGCGGGTTACAGCGGTTCGAAACCGCCGTTGGCGTCGATACGTGTGAGGAACACCTGTTCCATGCCCTGGTTGTCACCGGGGCCAAAGCGCAGTTCGGCGCCGCCCAGATCAACGGTGCCAAGGCCCTGCATCGCCGCAATCAGCGCCGCGCGCGATGGCATCGGCCCGGCCCGTTTAAGCGCTTCGATGGCGATCCGGCCGACAATGTATCCCTCAAGCGAGACAAATCCTGCCTCTGCCGCGGGATCGACCGCCGTGAGCGCCGCCTGATACTGGGCCACGACCGGCAGATCGGTGTTCCAGGGATAGGGCACCACCTGCGAAATGATCACCCCTTCACCCTGCGCGCCCAGTTCGGCGGCCAGCGCCTTTGATCCGACAAATGATATCGTCGCATATTCAGGGGTGAATTTCAGACGTTGCGCCAGACGCACGAATTCGGCGATGGGTTTGTATGCCCCGACCATAACCACCGCGTCGGGCTTGGCCTTGCGGATATCCAGAAGCGCGGATTTCACCGCCGTGGTGTTGCGGGTATAAGTGCCTTCAGCCACCAGGGACATGCCGCGACGATCCAGTGCCGCGGTCACGCCGGCCAGGCCGACGCGCCCGAAACCGTCGTCCTGATACAGGATCGCGATCGATTTCAGGCCCCGCGTATCGACCAGATGCGCGATCCATTCTTCGGTTTCGGCCGCATAGGTCGCCCGGACGTTCAGGATGTTGTTCAATTCGGGATCGCGCAGGAACCCGGCGCCGGTGAACGGCCCGATGAACGGCAGGCCCGCTTCGGTTGCGATCGGTTGCATCGCGCGCGACGTGGGGGTGCCCACCGGGCCGATCAGTCCGATGTGATTGTCGCCGGCGATCATTTGGCGGATGTGCGTGACCGAACGGTCGGGTTCGTATCCGTCATCCATGCTGTCCAGTGACAGCATCCGCCCATGCACGCCGCCGGCGCGGTTCGCTTCTTCGAAAGCGGCGGCAATGCCCTGTTGCATGCCCCGGCCCAGCGCCGCCGCCGGCCCGTCCAGCGCCGCGATCTGCGCGAAGCGCACCGTGCTGCCATCGACGCCCTGCGCGGCCAGACCAGGCACAGCCAGCGCCAGTGCCAGCGCGTGGCCGAGAAGAATGGATTTCATGAGGTCAACCCCTTGCTAGATGAAACGTCGCCCACAGCTAGCGGTAAAACCCTTTCCAAACCCTTCCCGACCGGCGCTCTGACCCCCTAGGATTTGCATCAAAACCTTCAGATCATCCGGATCACGTCTTTTTCGATGGCCAGCATGTAGCCGCGCCGGGCGATGGTCTTGACCAGCAGCGCGCCGACGATCTGATTTCCCAGCGTGTCGCGCAGCCGCTTGATGCGCGTGGCGCCAGCGGCCTCGTCGCAATCCGCAGGGTCGCGGCCCGACACCACCGCCTCGAGTTCGGCACCGCTGAGCACATCGTCATCCATCCGCGCCTCGGCCAGAACCGCAAGGGTTTCCATCGCTGCCGCGGTCAGCTTGAAATCCATGTTGTTGAGGTAGACGGTGTTCTCTTCGCGGCTGATCAACAGCGAATTCACCTGTATTCCGGCACGGTCCACCTGCGCCAGCCGCCGGTTCAGCGATACCAGGATCACCAGGAAAACGAAGGCCGCGATCAGCAGCCCGGTGGCCAGCACCATCAGCACGAAGATCACCACGCGATAGCTGCGCAGCGTGTCGGAAAAGGCGGTGCCCGATTGCGCCAGAATCTCAAGCAGCTTGATTTCGGCGCGCTCGGTCAGATTGTCGTTTTCGACGAACAGGCGCTCGACGCGCGCGTCGAAGGCATTGGCGTCGGGCAGCGTCAGAAACAGCCAGACGGCGGCCATTCCCAGGATCACCACGATCGCTCCGATCCCGACAGGCACGATCCGTGCCGCGATCCAGTTGCGGTCAGTAGCGGAGGTAATGGGCGCCGGCACTGTCTCTCCTTTCATTCAGACCTTCGGTTCCGAAAACCGACAGCACGTTCAGCAGGGTCCAGCCCTGCCGCGCAAGGCGTGGCGCCAGTTCGGCGGCGGCGGCGCTGCGCGAACACTCGCCAGCGATTTGCACCACGCCGTAATGCAGACGCAGCGGGTTGTCCTGCTTTGCCTTGTAATCGGCATAGCACGTCTCGGCGCTGGCCGGCCCCGGCGCTGCGGCCAGCAGGGCGAAAAGGGCGGTGGCGGCGATCGGAGCGATGAGGGAACGGCGGTGTGTCATGCGCCAGACTGTGCGCGCTACCGCCCTGCAATTCAATATCGCCCGGCGCAAGCGCGCGGTTATCCGATAACAGCGCCGCGATATTGCCTGTCGCGGCGGGCTGCGGCCACGGTGGGGCACCTTTCGCGCCGCTTGCCGGTGCGGGGTCCGCGGCGCGCCTCATGCGCCCCAAATTCAAGGAGTGTTCTGATGTTTCGATACCTGACCGCCGCCTGTTCCGGGCTTGCCTTCATGCTGGCCGGGGTGGCCGCCGGGCCGGCGCATGCCGGCAACGACGATCTTGCGCGGTTCCTCGCCGGAGCGGCGGCGCTGGCGATCCTGGGCGCCGCGGTGCGCGACAGCCGCGCCGATCCGGTCACCCGCCACGCACCGCAGCCCCATGTCCGGCCGTTGCAGCCACCGGTCCGCGCCCACCGCCCGCATGCCCAGCCGGCACCGCGCGCGCTGCCGCGCGATGTCGCACGCTATGCGCTGCCGGCCAACTGCCTGCGCAGCTTCGACACCCATCGCGGGACGGTGCGGCTGTTTCCGCAACGGTGCCTGTGGCGCAATTCGGTTCAGGTGGGCGCGCTGCCGCAAGACTGCGCGCGCAGCATCCAGACCCGGCAGGGGCCGCGCCACGGTTATGCACCGCGCTGCCTGCGGCAATACGGCTATCGTCTGGCAAACGGCTGATCCCGTCAGCCGGCGCGCCGCCGGATCACATCGAACAACGCGGTCGCCGCGAACAGCGTGGCGGCCAGGCATACGATGGTCGGGCCTGTGGGAGTGTCCCAGAAATACGACAGCGTGACACCGCCCAGCGCCGCGATCCCGCCCAGCGCGGCGGCGGCGGCGGCCATGGCTTCGGGCGTGCGCGCCACCGGGCGCGCGGCGGCGGCTGGCACGATCAGCATCGCGGCGATCAGCAGTGCGCCCACCACCTTGATCGCCACCGCCACCACCACCGCCAAGGCCAGCGTCAGAACCATTTCCTCGCGCTTGGGGTCGATCCCGCTGGCCTGGGCCAGATCCGGGTTCAGGGTCGCGGTCAGCATCGCCGACCAGCGCCAGCCGATCAGCCCGAACACCAGCGCCGCGCCGCCCCAGATCACCATCAGATCGGCCGGCCCCACGGCCAGGATATCGCCGAACAGATAGGCCATCAGATCGATCCGCACTCCGCTGAGAAACGAAACAGCCACCAGCCCGAAGGCCAGCGCCGAATGGGCCAGAACGCCCAGCAGCGTGTCCATCGCATAGCCGCGCCCGCTCAGAACGGTCACCACCGTGGCCATCGTCAGGCTGACCACAAGCGCGCCGGCAAAGACCGAGATCGAAAACCCCAGCGCCAGCGCGACACCCAGAATAGAGGCATGGGCCGTCGCGTCGCCGAAATAGGCCATCCGCCGCCAGACGATGAAACACCCCAGAGGCGCCGCCGCCGCGGCAACACCCAGCGCGCCCAGAGCCGCGCGCACAAGGAAATCGTCGGGCATCACTCCACCGCCTCGTGGTGCGGATGATCATGCGGATGATCGTGATCATGATCATGATCATGGTCGTGATCGTGCCGGTACAGCGCCAGTGCTCCGCCGGTTCCGGTGCCGAAAAGGGCGCGATATTCGGGGGCCGATGCCACGGCTTCGGGCCGGCCCTCGCAACAGACATGTCCGTTCAGGCAGATCACCCGGTCGGACGCGCTCATCACCACGTGCAATTCGTGGCTGACCATCAGAACCGCACAGCCCAGCCTGCGCCGCACCGCCTCGATCTGGCGGTAGAAGGCCGCCGATCCGGGCTGATCCAGGCCTTGCGTCGCCTCGTCGAGCAACAGCAGATCCGGGTTGCCCAGCAAAGCGCGGGCCAGCAGGACGCGCTGGAACTGGCCGCCCGAAAGGCCCGACATCTGCCGCGCGCCCAGATCGCCCACACCGGCATCGGCCAGTGCCGCGCGACAGGCCGCGGCGCCCTGGCGGCGTGGCAGGTTCAGAAACCGCGTGACGGTCATCGGCAGAGTCGGATCGATCTGGAGTTTCTGCGGCACATAGCCGATGCGCAGACCGGCCGCGCGCCGCACCTCGCCCGCCACCGGTCGCAGCGCGCCGATGATCGTGCGCAAAAGCGTCGACTTGCCCGATCCGTTCGGCCCCACCAGCGTGACGATCTCGCCGGGATCTATGCGGAAATCGACATTGCGCAGCGCATCGTGCGCGCCCATCCGCACATGCAGCCCGGTCATCTCGATCAGGGCGCCGGCGGTCATCCGCGGGCCTCGGCGCGGCAGTTGGGGCAGACGCCTGTTGCCTCGACAACCGTGCGTTCGATCGTAAAGCCCGCCGCGCTGGCCGCCTTGGTCAACATGCCGCCAGAGGGTGCTGCGCTGGTTTCGGCAACGGTGTCGCAAAGCCGGCAGATCAGGAACGCCGGCGCGTGGCTGTCGCCCGGATGGGCGCAGGCGATGAAGGCGTTCAGCCGCTCGATCTTGTGGGCAAACCCGTGGCCCACAAGGAAATCGAGCGCGCGGTACACCACCGGCGGCTGCGAGCCTAGCCCCTCTTCGCGCAACCGGTCCAGGATGTCATAGGCGCCCATGGCGCGGTGCCGGTTCAGCAGGATCTCCAGAACCCTGCGGCGCACGGGGGTGAATTGCAGCCCCTTGGCCTTGCAGGTTTGCCGGGCGGCGTCCATGACCTGGGCAATGCAGGTGTCATGGTCGTGGCGCACAAATCCGATGCTGTCCATTGTCGTCTCACCCTTGCGTTTTTTGCTTGATGCGCTGTTGCGTGCGGATTATCAAGCGTTGATATGTTATACAGTAACAAACCTGAGGGTGTCATGCGGAAATTCTTGCTGAGCGGATTGCTTCTGGCCGGGCCGGCCATGGCCGACGCGCCACGCGTTGCGGTGGATATCGCGCCTGTCCATGCGCTGGTGGCGCAGGTCATGCAAGGTGTGGGTGCGCCCGATCTGGTGATTCCGCCCGGTGCCTCGCCGCACGATCACCGTTTGCGGCCGTCCGAGGCCCGCGCGCTGGACCGCGCCGATATCGTGGTCTGGGTCGGTGGATCCCTGACACCCTGGCTGGATGGCGCGATCGACACGCTGGGCCGCGACGCGACGGTCGTCGAACTGATCGCGCTGGATGGCACAAGAGTGCTGGATTTCCGCGACACGGTGCGCTTCGACAAGCCGCACGGCGATCACGACCATGCCGTGCACGACGGTCACGACCATGCCGCGCACGACGGTCACGACCATGCCGCGCACGACGATCACGACCATGCCGCGCATGACGATCACGATCATGCCGCGCACGGCGATCACGACCATGCCGCGCATGACGATCACGATCATGCCGCGCACGACGATCACGACCACGCGGCGCACGACGATCACGACCACGCCGCGCACGACGATCACGACCACGCCGCGCACGACGATCACGGACATGACGACCACGGCCATGATCATTCGGGGCACGATCCGCATGTCTGGCTCGATCCGCAGAACGCGGCCTATTGGCTGGGGCATCTGGCCGAGGTGCTGGCGGCCGCCGATCCGGACCATGCCGACCAGTATCGCCGCAACGCCGAAGACGGGCAGGCGGCTCTGGCCGAACTGATTGCCCGCACGCAGGCGCGGCTGGCGCCGGTCAGGGACACCGGCTATGTGGTGTTTCACGATGCATACCAGTACTTCGAGACGCGGTTCGCCATTCCCGCCGCCGGTGCCATCACGCTGGGTGACGCATCCGATCCCAGCGCCGCGCGCATCGCCGAAATCCGCCGCGTGGTCGCCGATGCCGGTGCGCGCTGTGTGTTTTCCGAACCGCAGTTCAACTCCGGGCTGGTGCGCACCGTGTTCCAGGGCAGCACCGCACGCACCGCGATACTCGATCCCATGGGCAGCACGCTGACGCCGGGGCCGGCGCTTTATGCGCAGTTGATTGATGCAATGGCGAATACCATGGCCGAATGCCTCGCACCGTGACCCCGCCCGACGACCGGCTGGAGCGGGCAGCCCGTGCGCGCGGCTTCGCGCGCGTGGCCGGTGTCGATGAGGTGGGGCGGGGGCCGCTGGCCGGCCCGGTCACCGCCGCGGCCGTGGTGATCGATCCGGTCCGCATCCCGCCCGGCCTGAAGGATTCCAAGCAACTCAGCCCCCGCGCCCGCGCGGCGCTTGCGGATAAACTGCGCGGCTGCGCCGATATCGGCATCGGCCATGCGTCGGTAGACGAGATCGACCGCCTGAACATCCTGCAGGCCAGCCACCTGGCGATGCGGCGGGCGATTGATGCCCTGATGCGCCCCGCCGATTTCCTGTTGATCGACGGCAACCGGATGCCCGGCGATCTGCCCTGTCCAGCGCAGACGGTGATCCGCGGCGACACCCTGTCGGTCAGCATCGCGGCGGCCTCGATCGTGGCGAAACTGTGTCGCGATGCGATCATGGTGGATTTGGCGCAACAGCATCCCGGCTATGGGTGGGAAACCAACGCCGGGTATCCGTCGCCAGCGCACAAAACTGCCCTGCGAGATCTGGGGGCCACCCCACACCATAGGCGATCGTTTCGCCCCGTGCACAACATATTGTATCAAGAAAAATCAATAAGTCCCTGATTCAAAAAGAAATTGACGGCGAATCAGCTTTGAATCATCTTGTGTGCAACCAACGAGCGCAAAAAGCGCCGCGGACAGAGGCAGACAGAATGATGACGAAAGCCAAGGGCGCCGATGCGCTTCCTTTGAACCGGATCCTGTCCGGGGATTGCATCGAGGTGATGCGCGGCCTGCCCGAGGCCTCGGTGGATCTGATCTTTGCGGATCCACCCTACAACTTGCAACTGAAGAACCAGTTGCACCGCCCCGACAACAGCCGGGTCGATGCCGTCGACGACGAATGGGACCGTTTCGATTCCTTCGCCGCCTACGACCGGTTCACCCAGGATTGGCTGGCCGCCGCGCGCCGGCTGCTGAAACCCCACGGGGCGATCTGGGTGATCGGCAGCTATCACAACATCTTCCGGGTCGGTGCCGCCCTGCAGAATGCGGGCTACTGGATCCTGAACGACGTGGTCTGGCGCAAATCGAACCCGATGCCGAACTTTCGCGGCAAGCGCTTCACCAACGCGCATGAAACGATGATCTGGGCGTCGAAATCCGAAGGCGCGAAATACACCTTCAACTACGAAGCCCTGAAGGCGCTGAACGACGGCATCCAGATGCGCAGCGACTGGGTGCTGCCGATCTGCACCGGGCACGAACGATTGAAGGACGCAAACGGCGACAAGGCGCATCCGACGCAGAAACCCGAAAGCCTTCTGCATCGGGTTCTGGTGGGCGCAACGAAACCGGGCGATGTGGTGCTGGACCCGTTCTTTGGCACCGGCACCACCGGCGCGGTGGCCAAGATGCTGGGCCGCGATTTCATCGGCATCGAACGCGAGGCATCCTATCGCGCGGTGGCCGAAGACCGCCTGGCGCGGGTGCGCAAATACGACCGGGCCGCTCTTGAGGTCAGCGCATCGAAACGCGCCGAACCGCGCGTGCCCTTCGGGCAGCTTGTCGAACGTGGCCTGTTGCGCCCGGGCGAGGAACTGCTCAGCATGAATGGCCGCTACACCGCCAAGGTGCGCGCCGACGGAACCCTTATCGGCAAGGACGTCAAGGGATCGATCCATCAGGTCGGCGCCCATCTGGAAGGCGCACCCAGTTGCAACGGCTGGACCTACTGGTGCTTCAAGCGCGACGGCAAGACCGTGCCCATCGACATCCTGCGCCAGCAGATCCGGGCCGAAATGCGCGGCTGATCCCGGTTTTCGCTTCAACCTTAACCGCCGACGCCCGTGGCCATGCCGCGTGGCGTCCGACTGGCCCTGCCCTTCGCGGCAGGGCCTTTTTTTGGTGATTGTATACTTTACAAAGCAGTCCGCGATTCCTGTATTAGGGTTAAGGAGTTGTAGGTGTTTGATCCCAAGGTTTGATGGTGTGATCCTTTCGTTGGAATGGAAGGAAGCACTATGGGACAAGTTCGTCACGGCAGCGCCACGACCACGCACGCTGTCAGAGCAGCAATACAGCGATCGCAAGCTTCGATCGCGGAGTTGAGCCGTGAGCTGGGGATCAACCCCAAAACGGTCGCGAAGTGGCGCACGCGACAGACCGTCGAAGATCGGAAAACCGGCCCGCGGGAGCCGCGCTCAACCGTTCTCAGCGAAGAAGAGGAAGCCATGGTCGTCGCGTTCCGGCGGCACACATTGCTGCCGCTGGATGACTGTCTCTATGCCTTGCAGCCGTCGATCCCGCATCTCACGCGCTCTTCCTTGCATCGCTGCCTTCAGCGCCACGGGATCTCGCGTCTTCCGGACATGGAT
>JANSXZ010000025.1 GCA_024742705.1 Paracoccaceae bacterium | reverse complement strand
TCATTCAGGGGCGGCAGCGAGGGTGGCACAGCGACCTGAGCCATCGAGGACAGCCAGCATGAAAACCATGCCCTCGCCACCTGCGTCCCGACAGCTTCGCACCGTCGATAACGCTAAGAAAAGGGGTAAGGCCGCATGAGCCTGAAGCTGGGTGTGCCGTCCAAGGGGCGGCTGATGGAAAAGACATTCGACTGGTTCGCGCGAGCCGGTGTGCATCTGTCGCGCAGCGGCTCGGACCGTGAGTATGCCGGCACGGTCAGCGGCATTGACGGCATGTCGCTGGTGCTGCTGTCGGCGGGCGAAATCCCCCGCGAACTGGCCGCCGGGCGCATACATCTCGGGGTGACTGGCACCGACCTGATCCATGAAAAACTGCCGCGCTGGGACCGTCAGGTGGAACCGCTGGCGGAATTGCGGTTCGGCGAGGCGGACCTGATCCTTGCGGTGCCGCAATTCTGGGTCGACGTGCAGACGCTGGACGATCTGGATGCGGTCTGCGCCGCTTTTCGCCGCCGCCACGGGCATCGGCTGCGGATCGCGACCAAATATCACCGGTTGGTCCGCGAGTTCCTGCGCCAGGCCGGGGTTTCGGACTATGCGCTGGTCGACAGCCAGGGTGCGACCGAAGGCACGGTGGCCAACGAAACCGCCGAAGCCGTGGCCGACATCACATCGACAGGGGAAACCCTGCGCGCCAACCATCTGAAAATACTCGATGACGGCCTGATCCTGCGGTCGCAGGCGACGCTCTGGCAAAGCCGGGTCAGCCAATTCGACGCCGCCGGTCGCGCGGCGCTGGACGACCTGAACAGCCGGCTTCTGGCGCGGGCCTGATCCGGTGTGGCCATCGGGGTGCGGCACGGGCGGCCGCCCGCCGTGGCAAAGCCCGGCGTGACAGCAACACCGGCCGCGCGGGCAAACCGCCTCGGGCCATGAAACAGGAGACGACATGAAACTGGTGCGCTATGGCCCCACCGGGGCCGAGAAGCCGGGCATTCTGGACGCGCGCGGCGGTGTCCGCGATCTTTCGGGCGTGGTGACCGATATCGCCGGCGAAACGTTGCGGAGCGACGGAATGCGGGCGCTGCGCGCGTTGGATCCCGAAACGCTGCCGAGGGTGCCGGGCGTGCCGCAGCAGGATCTGCGGCTGGGCGCCTGCGTTGGCGCCATCGGCAAATTCATCTGCATCGGTCTGAACTATGCCGACCACGCGGCCGAGTCGGGCATGCCGGTCCCGCCCGAACCGATCCTGTTTTCCAAGTGGACGTCGGCGGTCTGCGGCCCCAACGATCCGATCCAGATCCCGCGCGGCGCGGTCAAGACCGATTGGGAAATCGAACTGGCCGTCGTGATCGGCGAACCCGGCGCCTATATCGACGAGCGGGCGGCGATGGCGCATGTGGCCGGTTTCTGCATCGTCAACGATGTGTCCGAACGCGCCTATCAACTGGAACGGGCAGGGACATGGGACAAGGGCAAGGGCTGCGACACCTTCGGGCCCACCGGGCCCTGGCTGGTGACACCGGACGAGATCGCCGATATCGACGACATGGAGATGTGGCTGGACGTTGATGGCAAAAGGATGCAGACCGGCAATACCGCCACGCTGATCTTCAAGGTGCCGCATCTGATCGCCTATTGCAGCCGCTTCATGAGCTTGCAACCCGGCGACATCATTTCAACGGGCACACCGCCCGGCGTGGGCATGGGCCAGAAGCCGCCGCGCTTTTTGAGAGGTGGCGAAACCATGCGCCTTGGCATCGCCGGGCTGGGCGAACAGGCGAACCCGGTGCTGCCCGGCGGCCCCGCCTGACGGCGGGCGCGCGGCAACTGGTCGCTTGACCCGTCCTGCCGTCGCGGGCATGTAAACGCCGACTGTGCGGCGAAGTTGACACTTTTTCGCGCGCAAGAAGGCGATGCAAGGAGGGCGGATGGCCCAGAAAGACGGGGACACGGCCGCGGCACCGGGCGCGAGCGAGGAGCGGCAGAAGTCGCGCAACCTGGGCGCCCTGGCGGCGCTGTGGCCCTTTGTGCGGCCCTACCGCGCGCTGATGGCGGCGGCGCTGACGGCGCTGGTCCTGACGGCGTTCGTTTCGCTGATGCTGCCGCTGGCCGTGCGCCGGGTGGTGGACAATTTCGAAGCCGGCGACAGCGCGATCCTCGATCTGTATTTCATGGCGGCACTGGGGATCGCCGGCCTGCTGGCGCTGGGCACCGGGCTGCGCTATGCGCTGGTGACGCGGCTGGGCGAACGGGTGGTTGCCGATATCCGCATGGCGGTTTTCGACCGGGTTATCGGGCTGAGCCCGGTGTTCTACGAAAAGGTGATGACCGGCGAGGTTCTCAGCCGGATCACCACCGATACGACGCTGATCCTTTCGGTTCTGGGTTCGTCGGTGTCGATTGCCTTGCGCAACCTGCTGATCCTGTTGGGGGGCATGGCGCTGATGCTGCTGACCTCGGCCAAGCTGACCGGGCTGGTGTTGCTGATCGTGCCAGCGGTGATCGTGCCGATCCTGGTGCTGGGGCGGCGGTTGCGGGTGCTCAGCCGCGAGAACCAGGACTGGATCGCCGCTTCGTCGGGCAGCGCCTCGGAACTGCTGGGCGCGGTGCAGACGGTCCAGTCGTTTACCCACGAAACCCCCAGTCGCGCGGCCTTTGCCGATGTCACCGAAAAAAGCTTCGATGCCGCGCGGCGCCGCATCCTGACCCGCGCATTGATGACCGTGATCATCATCTTCCTGGTGTTCACGGGCATTGTCGGGGTGCTGTGGATCGGCGCCAACGACGTGCGTGCGGGCATCATCAGCACCGGAACGCTGGTGCAATTCGTGATCTATGCGATTCTGGTGGCCGGATCGGTTGCGGCGCTTTCCGAGATCTGGGGCGAATTGCAGCGCGCCGCCGGGGCCACCGAACGTCTGGTCGAGCTGTTGCAAAGCGAGGACGCGATCCGGGATCCGCAGGTGCCGGCGGTTCTGGCCACCCCGGTGCGCGGTGCGATCGCCTTCGACGACGTCCATTTCCGTTACCCTTCGCGGCCCGATACAGCGGCGCTGGACGGGGTCACGCTGAACATCGAGCCGGGCGAAACCGTGGCCTTTGTCGGACCTTCTGGCGCGGGCAAGACCACGATCATCCAGTTGCTTCAGCGGTTCTACGATCCGGCGCGCGGCTGCATCACGCTGGATGGCGTACCACTGACCGACATGGCCCGCGCCGCCTTCCGCCAGCATCTGGCGCTGGTGCCGCAGGATCCGGTGATCTTTGCCGCATCGGCCCGCGAGAACATCCGCTTCGGTCGGCCCGACGCCACCGACGCCGAGGTCGAGGAGGCGGCCCGCGCCGCTGCCGCGCATGAATTCATCAGCGAACTGCCCGACGGCTACGACAGCTATGTCGGCGAACGCGGCGTGATGCTGTCGGGCGGCCAGAAACAGCGCATCGCCATCGCCCGTGCCATTCTGCGCGATGCGGCGGTTCTGCTGCTGGACGAGGCCACCAGCGCGCTGGACGCCGAAAGCGAACGGGCGGTGCAGCACGCCGTGGACCGGCTGAGCCACGGGCGCACCACGCTGATCGTCGCGCACCGTCTGGCCACGGTGAAAAAGGCCGATCGGATCGTTGTCCTGGACCGGGGGCGGATCATCGCCTCGGGGCCGCACGACCAGTTGGTGGCGCAGGGCGGGCTTTATGCCCGGCTGGCCCAGTTGCAGTTTACCGGCGGCGTCGCCGCCGGGTAGCGCCGCGCCGCGCGGTTTTCGGCGGCGCCGGTCCGCCGAACGGTATTTACCTTGCGTCCGCGCCCGCCGCGGGTGCCGGTGATGCTTGCGTCGTTTCGCTTTCCCCTGCATTTTATTGCACAAAGGAAAATCGGCCCGGAATCGGGCGATCAGGGGAGGAAAACACATGTCCTACATGGGAATGGAAGACCGCATCCGCATTGAAAGCGAAGCCGACTGGGACAAGCGCGTATTGCCGGTGACGCTGTACCAGATGCTCAGCGAAACGGCGGACAAGTTTCCGGATCACGACGCGGTCAGCTATCAATTGCTCTCGGGTCCGACCGACAAGGCCGAAACCCTGTCGTGGAAAACGCTTCATGGCCAGATTTCGCAGGCGGCCAACATGTTCCGTTCGATGGGCATCGGCGAAAAGGACGTGGTGGCCTATGTTCTGCCGAACTGCAATGAAACCATCCTGACGCTGCTGGGCGGATGTGTGGCCGGCATCGCCAACCCGATCAACCCGCTGCTCGAGCCCGAACAGATCGGCGCGATCCTGCGCGAGACGAAGGCCAAGATCGTCGTGACGCTGAAGCCCTTCCCCAAGACCGATGTGGCGCAGAAGGTCGCCGAGGCGGTGCGCCACGCGCCCGGCGTGCAGACCGTTCTGGAGGTGGATCTGAACCGCTACCTGACCCCGCCCAAATCGTGGATCGTGCCGCTGATCCGTCCCAAGATCGAAGGCAAACTGCACGCCGACTACAAGAGCTTCTCGCGCGAGATCGCCAAGCACCCCAAGACGCTGCAATTCGAAGACAGCAAGAGCGACCGCGTTGCCTGCTATTTCCACACCGGTGGCACCACCGGGATGCCGAAGGTGGCCCAGCACAAATACTCGGGCATGATCTACAACGGCTGGGTCGGCGGCAAGATCCTGCTGACTGAGGACGACAACCTGTTGTGCCCTTTGCCGCTGTTTCATGTGATGGCCTGCCATGTGATCCTGATGGGCGCGGTGGCATCGGGCGCGCATGTGGTGTTTCCCACGCCGCAGGGCTATCGCGGCGAAGGCGTGTTCGACAACATCTGGAAACTGACCGAACGCTGGAAGATCACCTTCATCGTGTCGGTGCCCACCGCGCTTGCGGCGATGATGCAACGCCCGATCGACGCCGATGTAAGCACGGTCAAGACCGCGTTCTCGGGTTCGGCGCCGCTGCCTCTGGAACTGTTCCGCAAGTTCGAAAAGGCCACCGGGGTGACAATCGTCGAAGGCTACGGGATGACCGAGGCAACCTGCCTGGTGTCGGGCAATCCGGTGGACGGGCTGAAGAAGGTCGGATCGATCGGTATTCCCTTCCCCTATACCGACGTGAAGATCATCAAGCAGACGCCGGACGGGCCGCTGGAATGTGCGGTGGATGAGATCGGCGAAATCTGCGTTTCAAATCCGGGTGTCTTTGTCGGCCATACCTATACCGAGGAAGACAAGAACAAGGATCTCTATTATGGCGGCACCCATCTGCGCACCGGCGATCTGGGCCGGGTCGATGCGGATGGCTACCTTTGGATCACCGGGCGCGCCAAGGATCTGATCATCCGCGGTGGCCACAACATCGATCCGGCGGAAATCGAGGAGGCGCTGACCGGGCACCCCGCGGTTGCCTTCGCGGGGGCCATCGGGCAACCGGACGCGCACTCGGGCGAGATCCCCTGCGCCTTCGTCGAACTGGTGGGCGGCGGCAATGTCACCGTCGAGGAACTGGTCGAGTATTGCAAGAAACACGTCCACGAACGCGCCGCCCAGCCGCGCTACATCGAAATCCTCGATGAATTGCCCAAGACCGCCGTGGGCAAGGTGTTCAAGCCCGATCTGCGCAAGCGGGCGATCACCCGCGTTTTCAACGCCGCGCTGGAAGACGGCAAGATCCAGGCGCGTGTGGTCAATGTGATCGACGACAAGAAGCGCGGCCTGGTCGCGCAGCTTGAACGCAACGGCGCCGACGAAGCGGATGTGCAGAAGGCGCTGGGCGACTTCATCCGCCCCTGGGAATGGGCCGCTTGACCGCGGATTACGCCCAGCTTCTGGACAACGAGGTGCGGGCCTTCCTGGCCCGCTCCGATACGTTCTATCCGCCGGATGCGGTGAAGCTTACGATTGCGGATCAACGCCGGGTCTACGACGACATGTGCGCCGCGTTCCGACAGCCACGCCCCGCGTCAGTGCAGGTGCGCGATGAGACGGCGGGCAATGTGCCCTGCCGGATCTATGAAAAGGGCCCCTGCAAGGTTTCCGTGATCTACTTTCACGGCGGCGGCTTCGTCGTGGGCGGGTTGGACAGCCACGACGACATCTGCGCCGAAATCTGCGACCGGACCGGGCTGCGGGTGGTGGCCGTGGACTATCGGCTTTGCCCCGAGCATCCGCATCCGGCGGCCTTTCACGATGCGCGCGAGGCGGCCCGATGGGCAGCCGCGACATGGCCGGACAACCGGTTCATCCTGGTCGGCGACAGCGCCGGCGGCAACCTGGCGGCGGCACTGGCACAGCACAACCGACGCGATTCCAAGGTGCCGCTTTGCGGCCAGGTGCTGATATACCCCGGGCTTGGGGGCGATGTGACGCGCGGCTCGTATGTCGCCCATGCCGAAGCGCCGGGCCTGACGCTGAGCGATCTGGCGTTCTATCAGAAGCTGCGCGCCGGCGATGCCGGGATTGCCGATGTCACCGCCGATCCGACGTTCCTGCCGCTGGCCGACAGCGATTTCAGCGGCCTGCCACCGACCGTGGTTGTTTCAGCGGAATGCGATCCGCTGTGCGACGATGGCGATATCTATTGTGCTCGCATCACCGGGGCCGGCGGGCGCGCCCACTGGATCCGTGAAGACGGTCTGGTGCATGCCTATCTGCGGGCGCGCAATATGTCGCGCCGCGCCGGTGACAGTTTCGGCCGGATCGTGCAAGCCATCGCCGCCCTGTCCGAGGACCGCTGGCCCTACGAAGGCTGAAAGCCGCGCCGCCGGTGCGGGGCGCGGGCGGATCAGTTGCCCGCGCTCTCCATGCGGCGGTTGGCGATCACGTCTTCCAGCCAGCCCAGCTTCATCTCGGGGACCGAACTGAGCAAGAGATCGGTATAGTCGTCGAACGGTGGCGCCAGAACCTTGCTCTTGGGGCCATAGCGCACGACCTTGCCGCGATGCATCACGGCGATGCTGTCGGCGATGGCCCGAACGGTTGCCAGATCGTGGGTGATGAACAGATAGGCCACGTCCTCGATCTTTTGGAGTTCGAGCAGCAGTTTCAGGATGCCATCGGCCACCAGCGGATCGAGCGCCGATGTCACCTCGTCACAGATGATCATCCGGGGTTTGGCGGCCAGCGCCCGCGCGATGCAGACCCTCTGTTTCTGCCCGCCCGAAAGCTCGGCGGGGTAGCGATCGATAAAGCCGTCGCCCATCTCGATTTCGTCGAGCAGTTCCTTGATGCGCTTTTGCTTTTCCGCGCCGCGCAGGCCGAAATAGAACTCCAGCGGACGGCCGATGATCGTGCCCACGGTCTGACGTGGGTTCATCGCCACATCCGCCATCTGGTAGATCATCTGCAATTCGCGCAGATCTTCGATGCTGCGGCCTTTCAGATCCGGCGACAGAACACGACCGGCAAAATCGATCTGCCCTTCCGATGGCGGCAGCAGCCCGGTGATCACCCGCGCGAGCGTGGATTTTCCCGACCCCGATTCGCCCACCACGGCCAGGGTCTGGCCCGGGTGCAGTTCGACGTTGACGTCGTGCAGAACGTCGAAGGCGGTGCCCTTGTAGCGCGCGGTCACGCTGCCGACGCGCAGCACCGGATCGGTGCCGGGCGATTTTTCCTCGTGCCGGATCGACCGGACAGAGACCAGCGCGCGGGTGTAATCCTGTTGCGGGGCGTTGATGATCTGATCGACGGGGCCATACTCGACGGTTTCGCCCATGCGCAGCACCATGATGTCGTCGCTGACCTGGGCCACGACCGCGAGATCATGGGTGATGTAGAGCGCGGCGACGCCAGTGTCGCGGATCGCCTCCTTGATGGCGGCCAGCACGTCGATCTGGGTGGTGACATCCAGCGCGGTCGTGGGTTCGTCAAACACCACCAGATCGGGTTCGGGACACAGCGCCAGCGCGGTCATGCACCTTTGCAACTGCCCGCCCGAAACCTGATGGGGGTAGCGATTGCCGATGGTTTCCGGTTCGGGCAGGCCGAGTTTGCGGAACAGCCCGACGGCGCGCTCCTCGGCGTCCCTGCGCGAGAACTTGCCGTGGCCGACGGCGGCCTCGATGACCTGTTCCATGATCTTCTTGGCAGGGTTGAACGAGGCGGCGGCGGATTGCGAGACATAGGTCACTTCGCCACCGCGCAGCGCACGCACGTCGCGCAGCCGCGATTTCAGGATGTCGCGGCCGTTGACCCAGACCTCGCCGCCGGTGATTTCCACGCCGCCGCGCCCATAGGCCATCGAAGAGAGGCCGATTGTCGACTTTCCGGCGCCGCTTTCACCGATCAGCCCCAGGACCTTGCCTGGCGCCAGATCGAAATCGACGCCGTGGACGATTTCGATGTCGCGGGGTTTTTCGCCCGGTGGATAGATCGTTGCGCCGATTTTAAGGCCGCGCACCTTGAGCAGGGGGTCTGTCATTGGGTCAAGCCTCCGGGACGGCCGACGAGGCCGGGGGCGCCGCCCCCGGACCCCCGGGAGTATTTCGGGAACAATGAAGCGGGGCGGGTCATCCGCGGCCGCCTTTCAGGGAGGTGGTACGGTTCAGGATCCAGTCGGCGACAAGGTTTACCGAGATGGCGAGGGTGGCGATGGCGAAGGCGGGCACGAGGGCCGCGGGAATGCCATAGACGATGCCTTCCTTGTTTTCCTTCACGATGCCGCCCCAGTCGGCCTGCGGTGGCTGCACGCCAAGGCCGAGGAACGAGAGGGTGGAGACGAAGAGCACCATGAAGATGAAGCGCAGGCCCATTTCCGCGATCAGTGGCGACAGCGCGTTGGGCAGGATTTCCCGGAAAATGATCCACATGGTCTTTTCGCCGCGCAGGCGGGCCGCTTCGACGTAATCCATGACGGTGATGTCGACGGCCACGGCGCGGGCGAGGCGGTAGACGCGGGTTGCGTCGAGCAGCCCCATGACCACGATCAGAACGGTCACGGTGACGGGCATCACCGAAAGCACCACGAGCGCGAAGATGAGCGAGGGGATCGACATGATCAGGTCGACGAAGCGCGACAGCGCCTGATCGACCCATCCGCCGGTGACCGCCGCCAGGAATGCCAGGACCGATCCGGTGATGAAGCTGAGGGCCGTGGCCATCGTGGCGATCCAGATCGTCGTGCGTCCGCCGTAGATCATGCGGCTGAGCAGGTCGCGGCCGATGCTGTCGGTGCCCAGCAGAAAGCGGGAGGATGAAGGCTCCCAGACGTCACCGACGATCTCGGCCATGCCGTAGGGTGCGATCAGCGGCGCGAAGATCGCCATGAGGAAGTAAAGCGCTGTGAAGAAGAGCCCGATGAGAGCGGCGAGAGGGATTCTCATTGTGTGGCCTCGGCTGTGTCATGCGGTGCCGCCGCGGTGTCGGCGCCAGCGGTGTTTTGCAGCGGGGCGGGGAGTGCGGACGGCCCGATCACTTGGGGTGCCTCAGGCGCGGATTGGCGAGAATGGAGACGATGTCGGCGATCATGTTCAGGCCGATATAGACGGCGGCAAAGACCAGACCGCAGGCCTGCACCACGGGGACGTCGCGTTTGGCCACATGATCGACCAGGTACTGGCCCATGCCGGGGTAGACGAAAACCACCTCGATCACCACGACGCCGACCACCAGGTAGGCGAGGTTCAGCATCACCACGTTCACGATCGGCGCGACAGCGTTTGGAAAAGCGTGCCGGCGGATCACCGAAAAGGTGGACAGGCCCTTCAGTTCGGCGGTTTCGATGTAGGCCGACTGCATGACGTTCAGGATGGCGGCACGGGTCATGCGCATCATGTGCGCCAGCACCACCAGGGTGAGAACGCCCACCGGAAGCGCGATGGCGTTGAGCTTTTGCCAGACGCTCATGCTGTCGTTTATCATGGCCACGGATGGGGCCCAGCCGAGTTTCACGGCAAAGAAGTACATCAGCACATAGCCGATCAGGAATTCGGGTATCGATATCGAGGCGAGGGTCACGCCGGAAATCAGCTTGTCGGGCCAGCGGTCGCGGAAGCGCACCGCGAGCAGCCCCAGGAAGATCGCCAGCGGCACCGAGATGACCGCGGCCCAGAAGGCCAGGAACATCGTGTTGCCCAGTCTCTGGCCCAGACTTTCGGCGATGTCGCGGCCATTGGTCAGCGCGGTTCCCAGATCGCCCTGCAGCGCAGCGCCCAGCCAGGCCAGGTAGCGCGTGACCGCCGGATCGTTCAGGCCCAGTTCGGCGCGCAGGTTCGCGAGGCTTTCGGGTGTGGCCGACTGGCCGAGGATCTGCTGTGCCACGTCGCCGGGCAGAATGGTCGTGCCGACGAAAATCAGGACCGAGGCGGCCAGCAGGAGAAGGGTGCTCAGCGCGATGCGCTGAGCCACCAGTTTCAAGACCGGATGCATCCGCGGAAAGCCTTACGCTTTCCAGGTCTTCTTGAACGAATACCAGTTCATGTGCGGACCGTTCGGATCGCCTTCCCAGCCCATCACGTCGTTGGATACGGCGTCGATGAAATCGTTGAACATCGGCAGGATCAGGCCGCCTTCGTCGCGCAGCATGCGGCCCATCTTGGAATAGGTCTCCTTGCGCTTCGCCTCGTCCAGTTCGGCGCGTGCCGACATCAGCAGTTCATCGAATTCGGCGCGCTTCCAGCGGGTGTCGTTCCAATCGGCGGTCGACAGGTAGGCGGTCGAATACATCTGGTCCTGCACCGGACGCCCGCCCCAGTAGGAGGCGCAGAACGGTTGCTTGTTCCAGACTTCCGACCAGTAGCCATCGTTCGGCTCGCGCTTGATTTCCAGCGGGATACCGGCGGCCTGCGCCGACTGCTGGAACAGGGCGGCGGCATCGACGGCGCCGGGGAAGGCGCCATCGGCGACGCGCAGGATGATGGGCGATCCGTCATGGCCGGATTTCTTGTAGTGTTCGGCGGCCAGCGCGGGATCGTAGCTGCGCTGCGGAATGGTGTTGTCGAACAGCGGGTAGGCCGCGTTGATCGGCATGTCGTTGCCAACACCGCCATAGCCGCGCAGGATCTTGTCGACCATCTCCTGACGGTTGATCGCGTATTTCAGCGCCAGCCGCAGGTCGAGATTGTCGAAGGGGGCGGTGTCGATGTGCATGATGAACACATAGTGGCCGCGGCCCGACACGTTGCGCACGCTCAGGGTGGGCGCGCGATCCAGAAGCTGGGCAATCTTCGGTTCGACCCGGTTGATCGAATCCACCTGGCCCGACTGGAGCGCCGCGGTGCGTGCGGTCGCGTCGTTCAGGGTGATCACCTCGACTTCGTCGTAATGCGCCACCTCGGACTGATCGCCACCCCAGTAGTTGGGGTTCCGGGTCAGGGCCATGCGAACGCCGGGTTCGTCGCTGACCAGGCTGTAGGCACCGGTGCCGATCGCGGCCGCAGGCGCGTCAAAGCCGCCGTCGGGCTGGATCATCAGGTGGTAATCGGCCATCAGGTAGGGCATGTCGGCGTTGCCGACGCCCAGCTTCAGTTCGAAGACATCGCCGTCAACGCGCATTTCCTCGATGCCCTTGACGATGCCAAGCGCGCCGGATTTGGAATCTTCGTTGGTGTGGCGCGCGATGGTGCGCATCACGTCTTCGGCTGTCACGGTCTTGCCGTTCGAGAATTCGATCCCGTTGCGCACCTTGAAACGCCAGGTCCGCGCGTCGGACGAGCCTTCCCAGCTTTCCGCGACCAGGCCGCCCAGCGTGCCGTCGGGCCCGACTTCGACCAGCGGCTCACCCCAGGCGCGACCAGCCGCGATCGGCACATCCGATGCCCAGCTGGCGGGATCCTGCGTGTTGGTGCTTTCGCCGCCCTGCACGCCCATCTTGTACACGCCGCCGGCCTTTGGCGCCTGTGCGCGCGCGGCTTCGGCGAAGATGCTGCTGGCGGTGGCGGTGGCGACGCCCAGAGCCGCGGCACGGCCCATGAATTCCCGCCGCGTCATCTTGCCCAGCGTTACGCGCTTGGCAAGGTGGTTGATCTGATCGTTCATCTGTCTTCTCCCAGTCGGATTTTTTGCGGTGCTCCGCAGTTTTTATTGATTTCTGCGTCAAGGATTGCGCATTTGTCCACCCCCTGCAAGACCCAAAGGCCGCGAACCACGTCTAGAGATGGTCCCGCGGAACCGAGTCCGAGATTTGCCGGTGGTGCACCTGCACGTCGTTTTCGTAGGCCGTCAACGTTGCAGTCATGTGAAACCGGGTGGCATCCGCCCACATTTCGCAGCGGGTTTCGGTGCGCAGTTTTATGTCCGCGCGCGTCAATTCGTCTGTCCAGTGGCACGCGCCGCGCGCCGAAAGCGGATCGTCGGGGTGGATGCTCCAGCGTTCGCGGGCTTTCGATCCGGCGATCAGCCCGTGATCGCGGTCGCGCTGCATGCCGAAGTCGTCCTCGACGATCAGGCTGACGATGCCGGTGGTCAGGTCGGTTTCGCTGCGCCGCACATGGTGTTCGGGGCGCAATTCTTCGGCGGCCCAGGGCATGTCGGCATCGGGCGGGGCGAATGTCCATTCGTCGCCGGCCGTGCTGTCGGCGCCATCGCGCAGCGGCAATTCCAGAGCGCCGTTCAGCAAGGTCAGGCTGGCCGCGTCGGGCGCTGGCCAGATCAGCGGCCAATAGGCCGAGGATACCGCGATGCGCAGCCTGTGCCCGGCGGGCACCCGATAGGCGATATGATCAAGCCGCACGGCGATGTCGGTGGGCGTGTCCGGTTGCATCGGCTGCGGATCGGCAGATCCGTCGCGGTGGCTGAGGTTCAGCACCCCGTAGGTGATCCGCGTGGACGCGCCATCGGGATGCACATGGCACAGCCGCACCGCGATCTGGGCCTGCGCGCGGTCCGTCCGCAGCCGCAGCCGCAGGCGGGGCGCGCCCACGATATCATGCGGGCCGGCCAGCGGAGCGCTGTCGAAACAGGCCGAGCGCGCATCGTCGGCGCGTTGGTCGCCCGGCATCTCGGGCCCCAGCCAGATCGCGCAATATTCGCCCGCCGCCGCGCCACAGTCCTGCGGCGATGCGATGCGGGTTTCCAGCGGCGCGGCCGACCCGCCCAGCCGGCCGGGCGCCAGGGGCCATTCGTGCACCGGCGCGGGCGCGGACGATTCGTCGGTGATCCAGCGCCCCGCGCGTTCGGTGTACCATGTGGCCGGGCGCACCCCGTCCATCAGATAGATGCGCATGTCGGGATCGGATTCGACGCCGGTGTCGGCACCCTTGAGCCAGCGGTCCCACCACCGCAGAGCCTCCTGAAGGAAGCCGATGCGCGGTTCGGGCACCGCGAAATGCGGATACTTGTGCACCCAGGGGCCGATGATCCCCTTTGCATCGGGCAGCGCCGCGGCCAGCGCGGGCACCGCGTTCTTGTATGCGTCGCCCCAGCCGCCCACCGCCAGAACCTTTGCGCGGATCGCGGTGTAATCCTCGCAGACCGATCCGTGCCGCCAATAGGCGTCGCGGCGTTGATGGCGCAGCCAGACCGAGGGCAGGAATGGCTCGGCCTCAAGGCGCTCGTGCCACATGGCGCGCCAGTCGTCGGGGCGCAGCGCCGGATCGGGCGCGCGGCTCGAGTACGACCACATCGTGGCGCCCCAGCCGAGGTTCTCGTTCAGAAGGCAGCCGCCCTTGTAGTGGATGTCGTCGGCAAACCGGTCCACCGTGGAACACAGCGTGATCACCGCCTTCAGCGCCGGCGGCGCCAGCGCGGCAACCTGAAGCCCGTTGAAGCCACCCCAGCTGATCCCCATCATCCCGACCGTGCCGCTGCACCACGGCTGGCGGGCCAGCCAGGCCACCACCTCGGCGCCGTCGGCCAGTTCGCGGGCGGTGTATTCATCCTCCATCAGGCCTTCGCTGTCGCCGTTGCCGCGAATGTCGACCCGCACGCAGGCATATCCGCGCCGCGCGAACCAGGGGTGGGTCAGCGCGTCGCGCGCGCAGGTGCCATCGCGTTTGCGGTAGGGCAGGTATTCCAGGATCGCCGGCACCGGATCGTCGGTGGCATCGGCCGGCATCCAGACCCGCGCCGAAAGGCGCAGGCCATCCGAAAGGACGATCCCCATGTCCGGGGTTTCGGTGATCTCGCGCAGGGCGTTGGGCAAATGGGTCATCGCGCGAGCATCCGCGCCAGTGCCCCTTGCTGTCAAGCGCGCAACGCTACCAGCAGATCCATCACGTTGGTGCCTGTCGGCCCGGTCCGCAGCAGCGCGTCGCGAGTATCGAGAAACCGCCCGCTGTCGGCGCGGGCCAGCGCATCGGCGGCTCCGGCCGCCCATGTTCGGCCGTTCACGACCGCCCCCGCCGCATCGGTCGGCCCGTCCGATCCGTCGGTGCCGGCGACCACCACGGTCAGACCGTCACACCCTGCGATATGTTCCGCCAGCGCCAGCGCCAGCGCCTGGTTGCGCCCGCCGCGACCGGGCCGGTCGGGCAGAACCACCGTTGGTTCTCCGCCCAGCACGATCGCCCCGCGCGGCATCGCGGCAAGCGCCGGACCGATCCGCGCGGCCAGCGCCGTCACCTCGTCATAGAGCGTTTCGGCGTTCTCCAGCACCTTGTGCCCGAGATCCCGCGCCGCCGCCGCTGCCGCATCGCGCGCCACGGCGTTCGAAGCGACGATCCGGCACGCATAGGCAAAGCCGGGTGCGTCCGGCGCCGCGCCGATGCCCGACCCGATCACCGATATGTCGTCACGCGGCACATCCGATATCGCCAGAACATCCGCCGCAGCGCCATGGAAATGGCCCAGCAGGCCACCGCCCTTGATCCGCGAGATCTTTCGCCGCCGGGCGTTCATCGCGCCGATGTCCAGGCCGGCGGCCAGCATCTCGCGGTTCAGCGCGGTCAGATCCCCGAGCCCGTGTCCCGGCACCAGATCCTCGGCCAGCGCCGACGCTCCGCCCGACACCAGCAGCAACAGGCGGCTGCCCGGCGCCATGCCGGCTGTTGCCTCGCGCAGCGCGCGCCCGCCCGTCAGCGACCGGGCGTCGGGCACGGGATGCGATGCCTCGATCAGCTGCACGCCATCTGGCAGGCCGGCGCCGTGGCCGTCCTTTGTCACCACCAGCGCGGGCACCTGTCCGAAGCTGTCCAGCGCCGCGCGCGTCATCGCGCCGGCGGCCTTGCCCACGGCGAGGATGCGATCGGGGCGTTGCAGGCCGGCCGCCGCACGCGCGACCGCGGCATGGCCGTCGACGGCGCCGGTGCCGGCGCGCCAGATGGCGATGGCGTCACGCGCGCTCATGTCTCGATCCACAGCGTCACCGGCCCTTCGTTGATCAGCGCCACGTCCATATCTGCGCCGAACTGTCCGGTCTGAACCGAGATGCCCATCCCGTTCAGCCCGGCGGCCACCGCATCGCACAGCGCCGCGCCGTCCTGCGGTGGCGCCGCGCTGGAGAAACCGGGGCGGTTGCCGCGCGAGGTGTCGCCGGCCAGAGTGAATTGGCTGACCACCAGCGCGGCGCCACCGGTCTGGCGCAGGTCGAGGTTCATCTTGCCTGCCGGATCCGGAAAGATCCGCAGCTTGGCCAGCTTCGCGGCCATCGCGTCGGCGTTGGCGCGGGTGTCGCCGCGCATCGCGCAGACCAATGCCAGGATGCCGGGCCCGATCTGCGCTATGCGCTGGCCTTCGACCGTGACGCTGGCTTCGCGAACTCTCTGGATCAGCGCGCGCATGGTGTCAGCCGTGCCATGTGACAATGTCGCCAACATCGGCGCGGGAGGTGCGGAACCCGTTGGCCGGGTGATCGGGATCTGCATAGCCGAACGAAATCCCGCAGAGCACCAGCCGGTCCGCGCCGATGCCGAAATGCCGGTGCAGCAGTGGCGCATAGCTGGCCAGGGCTGCCTGGGCGATGGTGGCCACACCCAGCGCCTGGGCGGCAACGGTGAAGGCGGTGACGAACCCGCCGCTGTCCATCGCGCCGTAGGGGCCCAGTTCGGCAGGGCTGGTGACGATGGCAACATGCGGCGCGCCGAACAGCGCAAAGTTCTGCATCATCTGCCGGGCCGAACCGGCGCGATCGCCCTTTTGCACGCCGACCGCCTCGTAGAGTTGCCAGCCGCAGGTGCGCCGACGCTCCTGATAGATGCCGGAATAGCCCGAGGGCCAGGCCAGGTCGGGCTGTTGCACGCCTTCGGCGACCGCCGCCTGCAAGGCGGTGCGCAACCGGTCGGTTTCGGCGCCGCGCGTGATCTCGACCTGCCAGGGCTGGGCGTTGCACCACGACGGCACGCGCCGCGCCAGCGCGACGATCCGTTCGATCGTTTCATCGGGAACCGGATCGGGCCGGAAACCCCGGCACGAATATCGCGCGGCAAAAACCCGGTCCATCACCTCGTAATCCGACTGCATGGCGTTCCTTTCGCTTGGTGCCCGCGCAATTTCGGGCAGGCGGGCGGGATTGGCAAGGCGGCTATTGGTTCATCGCCACGCCGTATCCGACAGCGCCTGCGACCAGAAGGCCCAGCACCACCGCCAGAGCGATCTTCCAGGCCGACCATGGGCGTTCGCCCTGCACCTTGCCCGACTGGCCGTTGACGACGAAACGGTAGGTCTGGCCGCGATACTTGTAGGCGGCCAGCCAGACCGGCAGCAGCACATGTTTGAAGGTCACGGCGCTGACATCCGTATCGATGTTGTGCACGCGCTGACGGTCGCCGCCGATATCGAAACGCACATCGCGTTCGATGACCCGCGCCATGTGGGCGCGCGCTTCGGTATAGCCATCGGCCAGGGTCACCGTATAGCCTTCGGCGCGGAACCCGGCCAGGTATTCCGGGCGGTAGGGTTCCAGCGCGGACAGATCCCAGGGTTCCAGCGCGTCGGTATAGGCCTTGGGCAGGCTGCGCGAGGCCAGCACCAGAACGTCATCGAAAAACCGCGCGACGCGGCCCGACGCGGGCCGCCAGCGGATGCGCTGTTCACGCACCTGCACGGCCTTGCCGTCGCGGGTTACGGTGCGCGTGACATAATAGACCGTGCCGCGTTCGCCGCTGTAATCTGATCGGGTGTCGGCATCGAAGGTCCAGTAGGGCACATAGATGCCCTGCATCTTCCTGCCCTTGCGGGCATAGGCCTGCAAACCGTTGGGCGCGAACCAGAGCCGCCCCAGCCAATCGTTCATCGCCTGGTGGGCCGCCCGTTCAGCCACCGCGAAGGGCAGCACCCCGCGCGGTTTTACATGGCGGTGCGTGCCAGTGCCAGTAACCACCGGCGTGGCGCAGAACGGGCATTCCGCGGCATGGGCGTCGGGATCGAATTCAACCTCGGCGGCGCAGTTCGCGCAGGTCAGAACGCGGGTTTCCTCCATGTCGGCTTCGGGAAGGCGCTGGGCGCGGGCGGCATCGAAGTCAAGTTCGCGCAGTTTGGCCCCGCCCCAGGGCGATGCGGCAACCGCCACGCCATGCCCGCAATGGTCGCAGGTCAGCTGACCCGCGGCTGGATCGAAACGGACATCCGCGCCGCATTGGTCGCAGGGGAAACGGTGGGTTTCGACCATCCTACAGCATTCCGTGCAGCCGGCGCGGCATCATGCGCCGCAACGCGCCATCGCCAAGGCTGGTGTGGCGCCACAGGTTGAACACACCGTGCAGCATACCCGCGCCAACCGCGGCAAAGCACAGATCGGCAACGCCGGGTCCCGGCAACGCGAGGCCCAGAGCGCGGGCGGCAGCCGCCACCGCGATCCAGCCCAGCAGCGCATAGAGCCCGCGATGCGACCAGAGGTGCACGTGGCGCAGCGCACCCGACAGCGCCGGCGACGGCCCGCCCAGCAGCCCGAAAACCAGCGCCAGCGCCACCATGCCGCCCGATGTGCCCGCCAGCGCCCAAAGCAACACCGCGCCGGGCGCATCGGCGGCGGCCACGAGGGCGATCGGCACCATCCCTAGCCAGTGCAACGCCACGGTGGCCCGCCGCCGCAACGCCACGGCCTCAGGCATCCATCGGTGGCGGCGGCGGCAGTATGGTGAACAACTGCGCCAGTTCCTGCACGTCCTCGGCGCGTTTCCAGCCGTCCTGACCCGCGGTCCAGACATAGGTATCGCGGCTCAGCTGGCCTTCGGCGGCCATCCGGCCCAGCCGCGCCTTGGAAAACGGCCCGCTGGTCTGGCCGCCGGCGGCGATGTGCCAGACATGTTCGACCGGCGGCGGTGGCGGCATGGCCGCGGCGGGGGCCGCCGCCTGCGCCGGGGCCGCGCCCCAGGGCCCGGCCTGTGCCATCTGGTTCGCCATCGCCATGCCCATGCCCATGCCCAGCCCGGCGCCCATGCCACCGCCGGGCTGCCGCGCGGCGGCTGTCATCGCCTCGGCGGCGGAATACTGGGTGAAACGGCCCAGATCCCCGGCCAGCCCGACCGAAGTGCGCTTGTCCAGCGCCGCCTCGACCGCCGGCGGCAGCGAGATGTTTTCGATGTAGAGTTCCGGCAGCGTGACCCCGTACTCCTGAATCGTCGGCGCGATCTGCGCGGCGATCAGCTTGCCCAGATCGGCGGTGTTGGCTGCCATGTCCAGAACCGGTATGCCCGAACCGGCGATGGTGCGCGAAAACTCTTGCACGATGATGTTGCGCAACTGGAAACTGATCTCGTCCATGGTGAATTCGCCATCGGTTCCGACGATTTCGGTCAGAAAACGTGCCGGATCGGTGACCCGCACACTGTAGGTGCCGAAGGCGCGCAGGCGCACCGGCCCGAATTCGGGGTCGCGCGCCATGATCGGGTTCTTGGTGCCCCATTTCAGATCGTTGAAACGGGTGGTGTTGACGAAATAGATCTCGGATTTGAACGGGCTGCGGAAACCGTGGTCCCAGTGGTTCAGCGTGGTCAGAACCGGCATGTTGTTGGTTTCCAGCATGTAAAGCCCCGGCGTGAACACATCGGCCAGTTGCCCTTCGTGCACGAAAACCGCCGCCTGTCCTTCGCGCACGGTCAGTTTCGCACCGTATTTGATGGCGTGCCCCTCGCGTTCGAAGCGCCAGACCATCGTGTCGCGGGTGTCGTCGGTCCAGTGGATGACATCGATGAATTCACCGGTCAGAAAATCGAAAATGCCCATGTGACGCTCCGCGGATCTGGATGTGACGTTCCCGGATCGTAGACGATCCCGGTCTTGCTCTGGCTACACTTTCGCGCGGGGTTTTTCCACTGTTTCCGACCCATGGTCGCGCCACCGCCGCGCCGTGCCACGCGCACCGCGCAAAAAAAATTGTGCGCCGGTGAAACTCGGGGCAGGCCGGCGACGTGACTGCGGGTACGAAACTGAAACCGCAAGGATACATCATATGGCCCATCTGGCTTCAAACTACGCGTCTTTCGAGAACTTTCTCAATCAGGCAGATGCCTTCTGGACCGTGGACCTGGGCGCGCTGAACAGTTCCGGCGTGAGTGCAAGCGCCGTGCTTGCGATGAACACCGAAGACGACGGCAAGTCCTATCTGAACGTGGCGATTTCGGCCACCGGGCTGACCCCCGGCGAGGTTCACGCCCAACACATCCACGGCCGTTTCGACGGCGAAGGCACGCCGATCGATTCCGTTTCCCCGACGATCGCCAACGACACCGACCGTGACGGCATGGTCGAGGTGCTGGAAGGCGTGGCCAGCTATGGCGACGTTCTGTTGTCGCTGACCCGCGATGGCGAAACGCCGCGCACAGAAGACAACGGCCGGCTTTCGTTCATCGCCAATTACGATCTGGGCGATGCGTCCAACTTCTTCAGCCCGGTCACGATGCGCGATTACACCGCCGCCGATCTGATGCCGCTGGCGCTGCGCGAAGTGGTGCTGCACGGCGTCGAGATCCCCGACGGCATCGGTGAAGGCACCGGCGGCGAGGTGGACGGCGGCACCAACGGCTATGTCGGCATCCTGCCCGCCGCCGCCGGTGAAATCGAGATCGCGACCGAAACCGCCGCGCGCGCCGTTCTGGCCGCGCAGCGCGCCACGGCCAGCGACAGCGTCCGCCTGACCGAAACCGCCGACCGCTTCGACGGCGGCCTCGGTGACGACCGGATCGAAGGGCGGGGCGGCGACGACACCCTGACCGGCGGTGCCGAAAACGACACCATCGACGGCGGCACCGGGGCGGATGTTCTGGATGGCAATGGCGGTGACGATATGCTTGCGGCGGGCAGCGCCGACAGCAACGGTGCCAATGCCGCCGATGCGGGCGCGTCGGGTGCGCTGCGTCTGGCCGATTACGACGGCGGCATCGCCGGCGGCGCGGGCAATGACATGATCCTGGGCGGCGCGGGCGATGAAATCCTGACCGGCGACGACGACAGCCGCGTCTCGCAGGAAACCGGCGCGGTGTTCGATGCCGCGGCCGACGGGATGGACACGATCCTGGGCGGCGGCGGCAACGACGAGATCCACACCGGCTCGTGGAGCGATGCCGACCAGTCGTTGCCCAATGCCCAGACCGGATCGGCGGCCGATGTCGCCCACGGCGGTGCGGGCAACGACATCCTGCGCGGCGCGGGTGGCGATGATGCGCTTTACGGCGACAGCGGCGCCGACAACATCGGTGGCGCAGGCGGTGCCGATGCGATCTTTGGCGATGGCGTCTACAGCATCGCGCCCGAGGTGTTCACCGGCCAGCTGTTCCGCCTCTACCAGGCCGGTTTCGATCGCGATCCCGATCTTGCGGGGTTCGAGGGTTGGGCCGGCGCGCTGGGTTCGGGGCAGGCCGGTCTGGGGGAAGTGGCCACCGGGTTTGCCGGTTCGGCCGAATTCGCGGCCACCAACGACGCCGGCAGCGATGCGGACTTCGTGCAGGGCCTCTATCAGAACGTGCTGGGCCGGGCGGCCGATTCGGCGGGTCTGAATGGCTGGCTCGAGGCGATGCAGGGCGGCGCCGGACGCGACGACGTGCTGCTCGGGTTTTCGGAAAGCCAGGAGTTCGCGCGCGCCAGCGTGGCGGACCTGCGGGCCTGGGTCGCGGCGCAGGGCGAACATGATGTCCTGGCCGGCAACGGCGGCGACAACCTGCTGTCCGGGGGCTACCTGTCCGACCGTTTCGTGTTTTCGACCGATGCGGACAGCACGCACCGTGTCACCGATCTGGAATCCTGGGACGCGCTGGATTTCACAGCCTTCGACTATGCCGACGATGGCGCGGCGCGTGCGAACATGCGTCAGGCGGGCGACGACGTGATCTTCGAGGATCGCGGCGTTACCGCCACTTTCTACGACACCGCCCTGGCGTCGATCACGGACGACATGATCATGGTCTGATGCAGGGTTTCCTGCCAACGTTCCCTGTCCGGATCGCGCGATCCGGGCAGGGCGCTTTGGGCATGTTGGCGGCGGGCGCGGCTACAGGGCCTGTCCCATCAGTTCGCGCGCGATGATGCGCAGGACCGGGCGCGCCTGTTCCGCGCTCATGCCCTGGGTAAGGCGCGGATCGTAGAGCATCCGAAGCAACAGCTCGTCGTGGTTGGTCAGCAGGGCGAATTCATCGTCGTCGTTGAAGATCGACGGTCGCGCGGCGGGGCTGTCATTGGCCAGTCCCAGGCCCTGCGCCACCTCTTCGTGAATACAGCTGAGCCGCACCAGATCCGGGTGTTCGGCCCGCACCAGAGCAATCGCGCGGGTATAGTTCTGCGGCCGCGCGCCGCCGGAAAAAGCCACAACCAGGCAATGGATCGAACGCGGCAGATCCATGAAGACCTGCATCGTCTGCGGCGATATCGACGGGGCGATCCGGCGCAGCGCCGCCAGCATCTGATCCTTGTCGTCCTCGCCCATGAACAGCACATGAAAATTGGGCGTTGCGCGGCCGGTGACGATGGGGTGTCCGGTCACGCGCGCCAGCCGGGCGGCATAATTGCGCAGGTTGGCGGTGTCCTGCTCGCGCCGCGCGGCGGGCACGCTGGCGCCGAATTCGGCGGCCACCCGCACCGGCCCCGACCATCGCCGCAGCAGTCCCGCCGATCCGCGCCGCGCCAGCCCGGCGCTGGGATCGTATTCGTCGTAGAAGGCGATCGCCTCGAAGTTGCGCGCCAGATCGTCGGCCGAAAACGGTGTGTCGGGGCCACCGCCGTCGCGTCTCAGCAAACCCTGGGTCAGCAGATCGGCCTGAAGCCGGGCGTAGTAGCGCGCCAGGCTCTCGCTGCGCAGCGATGGCTGGGGCGGCGGCGCGGCCACCGCCACCACCGGTGCCGGGCGCACGGGCGGCGCCGGCACCGGCTCGACCGTGGCGCAGGACGCAAGCAGAAGCGTCACCGCGCCTGCCCGCGCAATGCGGCGCAGCCCTTTGCACCCCCGTCTCATCGCTGTCAGCCCGGAACCGCCGTGCCCGACGTGTCGCCGACACCGTCACGGCGCGCCTTGGCCGCGGCAAGCGTGTCGCGCAGTTCGGTTTCCATCGCTTTCAGTTCGGTTTCCGCCGCCGCGCGTCGTGCCTTGCCTTCGTCGGCGATCTGAAGGCTTTCCTGAATCGTTGCGATCAGATCGGAATTGGCCTGTTTCACAGCTTCGATGTCGAAGACGCCGCGTTCCATTTCCTCGCGGATGATCTTGTTGCTGTCGCGCAGGTTCCGGGCGTTGGCCGTCAGCAGATCGTTGGTCAGGTCGTTGGCGCCGCGCACTGCCTCGGCGGCCTCGCGCGAGCGCTGGATCGTCACCGCCTGCGCCAGTTGGGTTTCCCACAAGGGCACGGTGTTGACCAGGGTCGAGTTGATCTTGGTCACCAGGCTCTTGTCGTTCTCCTGAACCAGCCGGATCGACGGCAGCGATTGCATCGTCACCTGCCGGGTCAGCTTCAGATCGTGCACCCGGCGCTCGAGATCGTCGCGCGCGGCGCGCAGGTCGCGCAGTTGCTGGGCCTTCATCACCTGATCGTTCTCGGGCGCATCCTGCACTGCCTGTTCCATCGCCGGAATGTCGGTGCTGTCGAGCGCGGCGATCTTGGCCTCGCCGGCGGCGATGTACAGTGCAAGTTCGTCGTAGAAATTCAGCGTCTTGTCGTACAGCAGGTCAAGCGACTTGATATCTTTCAGCAAGGTATGCTCGTGCTTGAGAAGCGTGTCGGTGATGCGGTCGATCTGGCCCTGCACCTCTTCGAAACGGGCGGTGAACTTGGCGAAGGGCGCGGCCCGGCCCAGCAGCTTTTCCCAGAACGAAGGCTTGCGCCGCACGTCCAGTTCGGACACCGAAAAGCCCCGGATCGCCGTCACCATGTCGCGCAGGCTGTCGCCGGCGGGGCCCACGTCCTTGTTGCGCACATCGGCCAGCATCGCCTGACTGATCTGTTGCAGTTCCGTCTGCGCCCCCGATCCGAACGACACGATCGAATTCGTGTCCGACATGTCGATCTCGTCCATCCGGCTGCGGATCGCCGCGCTCACCGGCGCGTCGGCGGCCTCGAGCGTGACGATGTCGCGCGTGGGTTCGGGCAGGACCACGGCGTTCACCTCTTCTACCATCGCGAGGGTTTGCGTGGCTTTCTTGCGGGTCGTTTCAGACATCTCGGCACATCCTTTGCAATGACAGTGTCACGGTTTCACGCCCTCGCGCTGCAAGCGGTCGCGCAGCACTTCGATTTCCACGGTCAGGTCGCTGCGGTCTTCCAGCAGCATCTTGCGGGTCCGCGAGGCGAAATTGTCCGACAGATCGTCCAGCAGCGCCACATAGTCGGCGCGCGCGCGTGCATCGCGGCTTCGGCTCCAGATGTCGGCGAACTTCACGGTCGCGTCGCGGGCACCCAGAAGATACACCCCCAGGTAACGGCGCGCGGCGGTCAGGTCGCGGGGGTCTTCCTCGACGGTGCGGATCATGTCGCGGGCGGTCTGCTGAAACACCGCCACGCGGTTTTCCATGTCGCGGTCTGCGGCGCGGCGAATGGCGTCGGCCATTTCGGCCAGAAGCGTTTCGGCCTCGTCCACCACCCGTGCCACGCGGTCCTGTTGAAAATCGTCGATGCCTTCCGCACCCTTGTTTTTCAGCGGGTCTATCCCGAAGGCCGTCGCATGCAGCGCCAGGGCGATCAGCCCGAAGAGCAGCGGAGCGAGCACGCCGGGTTCGGTCTTGTAGGCCGCGATGGCGGCGCCCAGTCCGGTCAGCACGCTGGCCATCATCTTGCGCGGAATTGCCGGGCGGCGCGCGACCTTGCGCTGGGCATAGGCGGCTTCGGCACGCAGCCCGTCGCGCAGCAGCCAGGCGCCCAGCGTCCACAGCGCCGCCGCCGTCAGCGCCAGAGCCAGTTCAACGGCGCCGTCGCGCAGCGATGTGAAGACCAGCGGAATCGCCGGCACGAACATCACGTTGGCGCGCGCTCCGGCCGGGTCGCGGCGCGGCCGTGCGGGTGCCGGGGCGTCCGCCTTGCCGATGCCCGCATCGGGGCTGAATTTGCCGCCGTAGCGCTTGGCCATGCCGTCAAAGCCCTCCGATCCAGCCGGTCGCGACGCCGAACATCACCACCAGCAGCGCGGCATAAGCCAGTTTCTGGATCGACCTGCCGGACATGTTCCACCTTTGCACCCGTAACGGGGTACAAGCTAGGACATAGCGCGGTGTGTTGCTAGGGGGAAAGCCCGGTGCGCGGCGGCTTCAGCGGGTCTTTTTGCCGGGGCGCGGGCGGGATTTCGCGGGCGGCACCGATGCGCCCTTGGGGGTATGCCGGGGGGCGGCATCGGGACCCGGTTTGGCGCGGCGCGCACGTTGCGGGCGTTTGGCCGGCGCCGGCTCGTCGTCCGGCGTCTCGAGGCCCAACTGGTCGCGCAGAACACGGGGGCGGATTTCTTCGGTGGCGCCGGGTTTCAGCGTGCCCAGCTGGAAGGGGCCGTAGGACACGCGGATCAGCCGGTTGACGGTCAGGCCGATGTCTTCCATCGCGCGGCGGATCTCGCGGTTCTTGCCCTCGCGCAGGCCCATCGTCAGCCAGGCGTTGGCGCCCTGCTGGCGATCGAGGGTGACGATCATCGGCATGAACTTGTCGCGGCCCACCACGAGGCCCTTGCGCAGCGGGTCGAAATCGCTGTCCTGGGGGCGGCCGTTGATGCGCACGCGGTAGCGGCGCAGCCAGCCGGTGGCGGGCAGTTCCAGCCGCCGCTTGATGCCGCCGTCGTTCGTGAGCAGCAGCAGGCCCTCGGAATTGAGATCGAGCCGGCCCACGCTCATCACCCGCGGCAGATCGGCGGGCAGATCGTCGAAGATCGTGGCGCGGTTCTGTTCGTCGCGGGTGGTGGTCACAAGGCCGGGCGGCTTGTGATAGAGCCACAGGCGCGGCGGTTCCGGGGCGGCGACGGGGCGGCCATCGACGGCGATGCGGTCGGCCGCGGTGACGTTCAGCGCCGGGCTGTCGATGCGGGTTCCGTTGACGCTGACGCGGCCCAGCGCGATCATGCGTTCGGCCTCGCGGCGCGATGCGACGCCGGCGCGCGACAGAACCTTGGCGATGCGGTCGCCTGGCGGAGAAGAGGGGGTATCGTTCATGTCCGCCGCCATAGCGCATCGCACGGCCTTGCGAAAGCGCGCAGTCGCAGGCAGGAAAGCGGGCATGTTCCGCAGTTTCATGGATATCGCTCTGGAAGAGGCGCGCGCGGCGGCGGCGCGTGGCGAGGTGCCGGTGGGCGCGGTGCTGATCGCGCCCGACGGGCGGGTCGCGGCGCGGGCCGGCCACCGCACCCGCGCGGCGCATGATCCCACCGCGCATGCCGAGATCCTGGCGATCCGCGCGGCCTGCGCGGCGGCCGGGACGGAACGGCTGACAGGGTACGATCTCTATGTGACGCTCGAGCCTTGCGCGATGTGCGCGGCGGCCATCGCTGCTGCCCGGATCGGGCGCCTTTATTACGGTGCACCGGACCCCAAATCGGGCGGCGTCGCGCATGGCGCGCGGATTTTTACGCGCGCCCAGGCGCATCACCGCCCCGAAGTCTATGACGGGATCGGCGCGGAGGCCGCCGCCCGGTTGCTGCGGCGGTTCTTCGCCGAGCGGCGCGCCGGGGGGGCGCTGCCCCCACCGCCCTGAAGGGCGGCCCCCCGGGATACTTGCGGCGAAAGGAAGGTGCGCCGATTCCGCGGCGCCGTCGTCCGGGAGAACGGCCGCCTAGAACACGATGGGTTCCAGGACCTGCGGCTCGATCACCCGGACATCGGGCAGCGCGTCGATCAGCGTCTGGGCGGATTGCTCGAGCAGCGGGAACGTCCGGTAGTGCGCCGGGATCACGGTGCCAAAGTTGAAGTAGCGGCGCGCGGCATAGGCCGCCTTGGCCATGTCCATTGTGAAGTGTCCGCCGGCGCTGAGGATGCCGATGTCGGGTTTGTAGTAGTCGCCGAACCATTCCATGTCGGCCATAACGTCGGTGTCGCCCGAGGCGTAGACGGTGTGGCCTTCGGCGGCGATCATGAAGCCGACTTCGCTGCCGCCGGTGCGCGGCCCTTCGGGCGAGGCGAAGGTGGAAGAGTGCTGGGCGGTGACCATCGACACCTGCACGTCGCCCAGTGCAACGGTGCCGCCCTTGTTGAAGCCGATGGTTTCGATGCCTTCGGTTTCGGCCCAGTGCCCCATCAGATCGTATTGGCCGACCGCGGGAATACCCAGTTTGCGGCAGAGCGAAACGGCGTCGACCACATGATCGAAGTGGGCGTGGGTGAGCAGCAGGTGTGTGGCGCCTTCGACGGCCGCGGCGTGTTGCGAGGTATCGAGCATGGGATTCCCGGTGAGCCAGGGATCGAGAAGCAGGACCTGTCCCGCGGTTTCGATTCGAAAGCTGCCGTGTCCGAGCCAGATGATGTTCATTTTTGTGTTCTCCGTGGTGTTGTGGCCTTAGGTGTAGCGCGAAAGTGTGGACTGCGGGAGCCTCCGGCGGGAGTTTATCCGGCAAGATGAAGAGGGTGGCCATGGGGGGCGACGGCATCGACTGGTTTGCCCGGGTGGACGGATATTGCGAACGCATTGGGCCCGAGTATTGGGCCGAACCGGTGAACGCGGTGACCAACCTGGCCTTTGTGATTGCCGCGGTGGCGATGTGGCGGTTGAGCGCGGGCGTGCCCGTGGCGCGGGTGCTGAGCGCCATCCTGGGCGTGATCGGCATCGGCAGCTGGCTGTTCCACACCCATGCGACGGTTTGGGCGGGTGTTGCGGATGTGGTGCCGATCCTCGCCTTCGTTCTGGTTTATATCTATGCGATCAACCGCGCGGCCTGGCGGATGGGCAGGTGGATGGCGGTGGCGGCGACGGCGCTTTTCGTGCCTTATGGCGCGCTGACCGTGCCGGTTTTCGCGGCGGTTCCGGGGCTGGGCGGATCGGCGGCCTATGCGCCGGTGCCCTTGCTGATCGCGATCTATGCCTTGCTGTTGCGCCGCCGCGAACCGCGCCTGGCCGGCGGTCTGGGTCTGGGCGCCGGGCTGCTGGTTGTGTCGCTGGCGTTCCGGACCCTGGATCCCGCGGTTTGCACGGTGTTCCCTACCGGCACGCATTTTATGTGGCATCTTGCCAATGCCGCGATGCTGGGGTGGATGATCTTCGTGTATCTGCGGCTGCGGCGTCAGTCCTGAACCGCGTGTACCTCGATCACGTTGCCGTCGGGATCGTAAAAGAAGATTTGGTGCCAGCCGGCGACTGCCGTGTTGCCCCAATCGGAATAGGGTATGCCGTGGGCCACGAGGTGGGCCTTGAAGGCGTCGATGTCGTCGGTGCGGTAGGCGATGTGACCGTGGCTGACCGGGTTGACGATCTGACCGGTGGCAAATCCGGCCTGAACGTCGCGCTGGGCCAGATGGGTCTGGATAGCGCCATCGGTCACAAAGGCGACCTCGCCGGCATAGCCCTTGCCCTTTTCCAGCACCGGCAGGCCGGTGTCTTCGGGGGCCAGCCCCAGCACGCCGGTGTAGAAGGCGTTCATTCGTTCGACGTTTTCCGTGGCCAGGTTGATATGGTGCAAGGTGAGTTTCATGGCGGGCTCTTTCGCGGTTCTGCGCGTCATTGATGCCAGCCGCGCGCAGTTTGCGCAATCCGCAGCCTGCGATGGGTCGCGGGCTTGCGGGTGCGGCGCGGGAACGGTAAAGCCCGAAGTCGAGGCAACAATGGATGTTCGGATGTCGATTGACGCAAGCACTGCCGCCCGCGTGGCGAAACTGGCCCGGATCCGGGTGGAAGAAGCGGCGCTGCCGGCGCTGGCGGATGAGTTCAACACCATCCTCGGGTTCATCGAGCAACTGGGCGAGGTTGATATCGATGGCGTCGAGCCAATGGTTTCGGTGACGCCGCAGCGGCTGCGGATGCGTGCGGATGAGGTGAGCGACGGGGCGCAGGCCGACAAGGTGCTGTCCAATGCACCGGATGCGCGGGAAGGCTTCTTTGCGGTTCCCAAGGTGGTTGAATGATGGAAGATCTCAACAGACTGAGCCTGTCGGAGGCGCGCGACGCGTTGCGGCGCCGTGACACCACGGCCGAGGCGATCACCCGCGCGTGCCTGGAGGCGATCGACGCCGCAGGTGCACTGAACGCTTTCGTACACAAGACGCCCGAGCTTGCCGTGGCGCGCGCAAGGGCCGCAGACGCGCGGCTGGCCACCGGCGATGCGCCCGACATGTGCGGCCTGCCGGTGGGGATCAAGGATCTGTTCTGCACCCGAGGTGTGGCCAGCCAGGCCGGCAGCCGGATCCTGGAAGGGTTCGTGCCCGAGTACGAATCCACTGTCAGCCAGAAACTGGCGGACGACGGCGCGGTCATGCTGGGCAAGCTCAACATGGATGAGTTCGCCATGGGGTCGTCGAATGAAACGTCGGTCTATGGCAATGCGGTCAATCCCTGGCGGCGCGGCAACGACGAAACCGCCCTGACGCCGGGCGGATCGTCCGGCGGGTCTGCGGCTGCGGTGGCGGCGGATCTTTGCCTTGCCGCGACCGGCACCGACACCGGCGGTTCGATCCGTCAGCCGGCGGCCTTCACCGGCACCGTGGGCATCAAGCCGACCTACGGGCGCTGCTCGCGCTGGGGTATCGTCGCCTTTGCGTCCAGCCTGGATCAGGCCGGACCGATGACAAAGACCGTGCGCGACGCCGCGATCATGCTGCGCGCCATGAGCGGGCACGATCCCAAGGACAGCACCAGCGCGCAACTGCCGGTTCCCGATTTCGAGGCGGCGCTGACCGGCGATATCCGGGGCAAGACCATCGGCATCCCGCGTGAGTATCGCATGGACGGCATGCCCGATGAAATCGAGGCGCTGTGGACGCGCGGCCGCGAGATGATGCAGGACGCGGGCGCGCGCATCGTCGATATCTCGTTGCCGCACACGAAATACGCGCTTCCGGCCTATTATGTGATCGCGCCGGCCGAGGCTTCGTCGAACCTGGCGCGCTATGACGGGGTGCGCTATGGCCATCGCGCGGCTCTGGCGCAGGGCGACGGCATCACCGAAATGTACGAAAAGACCCGCGCCGAAGGCTTCGGCCCCGAGGTGCAGCGCCGCGTGATGATCGGAACATACGTTCTTTCGGCCGGGTTCTACGATGCCTATTACAACCGCGCTCGCAAGGTGCGCACGCTGATAAAACGCGATTTCGAAACCGTCTTTGCCGAAGGCGTCGATGCGATCCTGACACCGGCGACGCCCTCGGCGGCCTTCGGGCTGGGAGAAATGGCGGATGCGGATCCGGTCCGGATGTACCTCAACGATGTCTTCACCGTCACCGTGAACCTGGCGGGCTTGCCGGGCATCGCCGTGCCCGCCGGACTGGACCGTCAGGGGTTGCCGCTGGGGTTGCAACTGATTGGCCGGCCCTGGGAAGAGGGCGCCTTGCTGAACGCGGCCTTCGCGGTCGAGCGGGCGGCGGGGTTTGTGGCCAAACCGGCCAAATGGTGGTAACCTGCGCCAAACAAGAAACGGTTCAGGCAGGACAGAACGCATGCGATTGATTTTTTCGGCTCTGGCGGTGGGCGCTCTTGTGGCCTGCTCGCCCAAGGTGCCCGACAGCGCGTCGGGTATCGGTTTCGACAATTCGTCCCAGGCGCAACAGGCGCGCGATGCGGCGCTGGCGGGTACGCCATTGGCGCCGCCGCTTGCCGTTTCGGAAGAAACACTGGCGCCGGCGGTCGATCCGATCCTCGCGGCGGGCGCATCGCTGGATGAAACGGCGGCGAACTCCGGTGTTGCGCCGGTGCAGGCCAGCCCGCAGAACCCGGCGCCGGTGAGCCTGAACAATCCCGGCATTTCCGACGAGAACAGTTTTGAGGCCGTGGCGGCGCGCGAGACCATCCAGAGCGACGCCGAACGTATCGCCGCCAACCAGGCGCAATATGAGGTGATTGCGCCGACGGAAGTGCCCGACCGGGTCGAGGGCGGCCAGCCGAACATCGTGCAATATGCGCTGCGCACCTCGCATCCGGTGGGTCGCAAGCTGCACAATCGCAACGGCTTCAACCTGCGCAACCGCAACCTGCGGAATTGCGCGACCTATGCATCGGCGGACCAGGCGCAGATCGATTTCCTGGCCATGGGTGGGCCGCAGCGCGATCGCAAGGCGCTGGATCCGGACGGGGACGGCTATGCCTGTGACTGGAACCCGGCGCCGTTCCGGTCGGCGGTCCGGAACTGAGACCGATCTGGCATCCGTCGGGTAATTTCGGCGAACGGCGCGGGGGGCTGCGCCCGACACTTGTCGTGCTGCACCATACCGCGATGCGCGGCGCACGTGCAGCGCTGGAGCGGCTGTGCGCGCCAGAGCATGAGGTATCGGCGCACTACCTGATCGCCGCCGACGGTACGCTTTGGCAGTTGGTCGACGAGACGATGCGCGCCTGGCACGCCGGGGTGGGTTGTTGGGACGGTGCGGGCGACGTGAATTCACGATCGGTCGGGATCGAACTGGACAATGCGGGCGATCATCCTTTCGCGGCGCCGCAAATGGCGGTTCTGGAGCGGTTGCTGGGCGATATCATGGCCCGACATGCGATGGGGCCACGGGGTGTGATCGGGCATTCCGACATGGCGCCGGGGCGCAAGGTGGATCCGGGCCCGAGGTTCGACTGGGCCCGGCTGGAGCGTTGCGGCCTTGCCGCGCCGGCGCCGCGCAGCGGCGCCGCGGGCCGGAAGCCGGATATGGCGGTGTTTCGGGCCTGTGCCCGTGCCGCCGGATACACCGCCGATGCTGCGGATGCGGATCTTCTGGCGGCGGTGCGCCTGCGCCACCGGCCCGGCGCGCGCGGTCCGCTGGCACCTGAGGACATGGCATTGTGGTAGGCGCCCCTTCGGCCTTTCCCTTGGGAAAGACCGAGCCTCCGGCGGGGATATTTAAGGCGAAAGGAAAGCCCGGGTGCGCCCGGTGGGCAGATGCCGGTTGACGGGGCGGGCGCCGCGGCATATCCCGCGCGGCGTGCGGAGAGCCGGATGGCCGCGGGCCGCCTGAGGGCGGTTCGAGGAAAGTCCGGACTCCATGAAGCGACGGTGCCGGGTAACGCCCGGGCGGGGCAACCCGACGGAAAGCGCCACAGAAAACAGACCGCCGGCCTTTGCGGGCCGGCAAGGGTGAAACGGTGGGGCAAGAGCCCACCGCGCCGCTGGCAACAGGGGCGGCATGGCAAGCCCCACCGGGAGCAATGCCAAATAGGATCCTCACGCGGGCCGCGTCGGTTTCGGCCGATACCGCCGCAGGCTGCTTCGGCCGGCAGGATCGGGTTGGCAGCAGGAGGTGCGCGGCGACGCGCATCCCAGACGAATGGTCATCGCCGCGGTGCGCCGCGGAACAGAATCCGGCTTACAGGCTCTCCGCACGATTGCCGCGCCGGGGCAGGTTCAAACCATTGAAAGCGGGTTGACTCGGCGGCGCGGGCGGGTACAAGCCGGGGTTCAGGACCAATTTCCCGAAGGGCCGCGCCTTTCGATGCAGGAGCGTTTACAATGGCGAAACCAACGACGATCAAAATCCGTCTGAACTCGAGCGCGGGCACCGGCCACTTCTATGTGACCAAGAAGAACGCCCGCACCATGACCGAGAAGATGGTGGTGAAGAAATACGACCCGGTCGCGCGCAAGCATGTCGACTACAAGGAAGGCAAGATCAAGTAACGATTTTCCACTCGTCGGACTTTCGACCGGGAGCCGCGCGTGAGCGCGGCTCTTTGCGTAGGGGCGGGCGGTGAAATACGATGCAGGAGCGGCAAGGCGATGCCCCGTGAAGGACATTACATTTCGCGCAGCAATTGGTTGCGCGCGGCCACTCTGGGTGCCAATGACGGTATCGTTTCCACCGCCAGCCTTCTTGTCGGCGTCATTTCTGCGGGTCTGAGCCAGGAGGCCGTGGTGCTTTCGGGGCTGGCCGGGTTGACGGCGGGGGCCTTGTCGATGGCGGCGGGCGAATACGTTTCGGTGTCGGCGCAGGCAGATGTCGAGGCGGCGGACCTGGAGCGCGAGCGCGTCGCGCTGGAGGAGAACCCGGACTATGAACTGGGCGAGTTGGCGCAGACGCTGGAAGACCGCGGGATGGACGCGCCCCTGGCGCTGGAGGCGGCGCGGCAGATGACCGATCACGATGCCCTGGGGGCCCATGCGCGCGAAGAGCTGGGCATGTTCGGCCTTGCGGGCAATGCCAATCCGTTGCAGGCGGCGGGCGCTTCGGCACTGGCCTTTGCCATCGGCGCCGCGCTGCCTTTGGCGGCGGCGGCCACCGTGCTTTCGGGGGCTGCGGTTGCCGCTGTTGCCCTGGTGACGCTGGCCGTGCTGGGGGCCTTGGGGGCGCGTCTGGGCGGCGCGCGTCTGCGGCCGGCGGTGCTGCGGGTGACGTTCTGGGGCGCCCTTGCGATGCTGGGCACGGCGGCTGTGGGATATCTGTTCGGTGTCGCGCTGTAGCCTGAGCGAACCTTGAACCGGGCGAAACGCAAAGGGGCCGGTCCTTTCGGACCGGCCCCGCATCGGATCGCGTCGCGGCGTTGTTATTCGCGGTTGCCGAACAGCGACAGCAGCATCATGAACATGTTGATGAAGTTCAGGTACAGGCTGAGCGCGCCCATGATCCCCGATTTGTCCATCCACTCCTGATCGCCATGGGCGGCGTGCTGCAGGTAGGTGTTCTTGATGTTCTGCGTGTCAAAGGCTGTGAGGCCGGCGAAGATCAGCACACCCAGGACCGACACGGCGAACATGATCGCGGGCGAGCCGAGGAAGATGTTGACGATCGACGCCACGACCAGGCCGATGACGCCCATGATCAGGAACGAACCCCAGCCGGAGATGTCCTTTTTCGTTGTGTATCCCCAGAGCGACAGGCCGGCGAAGGCGATCGATGTGACCAGGAACACCTGGGCGATCGACATGCCGGTAAAGGCCTGGAAGATCCACGCGATCGAAAGGCCCATCACAGACGCGAAGGCGTAGAAGAAAAGCTGCGCGCCCGCGGCGGACAGCCGGTTGATGGCCGCGCCGAAGGCAAACACCATGCCCAGCGGCGCGAACATCACGATCCAGCCCAGAATGTTGGGCGACAGCGTGACCGGATCGCGAAAAACGCCCAGAAGGGCGGGGCTGGTGCCCACGGCCCAGGCGACCGCGAAGGTCAGCAGCATACCTACGGACATGGTGCCGTAGACCTTGTTCATATGGGCGCGCAAACCCGCATCGATTTCGGCAGCGCGGGCGCCCGCCGCAGTCCGCGCTTGCGCGCGAATATTGTCGAATTCAGCCATCAGGGTCTCCAATTTGGCATCGTTGTTCTCACCGCCTGCAGACTGCAGCGGCTCACCCGCCAAATATCGGTGGCTGGAGGCCCTTTTTCAAGTGTTTCCGTCAGGAATTTGGCAGGAAACCAGCGGGGCCCCGCCTGATGCCCGCCACCCTTAGCGAAGGGCGGCGGGCATCGTGTGCCGGATCAGTAGCGCCAGGTTGCGGGCACGTCCCAGATCGCGCGGGCGGCCTCGGCCTCGGCCTCGGCGCGGGTGATGCCGATGTCGCGCAATGCGGCGGCATCCAGTTGGTTCAGGCGCTGGCGCTGCCGCCAGACCGAGAAAAGCTTGGCCAGTTTCAGGCCGCCGCCCCGTTTGGTCGCGACGTGGGTGTTGGTGATGAAAGCCATGGACTTTCCTTTCCTGGGTTCGAGATGGATATTCAGCGTTCAATCAATTTCCTTGATGCATATGGCGGTTTGTGGTGTATTTGAAAAACGAATGTTTGTTGTCTTGAGCATCAAGGATGGTGATATATGCGCAATCTCGATCTGACGACGCTGCGGTCGTTCGTGGCTCTGGCCGATCTGGGCGGGGTCACGCGGGCGGCGGGGTTCTTGCATCTCACGCAATCGGCGGTTTCGATGCAGTTGAAACGGCTGGAGGAAATGCTGGGCCTGGAATTGCTGGACCGCACCGGCCGCAGCGTCGCGCTGACCGCTTCGGGCGAGCAATTGCTGACCTATGCGCGCCGCATGGTGGCGCTGAACGACGAGGCGATCGGGCGGCTGACCGACCAGATCTACGAGGGTGAAATCATCCTGGGTGTGCCGCACGATATTGTCTACCCGGCGATTCCGCGGGTCTTGCAGCAGTTCAACAGCGCGTTTCCGCGTGTGCGGGTGCAGCTTATCTCATCCTACACCCGCGGTCTGAAGGCGCAGTTTGCCAAGGGTGAATGCGATCTGATCCTGACCACCGAAACCGAAACCGCCAAGGGCGCGGAAACCCTGGCGCGCAAGCCGCTGTGCTGGATCGGGGCGCAGGGCGGTTCGGCTTGGCGGCAGCGGCCGCTGCGGCTGGCGTTCGGGCGTTTCTGCACCTTTCGGCCCAAGGTGCTGCGCGCGCTGGATGCGGCATCGGTGCCCTGGGACATGGTTGTCGAAACCGAATCGGACCGCACAATCGAGGCGACGGTCAGCGCCGATCTGGCGGTGCACACCATGATCGAAGGCACCCAGCCGCCGCATCTGGAGCAGATAGATCACAACGGCGCGCTGCCGGTGCTTCCGGTGCAGTTGATAAACCTCTATGGCGCCGACACAACCAACAGCCATGTGCAGACCGCGCTGGCCGATCTGCTGCGGCAGGCGTTCGGGGGCCAGCCGGCGGCGCGGCTGAAGGCGGGCTGACGCGCCCGCGTTCACGGCACGATGACAACCTTGCCGGTCGATGCGCGGCGGCGCAGCAGGTCCATGCCCTCGGCCACCCGGTCCAGAGGCAGCACATGCGACACATGCGGATGCAGTTTGCCCGCCGCGTACCACTGCGCCAGTTCGGCCAGGCTGTGCATCACCTTTTGCGGCGCAAACTTCATGTAGCCGCCCCAGTAGACCCCAAGCACGTCGATATTCTTGACCATCAGGTGATTGGCGGGAATTTGCGGCACGTCCCCGCTGGCAAAACCGATCGCGATCAACCGGCCTTCGGGGTTGCAGGCGCGGAAAGCGGCGCGGAAGGCATCGCCACCCACGGCATCATAAACCACGTCGGCCCCGCCCAGCGCCTTGACCGCGCCGCGCAGGTCAGCGGTTTCGGCATCTATCAGATGCGCCGCGCCGGCCTTGCCAGCCACCGCCAGCTTGTCGTCGCCGCGCGCGACCGCGATCACCCTGGCCCCAAGCCGGGCGCCGATCTCGACCGCCGTCAGGCCGACGCCGCCGGCCGCGCCCAACACCAGAAGCGTTTCGCCGGGTTGCAAACGGGCGCGGTGCACCAGCGCCAGGTGGCTGGTGCCATAGGCGATCTGGAAGGCCGCGCCGTGTTCAAAGCTCATGGCGTCGGGCAGAAGCACCGCGCGATCGGCCGGGAAGATGCCTTCGGTGGCCAGACCGCCGCTGCCGCCAAAGACCGCGACCCGATCGCCGGGGGCGAAGCCGCGCACCGCCGCGCCGACCGCCCGGACCACGCCGGCCACCTCCATGCCCAGCGTAAAGGGCGGGTCGGGTGTGTCCTGATATGTGCCCTTCTGCATCAGCAGATCGGCGAAATTCAGCCCGCAGGCCCGAATCGTCACATGGATGTCACAATCGCCCATCGGGGGCAGCGGAACATCCGTCAGCGCGGCAGCCTGGCCGGCGCCGGAAATATGGTATGCGCGCATGTAAATTCCTTGTTTTTTTGCCATAAATGGGCAAGGTGACGTGAAGGTCAACCGGAACCACTCAACCGTGGGGCTTCAGGAGGCGACCATTGGAGATGCAATGTCAGAGCGACGCCGCGACGGTACACAGGGGACACAAGACGGTGTGTATCACTTTTTGCGGGTGCTGATCGGGACAGGATCAGCTATAACACGATCTGTAGCGCATGCCGTTCAACCGGGCGGCTGCGGAATTGTTGCCCCTGGTCTGGTGTCGCTTTTTCGGCGGAACCATGACCCGGAACTGTAAAGGTTTCGTTAACGAGTATAACTGAAGGAGAAAGATATGGCCCATCCCGTAGACGTGCATGTCGGTAAGCGTGTTCGTCATTGTCGCTGGCTCATTGGGATGACCCAGCAGCAACTGGCCGAAAAAGTCGGTATCAAATTCCAGCAGATACAGAAGTACGAAACCGGTGCGAACCGTGTCAGTGCCTCGCGGCTGTGGGACATCGCCGATGCGCTCAGCGTGCCCGTCAGCTATTTCTTCGAGGGGCTGGAAGACGCGCAGACCGCGACGGACGCCCGTTCGCGGGTGCCGGCCGACATCCTGGCCGACAAGGAAGCGCTGGATCTGGTGCGGTCGTATTACAACATACCCGAGAACCAGCGCCGCCGCCTGTTCGAACTGGCCCGCGTTCTCAGCGACGTGGCCTGACAACGGCCCGAAGGGAACGCGCCGGGCTTGCTCCGGGCGATCCTTGGTGTCATGCATCCGGCATGACACGGGACACGATCAGCGACATCGACGTGGCGCACCGGCTTGCCGATGCGGCGCGTGCGGTGATTCTTCCATATTTCCGTCAGGCGCGCCTTGGCACCGAAAACAAGGATGCGGCCGGCTTCGATCCGGTGACATTGGCCGATCGCGCCGCTGAACGCGCGATGCGCGACGTGCTGGCCGATCTGCGCCCCGATGACGGCATCTGGGGCGAGGAATTCGGGCGCAGCGAAGGCCCATCGGGCCGCATGTGGGTTCTCGATCCGATCGACGGCACCCGCGGTTTCATCAGTGGCACGCCGACGTGGGGCGTTCTGATCGCGCTGACAGAGGGCGCCGGGCCGGTTCTGGGCATGATCGACCAACCCTATATCGCGGAACGTTTTTTCGGCGCGAAGGGTGAAGGTTGGTGTGTCGGTCCGCAGGGGCGTTCGGCGTTGCGCGTGCGCGACACCCGCGATCTGGCCCAGGCGACGCTGTTCACCACGTTTCCCGAAGTGGGCACGCCCGGCGACCGCGCCGGCTTTGATGCGGTGGCGGCGCGCGTCAGGCTGGTGCGCTATGGCATGGATTGCTATGCCTACGCGCTGCTGGCGGCGGGGCAGGTGGACCTGGTGATCGAGGCCGGACTGAACGCCTACGACATTCAGGCGCCGGTCGCGGTGATCGAGGCGGCCGGTGGCATCGTCACCGACTGGCGTGGCGGGCCCGCGCATATGGGCGGGCAGGCCGTTGCGGCAGCGTCGCCCGCGCTGCACCGCGCGGCGCTGGACCTGTTGCGCCCTTTCGCGAATCCCTGATCCCGTACCGCAGGAGGCCGGCGGCATGTCGCACACCGTGATCCGAAACGCCGCTGTCGTGCTCAGCATGGATGACGCGCGGGGTGAATACCACGACATCGACATTCGGCTGGGCGATGGCACGATACTTGAGATCGGCCGGGGGCTGCGCGCGCCCACGGTGATCGATGCCACCGGTTGCGTCGTCACGCCCGGCCTCGTCAACACGCACCATCATCTCTACCAGACGCTCACGCGCGCGGTGCCTGGCGGGCAGGACGCGCTGCTTTTCGGCTGGCTCGAAACGCTTTATCCGATCTGGGCGCGGTTTGGCCCTGAAGAGATGCATGTATCGGCGCTGACCGGTCTGGCCGAGCTGGCGCTGGGCGGATGCAGCCTGACGTCGGATCATCTGTATCTCTTTCCCAATGGCGCGCGGCTGGACGATACGATCGACGCGGCGGCGCAGATCGGGTTGCGGTTTCATCCCACGCGCGGCGCCATGAGCATCGGCGCCAGTGCCGGGGGGCTGCCGCCGGACAGGTTGGTCGAAGCCGAAGGCGCCATTCTCAACGATTGCATCCGCGTGATCGACGCGTTTCACGATCCGTCCGAGGGATCGATGTGCCGGGTGGGCATCGCGCCCTGTTCGCCGTTCTCGGTCAGCCGCGATCTGATGCGCGATGCGGCGCTTCTGGCGCGCGACAAGGGGGTGATGCTGCACACCCACCTGGCCGAAAACGACGAGGACATCGCCTATAGCGAAGCGATGTTCGGGTGCCGTCCGGGCCAATACGCCGAGGATCTGGGCTGGACCGGGCACGATGTCTGGCATGCCCATTGCGTCAAGCTGGACGCGGATGAAATCGGGCTGTTCGCCCGGAGCCGGACGGGTGTGGCCCATTGCCCCTGTTCCAATTGCCGTCTGGGCAGCGGGATTGCGCCGGTGCGGGCGATGCGGGATGCGGGCGTGACGGTGGGGCTGGGCGTCGACGGATCGGCCAGCAACGATATCGGCAATCCCATCGCCGAGGCGCGCCAGGCCATGCTGTTGCAGCGCGTCGTCGGCGGCGCGGATGCGATGAGCGCGCGAGAGGCGCTGGAGATCGCGACACGCGGCGGCGCGGATGTGCTGGGACGGCCCGACTGTGGCCGCATCGCCGTGGGCAAGCGCGCCGATCTGGCCATCTGGGACACGCGCGGTGTGGAATCCGCCGGCAGCTGGGATGCGGCGGCGCTGCTGCTGGCCGGTCCGCAGAAGGTGCGGCACCTTATCGTGGAAGGCCGGCAAGTGGTGCGGGCGGGGCGTGTGACAACCATAGACCTGCCCGCGACGTTGCGCCGCCAGAACCAACTGGCCGCCGCGCTGCGGGGCTGAGCGACCGGGTTCAGCCGCCCGAGAAACCGCCGTATTGCCCGCGTTTGAACATCAGGCCCTGGCCGGGGCGATGCGCCGCGCGCAGCACATGGCCGATGATCAGCCCGTGATCTCCGCCATCGTGCAGCGCAACCTGCCGACATTCGAACCTTGCGAGAACGCCTTCGAGGATGGGCGTGCCATCTTCCGAGGGGTGCCATTCGACCTTATCGAAGCCGTGACCCTGACGTGCGAAATGGTTGGCCAGCGTCTGTTGCGTGTCGGCCACCACATGAATGCAGAACCGTTCGGCCCGGGCGAACCCGTCGTACCGCCGCGATGTCTTCGCCGGCGACCACAAGACCAGCGGCGGGTCCATCGACAGGGATGCGAAGGAATTTGCCGTCATGCCCAGCGGGCCATCGTCGGTCATGGCGGTCACGATGGTGACACCCGTGCCGTAACAGCCCAGCGCATCGCGGAATGCGCGGCCGTTTTCGGGGCCGGGAATGAACTCGTGCTCGGACATCGCGTCTCGCTGTGGGCTGACCTTGGGGTCAGGTGACACGGGCGAAACCGCTTGTCCACTGAAATGGGTTCGGTTCAACATGGCCGCCTTCATACCTGTGCAATGTGCCGGATTTAAGGCGATGCGGCGCCGCGGCAAGCCCGCGGGGTGATGCGCCGCGCCCCGGAAAACGAAAAAAGGGGGCACGCTGACCGCGGCGCCCCCCGTTTTCATCGTTGTCGTTCCGGCCTGAGGCGCAGATCAGCCCTTGCGGTTGGCGATCAGATCGTCGACCACCGAAGGATCGGCCAGCGTCGAGGTGTCGCCCAGCGCGCCAAAGTCGTTTTCGGCGATCTTGCGCAGGATACGGCGCATGATCTTTCCCGACCGGGTTTTCGGCAGGCCGGGCGCCCACTGGATCACGTCCGGCGATGCGATCGGGCCGATTTCGCTGCGCACCCACATCCGCAGTTCCTTGACCAGATCGTCCGAAGGCTCTTCGCCGTTCATCAGCGTCACATAGCAATAGATGCCCTGGCCCTTGATGTCGTGCGGATAGCCCACCACGGCGGCTTCGGCCACCTTGGCATGCGCAACCAGGGCGCTCTCGACCTCGGCGGTGCCCATGCGGTGGCCCGAGACGTTGATCACGTCATCGACGCGGCCGGTGATCCAGTAATCGCCATCCTCGTCGCGGCGGCAGCCGTCACCGGTGAAATAGTAGCCCTTGTAGTCCGAGAAATAGGTCTTTTCGAAGCGCTCGTGATCGCCCCAGACGGTGCGCATCTGGCCGGGCCAGCTGTCTTTAATGCACAGCACGCCTTCGGTGGGATAGCTGTGGATTTCCTCGCCGGATGTCGGATCCAGAACCACAGGCTGAACGCCAAAGAACGGCTTCATCGCCGAACCCGGCTTTGTGGCATGGGCTCCGGGCAGGGGGGTCAGCAGGTGGCCGCCGGTTTCGGTCTGCCACCAGGTGTCAACGATCGGGCAACGGCCCTTGCCGACCACGTCGTTGTACCAGTTCCAGGCCTCGGGGTTGATCGGCTCGCCCACCGTGCCCAGGACGCGCAGGCTGGACAGATCGCACCCTTCGACAAAGCCGGTGCCCTGGCCCATCAGCGCGCGGATCGCGGTGGGCGCGGTGTAGAACTGGGCCACCTTGTGCTTCTCGCAGACCTGCCAGAACCGGCTGGCATCGGGGTAGGTGGGCACGCCTTCGAACATCAGCGTCGTCGCGCCATTGGCCAGGGGGCCATAGACGATATAGCTGTGCCCGGTGACCCAGCCGACATCGGCGGTGCACCAGAACACCTCGCCTTCCTTGTAATCGAAGACGATTTCATGGGTCATCGCGGCATAGACAAGGTAGCCGCCGGTGGTGTGCACCACGCCCTTGGGCTGACCGGTGGAGCCGGAGGTATAGAGAATGAACAGGGGATCCTCGGCGCCGACCTCGACCGGCGCGCAATCGTCCGCGACTTTCTCGATCTCGTCATGCAGCCAGAAATCCAGCCCCTCGCGCCATGCGATCTGCTGGCCGGTGCGCTTGACCAGAAGGCATTTCACGTCGTCGGTGTCGTGCAGCAGCGCCTGGTTCACATTGTCCTTGAGGTTGGTGACACGCCCGCCGCGCGGTGCGCCGTCGGCGGTGATCACCACCTTGGCGTCGCAGCCATTGACCCGCGCGCCCAGCGCGTCGGGCGAAAAGCCGGCGAAAACGATGGAGTGGATCGCGCCGATGCGCGCGCAGGCCAGCATCGCATAGGCCGCTTCGGGGATCATCGGCAGATAGATGACGACACGGTCGCCCTTGCTCACGCCCATCGCTGTGAGCACATTGGCCATCTTGCACACGTTGCGGTGCAGATCCTTGTAGGTGATGTGCTGCGCGCCCTCGGTGGGATCGTCGGGTTCGAAAATGATCGCGGTCTGATCGCCACGGGTGGCGAGATGCCTGTCGATACAGTTGGCGGCGACATTCAGCGTGCCGTCGGCATACCACTTGATGCTGACCGAACCCAGGTCATAGTTGATGTCCTTGACCTGAGTGTAGGGCTTGATCCAGTCGATCCGCTTGCCGTGTTCGCCCCAGAATGCGTCGGGATCGGCCAGGGATGCTGCATACATCGCGTCGTATGTTGCAGCGTCCACATGCGCGCCTGCGGCCAATTCAGCGGACGGCGGATAGGTCTTGGCGGTGGTCTGAACGGTGTCGGGCATGGCGAAGCTCCTCCCTTTGACTTCGGTATGGACCCGCCTGACCAGTGCTGTGGACGTGCGGGACCGGATTGACCGAGATAATAACCAAAGCTGAAAATAAGGGAACAAGTTGCCGAAATAACAGGATTTCCTTGTAAATCATTTTCTGTGCACGCGCCGAATATTGTAAACCTCGCTCTTGGTCCGGTTCAGAGATGCCATGTATTGCAGCAGCTTAGGTGTAAACGCGAGCCGGCTTTCCGGGGCCGCAGACAGGCCCGGCCGGGACACCTGTGCGCCGCGTCGGACGGGTGCGGGGCTGCGACATATCGTGCCGCCGGGCCACGGCCGAGTCGCCCGGGGGATGCCGATGGGGCTTGGCACCGCCGGCGCAGCGGGCTAGTTTGCGCGCAAGCGGTCCGTGTCAAGGGCTGCACCAAAGGGAGAGACACTCATGAACAATATTCTGACCGGCGCCGTCGCGGCCGCCGTAAGTTTCGCATTCGTCGCGGAAGCCTCGGCCACGGAATGGAACGCCTCGGTCTGGGGAAAGCGGCGCGCTTTCACCGAGCACGTCGAGAAGCTGGCCGAACTGGTCAGCGAGAAGACCGGCGGCGAATTCACGATCAACGTCAGCTATGGCGGATTGTCGAAACCGCGCGAGAATCTGGACGGCATTTCGATCGGCGCCTTCGAGATGGCGCAGTTCTGCGCCGGCTATCACCGTGACAAGAACCCGTCGATCACCGTTCTGGAACTGCCGTTCATCGGCGTGAACAACCTGGCCGAGGAAGTGGCCGTGAGCCATGCCGTCTATGCGCATCCGGCCGTGCAGGCCGACCTGGCGCGCTGGAACGCCAAGCTGCTGATGACCTCGCCGATGCCGCAGTACAATCTGGTTGGCACAGGCGAGCCGCGCGACGAACTGGCCGATTTCGACGGAATGCGCGTGCGCGCCACCGGCGGTCTGGGCGAGGCGTTCAAGGCGGTCGGCGGTGTTCCCACCTCGGTTCCCGCGCCCGAAGCCTACAACGCGATGGAATCCGGCGTGGTCGACACCGTCGCCTTTGCCCAGCACGCGCACCTGTCGTTCGGCACGATCAACCGCGCCGACTGGTGGACCGCGAACCTGAACCCCGGCACCGTCAACTGCCCGGTTGTGGTGAACACCGACGCCTACGAGATGCTGAGCCCCGAGCACAAGGCCGCTCTGGACAGCTCGATCGACGAGGCCATCGATCACTATCTGGCCAACTACGCCGAACTGCTGCAACGCTGGGACAGCGTGTTGGCCGAAAAGGGCGTGGCCAAGGTTACCATCTCGGACGAAGTCCTGGCCGAATTCCGCGCCGCCGCCGCCGATCCGGCGCGCGCCGCCTGGATCGAAAGCATGTCGGCGCAAGGTCTGCCGGCGCAGGAACTCTACGATCTGGTGATCTCGACGCTGGAAGCGACCCGCGCCAGCAACTGATGCGGATCGCGGTGGCCCCGCTGTTGCGGGGCCGCCGACAACCGACGTCTTTCCCCCGAAAAGGAGCAATGCGATGGCCGGAAGCAGCCCGGTTCTGCAGGATGGCAGCGCGCTGAGCCGTCTGGACCGAAACCTGTTGTCGGCCGAACGCGTTCTGGCTCTGGTCAGCGGCCTGGCAGTGTTTTCGCTGATGGTGCTGGCGGTGATCTCGGTTGGTGGGCGCAATGCCGCCAACATGCCCCTGCCGGGGTATGTCGATTGGGTCGAGGCGGTGATGCCGTTGATCGCCTTCATGGGCATATCCTATGTGCAGCGCGATGGCACCCACATCCGCATGGACATCCTGATCGGCCGGCTGAAGGGCCGGGCGCTCTGGATGGCCGAACTGATATCGGTGCTGTTGATCCTGTTCCTGATGGTTTGCCTTGTCTGGGGCAGCTGGGCGCATTTCGAACGCAGCTTCGACTGGAACGCGCCCCTTTGGAGCCGCGACAGCTCGATTGACATCGGCCTGCCGATCTGGCCGGCTAAACTACTGGCGCCGGTGGCCTTCGGCGTGCTGTGCCTGCGGCTTTGTCTGCAAATCTGGGGTTATGGCCGGGCCTTCGTTCTGGGGCTTGAGCAACCGGTCGCGGTGCCGCTGATTCAGGATGCGGCGGCGCAGGCGATGGCCGAGGCGGAACAACTGGCCGAGCGGGGCAAATAAGATGGAACCGATAGATATCGGCCTTTGGGTCAGCGCCGGGATGCTGGTGATGGTCGTGCTTGGCATGCGCGTGGCCTTTGCCGCCGGTCTGGCGGGGCTGGTCGGGTTGATCCTGATCTTCTGGGCCAAGCGCAATTTCGGCATGGAACACCTCGGCTGGGCCATGACCGTGGGCATCAAGACCGCCGGGCAGGTGCCCCATTCGAAGGTGTCCAGCCAGGCGCTTTCGCTGATCCCCACATTCATCCTGATCGGCTATCTTGCCTATTACGCCGGCCTTACCGTGGCGCTGTTCGAAGCGGCCAAACGCTGGATCGCCTGGGTGCCGGGCGGGCTGGCCGTATCGACGATCTTTGCCACCGCAGGTTTTGCCGCCGTGTCGGGCGCATCGGTGGCCACGGCGGCCGTGTTCGCCCGCATCGCCATCCCCGAAATGCTGAAGATCGGCTATAACAAACAGTTCGCCGCCGGTGTGGTGGCGGCCGGCGGCACGCTGGCGTCGCTGATCCCGCCTTCGGCGATCCTCGTGATTTATGCGATCATCGTGGAACAGGACGTTGGAAAACTGTTGCTGGCGGGGTTCATTCCGGGAATGTTCTCGGCCGTGGTGTACGGTGTGATGATCATCGGCATCGCAGTGGTCTTCAAGAACGTCGGCCCGCCGGTGCGCGGTTTCACCTGGGGCCAGCGGTTCGCGGCCCTGCCGGGTGCGCTGCCCATTGTCTTTGTCGTCGTGATCATCATCTGCTTCGTCTACAATCCCTTCGGCGGCGATGCCTGGGGCACGCCCACCGAAGGCGGCGCCTTGGGCGCCTTCGTGGTGTTCGTCATGGCGCTCTATCGCGGAATGCGCTGGGGTGAACTGAAGTCGGCGCTTCTGGAAACCGCCAAGCTGACGGTGATGATCTTCACGATCATCTGGGGGGTGCTGATCTATGTGCGCTTTCTCGGTTTCGCGGATTTGCCGGGCGCGTTTTCGGACTGGATCACGTCGCTCGAGGCATCGCCGATGCTGATCCTGGTGTGCATCCTGCTGGCCTATGCGGTGCTGGGCATGTTCATGGATGCCATCGGGATGCTTCTGCTGACCTTGCCTGTGGTATATCCGGCGGTGATGGCGCTGAACGGCGGCGAATATGTCTCGGCTGCCGATAGTGCCTTCGGCATGTCCGGGCCCATGTGCGCGATCTGGTTCGGCATCCTGGTCGTCAAGATGGCCGAGTTCTGCCTGATCACCCCCCCGATCGGTCTGAACTGTTTTGTCGTTGCCGGCGTACGCGACGATCTGAGCGTTCAGGATGTGTTCAAGGGTGTGACGCCCTTCTTCGTTGCCGATGGCGTGACGATCGCGCTGCTGGTGGCGTTTCCGTCGATTGTCTTGTACCTGCCGCGGCTGGCGGGCTGATCGGGGACATCAGAAACCCGGCGCGTGCCAGTCGTCAAAGCGCGGCGGGTTCGCGCCGGCGGGCAGCGGCCGGTTGAGATAGCCGCCGGTGAACAGCCGGAAGGGCACGCCGGCGGCTTCGGCCGTCAGGTAATCAACGCTGCTGTCGCCCACGAAGATCGCGTTGCCGGGTGTGACGCCGACATCCGCAAGCGCCGCCAGCAAAGCGGCGGGATCGGGTTTCTTCGGGGTGTCGGGGCGCGCACCGCGCACAACCCGCATGTAGCGCGCCAGGTCCAGCTCCGCACAGATGCGTCGGGCCGGCCCATCGGGTTTGTTGGTGCAGATCCCCAGTGGCAGACCGGTGCCGCTCAGCCGTTCGAGACAGGCGCGCACGCCGGGATAAAGCCGGGTTGCCGTGGTAAGATGCGCATCATAGTGGCTGTGGAAAAGCGCCAATGCATGTGCCTGGTCGGCCGGCGTGCCGGTCCCGCCGGTGGCCTCCAGGCCCCGCATGACCAGTTTCTCGACACCGTTGCCGATGAACGTGACCACGGTGTCGAGATCCAGCGGCCGGCGGTCCAGCGCCACCAGCGCGGCGTTAAGCGCGCCTTGCAGGTCCGGGGCGCTGTGCACCAGCGTGCCGTCGAGATCGAAGAGGATTGCCTGTTGCTGTGACATATGGAGTTGATACACGCCGGGTGCCGGCCGCACCATCCGGCGCGGTCGCGCGGCAACGGTTTTTTCGCGTCGCTGGGGGGCTGTGCGACATGGGGTGTGGCGCCGCGCATCTGGCAGGTGTCGGAGCCTCCGGCGGGGATATTTGTGGCGAAAGGAAAGCGGGCGCGGCGAGAGAGAATTGGCGGGTTACGGTGTGCGACGGAGATGCCGTAAGGCAGGCGGATTGTGCGGGCCGCCGACCTGGCCACCAGCGTAAACGTTTGGGAGGTAAGATGCATGGCCCCGCAGCCCGCGCCCGACAGGGTGGCGCGTTGGAGACTGTGCCGGTGCGGCAGAAATCCGCGGTGATGCGGGCAAGTACGCCGCGAAGGCCCAGGGGGTTTCTTCCGCGGCTGAGGCTGGTCAGGGCCGGCGTGCAGGGCTCATGCGAGTCAGGCCGGGCGGCTTGCGGCGGGAGAAACTGAAAACAAGGCCGACAACCCGTCGTTCTGGCCTTGCAGTTGCCGGGCAGAAACCCTATGCAATTCTTGGCTTCGGCGAGTTGGCGGAGTGGTTACGCAGCGGATTGCAAATCCGTGTACACCGGTTCGATTCCGGTACTCGCCTCCATTTAAAATCAATGACTTGGCTGAGACGGCTTTGTGCGCGGCCTGCGCCGTTTACCAGGGCGTTTACAGTTCTGTTCACGATGCACCCCATTTCGCTTGCGCCAGCTTGACCAGGACGGCGTCGGTTTCGTCGAGTGAGACGCGGGCGTAGTGCTCGATCACGTTCGCGGCGTAGCGCACAGACCAGCCCATGTGGTTGGCGATCTCGGCCAGCGAAAGCCCTGCGTTGAGCAGCCGCGTCGCGGCCGTCCCGCGCGCATCGTAGAGCCGCAGCTCGTCGGACAAACCGGCCTTGTCACGCCACTGGCGGACGCCTTCGGAGGCGCGATGCGGTGTCAGGGCATTGCCGCTGGCATTCGTCAGGATCAGCAACCGGCCGGACGGGGTCGTATCGATCACCTCGGCCATAGCCGGGGTGATCGGAATATGCGCCAGCCGCTTCCGCTTGTTGGTCCTGACGCGCAGGCGACGGCCCCGCGGGGTATGCTCGACATGGGCAGGGGTCAGCTTGATCAGGTCGGCCGGGCGCAGGCCGGTTTCGCAAGCAGCGCAAAGGATTCGGCGCACCCATTCCGGGGCGACAGCATCGAAGGCCTCCCGGTCGGCCTGCGACCAGACGATTTCCGACCGGTCCACCTCATAGAGCCGGTGCAGCTTGTGGCAATGATGCTCGGCGAGCTTGCCCTCCTGAACGGCCCAATTGAGGATCCTAACCGCGTGGGTTCCTGCCATGTCATGCTGCTTTGGCGAGTGCTTCCACAATGCGCGCCAAGCGTTCATCTCTCCGCGCGAGCCGCGCTCCTCGAAGATCACGGCCGGAGCGTCCTTGAAATGGTCCGCGAACCGCAGGCCCCACTTTCGAAGATCGGCTTGGGACCGTGGACTCTTTGGCATCGCGGTGCTTGACAGGCAGTCGTCCACCATCTGCGGCACCATGTACTTCGCGGGAACCGGACGCCGGACCGCTTCGGCGAACGCGACGAAGAATTCGGGATCGGTCGGGACGCGCCGGTCATCCTCCCAGAACTTCGGCGCGCCCCGCCCGCGCCAAGCGTAAAAGTGAAACCGGCTCTTTCCGCTCGCCAGCCTACGCCGGACTCGGTGTACCCGGCTCTGTTGCACAAATCGGCTGATGGTCAAGCTACCCCTTTCCCCGGACACACTTATCCCACCGCCTTGGTCACGGGTATGCCGATCGCGGTGAAGCCATTCATGACGGCGACACGGATCTGAAGCTCGGCGACCTGGC
>JANSXZ010000001.1 GCA_024742705.1 Paracoccaceae bacterium | reverse complement strand
ACCAACGGCCAGGTCGAGCGCATGAACCGCACCATCAAGGATGCGACGGTAAAACGCTACCACTACGACAGCCATGAACAGTTGCGCAGCCATCTCGCCGATTTCCTGGCCGCTTATAACTTTGCCCGCAGATTGAAGACGCTCAGCGGGCTCACGCCCTACGAATACATCTGCAAAATCTGGACATCAGAACCAGATCGATTCATCTTAAATCCGATCCACCAGATGCCGGGACTGAACACCTAGGTCAAGCCTGACTAACATGGAGGACATGCCATGGTGACGCCAACAGGAAATCCGTTGCAGCTGAATACCTTTCAGACATCGCGAAAATCCGATGTCGACGTCCTGCAACTCGATCCGGAACGATCGGTCGCGGTTTGGAGATCCGAGAACCAGGACGGGTCGGGGTTTGGCGTGTTCGGCCAGGTCTTTGCCCACGACGGACGCCCCATAGGCGCCGAGTTCCGCGTGAACGACGAAACCCAGGACTTCCAGCGCGATCCGGATATCGCCCAGATCTTGCAGAACACCGCCACAGCACCTTCAGCGGCGTCGCTGATCGTGTTCGAAGGCCCCGCGCCGGGCCGGGCCGACAACATCCTCGCGCGGGTCTTCGACCGCGACCTGCAGCCCGTCGGCACCGATATTCTGATTTCCGGCCAGAGCAACTTTGGCGGGTTCAATCCGTCGGTGGCGGTTCTGGCGGACGGCAACCTTGCAGTGGCCTGGCAATCGCTGAGCCGGGACGGAGATTCATGGGGGGATCTACGCGCAACAGCTGGACCGGAACGGGCAACCGCAGCTGCTTGAATTCCGTGTCAACGATACCACGACGGGCGCGCAGGTGGATCCGGAGGTGACGGCCCTGGATCTGGGCAACTATCTTGTCACCTGGCGCGCGCTGGACAGCGACGCCAGCGGCATCTACGGGCGCATCTTCGGCCCGGACGGCACGGCGCGCGGCCCGGAATTCCTGTTGAACACAAACCAGCAGGGCGATCAGCGCGACGCCGGCACGGTGTATCTGGGCGGCACCAGCTTCGTGACCGCCTGGCAAACCCCCGGCGGCATCGCAGCACAGCAATTTTCGACATCGGGCGAAAAGATCGGCCCCGAAACACTTGTTGCCAGCCTGTCCTCGGCGGAAGATCCGGCCATCACGCCGAACTTCGTCGCATGGAACACCAGCGCCTCGGTGGATGCGCAGCGGTTCCTGGTGCCCCGCTATGGCAGCGAGGGCAACGACACGCTTCTCGGCGACGGCGACGACACGATGTTCGGCGGCGGCGGCGATGATGTTCTGGGCAACCTCGGCGCGGGACCGTCCGAATTCTTCGGGCAGGCCGGCAACGACACGCTGGGCAGCCGCCTGCCCGGCGAAAGGCTGGACGGTGGCGCGGGTTCCGACACCGCCAGCTACGAAGGCGTTCAGGTCGGCGTGCAGGCTTCGCTGGATCAGCCCGGCGGCAACACCGGCACCGCGCAGGGCGACATCTATGTCTCGATCGAGAACCTCACCGGCAGCCAAGGCAACGACACCCTGCGCGGCGATGCCAACAGCAACGTTCTGTCCGGCAATGCAGGCGACGATCTTCTCGAGGGGTTGACCGGGCCCGATACGCTGATCGGCGGGCCCGGCAACGACACGCTGGTGCCCGGCCCCAACGAGGCCGGGCTGGACGGCGGCGCGGGATCGGACACCGCGGTTCTGGTGCGGGGCACCGCGCCGGTTTCTGTCGATTTGCGCGCCGGCACAGGCACTTTCGATGGCCAAGCTCTGGTGATCTCCGCGGTGGAGAACATCGTGTCCGGCGGCGGCAATGACAGCCTCGACGGCAGCGCCGGATCAAACGGCATTCTGGGGGCGAACCACTTGCAGGCCGGCGCGGGAGACGATTTTCTCTATGGCGACGGGCTCAAGATCGCGTTCACGCCCGAATTGTCCGGCCAGGTTACGCGGCTCTACCGTGCCACCCTGGATCGGGGGCCAGACGCGGCGGGCCATCTGGGATGGGTGACCGATCTGTTCGAAGGCACGCGCGACCTCGTGGGCGTCTCGGACGCCTTCATCGCCAGCCCCGAGTTTCAGGCGCGTTTTGGCGCGCTGGACGCCGAGGGCTTCGTCACGCTGCTCTATCAGACCGTTCTCGACCGCGCCCCCGACGCCGACGGCCTTGCAGGATGGCTGGCGCAGCTGGCAACGGGCGCCAGCCGCGCCGAGGTGGTGCTCGGGTTTTCGGAAAGCGCCGAGTTCCGCGCCGCAACCGCCGCCGAGGTGCAGAGCTTCACCCAGGGCCAGACCGACAGCATCTGGAGCGACGACGTCTACCGGCTGTACCGCACCACGCTGGATCGCGAGCCGGATCTCGCCGGATTTCAGGGCTTTACCACCGCCTTGGGCAGCGGCACGCCCTTTGCATCGGCGGTCACCGGGTTCGTGGCCAGCACCGAGTTCCAGAACACCTATGGCACGCTGGATAATGCGGCTTTTGTCGATCTGCTCTACAACAACGTCTTCGGCCGCCAGGGCGACGCGGCCGGCGTCGCGGGCTGGCTCGGCGTTCTGGCGGCGGGCGGCCCGCGCGAGCAGGTTGTCGAGGGCTTCAGCCAGAGCCGCGAATTCATCAACGCGACAACGGCGCCGCTGGAAGCGTGGATGCGCGCCCGGGGCATCGACGACACTCTGGACGGGGGCACCGGATCGAACGTGATGACAGGCGGCCGGATGAGCGACGTTTTCGTCTTTGACGCGGCGCAGGGCGGCACCAACCGCGTGATGGATCTCGAGGCGTGGGACAGCGTCGAATTCCGTGGCTTCGGCTACGCCGACGATGCGGCCGCGCGGGCCCATCTGGCGCAGGCCGGCGGCGCGGTCACTTTTTCGGACCAGGGCACGCAAATCACCTTCGAAGGTGCAACCCTGGCCATGTTCGACGACGACATGATCCTCGTGTGATCCGGCCCGTCCGCCTGTGGCGGCGCCGGTAACAGGCTGTTCACCTTACCGGGCTATCACCCTGTATGCGAACGGTGAACCAGGCTAGGGTTTCGATGCCGCCATATCCAGCGCCCGGCCGCCATGCCCCGCGCCGCGCGGGCATCGCCCGGCGGGTTCCGGCGCGGGGGCCGCGCCGCATCGCGGGCCACCGGGCGGCCTGGATCGGCGGCAACCATGTGCATGCCGGTTGCAAATCCGGCCTTTTTGGCTGCTATAGTGCTGGTTACCCTTTTGTAGATCGGAACGATGCCAGATGAACATGCTCAAGATCGTTGCGGTCCCCATGCACAAGGAAGGCCGCAAGTTCGTTGCCATATTCGCTGCCGTCTCGCTTGCGCTGCTGTTTGTCTGGACCCCTTTGTTCTGGCTGGGCGTTGGTGCAACTGTCTGGTGCTATTATTTTTTCCGCGACCCCGTGCGGGTGGTTCCACAGCAGAGCGGGCTGGTCGTGTCCCCCGCGGACGGCATCGTTTCGCTGATCGAAAAGCTGGTGCCGCCCGACGATCTGGGGCTGGGCGATGCCCCGGTCGTCCGGGTTTCGGTGTTCATGAACGTCTTCAACTGCCATGTGAACCGCGCGCCTATTGCCGGCAAGGTCACGCATGTCGTCTACCGCCATGGCAAATTTCTGAACGCGTCTCTCGACAAGGCCAGCGAGCATAACGAGCGCAACAGCATCGCCATCGAGGCACCCGACGGCACGCGCATCGGCGTGGTGCAGATCGCGGGGCTGGTGGCCCGGCGGATCGTGTGCTTTGTCGGCGAGGGCGACGATCTGGCGATCGGGCACCGGTTCGGCCTGATCCGCTTCGGCAGCCGTCTGGATATCTACCTGCCGCCGGGCGTCGGCCCTCTGGTCGCGGTCGGGCAGACCGCTGTAGCCGGCGAAACCGTTCTGGCCGATCTGGCGGAACCGAATGCCGTGCGGCCGGGATTGGCCGAATGAACACACAAACCGGCATCACCCTGCGCCATGTCCTGCCCAGCATCGTGACCGCACTTGCGATCTGTGCCGGCATGGTTTCGGTCCGCATGAGCCTCGAGGGCGACATCGAGATGGCGCTGTGCTTCATCTTGCTCGCGGTCTTCCTGGACGCCGCCGATGGCAAGCTGGCGCGGTTTCTCGATGTCGCCAGCCCCTTCGGCGCCGAACTGGATACGCTGGCCGATTTCTTCAACTTCGGCATCGTGCCGGGCATCCTGCTGTACAACACGCTGTACATCGGAACCGAATACGACTGGCTGGGGTTCACCGCGATACTGGTTCTGGCGGTTTGCTGCGCGCTGCGCCTGGCGCGGTTCAACCTGGTGATGAAAAGCGCCGGCGCGGACCCGAAGAAAGACGATCACTTCATCGGCGTCCCGGCGCCCGCTCTCGCCTGTCTCGCCTTGATGCCGATCTTCATGCACCTGCACGGCTGGCATCAAACCGAACTGCCCGTCGCGCGCGCCGCATACATCATCGGGGTGGGCTTGCTGGCGGTCAGCACGATCCCGACAGTTTCGATCAAGCACGCAAGCATCCGGCGCGGCCATTTTCCCGTTGCGATCGTACTGGCACTGGCCCTGGCCATATGTCTGGCGGTTTTCCCCTGGCCAACTCTGATCGCGGGCAATGTCTGTTATCTGGCGTCGCTGCCGTTCTCGTACCTGGCGCAGGTCAAGCACACCAAGGCGATGCAGGAAACCCACGTGCAATCGGTGGATTGAAGATCAGGCCAGCCGGACCGCGGCGGGCGAACCCGCGGGGCATCGCGGCGGCCACGCATCTGCCCAACAAACCGCATTTGCATCGGGATTTCCGGCGCTTGTGCCGGCAGTTGCCCCGCGACGGCACCGCAGCGCTTGCCGGGGATTGCGCCGGCCGGTAGGGTTCTGAAAAACCGCAACCAACAGAGAGTTCGACAATGCTCAAGACCACGCTTTTCTCGCTTTCGACCGTCATCGCGATGGGTTTGTCCGCGAACCCGACCCTTGCGGCGGAATGGAAGTTCAACAACGGCCTGCCCGAAGGCCGCGGCGAATCGAAACAGCTGGAAACCTTCGCCTCGGAGGTCGCCGATCTGACCGGCGGTAGCCTGACGATCGATGTCTTCCACGGCGGATCGCTGAACCTCAAGGACAACGATGTCGCGCGCTGGCTGCCACGCGGCGCGGTCGAAATGGGGCTGGTCTGGGCGAACTACCTGGGCCGCGACGTTCCGGCCCTGAATGCCGTGATGGTGCAGGGATCGGTGGGCAGCCCCGAAGAACTGATCGCGGCCCTTCCCGAAATCCAGGAGATCTATGCCGAGGTGCTGGCCGAGTGGGACATCGTACCGACCGGCTTCATGGCGCTGCCCTTGCTGAAGGCGTCGATCTTCTGCCGCGAGGATCCGGTGCGCAGCCTCGATGACCTGCGGACCAAGAAACTGCGGGTCTGGAGCAACGACCAGGTCGAGACATTCACCAAGCTGGGCGTATCGGCCCAGATCGTCGGCCAGAACGATCTTTATGTGGCGCTGCAGACAGGGGTCGTCGATTGCGCCGTCTATCCGGCGCTCTTCGCCCATACGATTTCGTTGCAGGAGGTGACCAAATACGCCTCGTACCTGTATCCGGTCGCCGGTGTGCCCTACGTTCTGGGCGCCTCGCAGGATGCGTGGAACAGCCTGAGCGATGCGGAACGCGATGCGGTCACCACAGCGGCGGCGCGGGTCTGGGAACGCACCAACGAATATTCCCAGGCCGAGGAAAACGAACAGGCGGCGCGTGCGAAACTGGCCGAACAGGGGCTGGAATTCGTCGAGCCGTTTTCCGATGAGGACCGCGCGGCCTTTCTGGGCGCCGCTTCGGCCACATGGGAGGAAATGGCACAGGAAGCGGGCGGCAAGGCGCCCGAGTACCGCGAACGCATCCTGGCCGTTCTGGGACGCTGAGTTTGGCCGGCGCGACCATCGGGAAAGCCGGACCGGCTTTGCTGACCTGGCTCGAAAGGGTCGTGACCCCGATTTTCATCGCGATGGCCGTTCTGGCGGCCATCGCGGCCAGCGCGATCATCTTGCTGATCGGCGCCAGCGTGACGATGCGCTATCTCGCCTTCACACCCTTGCGCTTTACCGAAGAACTGGTGGGTCTTCTGATGACAGCAGCCTTCTTTCTGGCGCTGCCGCTGGTAACGCTGCGGGCCGAACATGTGCGGGTTCAGATCCTGGTCGCACCGCTCACCGGGCCGACGCGGTGGCGGGTGAACCTGTTGGCCGGGCTGCTGGGCGCGGGGTTCTGCCTGTGGTTCTTCGCGCTGTGCCTGCCGTGGTTTGAATTTGCCTACATGCGCGGCATCAAGACCGAGGTTGGCCGCCTGCTGATGTATCCGTGGATGGCGCTGCTGCCGGTTTCGATGTTTCTCACGGCTCTGGCCTTCGTCATCCGCGGCGGCATCGGAACCGGCCGCCCCGGCACGGCGGCATCACCAGCGGGCGAAACCCCCTGATGGCGCTGTTCTGGACCGTGCTTCTGGGCGGGCTGACTGTTTTCGCCGGCTCGGGCCTCGCCCTTGGGGCGGCGCTGGGCCTGACCGGGTTCCTGATCCTTCAGTTCGTCGCCGGCGGATCGACCTTCGTTGCCATCGACGCGGTCTGGAACGTGCTCAACTCGTTCACGCTCAGCGCGATACCGCTGTTCATCATCCTGGGCGAGATCATGCTGCGCAGCGGCGTCAGCCAAAGGATATACGCCGCCCTATCGCCTCTGTTCCAGCGTGTTCCCGGTGGGCTATTGCACACCAATATTGCGGTGTGCACCCTTTTTGGTGCGGTCAGCGGGTCCAGCCTGTCCACCGCCGCGGCGGTGGGATCGGTGGCCTATCCCGAAATGACGGCGCGCGGCTATGACCGCAGGATGGTCGTCGGATCTCTGGCTGGCGGCGGCACGCTGGGGCTGTTGATCCCGCCCAGCTTGTCCTTGCTGATTTATGGGGCGCTGACCGAAACCTCGATCGGGCGGCTGTTTCTGGCCGGACTGGTGCCCGGGCTGATGTTTGCCGCGCTGTTCATGGTGTACATCCTGCTGCGCTGCCGGATGCGCCCCGATCTGGCCCCCGACACGGCGCCGCGCGTCGGTCTGGCCACCGTGTTGCGCAGCCTTCTGGGCCTCTGGCCCTTCGCGCTGCTGATTTTCGCGATCATGGGCAGCATCGCCTTCGGCATCGCCACCCCGACCGAGGCGGCGGGAATCGGCGTTATCGCAACAATCCTTGTCGGACGGTTCTGGGGTACGCTGACGCTCAGATCGCTGATCCACAGCATCCACGCGGCAACGCTGCTGTTTGCGTCCATCGCATTTGTCGTCGTGGGCGCAACGATCCTGGCACAAGCGGTCAGCCTTCTGGGCGTGCCGCAGGCGATTCTGGAAACGGTCCGCGCCGCCGATCTGGGCGCGCTCACGGTTCTGGCGGTCGTCGTTCTTGTCTATCTTGTGCTGGGGTGCTTTTTCGACGGGCTGTCGCTGATGATCATGACCCTGCCCATCGTCGTGCCGTTGATGGTGGGGCTGGGGTACGATGCCATCTGGCTGGGCGTGATCATCACCATAATGATCGAGATCGGGCAGGTCACACCGCCTGTCGGGCTGAATCTTTCGGTGCTTGTATCGGTCACCAAGGAAAAGGTGACGCTTGGGGAAACCGCCATCGCGACGGTGCCCTACTGGCTGATCCTGCTGTCGGGGATCGCCCTGCTGACGGCGGTGCCGCAGATCGCGCTGTTCCTGCCCGGCGTCGCGATGTGACGCAACGGGCTCAGGGGCCGATCTGGATCAGGTCGCGCGGCAGCGTGTTCATCATCTCGTGGCCGTCCTGCGTGATCAGCACCTGGTTTTCGACAATCATGCCGCCCAGCCCGTCGATGTACCAGGGGCACTCGAAGGCCATTACCATGCCCGGCTCAAGCACCGTCCTCGCGTCGGCCGAGAAGAACGGCCATTCCTCGCTGCCGGTTCCGGCGCCCAGCCCGTGGCCGAAATGACCGCGCGTATAGCCGGGAAACCCCGCCGCCCGGATCGCGGCCAGGGTACGCGCGTGCACCAGCGACAGGGGCGTGCCCGGCTGCAACAGTTGCGCACCGGCCTCGAACCCGCGTGACAGCGCATCAAAGATCCGTTTCTGCACGGCCGTCGGCGGCCCCAGGACAAAGGTGCGCCCGGTATCCGAAGTGTAGCCTTCCACCAGACAGCCCACATCGACCTTCACCAGATCGCCCGCCCGCGCGGTTGCATTCCCGCCCCAGGGATTGGGCCCCACCGAGATGTACTCCCACGCGCCGCTCAGCCGGTCGTGCCGGGGATGCGCGGCGATACCGGCGCTCCAGGCTGCGGCCAGCGCGTCGCGCGTGACGCCGGTGGAAACGGCGCCGGTCACGCTGCGAATCCCCGCCTCGGCGATCTCGACGGCCAGCCGCAGGTTGGCGATTTCCCTGTCGGTCTTGACCATCTTCAGCCGCGCCAGGGTATCGCCCGCATCGACCAGATCGACGCCTTCAAGCGTCGCGCGCAGATCCGGAAAGTGCTGCACCGAAATCGCCGAGGCTTCGAAACCGATGCGCCCGTGCGACAGGCCGCGATCGCCCAGCGCATCGCGCAGGTGCCGATAACAGACCAGCGGATCGAAGGTGGTCGGGCGCGCGAACCCTTCGGTCCGCCCTGCCCGACGCCAGGCATCCGCGATCAGATCGTCGGCCGCGACGGTTTCGTCGATCGCATCGAGGCGGGCGGTTTCCACCCATATCGGGCTTTCGCGCAGATCCTCGATATGGCTTGAGGCGCGAAAGCCGGCGGCGAAAAGATCGCTGACCACGGCGGTTTCCGGCAACGCCGGATCCGCGGGCACCAGCACCGCGACCGCCCCCGCCGTGCGCCACATGGTCGCCACGCCGGCCGCCGCGCCGGTGGCATAGGAAAAGCTTTCCGGCGAAAACAGCAGCAGCGCGTCGATGCCCGCCTCCGACATCAACCGCGCGGCGCGCAAGCGATCAAGATTTGCCATGGTCCGCCAGTCTCCCGATGAGGTACAGGCGCCAGACTAGGCCGTTCACCCGCATGTCGGCAAGCGGCCGGCACCGAATCGCGCCGCTGCCCGGCCTGGCGGCACAACCGCCCGGAACGGCCGCACACGGCGCCGGCGCCAGCCTGCCGCGTCGGTCGGGGAATTGATCCTTTCGCCTGTCGTTTCCATCGCCTAGTGTGGCCTTCCACGGAGGTGAAAGGGGTCTGGTGGCCCCCCTGGTCTTCAAAACCACGGACGCGTCGCCCAAGGCGTGTGGTGGGTTCGATTCCCATCCACCTCCGCCCCATCGCCCGGATGCCGGGGCGCGCCGCGCGGATCAGGCCGCCGCCGCAGGATCGCCGCGCAACCGTTCCAGCGCGGCACCCGACACCGCAAAGCGCGGCCCATGCGCCTGCGCCAGATCGGCCGCACGCCGCGCGAAGCGGTCGATGCCGATGCCGCGGATGTATTGGATCGCGCCGCCGGTATGGGACGGGAACCCGATCGCCAAGATGCTGGCCAGATTGGCCTCGACCTCGGAGCGCACCACCTCTTCGTCGAGACAGCGCAGGGCCTCGATCGCCTGGCGCATCAACAGGCGCTCGACAGCATCGTCGACGGAAACCGCCCCGGTGCCGCGATAGTCGGACAGTCCGGGCCACAGCCGCTTTTCCCCGTCGGTCGGATAATCATAGAAGCCGCCGCCGTGATGCCGCCCGCCGCGCCCGGCGGCAAGCAGCGCAAAGGCCAGGCCGCGGGTGCCTTCGGTGTCGGCGGGATAGCCGTCTTTCACCCCCAGCAGCGCATCCAGATCGCGGTGCGTATCATGCACCCGGCGCGACAGCACCAGGGAAACCTCGTCATGCACGGCCAGCGGGCCCGATGGCATACCGGCGATCCACGCGGCCCTCTCGACAGCGACCGGCGCCATGCCGTCCAGCACCAACCGCTGGCCTTCGTCCAGATAGGTGCCGAACACCCGCGAGGTGAAGAACCCCCGGCTGTCACGCACGACGAAGGGCAGATAGCCGATCTGGCGCACATAGTCGTAGGCCATGCGCAACGTATCCGGTGACGTGCGCGCGCCCTGCACGATCTCGACGATCTTCATGCGCTCGACCGGGCTGAAGAAATGCAGGCCGACGAACCGTTCGGGCGCCGGGCAGCTTTCGGCCAGAACGGAAATCGGCAGCGTCGAGGTGTTGGAGGCAAGGATGCCACCCTCGGACAGCCGCCCGAAGCTGGCGGCGATCACCTGCTGTTTCAGCGCCAGATCCTCGTAGACGGCTTCGATCAGCAGATCGGCCCCCTGCATCGCCGCCGGATCGTCGGTTGCGGTGATGTGCCGGGACAGGGCATCGCACGCATCGGGCGCCATCCGCCCGGCGGCCACACGCGCTTCGGCCAGCGCGACCGCCCGCGCCCGGCCCGCCCGGGCGCGGGTTGGGTCGGTGTCGCTGATCCAAGTGGGCAAGCCCGCCGCCGCTTGCGCCCACGCGATGCCGGCCCCCATCATGCCCGCGCCGATCACCCCGGCGCGCCGCGGGCGCCATTGCGGCCCGTCGGGGCGCACCTTGCCGGACTTGATCTTTTGCATGCCGAAGAAAAAGGTCGTGATCGCGGCCTTGGCTTCGGGTGTCGGCAGCAGCGCACACAACCCGCGGCTTTCGTTGCGCAGCGCCGAATCGAACCCCATGCGCATGGAATTCACCGCAACGTCCATGATCCGCGCCGGCGCCGGCAACAGCCCGCGCGTCTTGCTGACCAGAACCGCGGCGCCCATCGTGGCCACCTGCCGCACCCGAGGATGCGCCGCGTCGCCCCCCGGATAGCGGAACCCCTTGCGGTCCCACGGCTGCGTGTGGCTGTCGGGGTTGGCCAGGATCCAGGCCCTGGCCGCCGCGATCAGCCCGTCGGGCGCGGCAACCACCTGATCCACCAGCCCGGCGGCCAGCGCCGCGCGCGGCCCAAGTTGCCGGCCTTCGGTCAGAAATGGCAATGCCGCCTCCAGCCCCAGAAGCGCTGTCAACCGCACAACACCCCCCGCGCCGGGCAGCAGGCCCAGCGTGACCTCGGGCAGGCCCACGACCGCCTGCGGCACGTCCAGGATCACCCGATGATTGCACGCCAGGCACAGCTCATAGCCGCCGCCCAGCGCCGCGCCGTTGATCGCAGCCACCACCGGAACCGGCAGGCGTTCGATCTCGCGGTAGGGTCGCTTGTTCTGCTCGACATAGTCGAGGGTCTGCGCATCGGCATGATCAATGCCCAGCAACAGATGCAGATCGCCCCCCGCAAAGAAGGTTTTCTTGGCCGAGGCAAAGATCACCCCGGTCAGATCCGTTTCGGCACGCAGCCGGTTCAGGGTTTCGTCCATCGCAGGCACATACCTGGCGTTCATGGTGTTCGCCGACTGGCCCGACATGTCCATCGTGACGGTCACGATGCCGTCGGCGTCCTTTTCATAGCGGAATTCCTGCATGATCCGGCCTCACACCCGCTCGATGATCGACGCGATGCCCATGCCGCCGCCGACGCACATGCAGATCAACGCCCGTTTCAGCGACCGCCGTTCCAGTTCGTCCAGCATCGTCGATACAAGGCAACCGCCTGTCGCGCCCAGAGGGTGCCCCATCGCGATGGCGCCACCGACGACATTCAGCTTTTCATCGGGCACATGCAGATCGCGTTGCAGGCGCAACGCGACGCTGGCGAAGGCTTCGTTGATTTCAACAAGGTCGATGTCGTCTATCGTCAGCCCGGCCTTGGCCAGCGCCTTCTGCGATGCCGGCCCCGGACCGGTCAGCATGATCGTCGGGCAGGTCGCGGTCAGCGCCACCGAAACGACACGCCCGCGCGGTTCGAGCCCAAGATCCTTGCCCGCCCGCGCATTGCCGACCAGAACCAGCGAGGCGCCATCGACGATCCCCGAGGAATTGCCCGGCGTATGGACATGGTTGATCGCTTCCACCTCGGTATACTTGCGCAGGGCCACCGCATCGAAGGCCATCTTCCCCATCTTCTCGAACGACGGGCGCAGCGCGCCAAGCTTCTGCATATCGGTATCGGGTTTGATGAAGTCGTCCTTCTCCAGGATCGTCACCCCGCAATCGTCGCGGACCGGCACCACCGAACGGTCGAACCAGCCGCTGTCGCGGGCATGGGCCGCCCGTTTCTGGCTTTGCAGGGCAAAGGCGTCCACATCATCACGGCTCCAGCCTTCGATGGTGGCGATCAGATCGGCGCCAATGCCCTGCGGCACGAAGCCCGTGGCAATCGCGGTTTCCGGATCTTCGCTGAACGGGCCGCCGTCGGCGCCCATGGGCACGCGGCTCATGCTTTCGTAGCCGCCGGCACAGACCAGATCCTCCCAGCCGCTGGCGACCTTCGCGGCGGCGGTGTTGAACGTGTCAAGACCGCTGGCGCAGAACCGGTTGACCTGCGCGCCCGCCACGCTTTCGTGCCACCCGGCCTTTTGCAGCGCGATCTTGGGCAGAACGGCGCCTTGCTCCATCACCGGCGCCACACAGCCCATCATCACATCGTCGACGCGGGCCGTATCCAGATCGTGACGCGCCTGCATGTCCTTCAGAAGCGTCGTGACCAGATCGATCGGCTTGACTTCGTTCAGGCTTCCGTCGGCCTTGCCCCGTGACCGGGGCGTGCGCGTGGCATCATAGATATAGGCGGTTTCGGTCATGGCTGATCTCTTTCTCCCCCCGCGCCCGAACCCCCGGGCCGCTGTCGCAGCACAGTGATCACGCGCCTCCGCGAGGTCAAGCCCGTGTCGGGGCGCCCATCGGTTCCGGTTTGGCCCGGTGGCGGGCACCTTTTTGCGCGCGCCGGGGCACACTATATGCGCACCACAAGGTTGCGATCGGAGGATGCAGCATGAACTACGCCAAGACGGCCCTTCTGATGGCGGCAGTGACCGCGCTGTTCATGGGGATCGGATATCTGCTGGGCGGCGGCACCGGGGTGGTGATCGCATTCTGCGCCGCCGCCGCGATGAACGTGTTTTCGTGGTGGTCGTCGGACCGGATGCTGTTGCGGATGCACAATGCCCGGCCCGTTCCCCAAGGTGACCGGATGGGATTGCACCGCATGGTTGCCGATCTGGCCCGCAACGCGGGGCTGCCGATGCCGGCGGTCTACCTGATCGACACGCCCCAGCCCAATGCCTTCGCCACCGGGCGCAACCCCGAGAACGCCGCCGTCGCGGTGACCTCCGGGCTGATGCAGCACCTGTCGCGCGAGGAACTGAGCGGCGTGATCGCGCACGAACTGGCCCATATCCGCAACCGCGACACGGCGATCATGACCGTCACCGCCACCTTTGCCGGGGCGATTTCGATGCTGGCCAACTTTGCCTTCTTCTTCGGTGGCCGCCGCGAGAACGGCATGGGCATCGTCGGCACGCTGGCCCTGATGATCCTTGCGCCGCTGGCGGCGGCACTGGTTCAGATGGCGATCAGCCGCACCCGCGAATATGCCGCCGACAAGGCCGGCGCCGAAATCTGCGGCAACCCGCTGTGGCTGGCGTCAGCACTCGAGCGGATCCAGGCCGGCGCGGCGCGCATCGACAATCACGCCGCCGAGCGCAACCCCGCAACGGCGCATATGTTCATCATCAATCCGCTTCATGCGCATGCCCATGACAGCCTGTTTTCCACCCATCCGGCAACGGCAAACCGCGTTGCCGCCCTGCGCCAGCTGGCGGGCACGGGCGACACGGGCGGGCGCGGCACACCGGGCACCGTGCGCAACGCACCCTCGCGGATGCCCCGGATCGCCCGCGACACAGGCCGCCGGCGCGGGCCATGGTCGTGATGGCGCCCCGCGCGCGAGGCGCCTAGCGGCACAGGGCCGCGGGCACCGCGCGCAACGCCTGCACGAGGCCTTCGGCCATGTCGACGCGGGCGCACATCCCTGTGTTCAGGTTCAGCCAGAACACGCTGCGGCCTTCCGACCGCCGCTGCCGGTAGCCGCGCGCCAGCAGTTCGGGCGCCACCTGCAACACCGGGCGCCCCTCGAGCCCGACAAGATCGGAAGGCATGGTGCCGCCGGGCCGTGGCGCGGCCACCTCGCGCAGGAAACGATCGGTGGCATAGCCCGTCACCGGCGGTCCCGACAGCGTCTGCACCCGGCACCACACCTGCCGACCGGTGATTTCGCAACCCAGGTTGCGCAGTTGGGCGCCAACCGGCACGAAGGTGACGACTGGGCTGTTGATGGTCGGGCGGGCGCGGATTTCCATGCGCTGGCCATCGGGCAGATCGCCGACCTGCCAAATCGCCGGGCCCGAAGGCACCTGCTGTGGCGGGGGCGCCGGCGCCACGACCGGCGGCCGGGGCGCGGGCGCCTGCCCTGCATCGGGTTGCAAAAACGCGCGCACGGCGAAGCCGGTGATCCCTGCGCCGCCGATCTGGCGCACCCGGCACCATGTGCGGCCACTCTGCGCCACCGTACAGCCCAGATTGCGCAGACGGTCGTTTTCGCGCGCCTGGCCGATCACCCGGGCGTCGCGCGACGGTGCCGCGCGCAGGTTCAGCCGCCCGTTCGCCCCGACACCCGAAACGCGCCAGATCTCGGGGCCGCGCGCGGCGGGAGCGCTGTCAGGCCCGTCGCGGCCACCGCCCTGCCCGTCCTGCGCCGCCGGCCGACCCCCGAGGAAGCGGAACGCCTCGCGGTCCGCGCGCGAGAACTGATCCGCCGTGCAGGTGCCGAACTGGCCGTCGCGCCGGGCATTGGTATCATAGGCAATCGCGCAACCGTTCGAGAACCTGACCTCGGCACCGCCGCCGACGCGGTCGGTCACCTGCGGGCCCATCCGGCCACCGCCGGTACCGCCGGCATTGCCCGCCGGCGCCCCGTTCAGCCCCAGGTAGGCATAGGCGGCGTCAATGCCCCAGGCCGCATGGCGGTTGTCGCAGGGGCCAAGCTGGCCGATCTGGGTGCCGCGCCGGTCATAGGAGATCAGACAGCCGCCCGCGAACCGCACCTCGACACCGCCATCGACGCGCGGCAGATAGCGGTAATCGTTGGCGCCCTGCGCCCGGACCGGCCCGGCCGGCACCGCCAGCAAAATGGCTGCGATCAGTGCCGCCAGCGCCTTGCACCATCCCTTGTGCGTGCCCATTGTCGTGTCCTTTCGCTGTACAGATTCAGCCTGCATTGTGCCGCCCGCCCCCCGCGATAGGCAATAACAACGCCCCGGCCATGACATATCGCGGCGCGGCGCGCGCTCAGAACCCCATGGCCGCGCCGTCCTTGCGCGGGTCGGATCCCGCCAGATATCCGCGTTGGGGCAAACGGTGAATCAGCTGCGCGCCGCCAAAACCGAAGGCGTTGTCCGGCGGTTCAAGCGTAAGACGGTGGCCCAGCGCCTCCAACCGCGCACGCGTCGCTTCGGGCAGGGTTGTCTCGCAGGCCACGCCCAGCCCTTCGGTGACGCGCCAGCGCGGCGCATCCGCGGCCATTTGCGGATCCTGTCCGAAAAGCTGGGTGCGCAGCACCATCTGCACATGGCCCTGGGCCTGCATCGGCCCACCCATGACGCCAAAGCTCATGATCGGCGCGCCGTCGGTCGCCGTCAGGAAACCCGGGATTATGGTGTGAAACGGGCGTTTCGACGGGCCGACCGCATTGGGATGCGCCTGGTCCAGAACGAAGCCTGCGCCACGGTTCTGCAACGACAGGCCATAGCCCGGCACCACCACCCCCGAGCCGAAGCCGGCGTAGTTCGACTGGATGAAGGACACCATCATGCCAGATGCATCCGCCGCGGTCAGGTAGACGGTGCCGCCGGTGCGGGGCGCGCCGGCGCCGAAATCGGTGGCGCGGTCGGGATCGATCAGCGCCGCGCGGGCTGCCAGATACCCGTCGTCCAGCAAGGCCTCGGGCGGCACGTCGGTCATGTGATCGAGATCGGCCACATAGCGCTCGGCGTCGCGCAGCGCCAGCTTCATCGCTTCGATCTGCAGGTGGAGCGCTTGCGGATCGTCCGCATCCATGTCGCGGATCGCCGTATGCGACAGGATGCCCAGCCCGATCAGCGCCGCGATCCCCTGCCCGTTTGGCGGGATCTCGTGCAGCACCGATCCGTCGAACGCCCGCGACAGGGTTCCGCACCAGTCGGGGCGGTGCGCGGCCATGTCCGCAAGGCTCAGCGCGGCACCGTGGCGCGCGGCAAAGGCAACGATCGCCTCGGCGATCTCGCCTTCGTAGAACGCCCGCCCCCCTGTTTCGGCGATCAGGCGCAGGCTGCGCGCATGTCCGGGGCTGGCGAAAAACGTGCCGGCGCGCGGCGCCTGGCCGTCGGGCAGAAAGGTTTCCGCGAAACCCGGCATCGCGCCCAGTTGGTCAGCCGCGCGGGCCCAGAGCGCGGCGATCACCGGAGTCACCGGGAACCCGGTTTCGGCATAGCGGACAGCCGGTTCGAACAGGGTGGCGAAAGGCAGCTTGCCGAAACGCTCCGACAGCGCGACCCAGGCCGATACCGCGCCGGGCACTGTGACGCTGTCCCAGCCGTGAAACGGCATTTCGTCCAGGCCCGCGAAGCGGTCGGGCGTCCAGCCGGCCGGCGACCGGCCCGACGCGTTCAGACCGTGCAGCGCCTTGCCGTCCCACAGGATGGCGAAAGCGTCCGATCCCAGGCCATTTCCCGACGGCTCGACCAGGGTCAGCGTGATCGCCGCCGCAAGCGCCGCGTCGACCGCATTGCCGCCGCGCGCCAGCATGGCGACACCGGCCTGTGTGGCAAGCGGGTGCGAGGTGGAGACGAGGTTTTCAGCCATGACCGGCGACCGGCGCGAAGGATAATGATGATGGGCGCGTATCTGCATCGGCGGGCCTCGGGGCGGGTTGCATTCCCCCAAGCCTAGACCGTCGCACCGCCAAAGAACAGAGGTGGCGGCCCTAGCGGCGATAGACGAAAGCGGTGTCGGCGTCGGCGTCGGGCGCCGTGGCAGCGGCCAGACGCGCGCGGATCCGGTGATGATCGGGCGACTTGCTGCACACCGGATCGGTCGCGCCCGCGTCACCGGCCAGCGCCAGCGCCTGGCACCGGCAGCCGCCAAAATCGATATCCCGGCGCGCACAGCTCTGGCACGGTTCGGGCAGCCAGTCGGTGCCGCGATAGGCGTTGAATGCGGCGCCTTGGTACCAGATCTCGGCCAGAGGGCGGTCGGTGATTTTCTCGAAGGTCAGATGCGGGATGGTTTCGGCGGCGTGACACGGCAGGACGCGCCCGTCGGGCGTGACATTCAGGCCGGCCGATCCCCAACCGCCCATGCAGGCCTTGGGATAGTCCGAATGATAGTCCGGCGGCACGAAATCGATGGCCATTTCACCGCGCAGCCGCCGGCGCGCGGCGGCGATCGTGGCCTTGGCGGCATCGGTCTGGGCGCGCGTCGGCAACAGCGCGGCCTCGTTGCGCGCGGCCCAGCCGTGGAATTGCACGCAGGCCACTTCAAGCCGCGCGGCCCCCAGATCGCGCGCCAGCGCGATGGTGGCCTCGAGATCGTCGAGATTGTGGCGGTGCATCACCGCGTTGATCGTCATCGGAAGGCCCCGCGCGGCGATCTCGCGCGCCAGCGCCATCTTGCGATCGAACCCGCCGCGATAGCCGCCAACCCGGTCGGCGATTTCGGCACGCACCCCCTGCAGCGACAGTTGGACGTGCTCCAGCCCCACCGCCTCGAGAGCATCCAGCCGCGCAGGCGTCAGCCCGATGCCGGAAGTGATCAGATTGGTGTATAGCCCGGCTTGAACGGCGGCCTCGGTCAGCGCCACCAGATCGGTGCGCGCCGCCGGTTCGCCGCCCGACAGATGCAGATGCAAGACCCCCATCCCGGCCGCCTGACGAAACGCATCGGCCCAGGTTTCGGTGGACAGTTCGGTATCGCGCGTCAGCAGGTTCAGCGGGTTGGAACAGTAGGGGCAAGCCAGCGGGCAACGGTGTGTCAGTTCGGCCAGCATGGCGATCGGCGGCTGGGGCGTCATGGCGCGGCCCGCAGATACATGAGCGCCCGCAGGCCATCGAGAAACTCGGACACATCGCCCGCGACATCCGCCTCGGGCGCCGCATAGACCCGCGCCAGATGCGCCGAAATGTCGGACAGGCGGCGTTTCCCGTCGACCAGTTCCAGAATGGCAAGCCCGATATCGTCCAGCGGCACCGCCTTTTCGGGCGCCAACAGGAATGTCACCCCGCGCACCCGGTCGTGGTGCAGCCGCACGCCGCGCGGCAGGAAGGGCCGGTCGTGCATCTGCATCAGGCCAGACCCTCGCCCGGTTGCCAGGCGCCGGGCGGGATCCGACCGGGATCGACATAGGCGGCGCTCAGCGCGTCCAGTTGCGCCCAGAGCACATCCGTCTTGAACACCAGCGCATCGCAGGCCATGTCGGCCTTTTCCGGGGTGTCGGCATTGGCCAGAACCCATGCCAGGCCAAAGGCCACGTCCTTTGGCGCCTCGGTCAGGCGATGCTGGAAATACGACATCGACCGTTGATCGGCGAAATCGTAATGCTCGAACAGGCCAGCGATGCGATTCGCATGGATGGCGGGGGCGAAGAGTTCGGTCAGCGACGCGGCGACGGCCTGCAGAAACGGCATGTCGCGCACATAGCGCACATAAGCATCCACCGCGAAGCGCGTGGCCGGCAGCACCCCGCGCGTCGACGCCACATAAGCGCGGTCCAGCCCCACGGCATCGGCCAGCCGCAGCCAGCGTTCCAGCCCACCTTCGGAAGTGTCGGTGCCGTCGTGATCCTCGATCCGGCTGCGCCACCGGCGGCGCAGCGCCGGATCGTCGCAGCGCGACAGGAACGCCGCGTCCTTCATCGGGATGCGCGATTGATAGTAGTAGCGGTTGATCACCCATGCCCGCACCTGATCGGGCGAACAGCCGCCACCGTGCAACAGTGTGTGAAACGGATGCTTGTCATGATAGCGCGCCGCCCCGATGGCGCGCAGCCGCTGTTCCAGATCGGTTGCGGTCATATCGCAAACTCCTGACCGTCTGCCGCGATCTGCCACCCCGCCGCCAGAACCGCCGCGTGTTCGGGGCTGTCGGGTTGCAGGATCGGGTTGGTGTTGTTGATATGCACATAAACCCGCCGCCCGGCCAGGCCGGCCATCCGCGACAGCGATCCGTCGGCCCCGGCAATCGGCACATGGCCCATGCGCCGCCCGGTCTTGTGCCCGGTGCCCGAGCGTATCATTTCATCGTCGTGCCACACGGTGCCATCAAAAAACACCAGGTCAGCCGGTGCCAGCATGTCCAGCACCGCATCCGTCACCTCGGCACAGCCCGGAATGTACCACGCGCTGCGGCCTCCCGCGCTGAGCCTGACACCGACGGTCTGTTCGCCGATCTGGCCGGTGTCGACGGTTTCACCCTCCAGATAGAGAGGCACCTTGCCCGGCACCGCCACCAGTTCGGCATGCAGCCCCGGCAGCAGATCGAAACCCGCGCCCAGCGCCACGGGCCGGCGCGGCACCACTTCGGGCGATACCGCCTCGAAGATCCGGTTCTGCGCCAGGATATCCAGGATACCGCGCGTCGCGAACAGATCGAACGCGGTGCGCTCGCGCAGCGAAAGCAGGCCCGCGACATGATCTATGTCGCCATTGGTCAGAAGCACCGACCGCAGCCCGATGCTGCGCAGCCCGTCGGGATGCAGCGCGGGCGTGGCGCCCAGCTGTTGGCGGATGTCGGGCGACGCGTTCAGGATCGCCCATTGGGCGCCATCGGGCGACACCGCCAAAGAAGACTGCGTGAGCGGCGCGATCCGCCCCGCCCGCGCGTCGTTGCAATTGGGGCAGCCACAATTCCATTGCGGCAACCCGCCGCCGGCCGCGGCGCCCAGAACGATGAACTTCATGTCAGTGCCGCCGCGCGCCGGTCGCTCAGATCAGGTCGCGCTCGTATTCGCGGCCTTCGTCCTCGGCCGGCGCATACATGTTGATTTCCATGCCGCACGCGACTTCGCGCAGGATCGGTTTCTTCCAGGCCATGTTTTCCTCCTCGGTTACACAGGCGTCGTATCGGGGGCGGCGGCGTTCCTGACGCACCGCCCGGCTGTCTCCTCCACGCGGGCCGAACGATATGGCCCGCGGACAGTCCATTCATGGAACAATGGACGCGGGACAGTGTCAAACGGTTTCTGCGGCTCAGAAAGTAAGCCACGCCCCGACGCAGATTTTCCTTGATTGTGAACCCTCGCCAAACCACGGTGGGCTTTGCGGCCCGGTGCGGGCGCGTCCGGCGATGGCCCGGCGCGCGCGCACCCGCAAGAGCGGGCCGGGCCATTGTCCGGAAACGCGCGGCGGCAACCGAGCCAATCATGCGGTGCGCGCACAGGCGCGCATCATTCCGAAAGGCCGGGGCGAAGAGGAGCGCCCCGCCCAAGCAAGACGGAGGTTTGAAGCGGATTTTCCCGGTGCCAGGTGCGCCGGACAGGATGCCACCCCGCGGGGCGGGCATCATCAACCGGACCGGACAGATTCGGCGATGCCGGACAGTGCGGGCCTGAGCGCGGCTCGAACCGCGTTACGTTTCGATAGGGAGGAACAAAATGAAATCACCATCATTCATCGCCGCAACCGTGGCAGGCCTGCTGCTGGCGGCATCGGCATCGGCGCAATCCGAAGCGGACCTGCGCGCAGACCAGAGCACGCCCGGCGACGTTCTGGTTTACGGCATGGGCTACGATCAGACCCGCCACAGCGCACTGGACCAGATCAACACCGCAAACGTCGGAGATCTTTCGCCGGTCTGGACCTATTCGCTGTCCGACGGGCGCGGACAGGAAAGCTTTCCGATCATCCACGACGGCCGGATGTATCTGACGACACACAACTCGACCATCGCACTCGATGCGGCGACCGGGCGGCAGATCTGGAAGACCATGCTGGATTATCCGGCGGAAACCCCGCGCGTCGCCTGCTGCGGCATCGTCAACCGCGGTGTCGCGATACTCGACGGTACGCTGTTCCGCACCACGCTTGACGCACATGTCATCGCCATCGACGCCGCCACCGGCGAAGAGAAATGGCGTACCAACTCGATCGACTTCAAGTCCGGCTATTCGATGACCGTGACGCCTTTGGTCGCCGACGGCGTGCTGATCGTTGGCATTTCAGGCGGCGAATACGGCATCCGCGGCTACATCGAAGGCTATGATCCGGCCACCGGCGAACGGCTGTGGCGGACCTATACGGTGCCGGCCCCCGGCGAGCCGGGTTCGGAAACCTGGCCCGAAGGTGACGCCTGGGAGCGCGGCGGCGGCCCGGCCTGGCTGACCGGGACGTATGATCCGGAACTGAACACCGTCTATTGGGGCACCGGCAACGCGGCCTCGTGGAACGCCGGCCTGCGCCCGGGCGACAACCTCTACACCAATACCATCCTGGCGCTGGATCCCAAGACCGGCGGGATCAAGTGGCACTACCAGACCTCGCCCAACGATCCGTTCGACTATGACGCCACCAACGAACTGGTCCTGACCGAGATCGACGGCCGCAAGGTTCTGATGCAGGCCAACCGCAACGGGTTCTTCTATGTGATCGACCGCACCGACGGCAAACTGATCGCGGCCAACCCGTTTGTGGACCGCGTCGAATGGGCATCCAGCATCGACCTGGAAACCGGACGTCCGAACCACACCGATATCTACACCAAGGCCGTTGCCGGCGAGCAGGTGACCTATTGGCCTTCGGCTTTCGGCGGCAAGAACTGGGCGCCGATCTCCTATGACAGCGCCAGCCAGACCGCGTTCATCAACACCTTCCGCATCGGCATGAACTACAAGGCGGTCGAGCCGCAGTACCGGCCCGGCGTGTTCTACTTCGGCGCCGAATTCTCGTGGGACTGGCCCGAAGGGCACCGTGGCGAATTGCGCGCGATTGATCCGATGACCGGCGCGGTGAAGTGGTCGCAGCCTTCGGACATTCCGCGCAACGCAGGCATCCTTTCGACGGCGGGCGGCATTGTTTTCACCGGCGCGCAGACCGGCGAATTCGAAGTGTTCGACGCCGACACCGGCGAGAAGCTGTGGGAGTATTTCGCAGGCACCGGCACGGTGGGACAGCCCGTGACATGGGAGCATGACGGAACGCAGTACATCACCATGCTGGCCGGCGGCGGTGCGGTCTATTCGCTGTTCTCGGGCGATGAACGCCTGGCGGCGGTGCCGACCGGCGGGTCCGTCTGGACCTTCGCGGTAAAGTAATGCGCAAGATGAAAAAGCTGATACCCGTATTGGCAATGGGGCTGGCGATCTTCGGATCGCCGGCCTTGTCCGATGGCAAGACGGCGGACGAGATCCTTGCCTTCGGCGCAACCACATACAAACAGTTCTGCTCGCACTGCCACGGGCTGAACATGGTCAATCCGGGCACCAGCTCGTATGACCTGCGCCGCTGGCCGCGCGACAATCGCGAAGGCTTTGAATCGGCGGTTCTGAACGGCAAGGGCGACATGCCCGCATGGGGCGACATCCTGCTGCCCGAGGAAGTCGAGGCACTGTGGCACTATGTGGCGACACGCGCCGGAAAAGAGCCGCTGCCCGAAGACAGCGCGGCGATGGAGGGGGCGAAAGACGCCCCCTTACCCCAGCCCGAGCTGATCCGGGACGGCACGCTGCACGCCTGCCTCGCCCGCAACGGCGGCGTGATGTCCGCCAAGCGCAGCCGCGGCGGCATCGGCATAGATCACGACATAGCCGAAGCGCTGGCCGCCGGGATGGGCCTGGATTTCGTGCCGGTCTGGTTCGAAAGCGAACAGGAAGAGGAAACCACCCCGGTCAAGGACACCGTGGCGCTTCTGTCGCACGATCTGTGCGACATCGCGCCGGGGTTCGCCCTGTATCAGCCGGCGCTCAGCCAGACCCCGGGCGACCGCGCCCCGCTGCCGCGCTGGGAAGACCGGCCCGAGCACATGGATCAGCGGTATCAGGTGGATTTGCGCCCCATCGCCGTATCCGATCCCTATGCCCGCATGGAAATCGGGCTGGTGTACCGCGACGGCGTCGAGATAGGCCCGATCGAAACGGTCGCCGATCTCGAGGGGCTGAAGCTGGGGCTCGAACAGGGCACGCTGCCGGGTGTGATCACCATCCGGCAGGGCACCGACCGCATGGTGCGCGACGCCGACACCCGCAATCCCGGGCCGCAGTTCCTGTGGGAGATGGAGGAAGGCGTCTTTGACGCGGCGCTTGTCACCGTCGGCGCCTATGATTTTCACCGCCGCCAGAACTTGGTCAGCGTGTTGAAACTGCACGACTACCGGCATCCCCTTGGGTTCAACCTGGGGGTGGCGATGCTCGGGGGTAAACCCGGCCTGCTGGCGCATGTCGATGCCGGCATCGCGGCGCTGGCCGCGTCGGACGCGCTGGCGCCAATGGCGGCACGGGCCGGTGCGCATTACGCGGCGCCACGCCCGCCGGCGGTGCAACCCCGGCTCAGCCTGCGCGATATCATCGCCCTGCGCTGATCACGCGGCCGCCCCGCAATTGCCCCACCGCGCGCGTTTCCGGTACAGCGAGGATTCCCATGACAGGTTTTTCCATGACACGCTGGCTTGGCCGACTGATCGGCGTTCTGGCGCTGTGCCTGCCGGCCCAGGCGCTGCGCGCCGATCAGACGCTGACCCTGGGCACCCTGAAGTACGGCACCGTCAACTGGGAGCTTGAAACCATCCGGGCCGAAGGTTTCGACCACGCGCGCGGGTTCGATCTGCAGGTGCGCGGCTTTGCCGGCGAACAGGCGGCGCGGGTTGCGTTTCTGGCCGGCGAACTGGATGCCATCGTGGCCGACTGGATCTGGGCGGCGCGGATGCGCGCGGCGGGAACGGATCTGGTGGTGCTGCCCTATTCGCGCGCGGTTGGCGGCGTTGTGGTGGCAGGCGGCAGCGATGCGCGCGATCTGCGCGACCTCGCCGGCGCGCGCATCGGCATCGCCGGCGGGCCGCTCGACAAGAGCTGGCTGATCCTGCGGGCCTATGCCGCGCAATCGCTGGATTTCGATCTGGCCGCCAGCACCACGCAGGTTTTCGGCGCACCGCCGCTGATATCCGAGGCCGCGCGGCGCGGCGATACGGGCGCGACGATCAGTTTCTGGCACTATCTGGCGCGGATGCAGGCCGAAGGCTTTCGCAGCCTCATCACCGTGGAAACCGCGGCCCGCGCGCTGGGTCTGGACCCGCAGACGCCGCTTCTGGGATACGTCGTAAGCGGCGCGCTGGCGCGTGAAAACCCGCGGCTGGTGGCCGCGCTGGCAGAGGCATCGCGCGATGCGAAAACGCTTCTGGCCAGCGACGACAGCGCGTGGGAGCGTTTGCGCCCGATGATGAAGGCCCCCGATCCCGGCACGTTCGACGCCTTGCGCGCGGGGTTTCGCGCAGGCATCCCGGCGGATGCGCCCGTTGATCTGGCGGCGGCCGACCGTTTGCTTGCGGTGATGGCGCAATACGGCGGTGCCGCGCTGGTCGGTCAGGCCGACCGCCTGCCCGATGGTCTGTTCCTTGCCACCCGATAAAGTCCGGAGACACCGCGCCATGACACCACGGATGCTGACCGCCACCGCCCTGACCGCGCTGACGCTGCTGGCCGCGCCCATCGCCCGGACGCCGGCGTGGGCCGAAACGCTGCGCGTCCGGATCGACTATCTGGCGCAGACGCTGCCGCCGCAGCGGGTGCTGTCACGGCTGATGGAGCGCCCCCGGAACGAAGGCCTGGCAGGCGCGCGGCTGGGCATCGCCGACAATGCCACCACCGGCGGCTTTCTGGGCCACGACTATGTCCTGACAGACCATGTCGCCGCGCCCGAAGAAGACCTGGCCGCGCTGGCCGCGCCGCTGGTGGCAGCGCCTGGCCGGATCGTCGTGCTGAACCTGCCCGCCGATGCGGTGGACATGATCCTGGCCCTGCCCGGCGCCGACGACGATCTGTTCCTGAATGCCGGCGCCATCGACGACCGGCTGCGCGGCGCCGACTGCGCGGTCAACCTGCTGCACACCGCGCCATCGCGCCGGATGCTGGCGGATGCGCTGATGCAGTTCCTGGTGCTGCGCCGCTGGGACCGCCTGATGCTGGTGCAGGGGCCGCGGCCGCAGGATGCGGTCTGGGCCGATGCCCTGCGCGACGGCGCGGCGCGCTACGGGTTGCGCATAGATCACGAACGCGCCTGGCTGGAAGATGCGGATCTGCGCCGCAATGCCACGCAAGAGGTGCCCGTGCTGACCCAGGCGCGCGCCTACGACGCGGTTCTGGTGGCCGACGAAGACCGCGACTTCGGCCAGTTTCTCGAATTCAACACCTGGTTGCCACGCCCGGTTCTGGGCAGCGCCGGGCTGCGCAGCACCGGCTTTGCGCCGGTTCTGGAACAATGGGGCGCACTGCAACTGCATGCGCGGTTTGCCGAAGACACCGGCCGCGCGATGGACGCGGGCGACTATGCCACCTGGCTGGCCGTGCGCGCGGTGGGCGAAGCGGTGACGCGCACCGGCGACAGCTCTGCGGCGGGCGTGCGCGCCTATCTGCTGGGCGATGCCTTCGCGCTGGCCGGGTTCAAGGGCCGCCCGCAGAGTTTCCGCGGCTGGAACGGCCAGATGCGTCAGCCCATACCCCTGGTTCATGCCGAGGCGGTGGTGGCGATGCCGCCGCTGGCCGGCTTCCTGCACCCACAGACAGAACTGGATACGCTGGGCGTTGACGCCCCCGCATCCGAATGCCCCAACCCACCCGGAGTAGCCCCATGATGAACGCTCAAATCAAAAGATCGTTGCTGGCGATCGGCGCCCTGCTGGCGATGACCCTGCCCGCCGCGGCCGACCGGATTTATGTGTCGAATGAAAAGGATCATACGGTTTCGGTGATAGATGCCGAAACCATGGAGGTCGTTCGGTCGATCCAGGTGGGGCTGCGGCCGCGCGCGATCACGCTGAGCAAGGACTATCGCCATCTCATCGTGGCCGCGTCGGACAGCGATCAGGTCGAGGTCTACGACATCGCCACCGAAAACCTGGTGCGGATCCTGCCATCCGGCGACGACCCCGAGCAATTCGCCCTGCACCCCAACAACAAATGGCTGTATGTCGCCAACGAAGACGATGCGCTGGCCACGGTGGTCGATGTGCAATCGGGCGAGGTGGTGGCCGAAATCAATGTCGGCGTCGAACCCGAGGGGGTCGCCGTCAGCCATGACGGGGCGCTTGCGGTGATCACGTCGGAAACCACCAACATGGTGCACTGGATCGACACGAGTGCGCAGGCGCTGGTGGCCAATACGCTGGTCGATCAACGGCCCCGCGATGCCGCGTTCACCCGTGACGACACCGCGCTGTGGGTGACATCGGAAATCGGCGGAACCGTGGCGGTGATGGATGTCGCCACCCGCGAGACCACCCATACCATCGGGTTCGACATCCCCGGCGTCTCGCCGGATCTCATTCAGCCCGTGGGCATCAAGCTGACCGACGACGACCGCTGGGCCTTTGTCGCGCTGGGCCCGGCCAACCATGTGGCGGTGATAGATCGCGAAACGCTGCGCCCGGTGCGCTATATCCAGGCCGGCCGGCGGGTGTGGCATCTGGCCTTCAACGCCGATCAGAGCATGATCTATTCCACCAATGGCCTTTCGGGCGACGTCACCGCCATCGACGTGGCCGCCCAACGCGCTGTAAAGACCGTGAAGGTGGGCCGTTTCCCCTGGGGTGCCGCGGTGTTGCCCGCGGCCCGGATCCCGCGCGGCGAATAGATGCCGCCGGTTCTGGAAATCGACGCGCTGTCTTTCGACTATGGCGGCCGGTCGGTGCTCGATGCGGTTTCGCTGCGCATCGACGCCGATGAAAAGGTGATCCTGCTGGGGCCGAACGGCGCCGGCAAGACCACGCTCTTTGCGTTGGTTTCAGGGCTGTTCGCCACCCGCAAGGGGCGCGTTTCGGTGGCCGGGGCGCCTGCGGGCACCGGCCCGGCACTGGCGGCGCTGGGCGTGGTGTTTCAGATGCAGACGCTGGATCTGGATCTCAGCGTTGATCAGAACCTTGGCTATGCCGCCGCGCTGCACGGTCTGTCGCCACGCCGGGCGGCGCCCCGCATTGCCGCGGCGAAACAGGTCTTCGGCCTGCAAGACCGCGGCGCCGAGAAACTGCGCAGCCTGAACGGCGGGCACCGCCGACGGGTCGAGATCGCCCGCGCCGGCCTGCATGACCCGCAGGTCCTGTTGCTGGACGAGCCGACCGTGGGGCTCGATATCGCCACCCGCAAGGCGCTGGTGGCCGATCTGCATGCGCGGCCCGGCGCGCTGCTCTGGGCAACGCATCTGATCGACGAGATATGGCCCGACGACCGGGTTCTGGTGCTGCACCAGGGCCGTCTGGTGGCCGATGGCCCGCCCGCGGCTCTGATGGCGCAAACCGCGACCGACAGCCTTTCGGCGGCCTTCGACGCGCTTACGCGGGTGCCCGCATGACCCGCGCGGCCGCCCTGATCGCGTTGTGGGGAATCGTGCGCCGCGAGGTCTTGCGGTTTTTCCATCAGCGCAGCCGGTTTCTTTCGGCGCTGGTGCGGCCGCTGATCTGGCTGGTGGTCTTTGCCGCCGGGTTCCGCGCAGCGCTGGGCCTGTCGATCGTGCCGCCCTACCAGACCTACATCAGCTACGAGGTTTACATCGTGCCCGGGCTGATCGGGATGATCCAGCTGTTCGCCGGGATGCAATCGTCGCTGTCGATGGTCTATGATCAGGAAATGGGATCGATGCGGGTTCTGCTCACCTCGCCGCTGCCGCGCTGGTATCTTCTTTTGTGCAAGCTGCTGGCCGGGGTCGCGGTGTCGGGCGTGCAGGTTCTGGCCTTTGTCGCCATTGCGCTGGCCTTCGGTGTCGATATCCCGCCCGCCGGTATCCTGACGGTTCTGCCGGTTCTGGTGCTGACCGGCCTGATGCTGGGGGCGCTGGGCATGGTTCTGGCGGCCTCGACCCGGCAACTTGAGAATTTCGCGGGGGTGATGAACTTCGTGATCTTCCCGATGTTCTTCCTGTCGTCCGCGCTTTACCCGATCTGGAAGATGCGCGAATCGAGCGATATCCTGGCCACGCTTTGCCTGCTGAACCCTTTCACCCACGCGGTCGAGTTGATCCGCTTTTCATGGTACGGCGCGTGGAACCCCACGGCGCTTGCGGTGGTCGCGGTGGCGGGCGCGATTTTCTTCGCGCTGGCGGTGGCCGGGTTCGATCCCGCCCGGCAGTTCCGCGCGCGGGGCGGCCGATGATCCGGTGTATGGCGGCAATCGTGGCGGCGCTTTGCATCCCCGCCGCGGCCACGGCACAGACCCGGGTTGACCTGGCGCTGGTGCTGGCGGTGGACATATCGTTTTCCATCGGACCGGCGGAACAGGACATTCAGAGACACGGCTATGCCGAGGCCTTCCGCGACGCCGAGGTGATCGCGGCGATCACCGGCGGGTATCGCGGCGCGGTCGCCGTCGCCTACCTTGAGTGGGCCGGCCCCGACAACCAGAAGCTGGTGGTACCCTGGCGCCTGATCGACGGCCCCGAGACGGCGGCGGCGCTGGCCGACGACCTGGATGGCGGGATCGCCGGGCGCGCGGGGCGCACTTCGATCTCGTCGGCGCTGCTGCGTGCGGCGGAATTGCTGTATCAGAACCCTTTTGCCGCCGATCGCATGGTGATCGACGTGTCGGGCGACGGCGCCAACAATGCCGGTGCACCGGTGGTGCCGGTGCGCAGCGCCATCGCCGAAAGCGGGATCACGATCAACGGCCTTGCGGTGATGACAACCGGCCCCGACAAGACCGGCGTGGCCATCGACGCCTACTACCGCGATTGCGTGATCGGCGGCTGGGGCGCCTTTGCCCTGCCGGTCCATGACTGGCGCGATTTCGGCGCGGCGATCCGGCGCAAGCTGATCCTCGAGATTTCGGGCCTGACGCCGCCGGCGCGGTTGTGGCGGGTCCGTGGCACCGATTGCCTGGCCGGCGAACGCGCCGCGCGCCAGGAATACATCGATCAGCTGAACGACATGACCGGTGGCCGCTCGGATCGCTGGCTGCCGCGCGAAGAAGACTGGCCGCTGCCCGAATGACCGCGCGCGGCCGGGGCCAGATACCACACGGGCCGGGGCGGTTCGCGGTGGTCGCACTGTCGGTGCTCAGCCTGCTGGCGTTGTGGCAGATAGCGGCCCAGCTGGCCGATCCGCGCACCCTGCCCGGCCCCGCCACGGTCTGGCAGGTTGCCCGCGCCGAGACCGCCTCGGGCGAGATGGGGCGCCACCTGGGCGCCACGCTGCGCCGTGTCGCGCTGGCTTTTGCCATCGCCATGACGTTGGGATCGGTCATCGGGGTGGCGCTGGGAATGTTGCCCCGCCTCAATCGCTTCTTCGATACCTGGGTCGTGGTCTGGCTGAACCTTCCGGCGCTGGTGCTGATCGTGCTGGCCTATGTCTGGTTCGGCCTGAACGAGGTCAGCGCGGTCTGCGCCGTGGCCGCCAACAAGATCCCGAATGTGATCGTCACCCTGCGCGAAGGCGCCCGCGCCCTTGATCGGCAATATGCGGAAATGGCTCGTGTGTTCCGGTTTTCACGCTGGCGCATGCTGCGCCATGTGATCGTGCCGCAGCTGGCGCCGTTTCTGGCTGCCGCCGGGCGTTCGGGGCTGTCGCTGATCTGGAAGATCGTTCTGGTGGTGGAACTGCTGGGCCGTCCCGACGGCGTCGGCTTTCAGATCCACCTTTATTTTCAATTGTTCGACGTGGCCGCGATCCTGGCCTACACGATGGCCTTCGTCGCCGTCATGCTGGCCATCGAATGGGGCCTGCTGCAACCGCTGGAAAGGCGCGCCGCGCATTGGAGGGGCGGCGATGCTGCGCGTTGATGTCCAGTCGCTGACCTATGCCACCGATACCGGCCCGCTGCGGGCGCTGGAGGCGGTTTCGCTGCATGTGGCCGATGGCGAATTCGTCTGCCTGACCGGGCCGTCGGGATGCGGCAAGACATCGCTTCTGCGCATCGTTCTGGGCCTCGAGACGCGCTACCAGGGCCAGGCGGCCGCGGTGCCCGCGCCAGTGGCCGCGATGTTTCAGGAGCCGCGATTGCTGCCTTGGCGCACGGTCGCCGAAAACGTCGCACTGGCGCTGGCGCCCGGCGACGGGCCGGCCCACGCGGCCCTGCCCGATCTCTACCGCGCGCTGGGTATCGAGGCGCACACCGGGTTCTACCCCGCGGCCCTGTCCGGCGGTCTGGCCCGGCGGGCCGCGCTGGCGCGGGCCTTTGCCACTTCGCCGCGGCTTCTGGTGCTGGACGAACCCTTCGTGTCGCTGGATGCGGCCACGGCCGGGCGGCTGCGCGATCTGCTGATCCGCCTGTGGTCGGGGCGCGGGATGACCGCGCTGATGGTTACGCACGATCTGGACGAGGCGCTGGCGCTGGCCGACCGGATCGAGGTGATGGCCGGCCCACCCGGCCGCCTGCGCGGCAGCTTTGCCATCAGCGAACCCCGCGGCACCCGCGACATCGACGCGCTTCGCGCCCGGTTTCAGGCGGCCTTTCCGGCCGCCTGATAAAGCGGGTCACAGGATCATTTCATCGTTGAACAGCGCCGGATCGACGCCCTGGAAGGTAACGGTGACACCCTGATCCGAGAACACCGTATCGGCGCCCGACCGGCTGAGATTGGCAAGCACCTGCGCATCCGCATCGTAGCCAAAGCCGCGGAACTCCAGCTTGTCCCATGCCTCGAAGTCCAGCACCGTGTTGGTGCCCGGCTGCGCCGCGTCGAACACGAAGGTATCGCTGAGCGCGCCGCCCATCAGCGTGTTGGTGCCCGATCCCGCGATCAGCGTGTCGTCCTGGCCGATGGTGCGCACCCAGTTCAGCAGCGGCTGGGCCGTCGAAGCCACGAACTCGGGGCTCTGCGAGAAACCTTCGACCACCTGCGCCCGCGTGCCGCCCGTGGTCAGCACGTCCAGCCATCCCGCAAGACCGCCGGCATCGGCGTCGCGGCCCAGGACGTTGGTGTACAAAAGCTCGACAAAGCCGGTGTTGTCCAGGGCGCCGTAGGTGATCTGGAACTCGGGGCTGCCGACAAAGCCGTTTACCGCGTCCTCGAAAGCCGCACCGCTGCCCAACAGTGCGATCCACCCTTTCAGACCGGCCAGATCGGGCGCCCGGTCCAGCGTGGCCTGATACACCCGGAAGATATCGTCCACCCAGTTCATATCGGTATGCGCGGCGGCAAATGCATTGGCCTCGGCGGTGGTGCTGCGGACGAATTCGGGACTGTCGACAAAGCCCAGAACCACATCGGCGCGGACCAGACCGGTGTTCAGCAGGTTCAGCCAGGCATTGACCTCGCCTTCCGAAGGTTCGCGTTCGAGAACGTTGCGGTAGAGCTGGATCACAAACCCACTGTCGTCCAGCGCACCATAGACGTTCTGGAACTCCTGACTGCCCACGAATCCGCCCGCCGCCTGCGCGGAGGTGAACGTGCCTTCGGACAGGCGCGTCGTCCATTCCAGGTGGCCCGCCGCGTCGGGCTCGCGGCCCAGCGTCGCCTGATACAGGCGGAACGCGCGGGCCGCATCGTCGAGAACCTCGGTCAGCTTGACGCCGTCGCCATAAAGCCGGTCGTCGCCGGCACCCGAAGACAGCACGTTCGCGTTGCTGTCGCCATAAAGCCGGTCGTTGCCGTCCGCAGTGGACAGGTTCTCGATGTTGACGAGTACGTCCAGGCCCTCGCCGGTGTCCTGCGGGGTGTTGGCGATTCTCAGGTCGATCTTGTGATCGGCCGGAGATTCGAACACCGCCGTGTCGCGCCCGGTATTGCCGTTCAGTTCATCGTTGCCCGGACCGCCGATCAGGATATCCGCACCCGCCCGGCCGTCGATCGAATCGTCGCCGCCCAGACCGTTCAGCGTATCGGCGTTGGGCGTTCCGATCAGCACGTCGCCCCCGGCGGTTCCGCCGCGTGTATCGCCGGTGACGGGCACAAAGGCCTGCACCTGCGCAAAGGTCAGCGAACCGTCGCGGAATTGCAGCCTTTCGACCGAATTGTGCACTTCATCGACGCCATCGGCCGAGGTGATGATCAACGATTCGCCGCGCGCGGCCACTTCGATTTCGATGCTGGCCACATTGAACACGGCGACATCCGCCGTACCGCCACCGCCGCGGATCACATCGTTGCCGGCGCCACCGATCATCGTGTCGGTGCCTTCGCCGCCGTCCAGCACATCATTGCCGGTGCCCGCGACCAGCATGTCGTCGCCGGCGCCGCCATCGATCGTATCGTCGCCGTCAAGGACCGTGGGATCGAAGGTTTCTTCGGTGTCCGCCTTGCCGCCATAGATCGTATCGTTGCCGTCGCCGCCCGCGAGGCTGTCGTTGCCGGCATCCTCGAGAACGGAGATGTTCGAATCGCTGCCCCAGATCAGGTCGTTGCCGGCGCCGCCGTCGATGGTGTCTTCACCGCGACCGCCGAACAGCCATTCGTCGCCCGCCCCGCCGTTCATCACATCCGCACCGTCTTCGCCGTGCAGCTGCACGCCGTTCTGGTCCAGCCCGGTCAGTGTATCTGCGCCATCGCCGGCAAAGATGAAGTGCCCGTTTGAAATGGCATCGTTGCCGCCATTCGAGGCGAAGATGAACACCGAGTTGGGCGGCGAACGGTCGGCGCCGCCGTCGATCACGTTGTCCAGCGCGTTGTCGGTGATTTCGGCAAAGCCCGGCGCCACCTGAACGGTCAGGTTCTCGACGTTCTCGGCGATGCGGTACGAGGAAACCCCCAGCGTGACATAGACCGTGTCGATGCCGCCGCCCGGCGCTTCCACGATGATGTCCGATCCATCGGCATAGTAGGCATCGTTGCCGGCGCCGCCGGTCATCGTGTCGATGCCCGCGCCGCCGTCCAGCGCATCGTTGCCCGCATCGCCCTGCAGATCGTCGTTGCCGTCGCCGCCGGAAAGGGTGTCGTTGCCATCGCCGCCGGACAGGCTGTCGGCGCCCTCGTTCCCGATCAGCAGGTCGTTGCCGCTGTCGCCCAGGATCGTATCCGCGCCTTCCAGCCCGGTCAGAACGTCATCGACGTTGGCGCGCCCGGCAATCAGGTTGGCGGTGTCATCGGCGATCGAAAGCAGTTGCCCGCGGATCTCGCCGCCGCCGTTGGCGATGGTGTGGACGTTGAAGTACAGGCCGATCTCGGAGCCCGGCGCGGTCCCGCCCAGCGCCCGCCCGAACGATGCGATCGGGTTGCCATCGGTGTTGTCCCAGGCGCCCGAAATCGTGCGAGTGCCGTCGGCGTTCAGGATATCCGATCTCTGGGCATCTTCGATCAGGCCGAAGGCCACGCCGCCGCTGTTGCCGGTGCCGCCCACATGGATATGCGCGGTGGTGACATCGTCATTGGCGTTGGCCGCGGTCCGCGGCACGCCCCCATCTAGCAGATTGCCCCAATCCAGCCCGTTCACCCGCAAGGAATAGGTGAACACGTCGTTGATCGGATCATAGACGCCATAGCCCACGCCGGTTGCATCGGTGCTGACAGGCGTTTCGACCTGCGCGCCATCCAGATAGAACACATAGGCCGTGCGCTGGCCCAGTTCGGTCAGTTCGTCGTAGGTGATCGTGCCATCGGTAAAGGCGAAGTTCTCGATATCCGCCGAAAGGAAATCCTGGCCCTCGGCCGACTGAACCGTCACGCCCTGCTGCGACACCTCGACGACGCGCACGGCAGTCCGGCTGAGCCCGAAGACGAAGGTATCTTCGCCCGCACCGCCCGTCGCCGTGTCGTTGCCGGCGCCACCGGTCAGCCGGTTGTCGAAGGCGTTGCCGGCAAGCCTGTTGTCGCCGGCGTTGCCGGTGCCATCGGCATTGCCGGTGCCGGTCAGCAACAGGTTCTCGACGTTGTCGGAAAGGGTGTAGGACACGCTGGAATGAACCGAGTCGTTCCCTTCCCCGGCGATCTCGGTCACCGTGTCGGCGGCGTCGTCGACGATATAGAGGTCGTCGCCCGCGTTGCCCGCCGCCGCATCGGCACCGTCCTTGCCATCCAGCGTGTCATCGCCCACGCCGCCCTGCATGGTGTCGTTGCCGTCGCCGCCAACCACCAGGTCGGCGCCCGCGCCGCCGCTCAGGTCGTCGTCGCCGGTGCCGCCCAGCAGAACATCATTGCCCTCTTCACCGGCCAGCGTATCGTTGCCGGCCTCGCCTTCCAGCGAATCGTCGCCCGCGCGGCCTTCGATCCGGTCATTGCCGGCCCCGGAAAGAAATCGATCGGCCAGAGGCGTCCCGATCAGCACGTCGTCGCCTTCGGTGCCGGCCAGTTGCGCCAGCAGGGATTTGGCCCCTTCGGGTGTGAAGAGCCGTTCCTGAAACTCGATGTATTCAACATCATACGACACAAAATCGACGCCCTGTGTCGACGCGATGTAGATACCCGTCGCGGTTTCGGCGACTGCGACCCGATCGACCGTGGTTTCGATGCGCACGGTGTCGTCCCCGTCGCCGCCGAAGAACTTGTCGTCGCCTTCCAGCCCGACCAGACGGTTCGCCGCGGCGTTGCCGGTCAGAACGTTGTCGAGAGCGTTGCCGGTTGCATCGGTGCCGCCCAGCAGGGTCAGATCCTCGACATTGGCCGAAAGCACGCGCGAGATCGTCGACATGACATGATCGTGGCCGCCGTTTTCCGCCTCGGTCACCACATCGTCGGCCGCATCGACACGATATGTATCGTCGCCCGCGCCGCCGGCCATCTGGTCGCCGTTCAGCCCGCCATCGAGGTGGTCATCGCCATCGCCGCCCGAAAGCTGGTCGACACCGCCGCCGCCCAGCAGGCTGTCGTCGCCCGCACCGCCTTCCAGCGTGTCGGCGCCGGGTGCGCCCAGGATCGTGTCATTGCCATCCAGACCTTGCAGCAGGTTGTTGCCCTGGCTGCCGCCCAGCACGTTGTCGAGCGCGTTGCCGGTGCCGTTGATGTTGCCGGTGCCCGGCATCGACATTTCTTCCACATGCGACGGCAGCACGAAGCTGACGGTCGTCTGCACATGATCCTGGCCCGAATTCGGGCCTTCCGAGACCACTTCGGTAGAGCTGTCGACGATGTAGAAGTCATCGTCGCCGCCACCCGAGAAGGCATCTTCGCCCAGACCGCCGTTCAGCGTGTCATTGCCCGCGCCGCCGATCAGCGTGTCGTTGCCGGTGCCGGCATCCAGACTGTCGGCCCCCGCGCGCCCGTCCAGACGATCGTCGCCGCCCAGCGCCTCGAGCGTGTCGTTGTTGGCGGTGCCTTCCAGCGTTTCGGCCGCGTCGGTGCCCTGCCGGATCAGCCCTTCGACATGGGCCCGCGCAAAAGTTCCATCCACGAAGCGGAACAATTCGATATCGGCGTCGACATGGTCCACACCCTCGGCGGTGGAAATCAGCAAGGCATTGTCGCTGCCCCGCGCCACGCTGACATCGGTGGACCGGAAGTTGGCGAACACCGCCACGTCTTCGCCGGCCCCGCCATGCAGCGTGTCGTTGCCGCTGCCACCGTCCAGCGTGTCGTTGCCGGCGTCGCCGCCGCCCCAGATTTCATCAGCGCCCGCGCCGCCCAGCAGCAGATCGCCGCCGGTGCCGCCATCGATCAGATCGTCGCCGGCATCGCCGTCCAGCGTGTCGGCACCATCGTCTACCCAAAGGCCCGGATCGGTCGTTGCCTCACCGGCATTGCGGAATGGCGTTGGCCGAGGGCTGGGATGGGGCAGATCGTCGACGTTGTATTTTTCCTTGTCTCCCAAGCCGCCGAAGATCGTGTCGTTGCCGGCATAGCCCAGCAGATGATCGGCGAAATACGATCCGACCATCCGGTCGCTGCCCTGGAACACGTTGGTTTCAAAGAACGCCCAATCGGCGGGGATGATATCGTTGGCCGCCAGGTCCAGACCGTCGATCGACACATCAGGCGTGTTGCCGCCTTCGAAATCCACGCTGATGCCATTGACCCGCGCATTGTCGGGCTGTGCTTCGCGGGGGCGGTTGAAGTTCTGGCCATTGTAATAGGCCCGACCGCCCTGATCCTCGAACTCGGTCGTGAAGTGCAGACGGTTGCGATAATCCGAACCCTCGGACGCCGGCCCGATGTTGAGAAACTGAGCGCCGCCGCCTTCGCGCGAGATGTCGATGGCAAAGCCGTTTTCAAAACGGCCGGTCGCGTTCAGACGGATGCCATCGTCGGCCGCAACGCCCTGCCGAAGGTCCGCGACCGAGAAAAGCCCGTCGTCAAAACGGATGAATTCGATATCGCTCAGACGGTCGGTGCCGCCCGCCGCCGTGGTGACGGTGAAATAGTCGATGCGGGTGAAATCCAGACTGGCGGCCGCCAGCGTGCCGGTCATCAGCGCCGTGTCGACGCCACTGCCGCCGTTCAGCGCATTGTTTCCGGCGTTGCCCGTCATGCTGTTGCCAAGGCCGTTGCCGGTGCCGTCGATATTGCCGGTGCCCGTCAGCACCAGGTTTTCGATATTGGCCGAAAGGTTGCGCGAAATCGAGGATTCGACCGTGTCGGTTCCGCCGCTGCCGGTTTCAAAGACCAGATCGCCGGCATTGTCGACACGGTAGGTATCGTCGCCGTCGCCCCCCGACATGCTGTCGGCGCCGATGCCGCCATCCAGTACGTCATCGCCATCTTCGCCCAGCAGCGTATCGTTTTCCGAACCGCCGCGCAGCGTGTCGTTGCCGCCGCGCGCCTCGATCCGGTCGCTGCCGGCGAAACCGGGAATGATTTCCGACAGTTCCGTGCCGATCAGGGCGTTGTCGCCGGCATCGCCCTGCACCACCCGCGCCTGCATTTCAGCCAGCGTGAAGGTGCCATCGGTAAACCGGAACGCTTCCACATCCGAGGCGATGAAATCGCGGTCGCCGGGCTGACCGTCGATCAGCCGCGTCAGGTACATGCCGCCATCGGCAAATGAAACGATCGCCGCGTCCGAGGCAAAGGTGTAAACGGCGGTGTCCTCGCCCGCGCCGCCATATAGGCTGTCGCTGCCGCCGCCGCCCAGCAGTTCGTTGCCCAAGGCATTGCCGCGCAGTTCGTCGCCGTAGTGCGATCCGGTCAGGTTTTCGACGGCGCTCAGCAGATCGCCCGCCGCATCGCCGCCCGTGGCGGTGAATGTCGCCAGGTTGATCTGAACCGCCGCTTCCGAACCGGCATAGGACACGGTGTCGTTGCCACCGCCGCCGTCGATCGTATCGGCGCCGGCCCCACCGTGAAATTCGGTGTTCTCGTCGTTGCCGCGAATGCTGTCGTCACCGGCGCCGCCCGAGATCTTGTCGATGCCCGTGAAGCTGTCGGTGGCGGTTTCATACCGTGTCAGAACGGTGATCTGCTGGCTGTCCAGCAGATCGTCCTCGTTCAGGAACCGCACCGGCAACAGATCGTCGGGATGGCGCGCGAATGTGGGGTTAAGCCGCAGGATCCGCTCGGGCGTGATCTCGGCGGCCTGTTCTTCATAGAGATCGTCGCTGGGATCGTCGGTTCCGCGGTCGCTGATCAGGCCGCGGGTATAGCGGATTTCGTCGGTGCCCACCAACACGTCGGCCTGGTCGGCGGCCTGGATGTCGAAGTCTTCCGGCAGGCTGTCGGACCAGACCACGCGGGGCTGCGCCACCTGTTTGGTCGCCAGACCCAGAGGGTTGCCCGCCCGGCTGCCGACACCGGCCATCTCGATGTTGACGCTGAAGATCAGGCTGCCGTAGTCCAGCACGTCGAAGCCGGCGCCGCCGTCGATTTCGTTGATGCCCGCGCCGCCGTTGAACCAGTCGTCGCCGGTGCCGCCGCGCAGCGTATCATTGCCATCGCCACCTTCCAGGATGTCGGCGCCCGCGCCCCCATCGAGGATATCGTCGCCATCTTCGCCAGCCAGCAGGTTATCGTCATTGTCGCCGGTTATCGTGTCCGACCCAAGGCTGCCGGTGACGTTTTCGATGTTCCACAGCGTATCTCCGGCGCCGGTGCGTGCCAGAAGATCCACCTCGACGCCCGTGGGCGGCCCGATCAGGCGGTCTTCGTTGTCCTTGGGGTGGTTCTGAAGCTCGCTGTAGATCGCCGTGTCGATTCCGGTGCCGCCATCCAGCGTGTCCGCGCCGAGGCCACCGTGCAGCTGGTCGTTGCCATCGCCGCCCGAAATCACGTCGTCGCCGGCGTTGCCATACAGAAGATCGTCGCCGAAGTTGCCCGATATGGTGTCGTTGCCGGTCCAGCCTTCGATGATGTTGGTGCCGCTGTCGCCGGTCAGGATATCGTCATCGACCGATCCGATCAGGTTTTCCATCGAAGTGAACCGGTCGCCTTCGGCATAGCCGCCCGATCCACGCCCGGTTTCCAGATCGACGGTCACGCCGCCGCGGCCGGCTTCGTAGGTCAGTTCGTCGATGCCGAAGCCGCCGACGAAGGTTTCCTGTGCATCGCCGCCGACGAAGGTGTCGTTGCCATCGGCGCCATCCAGAAGGATGCGCGTGTTCACGTTGAAGCGGCTGGCATAGCTTTCGGTGCCGATGCTCTGGTTGTAGGTGCCCAGCACGTCGTCGCCTTCGCCACCGAACAGGCTGTCCGAGAAGGTTTGCGCGCTGTACAGAACGTCATCGCCGCCATAGCCATAGACGGTGATTGCGTTCTCGTGCGAACCCACCGCCACAATGTCGCGTTGTTCGGACATCTTGAAGATTTCAAACGATTCGACGCTGGCGCGGCCGCCCGGATTGGGCGTGTTGGCATCGGGCACGCGCAGTTCGAAGTTCACGCCTTCGCGGTCGCCCGGCTGCTGATCGTTTCTGTTGACGGGCACGATGCCATCGACGCCGGCTGTTGGCTGGATATACTTGTGATCCTCGGCATCCGCGATCGAAAGCGGGAACTTGCCATAGATATCGCCCGCACCCGATCCGTCGCGCAGATACAGCCGCCACGAATAGATGGTGCCCGACAGGTCCAGCGTATCGATACCCTCTGTGCGGGCGTTCAGCGAATTGTCGCCGTTGTAGTAATCGCCGTCGACGCTCTGGTCGGCCCCGATGATCACGCTGTCGCTGCCTTCGTCGCCCTGGATGTTGTCGCTGCCGAAGGACGGCATCAGGGTGTCGTCGCCAAAGCCGCCGCGGACCCGCGCGCCGGTGCTTTCGGCCTCGTTGTCTTCGTCGTCGATGCTGGTGCCATCGCCCGCGGCGATGAAATCGTCGCCGTCGTGGCCGTGCAGAAGCTGGTTGATGCCGAGCGCACCGGTGATGTTGTCGTTGCCGGTGCTGCCGACGATGACATCTATGTTGTAAATCTGGTCCTGACCCAGAAGGTCGCCGTTGGCGTCATACTTCGAAACCCAGTTCTTGCCGCGCTCGGCGCTGGAATAGACCGCGATCGAATTCGGCAGATCGAGATCCTGATAGCCGCGATCGGCGAATTCCACGAAGCCGGTGTTGTAGAAGGAGCCGGTCAGGTTGTCCGACATGCCATAGATGACGGTATTGAACGCGGCGGGGCTGGCGTCTGCGCGCATCGTGTCGCTGCCGTGGCCGCCGACGAATTCGGTGCTGCCGGTGCCGCCGTCCAGCAAATCGTCGCCGCGGTCGCCGATCAGCGTGTCGTTGCCTTCCCCGCCGCGAATGATGTCGTCGCCGCCGAGCCCCCGGATCTGGTCGTTGCCGGCGCCGCCCAGCAGGATGTTCGAATCTTCCGAACCCCAGACATGATCGTCGAACTGCGTGAGGTTCAGGTTTTCAACACCCCGGATCACACCCAGGCGCGGCAGAGCGGGATCGCTCTGGGCGCGGCCCAGAAAATCGATGTCAATGGGAAACTCGGTTGGCCGGAAAAGGTTGTATTGCAGGTTTGCGCTGGCCATGAAGATCGAGATGCCGGTCGATCCCGTCGGGCTGGGCGTATCGACAGCCTGATACACCACGGAATCGGTGCCGGTTCCGCCGCGCACGATGTCGTAGATGCCTTCGCCCGCGCCGATCAGGAACAGGTCGTTGTCTTCCTCGCCCCACAGTTCGTCGCCCGGATACCCAAGCGCCACCGACACCGGGCCGTTCGCCGTCGCTTCGATCTGGTCGTTGCCGGCGCCGGCAAAGATCCGGTCATAGCCGAAGCCGGTCAGAACCAGATCGACACCCGCGACGGTGTATTGCAGCGGGCCGCTCTTGGGGTTCAGCGGGAACTTGGTGGGATCGTCCTTGTCGGCGATGTTGGTGATGGTCTCGTTCGGGCCGCCAACCTCGCGCACGGTCGAATATGTGGTGCTGACGTAGTAGCCGTAGAAGCCATCGTTGGGGAATGTCACGCCGGTCGCGGGGTTGTAGTTCACGTTCGGCGGGAACACATCGTTGGGCGAACCGGGCACGTCGCCAAAGCTGCCGTCAAGGCTGCGGGTGCGCACCAGGTTGTCGATATCCCCGATCGCGAAGGTGCGATCGGTGAAGACGATGTCTTCGATGTCGATCAGTGTGTTGTAACCGTCGGGCGTGGCCGAACCGAAGGTGTAGTCGCTGACGGTCCAGCGGCCGGTGCTGCGGCCATCATCGCCGATTTCCGACCGGATCGCATAATCGTCGGAATGGCCCGAAAACACCACAACGTCGCGGTCGTTCCCGCTTTCGCCGCCGTTGATGGTGTCGTTGCCTTCCGTGGCGATGAACAGGTCGGAACCCGAGCCGCCGTTCAGCACATCGTCGAACCGGCTGCCGATGATGATATCGTCGCCATCCGACGCGGCGACCGTATCGCCCACCAGGCTGCCGAACTGCCCCAGGATCACGTCGTCGCCGCTGGTCGGATCACCCAGCCCAAGGCCCGGCGCGGTCAGGAATTGCAGCGGATCGAGCTGGGCCAGAAGCCCGTCGAGCGGGTTGTTGATGCCCAGATTGAACAGCGTATCGAACTGGACATCCAGCGCCGCTTCCAACGCGTCGGCAATGCTTTGCAGCACGCCGATATCGGGCAGCAGATCCAGAATGAAGGCCGATGCCTCTTTCAGCAGATCCTCGATACCCGTCGCTTCGAGAACCGCGTCGAGGATCGCCTCGAGCGGGGCGAGGATGAAGCCGAAGATCGAACCAAGCGCATCGATGACGGGGCCCGCGGCGTCATAGACCGACTCGAGCGGATCGGCCAGATCGGATATGGAATCCTGAATGGATTTCAACAGGTTTACAAAGTCGAGAAGGCCCTGGAATTCGGGAATCGAAAGCAGGTCGCGCAGTTCCTGCACCTTTTCCTCGACCGCTTCCATCGTATCGTTCAGCGGGATCAGGCCGCGATTGGCGACATTGGCGGTGCCGTTCACGATGTTGAAAATATCGGACAGCCGCGCCTCGAGCGCGGCGGGCAAGGGGATGTTGGGGTTGTCGGCGACAGCCTTGACGATGTTCAGGCGCGTGTTCACCTGTTCGACGTGATCGGCAAGCTCCTCGGTATCCTCGGCGCGGTCCTCAAGCTGTTTCTTGGTCTTTTTCAGCTTCTTTTCAGCCGTCTTCATCTTGGCGATGTAGGGCTTGAACTTGATCTCAAGCTCGGCCGCCTTCTTGTCGATGGCCTTGAAGGTGTCTGACACCTCGTACATCGTTTTCTCGAAGGGCCGCGCGATGGGTTTCAGAAAGCCGACCTTGGACAGAACCTTGGCGATGGCGCCGCCGGAGTCGGCGGTTTTCTTCAGTTGCTTCGATGCCTTGCGGATGTCTTTCGGGATTTCCAGGATGTTGCGCACATCGCTGATGATGTCACGCACGTCATCGACGGTTTTGGCTGTTGTTTCAAGGTGCTCTGAAAATTCAACGAGTTCGCCATTGAGAAGCACAAGGTTTGGGCTGGCGTCCATCTGGCACACCTCCTGAAAAGGACTGAACAGCAAAAAGCAATTAAAAAAGCTGCGTTTCGCAACTTTGGCTACGTTGCCATTCACGGTCGTGACCCTCGGTCACAACCAAACATTGATATGTTTTGATAACAAGTAAACAGAATTGTTTCAAAACTGCCCGCGACTTAGGCAATAATGCAATCCAAAGTTGCATTCTCAGGATTGTGTCACGTTCGATAACGCGATTTTATCTGCCCGGACCCGTTTTTTGCCCCGTGTCATTCGAAGGCCTGACGGGCCACGCTAAAACATAACCATGACAAAAATCTTTCTTCTGACAATCGGCCTGCTTTTCGCCGGACAGGCGCTGGCCGACGGCTGGGATGCCCTGCGGCAACCGGGTGCAATAGCCATAATGCGCCACGCACTGGCACCCGGCACCGGCGATCCGGCCCGATTTGACGTTGACGATTGCGCGACCCAGCGCAATCTGGACGATCGCGGCCGCGCGCAGGCCCGTGCCATCGGAGACGCGTTGCGCGAACGTGACATAGCTTTTGACGCAGTTCTGACATCGCAATGGTGCCGCTGCCGCGACACCGCCCGTCTGCTGGACATCGGCGCCGTGCGCGCCGCGCCGGCGCTGAATTCGTTTTTCGGCGATTTTTCCACCCGCGACGTCCAGACGCGAGACACGCTGGCCCTGATCGACGCAACACCCGGCCGCATCATGCTGGTGACGCATCAGGTGAACATCTCGGCCCTGACCGGGCGCGGCACCCGGTCGGGCCAGATCCTTGTGATCCGGCGCACCGGCGATGGTGTCGAGGTTCTGGGCGACATCACGATAGCCCCCTGACGCCTACTCCTTGTCGCGCTCGGCCTCCATCTGGCGCACGATATCGCCAGCCCAATCGCCGATGACAGGAATGAAATCGATCTGGCTCAGCGACCAGATCACCCCCGACAGCAAAACCGACGCCCCCATCACGGTGCCCAGCCCGAACACCAGCCCGCGCGCGAAGTTGAAGAACAACATGCGCGGCACCGATGCATAGACCTTCAGGAACCGGTGGCTGTTCAGGCGCGCCACCTCGGCGGTCAAGTTGCGGATTTCTGTCGATGTAGGTTGGCCGGAATCGGGCATGAAATACCTCTTTCGGGGGTCTGGAGCGGCTGATGTGCCATCATCCGAGGGCCCAGCGCAAGCCTCAGCCGTCAAAACCGCTGTGCAGGATCACCGGGACCACCAGATCTTCCTCATCGGTCAGGTGCCGGTCCAGAAGGCCCGAAAACCGTTCCAGCGCGTGATGCAGCCCATCAGGCGGGCCGCCCTGCAACACCGCGTTGGCCGCGCCAGCCAGATCGTGCAACATCGGGTCAATGGCGTGGTGATCTGCCTCGAGCAGATCGAAACCGCGCGCGATCCTTGGGTCAAGCTGCATGAGCCGCGGAAAATAGTGATGATCCTCGATCGAATGATGCGCGTGAAGTTCATTCAGGAAGGTGCCGCCGAACCGCGCCAGACGCGGCGCGTGACGGTCCGCGCTCAGCTGTCCGTCCAGCGCCGACCGGGCGTCCTGCACCAGCAGATCAATCAGCTGGCGAAACATCATGTGCCGTTCCATCCAGAACTGCACCATCTGTCCAAAGTTGCCATGGCCTTGCCAAGTGTCACGCGGATAGGTTTCTGCCAGAACGCGCAGTGCATCGGGAAGCCCCGCGCGCTGGTCCAGCATAAGATCGGGCATGGCCGCCATCGGTGTCCTGCGCTCCGTTTTTCGGCGGCCCGGACCTCGCCCGGAAGTCACCAGTGTCGCGTGCCGGCGGCGCCCTTGATTTTCCCGGTCAGGTTCGATGTGACCCAACCGCCGTAAAAATCACCCGGCTGAGGTGTGACACGTTCCGTGCCGACCCAACAGGCCGTCATCAGGGCCGGGTAAAATGCCAGATAGCCCGCAAGCGCCGCGAAACCAGAGGTCGGACGCGCATAGCTCCACGCCGCCGATGGCGCGACATCGGTGCCGGTGCCGACATCCCAATACGACGCCGCCCCCTTCCACTCGCAGTAACTGGCGCCGCGCGCCGGCGTCAGCGTCGCGCGCACATCCCCGGGCGGGATGTAATAGCTGGGCGCGTGGTGCGTTTCGAGAACCCGCAGCGCGCCGGTTGTTTCGGCCACGACGACACCGTTCAGTTCGATGCGCAGCGTCTGCGGCACCGGTTCAAGCGCCGGAGGCCGCGGATACGACTGCACGTTTTCGGTGGCCAGAGGCGGTTCAGAAGTCAAAGATTTCGCCCAGAAGGCTGGCGGCGCCCTTCTTGCGGCGCGGGCGGTGCTCGGAGGTTTCGGGCCGGTCGTCCCATGACGCGGGGGCCGGGGCGGCGGCGGCGCTGCGATCTATGATCTTGTCCAGTTCGCCCCGGTCGAGCCAGACCCCGCGGCACTGCGGACAGTAGTCGATCTCGACCCCGCTGCGTTCGGTCATCACAAGCTGGGTTCCGTCAATCGGGCATTGCATGGCGTTCTCCTGTCATCCTGCATGACATATGGAGCGCCACCCGCGTGGCTTCAACGTTCAGTCGAAACTGGCGGCCACATCGTACATCACAGGCTCGAAACTGCGGCACAATTCGTGGATCGCGCGGTTGCGGCGGCGCATCTCGTCGCTGCGCAGCATCGCCTGAAAATCCTCGCGCCGCCGCCATTGAGAATAGTTCGCAATGCGCGTCTGGGCATCGTTGACATGCAGCCCGGCGGCCACAAAACCCGGCTGCTTGCTGATGAAATCGGTATAGGCTTCGGTCAGCGCGTCCAACAGATCCTGACAGGTGCCGGGCGTCATCTCGAAGGTGGTGATGACGGTCTGAAGATCGGCTTCGGTTGATATGCGGGGCATGGCGGTCTCCTTGGGTGCGCGGGCCGGAAACGGCTTGATCGGCCCGGGTTCAGCCTATCACACCCCGCGCAGCGCCAAATCGATTTCCGCCACCAGCGCCGCAACCTCGTCATGCGCGGGATTGCGGGCGGTTTCGATGGCCGCCTTCCCCTGGCCCAGGGTTTCGGCATAGACGATGCGGTTCGCCATCGGGGCGCGGGCCACATCGGCCTGCATTTCGGCAAGCTTGGCCGCCACGTCGGCCGCCAGACGGGTGCCCGCGCGCGCCCGCGTCATCACCATCAGCGTGCTCTTGCCCTCGCGTTCGGCAAGTTGCAGCACCGCTTCGACCGCCCAGAGATCCAGGTGCGACGTGGCCACCGGCACCAGCACCAGGTCAGCGGCGCGCAGGGCCGGGCGCAGATCGCTGTCGGCTTTGGGCGGGGTATCGATGATCACGATATCGCAGCGTTCGGCCAGCTTGCGGCATTCATAGGGCACGCCCCAGGCGGATGCGGTGGAAAACTCCAGCCCCGGATCGGCCATCGTTTCCAGCCGGGTCATGAACCAGCGCCCCGCGCTGCCTTGCGGATCGATGTCCATCAGGCCCACGGATTTGCCCTGCCGCGCAAAGCCCACGGCAAGATTGACGGCCAGCGTCGTCTTACCCGCGCCGCCCTTTTGTTGTGCAATGGTGATGACTTGTCCCAGCGAATCGCCCTCCGCGCTTTGCTGCATTGCAGCATATTGCACCCTTGGACCTCGCGTAACCCAAAAAGCGCGGTTCCGCCGCGGGTGTTGTAAACGCGGCGTTAACCATTGCCCGGTCAGGGTGAGGGCCGGAGGGTCTGACGATGCGCTGCGCGGCTGCCTTGATTGCCATCTTGACGTTGCTGCCACAGATCTTGTGGGCGGGGGCATGGCTGCGCGAGGCGGGCACGGGATTCGCGTCGGTTTCGGGCACGCTGCGCAGTTTCGGCGGTGGCCAGCCACTGGCCTACGACAGCAGCCTTTTCGCCGAATACGGGCTGCGGCCACGATTTACGGTGGGCCTGGATATCAACGATAATCTCACTTCGGGCGGGCATGTCATGGGCTTTGTCCGGTTTCCGCTGAGCGCGCCGGAGCGGCCCCTGAAACTTGCGCTGGATCTCGGCATCGGCGGGCACCGCCGCGACAAGACCTGGTTCGCGCACTACAAGACGGCCCTGTCGCTGGGGCGCGGCTTCGCCACCGGTTCGGCCACGGGATGGGTATCGGTAGATGCGGCCGTGGAACTGCGCAAGGGCGACGCCGACCTGCTGTACAAGCTGGACGCCACCTTCGGCCTCTCGCCGTCGGAGCGGATCAAGGCGATGTTTTCGGTGGAAAGCTATTCGACAGGCGGCAACTTTGGCTGGGCCGTGATCCCGGCCATCGGCATGCGCGCATTCGGCGACAGGTTCCTGACCGCCGGGTTTGAAATCAAGGACACGGGGCAGCGCAGCTATGGCCTGAAATTGGGTATCTGGCATTGGTTCTGAGCCTTGCGCGCCGCTGTCGGCGCGCCTAGCCTGCGGACATGACCAACCCGATCCGCCCCACCGACGAAGCCGCGCGCCAGATGGCAACCGACCTGTTGCGCGGCGCGACCACCGCAGCACTAGGCGTGATCGAACCCGACGGTCAGCCGATGGTGTCGCGAATTGCTTTCGGCCTCGATCGGGCGGGGATACCGCTGACGCTGGTGTCGCAACTGTCGCGGCACACGGCAGCCCTGTTGCATCCCGGTGCGCGCTGTTCGCTGCTGGTGGGCGAACCGGGCAAGCGCGGCGATCCGCTGACGCACCCCCGGCTGACAGTGCAGGCCCAGCCGCGGATCTGCCCGCGCGACGCGCCCGAGTACGAAGAATTGGCTGCGCACTGGCTGTCGCACAACCCCAAGGCCAAACTCTACATCGGATTTGCGGATTTCATGTTCGTGCGGTTCGATGCCAGCGTCGGGCACCTGAACGGCGGGTTTGGCAAGGCATTCACACTTGCCCCCGCGGATATGGGAATGCCCGCCCCCTAGACAGGGGCGGGCGAGGCGCGGATCAGGTGTCGCACCGCATGATCACGGTAACGGCGCCACTGTAATCGTCGGCCCAGCGCAATTCGGCCTGGGTGCTGTTCGGGCCGCGTTCGACAAAGACGGAAGGCGCGGCAAAGACCTTGACGTTGCCGGCATTGCGCAGATCGCCGTTGACCACCACCGCGTCCACGCCCCGGCACCGCCCGCCAAAGGGCATCTCGCCATCCGGGTCGATCATCCAGGTGTCGCTTGCGGTGTTTTCGGTATGCTGCACCCGCAGCGGCGATTTCACCTGAGCGTTGACCTGATTGTACGAGTTGGCGGCAAACGTGACATCCTTGAACCGGCTGAAATCGAGATCGGCAAAGCTGGTGTCCACACGTTCGACCCGGTCGATATTGACCTGGGTACAGCGAAACCTGTTGCCCTGAACTGAAACCCCGTTCAGGAAATGCCCCGCACCATGCGGTTTCACCACCAGGTAGCTGAACCAGGGCGCGACATTGCTTGCAAGGCAGACGTTGTCTGTCATGGTGAAGGCGGAAAACGAGAAACCCGAGGTGTGATCCGGCGTGGGATCGTATTCGTTGGTCCATTCGACAAAGCAATTGTCGATGTAATTGCCCGAAATCACTGTCGAACAATAGCCGGACGCGATGACCAGGCCCGCGGTGCGGACGCCGTTTGCCACGCCGTCGCCCTGAAAGAAGTGATTTCCAAGGATCTGGTTGTTGCTGCCACCAAGAACGCCGAAGTGGCGCAGACGCGTGGCACGGTTGTTGCGAACCTTGACATCGTTGGCGTTGGTGTTGAACCCGATGCTGACGCGCTGCGGCACCTCCAGGGCATCCTCGGCCGACAGGAACTGACAGCGGTCGATGTGCATCCCCTGACAGCCCGATCCCTTCGAGGTGATCCCGCGATCCTTCGGCCGCGAGATGAAGCAGTCGCGCAGTTGAAAGACAATCCCCGAGTCGGCCAACAGGATCCCGCTGGCACGGTCGCGGCACTGGAATTCGATGTCGGTCATGGAAAACAGGCTCAGTTGCTGAAATCCGCCGAAATCCAGCAGATACCGGAACCGCGTGAAGCTGAAGACCTGGCTGCCCGCCGCATCGAACAGCGGCGCGCTCAGCGTCAGTTGCTGCTGGGCGATGTTGCGAGACCGGACATAGACTTCGCGGCCGACGCCGATACCGGTCACCAGCGCACCGTCGGAAATATTGGCCACGTTAACGACATTGCTCAGACGGTAGGCATCGCCGGGATCGTAGGTGGCCTGCGATGTGGTCACGGTGGTGTCCCATCCCGGACCGTCCTGCGCCTCGAACTGGCCGTTGCGGATCAGCCGGCGGGTCGCATAGGTGTTTCTGTTGCTGACAGCGGCTTGCATGTCCAGTGGTTCGGTCAGGTTGATCTTGCGCCCGCCCAGATCCAGCGATTCATGCGCGGCGTTGTTCAGAAGCGCCTGGAATGCCTTCTTGAACCCCAGCGTGTCGTCACCGAAAGCGGCGCTGTAGCTGGGCAGATCATAGTCTTTGGCCAGCACGAGAACCTTGTCGTCGGGCATCGTCACGGTACCGACGAAGGTAACAGGCGAATCGATCGTGACATCGCCGGCAAGGTGATAAACCCCCTGGGAAACCATCACGCGCCGCCCGTTTGCCGCCGCATCGGCCGCTTCGAAGGCCGCGCTGTCGTCGGTCACGCCGTTGCCGATCGCGCCATAATCGCGCACATCGACAAGACCCAGCAGGTCGCGCAGGAACACGCCGGTGATGTCCGTGATCTCGATGTCGTCCACACGCACCACGCCGCCGTTGGCGCCGACAAGATCGATACCGAAGTGTCCGTAGATCGCCGCCGGCCCCCAGACCATGTTCACGCCGCCCCGGCTGCCGACGCCCACGATGGCCGAGATCTCGACCACCTCGCCATAGGTGTCGAGCGTGCGCGCCGGCCCGATCTGGATCACCCCGGACACGTTCGCGCCGCTGGCATCGCCGGCCCATCCGGCCACCCGCACGGTGGGAAAATTGCCGCTGATCGCCTTCACGCGCGCGGTGATCTGCAAATAGCACCCCGGCAGCAACGGCGTCTGCCCGGTGTAGCGCAATTTTTGGGTGCTTTCGGTCTTGAGCACTTCGAGGCAGCCGCCGAAATCCGCATCCGCCGGCACCAACGCGGCATTCGGCGATCCGGAGTAGAGGTCGGAACCGGGGGTGCCGTCGCCGCTGGACCATACGTTCAAACCGTCGGCAAAGACGGGCGGCATCAGTTGCAGCCCATCGGTGATCGCCTTGTTCATGGATTTCCCTTTCCGCTCGGGCACCGGGCGGAAACGGAATCTCGCGATCCGGGGTCCCCACGCATCTGCCGCATATCGTGAACAGCCGGGACCGATGCCCGGGCGACGCAGAGGGATATCCTTGACCGGTTAAGACCGCCTTGGGCCACCGTCACGCAGGGTGTTGCTCAGGCGCTGGCACCCGGCTGCGGCACAAGTTGTACGCCGTTGATTTTCCATCCGTTTTCCTGCTGGACCATCTGGTAATCCAGAACGTGCACCGCGCCTTGTGCATCGGTGATCAGCACCTTTTGCCACAGTTGCCCGGCGATCTCGCGCAGTTCCAGATATCGCACTTCGGCGGGCCGCCACACCATCGGATAGCCGCGCCGCACCATCGCTCCGAAGTTGTCGGGCGTGCGAAAAATGTTCTGGATGTTCGGGCTGGCATAGTCGAAGGCTCCGACGAAATCGTCGGCCTGAAAGGCCTCGATCTGGGCCGAGATCGTCGACCGGATATCCTGTTCCTGGGCGACGCTGGCCTGGCCAAAGACCATGGCCAGAAGAAGAACGACAACAAAACGCATGGCAAATCCCCTGTCCGTGACAGCCAGACAGGTAGCCTCGGGCGCGGCGGGGTCAAACCGCTGGCCGCGGGCTATGTTCAGGCCAGTTCGCCGTTCAGCGCCCGATCGATCAGGGCGACGGTCTCGTCCACACCGTAAAGCGCGATGAAGCCGCCAAATCGAGGGCCCTGGCTGGCGCCCAGCAGCACCTCGTAGAGCGCTGTGAACCATCCGCGCAGCGGATCGAACCTGTCGCGGCCCACGTCATAGACCACCGCCTGCAACGCCTCGTCCTCAACCGGGCCGTCATAGCGCGAAAGCCGGTCGCGCAGATCCGCCAGCGCGTCGCGTTCGGTGGCGTCGGGCGTGCGAAAGGCCCGCGTCGGACGCACGAAATCGCGGTAATAGCGCAGCGCGAATTCGGCGGCCTGATCCAGGTCGGGGTGGGTTTCGGGGCTGGCCTGTGGCGCATAGCGCCGGATGAAGCCCCACAACTGGTCCTTGCTGTCCGCGCCCGCCACCGAAGCCAGATTCAGCAGCATCGCGAAGGGCACGACCAGCTTGCTTTGCGGCACCTGCCCGCCGTGAATGTGCCAGACCGGGTTGTTGGCCCTGCCGGCCTCGTCCTGTTTGACGAACGCGCGAAGCTGCTGGTGGTATTCGTCGACGGCCTTCGGGATCACGTCGAAATACATCCGCTTGGCGGTCTTCGGCTTTTGATACATGAAATACGACAGGCTTTCGGTGCTCGCATAGCTGAGCCACTGATCTATCGAGATGCCATTGCCCGAGGATTTCGAAATCTTCTGCCCGTTCTCGTCCAGAAACAGCTCATAGCTGAAGTGCTCGGGTTTGCGACCCCCGAGGATCTCGCAGATCCTGTCGTAGATCGCGGTGTTCGTGGCGTGTTCCTTCCCGTACATCTCGAAATCCACGTCCAGAGCGGCCCAGCGGGCTCCGAAATCCGGCTTCCATTGCAGCTTCACGTTGCCACCGGTGACAGGCAGCGTCCATTCGCGCCCGTCCTCGTCGTCGAACGTCACGGTATGGGCGGCGGCATCTACATGCTTCATCGGCACATACAGAACCCGTCCGGTTTCCGGGTGAATCGGCAGAAAGATCGAATAGGTCTGGCGCCGTTCCTCGCGCAGCGATTTCAGCATAACCTGCATCAGCGCGTCATAGCGTTCGGCGGCGCGGCGCAGGATCTCGTCGAACTGGCCGCTGCGATAGAACTCGCGCGCCGAATAGAATTCATAGTCGAAACCGAAAGTGTCCAGAAACCGCCGCAGCATCGCGTTGTTGTGGTGTCCGAAACTTTCAAACTCGCCGAAGGGATCAGGCACCGAGGTCAGCGGCTTGTGCATGTGTTCCGCCAGCATCTGCTGTTGCGGCACGTTGCCGGGCACCTTGCGCATACCGTCCAGATCGTCGGAAAAACAGATCAGCCGGGTCGGGATATCGCTGATTTCCTCGAAGGCCCGCCGGATCATCGTGGTGCGCAGCACTTCGCCGAACGTGCCGATATGCGGCAATCCCGACGGGCCATAGCCGGTCTCGAACAGCACATAGCCCTTTTCCGGCGGTGCCTTTTCATAGCGTTTGACCAGGCGGCGCGCCTCTTCGAAAGGCCATGCCTTGGAATTCAGCGCCGCGTCCCGCATCTTGGTCATACCGGTCTCCATCGGAAAAAGGCCGCGCTCAGCCCGCGCGACGTTGCGCCGCTACCTATTGTGCAGGTCAGGCGGCGTCAATATTGTCCGCAGAGGTCGACGCCATGAACAAGGAACACCGCACCGTGCCCGATACCGAGCCTCACAGCCTCAGCCCGCAGGACTGCCTTGTGGCCCTGATGATCGCGGTTTCCGCCTCTGACGAGGATCTGCGCACCGCTGAACTGGTCAAGATCCAGTCGTCGGTGAACATGTTGCCGATCTTCGCCGATTATGACATCGACCGCATGAATGTAACGGCACAGACGGTCTTTGACCTGTTCGAACAGGAGGACGGACTGGACGCCATGTTTGGCCTGATCCGCGATTTCCTGCCCGAGCGGCTGTACGAAACCGCCTATGCGCTGGCCTGTGACGTGGCCGCCGCCGACGGGCTGTTGCAAGAGACGGAACTGCGACTTCTCGAAGAAATCCGGTATGAGTTGAACATCGACAGGCTGCATGCCGCAGCCATTGAACGTGGCGCACGCGCACGCCATCTGACCTGAGCGCCGATCCGGCCCCCGCCCCGATCCGGCCCCCGCCCCACCGCGCAGAAATCAGTCTGTGCCGGCGTCGCGCGGGCCGGACGCGGCACCGGCGCGCCTTTCCTCGGCCCCCTGCCCCTTGAACGACCGGTCGCGGGGCTCGGATTCAGGATCGGGCATCCCGACCCGGAACACCGTGGACCCGACAGTGAAGGCGCCGGTTTGCGCTGAACCGGCGGGCATCTGGCTACCACCCGTCCCAAGGTTCACATTCGGCAATCGCGCATCTTCAACCTGACCGGCGTCGACGAAATAGATCGCCGCACCGGTGGCCACGATGGCGATGGCGGCAAGGGTGTAGACAGCTGCGGAGTGCATGGCGTTCTCCCAAATGCGGTTACCCGACCTCAACGCGCGGCGCCGGTTTCGGGTTCCATCGGCGCCGCCACGCTAGCTGCCGTAGATTGCCCCCCAGCGTTCGATCAATGCCTGTTGCATTCGCTTGGATTTGCCGTTCCAGGTGCGCGCACCCTGCGGCACCTCGCGGTCCGATCGCATGATCCGCGCCCGGATCGCGGTGTCGGCGGTAAAGATCGCAAAGGCCATTTCGGTCCCGTCGGCAGCCGTCATGAACCCGCCCAGCCCTGAGACGAAGTTCAGCGTCCCGGTCTTCGCGTCCACCTTGATCGGATGCTGCGGAACCGGCCGCCACCGGGCATCGCGCATCACGAATGGCTTCAGGATCGGGCGCAGGACGCCACTGCGGCGCACCTGAACCAGCGCGTCGACCAGATCAAAGGCCGACATCCGCGACCGGTCGCCCAGCCCCGAATGATCCACCAGATCGGTGGCCGTCATCCCGTAGGTCTGCCGCGCCCAGCCCGACATCGCCCGCGCCGAAGCCTTCAGCGAGGCCGGCGCTGAACCGGCGACGGCGGTCGCAGCCAGACCGACCATTTCGGCGGTGATGTTGGTGGAATAGCGCAGCATTGCCTGCAGGATCTCGCGCAGCGGTGGGCTGTCGTGCTGAGCGATCACGGTGCCGCCCGTGGGCAGCGTGCCTTGCGTGCGCGCCTCGGGCAAAACGATGCCGTTCGACCGTGCCAGGGTGCGAAACACATCTCCGGCATAGGCCGCCGGGCGGCGCACCGGCAGCCAGCGCGCGCCACCATTGCCAAGCGCACGCGCGGCGACGGTCCATTCGTCGCGCCCGCCCTTGTCGGCATAGGTATAGACCGGTAGATCGCGCGCAACCACGCGCATCCGCGCCATTTCGACATCTGGCCGCAACCGCGATGATCGCGCGTCCATCTGAACGCTGTAGCCGCCGCCGGCCCGCTTCCATTCGAAATGCACCCGGTTGAAGTTAAGCGCGATCCCCGAAACGGCGGGGCTGTATCCCACATGGTCGGGCTGGGCCGCGTCGATCGCGCGCGTGTAGGGCATCGCACCGTCGAAAACGATGAATTTGCCCCGCAATTCGCGCAGCCCCGCTGCCTTGGCCAACCGCGCAAGATCGGCGAGGGCATCGGTATCCAGCGTCGGATCGCCGCCGCCCGCCAGGATCAGGTCGCCGTTCAGAATGCCGTTGCGGATGGGACCGTCGGCGATCAGCCGGGTCTGGAATCGATGGCCGGCGCCCAGCCGTTCAAGCGCATAGAGCGCGGTGAGCGCCTTGGTGACACTGGCCGGCGGCAGCGACCGCGCGCCGTTCATGTCCTCCAGACGGCGGCCTGTCGCCACATCCGCCACCGCGATCGAGACATCGCCGCTCAGATCGGCGGCGGCGACGATACGCGCCGGCCCGTCGGCAAACCGGCGCAACAATGCTGCGCTGCGTGCCTCGGGGCGCAACGAAACGCGCGGCGCATTGGCCAGTGCCGGCGCTCCCAGCACCGCGGCACCAATACCCCCAAGCATCGCACGACGTGTAAAACTCACTGACATGGCAAAAGATTAACAGATGGATTCGGCCGTGAACAAGACAGGCTTTGGGCGATTGTTCGACTGCGCGCCCGGGTTTCGCACCGCAGGGCCGTTCACCCCGTCACCCAATCGCCTCTGGCGCGCAGCGCGCTCGACGACAGGTCGATCATCGGCACATTCACGAAACACCATGCCGGCGGTTCCGCCCGCGCCAGTTGCCGCGCCGCGCGCCCCGACAGCCTGTAATGCCGGAACAAATGCGCCGCCGGCGACAACCGCGCCGAAATCCTGTCGCCGGGTCGCGCCAGAACACCCACGGGTACGCTGTGCATGATCCGCCGCCAGTCCTTCCAGCGGTGGAGCTGGGCCAGATTGTCCGCCCCCATCAGCCACACGAAACGAACGCCGGGATAAATCGCGCGCATGCTGTCCAGCGTTCGCGCGGTGATCCGGGTGCCCAACTGCGCCTCGATATCGGTCACAACCACGCGCGGATGCTGCATCGCCTGACGCGCCGCGGCCATGCGCAGATCAAGCGGCGCGGGGCCGCGCGACTTCAGCGGGTTGCCGGGGCTGACCAACCACCACACACGGTCCAGCCCGAACCGGCGCAGCGCCTCGCGGGTTATGTGCACATGCCCCGCGTGGGCCGGATCGAAGGATCCGCCCAACAGGCCGACAACCATGCCTGCCCGCGCCTTCGGATAACCCGTTCGCATACCGCGCAATCCCGTTGCTCTTTCAACCGCCCTTGGATAGACCATCGGCGCAGCAGCGCAAGACCGGATGAAGGAGCAGACAGATGGCGGCCTATCAATACGTCTACCACATGCAGGGTGTCTCGAAGACCTACCCCGGTGGCAAGAAGTGCTTCGAGAACATCCACCTGAACTTCCTTCCCGGGGTCAAGATCGGTGTCGTCGGCGTGAACGGCGCGGGCAAGTCGACCCTGATGAAAATCATGGCCGGACTCGACAAGGATTTCAGCGGTGAAGCCTGGTGCGCCGAAGGCGCGCGGGTGGGATACCTGCCGCAGGAACCAAAGCTCGACCCCGATCTCGATGTGCGTGGCAACGTGATGCTGGGCGTGGCCGGGAAAAAGGCCGTGCTCGACCGTTACAACGAACTGGCCATGAACTATTCGGATGAAACCGCAGACGAAATGGCGCAGTTGCAAGACCAGATCGACGCCGAGAACCTGTGGGATCTCGACAGCCAGATCGACGTGTCGATGGAGGCGCTGCGATGCCCGCCCGACAACGCCGACGTCACCACCCTTTCGGGCGGCGAGGCCCGGCGGGTGGCACTGTGCCGCCTGCTGCTGGAAGCGCCCGAGATGCTGCTTCTCGACGAACCGACAAACCATCTCGACGCCGAAACCATCGCCTGGTTGCAACAGCACCTGATCGACTACAAGGGCACGATCCTGATCGTCACCCACGACCGTTACTTTCTCGACGATATCACAGGATGGATCCTGGAACTGGATCGCGGGCGCGGGATCCCCTATGAAGGCAATTATTCGGCCTGGCTGGAACAGAAATCCAAGCGGTTGGCGCAAGAAGCGCGCGAGGACAAGTCGCGCCAGAAAACCCTCGAACGCGAGCTTGAGTGGATGCGCCAGGGCGCCAAGGCGCGTCAGGCCAAGTCAAAGGCACGCATCAACGCCTACAACGAACTGGCCGACCAGTCCGAGCGCGAAAAGCTGACGCGCGCGCAGATCGTCATTCCCAACGGGTCGCGGCTGGGATCGAAGGTGATCGAGGTGGAGGGGCTGCAAAAGGCGATGGGTGACAAGTTGCTTGTCGAAGGTCTCAGCTTTTCGCTGCCGCCCGGCGGCATCGTCGGGGTGATCGGCCCGAACGGGGCCGGCAAATCCACCCTTTTCAAGATGCTGACCGGCCAGGAAAAGCCCGACGCCGGCACCATCGATTACGGCGACACCGTCGACCTGAGCTATGTCGACCAGTCGCGCGACGACCTGAACGCCGATGACACGGTGTGGCAGGCGATTTCCGGCGGCGCGGAACTGATCGAGCTGGGCGACGCGCAGGTCAACAGCCGGGCCTATTGCTCATCCTTCAACTTCAAGGGTGGCGATCAGCAAAAGAAGGTGGGCCTGTTGTCGGGCGGCGAACGCAACCGTGTGCACATGGCGCGGCTGCTGAAGGAAGGCGGCAACGTGTTGCTGCTGGACGAACCGACAAACGATCTGGATGTGGAAACCCTGCGCGCGCTGGAAGACGCGCTGGTGGATTTCGCGGGCTGCGCGGTCGTGATTTCGCACGATCGATTCTTTCTCGACCGGATCTGCACCCACATCCTGGCCTTCGAGGGCGAAGCGCATGTGGAATGGTTCGAAGGCGGCTTTACCGACTACGAGGAAGACAAGAAGCGCCGCCTTGGCCCCGATGCGCTGGAACCAAAGCGCCTCAAGCACAAGAAGTTCGCCCGCTGATCGCGGGCCCGCCCCTGCCAGCGTGCCGGAGTTTCGGTCCGGCGCGCTGAAAAACGTCCAAGGCCTGCCCCATTCCTGCCACATCGTCGGTGTCTAAGTGTTTCATCAGGACGATCAGACACGGATATCAGGAGCGGATCATGGCAGTAGTCTCGGTTATCATCGGCGGTTTTGGCGGATTTCTGGCCTTTCTGGCTGCCTGGCTCTTTCTCGATTTCAGCTTTCTGTCGTCTTTCGCGCTGTACCTCGGCACCGGAACACTTTCGGCGCTGATCGTGATCGTTGCGGCATATGTGTCGGCGGTCATGCACGATGCGTCGCAAAAGGGCATGCGCCAGCGCGCAACTGCATGATGCTGCTGCAAAACAACTCTTGAATGCAGCGCCTCTTTCTGTCATACGGAGCGGGCTAACGTTATTCTTTTTCGACCCACTGTCTCCCTAATACGGCGCTCAGTCTTCGATCCAGACCGACCACGCCAGGTTGCCGCATGTTGCGGGCAACACACATTAAGGAGACCACGGATATGGCCACTGGCACCGTGAAATGGTTCAATGCAACCAAAGGTTTCGGCTTCATCGCACCCGATGGCGGCAGCAAGGACGTTTTCGTCCACATCAGCGCCGTTGAGCGCGCAGGCCTCACCGGCCTCGCCGACAATCAGAAGGTGACCTTCGACATCGAAGCCGGCCGTGACGGCCGCGAGAGCGCAACAAACCTGTCGCTCGCCTGATGTAAGACCGCGGCCCGGAACGTTTGCGCGTTCCGGGCCGTTTTGCGACTATGCCGTGGCGCGGGCCTGTCCGGCAAACGATGTATAGGCCCAGTCATCCGGCGCGCGCGCCAGGCTATGACGTACAGGATCTTCCCAACAGTATTGAATACAGGCGCGATAGTCGGCATCGCAGCGAATTTCGTGGCACCAGATTTCATGTGCCGGCGGAATTTTTGCGTAAAGCGCGGGATCGTAATCGCCTATGGCGTTGCGCATCGCGGACCATCTGGGCGCAAAGCCGGATTGACCTGCCCGCAACGTCCACACACCGTGAAAATGATCGGGCAACATCACCCACGCGTCAGATGTAAACGGCAGATCCTGCCGCACACGCGCTATGGCGCCGGCCAGAACACGCGCGCGTCCGGCCAAACGGTCTGGGCGGCCGCGCGGCAGTTTCGCGGTCATGAAAAATGTGGCCTGCGAGGCCGTGCAGCGCGAAGGATGTGTCATCCCCCAATCATGTTCACCGGATCATTAAGACCAAGTGAACGCCGGCCGTTTTGCAGGACCGCGCGCCTTGCGCCTAGAGAAGAACGCGCCAGATCAGCAGGCTGGGCGCCAGAAAGGCAAAAGCGATACAAAAAAGTTTCGCCATGTGGCTGATCTTTGCAAACGAATCGTCGCCCATCGCTGTCTCTCCGTAGGATGATGTGGCTGCCATCACGGCATAGCCCGCCGCTTCTTTTCTGCGCGCCTCTGCCTTCAGTTCGGCAACGGCGGCCTTGTACACATCGCTGTGCAGATCGGTTTCTGCTGCGGTCTGTGTTGCGTTGTCCGCCACATAGTTCAATTCGTCGCGCATGATTGTCCGGGCTCCCTGTCTTCTTTCCCCGGCAACAGATGGGTCGGGCGCGGGCAAAGTCCACAGCCGTACACCGTAAATCCTCGTCACCTGCATTGAATTTGTTTCATATCACGACGCATCCGGACGCGCCCGCTGGATCAGCCGCAGAACATGCGGCCCGATTCCTTCGACCACGCGCATCACACCCTGGGCATTGGGATGGATGCCATCGGCCTGCATCAGCGGCATCAAAGCCGCAGGATCGCCACCCGAAGGCGCCATCCCGGCAAAGAAGCTGTCGAGGTAAAGCGCATCGAAACGCGCGGCCAGATCGGGATACATCGCGTCGAACCGTTGCTTGTAATCGGCGCCGTAGTTTCCCGGCGCTTCCATACCGATCAGCAGTACCGGCACTTCGGCGTCCCGCGCGGCCTGCAGGATGCGGGTCAGGTTTGCGCGGCTGACCTCCGGGTCGATGCCGCGCAGCATGTCGTTGCCGCCCAGCGCCACGATCATCGCGTCCACCTCTGGCGTCAGCGTCCAGGCCGCGCGCGCCGCGCCGCCCGCGGTCGTGTCGCCAGAGACACCGGCGTTCAGAACCACCGCTTGCGCATCGCGCTCATCCAGCCAGTCCTGCAGCTGCGGCACGAAGCCGTCGTCCGGCACCAGGCCATAGCCTTGGGTCAGACTGTCGCCCAAGGCGGCCACCGTCACGGTTTCCGCCCGCGCCAAACCCGCCGTGACAACCAACGCCAGGCACATCAGCATCTTGTTCATCGCGCGTCACGCTCCATATTGCAGCCTATCCAGCAAAGGCGTTTTTTCATGACCGATCCAGTTCTTACCCTCAAAGATGTCGCTTTGTCGCTGGATGGCAATGCCGGACCGGTGGACATTCTGCACGGCATCGACCTGACGGTGGGCAAATCGGAAACTCTGGGGCTGATCGGGCCGTCGGGGTCGGGCAAATCCTCTTTGCTGATGTTGATGGGCGGGCTCGAACGGGCCACCGGCGGCTCGATCCACGCCCTGGGCCATGATCTGACGGCGATGGATGAGGACGCGCTGGCGCGGGTGCGGCGCGATCACATGGGCGTGGTGTTCCAGTCGTTTCACCTTATCCCGACGATGACGGCGCTGGAAAACGTGGCCACGCCGCTGGAACTGGCAGGCGCGCGCGACGCGTTCGACCGCGCCGAGGCCGAATTGCAGGCGGTCGGTCTGGCACATCGCGCCGGGCATTACCCCTCGCAGATGTCGGGCGGCGAACAGCAGCGTGTGGCGCTGGCACGGGCCTCGGCGCCCCGGCCCGAAATCCTTCTGGCGGACGAACCCACCGGCAACCTGGATGCGCGCAACGGCGATGCGATCATGGATCTGCTCTTTGGGCTGCGCGACCGGCACGGCGCGACGCTGATCCTGGTGACCCACTCACGCGAGCTGGCCGAACGGTGCGATCGGGTGGTGCGCCTGCGCGACGGGCGCATCGCCGACACCACAACCCGGCAGGCCGCGGAATGAGCCTGCGTCTGGCGGCCCGGTTCGCCCGGCGCGAACTGCGCGGCGGTCTTGGCGGTTTCCGGATCTTCCTGGCCTGTCTGGCGCTGGGCGTGGCGGCGATTGCCGCCGTCGGCAGCGTGCGTTCGGGCATCGAAGCGGGGCTGGCGCGCGAGGGTGCGGCGCTTCTGGGCGGCGACGCCGAGATGGAGTTTACCTACCGTTTCGCCACGGCAGACGAACGCGCCTGGATGGACAGCACCGCGATCCGCGTGTCCGAGGTGACCGATTTCCGGTCAATGGCCGTTGTCGACAGGCCGGATGGCGCAGAACGGTCGCTGACGCAGGTGAAATCGGTTGATGGCGCCTATCCGCTGATAGGCCAGGCGCGGCTGGAACCCGACATGCCCCTCGCGACCGCGCTTGCGGGGGCGCAGGGCCTGCCCGGCGCGGTCATGGAGCGGGTGCTGGTCGATCGTCTGGGCCTTGGCACCGGCGATGTGTTTCGGCTGGGATCGCAGGATTTCGTGCTGATGGCCGTGCTTCTGGCCGAACCGGACAACGCCGCCGGCGGCTTTGCGCTTGGGCCGCGCACCCTTGTGACGACCCCGGCGCTTGCGCAATCGGGGCTGCTGGCGCCGGGCACGCTTTACTCCACGAAATACAGGCTGGACCTGCCCGAAGGCACGGATCTGGAAAACGCCGCGCGCGACGCCGAAGATCGGTTCCAGAGCGCCGGAATGCGCTGGACCGATGCCCGCAACGGCGCACCCGGCGTCGCCGAATTCGTCGCGCGGCTGGGCGCCTTTTTGGTTCTGGTGGGCCTGTCGGGGCTGGCTGTCGGCGGTGTGGGGGTTTCGGCCGCTGTCGGCGCGTATCTGCGGCGAAAGACAGGGGTGATCGCCACGTTGCGCACCCTGGGTGCCGACCGCGCCACCATTTTCCAGACGTACTTTCTGCAAATCGGCGCCTTGTCGCTGCTGGGCATCGCGCTGGGCCTGGCCCTGGGCGGGCTGGTGCCGGTGTTGCTGGCACCGCTGATCGAGGCGCGGCTGCCGATCCCGGCCGAGTTCGCGCTCTATCCTCGCCCGCTGGCCGAGGCGGCGATATACGGGTTGCTGACCGCGGTCATCTTCACGCTCTGGCCGTTGGCGCGCACCGAAGAGGTGCGCGCGGCCACACTGTTCCGCGATGCGCTGTCGTCGGCCCGGCTGCTGCCACCGCTGCGCTATGTGGTCGCCACATTGGCCGGTATCGCGCTTCTGATCGGTCTGGCGGGTTGGTTCAGCGGGGCGCTGACACTGACCCTGTGGACAGCGGGCGGCATCGGTTTTGCCCTGGCGCTGTTGGCGGTATCGGCCCTTGGCATCCGTGCCCTGTCGCGGCGTCTGGGCGGCGTTGCGCGCGGCCGCCCGGTGCTGCGATGGGCGCTGGCCGCGATATCCGGGCCGCGCGAAGGTGCGGCATCTGTGGTTCTCTCGCTGGGTCTGGGGCTGTCGGTGCTGGCCGCAGTCGGACAGATCGACGGCAACCTGCGCAACGCCATTTCCGGCGAACTGCCCGAGGTCGCGCCATCGTATTTCTTTGTCGACATTCAACGCGACCAGATGGACGGTTTCCGCGATCGCCTGAACGGCTTTGCATCGGTCGATCGCATCGACAGCGCGCCGATGCTGCGCGGCGTCGTCAACCGGATCAACGGCCAGGACGCGCGCGCCTATGCCGGTGAACACTGGGTCGTGCAGGGCGACAGGGGCCTGACCTATGCCGCCGAAATGCCCGCGGGCACCACCATCACCCACGGCGAATGGTGGCCCGCCGATTATGACGGGCCGCCGCTGATCAGTTTTGCCACCGAAGAGGCGCTGGAAATGGGGATCGGCATCGGCGACACGCTGACAGTGAACGTGCTGGGCCGTGACATCACCGGCACCGTGGCCAACCTGCGCGAGGTCGATTTCTCGACCGCCGGCATCGGCTTCATTCTGACGATGAACGCGGCGGCGTTGCAGGGCGCGCCGCACAGCTTCATCGCCACGGTCTATGCGGATGCCGACGAAGAAGCCGCGATCCTGCGCGATCTGGCCGGCGCCTATCCGAACATCACCGCGATTCGCGTCCGCGATGCCGTGGCGCGCGTGGCCGATGTGCTGGCCTCGCTGGCGGCGGCCACCTCCTATGGCGCGGCGGCGACGTTGCTGACGGGCTTTTTGGTGCTGATCGGGGCCGCCGCGGCGGGCGAAGGCGCACGCACCTACGAAGCCGCCGTTCTCAAGACGCTGGGCGCACCGCGGGCGCGCATCCTGGCCAGTTTCGCCGCACGCGCGGCGATCCTGGGCGCGGCGGCGGGAATCGTCGCGCTGGCCGCGGGCATCGCGGGCGGCTGGGCGGTCAGCTTCTTCGTGATGGAAACGGATTTCACGGTGATCTGGTCTTCGGCGCTGGCCATCGTGGGCGGCGGCATCCTGGCGACGCTGCTGGCCGGTCTGGCCTTTGCATGGCGCCCGCTGGCGGCCCGTCCGGCCCGCATCCTGCGGGCCCGCGAATAGCTTCGGCCGGGCTTCAGCCCGCGCAGACCGGCGGGCGCAGCAGCCGCATCAGATCCGGGTTCTCACAGACCAGCGCATCCAGCGTCACCCCGTCGAGATGCGCATAGAACGCCTGTGCGGCATCCGACAGAGCCAGCCGCAGACGACAGGCCGAAACCAGCGGGCAGGTGTTGTCGGCATCGGCGAAACACTCGGCCAGAGGCAGACCGCCCTCGAGATCGCGGAAAACATCGCCGATCACGATCGCATCGGGCCCCCGCGCCAATCCCAGGCCGCCGTTTCGCCCGCGTTGCGTGTGCAGATAACCCAACTGGCTCAGCTGATTGACGACCTGCGCCAGATGATTTTCCGAAATGTTGCAGCACTTGGCGATTTCCGCCTTGGTCACAAGCCTCTGGCTGTTGGCCGCACAGAACATCAACAGGCGGATCGCAATGTTGGTTCGTTTGGTGATACGCAATGTCTGGCCTTTCCGTTGGCGGATGACGTCTCCTTGTTGCACATCCTGCCAATTTGCGGTTTGACCTGCATCAATCGCACCCCCGAACGGTCTCTTGCATGCCCGATCCTCATTTCTTCGGCTATGGTTCCCTGGTCAACCGCGCCACGCATGACTATCCCGGCGCGCGGCATGCGCGGCTCGACGGCTGGATACGTGCCTGGTGCCATACCGCCGCGCGGCCCGCTGCCTATCTGACAGCGCGGCCCGCGCCGGGGTGCCGGATCGACGGGCTGATCGCGGCGGTTCCGGGGGCGGATTGGGCGGCGCTGGACCTGCGCGAAGCCGCCTACGACCGGGTCGCCTGCGCCGCGCAGATCGGCCAAGGCGCCCTGCCCCATGACGATGTGGCGGTCTATGCGGTGCGCGACGCGCGCGGCGCCGATCCAGAGGGCGGGCCGATCCTTCTCAGCTACCTCGACGTTGTGGTGCAGGGCTACCTGCGCGAATTCGGCGAGGACGGCGCGGCGCGTTTCTTTGACACCACCGAAGGCTGGCAGGTGGGTGTGCTCGATGACCGCTCGGCGCCGCGCTATCCGCGCCATCAGAAGCTGGCGGCGCACGAACGCGCGTTCGTCGACGATCACCTTGGCAGGTTGTCCGTCAGTCTGCGCGGCTGAGCATTCAGCCCCGCGCCCTGACCACCTGCATCAATGGCATCAGCATCGCCATTTCCGGGCCGTTGGCGCGCCCGGTCAGCGCCTTGCGGAGCGGCATGAACAGCGCCTTGCCCTTGCGCCCCGTCGCCTGCCGCACTTCGGCCGTCCATGTCTGCCAGGTCTGGGCGTCGAAGGGGGCCGGCGGCAACAGCGCCATCGACTCGGCGACGAACGCGGCATCTTCGGGATCGATGTCAGGCTCGGCGCCATCGCGGATCAGTGTCCACCACGGTTCGAGATCGGCCAGCGTTGTGATGTTGTCGCGTGCCATCGCCCAGAAATCCGCCGCCATCTCGGGCGGCACCCCCAATGCTTCGATATGATCGGCCACCTGATCCAGCGGCTGACGCTGAAGATAATGCGCCGTCAGCGGCAGCAGGTCGCGTTCGTCGAACTTGGTTGGCGCGGCGCCAAAGCGCGTGATGTCGAACCCGTCGATCAGCGCACCCATGTCATCGCGCAGTTCCACCGGATCCGCCGAGCCCAACCGCGCCATCAGGCTCAGCAGGGCCATCGGCTGAACACCTTGCTGGCGCAGGTCACGCAGGCTGAGCGTGCCCAGCCGTTTGCTCAGGGCCTCGCCCTGTGGGCCGGTCAGCAGGGAATGATGCGCAAAAGCCGGCGGGGTTCCGCCCAGCGCGCGGATGATCTGGATCTGGGTCGCGGTGTTTGTCACATGGTCCGACCCGCGGACCACATGGGTTACACCCATTTCGGTATCGTCCACCACCGACGCCAGCGTATAGAGCACCTGCCCGTCGCCGCGGATCAGCACCGGATCGCTGACACTGGCCGCATCGATCGAGATATCGTTGAGGATTCCATCCGACCATTCGATGCGCTCGTGATCCAGCCGGAACCGCCAGACGCCGGGCCCGCGCTCGGCGCGCATCCGGTCCCGCGCCTCTGCGTCCAGCGCAAGGGCCGCGCGGTCATAGACCGGCGGGCGCCCCATGTTCAGCTGTTTTTTGCGCTTTAGGTCCAGTTCGGTCGGGGTTTCGAAGGCCTCGTAAAACCGGCCCATGTCGCGCAGACGTTGCGCAGCCTCGGCATAGCGTTCAAGCCGCAGCGACTGGCGCTCCACACGGTCCCAATGCAAGCCCAGCCATTCCAGATCGTATTTGATCGCGTCGACGTATTCCTCGCGGGATCGCTGGGGATCGGTGTCGTCGATACGCAGGATGAAGCTGCCGCCGGATTTGCGGGCAATCAGGAAATTCATGAGCGCGGTGCGCAGATTGCCGACATGGATGTATCCGGTGGGCGACGGGGCAAAACGGGTAGTGGTCATGGGGCTCTCCTGTTGCGCGTCCCTTGTCACAGCATCGGGATTTTGTCCAGATCGCGGTCCGGCAACCTGCGGGTCACCTCCCGGTCCGACAGGATTTCGCCGCTGGTGGCGCTATCTTGATGGTCGCGGCGGATTGACGCGCTATCTGCCACTCACTCGCAACATGGAGACAGCACTATGTCCTTGAAGATCACCCGCCGCTCGGCTCTTGCCGGTGCCGCTTCGCTTCCTCTTGCGGCTGCCGTCGCGAAACCCGTTCTGGCCGGTGGCCATGGCGGCAAGGCGCCCGCGCCCATCGCGCGCAGTTTCAAGGTCGGCGACTTCGGCGTCACGACCCTTCTTGACGGTTCCGTCCTGCGCGAAGACCCCAAGTCGATATTTGGCGGCAACGCCACCGACGCCGAGTTTTCGCAGGTTTCGGCCGAAAACTTCATTCCCGACGACTCGGCACAGTTCTATTTCACACCTACCCTGATCGACACCGGCGCCGATCTGGTCCTGTTCGACACCGGCCTCGGCCGTGGCGGCATCGTCAAGGCGCTCGAACAGGCCGGCGTCAGTCCCGAGGCGATCGATGTGGTGGTGATCACGCACATGCACCCCGATCATATCGGCGGCCTGATGACCGACGGTCAGCCGACCTTTCCGAACGCCCGCTATGTGACCGGCGCGCAGGAATACAACTTCTGGTCGGCAATGGATGCCGGCAACCGCGTCGGCGATCTGGTCGCCAGCAATGTAACCCCGCTGGCCGAAAAGATGACCTTCGTCGAAGACGGCGGCAGCGTCGTGTCCGGCGTCAATGCGATGGCCGCCTTCGGTCACACGCCCGGTCACATGGTCTACATGATCGAAAGCGCCGGCAGCCAGCTTCTGCTGACAGCGGATCTGGCCAACCATTACGTCTGGTCCTTCGCGCGGCCTGAATGGGCTGTCAGCTTTGACAGCGACAAAGAGGCCGGATCGGCCACGCGCCGCCGTATTCTGGATATGCTCGCCACCGAGAAAATGCCGATGATCGGGTATCACATGCCGTTCCCGGCCGCCGGATTTGTCGATACAGATGGCGACGGCTTCCGTTTCGTGCCGGTCAGCTACCAGATGATGGGCTAACCCCGTCGCGCGCGGCGGCCCATCCCGCGGGCCGCCGTCAGAAACCGCTCAGCACTTCGATCCGCGTACCGTCGGTGAAGCGCGCCAGCCGGAAAGCGTCGGGATCGACACAGGCCGGCGCGTCTGTCACCAGATCGGCCAGAAGCCGCCCGGCACCCGGCCCGATGCCGAACCCGTGCCCTGAAAAACCGGTTCCGATGAACAGGCCCGGCAGATCGTCCACCGGCGAAATCACCGGCAGTGCATCTGGAGTCACGTCAATCAGGCCGGCCCAGGATTGCACCACGGACGCCTCCGACAGTACCGGAAACGCCCGTTGCGCGGCCGTCCACGACGCGTTCAGCACACGCTCCTGCGGGGCAGGATCCAGAACACGGCATGTTTCGAAAGGCGTTATGTCGTCGGGTGCCCAATGGCGCGGCCACGCGGCCTCGTCGCGCCACCGGCCGGACAGGCGGAACCGCAACACCTTCCATTCGGCGCGGAATGCCGGCAGGAACGCGCGCGCCAGCCGCAGGCTGTCGGGCACCAGATCGACGGTGTTCTGCGAGCCGGACGCGATGGTGTATCCCCCATCGGCGCGTTTGCGCATCGCAAAACCGTCCGACCATATCGCAGCTTCCGGGCCGCCCTCGACGGCGGTGGTCCGCATGACCGTGTTCAGAACCTTCAGTTGCGGCAGCCAAATGCCTGCATTCCCCGCAAACAGCCGCGACCAGGCCCCACCCGCCAGAACCACCCGGTCGCAGGCGATTCGGCCGCGTTCGGTCATCACGCCGCAGATCCGCCCGTCGGCCACATCGACGCCGCGCACCGCACAGCGGGTCAGCACCGTGGCCCCGGCATCGCGGGAACCTTCGGCAATCGCCGGTGCGGCCCATTGCGGTTCGGCGCGCCCGTCCTCGGGGGTGAACAGTGCCCCCTTCAGGTGCATCCGGCTGCCCGGCATCACGGCCTGAAGATCATCGCCCGAAATCATCCGCGCTTCGATCTGATAGGGCTCCAGATGGCGGGCCCAGCGTTCCGACCTGGCGTAGACCTTGTCGTTACGCGCGGTGAACAGGATGCCCGACTGCGTATAGCCAGTGGCGCGCCCGGTGCGTGCGTCCATGCCTTTCCACGCGTTGATCGCCTCGATCATCAGCGGTATCTCACGCGGATCGCGATGCGATATCCGCACCCAGCCCCAGTTGCGCGAAGATTGCTCGGCCCCGATATCGCCCTTTTCGCAAAGCGCCACCGACACGCCGCGTTCGGCCAGTTCCAGCGCGGTGCTGACACCGATGATGCCGCCGCCGATCACAACCACGTCGACGCGCTTCGGCAAGCGCGTGTCAGAGTGAAAAGGTGTGAGCGTGGGGCCGGGCATGGCGGCACATTAACCGACCTTGCAGCGCTGTCACGCGGTCAAATGAAACTGGCGCAGAAAGCCGAACGGAACTAGACCGGGCGCATCATGAAAACCACACCTGACCCGGATTCCGATGCCTTTCACGCCATGGCCGAGGCCGCATTGGCCGAATTGCCGCAGCCGTTTCAGCGGGCAGCGCGGGAACTGGTGGTGCGGATCGTCGACTGGCCCCCTGAAACCGTGCTGCGCGAGATGGGCATCGACGACCCGCTGGACCTGACCGGGCTTTACGAAGGTATCCCGTTGACCGAAAAATCGTTCATGGACCAACCGGTCGGCCCGGATGTCATATGGCTGTTCCGCGAACCGATCCTGGAGGAATGGCACGACCGCGGGGATGTCGCGCTGGACGATCTGGTCGCGCATGTTCTGGTTCACGAACTGGCCCATCACTTCGGCTGGTCCGACGACGATATCGCAGCCATCGACCGCTGGTGGGAATGACACGCCCTAGGACGGATCGCGCCAGCGGTTGACGATAGGATAGCGCCGATCCAGCCAGAACGCACGCTTTGAAAGCCGGGCACCCGGCGCCGACTGAAACCTCTTGTATTCACTAATGTAAATCAGGTGCTCCACCTTGCGGGCCGTCTCGCGGGCGAAACCTGCGGCGACGCAATCGGCCACGGATCCATCGCGATCCACAAGGATGTCGAGGATGGCGTCAAGCTCAGGGTAGTCGGGCAAGCTGTCGCTGTCTTTCTGATCGGCGCGCAGTTCGGCGGTGGGCGGCTTGTCGATGATGCGCCCTTCGATCACGGTGCCGGCCGGCCCCATCATCCATTCACGGTGGTTTTCGTTGCGCCACCGGCAGGCATCGAAGACCCGTGTCTTGTACATGTCCTTGATCGGATTGTATCCGCCCGCCATATCGCCATAGATCGTGGCATAGCCGACAGCGACTTCGGACTTGTTTCCCGTGGTCAAAAGCATTTCACCGAACTTGTTCGACATCGCCATCAAAAGCAGCCCGCGCAGGCGGCTCTGGATGTTTTCTTCGGTCAGGTCCGGCGCGTGCCCTTCGAAAAGCGGCGCCAGTGTGTTGGTGATCGCCGCGCGGCCTTCGGTTATCGGCACATGGTCATAGCGACAGCCCAGCGCCTTCGCCACGCTTTCGGCATCGTCCAGCGACCCCTGCGAGGTATACTCGGACGGCAACATCACGCAGCGCACGTTGTCGGCGCCCAGAGCATCCACCGCGATTGCCGCAACAATCGCCGAATCGATGCCCCCGGACAGCCCCAGAAGCACCTTTCGAAACCCCGTCTTGGCCATGTAGTCGCGCAGCGCCGTCACCATGACGCGATAGTCCTGCTCCATCGTGTCGGGATGCGCCGCGAAATGGCCCGGTTCCGCGCGCCATCCATCGGGGCCGCGCACCATGTCCACATGCGCCGTGGTTTCATCGAACACCGGCAATTGCACCGCCATCTGCCCGCCGGGGTTCAGCACGAAGGATCCGCCATCGAAAACCTGGTCGTCCTGACCGCCCACCATGTTCAGATAGATCAGCGGCAGGCCGGTTTCGACAACCCGCGCGACCATGTGATTCAGCCGGGTTTCGAACTTGCCCCGGTAGTAGGGCGATCCGTTGGGCACCAGAAGAAACTCGGCCCCGGTCTCGGCCAGGGTTTCGGCGACGTCCTCGTGCCAGGCATCCTCGCAGATCGGCGATCCGATGCGGGTGTTGCCCACCGAGTAAGGCCCGCCAAGGGGCCCGGAATCAAAGATGCGGACCTCGTCGAACACGGTTTCATTGGGCAGATGATGCTTCAGCTGGGTCGATGCGATCCGCCCCTGCCGAAGAATGAAATAGGCGTTGAACAGGTGCGTGCCTTCAACCCACGGCCCGCCGATCGCCAGCGCCGGGCCATCGGCGCAGTCCGCCGCCAGCGCGCGCACCGCTTCGATGGCGGCCGTGAAGAACGCCGGCTTCATCACCAGATCCTGCGCGTTGTAGCCGGTGATGAACATCTCGGGCAGCGCCACCAGATCGGCCCCGGCCGCGCGCCCTTCCTGCCAGGCGGCGCGCGCCTTGGCCGAATTGCCTGCCAGATCGCCCACCACGGGATTGAGCTGCGCCAGTGTCACGCGGAAACGGTCGGCCATGGCTGCCCTCATTTTCAGTACCCTTTGTGCCCATTTAACAGAAGCTGGCCCAAGGAAAAGGGACAGGGTGCAAAAGACATTGCCCCGACCGCCCCGCTCGCCTAATTTCGCCGCACGCAACAATCGGCTCAACAGGCGCTTTCAGGACATCATATGACCCACCGGATACCGGCCTTCGCTCTTGGATTGTCACTATTGCTCGGCGCGCCCGTGCTGGCGCAGGACGCCCAGGTTCTGACCAAGCAATACGACGACGGCGGCGTTTACGAGGGCGAATTCCGCGGCGGGCTGCAACACGGTCAGGGCACCTACACCCTGCCCAACGGGTATGAATATTCCGGCGAATGGGTCGATGGCGAAATCCGCGGCCAGGGCGTCGCGCGGCTGCCCAACGGATCGGTCTACGAAGGCGAATTCGCCAAGGGCAAACCCCAGGGCTTTGGCAAGATCACATTTTCCGACGGCGGCACCTACGAAGGCGAATGGGACGACGGGGTGATCAACGGCCAGGGCGTCGCGCTTTATGCAAATGGCGTGCGCTACGAAGGCGCGTTCCGCAATGCCCAGCACGACGGCAAGGGCGTGATGCAGAACCCCGGCGGCTATGAATACCGCGGCGACTGGGTGAACGGCGTCAAGCAGGGGTTTGCCACCATATCGTATCCCGACGGATCGGTTTACGAAGGCGAGGTACGCTCAGGCAAGCTGGAAGGCGAAGGCAAGCTAACGCTGCCCGACGGGCTGACATATGTCGGCACGTGGAAAGACGGCCAGATCGATGGCGAAAGCCGGCTGACCCAGCCCAACGGCGACATCTACGAAGGCGATCTGGTGGCCGGCCGCCGCGAAGGCAGCGGTGTGATGACCTATGGCAACGGCGATGTCTACGACGGCGAATTCCTGGACGACCGGCGGCACGGACAGGGCACCTTCACCGGCGCCGATGGCTATGTCTACATCGGCAATTGGATAGCCGGGCAGTTCGAGGGCCAGGGCCGCCTGACCTATCCCGACGGGTCGGTCTATGTTGGCAGTTTCCGCGCCAGCAAGGCTGACGGAACCGGAAAGATCACCTATCCCAGCGGCCTCGTCTACGAAGGCGAGTGGGTTGACGGGGTGATCGAAGGCACCGGCACCGCGACCTACGCCAACGGCATGGTCTATGAAGGCGAATTCAGGGATGCCCGCAACCACGGCACCGGCGTGATGACATACCCCGACGGCTACAAATACGAGGGCGAATGGGTCGACGGCCTGCGGCATGGCACCGGCACCACCACATTCGCCGATGGCACCGTCTACAAGGGCGGGTTCGTGGAAGGCCGCCGCGAGGGACGCGGCGAAATCATCATGCCGGACGGCTTTCGCTATGTCGGCGATTGGCAGGGCGGCGAGATCAACGGCGAGGGCACCGCGACCTATGCCAATGGCGATGTCTATCAGGGCAGCTTCCGCGCCGGCAAACGGCACGGACAGGGCACCATGCGATACGCCAGCGGCCAGGATGCAACCGGCGTCTGGAACAATGGTGCGCTGACCGACGGCGGCTGACGCCCCCGCCGGCCCGGCAACCGGTACCCAGAAGACTGCTGCTCAGGGTTTGGGGTGATCGTCCCATTCGTCCGACAGCATCCGGCGGCTGTCGCCTTCGGGGTCGTCGTACTGGTTTGTGCGCACCGTATAAAGGAAACCGGCAAGCCCCAGCGCCCCCAGCACCAGCGATATGGGGATCAGAAAAGCCAGAACGCTCATGGCTTGCGCACCCCGCGCCCCAGCCGCAAGGCATTGAGCGACACCGTAACCGAAGATGTCGACATCGCCAGCGCGGCAATCAACGGCGTCGCGAAACCCGCCACAGCCAGCGGCACGGCGACGATGTTGTAGAAGGTGGCGATGCGAAAGTTCTCGCGGATGCGCCGGGTGGCCCGGCCGGCGATCTCCAGCGCACCCGCCACGGGCGACAGATCCTGGCCCAACAGCACGATATCCGAAGCGACGCGCGCCGCGTCCAGCGCCGATGCAGGCGAGATCGAAACATGCGCCGCTGTCAGCGCGGCGGTGTCGTTCAGACCGTCGCCCACCATCAGAACCTTGTGACCGCGGTTGGTCATCTGCCGGATGGCCTCGGCCTTTTCCGCAGGCAGCATGCCCGATTGCCAGGTGTCGATCCCAAGGCGTCCGGCAAAGGCCCGCACCGCGCCTTCCGTATCGCCCGACAGGATGGCAACCGCCTTGCCCTGCGCGCGCAGCGCCGCGATCACGTTTTCCGCCCCCGGTCGCAGGCTGTCCTGAAACCGGAACGCGACCGGCGGTTCGGCCCCGATCCGCAGATAGGTGGCCGTGTGGCTACCTTCGGCTTCAGGGTCCGCGCCCACCCACGATCCTCGGCCCAGACGAACCCGAAGACCCTGCCAATCCGCCTCGCAGCCAAATCCCGGATGTTCCACCACGCCGTCCAGATTGACGGCATCCTGGCCCGCCCCGCGCAATCCGGCGGCCAGCGCCTGCGACAAGGGGTGGCCCGATGCTTCAGCCAGGGCGCGCGCCACGCCCGCGATGCGCGGTGAAACCGGCGCGTCCACCAGATGCGGCGCGCCTGCCGTCAGCGTGCCGGTCTTGTCGAAAACCACAGTGTCCACTTCGGCCAGCCGCTCGAGCGCGGTGGCATGCTTTACCAAAAGCCCCTGACGGAACAGCCGGCCCGAAGCGGCCGTGGTCACCGCTGGCACCGCAAGGCCCAGCGCACAGGGGCAGGTGATGATCAGAACCGCCGCCGCGATGTTCAGCGCGACGCGCATGTCGCCCGACCACGCCAGCCATCCCAGAAACGCGAGCCCGGCCAGAATGTGAACCCCCGGCGCATAAAGCTGCGCCGCCTTGTCCGCCAGCGAGGAATAGCGCGCGCGCCCGCTTTCGGCGACGGCCACCAGATCGGCGAGCCGGTGCAGCGACGTGTCCTGCCCGACCGCAGTGGCCCGCAGCGTCAACGGTCCGGTCAGGTTGACCTCGCCGGCGCTGACCGGGTGTTCGGGGCCGGCAAAAACCGGCCGGGTTTCGCCGGTCAGAAGCGACCGGTCCAGTTCGGACCGGCCCTCGACGACGATTCCGTCCACCGGCATGCGCCCGCCGGGGCGGACCCGCACCAGATCTCCCACCGCCAGCGCGCTGACCGGCACCTCGCGGGTGGCACCGGTTTCGTCGACGCGCAGCGCGCGCGGCACCTCGAGAGCGGTCAGCTCCTGCGCCGCCGACCGCGCCATCGCGCGGGTGCGATGATCCAGATACCGCCCGGCGAGCAAGAAGAAGGTCAGCGCCAGCGCGGCGTCGAAATAGGCGTGTGCGCCCGACAGCGCGGTTTCCCAAAGCGAGGTCAGCAACGCCAGAACCAGCGCGAGAACGATGGGCACGTCCATGTTCAGGCGCCGCGCCCGCAGCGCCGACCATGCGTTCACGAAAAACGGTTGGCCCGCGTAGATCACCGCCGGAAAGGCAATCGCCGCCGAAACCCAATGGAACATGTCGCGGGTCGCGTCGGATGCACCGGCCCAGACCGAAACCGAAAGCAGCATCACGTTCATCGAGGCGAACCCGGCAACCGCAAGCCGCGTCAGCAGCGCGCGGCCATCGCGATCGGTTTCGGTGGCCTGAAGCGCACCGGGGTCCAGTTCATGGGCCTCGTATCCGGCAGTGGCAAGCAGCGGGATCAGATCGGCGGGTTGCGTACCGGGCACCGCGTCGATCAGCGCCCGCTTCAGCGTCAGGTTCACCCGCGCGCCGCGCACCCGCGGATCGGCTGTCAGCGCCCGCTCGACCGAAGCGATGCACCCCTGGCAATGGATGCCGGGCAGGGACAGCACCAGCCGCGCGTCCTGCGGACCCGGCGGCGACGCCGGTTCGGTGGGCGTGGCCAGACAACCCGGGCAGGCCGCCGCCATCGCTGGGGTCTGGGCGTTCATGGCTCAGCCTTTCACATGCAGCACGACGCGCTGCGCGAATTCGGTGCCATCCGCGGCACGGGCGGTCATCCGGATGTTCCAGTTGCCACCGGCCAGTTCGACGGGTGCGACATAGGCGGTGCCGTCAAAGTGGAAATCGGGGTCCATGTCCTCGTACACATGGGTGGCCCGGCCCAGCGTCGCCTGAAGATCCCCGACCATCACCGGAGCGCCGTCCGAATCGGTGATCGACAGGGTCAGCTGCCCGCCTTCGGCATCGGCGGTCACGGTCCAGCCCAAGGCCTCCTGCGCGACGCGGCGATCGTCGAACTGCTGGCTGGCCACATAGGAATTGGCAACCTCGAGACCGGGAAACGTTCTGACCGCGTTGAAGGCAAGCGCCAGATTCACCGTGATGATCACCCCGAAGGATCCCACGCAGATGGCCAGCATGTGCCAGCCGGTAAATTTTCTTTCTTTCGTCATGGTCAGCTCCCACGTCCGTTGAATATGCTGTCGTTGTAGGCCCGGTCACCGTTTGTCAGATCCTCGAGCCAGAAGCGGAATTCGGTGCGATCCCCTTCCGAAGGTGCCGAGGCACCGGGCGAGATCACATAGACCCTTTGCAGCCGGGATGCTTCGGCCGGCACGTCGATCACCTGATAGGGCGTGCCTTCAAGTTGCAGCCGCAGGGTCGGATCGCCTTTCAGAAACAACCGGAACTGGCGTGGATCGTTGTTCTTGTTGCGCAGCCGCACGTCATAGGTGTTGCGGATCGACCCGTCAGACAGTGTCACATATGTCGGGTTGCGCACGGCGGCGACGGTCATTTCGATCTCGGGGCGGATAAACAGCGCAAACACCAGGCCAAAACCCACGGCGGCCCACAGAACGGTGTACATGATCGTGCGCGGCCGCAGGATATGCGACCATATGTTGCGCGGGGGCTTGCCGCCCCGTTCGGCCTCTTCGTCGCTGAGCGCGATGTAATCCACCAGGCCGCGCGGCTTGCCGATCTTCGCCATCACGTCGTCGCAGGCGTCGATGCAAAGCGCACAGGTGATACATTCAAGCTGCTGCCCGTCGCGGATGTCGATGCCAACGGGGCATACGTTCACACAGGCCATGCAATCGATGCAATCGCCTTGCGGCGCCCCGGCTTCGGCGGCCGGAGAATGCCGCCGCGGTTCGCCGCGCCATTCGCGGTAGGCGACAGTGATCGTGTCTTCGTCCATCATCGCCGCCTGGATCCGCGGCCAGGGACAGGCATAGATGCAGATCTGTTCGCGCGCGAAGCCGCCGAAAAAGAAGGTCGTCGCGGTGAGAAGCGCCATCGTCGTATAGGCGATGGGATGGGCGTTCAGCGTCACCAGGTCGCGCAACAGTGTCGGCGCATCGGCGAAATAGAACACCCAGGCCCCGCCGGTGGCCAGCCCGATCAGCAGCCAGGCAAACCATTTGGTCAGCCGCAGGCGCAGCTTGCGCGCGTCCATCTTCTTTTGGCGGTGCAGGCGCAGACGCGCGTTGCGATCGCCTTCGATCATCCGCTCGACCTTGATGAACAGATCGGTCCAGACGGTCTGCGGGCAGGCATAGCCGCACCAGACCCGCCCCAGCGCGGAGGTAAAAAGAAACAGCCCCAGCCCCGCCATGATCAGAAGACCCGCGACAAAGTAGAACTCGTGCGGCCAGATCTCGATCCAGAAGAAATAGAAGCGGCGGTGCGCAAGGTCCAGCAACACCGCCTGATCCGGCAGGCTGGGCCCACGGTCCCAGCGAATCCAGGGGGTGATATAATAGATCCCCAGCGTGACCGCCATGATCACCCATTTCAGATTTCGGAACTTGCCGCTCACACGTCTGGGAAAAATCGGCTCCCGCGCCTTGTAAAGACTGGGGGCTGGATTGCTGTCGGTCACTGATATGCTCCAGTTTCGGGTTCTGGCCTCTGACGGGTTCCTTTTGACGTGGCGGCGCGGCGGCTGCCTTGACCTGAGTCAAGAAAGGCGCATCGCCTGCGCATCTTTGCCCGCGTCGATCCGCCGTTCGCGCCGCAGCCAGGCCACAAAAAGCCGCGCGGCCGGGCGCAATACGCCTTCGCGGGTGGTGATATGATAGCCCAGAGCCGTATCTTCGCCGAAAAGCTCGACCAGGCGGCCGGCGGCGATGTCGCGCTGCACGAAATGGCGCACCGCGACTGCGACACCTTGTCCGTCGCGCACACCGTCCAGCAACAGATTGCCGGGAACCTGCGTCAGCCCCCGTTTCAGCCCGCGCGCAACGCCCTGTGCGCGCAGCCAGTTCGATGCCTCGGTGGTGCCCAGTTCCTCGAGCCAGGGCAGATCGGCCAGATCCTCGGGCGCGCGGATGTCACGGCCTCGCAACAGCGCCGGCGCGGCCACGATGATCATCGGCGATTGCAACAGCATCTCGCTGTGCAGTCCGGGCCAGCCGCCGCTGCCATATCGCAGCGCCACATCGACACCGCCCGGCTCGAACGCGACAAGCGCGGGCGAAGGATCGATGCGCAGTTCCACATCGGGGGCGCGGTCACGAAACCGCGCCAGCCGTGGCATCAGCCAACTGGCGGCAAATGTCGGCGTGGTCGAAACGAAAAGCGGCCGGTCGGCATCGGCATCCGTCAGGTCGCGCACCGCGTTGCCGATCGAGCCAAAGCCAAGCCGCACCGCCTCGGCCAGTTGCGTGCCTTCCGCCGTCAGGCCCAGAGCGCGGCCCGACCGATCCAGAAGCGCCAGCCCCATATGCCGTTCCAGCGCGCGCAACTGTTGGCTGACAGCGGCGTGCGACACGTTCAGCGCCGCGCCCGCGCGCACCACGGAACCTTCCTCGGCAAAGGCGGCAAAGGCCCGCAAGGCTGGCAGGGGTGGCATCGATCGCCAATCCATATGTCATCCTGACTTACACATTGGAATTACTCCTGACTGGCATGAAACGCGAATTGAATCAATAAAACATACACATAAACATCAGGTGCAAGGAGCCAGACGATGATTGATATATATGCCCGTGCTTTCATGACAGCGACTCGGACCGGCCAGGTAGAGCTGCGCGATTATCCCCGCCCGAACCAACCCGCGCGCAGTCTGCTGCGGCGCTGGCTGAAGCCGGCGATCAACGTCGATCCCGGCAGGCTGTAGGCGCGGCGGGTTGTGGCCCGAAACGCGAAAGGGCCCCGCGGCGGGCGGATGCCCGAACCGCGAGGCCCGATTTCCAGCGGCGGTGGTGTTTACTCGCCGCCGCCCAATTGATGCACATAGATCGATACAGCGCGGATTTCGGCCTCGGACAGACGCTCGGTCCAGGGCGGCATCACGCCATATCGGCTGTAGGTGACGGTTTCGACAAGTTTCTCGTAGCTGCCACCATAGAGCCAGATGGCATCGGTAAGGTTGGGCGAACCCAGATCGCGATTGCCGGCACCGTCCTCGCCATGGCAGGCGACACAGTTGTACTCATAGACCTCGGCCCCGGCTTCGACCATCGAAGGATCCTGGGCCTCGCGGCCCGACAGCGTCATGACAAAGTTCGAAACCTGCGCGATTTCTTCCTTTTCCAGCAATTCGCCGAACACGGGCATTTCCGAATACCGGGCATCCGGGTCGTCTTCGTTGCGGATGCCGTGGCTGATCGTGGTGTGAATGGATTCGATGTCGCCTCCCCACAGCCAGTCATCGTCCAGCAGGTTGGGATAGCCCGAAGCCTGCACCCCCGCGGCGCCCGAACCGTGGCATTGCGCGCACCAGGTGCGGAACACGGCTGCGCCCGCCGATGTGGCATAGACGGCCAGTTCGGGATCGTCCGCGATGGCGGTCAGATCGGCTTCGGCCAGGCGGGTGTTGATCGAGGCGTTCGCCTCTTCCACCTCGGCGATGGCCTCGGCCACCTCACCGCGCGTCGTATAGCCCAGCAGACCGGTTGTCGCGCTGTTGATCAGCGGCCATGCGGGATAGGCCACGGTATAGGCCAGCCCCCAGATGATGCAGGCATAGAAGGTCCACAGCCACCACCGCGGCATCGGATTGTCAAACTCCTCGATCCCGTCCCAGACATGGCCTGTGGTGTTGGGATCACCTTCGAACTTCTGGCTTTTCTTGCTCATTGCCCAGCCTCCTTGGTGCTGGCGGGTCGGTCATCGTGCCGGAACGGGATGCTGGCGGTGTCCTTGTAGGTTTCGCGGCTGCCGGGCCGAAACACCCACAGAACCACACCGGCAAAGAACAGGAACAGTGTCAGCAGCATCCAGCTGTCGGCGAACTCACGCAAAAGCGAATAGGTTTCCATGATGCGTGCCCCTTCAGCGGCTGTTGTCGGGTGTGAAGGTCGAGAAATCGACCAGCGTGCCCAGCATTTGCAGATAGGCGATCAGGGCATCGGTTTCGGATATGCCCGGAGCGCCGTCAAAGTTGCGCACCTGCGCGCCGGGATACCGTTCCAGCATATCGTCGTAATCGCTGTCAGGGTCGGCCTGGGCGCGGAAGTCGGCTTCGGCGTTTTCGATCATTTCCGGCGTGTAGGGTACGCCCACCATTGCGTGGGTTGCCATCAGTTCGCCGATGTAATCGGGCTGGATCAAAGTGCGCTCGAGAAAGGCGTACTTGGGCATGACCGATTCCGGCACCACCGATTGCGGATCGCGCAGGTGATCCACATGCCAGTCGTCCGAATAACGCCCGCCCACACGGGCCAGATCCGGCCCGGTGCGTTTCGACCCCCACTGGAACGGATGGTCGTACATCGATTCCGCCGCCAGGCTGTAGTGGCCGTAACGCTCTACCTCATCGCGCATCGGGCGGATCATCTGGCTGTGACAGACATAGCAGCCCTCGCGGATGTAGACTTCGCGGCCCTGAAGTTCGAGCGGTGAATAGGGACGCATCCCCTCCACCTTCTCGATCGTGTTCTCCAGGTAGAACAGCGGCACGATCTGCACCAGTCCGCCGATGGTCACGACGATGAAACTGAAGATCAGAAGCAGCGTCGCGTTGGTTTCAAGAACCTTGTGTTTGTCGAGAATAGCCATTGTTCAGGCCCTCCTTATTCGGCCGGAACGGCTGTGGACAGGCTGGCCTCTTTGGCCGGGCTGCGCCGCACAGTCATCCACAGGTTGTAGCACATGATCAAAGCACCCGTGAGGAACAGCACCCCGCCCAGACCGCGCACCACATACATCGGGAACTTGGCGCTGACGGTGTCGGCAAAGCTGTTGACCAGGAAACCGTTGGCATCGACTTCGCGCCACATCAGGCCTTCCATGATCCCCGTCACCCACATGGATGCCGCGTAGAGAACGATGCCGATCGTGGCGAGCCAGAAGTGCCAGCTGACCAGGGTGAGCGAATAGAGCCGCTCGCGTTTCCACAGCACCGGCGTCAGATAGTACAGCGCGCCGAAGGTGATCATGCCGTTCCAGCCCAGAGCGCCGGAATGCACATGGCCGATCGTCCAGTCGGTGTAATGCGACAGGCTGTTGACCGCGCGGATCGACATCATCGGGCCTTCGAAGGTGGACATGCCATAGAAGCCGACCGAGATCACCATCATCCGGATCACCGGATCGGTGCGCAGCTTGTCCCAGGCGCCAGACAGCGTCATCAGGCCGTTGATCATGCCACCCCAGCTGGGCATCCACAGCACGATCGAGAACACCATGCCCAGCGTCGAGGCCCATGTGGGCAGCGCCGTATAGTGCAGGTGGTGCGGACCGGCCCAGATATAAAGAAAGATCAGCGCCCAGAAGTGGATGATCGAAAGCTTGTAGCTGAACACCGGGCGTTCGGCCTGTTTCGGGATGAAGTAGTACATCATGCCCAGAAACCCAGCCGTCAGGAAAAACCCGACCGCGTTGTGGCCATACCACCACTGCACCATCGCGTCCTGCACACCGGCAAAGACCTGCACCGATTTCGACCCGAAGACCGACACCGGAATCGAGATGTTGTTGACGACATGCAGCATCGCCACTGTCACGATAAACGCCAGAAGGAACCAGTTCGCGACATAGATGTGCGGCTCTTTGCGCTTGATCAGCGTTCCAAGGAACACCGCCAGGAACGCGAGCCAGACAACCGTCAGCCACAGGTCCACATACCATTCGGGTTCGGCGTATTCCTTCGACTGGGTGCCGCCCAGAAGATATCCGGTGGCCGCCAGCACGATGAACAGCTGATACCCCCAGAACACGAACCACCCCAGGTTACCCCCCCAGAGCCGCGCCGCGCTGGTGCGCTGAACGATGAAGAACGACGAAGCGATCAGGGCGTTGCCGCCAAATGCGAAGATCACAGCCGATGTGTGCAGCGGCCGCAGGCGACCGAAGTTGCCGTAACCCTGCAAGACATCGAGGTTCAGCGCCGGAAACGCCAGCTGGAAGGCGATGATCACCCCGACCAGAAAACCCGCGATGCCCCAGAACGCGGTGGCGATCACGCCGGCGCGCACGACGCCGTCCTGATATTCGTTCATGGGTTCGGGCGCGGCGGGTTCATCGGTGCCGCGCAGCACCCACAGGAAAAGGCCACCAGAAATCAGCACGATCAGCACCGCGTGCATCTGGTAGGCCAGATCGCGCGCATAGTTGGCCGCGATCATCGCAAAAAGCGTGATCAGGCCAAGCACGATCAGCTTGAAATAGTTCAACATTTTTGGTCCCTTCGTCCGCTCCACGCGCGAGTCGGATCTCGCGCGCAGTGTTTTTGACTGCGGCCTTGATGCAGGACGGGTGCATCTAATGCCTTGATCTGTGTCAACAGATTGTCAGCGTCGGTTTGACGTTGCTCAATGCACCCGCCTTTCCCGTGCGTTAGGTTCGGACGCGACCACAAGACAAGCAAAGGAGCGGCCAATGTCCTACAAATCCCTACTTACCGTCGTGACAGATGAAGACGTGGCCCTGGTACAGCTGCGCCAGGCTGCGGCGCTGGCCCGGATGATGGATGCGCATCTGGAAATCATGTGCCTTGGTGTCGACACGACTCAGATCGGATACGCCTATGCCGGGGTGAACGCCGCCTTCACACAGGACGCATGGCGCCGCGCTGTGGACGACGGGCGGGCGCTGCGCACCCTGTGCGAAACCGAGATGAACGGATCCGATCTGCGCTGGTCGGCTGAAGACGGCGCCGTGGGGCTGGCCGATCTCGGCCGGCGGGTGGCCCGCCACGCCCAGTTTTGCGATCTGGTCGTACAGCCCAAACCCTATGTATCCGGCGCCGGCCCCGGCCGCGACACGGTGGTCGAGGCGGCATTGTTCGAAGGCCGGGCACCGGTGATGGTGATGCCGGCGGGCGTTCAGACATCAGAAGCGCCCGGGACGGTTCTGGCCGCCTGGAACGAAAGCCCCGAAGCCCTGACCGCGATGCGGCGGGCGCTGCCCTTGCTCAAGCTCGCGAAGACGGTGCATATCGTCGTCGTCGATCCTCCGGTGCACAGCCCCGACCGGTCGGATCCGGGCGGCCCGTTGTCGCAGATGCTGGCGCGCCACGGCGTTCATTGCGAAATCGATGTTCTGGGCAAGACGATGAACCGGGTTTCGGATGTCCTGTCGCGCCATGCGATGGATATCTCGGCCGATCTGATCGTTATGGGCGCCTATGGTCACTCGCGCCTGCGCGAGGCGATCATGGGCGGCGCCAGCCGCAACATGTTGCAGATCGCAGACGTGCCGCTTTTCATGGCCCATTGATCGCGGGTCGTCCCCGGTATCAGACCAGCAGGCCGCCGTCGCTGTCGTCGCCGGCCTCTTCCATCAACCGGTCGAGATCGGGCACCAGAATGTGGCGCTTGCCCTGCAACACGATCACGCCCTCGCGTTTGAGCGCCGAAACCTGACGGCTGACCGTTTCCAGTGTCAGCCCGAGATAATCGGCCATCGCCTCGCGGGTCAGCGGCAGATCGAACGCCAGGCTGCGCGACCGCGCGTTCATCCGAAGCGCGGAATCGCGCCGCCCGATGATGCACAAAAGGCTCGCGATCTTTTCGCGGGCCGTCTTGCGCCCCAGCACCAGCATCCACTCGCGCGCCGCATCCAGTTCATCTAGCGTCATCTCCAAGAGGCGCTGCGCGACATGCGGGGTGGTCTGCATCATCGCTTCGAACGGCTTCTTGCGGAAACAGCACATCACGATATCCGTGGTTGCGATCACATCATAGGGGCTGCCGATGCGGCCCGGCCGACCGACAAAATCCGACGGCAGCAAAAGGCCCACCATCTGCGTGCGCCCGTCTTCCATCGTCTGGCTCAGCGTGGCGACACCCGACACCAGCGACCCGACGAAATCCATCTTGTCACCCGACCAAACCACCGTCTGCCCCGCCTCGAAGCTGCGGTAGTACTTGATCTCTTCCAGCAAATTCAATTCTTCGGTCTCGCAGCGCGCGCAGACCGCCCGGTGCCGGATCGGGCAGTCGAAGCAATCCTGAGTGATCGTTTCTCCGCTGGGCTGCATTATGGGGGCTCCGATTTGATGTGTGTCAATGTGACGGGGTCAATAAAACCTTACATGTCGCAACATGATAACAGAAACTCAAATGTCGAAGCTGGGCCTATTTGACGCAAAGGTTCCGCGTTACACCAGCTACCCGACCGCGCCCCACTTCTCGGACAAGGTAACGGCCGGCACGCACCGCCGCTGGCTTGAGGAAATCCCGCGCGATGCACGGGTTTCCCTGTATCTCCATGTTCCGTTCTGCCGCCGGCTTTGCTGGTTCTGCGCCTGCCGCACCCAGGGCACCCAAAGCGACAAGCCCGTCGCCGCCTATCTGGAAACGCTGAAAGCCGAACTGGCGCTGCTGGCGCGGCATCTGCCCCAGGGCGTGACCCTGTCGCGGTTGCATTGGGGTGGCGGCACGCCAACCTTGCTGACCCCATCGATGATGCAGGATCTGGCCGGTGCGGTGTTCGATGTGGCCCCGATGGACCCGCAGGGTGAATTCTCGGTCGAGATCGATCCCAACGAAGTCGATACCATGCGCATCGACACACTGGCCAGGGCCGGGCTGAACCGGGCGTCGATCGGCATTCAGGACTTCGATCCCGACATTCAGCAGAGCATCGGCCGGATTCAGGGCTATGATGTCACCCGCGACGCGGTGAACATGATCCGCGAGGCCGGAATCGCCAGCCTGAACGCCGATATCCTGTTCGGCCTGCCGCATCAGACCGGCGCCCGCATGACCGAAAGCGTGCAGAAACTTCTGTCACTGAACCCCGACCGGGTGGCTTTGTATGGGTATGCGCATGTGCCGTGGATGGCGCGCCGCCAGGCGATGATACCATCCGAAGCGCTACCGACACCAAAGGAGCGCCTGGCCCTTTTTGAAACGGCGCGGCGGCTGTTCTTGTGGGACGGATACGACGAAATCGGCATCGACCACTTCGCGCGCCCCGAAGACGGGCTGGCACGGGCGCTGCGCGCGGGCCGGCTGAAACGAAACTTCCAGGGCTACACCGACGATCAGGCCGATGTGCTGATCGGCGTCGGCGCCTCGTCGATATCGCGTTTTCCCAAGGGCTATACCCAGAACGCACCGGCCACCTCGGCGCATACGGCGGCCATCCGCGACGGGCGGTTTTCCACCAGCCGGGGCCATGCTTTCGATGGCGAGGACGCGATGCGCGCCCGCATGATCGAGGCCTTGATGTGTGATTTCCATGTCTCGCGCAGCGAGATCCTGCGGGACTATGCGGTGACGCCGCAACGGCTGGATACACTGTTCGAGGCCGCGCAGCGGGTTTTCGAGGATGCCGTGCGGGTCGACAGCGCGGGCCTTTCGGTGCCTCGCCCTGCGCGCGCCCTGACCCGGATGATCGCGCGGTGCTTCGACGCCTACGCTGTCAGCCAGACAGGCCACAGCTCGGCGATCTAGGGCCACGCGGACGCCCGCCACCGGCGGCCGACATCAACCGCCGTGGCCCGCCGCCAGAAGCAATTCGCGCGTATAGGGCGTTTCCGGGTCCGAAAACAGCTTGTCCGCAGTGCCGTATTCCACCACATCGCCCTGCTTCATCACCATCACCCTGTGGGCCATCGCGCGCACCACCTTGAGATCGTGACTGATGAAGATATAGGCCAGGCCGTACTTGCGTTGCAGGTCGCGCAGCAGATCCACAATCTGCACCTGAACAGTCATGTCCAGCGCGCTGGTGGGCTCGTCCAGCACCAGAAGCCGCGGCCGAAGCACCATCGCCCGCGCGATCGCGATACGCTGCCGCTGACCGCCAGAGAACTCGTGCGGATAGCGGTCCATCGTCGCCGGATCCAGGCCGGTTTCCCGCATCACCTCGGTCACCAGTTCGCGCCGGTCCCGGCCAGGATCCACATTGTGGATCGCCAGACCCTCGGAAATGATCTGGGCGCAGGTCATGCGCGGGCTCAGGCTGCCGAAAGGGTCCTGAAACACGATCCGCATGTCCGATCGCAGCCGGCGCAACTCACGCGTGGACCATTTGCGCACATCCTGCCCCATGAAGGTGATACCGCCCTGCGAGGCGATCAGGCGCATGATGGCCAGCGCCAGAGTGGTCTTGCCCGACCCGCTTTCGCCGACGATCCCGATGGTTTCGCCTGCCCGCAAGGTCAGCGAGGCATCGTTCACCGCCTTGACGTGGCCAACGGTGCGCCGCAACAGCCCCTGCGTGATCGGGAACCAGACCCGCAGACCGTCGGTTCGGGCGATTTCGGCGGCGTCTTCGGGAACCGGGTCGGGCACGCCCGAGGGTTCGGCGGCCAGAAGCGTGCGGGTATAGGGATGCTGCGGGTTGGCAAAGATCTCGGCCGTGGGTCCGGTTTCGACGATTTCGCCGTGCTGCATCACGCAAACCCTGTCGGCGATGCGTCGTACGATGCCCAGATCATGCGTGATGAACAGCAATCCCATGCCTTCGGACGCCTTCAATTCGGCCAGCAATTCGAGAATCTGCGCCTGAATTGTCACGTCCAGCGCCGTCGTCGGTTCGTCGGCGATCAGCACGTCCGGCTTGTTGGCCAGCGCCATGGCAATCATCACCCGCTGCCGCTGGCCACCGGACAACTGGTGCGGATAGGCCGACAAACGGCTTTCGGGATCGCGGATGCCTACCCGTGTCAGCAGTTCGATGATCCGGGTGCGCGCGGCATCATCCACCAGCCCCTGATGCAGGGCCAGCGACTCGGTCAGCTGTTTTTCAATCGTGTGCAGCGGGTTCAGCGATGTCATCGGCTCCTGAAAGATGAAGCTGATATCGTTGCCGCGCACCCGGCGCAGATCGCGCTGGGATGCGCCGATCATCTGCCGCCCGTCGTAGGTGACAGATCCCGACACCTCGGCACTGTCGCCCAGCAAGGACACGGTGGACAGCGCTGTGACTGATTTGCCCGATCCGCTTTCCCCCACGATGGCCAGCGTTTCGCCACGGTTCAGATGGAACGACACGCCCTTGACCGCGGCGGTCGTTTGGCCGTCCTGGCGGAAAGACACACGCAGATCCCGCACATCCAGCAGTGGTTCTTCAATGCTCATGCCGGTTGCACCGACGGATTGAGACACAGACGCCGCCGGGCGTCACCCCCACCGGGCCGACACCGCGCCGCCGGGATGAATTGGCCTGTCAGATCGGTCACGAAAACGTCTTTCTGGGATCAAAGGCGTCGCGGACCCCTTCAAAGATGAAAACCAGCAGCGACAGCATGATCGCAAATGTGAAGAAAGCGGTAAACGCCAGCCACGGCGCTTGCAGGTTCTGTTTGGCCTGAAGGGTCAGTTCACCCAGCGACGGCGCGGAAGACGGCAACCCAAAGCCCAGGAAATCAAGGCTGGCCAGCGTGCCGATCGTGGCGGTCACGATGAACGGCAGCATCGTCAAGGTCGCCACCATGGCATTCGGCAGCATGTGGCGGAACATGATCGTCATGTTGCCGACACCCAGCGCCTTGGCCGCGCGCACATACTCCAGATTGCGCGCGCGCAGGAATTCGGCCCGCACCACGCCCACCAGTCCGGTCCATGAAAACAGCACCAGCAGGAACACCAGAAGCCAGAAACTTCGCCCCAGAATCGCGAACATGATGATGATGATGTAGAGTGACGGCGTCGCGGTCCATATCTCGATGATGCGCTGAAAGATCAGGTCGAGCCAGCCGCCAAAGTAGCCCTGCACCGCCCCCGCCGCGATGCCGATGATCGTGGACGCGCCCGTGACGATCAGCGTGAAAAGGATGGACAGGCGGAAGCCGTGGATCACCCGCGCCAACACGTCGCGCTTGGTGTCATCCGTGCCCAGAAGGTTTTCGCCGTTGGGCGGCAGGGGGGCCGCGCCCGGCCGGTCCACCGAGGTGTCGAAGGAATACGGGATCAGCGGCCAGATCATCCAGCCGCGTTCGATGGGGGCACCGTCGACAATGCCGTCTTCGGCGTCTGCGATGTACCCTTCGGGATCGTCGAAACACAGGTCCAGACCGCCGGTCGCCACGAGGCATCGCACCTCGGGATCGCGGTAAACCGCCTCGGTCTGGAAATCTCCGCCGAATTCCGTCTCGGGGTAGAAGTTCCAGATCGGCGTGTAGTAGGCGCCGCGATACTGCACCAGGATCGGTTTGTCATAGGCGATGAATTCGGCCATCAGCGACAGCCCGAACAGCACCGAGAAAATCCAGAGCGACCAATAGGCGCGCCGGTTGCGTTTGAAGTTGCGCCAGCGGCGCCGGTTCAGGGCGGAAAGCGCCATTTCAGCCCTCGCGTTTTTCGAAATCGATCCGTGGATCGACAAGAACATACATCAGGTCGGAAATGATGCCCACCAACAGCCCGATCAGGCCGAAGATGAACAGTGTGCCGAAGACGATGGGGTAATCGCGCGCCACCGCCGCCTCGAACCCCAGCCGCCCCAGGCCGTCGAGCGAAAAGATGGTTTCGATGATCAGCGACCCGGTAAAGAAAACGCCGATGAAAACCGCCGGAAACCCCGCGATCACGATCAGCATGGCGTTGCGGAAAACGTGGCCATACAGCACCCGCCGTTCACTCAGCCCCTTGGCGCGCGCGGTCATCACATAGTGTTTCTTGATCTCGTCCAGGAAACTGTTCTTTGTCAGCAGCGTCAACGTTGCGAAGGCCGATATGGTCGAGGCCAGCACAGGCAGGGTGATGTGCCAGAAGTAGTCGCCGATCTTCGCCCAGAACCCCAGCTGGTCCCAATTGTCGCTGGTCAGCCCGCGCAACGGGAAGATCTGCCAATAGGATCCGCCGGCGAACAACACCAGAAGCAGGATCGCGAAAAGGAAGCCGGGCACCGCATAGGCCACGATGATCGCGCCGCTGGTCCATGTGTCAAAGCTGGTGCCGTCGCGCACCGCCTTGCGGATTCCCAGCGGGATCGACACCAGGTAGGCGATCAGCGTCGACCAAAGGCCCAGGGATATCGAAACCGGCATCTTTTCGATGATCAGGTCGATCACCGATACCGAACGGAAGTAGCTCTCGCCGAAATCGAACTGCATGTAATTCCACAACATGTTGAAGAACCGTTCGACCGGCGGCTTGTCAAAGCCGAATTCCTTTTCCAGTTGCGCGATGAATTCGGGCGGCAGGCCGCGCGCGCCGACATACTGGCTGTCGTCGCCGAAATCGCTGGCGCCGGCATCGCCCTGGCCGCCGGCAAAGCTGCCGAACACATCGCCTTCGCCCTGAGCGCGGGCGATGGCCTGTTCGACCGGGCCACCTGGCACGAACTGGGTCAGCGTGAAATTGACCAGCATGATGCCAAGGAGCGTCGGAACGATCAGAAGCAACCGCCGGAGTACATATGCGCCCATCGCGGGTTTACCTCAGCGCGCCAGCCGCGCGCAGGGCTGCCGCCTTGTCGGCGTTGTACCACCAGAAATCCAGTTGCCCCAGCGCATAGGGCGGCAACGGATCGGGATATTCATACTGGTCGTAGAACGACACCCAATAACTGTCGTTGTACCAGACCGGGATCATGATGAATTCATGCCGCAGCGCACGGTCGAGCGCGCGCAGAGTGGTTTGCTCCTGCTCGGTGCTTTCGCTCAGCAGCGATGCTTCGATGATCGCATCGACAAGCGGGCTGGCCAGACCGGCGGGGTTGAACAGCGAAAACGCGGCGTCTTCCGAACCATAGCGTTGCATCAGCCCGGTGCCCGTGCCCAAAAAGGCGGCATAGCTGTCGAAGACCAGATCATAATCGCGGTCGCGCTCGCGCAGGGTGTATTGCGACGGATCGACCTTTTCCAGAACCGCGTCGATGCCCATGACCTTGAGGTTCGACATGAAGTTCTCGATGACTGCGCTCAGCGTGCCTTCGGCCGAAGTGTTGAACAGGAAGGTGATGCGCAGCGGATCGCCCGCCGCGTTGCGCCGCTGCCCGGCGTCGTCGACCGCCCAGCCCGCATCGTCCAGCAGGCGCATCGCGCGGCGCAGGTTGCGCCGGTCGGTCAGACGTTCGGGGTTCGACGCATGTGGCATCAGCGCCGGTTCGCTCAGCATCTCGGGCGGCACCAGATCGCCCAGCGATTCCAGGAAGGCCAACTCGGGGCCTTCGGGGACGCCCTGCGCCATCAACGGCGTGTCCTGGGTGAACGACGCACGCTGTCGGAACAGGCCGTATTGCAGCGATTCGTTGGTCCATTCAAAGTTGTACCCCAAAGCGATGGCCTGGCGCACACGCCGGTCCTTCAGCACGTCACGTCCAAGGTTGAACACGATGCCAGAAGGGGTGGGCGGCGTCCCGTCGGGCAGTTCGACCTTGCGCACCTGGCCATTCTGCACCTTGGGGAAATCATAGGACGTTGCCCAGATCTTTGAATCGCCTTCGCTGCGGAATGTGTATTCACCGGCCTTGAAGGCCTCGAAAGCGGCGGTGTCATCCCCGAAATACTCGATCCGGATGCGATCGAAATTGTTGCGGCCCACATTGAACGGCAGGTCGGCGCCCCAGTAATCGGGATTGCGCCGATAGACGATCCGGCGGTTCACATCCACCGTATCGACAACGTAGGGCCCCGATCCGGGCGAGGTTTCAAGGCGGCTTTCATCCAGCCGCGCGCCGGTTTCTTCGAACCATTTGCGCGACCAGACCGGCACCCCGCCGACCTGATCGATCAGGCTGCGGCGCGAAATGCCTTCGGTGAAATAGAACTTGATCGTGTGGTCGTCGATCACCTCGGCCCGCGGGATGCGTTTCTTGACTGCGGCGGCATAGCTGGGCAGGCCCTGTTCCAGCAGCAGGTTGTGGCTGAACAGCACGTCATGCGCTGTCACCGGCGTGCCATCGGAAAACCGCGCCTCGGGGCGCATGTGGAAGATCACCCAATCCTTGCTGGCCGGATATTCCAGCCGCTCGCACAGCAGGCAGTAGCCTTCGCCATAGACGTCCGCAGGGGCCGCGCCGCCCGATGGCGCATCGCCCAGAAGGCTTTCGTACATCATCCAGCTCAGCTGCCCGCGACGGCCCTTGCGGCTGTAGGGGTTCATGGAATCGAAGGTGCCCAGCGCCGCGAACGAGATTTCGCCGCCTTTGGGTGCATCGGGATTCACATATTCGAAATGTGTGAAGTCGGAGGGATACTTCAGATCGCCATAGTAGGAGTATCCGTGGCTCTGGATCATATCGGCGTCCTGCGCCGCCACCGGACCGGCCTGCGCGACCGCGAGCGCGGCCAGCGTCGTCACCGACAATGCACCATGGCGCAAAAGGCAAAGGCCGGATCGGAAAAGGGCAGATGGCATGGGGAACTCCTGAAGCACTGAACCGGTTCGGACAGATATGTAGGGTCTTTCGCGCTTTCATCTAGGCTAATGCGGCGCGCAACCGACATTCAAGTTGAGATTGCGTGATCGGCGGGGCGCCCGACAAACGAAAAAGGCCACAGCCGCGCGGCTGTGGCCATCGGTTCCGCGCCGCGTGGCGGCTTTATTCGTCGATGCTGTCCATGTAGGCGATCACGTTGGCGCGATCTTCCACATCCTTGAGGCCGGCAAAGCTCATCGAAGTGCCGGGCACATAGTCGGACGGTTTCAGAAGGAATGCATTCAGGTTCTCCGGGGTCCATTCGCCGCCCATTCCGGCCAGCGCGCTCGAATAGCCGAATCCGTCGGCGGCTGCCTTCTCGCGTCCCACGACGCCGTAAAGGTAGGGGCCGGTGCCGTTTGCGCCGGCTTCCAGCTTGTGACAGGCCTTGCACTTGTTGAACACGCGGGCGCCCTTGCCGATGTCGGCAGAGGCCAGAACGACATCAAAGCTCACCTCGGCGACCTCCACGGCTTCTTCCTCACCGGCGCCGGTGTCGATCACATAGGCCTGTTCGCCATGTCCGCCGACGTGATAAAGTTCCTGAGCCGCCCATTTGCCCAGCAGCAGGATCAGCAGCGCACCGCACAAACCGCCTGCGGCTTTGGTGAAGGTCATTGTATCAAGCATCTGTCACGCACCTATTTGATGTCGCCGCGCCGAACGCGCGGATCTTTGAGATGGGTGGCGCCGGAAAACGCGCACCGTCGATCTTGTTCGGCGGGTATCTATTGCTTCCCCCTGCCGGTGGCAAGATAAAGACACCGCGACCAAACGCCCATTTCAGACTATCGCGCAAAGAGGTTGACCAATGACCAATCACATCGCCTTTCAGGGAGAATTGGGCGCATACAGCCACGAAGCCTGTCAGAAGGCGCGTCCCGAGATGATTCCCCTGCCCTGCCGCACCTTCGAGGATGTGATCGACGCGGTCCGCGGCGGCCAGGCCGATCTGGCGATGCTGCCGGTGGAAAACTCGACCTACGGGCGGGTCGCCGACATCCATTCGCTGTTGCCGCGCTCGGGTCTGCACATCATCGACGAAGCTTTCGTGCGGGTCGAAATCTGCCTGATGGGCGTGCCCGGCGCGCGGCTTGATGATATTCGCCATGTCCGCGCGCACATGGTTCTGCTGCCGCAGGCCCGGACGTTCCTGCGCACGCGCGGCATCACCACCGAGGCCGCCGCCGACAGCGCCGGCGCGGCTGCGGTGCTGGCCCGAGAGGGCAACCGCCAGATCGGCGTCATGGCCAGCGCGGTGGCCGCCGGCATCTACGGGCTCGAGGTTCTGGCACAGGGCATCGAGGATCAGGATACCAACACCACGCGCTTCCTGATCATGTCGCCGCAGGCCGATCACAGCCGCCGCGGCGATCACGGCATGCTGACCAGCTTTGTCTTCGAGGTGCGCAACATTCCTGCCGCGCTTTACAAGGCCATGGGTGGTTTTGCCACCAACGGGGTCAACATGACCAAACTGGAAAGTTACATGGTCGGCGGGTCTTTTACGGCCACCCAGTTCTATGCCGACATAGAAGGCCACCCGGACGACGCCAATGTGCGCCTTGCCCTGGAAGAACTGGACTACTTCACGACCAACACCGAGATCCTCGGCGTATACCCGGCCGATGCCGGCCGCTACTAGGCGGCGTCAGGCACCCGGGGTTTCGGATTCGACCTTGCGGGCATAGTTGGCCACCGCCAGCTTGAACCGCCGGTCAATCGACGGGCGGGCCAGCTTCAGAGACTGGATCAACAGCCGCGCCGGCAGCGAAACGGGCTGCATTTCCACGGTGACGCGCAGGCGGGTACGGCGCGGCGACAGCGCGCTCAGCGCGACTTCGAAGTGCCCCTTCAGCCCAGGCGAGGTCAGATCGAAAACCATTCCGTCGGGCGGCGCGAACCGGTTCAGAACCGCCTGCATCGCGCGGCGCTTGCCGCGCAGCGAAAACCCGCCCTGCCATGTCATACCCGCCTGCTGTCCTGTCAGATCGTCAGTGCGGGCCAGTTCGGCGCCACGCTTGCGGATCAACGTTTCGAACCGGTCGAAATCGGCGACCCGAGCGAACAGGTCGGCCTTCGCGACATTGACGTCTTCGGTGGTGGAAAACTTCATTGGGATCCTCATGTCCAGAGCGGGCTATGTGGCGTCAGGCCAGCGTGTCGGCAAGCCAGTTTTCCAGCAGAAAATGCGCGATCGCCCCTTTGCGCGCCGGCTTCAGCACCGGATGCCGCCCGTCGAAGGCATCCTGCATCTCGTCGCGGGGCACCCACATGGCGTGCTCGATCTCGACCGGGTCGATCTGGATGTCTTCCGAAAGGGCGTGGCCCCAGCATCCGAACATCAGCGACGCCGGAAAAGGCCAGGGCTGGCTGGCCAGATAACCGACATGGCCCACCGCAACACCGGCTTCTTCGAACACTTCGCGGCGCACCGCCGCTTCCAGCGTTTCACCGGGTTCGACGAAACCGGCCAGCAGCGAGAACATGCCCGCCGGCCACCCCGGCGACCGGCCCATCAAAACCTTGTCACCGTGGGTGATCAGCATGATCACCACCGGATCGGTGCGCGGGAAATGGTGCGTTCCGCAGGCGGGGCACTTGCGTTGCCAGCCGCCCTGGGCTACCTCGCTGGCCGCGCCGCAGCGGGCGCAGAACCCGTGGCTGTCGTGCCACGAGATCACCGCCTTGGCCGTCGCCGCCAGTTCCGCGTCGCGCGCATCCAGCCGGGTCATGATCCGGCGCAGTTCGGCAAACGCATGGTCGTCCGGCAGATCCGGGTGCCGCTGTTCGGACGGATCGACAAACTGGCCCAGCGCCGGATCTTCAGAGCCGTGCGGCGCCCAGGCCGATACGTCCCGCGCGAAGATCGGCGCGCCGTCGTCGTCGCGGCCCAGAATGATCGGCGGCGCATGGGCGTCGGCATCCGCCAGCAACGCATGGTCCATCGGCAGCCGCACCAGTCGGTCCAGCGCCGCGCCCCGCACCAGCGGCTTGCCACGCCACAACAGGACGCAACGCGCCGCAGGATCGTGACGCGCCGCGTTCAGTTCCTCGGGATCGCTGCGCAGGTGGCCGCCCCGGTTCAGGGCCGAGCCGCCAAAGGTCACCGTTTCCGCATGTTTCAAACCGATCTCCCCATCGTTGCCGCGCCCACGCTCTGACCGCAAGGGATGGCACGCGCCGCGCGCGGGAGCAACCGCCCGTTGACGGCGCACGCGAGGACACGACGTTGCCACCGCGCAACACACCCATAGGTTGCTTCCAGGTTGCCGTTGCAAGCCATTGCATGGTGCAACACTTGTATTTCATACTATGAACTTGGCGCCATTCCCGCCCGCCAATCGCGAGGTTCGTCAGTGACAGGGCAAGAGCATTCCGAAGGCAGCGCGCCGGCCATCCGGCTGCGGCTGTTGGCGACATCGGATCTGCACATGCACCTGCGCGACCACGACTATCACACCGACAGGGCCTTTGGCACCGGCGGCCTGGCGCGGATCGCCACCGCCCTGCGCAACGCACGCGCAGAGGCCCGGCGCGACGGCCGCGCGGTGCTGCTGTTCGACAACGGCGACGCGCTGGAAGGCACCGCCCTGGCCGAAGCCTGCATGGAGGATCCCGCCCGCCACCCGTTTGCAGATGCGGTCGCAGAGCTGGAATTCGATGCGATCGGTCTGGGCAACCATGATTTCGACTATGGGCTCGGGGCCCTGAGCGAGGTCGCGCGGCGCATCCCCTGCCCGATGCTCTGCGCCAATATCGTGCCAGCCGCACCATCGCAGGTGCTGCCCTTCCGGCCCGGTGTCATTCTCGACGTGCCGGCCGGCGACGATACGCTGCGGGTCGGGGTGTTTTCGGTGTTGCCGCCTCAAACCGCGATCTGGAACCGCGATCACCTCGATGGCCTTGCCCTGGCACAGCCGGCGGAAACCGCCGCCGCCCGCATCGCTGCAGGGCTGCGCCGGCAGGGCGCCGACATCGTCGTGGCCCTGGCCCATATGGGGCTGGCACGCGCAGCATCCGCAACCGACGCGTCCAGCGGGCACGAGGACGCCGCCCGAAGCATCGCGTCGCTGCGCGATGTCGATGCCATGATCATGGGCCACGCCCATGTCGCCTTTCCCGGTCCGCATTATTCCGGAATTGCCGATGTCGATGCCCGTCGCGGCACCGTCTGCGACATTCCCGCGGTGATGCCGGGCATGGCCGGCCGTCACCTCGGGGTGATCGACCTCGATGCGAGGCGCGATCCGCTTACGGGACGGATGCGCGTGATCAATCACCAGAGCCGCCTGATCGACACCGACGCCCACACAACCCCCGAAGATCCCCGGATCATCCGCATCGCCTATCCCGCGCACCGCCGCGTCACCCGGCAGTTGGGTCGCCCGGTGGGCCATTGGCACCTCGCGTTGCACAGCTATCTCAGTTTTCTGCCCGGAGACGCGATCCTGGATCTGGTCGCGCGCGCCCAGTCGGCGGCGGTGCGCGCGCATGTGCCATCCGACATGCCGCTGTTCTCGGCGGTGTCGCCGATGAAAACCGGGGCAAGGTCGGGGCGGTGGCACTATACCGATATTCCGGCGGGTCCGCTGCTGGAACGCCACTTGCACGACATCTATCCTTTCGCGAACGATCTGCGCCTTCTGGTGCTGACCGGCGCCGAAATCGCAGACTGGCTGGAACATGCGGCGGGCATCTTCAACCGGGTGATGCCGGGCCAGCGGACAACGCCTCTGATCAACGCCGACCTGCCGGGATACCATTTCGATGTGCTGCACGGCCCGCGCTACCGGATCGATCCCTCGCAGCCCGCGCGCTACGACATGAACGGCACACGGATCGCCGACAGCCACCGTATTCACGGGCTGACATGGCGCGGCGCGGCCCTGCCCGCGCGGATGGAATGCGCCGTGGTCGTCAACAGCTACCGCGCGAATGGCGGCGGCCATGTGGCCGCTCTGCTCGCGCCGCGGTTCGTTGCGCTGCCACGGATGTCGGTGCGCGATGCGCTGCGGCAGTACCTGCGCGATGCGCCGTCCGGCGCCACGCCACCCGGCGCGCCCTGGCGGTTTGCCTCGCTGCAAGGCACGGGCGGTACGCTGCGCACCGGTCCGGGCCTGCGCCGGCATCTTCCCGATCCGGCCCGCGCGATCGATCTGTCGGTGGCCGGCGAGGACGAGGATGGATTTCTGAACCTGGCCGTCGCCTTCTAGCGCCGGGGTTGCCAAGGCGCGCGGGGCCGCCTATGTACCCATTTGAGAGGTTGGCGCGGGCAAGCGCCTCGCCAACCTGGTCAGGACCGGAAGGTAGCAGCCACAACGAGCCCCGCTTGGGTCGATGTCCAGCCTCTCACCTTGCGCCACGCAATGCCGCGTGCGGGGCCTGACATGGCCAATCCCGCTTGATAGTCCACCATCGAAACACCGATTGCACCCTGTTGCCGGTGGACGAATACCGCGCCAGGCAATAGGTTCCGGTGGTGGTCTGACCCGAGGTTGCGCAATGCCCGATACCCCCTACCGCGTGCTCGCGCGCAAGTACCGCCCCGAAACCTTCGCGGATCTCGTGGGGCAGTCGGCGATGGTGCGCACGCTGCGCAATGCCTTCGAAGCCGACAGGATCGCCCAGGCGTTCATCATGACCGGCATACGCGGTACCGGCAAGACCACCACGGCAAGGATCATTGCCAAAGGCATGAACTGCATCGGCCGGGACGGCACCGGCGGCCCCACAACCGAACCCTGCGGCACCTGCGAACACTGCACCGCGATCATGGAAGGCCGGCACGTCGATGTGATGGAGATGGATGCCGCATCCAACACCGGCGTTGCCAACATCCGCGAGATCATCGATTCGGTGCACTATCGCGCGGCATCTGCCCGCTACAAGGTATACATCATCGACGAAGTGCACATGTTGTCGACAGGCGCGTTCAACGCCCTTCTGAAAACCCTGGAAGAACCGCCCGAACATGTGAAGTTCATCTTTGCCACCACCGAGATCCGCAAGGTGCCCGTCACCGTCCTCTCGCGGTGCCAGCGGTTCGATCTGCGCCGGATCGAACCTGAGGACATGATCGCGCTGTTGCGCCGCATCGCCGAATCCGAAGGCGCGGCCATAGCCGAGGACGCCCTGGGGCTGATCACCCGCGCCGCCGAAGGATCGGCGCGCGATGCCACTTCGCTGCTTGATCAGGCGATCAGCCACGGCGCCGGCGAAACCACCGCCGCCCAAGTGCGCGCGATGCTCGGGCTGGCGGATCGCGGCCGGGTTCTGGACCTCTTCGATCTGATCCTGCGCGGCGATACCGCCGGCGCGCTGACCGAACTTGGCGCGCAATACGCCGATGGCGCCGATCCGATGGCCGTGCTGCGCGATCTGGCCGAGATCACCAATTGGGTGTCGGTGGTCAAGATCACCCCCGATGCCGCCGAAGACCCCACGATCGGCCCCGAAGAACGCAACCGGGGCCAGGCCATGGCCGCCGCACTTGAAATGCGCGTGCTGACGCGCATGTGGCAAATGCTGCTGAAGGCGCTGGAAGAGGTCGCCTCGGCGCCCAACGCGATGATGGCCGCGGAAATGGCGGTGATCCGCCTGACCCACGTGGCCGACCTGCCCAGCCCCGAAGAACTGGTGCGCAAACTGCAAAACGCGCCGGCGGCGCAGCCCCCTGCCCACGCCCAGGGCGGTCCGCGCGGCGGCGGCGGCGAAACCCGCGCTGCCGCCACGCCAGACACAGGTCGCGCTGGCATGAGCACGGACAATGGCCCCGCGACGGGCGGGTATGCGCCTGCCACGGGCGGCGGGCGGGCCTCGGCCCACGCCGCGCCACGCGCCAACGGGCCCTCTGGCGCGAACACGGCACCGGCGCTCCGCGGCGAGGCCGCGCTCGACCGATTCCCGACGTTCGAGCATGTCGTCGAACTGATCCGCGCAAACCGCGATGTGAAACTGCTTGTCGATGTCGAAACCTGCGTCAAGCTGGTGGCCTACCAACCCGGCCGGATCGATTTCACGCCCACGGCGGATGCACCACGCGATCTCGCCGCCCGCCTTGGCGCGCGGTTGCAGGGCTGGACCGGCAACCGATGGGCCGTAAGCGTCACCGGCACCGGCGGCGCCCCCACGATCGCCGAAAGGCGCGATGCCGCGGATCTGGCCCTCAGGGAACAGGCGCTGACGCACCCGTTGGTCAAGGAAGTACTGGGCCGCTTTCCCGCCGCCAGCATCACCGCCATCCGCACACCCGACCAGATCACCGCCCGCGCCGAAGCCGATGCCCTGCCCGAGGTCGAAGACGAATGGGATCCTTTCGAAGAAGACTGATCCCCGCGACCGCCGCGCCGCAACCGTCCCGGCACGGCCCTCTTGTAGGCCACGCCGCGCGCGCGTATCTGTAGACGGGAACCGGATTTGACAAGAGGCGGAACGATGCTCAAAGGACTAGGCGGGCTGGGCGACATGGCCAAGATGATGAAGGCCGCGCAGGAAATGCAGACCAAGATGGCCCAGTTGCAGGATGAAATGCACCAGATCATCGTGACCGGCGAAAGCGGGGCGGGCCTGGTCAAGGCATCCTGCACCGCGAAAGGCGAACTGAAATCGCTCGACATCGATCCCTCGATCTTCAACAGCGACGACAAGGAAGTGGTCGAAGACCTGATCCTCGCCGCCATCAAGGACGCCCAGGACAAGGCCGGCGCGCGCGCCAAACAGGAAATGGGCAAACTGGCCGAGGGCATGGGGTTGCCCGCCGACATGAAGCTGCCTTTCTAGAATGATGCGCAGCGGCGGGGCGACGCGGCAAACAGGCCGGCCAGGGCGCAGGCCCCGCGCCCACCTGCCGCATCTGCCCGAGTGACGATGAACGGCACGAAAGACATCGACGCGCTTATCGCCCTGATGGCCAGGCTTCCGGGGCTTGGGCCAAGGTCGGCGCGCCGCGCCGTGCTGCACCTGATCCGCAAACGCGCGGTCCTTCTGGCACCGCTTGCCGACGCGCTGACACGGGTGGCCGCCACCGCCCGCGAATGTCTGAACTGCGGCAATGTCGGCACCACCGAACTCTGCGACATTTGCACTTCGGAAATACGCGCCACCGGACAGATCTGCGTGGTCGAAGACGTGGCCGATCTCTGGGCGATGGAACGCGCGGCGGTCTTTCGCGGCCGCTACCATGTGCTCGGAGGCACCCTGTCGGCGCTCGACGCGGTCGGCCCCGAAACCCTGCGCATCCCGCGCCTGATCGACCGCATCGCAACGGAAAACGTAACCGAAGTCATACTGGCGCTGAACGCCACCGTCGATGGCCAGACCACAGCGCACTACATCGCCGATCAACTGCCCGGCATCCGCATCACCTCCCTGGCCCAGGGCGTGCCCATCGGCGGCGAACTCGACTACCTTGACGACGGCACGATTTCCGCGGCCATGCGTGCCCGGCGCGACATCTGACAGACCGCCACCGCTTCATCTTGCCAGGCAAACTCCACGGGGGTGTGGGGGTGTGAAACCCCCACTCCCACGGATGCCACCCGCGCCACGGTCACAGGATGATGACATCCAGCGGCGGAAAACCGTTGAAACCGATCGACGCATAGGTCGTCGTATAGGCCCCGCAGTTGCGGATCACGATGCGGTCGCCGGCCCGCAGTGCCTCGGGCAATTGCACGGGACGGTTCTCATACAGGATATCGGCGCTGTCGCACGACGGGCCGGCCAGGATGCACGGCCCGGTTTCGCCGCCGTCATGGACGGTCGAGAACTGATAGCGGATCGCCTCGTCCATCGTTTCTGCCAGGCCCGAAAACTTTCCGATGTCCAGGTAAACCCAACGGTGCAGATCGCTGGGCGACTTGCGCGACACCAGAAGAACCTCCGCCGCGATGTGGCCTGCCTCGGCCACCATGCCCCGGCCCGGCTCGGCCATGATGTGCGGCACATGACCGAAGCGCGCCTCGACCGCCTGCATAACCTGTGCTGCGTAAAGGCGCGGCGCTTCGATCGCCTCGCCGTAGAATGCGGGAAAACCGCCACCGATGTTCAACAGGTCGAAATCATGGCCCGCCGCCACCGCCGCGTGCCACAGTCCGGCCACCTGGTCCAGAACCGGGTTCCAGAACGCCGCGCGGCGGGTCTGGGATCCGACATGGAACGACAGGCCAACAGGTCGCAGGCCCAGCGCAACGGCATGATCCAGCAGCCCGGGCAATGCGCCGGGCGCACAGCCGAACTTGCGCGACAAAGGCCAGTCCGCCGCCGAATTCTCGACGATCACCCGCAGATAGACCCGCGCACCCGGCGCGTTGAAGGCGATTTTTTCCAGTTCTTCTTCCGCGTCGGCCGCAAACAGATCCACACCCACACCGTAGGCATAGGCAATATCCGATGCCTTCTTGACCGTGTTGCCAAACGAGATGTCGGCCGGTGCCGCGCCTTGCGCGAGGCACAGCGCGATCTCGCCGCGGCTGGCGGCATCGAAATGGCATCCCTTTTCCACCAGCAGGCGGATGATCTTCGGCTCGGGGTTCGCCTTGACCGCATAGTGGATGGACGCGCGCCCCAACCCATCGGCCAGCGCATCGTACTGCGCGGCGACGCGCGCGCGGTCGATCACCAGCGTCGGCCGCTCAAAGTGGTTCCGGGCAATGAATTCCTCGGCGGCGTCGGCGAACAAGGATTGGTCAGCGCGGAATGCGCTGTGCAGCGTAGCGTTCATAGCTCATCTCCAAAAGAACGCGCCCATCGAAGGGCAGGGGTCACAAAAGGAGACGTTACCGTCGCTACTTAAACACGTTTTCCGGCAGGGCCGGAATGGCCAGAGGCGCGTGCGTTGGCGTCTGATCGCGCATTTAACGCCTTTGTGGATTCGTGCAAGGCCCAAGTCCGCGCAGGGCCAAAAAAAGCTCCGGCCCCGCGTGGGGGCCGAAAATGATGTCTTGCCTGCAACAGTCGCGGTTCAGCGGCGCGGGTCGTCGCTGTTGTCGTCTTCGTCGTCATCATCATCGTCGCTGCGCGAGGGCAGGTTGAAGAAGCTGTCGGCGTCCACCGGGCCGCTTTCGCGGCGTCTGCGCGCCGTATCGTCTTCATCGTCGTCGGTGCCGCGCCCGCCGAGCGTGAAGGTTTCCAGCCCTTCGATGGCCGTCGGGATCCGCGGTTCGGCTTCCATCCCGAGGCTCTGTTCGGTGCTGACCAGTTTGCGGCGCTCGTCGTCGCTCATCACCGGGGTCTCCGCTGCCTTCTTGGCCGCCGCCTTCTGCACAGCCATGTCCAGTTCGGACTGTTTGCAAAGCCCCAGAGCGACCGGGTCGATGGGCTGAATGTTGGAGATGTTCCAATGGCTGCGGTCGCGGATCGCCTGGATCGTCGGTTTGGTGGTGCCCACCAGTTTGCTGATCTGGCCATCGCTCAGTTCAGGGTGGAACTTCACCAGCCAATAGATCGCCGCCGGCCGGTCCTGCCGCTTGGACAGGGGCGTGTAACGCGGACCGCGCCGTTTTTCCTCGCCTTCGGCGGCCTGGTTCCGCTTCAGCTTCAACTGGTACTGCGGGTTCTTCTCGGCATTCGCGATCTCGTCCGGGGTCAGCTGGTTATTGGCCACTGGATCGAAGCCCTTCACACCGGTGGCCACGTCGCCGTCGGCGATGCCTTGAACTTCCAGTTCATGCATGCCGGCGAAATCGGCGATCTGCTTGAAGCTGATCGTGGTGTTGTCCACCAGCCATACGGCGGTGGCCTTGGGGTGCAGCAGTTTCGACATCCTTGGGCTCCTTGACTCATATCTTCCCCGCGCGCCCGCTTGCGCAGGCTGCCTTGGCGTCCAAGGCGGGTTACCATTGTGGGGAAACTTGATGGGTATATAGTCAGGGCGTCGGAATAAGGAAAGACCCAATGCACCGGCTGATGTCCGTGGCTCTTGCGATGCTGTGCGCTCTGGGCGCCCCGGCCGCCGCGCAGACCCGCGCCGGCGAATTCGACTATTATGTCCTGAGCCTGAGCTGGTCGCCGAACTGGTGCGCGCGCGAGGGCGACGCGCGCAATTCGCCGCAATGCGCGCCCGACCGCGATCATGGCTGGATCCTGCACGGGTTGTGGCCGCAGTTTCACCGCGGCTGGCCGTCCTATTGCCAGACCGCCGCCCGCCCGCCGTCGCGCGGGATGACCCGCGACATGGCTGATGTCATGGGCACAGGCGGGCTTGCCTGGCACCAATGGAAGAAACACGGCACCTGCTCGGGGCTGGACGCGGCGGGTTATTTCGCCCTGTCGCGCACCGCCTACGACCGGATCGCGCGGCCGCCCGTGTTCCGCCGGCTGGACCGGGCGGTGCGGCTGCCCGCCAAGGTCGTCGAAGAGGCGTTTTTGAAGGCCAACCCGGATATCGAACCGGACGGGCTGACCGTCACCTGCCGCGATGGCCATATACACGAAGTGCGCGTCTGCCTGTCACGCGATCTGTCGCCGGTGCCCTGCGGCCGCGACGTGGTGCGCGACTGCCAGATGACAGATGCGCTGTTCACGCCGGTCCGCTAGCTGCACGCTTCCGGCCCTGTCTCAGCCGTAGTCGTCCTGACACTCCAGAACCGCCTGCAGCCCGACCTGGGTACCGCCCAGATCTATGGTATCCACCTCGTAGCCGTCGGCGTTGTAGATCGTCATGGCATAGCGGTCGGCGATCGCCCAGAAGAAGTCTTCGTTGTTGAAATAGATATCCGCGCCCGGCACGCCGTCGAGGAAGATCCCGCGGGCCTCGCCTTCGAACAGTTCGCCGTCCAGTTCGAAGGTGATGGGATAGACCGCGCCCTCTTCGATCTCGCCCCAGTTTTCGTTGAACAGCGTCAGGTATCCCATGCCTTCGTTGCGGTCGAGCCCGACACGCACCTCGATATCGCCTTCGTATTCGGCCAGGATCAGGCACCCGTCGCCCAGCGTGGGGTCAACCATGACGTCCCAGCCACCGGCCGAGCCCCAATATTCAAGGTCTTGCGCCTGTGCCGCCGCCGCGGCAAGGCTCAGCGTGGCTGCCGCCACCGGGATCATCCAAGTCTTCATTGTCAGTCTCTCCGTTACATGGCCCGGGCGTCTGGCCGCCCTTCTAGAGTTCCAGAATCGTGCTGCCCGTCGTCTGCCGCGCCTCGAGAGCGCGATGCGCATCGGCCACCCGGTCCAGCGCGAACCGCTGATCTATGCGGATTGCGACATCGCCGTTCCGGACCTTGGCGAAAAGCTGCGCCGCCATCTCCTGGCATGTGTCGTGATCGGCAATATGCGCGAACAGCGTCGGCCGCGTGATCTTCAGCGATCCCTTCTGCGCCAGAACTCCCAGGTTGAACGGTGGAACCGGCCCCGAGGCATTGCCGAAGGTGATCATCATGCCCAGCGGCCTGAGACAATCCAGAGACCCTTCGAAAGTGTCGGCGCCCACCGAATCCATCACCACGTCCACGCCCTTGCCGCCGGTCAGATCGCGGACCCGCGCAACGAAATCCTCGTCGCGGTAATTGATGCAGTGATCGGCGCCGTGCTCCAGCGCCAACTGGCATTTCGCATCCGATCCGGCGGTGCCGATCAACCTGATGCCCTCCGAGCGCGCCCATTGGCAGGCGATCAGCCCGACACCGCCCGCCGCGGCGTGAAACAGCACCGTATCGCCGCGTTGCAGGGGCGTGGTGCGATGAAACAGATACACCACCGTCATGCCTTTCAGCATCATCGCGGCGCCTTGTTCAAAGGTGATGTCATCGGGCAGCGGACAGACCTGCGCGGCCGACATCACCCGCGCTTCGCAGTAGGCGCCGGGCGGGCTGGCGGCATAAGCGGCCCGATCGCCAACCCGCAGATGTGTGACACCGGGCCCGACCGCTTCGATCACGCCGGCGGCTTCCATGCCCAGCGCATGTGGCAGCGTCATCGGGTACAGGCCGCTGCGCTGATAGACGTCAATATAGTTCAGACCGCAGGCGCGATGTGCGATGCGCACCTCTCCCGCGCCGGGATCGCCCACCGGGCGGTCCACCACCCGCAGCACATCGGCGTCGCCATGCGCGTCGATCAAAACCGTTTTCACCATGCCGAAAAACCCCCGCAGCAGAACGCCTGCTGCGACGATGCGGCAAAAACGCACCCCTGTCTATCCACAGTTTGTCCGGCCCCAAGGCGCGCGCGGCGTCGGCGCCGCGGGGCCGTTTCACCGCCGGGGCGTCAGCCGCCGACTTCCAGAACGATCTTGCCGATGTGGTTGCTTTCCTCCATCCGCGCGTGGGCCGAGGCCGCATCGGCCAGCGCGAAGGTGCTGTCCATCACCGGTGCCACCCGCCCCGCGTCCAGCAGTGGCCAGACATGTTCGGACAGCGCGCCGGCAATCGCCGCCTTGGCCAGATCGCTCTGCGGGCGCAACGTGCTGCCGGTGATCGTCAGGCGGCGCATCATCAGCTGCGCGAAATTGAGCTCGACCACCGGGCCTTGCAGGAACGCGATCTGCACCAGCCGTCCGTCCAGCGCCAGAGCCTTGATATTGCGCGGAATGTAATCGCCGCCCACCATGTCGAGGATCAGGTCGGCGCCGCCTTCCGCCTGCATGACCTCGACGAAATCCGCCGAGCGATAGTTGATCGCCTTTTCGGCGCCCAGCCGGACGCAGGCGGCGCATTTGTCGTCGGAACCGGCGGTGGCAAAGACCCGCGCGCCGAAGGCCTGCGCCAGCTGGATCGCCGTTGTGCCGATCCCCGACGAACCGCCGTGCACAAGAAACCGTTCGCCTGCCTTCAGCCCGCCGCGGGTGAAGACATTGGAATAGACGGTAAAGAAGGTTTCCGGCAGACAGGCGGCCTCTTTCATGCCCATACCCTGGGGAATGCGCAGGCAATGGGCCGCCGGAGTGGCGACATATTCCGCGTAGCCGCCGCCGGGCAACAGCGCGCAGACCTGATCGCCCAGGGCCCATTCCGTCACCCCGTCGCCCAGTGCGACAACCTCGCCCGAGGCTTCCAGACCGGGCAGATCGCTGGCGCCGGGGGGCGGATCGTAGGCGCCGGCCCGCTGCAGCGCGTCGGGGCGGTTTACCCCGGCATAGGCCACTTTCAGAACCACCTGGCCCGGCGCGGGCTGCGGCATGGGCCGCTGGGTCGGTTGCAGAACCTGCGGGCCGCCCGGGCTGGTGATCTCGACTGCGCGCATGACTTTGGACATTTGTCGCCTCCCTGTTCAATCGGCGCGACCTTCGCCGATCCTCAGGCCGGGCGCAATGGCGCGATCAGCCGGCGTCGCGGGCGCCGAAAAACCCCGGCATCCCGCGGCGCGCGTTATCCGACGGCTTGCGGATGCGGCCCGCCAGCCAGTTCGGGCCAGCCATGAACGGCCGAAGGATCGGGTTTTCGTTGACCGCCGCCTTCAGTTTCTCGAACTGCATCACGTTTTCGATACGCCGGTCCAGAAACGACCATGTCGCCTGATGGCCCAGGCTGTCGTCGCCCAGCCAATAGAGCACGGTGGACGAATAGACCGCCGAAAGCGTCGCGCGCTTGGTGTACCAGTTCACGTCTTCCGACGTGTCGCCCAGCGCGGTCCAGATCTTGTCGGCGGTGCCCCAGATCGCGGCGGCACCATCGGCGGCATGGTGCGGCAGCGCGAACAACGTGGTGCCCCGGCGCACCGCTTCCTTGTCTTCGACCGCTTCCAGACGATAGCGCACCGCCGCGGCAACCCGTTCACGGAATTTCAGGGCCGAAAGATCCTCGGCTGCGAGACGTTCGAGCATCATCGCATCGCCACGCGCATGAAACGCCAGCGCCAGATCGACGGCACCACGCGGACAGGCCGCGCGCGCCACGGTGGCGTCGAGGCCGGTGTCGGCCACGGCGGCGCGGAACGTCGCCTCGGACCAGCCATCGAACGGCACATGCATCAGCGCCGCGTCCAGAAGCCGTTCGACGGTGTCTTCGTATCCGGTCGTCATGCCATGAATCCCTTTGGCTATGGATTGTTGCGACAGTATCTAAGCGCCGCCGGCGAAAAGACCAGTTCGCGCATCAGTCCTCATGCAGCACGGTGCCGTCCAGCCCGAGGGCCAGTTCCGGCCCGAAGAACCCCGCCGGCGTCCGAAAACCCGAACCGATCTGCCCGTCCAGCACCCGGATCGCGATCTCGACCGCACTGAGCGCGGTGAGGCGATAGGGTTCGGCGGTGGTCATGCGCAGCGCCACCCGGCCGCCTTCGGCGTTGCGCATTTCACCCCAGACTTCGGCCGTACCTTCGGCGCGCATCCGCGCATCCGGGCCTTCGGGGCCACGCGCCAACCGCCGCTCGATCAGGCCGCGGCCCATTCGGCTGCTGAGCAGGCGACGCATCCACCACGGCAGATCGAGAAGCCGCGCGGCCTCGTCCGAGGGTGCGAAATAGACTTCGATGTCGGGCACTCCGGTTGTCGTCCAGGCGGTGACAAGATCGCCCCAGTTGATCGGGCGCACCCGTTGCGGGCCATTGCCGAAATCGACCCGCGCGAGGTCCGGACGGTCGAGCATCCGCAACACGCCGTTCTTGCGGGCCATCGTCGGGCGTGCCAACTGGCGCACCCCGGTTCGCATCGTACCGCGCGAAGCCGTGCCGATACCGCGAAAGGCCAGACGCAGACTGTTCGCATCGGGCAGCCGGCGTGCCAGCAGCGCGGCCATCGCATCGGTGGGGACCACGTCGAAGCCGGTTCCGGGCATCACCATCACACCCAGCGGTTCGGCCTGCCGCCCAAGCGCCGCGCAAGCCAGCAGAACATCGGTTTCTCCGGTAATGTCGAGATAATGAGTGCGGGTTTCCAGACAGGCCGCCAGCATCGGCACGACGGTATCGGCAAAGGGTCCGGCGCAGTGCAGCACCGCATCCGCAGAGGCCAGCGCCGCGCGCAGGCTTTCACCATCGGTCAGCGACATCGCCACCGCCGGGCAGTCCAGCGCGCGGGCCAGCGCGCCCAGCCGCACCGGATCGCGCCCGGCCAGCACCGGGCGCAGCCCGCGCGCGACCGCCTGTTCGGCGATCAGGCGCCCGGTATAGCCGTAGGCGCCGTAGATCAGCAGTTCGCCCATATTCGTTTCGCAGTCGCTCCTTGCCCGGCGGGATCACTCTACAGCAACACCCCATAGACAAAAGCCGAAAGCCTTGGTATGCACCACGCTCCTGCAATTCATTGCAACTCAACTTAGAAAGGTGGTGAAAACCACATGCAGGTTAGTGTTCGCGACAACAATGTCGATCAGGCGCTCCGTGCCCTGAAGAAAAAGCTGCAGCGCGAAGGCGTTTTCCGTGAAATGAAGCTGAAGCAGCATTTCGAGAAGCCCTCTGAAAAGAAGGCGCGCGAAAAGGCCGAGGCGATTCGCCGTGCCCGGAAACTGGCGCGCAAGAAAGCCCAGCGCGAAGGCATGATGTAATCCATCGCGCCGACATGCGACACGCGAAAAGCGACCCCCGCGGCCTGCCGGTCCGGGGGTTTTTCTTTGGCACCGCAGGTAGCGCAAGGTTCGGGCCGACGGGTTTTCCGGGCGGAAAACCCGTGCCTCCGGCGGGAGTTTATCGGGCAAGATGAAGCGGGGCCGGTTTCAGCCAGCACTGGCGAGGATCATGTCGGCGGCTTTTTCGGCCATCATGATGGTTGGGGCGTTCGTGTTGCCGCTGGTGATGGCGGGCATCGCCGAGGCGTCGACCACGCGCAGTGCATCGATGCCACGCAGGCGCATCGATGCATCGAGCGGCGCGGTCTGGTCACCCATGCGCACGGTGCAGGTGGGATGGAAGATGGTCGTGCCGATTTCCGCGGCGGCGCGGCGCAGATCGTCATCGGTGACGGCATCGGCGCCGGGCTTGATCTCTTCCGGGGTGTAGCGTTGCATCGGCGGCTGGGCCATGATGGCGCGGGCCTGGCGGATGGCCGCGATCGCAACCTGGCGATCGCCTTCCGTGGACAGGTAGTTCGGCGAGATGCTGGGCGGCACGGCGGGATCGGGCGATGCGATGCGAACGCTGCCGCGGCTTTCGGGGCGCAGGTGGCAGACGCTGGCGGTGATCGCCGGAAACGCATGCAGCGGCTGGCCGAAGGCATCCAGCGAAAGCGGCTGGACGTGGTATTCGAGGTCGGCGGAGGCGAGGCCGGGGCGCGACCGGGAAAAGGCGCCGAGCTGGCTGGGCGACATCGACATCGGGCCACTGCGCGAGACCAGGTATTCGAGGCCGATGCGCAGCTTGCCGGAGAGCGAGTTGGCCATGGTATTGAGCGTTTTCGCCCCGGTCAGCCGCCATGCGCAGCGTAATTGCAGATGGTCTTGCAGATGCGCACCGATGCCTCCGATGTCACGGATCACCTCGATGCCATGCTCGCGCAGGAGCGCACCGGGGCCAAGCCCGGACAGTTGCAGGATCTTGGGACTGTTGATCGCTCCGGCGCTGAGGATCACCTCGGCGCCGGCGTGCGCGGTGCGGCGCTGTCCGGCGTGGTCGTATTCCACACCGGTGGCGCGGCCGTCGGCGATCAGGACACGCCGGGTGAAGGCACCGGTTTCGACCTTCAGGCGCGGGCCGGTGGCGCTGCGCAGGAAGGCCCGCGCCGTATTCATGCGCCAGCCGTTGCGCTGGTTGACCCGGAAATAGCCGACGCCTTCGTTGTCGCCGGTGTTGAAATCGGTGACGGGTTCGAGGCCCCATGCCTGGGCCGCGTCGCGCCAGTGATCCAGTACGTCCCAATGCAGCCGCTGGTTTTCGACGCGCCATTCGCCGCCCGCGCCGTGCATGTCGGACGCGCCGTCGACGTAATCCTCGGACTTGCGGAAATAGGGCAGGACATCGTCCCAACCCCAGCCCGGCAGGCCGCGCTGGCGCCAGCCGTCATAATCGGCCGCCTGCCCGCGCAGATACAACATGCCGTTTATGGACGAACATCCACCCAGGATCCTGCCGCGCGGGTACAGCAGGCTGCGGCCGTTCAGGCCCGGTTCGGCTGTGGTGCGGTACATCCAGTCGGTGCGCGGGTTACCGATGCAATAGAGATACCCCATCGGGATGTGCACCCAGTGATAATTGTCGCGACCGCCGGCCTCGAGCAGCAGCACCCGGTGCCCTGCCCCGCTGAGACGGTTGGCCAAAACGCAGCCGGCGCTGCCGGCACCCACGATGATGTAATCCCATTCCATGGGCGCAGAGTTCCGCAGAAGCCCGCCGGGCGCAAGCGCGGATTGCCGGCGGCGCGGGCTAGGCAAGCGCGGCGGCAGCGATTAGGATGGCGGTCCGGCCAAAGCCGGAAGCCGCGCAACGGGAGGACAGCGCATGACACATTGGGCAAGGGTACGCACCGCCTCGGGCGCGACGCAGACGGGTGTCGTGGACGCCGGCGCCTTCCATCCGCGCGCCGCCCTCGGATCGGACACGCCCGCCGGTGATCCGGTTGCGCTGGAACAGGTGCACCTTTTGCCGCCCTGCGTGCCGGGCAAGTTCGTCGGACTTTGGAACAACTTCCACGCCAGCGCCGAACGCAACGGGCTGAGCGCGCCGGCGCATCCGCTGTTCTTTCTCAAGCCGGGCACCGCGCTGGCCGGACCGCAGGCAACGGTGGCGATTCCGGCGGCATCGCGCCGGGTGATCTTTGAGGGTGAACTGGGGATCGCGATCGGTGCCACATGCCGCGACGCCACGCCCGAAACCGCCGAGGCGGCGATTTTCGGCTATACCTGCGTGCATGATTTCACCGCGCTCGACATCCTGTTCGCCGATGAAACCTTCCCGCAATGGACCCGCGCCAAGGGTTTCGACAATTTCGGCGTGATCGGCCCGGTAATCGCGACCGGTCTGGATTGGCGCGACCTGACGGTGCGTGTCACCGTCGACGGACGCGAGCGTCAGTCCTATCCCGCCTCGGACATGATCCTTTCGCCACCCGAAATCGTGCGCCTTCTGTCGCAGGACATGACACTGGAGCCAGGCGATGTGATCGCCTGCGGCACGTCGCTGGGCGCGCGCCCGGTGAAGGCCGGACAGGTGGTGGAAGTGTTGATCGACGGCATCGGCGGTCTGCCCGTCACCATGGCCTGAGCCGCCGGATCACACCGGCAAGGCGGTCGTCTTGAACACGGTGCGCAGGGCAAAGCTCGATTGCATCTGCGCCACACCCGGCAAGCGGGCCAGATGCTGCCGATGGATGCGGGCGAAGTCCTCGGTGTCTTCGGCCACCACCTTCAGGATGTAATCGGCGCTTCCGGCCATAAGGTGGCATTCCAGAACGTCCGGTATCAGAGCCACGGCCTTTTCAAAGGCCTCCAGAACCTCGTCGGCCTGGCCCTGCAACGTGATCTCGACGAAAACAGTGGTCGGCATGCCCAGCTTGCGCGCGTTCAGCAGCGCGACATAATTCTGGATGTAGCCTTCGGATTCCAGCCGCTGCACACGGCGATGGCAGGCCGAGGGCGACAGGTTGACAGTCTCGGAGAGTTCCGCGTTCGACATCCTGCCGCGGCGCTGCAAAGCCGCCAGAAGGCGGCGGTCGGTCGAGTCGAGTATCATATGCGCAAGACCTTTGCGAAGAATGGTCGGTTCCGCGCAGTTTATTCGAAGAACACCGCCCGCGGCGACCCGTTATTTCACGGAAATTGCAACCGATTCACGGCATGATCGGGCAAGTCCACAAGGAGAACAGGACATGATCATCGGCTGCCCCAGGGAAATCAAACCGCAGGAATTCCGCGTTGGCCTGACACCCAACGCCGCGCGCGAAGTCATCGCGCATGGCCATGAGGTTTGGATCGAAACCGGCGCCGGCGCGGGGGCCGGGTTTGACGATGCGGCCTACCGGGATGCCGGTGCGCGGATGCTCGAAACCGCCCGCGAAATCTTTGCCGGCGCCGACATGATCGTGAAGGTGAAAGAGCCGCAAGCCGCAGAACGCGCAATGCTGCGCGAAGGCCAGGTGCTGTTCACATATCTGCACCTCGCGCCCGACCCCGAACAGACGCATGATCTGCTGGCTTCGGGGTGCACCGCCATCGCCTATGAAACCGTGACCGACGCACAGGGCGGTCTGCCGCTGCTGGCGCCGATGTCCGAAGTGGCCGGGCGCCTGGCACCGCAGGTCGGGGCCTGGACGCTGCAAAAGGCCAATGGCGGGCGCGGTGTGTTGCTGGGCGGCGTGCCCGGTGTCGGGCCCGCGCGGGTCGCGGTGATCGGCGGCGGCGTGGTTGGCACCCATGCGGCGCGCATCGCCGCGGGTATGGGCGCGGATGTGACGGTTCTGGACCGGTCGTTGCCGCGGATGCGCTATCTCGACGATGTGTTCGGCGGGCTGTTCAGCACCCGGTTTGCAAGTGCCGGAAACACCGCGGAACTGGTGGCCGGGGCGGATATGGTCATCGGCGCGGTGCTGATCCCCGGCGCCGCGGCACCCAAGCTGGTCAGCCGCGCGCAGTTGTCAACGATGAAGCCGGGCGCGGTGATCGTCGATGTCGCCATCGATCAGGGCGGCTGCTTCGAAAGCTCGCGCGCGACCACTCATCAGGATCCGATCTACGAGGTCGACGGCATCATGCACTACTGCGTGGCAAACATGCCCGGCGCCGTGGCCCGCACGTCGACAATCGCGTTGGGCAACGCGACCATGCCCTTCATGTTGGCCCTGGCCGACAAGGGCTGGCGCCAGGCGTGCCGGGACGATCCGCATCTGCTGAACGGACTGAACGTGCACGCCGGGAAACTGACCTATTTTGCCGTCGGCAAGGCGCTGGGGATGGACGTGGTATCGCCGGCAGTGGCGGTTCGCTGCTGACGATGGCAGATGCGCGGGGCGCCTTGCAGTTGCACAGATGCAGCTTGTGCAGCCGCACACAGCGCCCCGCGCACTTGCGAACAGCCCCGCCTCTGGTATCGCGGCAAAGCCAAACTAGGTCGAACCGGCATGGCAACGAAAGGCAGACAGATGTCCACACTCGCCGACTTTCCGATCACCGCCAAATGGCCGGCCCAACATCCCGACCGCATTCAACTCTATTCGTTTCCCACACCCAACGGGGTCAAGGTCTCGATCATGCTCGAGGAAACCGGTCTGCCCTATGAGGCACACAAGGTCACCCTGTCCGACGAAGACGTCAAGAGCACCGAGTTCCTGTCGCTGAACCCCAACAACAAGATCCCCGCCATCATCGATCCCGACGGCCCCGACGGCATGGCCATCGGCCTCTTCGAGAGCGGCGCGATCCTGCTCTACCTGGCTGAAAAAAGCGGCCGGCTGATCGGCCAGACCTCCGCCGACAGGCACCGGATCACGCAGTGGCTGATGTTCCAGATGGGTGGGCTCGGCCCGATGTTCGGCCAGATGGGATACTTTTGCAAATTCGCCGGGGCCCAGATCGAGGATCCGCGCCCCCGCGACCGCTACCTGGGCGAAGCGAAACGCCTGCTCGCGGTTCTGGAAGGCGCGCTGGAAGGCCAGGAATGGATCGCCGGCGACTATTCGGTCGCTGATATCGCGATCGCGCCGTGGCTGGGCGCTCTGGAATTCTACGGCACCCGCGATGCCGTGGGCTGGGCCGGGCACGGCAACCTCGTCGCCTACCTCGACCGGTTCAAATCACGTCCCGCGGTCCAGCGCGGAATGGTCATTCCCGCGCGCGACTGACGGCGCCCGCCCAGGGTGCGGGATGGCGGGCGGGGCGATGCGCACTCCGCAGGAGAGCGCGAGCGGCCGTCCCGCCTATCCCGGCAAAGTTCCGGTCAGCACATAGCGCAGGATCTCGACCACCTGGCCAGGCTCCTCGGCCACCGCCAGAGCCGCCGCATCCACCTCTTTCAGCGCATGCTGATGTTCGGGGCCGTGCAACACGATCAGCGATTTTCCCAAAGCCGCGGCATAGCCCGCGTCGAATGCGGCGTTCCACTGCTTGTACTTTTCACCGAACCGCACCACGACCACATCCGCCGAGGCAATGCCCTGCCGGGTGCGGATGGCGTTCACCATCGCCCCCTTGTGATCGTGCCAATACTTGTCGGTTTCGGCACCAAGAATCGCGACACCGCAATCGTCGCTGGCCGCGTGGTCGGTCACCGGACCAGAAAACGCAAGGTCCAGCCCGGCGGCACCCGCCACGATCTGCTCGCGCCAGTCGGTGTGGATTTCACCCGAAAGATAGACATTCAAACCCATTTCATTTTCCTCCTGTTCCGGCTGCGCGCCGCAGCCCCGCGTTTCAACCCCGCAGAACGCCGCCTGTCGCTTTCGACACCTTGTCGACAATCCGCGCGCTGACCGCTTCGATGTCGGCATCCGTCAGCGTCCGCTGGGCCGGTTGCAACCGCACCGTGATCGCCAGCGATTTCTTGCCCTCGCCCAGCGCACCGCCGATGAACTCGTCAAACACCCGCACGTCCTCGATCAGGGTCTTGTCGGCGCCGGCCGCGGCATTCACAAGGTTCAGCGCTTCGACCTCGGCGTCGACCACAAATGCGAAATCCCGCTCGACCGCCTGAAGGTCCTGCACCCGAAGCGCGGGGCGCGTTGCGCCGCTGCGGCGCGGGATCGGCACCTCGGCGGGCCAGAGCGTAAAGGCCATCGCCGGCCCCTTGACGTCCAGCGCCGCCAGAACCCGCGGGTGCAGTTCGCCGAAGACACCCAGCACCTTCTTGGGGCCGAGGCAGATCTTGCCATGCCGCCCGGGATGCCACCAATCCGCCGCGCCGCGCCGGATCTGCACCTTGGCCGGGGCGCCCATCGCCGCCAGAACCGCCTCGGCATCCGCCTTCACATCGAAAACATCAACCGCGCGGGCGGTGCCGTGTACATCCTTCGGTCCGGTGCGGCCGATCAGCAGACCACTGAGCAGCATGTGCTCCTCGCCCGGCTCACCACCATGGAACGCCGGCCCGATCTCGAACAGCGCCATATCCGCGAAGCCACGCGCCTGATTGCGCGCCGCCGCCTGCAACAGACCGGGCAAAAGCGCCGGCCGCATGTGCGACATCTCGCTGGAAATCGGGTTCTCCAGCCGGGTCGCATCGGATCCGCCGCCGAACAGCGCCGCGCTGTCGCGATCGATGAACGAATAGGTCACGCATTCGTTGTATCCCAAAGCGGCACAGGCCCGGCGCGCGGCGGTTTCACGGCGCTGCATGGGTGTCATCACCGGCTTGGGCACACCGGCGACGCGCGCCAGCGGCCGGCCCTTCAGCCGGCTCAGGGATGCGATCCGCGCCACCTCCTCCACCAGGTCCGCCTCGCCTTGAACGTCGGGCCGCCAGCTGGGCACATGGGCCAGGTTTCCCTCAAGCCGAAAGCCCAGCCGCGTCAGCGTCTGGCGCTGTTCGCTTTCCGGGATGTCCATCCCCACCAGCGATTGCACCCGCGCCGCGTCCAGACGATACGACCGGGCATGATTGGGCACGTCGCCGGCGATCACGATTTCCGAAGGCGTGCCGCCGCAGATATCCAGGATCATCTGGGTCGCGTGGTCCAGGCCTTCCAGCGTGAATTCAGGATCGACCCCCCGTTCAAAGCGATACCGCGCGTCCGAGTTTATCTTCAGCGCACGCCCCGCCAGCGCGATCTGCACATGATCCCAGAACGCGCTTTCCAGAAACACATCCGTGGTCTGCGATGTCACGCCGGTTTCGGCGCCGCCCATGATCCCGGCGATGCTTTCGGGGCCACGGTCATCCGAGATCACCATCATGCCGGCCTCGAGGCGATAGGTCTTGTCGTCCAGCGCCACGATCTCCTCGCCGCCCAGCGCCCGGTGCACCCGCAGGCCGCCCTGCATCAGGTCCACGTCAAAGACGTGCAGCGGGCGGTTCATGTCGTATGTGAAGAAGTTGGTGATATCCACCAGCGCCGAGATCGGCCGCAATCCGATCGCGCGCAACAGATCCTGCAGCCAGTCCGGCGACGGCCCGTTCGTCACCCCGCGGATCACCCGCCCGGCGAACAACGGGCATCCGTCCAGCGTATCCGCATCGATCTGCACCGGCACCGGACAGGGAAAATCGCCGGCGTGGCGTGGTGCGTCGCGGTGTTTCAGGCTGCCCAGACCGCGCGCCGCCAGATCCCGCGCGATGCCACGCACGCCCAGGGCATCGGGCCGGTTCGGGGTGATCGCGATTTCGATGACCGGATCGACCTTTTCGGGGTGATGTTCGGCCAGCCAGTCGGAAAAGCTCTGGCCCACCGTGCCCGAGGGCAGTTCGATGATGCCATCGTGTTCCTCGCTCAGTTCCAGTTCGCGTTCCGAGGCCATCATGCCGTAGCTTTCGATGCCCCGGATCTTGCCCACCCCGATCGTGGTGTCGATGCCCGGCACATACACGCCGGGCTTTGCCACCACCACCGTGATCCCGGCGCGCGCGTTGGGCGCACCGCAAATGATCTGCTGCTCGCCCTCGTCGGTGGCCACGCGGCACACGCGCAGACGGTCGGCATCGGGATGCTTTTCCGCGGCCAGAACATGGCCGATGGTAAAGTCGCGCAGCTTGTCCGCCGGGTTTGTGACCGCCTCGACCTCAAGCCCGAGGTCGGTGAGTGTCTGCGATATCTCGTCCAGCGTGGCCGAGGTGTCGAGATGGGATTTTAGCCAGGACAGCGTGAACTTCATCGGGAAAAGGCCTTTGCGCAGCAAGCGGTCGATCCCGGTGGCAATGGCAAAGAATGGCCCCGCGTGCAAGCCCCGAAGGCTCAGGGATAGCTTGGCGGCAGGCCCAGAAGCTGGTCCAATTGGCGCGCGATCCAGCCATGCGGAATGAAATGACCGCCCGGATGAAGATCCAGAGTGACCTCGCCGCCCGGACAATCCCAGCGGGTGCGCGTGAAGGTCAGGAAGGGGCGCGCGCGCCATGTGCCCGCCGCGCGGCCGGGGCCGCAATCGAGCTGGCGCCGCCACAATGCGACCGGATGCGTCGTATCGCCGCCGGGGCCCATCGGAAAATCCATGACCCGGTCCGCCAGCCCGTGCACATGGCGCACCGATCGCGGCGCGGTGGCACAGCCGGTGTTCTGCGGCAATGACCCCGCAATGGCCAGCAAGGCCGCGACGCCATCGCCATTCTGGCAGACATACCGCCAAGCCATCGCGCCACCGTAGGAGTAGCCCGACACATAGATCCGCGTCGCGTCGACCGGATAGTGCCGCGCCACATCCTCCAGAACCGCGGCGGCGAAACCGATGTCGGGGCTGTCGGCGCGGCGGAAATCCCAGGTCTTCGCCGCGCCGTTGGGCGCCACCAGCAGAACGCCGCGCCGTCGTGTCGCCGCCGCGATGCGTTGATGGCGCACCACCAGATCGCCCTGGCGCATCCAACCGTGGAAATGCAACAGCACCGGCAGGGGTGTGCGGCCGTCCCAGCCATCGGGCGCAAGAAGGTGATAGGAACGCGCATCGATCCGGCAGGCATCCGCCGGGCCGCCGCAGGGACCGGCCCGGACCTGCGGCGCCATCGCAGACAACAGCAACGCCAGCAGGGCGAAGCCACGCCGCAGCGCGGCCCGCTGCGCGCGACCGGTCACAGCTGTTTCAGCCAGTTGCCCAGTTCGATGCGCCGCGACGCGGGGGCCTGTTCTTCGGGCGTCGTGCCCAGAAGCGCCGCGGCCGCCGCATCTTCCTGACAGCGTCGCAGTGCGTCGCAAATCGTTTCGGGCAGCCTGCCGTCGCTTTCCACGAAGCCGGCGACATGCAGAGGGCTGTATTCGGGATGATACTGCACGCCCCAGAACCGGACGCCGCCCCGTTCATAGGCAAAGGCCTGCACCGGAGAATGATCGTTGCGCGCCAGCACCACCGCACCCGGTGGCATGGTTTCAACCTCGTCACGGTGCACGCAGGGCACCGCGAAGCCGTCGCGGCGGCCGGCCATCATGGGATGCGCGGCGCCTTCCGGTGTCAGGCGGATGTCGCGTGCCAGGCCGTCTTCGCGGCCATTGGGCGACACGCGGTTGTTGCCGCCCAGCACCGTCGCCGCCAGTAGCATGCCATTGCACGACCCGAAGACAGGCAGCCCGGCATCGAACACCCGGCGCATGGTATCGGCCAGGGGCGCGGCACGGGGATCGTCGGTGCTCCAATCGACGCCCGAGCCGGTGAAGACCACGCCATCGAGGCCCGACAGATCGGGCAAGGCGGGATCGTCATAAGGCGCGACCACGCGGTAACGGACCGCCGGATCGAGCGCGCGCAGCACCTCGCCATACTGCATCCCGTCGACCGCATCCTCGGCCCGGCCGGCCGCGGCGGCGCGACGCTTGGCATAGTGCTCGGCGGGGTTGGAATCGACGATCAGAATATGGGCCATGGCGGTTCTCCGGCAAAACGGCGCAGGCCCGGCAGGCAGCGCAACGGCGGTGCGAAGGTGGCATGGCGGTCCGGGGGGCGCAAGCGGCGACGCGCGCACGCCGGTGCGTCAGACCGGCAACGACAGCCTCAAACGCTGAAAGATGCGCCGCGCATCGGCTTCGTCGGCCCGGTCGGCGGCACCAGCCTGCACGTCGTCCATGCTCCACAGCCAGCCCTGCGCCGGATCGTCGCGCATGGCCCAGCGCGCGAACAGCCTTTCGGTGATGCGCCGCGCGCCGAGTTTGCGGATGTTGGCATGGCGGTCGTCGCGCCGGATACGGTCATAAGCGGCGGTGACGGCGGCCTGCGGCCCCTCCAGCATTTGCAGATAGACATCGCGGCGCACCAGCAGCGCCCCGGTTATTCCATCGCGCCGGTTGCAGCGCCGCGCGTCGAGCAAGATCCCCGCGAGCATCGCATCGTCGAAGCCAAAGGGCTGAGATAAATAGGTGAGCTGTATGAGCGGCATGGCGGCTCCTTTGAGGTAACGCTAGGGCGCGGGCGGACGATTGTCGACCGTTGCCGTGCCCGGCCTGTGCGAAACTGCCAATTCCGGCGCAGGTTGCTTCTGCGGGAGCCTCCGGCGGGAGTTTTTCGGGCAAGATGAAGACCGAGGTGCGGCGCGAAACCGGATCAGCGGCTGAGGCCGCCGTGCAGTGTTGGCTGATCCAGCGCCGCGAAGCCGTAGTGGCGCAGCCAGCGCAGATCGCTGTCGAAGAAGGCGCGCAGATCCGGGATACCGTATTTCAGCATGGCGATCCGGTCGATGCCCATGCCGAAGGCGAAGCCCTGCCATTGCTCGGGGTCGATGCCGCCGGCTGCGAGCACCTTGGGATGTACCATCCCCGAGCCCAGGATTTCGAGCCAGTCATCGCCTTCGCCCACCTTGAGCGTGCCATCCTGCCACGAGCAGCGGATGTCGACCTCGGCGGAGGGTTCGGTGAAGGGGAAGTGTGACGCGCGAAACCGCAGTTCAACATCGTCGACCTCGAAGAACGCCTTGACGAATTCCTCGAGGCACCATTTGAGGTTTGCCATGGAGATGTCTCGGTCGATGGCAAGGCCTTCGACCTGATGGAACATCGGCGTATGGGTCTGATCGTAGTCGGCCCGGTAAACACCGCCGGGACAGATGATGCGCATGGGCGCGCCCATCGTTTCCATCGAGCGGATCTGGACCGGCGAGGTATGTGTTCGCAGCACGTTCGGCGGGCGGTTGTCGCCGGCGGCCCGCGCCATGTAGAAGGTATCCATCTCGGCCCGGGCAGGATGATGCGCGGGAATGTTGAGAGCGTCGAAGTTGTACCAATCGGTGTCGATACGCGGCCCTTCCGCAACCGCGAACCCCATTTCGGCGAAGATCGCGGTGACCTCCTCACGGACCTGGCTGATCGGGTGCAGCGTGCCCGGCGTTCGAAGCGACCGCCCCGGCAGCGTCACATCCAGCCACTCAGACCTGAGCCGCTCGGCCAGCGCCGCGTCAGACAGCGCCGATTTGCGGGCCGCGAGGGCGGCATTGATCTCATCCTTGAGCGCGTTCAGAGCCGGGCCGGCAACTTGCCGCTCTTCGGGTGTCATCTTGCCCAGCTGGCGCATTTGGAGGCTGACTTCACCCTTCTTGCCAACCGCCTGCACACGCAACGCCTCAAGCGCGGCCTCGTCCTGGGCGGCCGCAATCAATGCGATGTATCTGGTTCTTAGATCGTCCATGGCCCTGCTCCGCGCGCTACCGGGGACCGAGTACCACAGAGCCTCGGGATTGCAAGCCTGTCGGAGCGCGCGACGGTGGACAGCCCGTTCGGCGGCGCATAGGGTTTCTTGCGCAGCGCAAGCGGGGGGCGCCGGTCATGAACGGCAAATCTGTTCCACCACGAAACGACGGCGGCACGGCGCATGGATGACGGTGACAAAGCGGGCGCCCTGACGGACCGCCGCGCGTGGATCATCCTGCTGGGATTGTCGCTGGGGGTCTGCGTCACCAACGGATTTGCGCGCTTTGCCTATGGGCTGATCCTGCCGGCGATGCAGGCGGATCTCGGCTGGACGTATGCGCAGGCCGGATGGTTGAACACGGCGAACGCGCTGGGATACATCGTCGGGGCGCTGTTGACCATGCGGTTGATAACGCGGGTCGTCCCGTCGCGCCTTTTCAGCTTTGGCCTTGTCAGCACTGCATTCGCTCTGTTTGCGACGGGCCTCGACGAAGCGCTGTGGTGGCAGACGCTTTGGCGCGTTGCCGCCGGTGTACTGGGGGCGATGTCGTTTTCCACCGCCGGCGTGCTGACCGCACAGCTTTTCCACGACAACCCGCGACGCAACGCCCTGGCCATTGCCATCCTGTTCGGCTTTGGCGGCGGGCTGGGCATCGTCCTGGCAGGTGCGGTGGTGCCGCCTTTGCTTTTCATCTGGGGCAACGGCGCCTGGCCCTGGGTCTGGATCGCGATCGGAACCCTGTCATTCTGCTTTGTCCCGCTGGGGCTCTGGGCCGCGGAAGTGCTGCGCCCGCCGCCCAGCCCGTGGCGCGCGGCCCCGCGTCTGCCGCTGCGCCGGATGTGGCGCGAAATCGTCGGCTATGGCGGCTTCGGGCTAGGCTACATCGTCTATCTCACCTTTCTCGGGGCGTGGATGCAGGCCCAGCAGATCGGCCCGGCGCTGACATCGGTCGTCTGGGTGCTGCTGGGCCTGTGCATCAGCGTCTCGCCCTTTGCATGGCGCGGGATCTTCGCCCGCTTTGCCGGTGGGCAGCCCCTGGCGATGGTTCTGGGCTGCATCGCTTTCGGCTCTGTGCTGCCGGTTGTCCTGCCTTCGGCGCCCGGCCTCGTCCTGTCCGCGGTGGTCTTCGGATTGGCGGTGTTCATGGCCCCCGGCGCTGTCACCAGCTTTACCCGGCAAAACCTGCCGGCACCCGCATGGGGCGCATCGATCAGCCTGTTCACAGTGGTCTTTGCCTTCTCCCAGACGCTGGGACCGATCGGCGCGGGGTATCTGGGCGATCTTACCGGCTCGATCGGAAGCGGCCTGTTGGCCGCCGCGGCCGCGCTGCTGGTCGCCGGGGCGGTCGCCCTCACGCAACGCCCCCTCGATCCTTCCCCGTGACAGTCCAGGTAACGCCGGGCGCGGCGCCGCCTTCCTTTTGCCAAAAATATCCCCGCCGGAGGCTCCGGACAGCAGGAACAGGCGCTACCATCTGCATTTGGGGCACGCGAGCGGTTGCACCAATGCCACCTTGGCCAAAAGGGGCTGCGGTTTGCCGGGATTTCGGGACGTCAACAGGTTAGAACGAACAACGGGCGACAGTCTCCTGTCGCCCGTCATGTTCGGATATCTGTCCGCCGCCGCGCGAAACGCCGGCAAGCGGGCCGAAAGGCTCCGATCAGGCGGCCAGCGCCTTTTGCGCCTGCGCGACGATCGCGCCGAAGGCGTCGGGCTCATGCACGGCGAGATCGGCCAGAACCTTGCGGTCCACCTCGATGCCGGCCAAATTCAGGCCGTTGATGAAGCGCGAATAGGTCAGCGCCTCGTCGTGGCTGCGCACCGCGGCGTTGATACGCTGGATCCACAGCGCGCGGAAGTTGCGCTTGCGGGCCTTGCGGTCGCGGGTTGCGTACTGGTTGGCCTTGTCGACCGCCTGGGTCGCGACCTTGAACACGTTCTTGCGGCGGCCATAATAGCCTTTGGCGGCCTTGACGATTTTCTTGTGACGGGCGTGGGTGACGACACCACCTTTGACACGGGACATAGCGGTGGCCTCCTTTAGCGGTCGTAGGGCATGTAGCCCTTGACGATCTTGGCGTCAGGGGCGGACAGGGCGCTGGTTCCGCGGGCGTCGCGGATGAACTTCTTGTGCCGTTTGATCATGCCGTGGCGCTTGCCGGCCTGACCGGCCATGACCTTGCCGGTCGCGGTCACCTTGAAGCGCTTCTTCGCGCTCGATTTCGTCTTCATCTTGGGCATTTCCGTCTCCTTGAACTTGGGTTCGGTATGCGCGCGACTCGGCATGCCACATTGGCCGGTCGCGCGGTTCAGGATGCGGCGTATACGCAGGCCACGTCCTCAAGGCAAGAGCCAATCGCCCCGCGCGCCCAGATGGAACAGGAAGCGGAAGCACCGGCCATCAGGGTCCGGGCGCGCTAGATCACCCGTGCCAGCACGTCGATGAAGGCATCGGGCAAGTCGCGCAGGTGAAACGCGCCGGGCCAGACGGCGATGGCGCGCACCACGAACACGACGCCCAGAGCCGCGACACCCAGCGCCACACGCGGCGCGCGCCGGTCGACCAGCGCGGAAATCATCGATGGCACCGCCAGCCAGATCAGCACGACGCCCAGCACCAGCGCTATATCGTGTGGCATGGTTCGATCACCCCGGATCCGTGTTGAAGATCAGGCGTTCGTCGCAGGGCGCGACGCGCAGGATGTTGGTGGTGCCGGTCACGTTGAACGGTACCCCCGCGGTCACCACGATCTGATCGGTCTCGGTGGCGAAACCGCCGGACCGCGCCGCGCGCGCCGCACTGACCACAGCCATCTTGAAGCGCGACAACTCGCCGGTCATCACGCAATTGCAGCCCCAGCTCAGCGCCAGCCGCCGTGCCGTATCCTGCATGCTGGTCAATGCGATGATCGGCACGCCCGGCCGCTCGCGCGCCGTCAGCAGCGCCGTGGTGCCGGACTTGGTGAAACAGCAGATCGCCTTGATATCTGTGGTTTCGGCGATTTCCCGCGCCGCCGCGACGATGCCATCGGCGATCGAATGCTGGCGCCCGCCCCGTGACGCGGCGATGATCTGGGCATAGGTCGGATCGGCTTCGACCTCGGCGGCGACGTTGTCCATGGTTCTCACCGCCTCGACCGGATAGCGGCCCGCGGCGGATTCCGCGCTCAGCATGATCGCATCGGTGCCTTCGTAGATCGCCGTCGCCACATCTGAAACCTCGGCGCGCGTTGGCATCGGGCTTTCGATCATCGATTCGAGCATTTGCGTCGCCACGATCACCGGCTTGGCCACCGCCCGGCATTTGCGCACCAGCCGTTTCTGGATTGGCGGCACCGCCTGCACCGGCAGCTCCACGCCCAGATCCCCCCGCGCCACCATGATGCCATCGGACACGTCCAGAATCGCTTCGAACCGGTCCACCGCGGCGGGTTTTTCGATCTTCGACAGGATCGCCGCCCGCCCGCGGGCCAGCTTGCGCGCCTCGGTCACGTCTTCCGGGCGCTGCACGAAGCTCAGCGCCAGCCAGTCCACCCCCAGATCGCAGACAAACTCGAGATCTTTGCGGTCCTTGGGCGACAGCGCCGCCAGCGGCAGCACCACATCCGGCACGTTCACGCCCTTGCGGTCGGATATCACACCCCCCGCCACCACCTGGCAATCGGCCGAATCGTCGGCGCAGCCGGTCACGCGCAGCCGGATCTTGCCATCGTTGACCAAAAGATGAGCGCCCGGTTCAAGCGCGGCGAAAATCTCGGGGTGCGGCAGACACACCCGCGTCGCATCGCCCGGCGCCGGATCCAGATCAAGCCGGAAAGCCGCCCCTTCGGCCAGGGTTTCAGACCCCGCAGCGAAGGCTCCAACCCGCAGCTTGGGCCCCTGAAGATCGGCGAGAATCGCGATCGGGCTGTTCAGATCGGCCTCGACCTGACGGATAATCGCATGTTTCGCCGCGATTTCGCTGTGGCTGCCATGGCTCATGTTCAGGCGAAACACATCCGCGCCGGCTTCGTGCAGCGCGCGGATCATTTCATAGCTGTCTGACGCCGGTCCCAGTGTGGCGACGATCTTGACGTTGCGAAGGCGTCTCATGTGGCGCTGTCCTCGGGTCTGGTTTCATCATGGCGGCTCTGGCGGCGGCTGCGGTGATCACCCGCTACAGCATCTTTCCGTTACCGCAAACATCCGTCTACCGCTTATCCCGCAATTCCTTTTGCGGTGCAACTCGCTTAAATCTGCGCCCAAGGAGATCACACAGGCATGACATACGTTCCCTTTCACATACACGGCGCCGAACGGCCGGGCGCATGGGTCGTTACCTGCGACCATGCAACCAACCGGGTGCCGCCGGCCATCGCCAACGGCACGCTGGGCCTGTCCGATGCCGACATGAACCGCCACATTGCCTATGATATCGGCGCGATGGGCGTGACACTGGCGCTGGCCGAAACGCTGAACGCGCCCGCGATCGCGTCGGATTTCTCGCGGCTGGTGATCGATCCGAACCGGGGCGAGGACGATCCCACCCTGTTGATGAAGCTTTATGACGGCACGGTCATTCCGGGCAACCGGCACGCCGGACCGGATGAGACCGAGCGGCGTCTGGCGCTGTTTCACCGGCCCTATCACGCGGCTCTGGCCGGGTTGGCGGCGCGGCCCGGCGCGGTTCTGGTGTCGGTACATTCATTCACGCCGCAATTGCAGGGCCGCGCCCCGCGGCCCTGGCATGTCGGTGTGCTGTCGGCCGACGACCGCCGCCTGGCCGACCCGCTGCTGGCGCGGCTGCGGGCCGAACCAGATCTGTGCATCGGCGACAACGAACCCTATGCCGGGCATCTGCCGGGCGACGCGGTGGACCGGCATGCGCTGGCCCACGGGCGGCCCAATGTCCTGATCGAACTGCGCAACGATCTGATCGCCGACCGCGCGGGCCAGATCCATTGGGCCCGGCGCATCGCCCCCCTGATCGCGGCCGCGCGGCGCGACGCAGGGCTGTAATCGCGGCCCGCGCCACCCTATCTGACACCATATCCACCAAGGGAGTGATCATATGGACCCGCAAACCGAAATCGAACTTCAGGCCGCGGCTTTTCGCCGGCTGCAAAAACACCTGATGCAGGATCGCACCGACGTGCAGAACATCGACCTGATGAACCTGGCCGGCTTCTGCCGAAACTGCCTGTCGCGCTGGTATCAGGAAGCGGCGGCCGAAAAGGGAATCGAGATCGGCAAGACCGAAGCGCGCGAGCACTTCTACGGCATGACGATGGAAGAATGGAAAGCCGGCTACCAGACCGAGGCGGCCCCGGAAAAGCAAGCCGAATTCCAGGAAGCCTTCCACAAGAACGTGACCGAAAGAGGCTGACCCGGCGGGCGGGATATCGCCACTCGCGCTCAGTTGCAAATCATTCTCATTCTACTTGACTTTCCTGCGAACGACTCGCATCTAAGCATGGACGGTCATTGCGGAGACGAAAATGAACAGGTTGTGCGCTAAGACCCTGGCCCTGGCCACTGTGCTTGCGGCTTCTGCCTGCGCGGCGGCGGCGGCCGACCGCCTGAAGGTTGTCACCAGCTTCACGGTGCTGGCCGACATGGCAAGCAACGTCGCCGGCGACGCGGCCGAGGTGGTTTCGATCACCCGTCCGAATGCCGAAATCCACGGGTATTCGCCGACCCCGCGCGACATACTGCGCGCCAGCGACGCCGACCTGATCCTGTGGAACGGACTGAACCTGGAGCTGTGGTTCGAACAGTTCCTCAGCAACCTGGGCGACGTGCCTTCGGCGGTTGTCAGCGACGGCATCGCACCGATCGCGATCGCCGAGGGTGCCTATGAGGGCAAGGCCAACCCGCATGCCTGGATGGGGCTGGAATCGGCGCTGATCTATGTCGACAACATCCGCGCGGCGCTTACCGAAGCCGACCCGGCCAATGGCGCCACATATGCCGCCAACGCCGAACGCTATGCGGCGCAGATCCGCGACACCATCGGCCCGCTGCGCGACCGGCTTGCGCAGATCCCCGCCGACGACAGGTGGCTGGTGACATGCGAGGGCGCCTTCAGCTACCTGGCCCGCGATTTCAACATGCGCGAGCTTTACCTCTGGCCGATGAACGCCGACCAGACCGGCACGCCGCAGCAGGTTCGGCGGGTGATCGACACCGTCCGCGCCGAAGACATCCCGGTGGTGTTTTGCGAAAGCACAGTCAGCGACAAGCCCGCGCGACAGGTGGCACGCGAAACCGGCGCGGCCTTCGGCGGGTTGCTCTACGTCGACAGCCTGAGCGACGCGGACGGTCCCGTGCCCAGTTATCTCGACCTGTTGCGCGTGACGGCGCAGACAGTGGCCGATGGATTGACGGCGGGCCGCAATTGATCAGCGACCGCCCGAAGCCTTCGGATCCCGAGGACGGATCGGGCATACTGGCCCGCGACGTGACCGTTAACTATCGCAACGGCCACCGCGCGCTGCATGACACCAGCTTTGCGATCCCCCGCGGCACGGTAACCGCGCTGGTGGGGGTGAACGGCGCGGGGAAATCCACCCTTTTCAAGACGATCATGGGATTTCTACCCGCCGCGCGGGGCGAGATCCGGTTGTTGGGTCGCAGCGTGCGCGAGGCCCTGCGCGAGAACCTTGTCGCCTATGTGCCGCAAAACGAGGAGGTCGACTGGTCGTTTCCGGTGCTCGTCGAAGACGTGGTGATGATGGGGCGCTACGGGCACATGGGTTTCCTGCGCCGGCCCCGCCCCGCCGACCGCGCCGCGGTGGACAGCGCGCTGGCGCGCGTCGGGATGAGCGATTACAAACATCGCCAGATCGGAGAATTGTCTGGCGGTCAGCGCAAGCGTGTGTTCCTGGCGCGCGCCCTGGCGCAGGACGGGCAGGTGATATTGCTGGACGAACCGTTTACCGGTGTCGACGTCAAGACCGAGGAACAGATCGTCGCGCTGCTGCGTGAATTGCGGCGCGAGGGCCGGGTGATGCTGGTTTCGACGCATAACCTGGGGTCGGTGCCCGAATTCTGCGACCGCACGATCCTCGTCAAGGGGACGGTTATCGCCTATGGGCTGACCGAAGACACCTTCACCCATGAGAACCTGCAAAACGCCTTTGGCGGCGTGTTGCGGCATTTCACGCTGGGCGGTTCAGATCTGCACGACGACGACGACCCGCGTGAGATCAGCATTCTCACCGATGACGAACGCCCCTTTGTTCAATATGGCGACAGATCGGAATGATCGAAATTCTGCGCGAACCCTTCGGCTATGACTATATGTTCAACGCCATGTGGGTTTCGGCGTTGGTGGGCGGGGTTTGCGCCTTCCTGTCGGCCTACCTGATGCTGAAGGGGTGGTCGCTGATCGGCGACGCGCTCAGCCATTCGGTGGTTCCGGGCGTCGCGGGGGCCTATATGCTGGGCCTGCCCTTCGCGCTGGGCGCGTTCCTCTCGGGCGGTCTGGCGGCGGCGGCAATGCTGTTTCTGACCGAAAGGTCGGGCCTGAAATCCGATGTGGTCATCGGCATTATCTTTACCTCGTTCTTCGGGCTGGGATTGTTCATGGTTTCGCTGAACCCGATGGCGGTGAGCATCGAAACCATCACAATGGGCAACATCCTGGCCATTTCGCCCTCGGACACGCTGCAACTGGCGCTGATCGGCGGCATATCCCTGGCGGTTCTGCTGGCCAAGTGGCGCGATCTGCTTGTGGCCTTCTTCGATGAAAACCATGCGCGGTCGATCGGGCTGCGGCCCGACCTTCTGAAGGCGGTGTTCTTCACGTTGCTGTCGGCCTCGGTCGTGGCGGCGATGCAGACGGTGGGCGCGTTTCTGGTGATTGCGATGGTGGTGACGCCCGGTGCCACCGCCTATCTGCTGACCGACCGGTTTCCCCGTCTTCTGGCGCTTTCGGTGGCGATCGGCGCGGGATGCAGTTTCACCGGCGCCTACCTCAGCTATTTTCTCGATGGCGCGACCGGCGGCATCATCGTCACGCTGATGACGCTGATCTTCCTGGCTGCCTTCGTCTTCGCCCCCACCCATGGCCTGATCGCGGCGCGGGCCAGGATGCGCGCGGCCCCGCACCGGCAAGGGAGCGATCCAAAATGATCGAGACGCTGCTTTTGCCATTCCAGTTTCCATTCATGCAGAATGCATTTCTGATCGCCCTGCTGGTCGGACCTCCGGCGGCTCTGCTGTCGTGTTTCCTGGTGCTCAAGGGGTGGGCGCTGATGGGCGACGCGGTCAGCCACGCGATCCTGCCCGGCGTCGTCATCGCCTATCTGTTGAACATTCCGCTGCTGATCGGGGCCTTCGTGGCAGGGATGTGCTGTGCGCTGCTCAGCGGGTTTCTGGCCGACAACAGCCGCGTCAAGGAAGACACGGTGATGGGTGTTGTGTTTTCCGGCATGTTCGCGGTGGGCATCATCCTGTTCGTGGCCTTTCCCAGCGACGCGCATCTGGATCACATCCTGTTCGGCAACATGATGGGCATCGGCCGGTCCGATCTGATCGCGTCGGGCCTGATCGCGGTGGCGACCACCGGCGTTCTGGTTGCCAAATGGCGGGATTTCCTGATGCACGCCTTCGATCCGGCGCAGGCCATGGCCGCGGGGCTGCATGTGGGATGGCTGCACTATGGGCTGCTCACGATCCTGTCGCTGACCGTTGTCGCCACGCTCAGCTCGGTGGGCCTGATCCTGGCGGTGGCCTTGCTGGTGACGCCGGGCGCGGTGGCATTTCTGGTGGTGCGCAGCTTCGGTCGTATGCTGATCGTGTCGGTTGCGGTCTGTGTCGGCTCGATGTTGGTTGGCACCTATCTGAGCTTTTTCATCGACAGTGCCCCGGCGCCGACCATCGTGATGGTTCTGACGGCGCTGTTCGTGATCGCCTTCCTGCGCCGGATGCGCCTGAACCGGCGCGCCCTGCAGACCTGAACCGGCGCGCCCTGCAGACCTGAGCCGCGGCCGCTGTCAGCCTGACGCGGCCGGCGCACCCGCCATCCGCATCACATCGACCCTGGCCCCGAACGACGATTGCCCGACCCCGAAAGCAAAGGCCGTCAGCGCAGCGGCCGGCAGAACCGCGGCCCCGTCGGTCAGGGTGTTCAGCCCGGGCCACCCGGTCCGCGTCCAGACGGCCCCGGCGCGCATCCGCCGGGTGACATTCGCGCGCGCGGCGAACCGGCCCCTTTCGTTATGGATCTCGATCGCATCGCCATTCGCGATACCCCGCGCCTGCGCATCCTGCGGGGCGATCCAGACTTCCGGTTCGGTCGCCCGCGCGGCGAGGTCCTGCAGGGCGCGGCCACTGTCGTAGAAGGAATGGAAATGCGCGTAGGTCCGCCCGAAGGTCAGGATCAGCGGCAGCGCATCGGACAGCGGCGGTGGCGCCGGCACCGGCAGCGCGGGCAGGCCCATCGCGGCCGCGCGGTCAGACCGGAATTCCAGCCGCCCCGAAGCGGTGGCAAAGTGCCGTGTGGGGTGGCCCACATGCGAAATCCGCAGCGCGGCGCGGCCGCCGTTGGCGCGCATGCCGGCCACGGTGGCATGGCCCGTCGCCGGGTGATCCAGAACCGCCTCCAGCGCCGCCGCCTGATCCGCCCAGGGGTAGACATCCGGCACACCAAGACGCGCGGCCAGGCCCTGGTACAGCGCGAAGAGCGGGCGCGTCTCGGCCAGCGGCGGCAGCGCAGGTTCACACAGGTAGACGTGGGTGTTGGTGGCCTTGGCCCCGATCTCTTCCAGCCAGACGGTGCCGGGCAGGATCACATCCGCAAGTTCGCGGGCGGTCTGGTTCATGAAGATGTCGTAGACCACGTTCAGCCGGGTGCCCGCCAGCGCCGCGCGCATCCGGCCGGTATCGGGAAACGAGGACAGCACATTGGCACCCAGTGCCATGAACACCCTGACCCGGCGATCTTCGAGGCTCTGGACGATCGCTTCCATCTGATCGGGCACATAGTCGCCGGGCGGGCGGCGGTCGGCGGCGGTGATGTCGCCGAAACCCGCGCCGTGGCTGCGCGCGCCGTGGCGCGGGCCGATGCCGCCGCCGGCTGTGCCGTAGGCGCCGGTCAGTCCCGGCAGGCATCCGATGGCCCGCGCCGCCAGCCAACCGTTGTCGCTCTTGTGCATCGACGACCCGCCGATCACGATCATCGCGCGGCGCGTGGCCGCGTAGCGGCGTGCCAGGCCGGTGATCGCGTCGGCCGCGATACCTGTCATCGCGGCCACCTTTTCCGGTGCGAAAGCCGCCACATGGCTGGCCAGCGCATCAATGCCCAGTGTATGCGCCGCGACAAACCCACGATCGTGCAACCCTTCGGCCAGGATTACATGCATCATCCCCAAAGCAAGCGCCGCGTCGCTGCCGGGCCGTACCAGATGCACCTCGTCGGCCAGCGCCCCGACTTCGGTGCGGCGCACATCGATCACCACAACGCGCGCACCGCGCCGTTTGGCGCGGTCGACATGGCGCATGGTGTTGGCCTGGCTGACGGTGTTCGCGCCCCAAAGCACGATCATGTCCGAGTGATCGCCCATATCCTCCTTGGTCGAGGTTTCCAGAGCGCCCGTCAGGCCCAGTCCGAAGGCCCCCAACCCCCAGCAGATCATCGCCGGGTTCCACCGCTGACACCCGTAGAGATTGGCAAAACGCTCCATCTGGCCGCGCTTCAGCCCGACGCCATAGTCATTGGCCGCATTGCCATGGCCCTGCCACATGCCGACCGCCTCGCGGCCCACCTCGCGCATCCGCGACGCGATCAGATCCAATGCCTCGTCCCAGGTCGCAGGGCGGAAGTCGGCGGGCCCCGGCCCGGTCCGGATCAACGGATGCGTCAGGCGCGCGGGATTGCCGGGAATCTGGTGCGCCGCCTTGCCGCGCATGCACAAAAAACCCGCGCTGTCGGGATTGTCGGCATCGCCGGTGATCGTGACCGCGCCCTGCGCGACCTTCACCTTCATGCCGCACAGCGTCGGGTGGCAGTTCATCGGGCACATGGTGGTAAAGGTCGCGGACATCGGCAGGCCTGTCACAAGGGCAAGAGCGTGGCGCGCCACCGTCACCCGGCGTGCGGCGCCGCGTCAAGCCCGGCGCGCCGGGCTTTCAGGTAAAGGCCCGCAGACGCGCTTCTTCGATCACCAGAAGCGCCCGCCGTTCTGGCGCCACCGGCACGAAGGCCATGCTCAGGCCCGATGCGCGCCAGGTGCCGATGCCAAAACCGGTGCCCTCGACCACCCGCAGATCGCGGCGTTCCAGAAGATCGACGGTGGAATGAAGGCCGTTGGCCACAAAGACCGGCACCCCGTGCCAGTGGCTGACCCGGTTGATATGGATGTGACCGCTGAGAATTCCCGCGATCCGCGCGCCGGCAGCCCGCGCCTCGCCGAGTGCCCCCGCCAGCCAGCCCGAGCTTTCGCTGTCGAGACTGGCCCAGGGCAGTTCGCTGTCATCCATCCGCGGCGGGTGGTGCAGCACCAAGAGCCTGGCGCAATCGGTCTGCCGTGCGAGCGCGCGCACCAGAAACTGGCGCTGATCGGTGTCGATGGCCCCGGCGACATGGCCCGGCACCCCGGTGTCCAGCGTTATCACATGCAGCCCGCCAAGGGTTGTCTCGTGGAAAAAGGGTGCTGGCGAAGGGCCGTCGCCAAACACCGCGTTGAACCCCTCGCGGCGGTCGTGGTTGCCCAGCGCCAGCACGACAGGCATCGCCAGCGGCGCCAACATCTCGCGCAGCAACCGATAGCTGGGCTGGTCGCCGTGGTTGGTCAGATCGCCTGACGCCACCACGAAATCCGGCGCCGGCACCATGGCCGAGATCGCGGCCACCACCTGACGCAGCGCCGCCACGGTATCCGAATGCAGCCCCGGATCCGGAACATCGGGGTGCGACAGATGCAGATCGGTCAGATGGATGAAACGGGTCATTCGGATACTCCGGCAGCGGCAAGAAGGGATCGTGTATAAGGGTGCGCGGGCCGGTTCAGCACATCTGCCACCGGCCCTGCTTCGCGGGCCTGTCCGTTCTGCAACACCAGCACCGTATCGCAAAGGCTGGCCACCACGCGCAAGTCATGGCTGATGAAGACAATGGCCAGCCCCAGCGTTTCCTGAAGATCCATCAGCAGGTTCAGGATCTGAGCCTGCACCGATACATCCAGCGCCGAAACCGCCTCATCGGCCACCAGCAGCGCGGGCCGGGTGACAATGGCGCGGGCGATGGCGATGCGCTGGCGCTGCCCGCCGGAAAACTCGTGCGGATACTTGCCCGCATCGCCGGGTTGCAATCCCACCTGGCGCAGCGCTTCGGCAACCCTTGCGGGATCGTCCGCGGCGATGGCGCGCAACGGTTCGGCGATCGACCAGCCGACCGAACGGCGCGGATCGAGCGAGCCGTAAGGATCCTGAAACACCATCTGGAACCGCGGGCGCAGCCGGCGCAGGGCCGGCGCCCGCATCCGCGCCAGATCGTGGCCCTGGAACATGATGACGCCTGAATCGGGCGGCTCGAAGGCCATGATCATCCGCGCCAGCGTGGACTTGCCCGATCCTGATTCACCCACGATGCCAAGGGTTTCGCCCGGATTGAGCCGAAAGCTGACGCGGTCCACCGCTGTCAGCACCGGCGCGGGCCGCAAAAGCCGTTCGCGGGGCAACCGGTAGCGGCGGCTGACCGTCTCGACCGACAACAACGGATCGGTCATTGCCCGCCCTCCAGCGCATGACAGGCGGCGGCACCCGGCCCGGCGGGCCGCAATACAGGACGCCGCGTGGCACAGATCGCGCGCTCGATCGCGCAGCGGCCGGCGAACCGGCAGCCTTCCGGCAGATCGGCAAGGCGCGGCACGCTGCCCGGAATGGTCGCCAGACGCGGGCGCGGTGCACCGGGCGGGCGGGCCGCCGCGATTCCGGCGGGGCGCGCGGCCAGCAACCCCAGCGTATACGGATGCGCTGGATCCGACAGCACCGCCCGGGTCGGCCCGGTTTCGACGATATCGCCGCCATACATGACCGCAATGCGCGTTGTCGCCCGTGCGATCGTCGTCAGATCGTGGCTTATCAGGATCAGTCCCATGCCCCGCGCCTCAGCCAGCCGCACCAGAAGCGCGGTGACGCGCTGCGCCACATGGGCGTCCAGCGCCGTTGTCGGTTCGTCGGCGATCAGGAATGCCGGATCACAGGCCAGCGCCAGGGCGATCAGCGCGCGCTGGCGCTGGCCACCCGACAGCTCGTGCGGAAACTGGCGCAGGCGCAGCGCCGGATCGGGCAGGCCCACCTCGGCCAGCAGGTCCGCCGCGCGGGCGCGCGCCGCGCGGCGTCCCATGCCCATGTGCACGCCCAGCGGTTCGCAGATCAGGTCGCCGATCCGGCGCAGCGGGTTCAGCGCGCTCATCGGCTCCTGAAAGATCATGGCGACGCGTCGCGCCCGCAGCGCTTGCCAGCGCGGTTCGGGCGCATCGGCCATTTCACGGCCATCGACCGACAACGACCCCTCGAGCCGCCCCTGCCCTGGCGTCATGCCCATCATCGCCAGCCCCAGCATGGTCTTGCCGCTGCCGCTTTCGCCGACCACGCCCAGACGGTCGCCAGGGGCGACGGAAATCGTGGCCTCGCGCAGCGCCGCTGATGTGCCGAAGCGCACGGAAAACCTGTCGAGCGCGATCATCGCGCCCGCGCCAGACGCGGATCGGTGAGATCGCGCAGCCCATCGCCCAACAGGCCGAAACCCAGAACCGCCACCACAATGCAAAGCCCCGGATAGATCGCAAGCTGCGGCGCAAGATACATGAGCGTCTGCGCTTCGGCCAGCATCCGGCCCCAGGACGGCGCCGGCGGCTGTGCGCCCAGCCCAAGATAGGACAGGGCCGCTTCGGCCAGGATCGCAACGGCGAATTCGATCGTTGCCTGTACGATCACGGGCGCCGCGATGTTGGGCAGGATATGGTCGCGGCTGATCGCGAAGCGGCCCAGCCCCGCAGCCCGCGCCGCCAGAACGTATTCACGCGTCCAGATCTGGTTGGCCGCGGCGCGGGCCACGCGGGCAAAGACCGGAATGTTGATGAAGGCGATGGCCAGGATCGCATTGCCCAGCGATGGCCCGAAGACCGCCGCCAGCATGATCGCGAACAACAGCGCCGGAAAGGCAAAGCCAAGGTCGGCCAGCCGCATCACCAGATCCTCGACCCATCCGCCCAGCGCGGCGGCCACCAGCCCCAGCAGCGTGCCCAGCGTGCCGCCAATGGCCACCGCGATCAGCGCAACGGCCATGGAATTGCGCGCGGCCGCCATCAGTTGGCTGACCACGTCGCGCCCCAGGTGATCGGTTCCCAGCCAATGCTCGGCACCGGGCGGCTGAAACTTGCCGCGGATGTTCATCTGGGCGAAGTCATGCGGCGTCCATATCAACGACAGCGCCGCCATGGCCGCCACCGCCGCAACCAGTGCGCCCCCCAGAAGCAGATTGGCCGGAACCCGATTCATGCCCGCGCCTTCAGCCGCGGATCGATCCAGACATATAGCAGATCGACAATGAAATTCGCCGTGACCACGATAGCGGCGAACAGCATCACCAGAGCCTGCACCGTGGGCAAATCGCGGTTGGCGATGGATTGAAAGATCAGCCGCCCCAGCCCCGGCAGGTAGAATACGTTCTCGATCACGATGGTCCCGGTCACCAGGGCTGCGAATTGCATCCCGACGATGGTGACGATCGGCACCAGCGCATTGGGCAGCACATGCCGCCACAGAACCCGGTGGCGCGGCAGGCCGGTGGCGCGCGCGGTCCTCACATAGTCCAGCCGCATCACCTCGAGAGCGGAGGATCGTGTCACCCGCGCCAGAACCGCCGATTGCACCAACGCCAATGCGATCGTCGGCAAAACCAGCGACCGGATCGCCGCCACGGGGTCGGACCAGCCGGCGAAACCGCCGGGCGGAAGCCACCGCAGCTTCACCGCGAAAAGCAGCACCAGAAGAATGGCCAGCCAGAAGGCCGGCACCGCGATGCCCAGCTGGCTGATGAACATCACGCCCCAGTCGCCGGGCCGCCCGTGGTTCGCCGCGGCGCCGATGCCCAGCGACAGCGCCAGGCAGACGGTCAGCACCATGCCCGCCACGGCCAGCGATACGGTCATCGGCAAGCGTTCGCCGATCAGGCCGGCCACCGGCACCCGGAACGAATGGGACATGCCGAAATCACCGCCCAGCGCATCCCGGACCCAGGCGAAGTAACGCATCAGAACGGGCCGGTCGAGGCCCAGTTCCGCCCGCAGGGCGGCCAGCGCGTCGTCGGTCGCGTCCAGCCCCAGGATGGTCAGCGCCGGATCGCCCGGCAGCACGTTCATCACCGCGAAAACCACGACCGACACCGCCAGCAGCGTCAGAACGAAACCCAGCGTGCGGCGCAGGATGAACAGCCCCAAGGCGTCAGACCCCGCCGCCGGGCCGGTGGCACGGCCCGGCGCTGCACCGCGTCACAAGCCGCATCAGTTCACCGAGACGTCCTTCAGCGGCTGGAACAGCACCGGCGAAGACTGCCAGAACCCTTCGACACCGGCCCGGTAGACACCCAGCCGCGGCAACTGGAACAGGAACCCGTGCACCGCCTGATCGGTCAGGTAACGCTGGGCGTCCTGCAACAGCGCGGTGCGCACCTCTGGATCGGCTTCCTCGCGGATACGGGTCCAGAGGGCATCGTACTCTGCATCGCTGTAGCCATAGAAGTAATCGGGGCCGCGCGCGAAATTGCCCAGGTCGTTGGGCGACGTATGGGCGATCACCGTCATGTCATAGTTCTTTTTCTTATAGACTTCATCCAGCCAGAAGCCCCATTCGACATTCTCCAGACGTGCGTCGATGCCCGCATCGGCCAGTTGTGCCTGAATGATCTCGCCCGACCGCATCGCATAGGGAAACGGCGGCACGCGCAGTGTCATGGTGGTGCCGGTCAGACCTTCGGCATCGAACATGGCGCGCGCCTTATCGGCGTCATGGGGATAGACCCCGGTCAGATCAACATAGGCTGGCCCATGCGGGGGATAGAAGCTGCCGATCGGCACCGCCTGCCCGTACATCGCCCCGTCAATCAGCGCATCGCGGTCGATCGCCGTGGAAACCGCGCGGCGCACCTCGATGTTGTCAAAGGGCGGTTTCGCGTTGTTCATCGCGAGGATCACCTCGCCTTCGGTGCTGCCGACAACCACGTTGAAACGCGGATCGGCCTGGAACTGCGTCAGAAGCTCGGGCGCAGGAAATCCGGGGAAGGCATCGATTTCACCGGCCATCATGGCCGCCGTCGCCGCTGCCGCATCCGCTATGAACCGGAATTCGACCCGCCCCAGCGAGACATCGCCGGCATCGCGGTAATCGGGGTTGCGCACCAGGATCAGGCGGTCGCCGCGGGTCCAGGCATCATAACGGAACGGGCCGGTTCCCACCGGTTTCGTGGTGTTGGTATCGGCCGATTCTGGCGCCACGATCGAGGCATCGCCCTGGGCCATGTTGAACAGGAAGAACGCGTCCTTCTTCGACAGGGTGATCTGCACGGTCGCAGCGTCCGGCGCGGTCACGCTGGCGATGGGCGCGAAGATGCCCTTGGACGGGTTCACGCTGTCGTCGGCCATAGCACGATCGAACGAAAACACCACATCGGCGCTGTCGAAGGTGGTGCCGTCGTGAAACGTGACACCCGAGGCGAGCGTGAAGGTATAGGTCAGCCCATCGTCCGATACGGTCCACCCGGTGGCCAGCGCCGGCAGGACCGCGCCGCTTTCATCGACTGTGGTCAGCGATTCAAAGACATTGTGCGTCAGCATGCCGTCAATAGACGCGGTGGCGTCAGCCGTTGGATCCAGTGTTGTCGGTTCCTGCTGGAGGCCGATGACGATCTGGCCCGATGCAAGGGCCGCACCGGCGCCCAGCGTCAGCGCCAGCAAAGAAACGGACAGGATTGGAAGAGCGTTGAAACGTGCCATGCGCGGGGTTCCTTTCGTGCGGGACTGCCCGAGCAATAGTGCGTCATTGAAACCGTTTCTTGACAGTGCCCGGCATCGGTGGCGCGGCGCACGCGCCCCCTGCATCACCGTGCTCCGGACCGGATCAATAGTCTACTGTTTCATGCGCGAACTCCTGCGCCTCGAACCGCACCGTCAGGTGGTAGGCACCCGCGCTGGTGCCGGTTTCGATCTGTGCGCCAAGCTGGATGGCGAAGGCCCCGATCAACTTCGAGCCCATTCCCGTGCTTTCAAGGGCGCTGTTGGCGGGGCCTTCGCCGATCGAATTGGACAAGGCGAACAGCCGCTCGCGCTCGCGGCCCTCGGTAAACCGCACCCGGATCCAGGGCTGATCGTCGGGGTGGTTGCCCACATGCTTCATCGCGTTGGTCGCGGCTTCGGCCGCCAGCAGCGACATGGGCACCGCCTGATCGGGATAGAGCCAGATATCCTCGATCTCGGCGTGTATCTGCACATCCGTCCGGTCGGTGGCCGCCATCTCGACGGTGTTGTTGATGACCTCACGCAGCAACTGCCCGACATTCACGCGCCCGCCGGCGTTCGATTGATAGAGATCGCGGTGGATCGTCGCCAGGCTGACCACCCGCTCCTGAATACGGCGCAGGGCGTGCTTGGCCTCGGCGGCGCGCACCTGGCGGATCTGCATGTTGATGATCGAGGAAATCAATTGAAGGTTGTTCTTGACGCGGTGGTGCACCTCACGCAGCAGAACGTTTTTCTCGCGCACCGAATCCTCCAGCTGGGCCTCATCGTGCAGGATCGCTGCGGTCATCTGCTGGAAAAGTTCGTGAATACGCCGGATTTCGGTCGGCGCATCGCGGCCGAAACAGTCGGACGGCATCGCGCGGTTGCGTGCAAATGCCACCATCTGGCTGCCCAGTGTCGCGATGTGACGGGCCACCAGTAGATGGATCGACAACAGCGCGACGCAGAGACTGACAAGCCACATCACCGCGGGAAAAAGGCTGGTGGCGATCCCCGGCCTCAATTGCCGCGCCAGGCCCACCTCGGCATCCCAGACGCCCAGAACATAGAAGCGCCCCGGCTGCACCGGCGCCAGCGCAAAGACCCGCGGATTGCCCTGCGTGTCGGTCCCCGAGAACGCCTGCCCCGCCTTGTCCACCAGCGTGGCCAGCCCGGTGTCGACCGGCAGGTTCGCGCGCGCGGCGGCGACATCGCCCAGCGATGTCAGAACGTCGCCGGCGCCGTTGAAGGCGATCAGATCGACGAGACGGCCGCTGCCCCCGGCTTCGATGCTGCGACGCAGCGTGTCGTGCGGGATGGAAATGCTCAGATACCCGGTCAGCGCGCCGTTCCTGTCGTCGAACCACGGCTGGCTGACCACAACGACCGATCGGGCGCTGATCGGCGCGTCGTGGTTGGCCTCGACCCGCGGACCGGGATTGCGGATCGCGTCCTCAAAACCCGGAAACCCCGAGAAATCAAAACTGCGGCCGCTGGACGAACAGGTCATCCGCCCGTCGAGCGGCAGAAATCCGGCAAAGCTGTAACGCGGCGAGCGTTCGACGAAACCGCGCAGAAAGGCACTGCATTCCGGGGTGAGCATCCCGATATCGTTCAGCGCGAATTCCAGCGCCTGCGCCGCGCCGAACGCGCGCTGGATGATAAGCCGTTCTTCCTGCGCGGCCTGTTCGGTCAGCACCCGCAGCGCCAGTTCGGCATTCTGCCGCGATTTTTCGGTGACACTGGCGGTTTGCCAGACGGCGATCAGACCGACAGGCAGAAGCGCCAGCGTCATGAAGGCGATCAGCCTGACCCGGATGCTGCGATACCATGCGGCATCGGGGGTATCGGCATGCGTCACGGTGCGACGGGCGCGCCGCCCGACACCACGGCAACGGTGGCCGCGTCGGTCAGTTCGAACGCGCTTTCGGCGTTCAGGTCAAGCAGTTCGGCCAGACGGGCCCGGCCCCTGTTGGCACGGCTCTTGATGGTGCCCACAGCCACGCCGCACATTTCGGCAGCCTCTTCGTAGGAAAAGCCCGACGCACCCACAAGGATCAGCGCCTCGCGCTGTTCGTCGGGCAGGGTTTCAAAGACCCGGCGAAAGTCCGACAGGTTCAGGCGGCCGTCGTGTTCGGGTTTCACCGACAGGGTTTCGGTAAACACGCCGTCCACATCGGCAACCTCGCGGCGGGCCTTTCGACGGCTCGAATAATAGGTGTTGCGCAGGATCGTGAACAACCACGCCCGCATGTTGGTGCCCTCGGCGAACTTGTCGATGTTCGTCCAGGCCTTGACGACGGTGTCCTGCACCATGTCGTCGGCGGTGGCGCCGTTGCGTGTCAGGCTCAGCGCGAAGGCGCGCAAGGCCGGCAAATGTTCGACCAGCCCGTCGCGGGGATCGGTTTTTGTCATTTTCCCGCCTTCTCCTGGGTTTCCTGCGCCTTCAGCACCGCCAGGAGATCCTTGAAACGATCCGGAAGCTCCTCCTGCACGAGATCGGAGTAGACGCGCTTGAGATTGGCGTCGATCAGCGCTGCTATGGGGTCGTGGTCCTCGTCGGATGTCTTGGACATGGGAGCCTCGGGTTGGTTTCAGATGGGTTTTTTAGGTCGTCACGGGAACCGAACGTCCCATCTCTTCGTTGGGTTCCCGAGATTCTTAAAAAAAGGCACCACAGCATGTCCAACCTTTCCGCACAGATGGACCTTTCCGACCAGCTGGCAACCGAGCTTCCGTTCCTGCGGCGTTATGCAAGGTCGCTCACCGGCAAACAGGCCACCGGCGACAGGTATGCCGTCGCCACGCTCGAGGCGATCTTGCAAGACAGGTCGATGTTCGAAGGCGATCTGAGCGTGCGTGTCGCTCTCTACAAGTGTTTTCATGCGATCTGGATCAGCACGGGCACGCCCGTCGACGAGGATGCCGGCGACAGCCAGGCGCGGGCGCATCGGTTGCTTTCCGCGCTGGCGCCAAACACCCGCGAAGCTCTTTTGCTGTCGACGATCGAGGAATTCTCGATCCACGATATCGCTGCGATCATGAATGTGGATCGCGACGAGGTCCGTCACCTGATCGCCACCGCCCGCAAGGACATGGAATCCAGCATCGCGGGCCGTATTCTGATCATCGAGGACGAACCGATCATCGCCGCCGACCTGACCACCATCGTCGAAGACCTGGGCCACCAGGTGTCCAGCGTCGCGCGCACCCGCCGCGAGGCCGTCGAGATGGGGCGGAGGGATCTGCCGGATCTGATCCTCGCGGACATACAGCTGGCCGACAATTCATCCGGCATAGACGCGGTGAACGACCTGATGCAGGACATGCCGGATACGCCGGTCATCTTCATCACGGCGTTTCCCGAACGCCTTCTGACAGGCGACCGGCCCGAACCCGCGTTCCTGATCGCCAAACCCTACAAGGAAGAACAGGTTCTGTCGGCGGTCAGCCAGGCGATGTTCTTTGCCTCGACCGAGACGCTGAAGGCGTGACCGGCCGGCGGGGCGCGCAAACGGCGCAGGCGGTGTGACCCTGCGCCTTGCCGCGCGTAGGTCGATGACGCGCCGTGGTGTTATCCGAATCATCCAGGAAAGATCCGGGCCATGGCGTCGGCATAGTCTTCCCATGTGATGCTGGCGCGATTTCCGGCGATGCCATGGTAATAAGACCGGCCTGACGCGGTCGGCAGGCCCGCCCATATCCGCGCCAGATTGTGCATCAGCACCTCGCGTGGCATTTCACCGGCCAGCGCCTGCGGCACGCCCGCCTCGGCCAGAAGCACATCGGCCAACCGGTCCTGCACCTTCGGGCTGAACCGGGTGTTCAGCGGCACACCCACCTGGCGCACGACCCGGCGCAGCGTGGGCGGAATGAACTGATAGCGCCCGATCGCATGGGGCTGGCCGGGCGTTTCGTCGATCCACTGATAGATCTCTGCCAGGGTCATCGCTGTTGGCGGGCGCGGCGGACGGATGGTCGCGCCATACTGCACCGCATCGTACCCGTGACGCCGCGATTCCGCATGCCCGATGATCTGACGTAACCGCGCCACACGGCCCATTCCCCGGCCCTCGGGCAACAGCGTGGGCGATGCCGCCGCCCGTTCGATCGGCGCGAACATGCCGCCACGCGCCTGACCGACAAATCGGCTGGCGCCTGCCGCCGCATCGGGCGGAACCGCAGCCCGCGGCACAAGTACGCCCGCCGCTCCTGCAATCGGTTGGGCGCGGGGAAAACCCGCCGATCCCAGCAGCGACACCGGGTTGGCAGCCGCGTTTCGCGGCACCAGAAGACACAGCAGAAGTAGCAGTAAAGGCAAATACAAGGCGCGCGCATCCCTTCATCAGCGGATGCGCGCAGCCTGTCGCAAAATGGTTGAAAAACCATTGCCAAACCCGCGCCCCGCAGTGGGGGCACGGGCGCAAGGGCGGTCACTGGGCGCTGATCGCGCGCAGCATCCAGACCGCCTGTTCGTGAAACGACGACCGCTGTGTCGCCAGATCCTCGGTCACCGGGTCATTGCGGTCGGCCGCCATCTGCACGACCGCGTGCAGGCGCCGCGCGATCTTTTCGTGATCCGCTGCCAGCGACTCGCACATGCCGCCGGCATCGGGCAGCGTATCGTCGTCATCGATCGCCGAGGCGCCCAGGATCTGCTGCATCGTGAAGGGCGCCATCTGGCCCATCGCGCGGATCCTCTCGGCCAGGTCGTCGGCCGCGGCGAAGAGGTTCTCGTATTGCTCCTCGGTCAGCTTGTGCAGCGAAAAGAACAGCGGGCCCTTGACGTTCCAGTGAAACGCATGGGTCTTGAACATCAGACGATAGGTGTCGGCCAGAACCTCGGCGAGGGCCTGCGCCAGTTCATCCGCATCGCGGACACCGGTGGCAGGCGCGGTTCGCGAAGGTACGACGTTCAGTGGGGATGTCATTGTGATATCTCCTTTTTTCGGTTGGTTGCGCGTTCATCGCACCGCCTTCAGCGGCGGCGTGCCGATCCGCGCAGCAGATGTGCCAGAACGGTGCCCACGAAGAGCACGGCAAAAAGAAAGAACAGGAATTGCGCGATCCCGACCGAGGCCGCTGCTATTCCGCCAAAGCCGAACACGCCGGCAACCAGCGCGACGACGAGAAAAACGAGTGACCAATAGAGCATGGAACCATCCTTTCCTTCCAGCCGGTGCTTCCGGCCCTTGCTTATGAACCGGCAGGCGATGCCGCCGGTTGCGATGACAAACCAACTTGCGGCCGGCGACAAAGTTCCATGACCGGCCCCTCGCCACCGCACCGACGCCGTTAAGCGAGATGGAACGAAGCGCGCTTCGGCGCGTTGGTCCGGCACGATGCAACGAAAGGAGACAATCATGAACTGGGACCAGATCGCAGGCGAATGGAAGAACTACCTGGGAAAGGCCAAGTCCGAATGGGGCCAGCTGACCGACGATGAACTGCGCGCCGCCGAAGGCGACCGGGAACGTCTGGAAGGGTTGATCCAGAAGAAGTACGGAGATTCGAAGGAAGATGCGCGCCGCAAGGTCGATCAATGGCTCGAGCGCGTGGCCTGAGCATGAAAAACGCCGCCCCGGCCAGACCGGGGCGGCGTTTTTCTATTCAGTCGTGCAATCCCGTCAGACCCATTTCGCCAGAGGCGGCAGACTCATCAGCACGGCATTGGCGTCATGCCCGGTCTCCAGACCGAACTTGGTGCCCCGATCATAGACCAGGTTGTATTCAGCATAGAGACCGCGATGCACCAGCTGCGCATCCTTGTCGGCATCCGACCAGTCCTGAACCCGGCGCTTTTCGACCAGCGGCAGAAAAGCCGGCAGAAAGGCGCGGCCGATATCCTGGGTCAGCGCGAAATCCGATGCCCAGTCGCCGGTATTGAAATCATCCATGAAGATACCCCCGACACCGCGCGCACGCTTGCGATGCGGGATATAGAAGTATTCGTCGGCCCAGGCCTTCAGACGCGGATAATGGGCGGGCCCATGGGGATCGAGATGCCGCTGCTGCGTGGCATGGAAATGCGCTGTGTCTTCGGCATATTCAAGACAGGGGTTCAGATCCGAACCGCCACCGAACCACCACGCATGCGGCGTCCAGAACATGCGGGTGTTCATGTGAACCGCGGGGCAATGCGGGTTTTGCATATGCGCCACCAGGCTGATGCCGCTGGCCCAGAACCTCGGATCATCCTTCATTCCTGGGATGCCCTTGCGCGCGGCCATCGCCATCTGTGCCCGCTCGCCCAGGGTGCCGTACACGGTCGAGACGTTCACCCCGACCTTTTCGAAAACCCGCCCGCCGCGCATCACGCTCATCAGGCCGCCGCCAGCGTCAGAACCGTCGTCCGATGTCCTGCGGGTTTCGCTTACATCGAAGCGCCCCGGCGCCGCATCCGCCAGCGGCCCTTCCGCATGGCTGTCCTCCAGCGCTTCGAAGGCGGCGACGATGTCGTCGCGCAGCCGGCGGAACCACGCCGAAGCGGTCGCTTTTTCAGTGTCAAATTGCATTGTCATTATCTGGTCCCCCGTCGTTGACACGAGGTTTACCCGATGCTCACAATACGGTCACGGCGGCAATATGGCTCAGCCGCAGGGCCGCTTGGTGGCCCGACCAACGGGCCGGGATGTCACGATCCCTTGCGGCCGAAAACAGTGATCATCGTGCGCCAGAAAATCCACAGGTCCAGTCGCATGCTGGCATTCTGGATGTAATAGAGATCCGCACGTACTTTCAGAACGGTGGCGTCCGTGCCTTCGACATAGCCTACTTCGGTTTGCGCGATCCCGCTGATGCCCGGCCGCACCGCATGGCGCTCGCGGTATCCCGGCACGCTGCGCAGGTAGCTGCGGGCGTGATGGAAGTAGTCCGGGCGCGGTCCGATCAGGCTCATCTCGCCGCGCAGAACATTCAGGATCTGCGGCAGTTCATCGATGCGCGACTTGCGCAGGAAGCGGCCCAGACGGGTGATACGATGCTCCTCCAGCGGGTCGTCAGCCTGGCGGCTGATCTTTTCCGCAACCGTCATGGTGCGGAACTTGATCGCGCGGAATGCCTTGCACCGGCGACCCATGCGCAATTGAACGAAAAACAAGGGGCCGGCGTTGAAGAAAGGATTCAGCGCCAACATGATCAGCGCGCAAACGCACATGATCGGCAGCAAAAGCATCGACATGCAGATGTCGAAAACCCGCTTCGAGGCCAAAAACAGCCAGGTATTTGCCGCGTCTTCATGCGCGGCAGCGTCAGGTGAAAATGGACGTTCCAATGCCGCTTCAAAATCAATCATTGTCGCCCCTTTGACGGAAGTTACAAGTTGGCAAGCATCTCAATTAAATTTGTGTTAACATCCCCCCATAAACGCCCCAATTTGAATATTGCAACTGCGGCCCAGACAACCGGCACACCGCCGCTTGGGCGCATATTTTCCCCAACAATTACAGCACCTTAATCATGAGCAACAATATGCTCACCCTGCCGTGAATTCAGTTGAAGGAGAGATAGCGGCACGGGCTTTGCAGAACTGCCACAAATTTAAACCAAGCGCCCGGCGCAGCCCTCAGTTGAGGCTGCGCACACCGGCGTTCAGAAGCGTCGGGAAGAACTGGTTCAACGCGCGGCTCCACTTGGTGATCGGCTGTTCTTCGACGAACACGATATCGTTGGGGCGCATCTGCATCTGGGTGGCAATCGTCAGCTGCGCCGCGTTGCGCGCGTTCAGATGCCATGCCGTCACGTTCGCATCGCTGGCTGCCTCGTCGACAGCGCGCAGCACATAGATTTCAGAGGCATCGCCCGAAATCGTCGGGAACCCGCCCTTGTCGTACAGCACATCGGCCAGCGTCACCTGCTGGTTGTAGGGCATCACGAAACGCCCCTGCCGCGAGACCTCGCCCGCGAGATAGATGTAATCGCGCGCCTCGGCGCCCAGCGATTCACGCGATTGAAAGATCGTCCGCTGTTCGTTCAGCGCGGCGCGACGCAGGCTGATCTCGGCCTCTAGCTCCGACAGGGCGGTCTGGCGCGTCTGGCTGCGCAGGCCGATCACATCCAGTTGCGTCCGGTAATACAACAGCGCCTTGTCCAGATCGTAGGACGTGTCGACATAAACCGCGTCGCCGTCCAGAAGCACCAGTTGCTGCAACTCGGGGCGGTCATAGAAGGTCTGGATCGGGATCTGGTACAGTTCGCCGCCCCGGTACAGGCGGATCGAGGCGAATTGCTCGTTCTCCACCTGAATGCCGCCGGCGGCGTTCAGCGCCTCGCCCAGGTTTAGCGTGGTCAGCGTGATCGGCACCAGCATCGCGCGGCCGACTTCGCCGCCCACCGCAACCCGCTTCGAGTTGAAATCGGACACTTCGAGAGAGAACGCCGGATCAAGCTGGCGGTCCACCAGCGCCTGGAACACCGCGGCCTCGGCGTCCTGTACGGTTCTGCCGGCGACCGAAATCAGGCCGATGTCGGGAATCGCGATCGCACCGTCGTCGCGCACGGTATAGCCTTGGCGCTGGCTCTGGGCGGCCAGCAGACCGGCCAGTTCCTCGACCGTGCTGCCGGCGCTTTTGGTGGCCAGCAACAGCACATCGCCGATGCCGATGCGGTACTGCGGCGCGACCGCGGGCGGCGGCAGGCGCAGTTCCAGCGGCGTGCGGGTCTCTTCTGGGACGAAGGGCGCCGGGGGCACCGCACCGGCACCGCGCAACTGCCCGCCACCCGCAGTCTGATAGAACGCCGCCGGCAAGACCCGCGGCTTGTAGGGATCAACGTTGGCGACCTGCACGGTTGAAGCGGTCAGCGGCACGACCCGCACGTTCATGCCTTGCGCGCTTTTCTGCACGGTCGGGCTGGTATAGGTCAGCCCACAGGCGGAAAGGGCAACAACGCTGGCGACAAGAAGCGAAACGGCGGAAATACGGCGGGTCATGTTGGAACTCATCGGTTGAATGCTGTGCGGAAGATCGCGTTGCGCGCGTCGAGCATTCGCGCCGGGTTCGGCACCGCTTCGAATATCATCGACGAATATGCCGCACGCATTGGCATGAATGGCCTGAAAGACCCGTTCACAGCATTCATATCGGCCCCCCAGCCAGTTACGCGGCTGGCAGAGCCGCGCTATGCGCATTTCCATTTGCCACGGGATGGCGCGAACCCGTCGCAGCGGCAAACACCGCCCTGGATCGATCTAACCACAAGCCCCCGAGGGAAACAGTTTCAAGAAATTACGTTGACAGAAACGTAACCCCCGATTCGTCAAAAGCGGCAGCTTGCAGCCGACCTGTAGCATAGGCCCCAAGGTCAATCGACACCCGACCGTCGCCTGCGACCGGTTCGCGGAAAATCGTGTGCCCATGCACAATCCATTGCCCATCCGGGCGGCGCGCGCGCAGGAATTCCGGATGCCCCCACAGCAGTGTCGCTTCCGACTGGAAGGTCATCGGCAGGTCCGGGTCGGCGCCCGCATGCACCGCCCATACGTTGCCGCTGTTCCATTTGGTGGGCAGAGCGCGCAGCCATTCCAGCATGTCATCGCCCATCGCCTCGGCCAGCGAATCGCGCACCTTTTCCAGTTGTTCCGCCTCGGCATTTTCGAAAATTCCGCCGATGCCAAAGCTGGCCAGCGTCTGCAAGCCGCCGTTTCGCAGCCAGTGACGGCCCGAATCGGCCGGGTTGTCGATGAACCGAAGGCACATCTCCTCGTGGTTGCCCTTCAGGCAGGTCACCGGATAAGGCCCCTCAGGATCGGTGCCCATCAACAGGCGAAGCACCTCGGCCGAATACTCTCCGCGGTCGATGTAATCGCCCAGAAATACCGTGCGCCGACCCGGATAGGCACGGCCGATCCGTTCGGCGATGCTCTCCAGAAGGTCGGCGCGCCCATGGATATCGCCCACCGCCACAAACGGTTCGGACACTGCCAGCGCAGGATAGTGTGCCGGTGCGGCGGGCCTGATCCATGATGCCAGACGGGACGTAAGCGCGCGCATTACTGTAGTTCCCCGGTCGTTGCCTTGTCGGTCGCTTCCGCTGATATGAGGATCGCCCCGGCACCTGTCCAGCCCCAACGCGCATCCCTCCGCGAAGGCACCGGCCCGGTGCCCCGAAATACGGCACCTGGTTCTGGCCGCCCAACGCTCCCGTTTAGACATGTTTTCATTCACTGTGATGTATGTCACAGTCCTGCGATAGGTTTAGTGCAAGTATTTTTGCGATTTCGGCCCGCCTGTTCTGGTGCAGACCCAGCAGCTTGGTTGCAGGGATTTGATGATATAAATGAACGTTTATGAACCATCCTCCGATTTTTTTCCTGATTCGTTGCATCGTTTTTGGGGAGACGTCACGCAGCAGACATCGACCGATGGCCTCTGGAAGGTGTTGCTGTGCCATCTGACCCATATGGGTTTTCCTATGGTCAACTACCTCCACCGCAGTTTCGAAAGCTTCGACGCCGCACAGATGGATCTGCGCAGCACGATGCCGGCGGCATGGATCAAGATGGCCGAAGGCCGCGCCGGGCCGGGCCGGGCCCGTTTTCCCATGCACGACGTGCCGTTCCGCCTGCACCCCTTCTTGCACGGCGTCGAGTTTCTAAATGATTACCGCGATGCACGATTCTGCACCCCGCGCTTCATCAGCGACGTGCAGATCGCCGGGAATCACGGTTTCCGGTCGGGCGTGGTGATCCCCCTGCGTTCCGGGCTGTCGAACGAACGTGCGTCGATCCTGATCGGTGGTGGCCAGAAGCGCGAGGATTTCGAGGATGCGATGCAGCGGCACGGCTGGACCCTGCACACCGCGGCCATGCAGTTTCATCTGTCGTACCTGGCGCTGCTGCGCCGCGAGAAAGTGGCGGAACTGGGGCTGACGGATCGCCAGCTCGAGCTTTTGATGCTTTCGGCCCAGGGTATGGCCACCAAGGAAGTTGCCTACAAATGGGGCGTGACCGAACAGGCGGTGTCGAAGATGATGCGCAACATCATCGCCCGATTCGACGTGAACACGAAAATCGGCGTGATCGCGAAAGCCGTGAAACTGGATCTGATTTCGCAGACCGAACTGGACGCAAGCATGCGCCCCGGCAACTAGGGCGCGGCCCGGCGCGAAACTGGATATAGACGACGCCTGTGTCTGGCCCTATTGCGCAGGCGGAATTGCCTGTGTGATGCTGCGCAGGATCAGACCGCCCCGGCGGTCCCGCCACGCCTGCGCCCCATATTCTCGAAAGGTCACTGCCATGGACGGCACGTTCAATGAAAATGACATAAGCCACGTTGTCGACGCCGACAAAGCGCACATCTGGCACCATCTGAGCCAGCACAAACCCTATGAAACGACCGATCCGCGCATTATCGTGGAAGGCCGGGGGATGAAGGTCTGGGATCAGAAGGGCAAGGAACACCTCGATGCCGTCTCGGGCGGCGTCTGGACCGTGAACGTCGGCTACGGCCGCGAAAGCATCGCCAACGCGGTGCGCGACCAGCTGATCAAACTGAACTATTTCGCGGGTTCGGCAGGTTCAATTCCGGGTGCGCTGTTCGCCGAGCGGCTGATCGAGAAGATGCCAGGCATGAGCCGGGTGTACTATTGCAACTCGGGGTCGGAGGCGAATGAAAAGGCGTTCAAGATGGTGCGCCAGATCAGCCATGCGAAGTTCGGCGGCAAGAAGTACAAGATCCTTTACCGCGACCGCGACTACCACGGCACCACCATCGGCGCGCTGTCGGCGGGTGGCCAGGACGAACGCAACGCGCAGTACGGCCCCTTCGCGCCCGGATTTGTCCGCGTGCCGCATTGCCTTGAATACCGCGCCTTCGAACAGGACGGCGCCCCGGTGGAGAACTACGGCCTCTGGGCCGCCGACCAGATCGAGGCGACGATCCTGCGCGAAGGCCCCGAAACCGTTGGCGCGCTGTGCCTGGAACCGGTGACAGCCGGCGGCGGCGTGATCACCCCGCCCGATGGCTATTGGGAGCGGGTGCAGGAGATCTGCGCGAAATACGAGGTTCTGTTGCATATCGACGAGGTCGTCTGCGGCATCGGCCGCACCGGCACCTGGTTCGGCTATCAGCATTACGGCGTGAAGCCCGATATGGTCACGATGGCCAAGGGCGTCGCATCGGGTTATGCCGCGATCGCCTGCCTGGTGACAACGGAGGACGTGTTCGACAAGTTCAAGGACAAGGCCGAAGACCCGCTGAACTATTTCCGTGACATCTCGACCTTTGGCGGCTGCACGGCCGGGCCGGCTGCGGCGCTGGAAAACATGCGCATCATCGAAGACGAGAACCTTCTCGACAACACCACCCGCATGGGCGCCTACATGTTCGACAAGCTTTCGGAACTGGCCGATCGCCACCCTGTGATCGGGCAAGTGCGCGGCAAGGGCCTGTTTCTGGGCGCCGAACTGGTTTCGGATCGCGAAAGCCGTCAGCCGGTGCCGGAAAAACAGGCACAGGCCGTTGTTGCCGATTGCATGGCGCAGGGTGTGATCATCGGTGTCACCAACCGGTCGCTGCCGGGCAAGAACAACACGCTTTGCTTCAGCCCGGCGCTGATTGCGGGCACCGATGACATCGATCACATCGTCAGCGCCGTGGATGGCGCTCTGGGCCGCGTTTTCGCCTGACGCGGGCCGCAGGCTTCCGGCCCGGCCGGCGTGTCCGCAATGCGCGGCGCGGCCGGCCGGGCAATGACGCATCCTCTCACTCCCGAAGCGAGGCACAATGTCAGCCCTCGACATTCTGGCACGACTGATCGGCCCGCAGCGGGCCGTTTCGGTTTACATTCATGGCCGGCGCTGGGGTATCCCGGCGCTGTTGCTGACGGTTTTCGCGGGCGGCTGGGCGCTGTTCATCGGCCTTTCGGATCCCGACAGATACCGGCATCTGGCCTATCTGACAGTGCCCGTTGTCGGCACCGCCCCGCTGACCGGCACCGGCAGTTCGGGCATTTTTGTCGATGTGGCCCTGCCCGATGGCACGGTGCTGAACCTCAACACCACCGAAGGCCCGATGATCCAGTCGATTTCCGACACCGCTTGCCTGCAACAGCGCGAAGACACCAAGACCAACGCGGTCACATACCGCCTGCGCCTGCCCGGATCCTGCGCCCGCGCCCAACAGTAAGCGCCGACGCCAGGCGCCAGCCGCCCACAATGGCCGCGTCATTGCGCCGACCACCGCGCCGGTGCAACATAACGGCATGGCCATTTCTGTCGCGACCTTCTTTCTGAACCCCGAAGCCCCCGGTACGTTGCAGGCGCAAATCCAGCAGATGATCGCCGAAGGCATTCTGTCGGGCCGCTTTCACCGCGGCGAGAAGCTGCCGTCGTCGCGGCGCATGGCCGCGCATCTGGGGGTCAGCCGGATCACCGTCACGCTGGCCTACACCGAACTTCTGGCGAACGATTACCTGGTGTCGCGCGGGCGGTCGGGATACTTTGTTTCGGCGAACGCGCCGGTGCCGCCCGCCTACGCCCCGCCGGTGCGCAGCACCGACCGGGTCGACTGGAACAGCGCCATCGCGCGGCGGTTTACCGGCGGGGATACCCCCAGCAAACCCCAGAACTGGCAGGATTTCCGCTATCCTTTCGTCTACGGCCAGACCGATCCGGCGTTGTTCGATCATGCCAACTGGCGGCTCTGCGCGCTCAGGGCGCTGGGCCAGAAGGATTTTACCCCGCTGACAACCGACTACTACGATCAGGACGATCCTCTGCTGATCGAATTCATCGCCCGCCATACCCTGCCCCGGCGCGGGATCACCGCGCGCCCCGAGGAAATCCTGATCACCCTTGGCGCACAGAACGCGCTGTGGATCAGCGCACAGATGCTTCTGGATCCGACCCGGCGCGCGGCGATAGAAGATCCCTGCTATCACGCGCTGCGCGATATTCTGGGCCATACCGGCTGCCGGCTGACACCGCTGGCGGTGGATCGCGACGGGCTGCAGCCCGACGCCGTGCCCACCGATACGCAGGTGATCTTTACCACCCCCAGCCACCAGAGCCCCACCACCGCCACCCTGCCGCGCCATCGTCGCCGCGCCCTTCTGGCGCGGGCAGCGGCGATCGACGCGCTGATCGTCGAGGACGATTACGAATTCGAACTGTCCTTCCTGGATGCGCCTCTGCCGGCGCTGAAATCCATGGATGGCGACGGGCGGGTGATCTATGTGGGCAGCTTTTCCAAATCGCTGTTTCCCGGGCTGCGGCTGGGCTATCTGGTCGGCTCCGAGCCGTTTATCCGCGAGGCCCGCGCGCTGCGCGCGCAGATGCTGCGCCATCCGCCCGGACATATCCAGCGCACCGCTTCCTACTTCCTGTCGCTGGGGCACTACGACGCCCAGATGCGACGCATGGCCGAGGCCCTGCACCGCCGGCGCGGCGCGATGGAGGCCGCGATCAATGCCAACGGCCTGACGATTGCCGGACAGGGTGTGCATGGCGGCAGTGCCTTCTGGATGCGCGCGCCCGATCATGTGGACACCGCCGACCTGGCCGCCGATCTGGCCCGGCAGGGGGTTCTGATCGAACCGGGCCATTCGTTCTTCCGCCGCGAGGACCGGCCGCGCCATTACTACCGGCTGGCCTATTCGTCGATCCCCGAATCCCGCATCGCCCCCGGCATCGCGCTGGTGGCGCGCGCCGTGGCGGCGCGCTGCTAGGGCCGGTTCAGATCAGGCCGGCATGGGCCATGGCCGCGTCGATGGCGGCCTTGGTGGCATCTGTCAGGCCAGTCAGCGGCAACCGCACTTCTTCGCTGCACAGCCCCAGCCGGCTCAACCCGTACTTGGCCCCGGCAAGGCCCGGCTCGATGAAGATCGCTTCGTGCAGGGGCATCAGCAGATCCTGGTATTCAAGCGCCTTCGTATAATCGCCGGCCAGCGTGGCCGCCTGGAACGCGGCGCAGAGCCGCGGCGCGACATTCGCCGTCACCGAGATGCAGCCGACACCGCCATGCGCATTGAACCCCAGCGCGCTGGCGTCCTCGCCCGAAAGCTGCACGAAATCGGCGCCACAGGTGCCGCGCTGCTTCGAAACGCGGGTCACATCGCCGGTGGCGTCCTTCACCCCGACAATGCGCGGCAGCTGCGCCAGCTGGCCCATCGTCTGCGGTGTCATGTCGATGACCGACCGGGGCGGGATGTTGTAGATGATGATCGGCAGTTCGCAGCAATCGTGCAGCGCGGTGTAATGCGCGATCAGGCCGCGTTGGGTGGGCTTGTTGTAGTAGGGCGTGACAACCAGAGCGGCATCCGCACCGACCTGGTGCGCGAAACGCATCAGCCGGATCGCCTCGAGCGTGTTGTTCGAACCGGCGCCGGCAATGACCGGCACCCGGCCCGCCGCCGCCTTGACCACCTCGGCCACCACGGTTTCATGTTCGGCATGTGTGAGCGTCGGGCTTTCACCGGTGGTGCCCACGGGCACCAGCCCGCTGGACCCTTCGCCGATATGCCATTCGACCAGTTTCTTGAGCGTGTCCAGATCCAGTGCGCCGTTCTTGAACGGCGTGACGAGGGCTGGCATGGAACCGGAAAACATAAGGCACGCTCCTTTTCGTGTTGCCGTTGGCGGCGGTCCGCCTTCGGGTCTGCCGGTGCGCGGGATTGTGAGTTGCAAGCACAGGCAGCGGGGTTATCGTCATGGCTCTAGCCCCGGACGCTCAGGAATTGCAAGCCATGTCGCGTATAATCCTATCGCTGCTGATCATCTTTGGCGCGCTCGGTTTCGCCGCCGCGCAGGAACAGCCCCGGCCCCTGGCCCAGGCGATGCAAGCCATGCGCGCGGGCGATTGGGACGGGGCGCTGCGGTTGGCGGCGGCCGACGGTCCGGTGGCGCGCGACGTGATCGAATGGCACCGCCTGCGTGCCGGGCGCGGGGATTTCGACGATCTGCGCGGGTTTCTTGAACGGCGCGGCGATTGGCCGGGACTGCCCTGGCTGCTCAAACGCAGCGAAGACGCCGCCGTGGCGGCACCCGCCGCGCAACGTCTGGCGTTTTTCGACCGCCATGCGCCGCAGACCGCCGAAGGCGTTCTGGGGTATGCGCGGGCGTTGCTGGCCGCAAACCGGCGCGGCGAGGCCGAGGCAGGCCTGGTGCTGGCCTGGCGCACGCTGGCGATGTCGGCCGAAACCCATGCCGCCTACCTGCGGGCCTACCCCGCCTTGCTGGCGCCGCATCACGATGCCCGGCTGGATCACATGATCTGGACCCGCGATCTGGCGCAGGCGCGCCGGGTGCTACCCCTGGCCAGCCCGGCGCACCGCAGCCTTGCGGCGGCGCGGATCGGGCTGATCGAGCAGGTCAACGGCGTGGATGCGCTGATCGCCGCGGTGCCCGACACGCTGCGCGACGATCCGGGCCTTGCCTACGAGCGCTTTGTCTGGCGGCACCGCAAGGGCCGCGACGCCGATGCGCGCGCACTGCTGGATTCCACATCCGTCAGCGCCGCCACCCTGGGGCGGCCCGAAGCCTGGTCCGACCGCCGGCGCCGTCTGGTGCGCGACGCGATGCGCGCCGGCGATGCGCGGGCCGCCTACCGCATGGCGGCCGGACACTTCCTGACTGAAGGGGCGGATTTCGCGGATCTGGAATGGCTGGCCGGCTTCGTCGCGCTGCGGCAACTGAACGATCCGGCCACCGCGCTGCGCCATTTCACCCGCTTCGACGCGGCGGTGGAATCGCCCATATCGAAAGGCCGCGCGGGCTATTGGCTGGGACGGGCGCACGAGGCCGCCGGGAACGCCGAAGCGGCCCGCGCCGCCTACGGCATGGGCGCCCTGTACCAGACCTCGTTCTACGGGCTTCTGGCGGCCGAACGGGCCGGCTTGCCCTTCGACATGGCGCTGGCCGGGCGCGATACGCCCACCTGGCGCGACGCCGATTTCGTGCGATCGGATGTGTTCAAGGCCGGGTTGCTGTTGCTGTCGGCCGGCGAGCTTTCGCTGGGCGAACGGTTCCTGACCCACCTGACCGAATCGCTCGATGCCGATCAGGCGGCCCGGCTGGGGGCGATGGCGCTGGAGCTTGAACGCCCGCACCTCGCGGTGATGATCGGCAAACGCGCGGCCCAGGCCGGCATCACCCTGCCCGCGCCCTATTATGCGCTGCACCCGGTGCACCGCATGGACCTGCCGATGGCCCCCGACATGATCCTGGCGATCGCCCGACGCGAGAGCGAATTCGATCCCACCGTGGTCAGCGGGGCGGGCGCGCGCGGCCTGATGCAGCTGATGCCGGCGACCGCGGGCGAAATGGCCCGCGTTCTCGGGGTGTCGGCGGGCCATGATACCGCCCGTCTGACCCGCGAGCCGGACTACAACGCGCGGCTGGGCGCCCAGTACCTGTCGCAGATGGCCGCGCGGTTCGATGGCAACGTGGTGATGATGTCGGCCGCCTACAACGCCGGGCCCAGCCGTCCGGAACGCTGGATGGAAACCTATGGCGATCCGCGTGACGGCACACCCGATATCGTCGACTGGATCGAATTCGTCCCGTTCACGGAAACCCGCAACTACATCATGCGCGTGACCGAAAGCCTGCCGATCTACCGCGCGCGGCTGGGTCTGGATCCGCTGCCGGTTCCGTTTTCGCGCGAACTGGCGGGGTCAACGCTTCGCGCGTTCGCGCCAAAGGGTGAATAGGCCCGCCGCCACGATCAGCGCCGCGCCGAAGGCCACGTTGGCGCGAATGGTTTCACCGAACACCAGGATGCCCAGCGTCGAGGCGAACACCAGCTGGAAATAGGCAAAGGGCTGGACCGCGCTGGCCTCGGCCACCTCGTAGCAGCGGATCAGCAGCCAGTGGCCCAGCGCCCCGGTAACGCAGAGCGTGGCCATCCAGCCCCAGTCGGGGCCGCTCATCGGCTCCCAGAACCAGATGCCGATCGCCGTCATCATGACGGCGCCCACAGTGCCGGTCCAGAAAAAGCTGGTGGCGGTGGTGTCGCGCCGCCCCGCATAGCGCGTCATCAGGCCGTAGACCGCAAACATCAGCGCCGCCATCAGCGGCACCAGCGCGGCGGGATCGAACACCGTGGCGCCCGGTTGCAGGATGATCAGAACGCCGACGAATCCGACGCCGATGGCGCTCCAGCGGCGCCACCCCACCTTTTCGCCCAGGATCGGCCCCGACAGTGCCGCCACCAGCAACGGATAGCTGGTGAACACCGCATGGCTTTCGATCAGCCCCAGCATCGTGAAGGCCAGAACCATAACGCAGATCTCGGATGCCAGAAGAACGCCGCGCAGGATCTGCACCACCGGCTGCGTGGTCCGCGCCGCGGCGCGCACGCCACCGGCCTTGCGCCCGGCAATCGCGATGACGAAGGCGGCAAAGAACCAATAGCGGATCATCACCACCATCAGAACGTTGTATTCCCCGGCCAGGTGCCGCGATATTCCATCCTGCAACGCGAACACGATGGTCGTTGCGATCATCAGCGCGATCCCAAGCGGGACGTTGTTGCTCTGGGTCATGGGGCGGGCATCCGGGCTGTGGTCATGTGACGCTTGCGGCCGTATCCCGAAACCCGCAGAACTTCAAATCCCGCGTCCGAAAGCCCGCGCCGCACGAAACCCGCCGCCGAATAGGTTGCCGCCGTGCCGCCCGGCCGGGTGTGGCGCGCCACTTCGGCCATCAGGTCGGGCTGCCACAATTCGGGATTCCTGGCCGGTGAAAACCCGTCGAGATACCACGCATCGGCGGCCCCGTCCCAATCGCACAACCGCTCGCGCGCATCGCCCAGCACCAGGTTCAGAACCAGCCCCGGCGCCAGTGTCACCGCACCTTCCGCGCCGGTCCAGACCTGCGCCAGGCGGGTGGCATGGGCTGAAAGCTCGGCAAAGGGCGCGAGCGCCCGCACCATGTCGTCGGGCGCCATCGGAAAGGCTTCGAAGCTGGTGAAACGCAGGGGCGCGGGACGGCCCGCCCTGTCCCAGGCCCGCCAGGTGGCCAGAAGGTTCAACCCGGTGCCAAAGCCCAGCTCGGCCACCTCAAAACCCGGCGCAAGGCGCTCTGGCAATCCGTTACCGGCCAGAAACACATGTTCGGTCTCGGCAAGGCCGTTCTCGAGCGAATAGTACGGATCGTCGAAGCGCGCCGAAACCGGCACGTCGCCAGGGCGCCAAAACAGTTGCGCCTGCCGGGGGTGGTGGTCTTGCATGAAACCCTGAGGTATGTGCCAAAGCCTGACCCAGACCCTTGCAGAAAGGCGGCCGGATTGGCAACAGCGGACATAACGGTGTACGGCGCGGGGGTTTTCGGCCTGTCGGTGGCATGGGCCTGCCAGTCGCGCGGCGCGCGGGTGCGGGTGATCGACCCGCATGGCGTGGCCGCCGGTGCCAGCGGCGGCATCGTCGGCGCGCTGGCGCCGCATGTTCCGGAAAACTGGAACGCGAAGAAGGCATTCCAGCTGGACAGCCTGCTGATGGCCGGTGACTTCTGGCGCGAAATCGCCGAAATCTCGGGGCTGGATCCGGGCTATGCCCGCCACGGCCGGCTGCAGCCCATCGAAGACGGTCCGGCGCTGGAACGGGCGCTGGCGCGCGCCGAAGGGGCACGGGCGCTTTGGCGCGGCGCGGCGGAATGGCGCGTCGTGCCTGCGCCGGCCGGCAATGACCCCTGGCAACCGGCCGGCGCAGGCGGCCACCTGATCCACGACACGCTGAGCGCGCGGGTGCATCCGCGCCGGGCCTGCACCGCGCTGGCCACGGCCCTGACCGCGCGCGGCGCCGAAATCCTGCCCGACGGCGCCGCCACCGGCCTTGTGCTCTGGGCCACGGGTGCCGCCGGGCTTGCCCGCCTCAGCGATGAGACAGGGCGCGCGGCAGGGTCTGCGATCAAGGGCCAGGCGGCGCTGTTTCAACTCGACCGCGCCGGCGCACCGCAATTGTACGCCGACGGGCTGCATGTCGTGCCACACGCCGACGGCACCGTGGCCGTCGGATCCACCAGCGAACGCACCTTCGCATCACCCGATGGCACCGATGCGCTGCTGGACGATGTGATCGCGCGGGCCCGCCACGCCGTCGCGGCGCTGCGCGATGCGCCGGTGATCGCCCGGTGGGCGGGGTTGCGGCCCCGCGCGCGCAGCCGTGCCCCGATGCTGGGGGCCCACCCGCTGCGGCAAGGCCACTTCATCGCCAACGGCGGCTTCAAGATCGGGTTCGGCATGGCACCGAAAGTGGCCGAGGTAATGGCCCGGCTGATGCTCGACGGTGTCGATGACATCCCCGAAGGGTTCGAGGTGCGCGCATCGCTGTGACCGCGGCTCAGGCGACGCGTGCGGTCATGCATTGCCGCCCGTCCGGGCCGCGCACCCACATATCCGCACCAGCGCGACAAAAATCTGCCGTTTCGAAATGCATCAGCGGCGACGTCGCGCGAAACGCAAAGCTTTCGACCGGCCCGGTTTCGGCCGCCATCAGCATCAGCATCTGCGCCAGAAGCGGGCCATGCACCACCAGCCCGGCATATCCTTCGACCGACCGCGCGTAGTCCAGATCATAGTGGATGCGGTGGCCGTTGAATGTCAGCCCCGAGTAGCGAAACAGCAAGGTGCTGTCGAAGGACCGGCGGCGCAGATCGGTTTCGTCGCTGCGGGCCTGCGGTGGCGGCGGCGGGGTGTCGGCGGGATCCGGATCGGCGCGATAGACCAGATCCTGCCATTCGGTCACGCAGATGCGCCCGGCCTGCGCGATCTCGTGACGCAGACGCACGAAAGCCAGCGGCCCGCTGCGCCCGGTCTTTTGCGCGGTGCTTTCCAGATGCGTGGTGCGCCGCGCGTCGGTACCGGTCATCAGCGGCGCGTGAAACCGCAAATCGCCCCCGGCCCACATGCGCCTTGGCAGGCCCAGATCGGGGATCACCCCGCCGCGCCGGGGGTGGCCGTCGCGGCCCAGAAGATCGGGCGGCTGCGGTGACCAGAAATAGATCTGGTGAAAGAACGGCGGCAGCGGCGCGCCGGGGTCATGCGCAAGGCCCAGACTGGCCGCAAGCGCCACGGCGCGGGCCGGATCCATGACATCGGCAACGGTTTCGGCTGGCGTGTTCTGAACGGTCATGCCAAGCGTTCTAGCGGGAAATCCCGCCGGAGCAACGCAAATGCCGCACGTCACCGCGATCGATCATCTGGTTCTGACCGTTTCCGACCCCGCGCGCACCTGTGCCTTCTATGAAACCGCTTTGGGTATGCGCCATGACAGTTTCACAGGCGCCGATGGCACCCGGCGAGACGCGCTGTTCTTCGGGGCGCAAAAGATAAACCTGCACCGGCACGGCGCCGAATACGAACCCAAGGCACAGACCGCCGCGCCCGGCACCGCCGATCTGTGTTTCCTGACCGACGCCGATCCAGCCGCGTGGCAGGCGCATCTTGCCGCCACGGGCGTTGCTGTCGAATCCGGCCCGGTGGCGCGCAGCGGCGCGACCGGGCCGATTGTTTCGCTCTATCTGCGCGACCCCGACGGCAACCTGATCGAACTGGCCTGTTCAACCCCGCGCGATCACGCCTGAACCGAGGCGCGCAGCCGATCCATCAGCGCTTGCAGCGTCTTGATGTAGATGTCGCCGGTCAGCCGGCCTTCGCTGTCGAACTGGTCGCCGCTGCCGGCCAGGTGCATCTCGGGGCCCTGCAGGATCAGCGGCTGGAACGGCACCATGAACCCGCGCAGAACCATCTGGGCGCGTTCGCCGCCCGCCCGGCCGGCCGCCGCCGACATCACCGCCACGGGTTTGTCCTGCCACGGTTTGCCCGCCGTGCGGCTGACCCAGTCGAGCGCGTTTTTCAGGGCACCCGACGGGCCCTTGTTGTACTCGGGGGTCGAGATGATCACCGCGTCGGCCGCCGCGATCTGATCGGCCAGCGTCTGGACAGCGGCAGGCACACCCGCTTCGGCCTCGCGGTCGCCGTGATACAGCGGCAGGTCGATATCGGCCTCGGTGTACGCGGCCGCACCGTACAGCCGCGCCGCCTCGCGCAGCAGCAGCCGGTTGGTGGCCTTTTCGCGCAGAGAACCGCTGATGCCGAGTAAAGCGTGGGTGCCCATTGTGTCTCTCTCCTGCCGGGTTGGGAAGTGATCAGGCGAAATGACCTAGCGCGATGGCGCGGGATTCAATGACCAGCCCGTGCCGGGGGGCGGCCCGGCGCGGGGCATGGCCCTGCAAGGGGCAGGCCGGCGGATGATCGGCTCAGGCGTTGGGCAGGATAACGATCTCGACCCGGCGATTCAGCGCCCGGCCCTCGGGCGTCAGGTTCGAGGCGACCGGCTGGTTTTCGCCCCGTCCCACCGCCAGAATACGCCCCGACGATACGCCCGCGCCGATCAGAACGTTGGCCACGGCGCGCGCGCGGCGCTCGGACAGGCCCTGGTTGTAGGTTGCGTCGCCGGTGTTGTCGGTGTGGCCGATCACCTGAACGGTGGAATTGGGGTAGGCCTGAAGGTTCGACGCGACGACACGCAGATCGCGTTGCAGATCCGAACGGACCGCGAAGCTGTCGGTGGCGAACAGGATGTCCTGCGGCAATGTCACGATCAGACGGTCGCCGGTGTTGGTGATGGTCACCTGGTCGTTGCCCAGATCCTGGCGCAGGTCGGCCTCCTGGCGGTCAAGCTGGTTGCCGATCACACCGCCGGCCACGCCACCCAGAGCGGCACCCGCGATGGTGGCTTCGGTATCGCCGCCGACGATCTGCCCCAGGGCAGCCCCCGCCAGAGCGCCGATAAGAACGCCCTGATCACGCTGGCGGTTGGGGTTGTTTGGATCGGTCAGCGCCGATTCGGTGCAGGCGCTCAGCGCCAATGCAGCGGATGCGGCTGCGATCAGGGTTACTCGGGTGCGTGTCGTCATTTTGTGCCTGCCGTTTCTTGGAATGGCCCCGGTCCGCGCCGGGATGTGTGCGATATCATAACACGCGAACCCGCACCTGGTTCCATCACCTTTTCGCAGGGTTTCGGCAAACTCCCGCGCATTACAGGCCGGCATGGGCCGATTCGTAGGCCAGCATCGCGCGCTTCACCGGCAATCCCCAGTGATAGCCGCCCAGCCCGCCCGACTTGCGCAGCGCACGGTGGCAGGGAATCAGCCAGCTGACCGGATTGCGCCCCACCGCCGTGCCCACGGCGCGCACCGCGCGCGGGTTGCCGATGGACCGCGCGATTTCAGAGTAGGTGGTCACATGGCCCGACGGGATCGCCAGCAGCGCCTCCCAGACCTTGATCTGGAACGGCGCGCCCATCAGAACCAGCGACGCGCCGACCTTCCCGCCACCAGCCTTCCCGTCGCCGACGCCAAAGGCCGCGTGCGCCCAGGGCCGCAACATGTCGGGATCTTCGGCAAACCGCGCGCCGGGCCAGCGCCCGCGCAGATCGTCCATCGTGGCCTCGGCACCGGTTTCGGCGGCAAAGCCGATGCCGCAAATGCCACGCCGGGTGCCCATCACCAGCGCCGGGCCGAAGGGGCTGTCGAACCAGCCCCAGAAGATCTCGAGTCCGGCGCCGCCGCGCGCATAAGCGCCCGGGCTCATCGCTTCCCAGCGCAAAAACAGATCGTGCAGCCGCCCACCACCCGAAAGCCCGGTTTCCTGTGCCGCCTCAAGCGTGGTGAACCGCTCACGCAGCAGCGTCCGGGCATGGCCCAGCATCAGGTACTGCTGATACCTTTTGGGCGATACCCCGACCCACGCGGAAAACACCCGCTGAAAGTGTCCCGGCGACATGTCCATACGGCCGGCAAGCTGTTCCAGCGTCATCTTTTCGCCGCCCGCGTCGATCAAATCGATGGCGCGGCGCATGACACCGTAGTGATAGGCGTTTTCGTCGGACAGGGCGGTCATGGCGCGGCTCCTTCTGTTCGGGCCGGTTGGGGACAGGTCGCGGCGGACGGGCGCGCGGCGCTTGCCCGATACCTAGGCGATGACACGCCCCCCCGCGACCCGGATGTTGCGCCAATTGCGCCCCGGTCACGGCCGGCCGCCGGATTTGACATTGCAGCGCCCTCTGCACCACGGCATAGACAGGGCATGGCCCGGCAACTCGATTATGCAACTCTCCGCGAGATTTTCACCCGCTTTCAGGCGGCAGATCCCGAGCCCAAGGGCGAACTGGATCATGTGAACGCCTACACGCTGGTGGTGGCCGTGGCGCTGAGCGCGCAGGCCACCGATGCCGGGGTGAACCGGGCAACGCGCGGCCTGTTTGCCGTGGCCGACACGCCGCAGAAGATGCTGGACCTGGGGCTCGATGCGCTGACCGATCACATCAAGACGATCGGCCTGTTCCGCCAGAAGGCGCGCAATGTCATGAAGCTCAGCCAGATCCTGGTGGATCAGCATGGCGGCACGGTGCCAAATTCCCGCGCGGCGCTTCAGGCCCTGCCGGGGGTCGGGCGCAAGACCGCGAACGTGGTGTTGAACATGTGGTGGCGCCACCCCGCGCAGGCCGTCGACACGCATATCTTTCGGCTGGGCAACCGGTCGGGCATCGCGCCGGGAAAGACCGTGGAAGCGGTCGAGCGGGCCATCGAAGACCATATCCCGGTCGATTTTCAACACCACGCGCACCATTGGATGATCCTGCACGGGCGCTATCACTGCAAGGCGCGCAAGCCGCTGTGCGGCACCTGTATCATCCGCGATCTTTGCGAATATGAGGACAAGACAGAATGACCAAGACCTATGACCTGGTGGGCATCGGCAACGCCGTTGTCGATGTGATCTCGCAGGCCGACGACGATTTCCTGAACCGGATGCAGATTGAAAAAGGCATCATGCAGCTGGTCGAACGCGACCGGGCGGAAACGCTCTATGCGGCGATGGACGGCCGGGTGCAGACGCCGGGCGGATCGGTCGCCAACACCATCGCGGGCGCCGGCGCGCTGGGTCTGCGGACGGCTTTCATCGGACGGGTCAACGACGACGCGCTGGGGCAGTTCTATGCCGACGCGATGACAGGGCACGGCATCGATTTCGTCAACGCTCCGGTTGCGGGCGGCGAAACCCCCACGTCGCGGTCGATGATCTTCGTTTCGCCCGACGGCGAAAGGTCGATGAACACCTACCTGGGCATTTCCACCGGTCTCACATCGGTCGACGTGCCCGAAACCGTGACCGGCAACGCCGCTCTGATGTTTCTCGAGGGCTACCTGTTCGATCACGACGCCGGCAAATCCGCCTTCCGCGAGGCCGCGCGCAGCACCCGCGCCAGCGGCGGCAAGGTCGGTATAGCGATTTCCGATCCGTTCTGCGTGGAACGCCACCGCGCCGATTTCCTGACCTTGATCGAAAACGACCTGGATTACGTCATCGGCAACGAGGCTGAAATCAAGTCGCTGTTCGAGACAGACGATCTGGAAGACGCCCTGGCACGCACAGCGGCCCTGTGCCCGCTGGTGGTCTGCACCCGTTCCGGCGACGGCGTGACGGTCGTGGCCGATGGCGCGCGCACCGATGTGCCGGTGGAAAAGATCGTGCCGGTCGACGCCACAGGCGCCGGGGATCAGTTTGCCGCCGGTTTTCTGTTTGGCATGGCGCAGGGCCGCGACATGGAAACCTGTGCGCGGATCGGCACGGTTTGCGCGCGCGAGGTGATCGGGCATATCGGCCCGCGCCCGGAGGTCGATGTGCGCGATCTCCTCAAGGCTGCGAACCTGCTTTGACAGAGGCGCTTCAGCCCGTCGCGCCGGGATATGTGGCCGCTGTGGTGACGCATCTTGAAATGCGCGCACCGGCCCCGGTGCGGCCGGTGCCGGCCCCTGCCGGCGTGGTGTTGCGCCGGGTAGAGCGGCCATCGCTGGCGTGGTACCGCGCGCTTTTCCTGCGGGTCGGGGGGCAGGAGTGGCTCTGGACGTCGCGTCTGGAAATGGACGACGCGACACTGGGCGAAACCCTCGCCGATCCACTTCAGGAGGTCTGGGCGGTGACGCTGAATGGCGCCGACGAAGGGTTGCTCGAACTGGATTTCCGCACCGAAGGGGCCTGCGAACTTGCGTTCTTCGGGTTGACGCGGGCGTTGATCGGCAGCGGAACGGGCCGCTGGTTGATGAATGCCGCGATCCACCGCGCGTGGTCGCGGCCGATCGGCCTGTTTCATGTCCACACCTGCACCTTCGATCACCCCGGCGCGCTGTCGTTCTACAGGCGCAGCGGCTTCGTTCCAGTCCGTCAGGAGATCGAAACCTACGCCGATCCGCGTCTGACCGGCCTGTTGCCGGCCGACGCCGGCCCGCATATCCCGATGTTCGCCCCCTAGGCGGCGGGACGGTGTGCCGCAGCCGTGAAAAATGGTTTGCTTTTTTCACGGCGCCGACGCACCGTGAAAATCGCAAGATTTTTTTCACGGTGCCGAGATGCTTCAGACCGATCCGACCCGGATGCCCAGCCTCGGCGCGGATCTGCGCAGCCTGCGCAAGGCGCGCGGCCTGACGCTGAGCGATCTGGCCACGCGGCTGGATCGGTCGGTCGGCTGGCTCAGCCAGGTTGAGCGCGATCTGTCGACGCCGTCGGTCGCCGATCTGCGCCAGATCGCGCGCGCGCTGGAGGTTTCGATTTCGATGCTGTTCGGACAGGCCGCCGTGCCCGCCGCAGAAGCCGGCCATGTGGTGCGCGCCGGACTGCGGCGGGCCATCGGCGGCGCCGGCGCCGGGCTGACCGAGGAATTGCTTTCGCCCGATCTGACAGATGATTTCGAAGTGGTTCATTCGACATTCGCGCCCCATTCCGAAATCGCCGCACCGGTCACGCGCCCCACCCAGGAGGTGGGGTACCTGCTGTCCGGGCAACTGGCGCTGGATATCGGCCCGCACCACTTTCTGATCGGACCCGGCGACAGCTTCCGCATCCGCGGAGAGCCCTTCCGCTGGCGCAACCCCGGCGACGAACCAGCGGTAGCGATCTGGGTCATCGCCCCGCCGGTCTATTGATGCATGGGCTTCGAGGCATGGGCGCTGTTCGCGATGTTCTGGGTGGTTTTCGTGACCACGCCCGGCCCGAACGCCGTGAACTGCATATCGAACGGCATGGCTCTGGGTTTCTGGCGCGCACTGCCGGGGGTGGCCGCGATCCTGACACAGGCAACCGCCTTCCTTTTGCTTTCGGCGGCGGGGGTTACCGCGCTGATCGCCGCGTCGGACACGGCGTTCCTGGTGGCCAAGCTGATCGGCGCCGGGTTTCTGGTGTATCTGGGCCTGCGCGGCTGGATCACCGCCACACGGCCGGTGCACCCTGCCCGCCCCGCGCGGCACGTCTATCTGCATGCGCTGGCCGTGGCGACGATCAACCCCAAGAGCGTTGCGGGCTATCTGGCGGCGTTTTCACAATTCGTGCAGCCCGATGTGCCGATCGCGGCGCAGATGGTCGTGATCCTTCCCACCGCGCTGACGCTGACAGCGCTGAGCTATTGCGGGTTCACCGCGCTGGGCGCGGGGCTGGGCCGCGCGGCGCTGGGCGCGGTGTTCAACGTCTGGGTGCGCAGGACGATGGCGGTGTGCTTCCTGATCTACGGCGCGCTTCTGATCGGCGTGGCGACACCGCAGGTGGCGCGATGAAATCCGTCGCCCGACGCCCTGCTGCCCGGCGCGCCGGCGCCGGGGGCGATCCGAACCACGATATTCGCTTGGCGCCACGTCGCGGTGCCCTTTGCAAGGCGGCCCAAAGGCCGCGGTGCACCATGCTCTCATCCGAAAGCCCGCGGGCCGACGGTTCCCTTGACAAGGAGATCCAGACATGACCGATTTTCCCACAACGGCCCGCGTGGTCATCATCGGCGGCGGCGCGGTCGGCGCATCCGGCCTTTATCATCTGGCCCTGGCGGGCTGGACCGATTGCGTGCTGCTGGAAAAGAACGAACTGACCGCCGGGTCCACATGGCACGCGGCGGGCAATGTGCCGACGTTTTCCACCTCGTGGTCGATCATGAACATGCAAAGGTATTCGACCGAACTGTACCGTGGCCTGGCGGCGGCGGTGGATTATCCGATGAACTATCACGTCACCGGATCGCTGCGTTTGGGCCACAGCCGCGAGCGGGTGCAGGAATTTGCCCGCGCGCGCGGCATGGGCCGCTACCAGGGCATGGACATCGAGATGCTCTCGCCGGCCGAGGCGCGCGAGATGTATCCGTTTCTGGAACTGCACGACCTGGAAGGTGTTCTCTATGATCCCTGCGACGGCGATATCGATCCCAGCCAGTTGACGCAGGCCCTGGCAAAGGGCGCGCGCGACCTGGGCGCGCGGATCGAAAGGTTCTGCCCTGCAACCGGCGTCAGCCGCGACGGCGACGAATGGATCGTGCACACCCACAAGGGCGATATTCGCTGCGAGTACGTCGTGAACGCAGCGGGCTATTACGCGCAGGAGGTCGGTGAATGGTTCCGCCCCTTCGGCGGGCGCACCGTGCCGATGATGGTGATGAGCCACCAGTACCTTCTGACCGACGAAATTCCCGAGATCGAGGCACACACCCGCGCCAACGGCAAACTGCCGCTTCTGCGCGACGTCGACAGCTCGTATTACCTCCGCCAGGAAAAGACCGGCCTGAACCTCGGGCCCTACGAACGCAACTGCAAGGCGCATTGGATCACACCCGACGATCCGTTTCCGAAAGACTTCAGCTTCCAGCTCTATCCCGACGATCTCGAACGTCTCGAGTGGTACATCGAAGACGCGATGGCACGGGTGCCGCTGCTGGGATCGGTCGGGGTGAACAAGGTGATCAACGGGCCGATCCCCTATGCGCCCGATGGCCTGCCGCTGCTGGGGCCGATGCCGGGCGTTCCCAATGCCTTCGAGGCCTGCGTTTTCACCTTTGGCATCGCCCAGGCCGGCGGCGCGGGCAAGGTGCTGGCCGAATGGATCACCGAAGGCCAGACCGAATGGGACATGTGGGCCGTCGATCCGCGGCGCTACACCGATTATACCGACCGTGACTATTGCATCGCCAAGGGTATCGAGGTCTACGGCCACGAATATGCGATGCATTTCCCTTGGCACGCGTGGCCCGCGGGGCGCGGCAAGAAACTGTCGCCGGTACACGACAAGGTGGCAGCCCGGGGCGCTGTGTTCGGCGCCTACAACGGCTGGGAGCGGGCCAACTGGTTCGCCCAGCCGGGCGACGACCTGTCCGAACAGAGCACCCAGACCTGGAACCGCGAAGGCCCTTGGGAGGCGCGGATTCGCGCCGAATGCGAAGCCGTGCGCGACAGCGTCGGGGTTCTGGACCTGCCGGGCTTCTCGCGTTTCGATCTGTCGGGCGCGGGTGCCGCCGAATGGCTGCGCGGGCGCATCACCGGCGGCTTGCCGGCGACCGGGCGCATGAACCTGGCCTATTTCGCCGACGATCGGGGCCGCATCCTGACCGAAATGTCGCTGCTGCGCCATGCCGAGGATCACTTTACCCTGATCACCGCCGCGACGGCCCAGTGGCACGATTTCGACGTGTTGCGCCCGGCGATGGATGCCGGGCTGACGCTGACGGATCGCTCTGCCGACTTGTCGACGCTGATCGTCTGCGGGCCGCAGTCGCGCGGGCTGTTCGAAGGTATTGCCCAGGCGGATCTGTCGCTGCCCTGGCTGTCGCATCAGCAGGCCACCGTGGCCGGCCGGCCCGCCACCCTGGCGCGGGTCAGCTTTGCCGGCGAACTGGGGTGGGAAATCCACGCCGCACATGCCGATATCCCGGCGATATACGATGCAGTTCTCGACGGTGGCGCGCGGCCTTTCGGCATGTTCGCGCTGAATTCGCTGCGCATCGAAAAGGGTTATCGCGCTTGGAAAGGCGACCTGAGCACCGACTACACCATGCTGGAAGGCGGCCTGGAGCGGTTCGTCAAGCTGGACAAGCCGCAGGATTTCCCCGGCAAGGCGGCGCTGTTGAACGAAAAGCAGCAAGGCAGCAAGAAGCGGTTCGTGACGCTGCGGGTCGAGGCGGGCGAAGCCGACGCGCCTTATATGTCAACGCTGTGGCAAGGCGACAGCGTGGTGGGCGAGACCACTTCGGGGGCCTGGGGATACCGGGTGGGCCATTCGGTCGCCCTGGGAATGCTGCGCACCGACCTTGCGGTGCCGGGCACCGGAATCGAGGTTGAAATCTTCGGCAAACGCCGCGCCGCGACGGTGATGCCCGATCAACCGCTCTGGGATCCGGACAACGCCCGGCTGCGCGCATGACACTGCCGGCCACCATGGCGGGGGTGCAACTGATCGGGCATGGCGGGCCCGACCGCCTGGTCTGGAACGATGCGATCCCGCTGCCGGTTCCCGGCCCGGGCGAGGTTCTGGTGCAGGTGCTGGCGGCGGGCGTGAACAACACCGACATCAACACCCGCATCGGATGGTACGCCCCCGAGGTCAAGACGGCCACGGACGCGGGAACCGAGGGTGTCGAAACCGGCGGATGGGCGGGCGCGTTGCGCTTTCCTCTGGTGCAGGGCGGCGATCTGTGCGGCCGCGTCGTGGCGCATGGGCCGGATGTCACCGCTCCGGCCATCGGCACGCGGGTGATCTGCGCCAATTGCCAGGCAATGCCGACCGCCGATGCGCCCTTGGCAATCGAAGTGATCGGATCGGATTATGATGGCGCCTTCGCGGAATTCTGTGCGGTCCCGGCAAGGCATCTGCACGATGTGGACGCGTCGCCCCTGACCGACGTTGAAATCGGTGCGATGCCCTGCGCGTTCGGCACCGCATGGAACATGCTGGCCCGTGGTGGTGCGGCGCGTGGCGACGATGTGCTGATCACCGGCGCGTCGGGCGGCGTCGGGCTGGCGGCGGTGGCGCTGGCACAAGTGCTGGGCGCCAACGTGACGGCTCAGACCGCCGCACACAAGGCCGACGCGGTGCGCGCGGCGGGCGCCCATCATATCATCGACCGCGCCGAAACCCCACCGAAGGCCGCTTTCGACCTGTGCATTGACGTGGTCGGCGGCGAAGGCTGGGGCGGGCTTCTGGACGCGCTGCGCACCGGCGGCCGCATTGTCGTGTCCGGCGCCATCGCCGGGCCGATCGTCGAAACCGACCTGCGCACGCTCTATCTGCGGGATCTGACGATCCACGGCGCCACCTTCCAGCCCGCCGACGTTTTTGCCGGGCTGGTCGATCTGATCAACACGGGCGCTGTGCGGCCGCTGATCTCCCGAACCTATCCGCTGCGCGACATCGGCAAGGCGCAGGCGGATTTCGCATCGAAACGCTATCCCGGAAAACTGGTGCTGATCCCATGACCCTTCCCTCGCAGGCCCGCGTCGTCATCATCGGTGGCGGCGTCATCGGCTGTTCGGTGGCTTACCACCTCACGCAACTCGGCTGGAGAGACGTTGTCCTTCTTGAACGCAAGCAGCTGACCTCGGGCACCACATGGCACGCCGCCGGGCTGATCGCCCAGTTGCGCGCGACCGCGAACATGACAAGGCTGGCGAAGTACAGCCAGGAGCTCTACGGCGGTCTTGAGGCCGAAACCGGCGTCGCCACCGGGTTTCGCCGGGTCGGATCGATCACCGTGGCGCTGACCGACGAGCGGCGCGAGGAAATCTTCCGCCAGGCCGCGATGGCGCGGGCCTTCGGTGTCGATGTCGAGGAAATCTCGCCCGCCGAGGTGCACCGGAAGTACCCGCACCTGAACACCGAAGGTGTCACCGCCGGCGTCTATCTGGACAAGGACGGCCAGGGCGATCCGGCCAACATCGCGCTGGCGCTGGCCAAGGGCGCGCGGCAACGCGGCGCGGTGGTGGCCGAACACACCCGCGTCACCGGTGTTTCGCGCGCGGGCCGTCGTATCACCGCCGTGGCCTATGAAACCGCCGACGGCACGGGCGAAATCGCCTGCGAGCATGTGGTCAACTGTGCCGGCATGTGGGGGCATCAGGTGGGCCGGATGCTGAACGTCAACGTGCCGCTGCACGCCTGCGAGCACTTCTACATCGTTTCCGAACCGATTGCCGGGCTGACCCAGATGCCGGTTCTGCGCGTGCCCGATGAATGTGCCTATTACAAGGAGGATGCCGGCAAGATGATGCTGGGCGCCTTCGAACCGAACGCCAAGCCCTGGGGCATGAACGGCATCCCCGAAAGCTTCGAGTTCGATCAGTTGCCCGAAGACTTCGACCATTTCGAACCGATCCTCGAGGCCGCGGTCAACCGGATGCCGATGCTGGGCCAGGCGGGCATCCACACCTTTTTCAACGGCCCCGAAAGCTTTACCCCCGACGACGCGTATCACCTCGGGCAGGCCCCGGAAATGGATAACGTCTGGGTCGCCGCCGGGTTCAACTCGATCGGCATCCAGTCGGCGGGCGGCGCCGGCATGGCGCTGGCGCAATGGATGGACACCGGGGCGCGGCCGTTCGACCTGGGCGATGTCGATATCGCGCGGATGCAGCCGTTTCAGGGCAACCGGCACTACCTGTTCGAACGGTCGCGCGAAACCTTGGGCTTGCTTTACGCCGATCACTTTCCCTACCGGCAAAAGGCCACGGCGCGGGGCGTCCGCCGCACGCCGTTTCACGCCCAGCTTCTGGAACAGGGCGCCGTGATGGGTGAACTGGCCGGATGGGAGCGCGCCAACTGGTTCGCCCGCGGCGCCCAGGAGGCCGCGTACCGCTATTCGTGGAAACGTCAGAACTTCTTTGAAAACGTGGCCGCCGAACACCGCGCGATCCGGCAGAACGTAGGCATGTACGACATGTCGTCTTTCGGCAAGCTGCGCGTGGAAGGCCGCGACGCCACGGCATTTCTGGATCACATCGGCGGCGGGCGCTTTGACGTGCCCGTGGGCCGCATCGTCTATACCCAGTTTCTGAACCGCAAGGGCGGCATCGAGGCGGACGTGACCGTGACCCGCCTGAGCGAAAGCGCCTACCTGGTGGTGACCCCGGCGGCAACCCGACTGGCCGACGAGACCTGGATGCGGCGCCATCTTGGCGACTACAACGTCGTGATCACCGACGTCACCGCCGGCGAAGGGGTTCTGGCGGTGATGGGCCCGAATGCCCGCAAGCTGATGCAAGCCGTATCCCCTGACGATTTCTCGAACGCGGCCAATCCCTTCGGAACCGCGCGGCAGATCGAACTGGGCATGGGCACGGCGCGGGTACACCGGGTGACATATGTAGGCGAACTGGGATGGGAGATCTACCTAAGCGCGGACATGGCCGCGCACGGTTTCGAAACCCTCTGGCAGGCGGGCCGCGATCTGGACCTGACGCTGTGCGGGATGCACATGATGGATTGCGCGCGCATGGAGAAGGGGTTTCGCCACTTCGGCCATGACATCACCTGCGAGGACCATGTGCTCGAGGCCGGCCTGGGGTTCGCGGTAAAGACCGACAAACCGGATTTCATCGGGCGCGACGCGGTGCTGGCGAAACGCGATGCGGGGCTGTCGCGCCGGCTGGTCCAGTTCCGGCTGACCGATCCCGAGCCGCTGCTGTATCACAACGAACCGATCCTGCGCGACGGCGAAATCGTCGGCTATCTCAGTTCGGGTGCCTATGGGCATCACCTGGGCGGTGCGATGGGCCTGGGGTATGTGCCATGCCAGGGCGAAACCGCGTCCGAGGTTCTGGCGTCAGCCTATGAAATCGACGTGGCGGGCGTGCGCGTCGCGGCCGAGGCATCGCTGCGCCCGATGTACGACCCGAAAGCCGAACGCGCCCGCGCCTGACCCCGGCGCCGGCCCTTCGACGGCGCGCCGATGCCGGTCGGGCATCGGGCCGGGCCGGGGCGCCCTCCGATGCGGCGCCCTTGCGGTGGGGGGGCGGTGCGGGGTAAGCCCCGGTCATGAACCAGCCCGCCTATTGCCCGCCTCGGGATCCGCTGACGATTCTGCACGAGGATGCGACCGTGGTCGCCATCGACAAGCCCGCCGGGCTGCTATCGGTGCCCGGTCGCGGCCCCGATCTGGCCGATTGCCTGATGACGCGGTTGCAAAGGGTGTTTCCCGATGCGCTGCTGGTGCACAGGCTCGACCGGGACACATCGGGGGTGATGATCTTCGCGCTGACAGCCCATGCCCAGCGCCACCTGGGCGCCCAGTTCGAAGCCCGCAGCGCCCGCAAAAGCTATGTGGCGCTGATCGCCGGGCACCCGTCCGCGGCATCGGGCACCGTGGATCTTCCGTTGATCGTGGACTGGCCCAACCGGCCCCGCCAGAAGGTCTGTGCCGAAACCGGCAAACCTGCGGTCACCGACTGGCGCGTGCTGCGCCACATCGGCGCGCACACGCGCGTGCGGCTTCACCCGCGCACCGGGCGCACGCATCAGCTGCGGGTGCACATGCAGGCGCTGGGGCATCCCATCCTGGGCGACAGCCTGTATGCCGACGCCGCGGGTGCCGCCGCGGCCGATCGTCTGATGCTGCACGCCGAGGAACTGCGGCTGAAGCACCCCGAAAGCGGCGTGGCGCTGAAACTGCGGGCCCGCGCGCCATTCTAGGGCGGGGGCCTTGCTGTCTTGCTCAGCCGATGGGCAGCCAGTCGTGCGGCAGGATATCAGGGTTGCGCAGGGCGGGATCGCCGAACCATTTGCGCGGCGCGGCCACCCGTTTGCCCGGATGCCGGTTCAGCCATGCCGCCCACCACGAAAACGACGAATTGGCCACCACGTTGTGTTGGCAAAGCGTCATCAGGTGCATGTCCTCGAAATCCGCGTCCGGGCCGTTGAAATCGACGATGACCCGTTCGAAGGGCAACGGCAGGTTGTCGCGCGCCCAGCCCGGATCGTCGGAAAAGACAAAGACCGTGGGCGGCGCGGGCAGGTCCGCCGCCACCCGCTGCAGCGCCGCTTCGTAGTAGGCCTGATCGCACAGCCCGTGATTGCCCAGCGCAACGTAGTCGCCGCGCCGGACATGCAGGGATACCGAAACCCCCGCGGCGATCCGCTGCGCCATTTCGGCGTTGCGCGGCGATGCCGGCGGAAAGGCAAAGTCCGCGCGGATCCGATCGGCGACGGGGGCGAAGTACCTTTCGCTTTGCCAATAGCCGTGCAGGTAGGCCCCGTCGGGCCAGTGTTCGAAGGCCGGATCATAGCCCAACCCACGCTCGCGGTGCAGCCGGGGCCGCCGCCCGGCCACGCGCCACAGCAGATAGGGCAGCGCCGGCTTGCGCGGCGGCGGCAACACGTCGGGCTGGCGCAGCGGCAGATCGAACACCCGCGTCAGCACGCCCTCGCCGCGCGCCTCTGCCTCGCGCGGATCGATGCCCACGGCAACACCAAGCCGGAGCGCAAGCGCACGCGCGGCGGCATATTGGAACATCTGGTTGCCCAGACGCCCGTGCAGACGCGCGGTGATCATCGCGATGTTACCTCGATTGTCTGGCGAAGCTGGCCGTCGGCCCGGTCGTAGATCAGGATGCGATCGTCGGTGGTGACCACGGCGTACCATCCCGGCGCCTGGGTAAAGGCAAGGGGGCGCGCGCCCTCGGGCAGCGCGATGGCCGCGGGCAAGGCCGGCGCGGGGGTCGACAAACGCATGACAAGCAGGCCAACGATCACTACAACCCCGCAAATCATCACCGCCGTCAGCACCGTCACGAGGCGGCGCAGGAAACGCAGGTTGGCCGGTTCGGCCTCGGAGGGGCTATCCATGGGCACGTCCCGTGTCACGTTCACAATCGCGGCCGATCCGCCGCCCCGTCTTGATAAAGCGCTTTCGCGCGATGTGCCAGCAGAGGCTGCGCTGTCGCGCACGCGGCTGGCGCGGCTGATCGCGGATGGCGCGGTGCGGCTGGACGGCGCGGTGGTGACCGACCCGAAGGCCCGCGCGGAACCCGGCGCGACCGTCGAAATCGCCGTGGGCATCGCCGAAGACAGCCACATCGCCCCCGAGGCCATCGCCCTTGATGTGGTCCACGAGGACGCCGACCTGATCGTCATCGACAAACCGGCCGGCATGGTGGTGCATCCCGCGCCCGGAACGCCGGCGGGCACGCTGGTCAATGCCTTGCTGGCGCATTGCGGCTCTGACCTGTCCGGTGTCGGCGGTGTCCGGCGGCCGGGCATCGTGCACCGCATCGACAAGGATACATCGGGCCTTCTGGTGGTGGCCAAATCCGATGCCGCGCATCACGGTCTGGCCGCGCAGTTCGAAGCGCACAGCGTGGAACGCTACTACAACGCCGCCGTGCACGGTGTGCCCGATGCCAACGACCCCCGCCTGCGCGGCGTGCGCGGCGCAAGGTTCGAACCGGGCAACATCCTGATGCTGGCCACGCAGCTGGCCCGCCACCGAACCGACCGCCAGAAACAGGCAGTGGTGTTTCAGGGCGGACGCCATGCGGTGACCCGCGTGCGCACCATCGAAACCTTCGGCAGCCCAGGTGCCGCGGCGCTGGTGGAATGTTGGCTGGAAACCGGGCGCACGCATCAGATCCGGGTGCACATGGCCCACGCCGGGCACGGCCTGATCGGCGATCCGGTCTATGGCGGCCGGCGCAAGATGCCGCTGCGCGCGCTTGCGCCCGAGGCCATCGCCGCTGCAATGGCGTTCCCGCGTCAGGCGCTGCACGCCGCGGTTCTGGGCTTCGTGCATCCCGTCACCGGTGCCGACATGCGGTTCACCTCGCCCCTGCCCGATGACATGCAGGCCCTTCTGGCCGCCCTGCGCGCGCCGGTGCAATGAACAGCACATGCGCGTGAGCGCGCGGTGCCGGGGCTGGGAACAGGGCCCTCGCATCTGATAATCTTGCGATGCCGGGCTTTGCGGGCCTTGAAACCCGCCCGCCGCCGACACAGATAGATGTTAAGCCCCTAAACATGGGGCAAAGGGAGCTTCTGATGGCAAATTACGCAAACCTGCCCGCACCGACGCCGGAAGGCGGCCTGAACCGCTATATGCAAGAGATTCGCAAGTTTCCCCTGCTGGAGCCGGAAGAGGAATACATGCTGGCCAAACGCTGGGTCGAGGAACAGGACACCGAGGCGGCGCATCGGATGGTGACATCGCACCTGCGTCTGGCCGCCAAGATCGCGATGGGTTACCGGGGCTATGGCCTGCCGCAGGCCGAAGTTATCTCGGAGGCGAACGTCGGGTTGATGCAGGCGGTCAAGCGGTTCGATCCCGAAAGAGGGTTTCGCCTGGCGACCTATGCCATGTGGTGGATCCGGGCATCGATCCAGGAGTATATCCTGCGGTCGTGGTCTTTGGTGAAACTGGGCACCACATCGGCGCAGAAGAAACTGTTTTTCAACCTGCGAAAGGCCAAGGCCAAGATCGGCGCGCTGGAGGAAGGCGATCTGCGCCCGGAAAACGTGCGCCAGATCGCGACCGATCTCGGTGTGACCGAGGACGAGGTGATCAGCATGAACCGCCGTCTTTCGGGCGGCGACGCGTCGCTGAACGCCACGGTCGGATCCGAAGGCGAAGGCACGATGCAATGGCAGGACTGGCTGGAAGACGAAGAAGCCGACCAGGCCGGCGATTACGAGGCACGCGACGAACTCGAGGCGCGGCGCGAGTTGCTGGCGCAGGCGCTTTCGGTGCTGAACGACCGCGAGAAGGATATCCTCACCCAGCGGCGACTTGCCGATCAGACGGTGACGCTGGAAGATCTGAGCGCGCAATATGGCGTCAGCCGCGAACGCATCCGCCAGATCGAGGTGCGCGCTTTCGAGAAACTGCAAAAGCGGATGCGCGACCTGGCGCGTGACAAGGGCATGCTGGCCAGCGCGTGATCCCACGCCGGTGTGCCGCCGGTCTCAGCGCGCCAGAAGGTCGGCCACCGCCTGCCGCAGGACCGCTTCGTCCTGCGGCTGAAACCCCGGATTGCCGGCCCGGTGGCCCCAGTCCGAGCGGATCGGGCGCAGTTCGGCATCCGGCATCATGGCGGTTTCGATCTCGCTGTCGGCCAGCGTGAAATACAGGTCGGTATCCGAGGGCAGAACGATCGACGGCGCCCGGATCGCACCCAGCGCGGCGCGCAGATCGCCGTTGTAAACCGGATTGTCGGAAATGTCGGACGTCATCCAGGTGTCGATCATCGACAATAGGTCGTGCGGATCGCGGCGCATCAGGTTGCCTTCCCAGGCCCGCTGGACGTAATCCTCACGCGAGGCGAAACCGGCCCCTTGCCACAGGTTTTCGCGGTAGAAGGTCTGGCTCATGGCCCAGCCGGCGTAGATCCGTGCAAACGCACGCAAACCACGCAACGGGTGGCCGTCGAAGCGGTCCCCGGTCCATGTGGCATCGGCGGTGAGCGCGGCGCGCAAGCCCTCCAGAAACAGCTTGTTGTGCGGGCTGGTGCGCGCCGACGTGCAGGTGACGCACAGCCGCGCCACCCGTTCGGGATGCAGCGCCGCCCAATGCAGCGCCTGTTGTCCGCCCATCGACCAGCCATAGATCAGGGCGATCTGTTCCACGCCGAACACCTCGCGCAGCAGCCGGTCCTGTGCCGCGATGTTGTCGAGATGGGAGAACTTCGGCGCGCGGCCCTTGTCGAACGGCAGGCCCAGCGTGCTGGGACTGGTGGACAGGCCATTGCCCAACTGGTTGGGTATCACGATGAAGTAGCGGTCGGGGTCGAGAACGCGGCCGGGACCGATCAGCCAGTCTATGTCGTCATGGTGCGCGCCATAGGACGTGGGATAGAGGATCAGGTTCGAACGGTCGGCGTTCAGATGCCCGTATGTGGCATAGGCCAGCGTGACCTGCGGCAGGGCGATCCCACAGGCCAGCGCGGTCGGCCCCAACGAGAAGGTCTGATGCTGTGTCATGGCGCGGCGCCCTTTCGCATTGCGTATCGGTTTGCGGCCCGGTGGCTGGGCCCTTGATGGCGCCGGGCGCGCTGTCAGGCGCCGCGCGCGGCAGTCTGAACGGCACGCTCCATCGCCTGAAGGAACTGCCGCACCTCGGCAAGGGTATTGTAATGGCTGTACGAGACGCGAACGCAAGCGTCGATGCCCAGAGGCGCCAGAACATTGCCGCAATAGTGATCGTTCTTGCGGATATGCGTGCGCACACCGGATTCGGCCAACAGGGCCACCAGGTCGGCCGCGTCCATCCCGTCGAGCGTCAGCGAAACCACGCCCTCGCGCCCGCTGTTGTCGGCGCCGCCGATCACCGTCACGCCAGGCATTTCCGACAGGCCACGATGGTTGTCGGTGCCCTGCAACATGGCCTCTCCCAGCCGCGCCTCCTGATCGTGGATCGCACCCGCCGCCGCGACCAGCCGCGCGCGCCGGTCGGACGCATCGGTGAAGTGCCCGCCAAGCCAGTCTAGATAGGACACCACGTCGGAAAACGTGGCATAGCTGCCGGAATCGCGGGTGCCCTGTTCCCAGGCCTGCGGCGGGCCGCCGATCACGGTTTCCCGCGGGCAAGATGTCAGGCGATCGGACGCCCAGCCGATGCCATAGCCGTGCCGCGCGAACATCTTGTAGGGCGACACCGCATAGCCATCCGCGCCATAGGCGGTCAGGTCGATCGCGCCGTGGCTGGCGTGCTGAATGCCGTCGATCACCACCAGGCAATCGGGCGCGGTGGCACGGATGGCCGCGACCACGGCGGCAACATCCACGCGGATGCCTGTCACCGGCGACGTGTGCACGATGCTCGCCACGCGCAGGTCCGGCGTTATGTGCGGCAGGTATTCGGCCACGCCCACGGCCCCGGTCGCATTGTCGTGCACGGCCAGAAGATGCGGGCGCCCCGTCACCTCGGCCCAGCGCGCCATTGCGCTGCGCGAAGCCGGATGTTCCAGTGTGCTGCCCAGCATTGTGCCGCCAGGCGCGGCGCCCAGAGCCGCGGTGCGGACCAGCCGGAACAGCACCTCGGTGCCGCTTTCGCCGACAAACACCTGCCCCCCCGGCGCATTGAAAAGCAGCGCCGCATCGGCACGGCCCCGCGCGATCACTTCCATCAGCGCGCGCGACGCGGGGTTGTCGCGGCCCTGGTTGTCGGGAAAGCCCGCATGCAGCGCCGAGGTTTCGACAACGGACCTGAGTGTCAGCGATCCCCCGGCGTTCTCCAGAAACACCCGTGGCCCGGCAAACGGGCAGGTGTCGACATGGGCAAAACGGCTGCGCACCGCATCCAGCAGGCCGGGCATTTCAGAAAGCATGGGCAATTCCTCGGGACATTGGGTCGGTTCGGTCTGGCTGTCACGACTATCCCAGCCGGGCCGGTTTGACGAGGGCGCGAAGGCGCTTGCCACATCTCTATATTTCATTTATCCATGAAATATGGAAATAACGATTCCCTCCCGTCTCGCCACCCTTGGCCATCCGCAGCGGCTGGCGGTTTTCCGGCTGCTGATGCGCCGTTATCCCGACCGGGTTCCGGCCGGCGACATCGCCGGTGCGCTGAACCTGAAGGCCAGCACCGCATCGACCTATCTTTCCGCGCTGATGCACGCGGGGCTGGTGCGCCAGACCCGCGCGGGCACATCGTTGCGCTACACCGTGGACATGGACGAAACCCGCGCCACGCTTGGATATCTTTTCGCGGATTGCTGCCGGGGCCGCCCCGAGCTTTCCGCCTCGGTTTTCCCGGACTGCCCTGAAGGAGGCCCTGAAATGTCTGTCCGAAAAATGAATGTGCTGTTCATCTGCACCGGAAACTCGGCGCGATCGATTTTCGCCGAATCGATCCTGCGAAAACACGCCGGAGAGCGGTTTGCCGTCTTCTCCGCCGGAACCCGGCCCTATTCGGAACTGAACCCCCTTGCCGTCGACGTCCTGCGCAGCAAGGGCCACGATGTCGACGAACTGAAGGCAAAGAACATTGGCGTGTTCCAGAAGGAAGATTCGCCGAAGATGGACTTTGTGTTTACCGTCTGCGACCGCGCGGCAAACGAGGATTGCCCCGCCTGGGAGGGACAGCCGATCAGCGCCCATTGGGGGATGCCCGATCCGGTTGCCGCAACCGGCACGCAGGCGCAGAAAATGCTGGCATTCCAACAGGTCTATGGCGCGCTGCGCAACCGGATCATGGCCTTCGCGGATCTGCCGCTGGCCTCGCTCGACCGGATTTCCCTGCAACGCGCGGTGGATGACATCGCCGCGCAAGGCCACGAGGTGAGCATATGACCGTCTTTGCAATCAACGGCTTGGGCCGGATCGGCAAGCTGATGCTGCGGCCACTGCTTGAACGTGGTGCCGATGTCGCGTGGATCAACGACGCGGTCGGCGACCCGGCGATGCATGCCCACCTTCTGGAGTTCGATACGGTGCACGGGCGCTGGCCGGCACGCTTCGGGCACGATGCCGAAGCGGTGACGATAGACGGGAAGCGCCTGCCCTTCATCGGGACGCGCGCGATCGAGGCGCTGCCGCTTGCCGGGGTGGACGTGGTGATCGACTGCACCGGTGTATTCAAGACCGAAGCCGCCCTTGCCCCCTATTTCGCCGCCGGCGTGAAGAAGGTGATCGTTTCGGCTCCGGTCAAGGATGGCGACGCGGCCAACATCGTGTTCGGCGTGAACGAGCATACCTACGACCCGGACCGACACCGGATCGTCACCGCCGCGTCCTGCACGACCAATTGCCTGGCACCGGTGGTGAAGGTGCTGCACGAAAACATCGGCATCCGGCACGGTTCGATCACCACGATCCATGACGTGACCAACACGCAAACCATCGTCGACAGGCCGGCCAAGGATCTGCGCCGCGCCCGATCCGCGCTGAATTCGCTGATCCCGACAACCACCGGCAGCGCCACGGCGATCACGCTGATCTATCCTGAACTGAAGGGCCGGCTGAACGGCCACGCGGTGCGGGTGCCGTTGCTGAACGCCTCGATCACCGCTTGCGTGTTCGAGATGGAACGCGAGACCACCGTGCAAGAGGTGAACGGCCTGTTCCAGGCCGCCGCCGAAGGCCCGATGGCCGGAATCCTGGGCTATGAGGTGCGCCCGCTGGTTTCGGCGGACTACACCAACGATCCCCGCTCGAGCGTTGTCGACGCGCCGTCGACGATGGTTGTCAACGGCACGCAGGTGAAGGTCTACGCCTGGTACGACAACGAAATGGGATATGCCCACCGCATGGTCGATGTGGCGATGATGGTCGGGGCCGCGCTGTGACCGGACCGGACCGTGCCGATGGTCTGTCGGCCTATATTGCCGTCACGGCGGCCTATTGGGCCTTCATGCTGACCGATGGCGCCCTGCGTATGCTGGTGCTGTTGCATTTCCACACGCTGGGATTTTCCCCGATCCAACTGGCCTATCTGTTCGTTCTGTATGAAATCGCCGGGATCGTGACCAATCTGTCGGCGGGGTGGATCGCGGCACGGTTCGGCCTGACGGCGACGCTCTATGCCGGTCTGGCGCTTCAGGTTGCCGCGCTGGTGGCGTTGTCGCGGCTGGATCCGGGTTGGGGCCTGGCCGTTTCGGTGGCCTTCGTGATGGCCGTGCAGGGCGCCAGCGGCGTGGCCAAGGATCTGTCCAAGATGTCGTCGAAATCGGCGGTGAAGCTGCTGGCGCCCGCCGAAGCGGGCGGGCTTTTCCGCTGGGTCGCGGCGCTGACCGGATCGAAGAACGCGGTCAAGGGCGTGGGGTTCCTGCTGGGCGCCGCGCTTCTGGGTGCGATGGGCTTCGTGGGTTCGGTGCTTGCCATGGCCGGCGTGCTGGCGGCGGTTCTGGTAGCGGTGTTCCTGGCGATGCCGCCGGGCCTGCCGCAAGGGCGCAAGGGCGTGAAGTTCACCGAGGTCTTTTCGAAATCCGCCAATGTGAACTGGCTGGCGGCGGCGCGGGTTTTCTTGTTCGGCGCCCGCGATGTTTGGTTCGTGGTGGGCATCCCGGTCTACTTTTACGCGGTGCTTTCGGATGGCACCACCGAAGGCAACCGCGCGACCTTCTTCCTGATCGGCACCTTCATGGCGGTCTGGATCATCCTTTATGGCGCGGTACAGGCATCGGCCCCCAGGTTGCTGCGCGCGGCCAGCCGGCCCCATGCCGAACTGGTGCGCGCCGCACGGGGCTGGGCGCTGGCGCTTCTGGCGGTGCTGGGCCTGCTGGCGGCGGCGGCCGCGCTGGCGCAGGGGCCCGCCCCCTGGCTGACCGTCACGCTGGTGGCCGGCCTGTTGCTGTTCGGGGCGATCTTCGCGGTCAATTCCGCGCTGCATTCCTACCTGATCCTCGCCTTCACACGGGCCGAACGGGTGACGATGGATGTGGGGTTCTACTACATGGCCAATGCCGCCGGGCGCCTGCTGGGCACGCTTTTGTCGGGGTTGACCTTTCAATTCGGCGGCCTGGTGTTGTGTCTTGCCACGGCAGCCGCGATGGTGGGGCTGTCGGCGCTGGCCGCCGCGCGCCTCGGCGCGCAGGACGGTGCCGCCCACGCCGCGTGAAACCGGCACAAGCTGACGGAGCGGCAGCGCATGGACGGCGCGTTTTTCATCGCGGGCAAGCTGGCGGGCCTGGCGCTGAAGGCCGAAACCTGGCTGGCGCTGGGCCTCGCCCTGACCGTGATCGCACTGTGGCGGGGCAACCTGCGCAGCGCGCGCCGGTGGGGCACCGGGGCCTTCGCGTTCCTGCTGTTTCTGGGTGCCGTTCCGCTTGGCCAGGTGCTGTTGCATCCGCTCGAGACCGAGTATCCCATCGATCCCCGGCCCGAAACCGTGCACGGCATCGTGGTTCTGGGCGGGGTCGAGGACCGGGACGCAACCGCGCTGTGGGGCGAACCGCAGGTGAACGCGGCGGGCGAACGCCTGACAGCGGCAGCGATGCTGGCGCGGCGCTACCCGCAGGCGCAGATCGTGTTCACCGGCGGCAGCGGCAGCCTGCGCGATTCGCTTGTCGGCGACGGGGCGCCCCGGCCCAGCGTCGCGATCGACATGCTGACCCAGCTGGGCGTTGCCGGGCACCGTATCGCGTGGGAAAGCCGGTCGCGCAACACCGCCGAGAACGCGCGGTTCAGCCATGCGATGATCGGGCCGAACCCCGGCCAGACCTGGCTGCTGGTGACAAGCGCCTCGCATATGGGGCGCGCGATGCGCAGCTTCGAACGGGTCGGCTGGCCCGGACTTGTCGCTTATCCTGTCGACTACAGGATAGGCGTGCGCGGATTGCTGCCGCGCTGGGATCTGGCTGGCAATCTCGACGCCTGGAACAAGGCGGTCAAGGAGCATGTCGGGCGGATCGCCTATACCGTCGCGGGGCGCTGAGCGGACCGCGAAGTTTCTGGTATCGGGAAACCAGGCGGGATTACTTGTAGGCGAAGGCGCTGTCGGGCATCCACGTCACCTTGCCGCCCTCGGGGCCGGCACGCATGTGCAGGCAGGCGGTGCCCAGACGCTGGAAATAGACAGCCTCCAGCGCGTACCAACCGGCTTCGGGCACCTGCACCTGGGTCACCGGCGACGGATCGCAAGGTGTGCGTTCATCCAGATACACCACTTCCTTGCCGCCGATGCTGACCTGAAGCCCGTCGTTGGACAGGAAATCCATGTTGTAGACACCCGGCGCGTCGAACCGGACATAGCCAGAGATCCCGGCCACCACGCGCAACGCCTGGGTCGAGGTCAGGGTCATCTCGCCTTCCTCGGTGTCGCGGTAATCCAGTCCGGAAAGCGGCTTGCCCTTCTTGCCGCTGCGCCGCAACGCGCGCTCGGCGTCGGTCAGGTTGCGGACTTCGGTGGGATAGGCATAGCTGACGGCCAGCCCCGGCTTCAGCTGTCCGGCCTTGGGCTGCGGGCTTGCCGGTTCAAGCTTGAGCGGGGCCGCCATCGCCAGGCCGGCACAAAAAGCGCCGGCAACGGCCAGAACCATCGTCAATCCAGATTTCATGTCTCGTCTTCCCCCAGTGTGTCGCGTTGCCGTGCAACCGCGTTGAATGACCGTCGCGTTGCGACCGCTCGCGCGGTGCTGCCGACCTTCAGCTTATGCCGCAATCGCCCGCCGGACAAGCCAGAGCGCGCCCCCGCACACGGCCGGCAAAAGCCGGTCGACCCGCGCAAAAGGGTATGGACGTATGACCTATGCCTGCCTAACCTGCACATGCAAGAAGGAGCATCAGATGGCTAAGGGCACCAACATCCGCACCTATTTCAACGGTGCCTGGCACGACGGCGACATCAGCATCATGAAGGCGGCAGATCACGGCGCTTGGCTGGGCTCCACGGTGTTCGACGGCGCGCGCCATTTCGACGGCAAGGCGCCCGATCTGAGGGCGCATTGCGCGCGGGTCAACGACTCGGCCGAGGCGCTGATGATCACGCCGACGGTCGGAACCGACGAAATGGTCGCCATCGCCCGCGAGGGGCTGGCCGCCTACGGCCCCGATGCCGCGATCTATATCCGCCCGATGTACTGGGCGCTGTCGGGCGATGCGTCGGTGATCGTGCCCGAACCGGGCGCCACCGGTTTCGCCATGTGCCTCGAGGAAATCCCGATGGCCAAGCCCGACGCCGCCACCACGCTCACAACCACGCGCTTCCGCCGCCCGACGCTGGAAAACGCGGTCGTCAACGCCAAGGCAGGCTGCCTTTATCCCAACAACGCACGGATGCTGGCCGAAGCCCACGCCAAGGGATTTGGCAACGCGCTGGTCACCGATACCGCCGGCAACGTGGCCGAAACCGCCACGGCGAACATCTTTGCCGTCAAGGACGGCGAGGTTTTCACCCCGATCGCCAACGGCACATTCCTTGCCGGCATCACCCGCGCGCGCCACATGTCCAACATGCGCGCCGAAGGCATCGCGGTGCATGAAACCGTCATGAGCTATGCCGATTTCCATGACGCGGACGAGGTTTTCACATCGGGCAACATGATGAAGGTGACCCCGGTCAAGGCCTTCGACGACACCCGCTATCAGGTCGGTCCGATCACGCGGCGGGTGCGCGAGATGTACTGGGACTGGGCCGCGTCAGGGGACTGAATAAATGACACACGGCGTCGCCTTCTGGTTCGAATTCGCCAGCACCTATTCCTATCTTTCCGCCATGCGCATTCAGGCGCTGTGTGCCGAAAGGAACGTGCCGCTGACATGGCAGCCGTTGCCGTTGGGGCCGATATTCGCGGCCTACGGCTGGCGCGATTCACCGTTCAACCTGTTTCCGGCCAAGGGCGCGAACATGTGGCGCGACATGGAACGCGAATGTGCCCGGCTGGATCTGCCGTTGCAGCGCCCGGACGTTTTTCCGCAAAACAGCATGCTGGCGGCGCGGACGATCTGCGGGGTGATCGACGACCCGCGCGCGCCCGATCTGATCCGGGCGATCTACAGCGCCAATTTCGCCCAGAACCGAAACATCTCGGACCCGGCGGTTCTGGGCGATCTGCTGACCGCCACGGGCTTTGACGCCGCATCGGCGCTGGCGGCGGCGCAAACCCCCGAAGGCAAGGCCCGGCTGCGCGCCCAGAGCGACACCGCCGCCGCACTGGGCATCTACGGCGCGCCCAGCTTCGTGGTGGATGGTGAACTCTTCTGGGGCAACGACCGGCTGGAACGGGCGCTCGACTGGGCCACCAGCGACACCGGAGGCGGCCACCGCGCGGCCGAGCGCTGACCGCAGGTCTCTGTTGCGCCAGGACAGGGCATGGTTCATGATCCCCGATGCAGGGGAGTTCACAATATGCGCAAATTTCTTGTGGTTCTGGACGACAGCCGCGAATGTCTGAACGCCATGCGCTTCGCGGCCATGCGTGCCGCCAACACCGGCGGCGGGGTGCAGATCCTTTCGGTCATTCCCCCGGACGATTTCAACCATTGGATCGGCGTCGGCGAGGTGATGCGCGAAGAGGCCCGCGACCGGATCAACGCGCATTTCGAGGTCTTCGCGAAATGGATGCGCGACAAGCAGGGCGTCAATCCCGAACTGGTGATCCGCGAGGGCCAGCCCGTGAACGAGATCATCGCCCAAATCAACGAAGACAGCGCCATCGGCGTGCTGGTGCTGGGCGCAGGAACCGGAAAGAAGGGGCCCGGCCCGCTGGTTTCGCAATTGTCGCGCAGCGCCGGGTCGCTGCCGATCCCCATCACGATCGTGCCCGGCGATCTCAGCAAGGACCGGCTGGAAGAAATCACCTGACGCGGCTGTCAAAGGAGCGATTTAGAACCGTTCCAAAGCCTTGACTTCGCGCCCCCCGATCCGCATATCAAGGCCTTGTGACGAAGGAGACATCGCATGTTCATCCAGACAGAATCCACGCCCAATCCGGCCACTCTCAAGTTCTTGCCGGGCCAGACCGTTCTGGAAATGGGCACTGCCGATTTCCCCGCCCCCGACACCGCGTCGAAATCGCCGCTGGCAACGCGCATCTTCGCGGTGGATGGCGTGACCGGAGTGTTCTTCGGGACCGACTTCGTGACTGTCACCAAGTCCGAGACGACCGATTGGGATCACATCAAGCCGGCGATCCTGGGCGCGATCATGGAACATTTCCAGTCAGGCCTGTCGGTGATGGACGATGGCCATCAGGCCGCGTCCGGCCACGCCGAGCACACCGGCGAGAATGCCGAGATCGTCGGCCAGATCAAGGAACTGCTGGACAGCCGCGTTCGGCCCGCCGTCGCCCAGGATGGCGGCGACATCACGTTCCACGGCTTTGACCGCGGCGTTGTGTACCTGCACATGCAAGGCGCCTGCGCCGGTTGTCCTTCGTCTACGCTGACGCTGAAAATGGGCATCGAAAACCTGCTGCGCCATTACATCCCCGAAGTGACCGAGGTGCGCCCTGTCGCGGTCTGACCCCCTGATCCTTGCTTTCGATACATCGGCCGCGCATTGCGCGGCCGCTTTGTTGTGCGCGGACCGGATCATCGACACCCGGGTCGAACCGATGACGCGCGGCCAGGCCGAGCGGCTGATGCCGATGCTCGAGGCGATGCTGGCGCGCGGTTCGGTGGGCTGGCGCGATCTGTCGGCGCTGGGGGTCGGCGTTGGTCCGGGCAATTTCACCGGTATCCGCGTGGCGGTGGCCGCCGCGCGGGGGCTTGGCCTTGGGCTGGGTGTGCCGGTGATCGGTGTGAACGGGTTTGAAGCCCGCGCGCTGGGCCATCCGCCGGGCACCGCCGTCTGTGTGCCGGCGCCTCGCGGCCAGATCTATCTGATGGGCGCGTCAGGCCCTTTCATGGCCGCCGCCGAAGATCAGACCGGCCGCTTCCTGCCACAGCCCGAAACCGCCGATCTGGTCCGTGCGATCGCACGGATCGCGGCCGCCCGGCACCAGGGCGATGGTCACGCGCCGCCGGTGCCGCTGTATGTCCGCGCCGCGGATGCCGCACCGGCGCGCGATCTGCCGCCGGTCATGCTGGACGGATGACACCCGACGACATGGCCAGGCTGCACCTTGCGGCCTATGACGCGGGCCGCCCCTGGACGGCCGCCGAATTCGCCGGGCTGCTGCGCGCCGACACCACGTTTCACGTCGGCGACACCCACGGTTTCGCGGTTGTGCGCTGCGTGCTGGACGAGGCCGAACTGCTGACAATCGTGGTGCACCGCGCGTGGCGCAAACGCGGCATCGCGCGCGGGCTGATGGCCGCATGGCACGACCGCGCGCGCGATGCTGGCGCCGCCCGCGCCTACCTGGAAGTGGCGCGCGACAACGCGCCGGCGCGCGCGCTCTATGCTGGCTGCGGCTATGCCGTGACCGGCTGTCGCGCGGGCTATTACGACGGCGGAATCGACGCGCTGCTGATGTCGCGTTCCCTGACCCCGGGTTAGCCACCCAATCGGCGCTCCGCGACCCAGTTTGCTATTGACCCTCATTGGCACCTGCGGCCTTATTCTGTTGATCTCAACGATCTGATCGATTGACCGGACGGCACCCAGCACCGTGCCGCCGCAAAACAAAAAACCAACCGGGAGACTTCCATGACCCTGATGACCAAACTTCTCGGCGCTGCCGCCGGCCTCGCACTGAGCGCTGGCGCGGCCCTCGCCGAACCCGCCCTGATCTTCGACCTGGGCGGCAAGTTCGACAAATCCTTCAACGAGGCCGCGCACAACGGCGCGCAACGCTGGGCCGATGAAACCGGCGGCACCTACCGCGAGATCGAACTGCAATCCGAAGCCCAGCGCGAACAGGCGCTGCGCCGCTTTGCCGAAGCCGGCGCGAACCCGGTGATCACGATGGGCTTTGCCATGGCCGATCCGCTGAGCGCCGTCGCCCCCGATTACCCCGACACCAAATTCGTCGCGATCGACGTGACATGGCTGGACGCTCCCAACATCCGGCAGATCGGATTTGCCGAACACGAGGGATCGTATCTGGTGGGCATGATGGCCGCGATGGCATCCGAAAGCGACACCGTGGGCTTCATCGGTGGCATGGACATTCCGCTGATCCGACATTTCGGCTGCGGCTATGCGCAGGGTGTGAAGGCGGTGAACCCCGATGCGACCATCGTCGCCAACATGACGGGCACCACACCTTCGGCTTGGAACGACCCGGTCAAGGGTTCGGAACTGACCAAATCGCAGATCAGCCAGGGCGCCGACGTGATCTATGCCGCGGCCGGTGGCACCGGCGTGGGCGTTCTGCAAACGGCCGCCGACGAAGGCATCCTTTCGATCGGCGTGGACAGCAACCAGAACCACCTGCACCCCGGCAAGGTTCTGACATCCATGCTGAAGCGTGTGGATGTCGCTGTCTATGACGCGATGAAGGCCGGTGAAGCGGTTGAAACCGGCGTCTTCGTTCTGGGCCTGGCGGAAGAAGGCGTGGGCTATGCCCTGGATGAGAACAACGCGTCGCTGGTGAGCGCCGAAATGCAGGCGATGGTGGACGAGGCGCGCGCCAAGATCATCTCGGGCGAACTGGAAGTGGCCGCCTATTACACCAACGACAGCTGCCCGGCTCTGGATTTCTGAGCATGTCGGCAAGCTCCGGGCCGGAGCGGCACACCAGCGCCGCTCCGGCAATCGAACTGCGCGGGATTTCAAAATCCTTTGGTCCCGTGCAGGCCAACAAGGACATCTCGATCCGCGTGATGCCGGGCACGATCCACGGCATCATCGGTGAAAACGGCGCCGGCAAAAGCACGCTGATGTCCATTCTCTACGGCTTTTACAAGGCCGACAAAGGCGAGATTTTCATCGCCGGCCGCAAGACCGAAATCCCCGATAGCCAGGCAGCCATCGCGGCGGGCATCGGGATGGTGTTTCAACACTTCAAGCTGGTGGAAAACTTCACCGTTTTGGAAAACATCGTTCTGGGAGCCGAGGAAGGGTGGCTGTTGCGCCCGTCGCTGGCGAAGGCGCGGCGCAGTCTTCTGGACCTTGCGTCTGAATATGGCCTCAACGTCGATCCTGACGCGGTGATCGAGGATCTCGGGGTTGGGATGCAGCAGCGCGTCGAGATCCTGAAGGCGCTGTACCGGCAGGCGGACATCCTGATTCTGGACGAACCCACCGGGGTGCTGACGCCGTCCGAGGCGGATCAGTTGTTCCGCATTCTCGACAGGCTGCGCGCAGAGGGCAAGACCATCGTTCTGATCACCCACAAGCTGCGCGAGATCATGGACATAACCGACACCGTCAGCGTGATGCGGCGCGGCGAGATGACAGCGACGGTGCGCACCAGCGAAACCAGCCCCGCGGAACTGGCCGAACTGATGGTCGGGCGCAAGGTTTTGCTGCGCGTCGACAAGACTCCGGCCCGGCCCGGCGCCACGGTTCTGGAAATCCGCGGCCTGCATGTGAGCGACGAAAAGGGCGTAGAGCGGGTGAAGGGCATCGACCTGACGGTGCGCGCCGGCGAGATCGTCGGGATTGCCGGTGTGGCCGGCAACGGCCAGTCCGAGCTGCTGGAACTTCTGGGCGGCATGCGCGGCGGCAAGGGCGCGGTGCTGCTGAACGGCGCGCCGCTGGACCTGGCCGGGCCGCACGCGGACGGGCGGGGGCGCCGCAACCGGGGCATCGCGCATGTCCCCGAAGATCGCCAGCGGGAAGGCCTGATCATGGATTTCCATGCCTGGGAAAACGTCGCCTTCGGCTATCATCACGATCCCGCCTACCGGTCCGGCGTGCTGATGAACAACGCCGCGCTGCGTGCCGATACCGATGCGAAGATCGAAAAATTCGACATCCGGCCGGCCAATGGCTGGCAGACCGCGCGGAATTTTTCCGGCGGCAATCAGCAGAAGATCGTCGTGGCGCGGGAAATCGAACGCAATCCCGATCTGCTGCTGATCGGGCAGCCCACGCGCGGCGTGGATATCGGCGCGATCGAATTCATTCACAAGCAGATCATGGCCCTGCGCGATCAGGGCAAGGCGATCCTTCTGGTATCGGTCGAACTTGAAGAAATCCTGTCGCTGTCCGACAGGGTGGCGGTGATGTTCGACGGGCACATCATGGGCGAACGGCTGCCCGGTGAAACCGATGAAAAGGAACTGGGGCTGCTGATGGCGGGCGTATCGGGCCAGAGCGATCCCCTGGCGGCGGTGAACTGAGTGGAGCGCGCAATGCATCGAAACCCGACAGCTTTTCTTGCCGGCCCCGCCCGGCCCTGCGCCTTGGGCCGGCGGTGCCGGCGGATCGGACCCTGAGATGGAGAAGATGCCGCGCTGGGCCGATGTGGTCCTTATTCCGCTGATTTCGCTGATCCTTGCCGCGGCGATCTCGGCTGTGGTGATCCTGGCCATCGGAGAAGACCCGGTCGCGGCGGTGCGGCTGATGGTCGACGGGGCGCTGGGATCGACCTATGGCTGGGGCTACACGCTGTATTATGCCACCAATTTCATGTTCACGGGCCTCGCCGTCGCGGTGGCTTTCCATGCGCGTCTGTTCAATATCGGTGGCGAGGGCCAGGCGATGCTGGGCGGTCTGGGCGTTGCTCTCGTGGCGCTCTATGTGCCTTGGCCGCACTGGTCTTTCGCGCTGATTTTCGCGGTCGCCGGCGCGGCGCTGTTCGGGGCGGTCTGGGCGGCGGTGCCCGCCTATCTTCAGGCCCGGCGCGGCAGCCACATCGTGATCACGACGATCATGTTCAATTTCATCGCAGCGGCGGTTCTGAACTATGTGCTGGTCAATCTGCTGCGGCCCGCGGGCAGCATGGATCCGGCATCGGCACGGTTTCCCGAAGCGGTGCATCTGCCCACCCTGCACGAGATGCTGGCGCCCTTCGGCATCGCGTTTTCCAAGGCGGCGCCGGCCAATGTGAGCCTTCTGGTCGCGCTGCTGGCCTGCCTGTTGGTGTGGCTGCTGATCTGGCGGACGCGTCTGGGCTATGAGATCCGCGCCTACGGCCACTCGGAAACGGGCGCTCTCTATGCCGGGATATCACCGTTCAAGATCACCATGATCGCGATGATCATCTCGGGGGCGCTGGCCGGCATGATGGCCATCAACAACGTCATGGGCGAGGCCGAACGTCTGGTGCTGAATGCCACAGAAGGCGCGGGTTTCATCGGGATCGCGGTCGCCCTGATGGGGCGCAGCCATCCGTTCGGCGTTTTCCTGGCCGCGATTCTCTTCGGGTTTCTCTATCAGGGCGGTGCCGAGCTTGCACTCTGGACATCGATTCCGCGCGAACTGATCGTGGTGATCCAGGCGCTGGTGATCCTGTTCACCGGGGCACTGGACAACATGGTGCGTATGCCGCTTGAAGCGCTGTTTCTGCGGCTGCGCAAAAGGAGAGCGTGATGGATTTCCTGACCGTGATACAGGTGCTCGACAGCACGGTGCGGCTGGCGACACCGCTGCTTCTGGCCTGTCTGGCGGGGCTGTTCAGCGAACGTGCCGGCATTTTCGACATCGGCCTCGAGGGCAAGATGCTGGCCGCAGCCTTCTTTTCAGCGGCGGTTGCGGCGGTTTCCGGGTCGGTCTGGTTGGGCCTGCTGGCGGGGATCGCCGCGTCGATGGTTCTGAGCGGTCTGCACGGGCTGGCATCCATCACCTTCCGGGGCAATCAACTGATCTCGGGGGTGGCGATCAACTTTCTCGCGGCGGGTCTGACGGTTCTGATCGCGCAGGACTGGTTCAGCCAGGGCGGGCGGACGCCTTCATTGATGGGCGGGGCCCGATTCGCCCCGATCACCCTGCCCTTCGCGGATGCCGTGGCAAAGGTGCCGGTGATCGGCCCGATCTATTCGGAACTGCTGTCGGGCCATTCGGTTCTGGTTTACATTGCGTTTCTGGCGGTGCCCGCCACATGGTGGATCCTGTTCCGGACGCGGTTCGGGCTGCGTTTGCGCGCGGTGGGTGAAAACCCGGCGGCGGTGGATACCGCAGGAGTGTCGGTTGTCGGGCTGCGCTTTGCGGCCGTGGCGATCTGTGGCGTGCTGTGCGGGATCGCCGGCGCCTACCTGGCCACGGCTTTGCAGGCCGGGTTCGTAAAGGACATGACAGCCGGGCGCGGTTTCATTGCGCTTGCGGCGCTGATCTTTGCGAAATGGCGGCCCTGGCACGCGCTTTATGCCTGTTTGCTGTTCGGGTTTCTTCAGGCCATCGCGCTGCGCTACCAGAACATCGATCTGGGCGGGATCGTCATCCCGGTGCAGGCGATGGACGCCCTGCCCTATATCCTGACGGTGGTGATCCTGGCCGGCTTCGTGGGCAAGGCGATTCCGCCACGCGCCGGCGGAGAACCGTATGTGAAGGAAAGATAATCCGACATAGCCCTTGACGGACGCCGGTCTGCCGCCGCATTGGTGGATGCAAGCCGTAACATAGCTTCGCGCGACCGCTGGAGTGTGAATGCAGATCTACCTTCCCATCGCCGAAGTATCGGTCAACGCCTTCCTGCTGCTGGGGCTGGGTGGCATGGTCGGGGTGCTGTCCGGGATGTTCGGGGTGGGCGGCGGTTTCCTGATGACACCGCTGCTGTTCTTCATCGGTATCCCCCCGGCGGTGGCCGTAGCGACCGAGGCGAACCAGATCGTCGCTTCGTCGTTTTCCGGGGTTCTGGCGCATTTCCGACGAAAGACAGTCGATCTGCGCATGGGAACGGTGCTGCTGATCGGCGGCCTGATCGGCGCCGCGCTGGGCGTGCTGCTGTTCAACTATCTCAAGGCGCTGGGCCAGGTCGATCTGCTGGTGCGCCTGTGCTATGTGGTCTTTCTTGGCGTGATCGGTGCGCTGATGTTCGTGGAATCGCTGAACGCAATCCGCAAGACCAAGTCTGGCAAGCCGATCCAGCGCAAGAAACACAACTGGATTCACGGCCTGCCGTTCAAGATGCGGTTCCGGGTGTCGGGCCTTTACATCTCGGTGATTCCGCCGCTGCTCGTGGGCCTTGTGGTTGGCGTTCTGGCGGCGATCATGGGTGTTGGCGGCGGTTTCATCATGGTACCGGCGATGATCTACCTGCTGGGCATGCCCACAAAGGTCGTGGTCGGGACTTCGCTGTTTCAGATCATTTTCGTGACGGGATTCACCACCCTGCTTCATGCGACCACGAACTATACCGTCGATATCGTTCTGGCGGTGCTGCTGCTGATCGGTGGCGTGGTCGGGGCCCAGATCGGCACCCGCATCGGCGTACACATGAAGGCCGAACAACTGCGTATCCTGCTGGCCATCATGGTGCTGGCGGTCTGTGGCAAACTGGCGCTGGATCTGCTTTTGCAACCTTCCGAGCTTTATTCGCTCGGGCCGGCAGGAGGACACTGATGCGCGGGCGGTGGCTGTTGGCATTCCTGTTGCTCTGGCCTGCGCTGGTGCAATCCGAGGAGGTGGTTCTGGGCCTGTCCAAGGCCGAAGTTGCCATAACCACGCGGTTCGACGGCTCTGACATCTTCATCTTTGGCGCCGTCAAACGCGAAACCGCGATTCCCGAAGGCCCGCCTCTCGAGGTTGTGATCACCGTGGCCGGCCCGTCGCTGCCGGTGATGGTCCGTCGCAAGCAGAACCGGTTCGGGATCTGGGTGAACACCGACGCTCTCGAGGTGGATGCGGCGCCCAGCTTCTATGCCGTCGCGTCCAGCGGGCCACTGGACGATGTTCTGCGCGACACCGACGATCTGCGACACCGCATCGGGATTCACCGGGCGATCCGGTCAATCGGCGCCCCCGACGAGATCACCGATGCCGACGCCTTCACCGAAGCGGTGATCCGCATCCGCGAGAACGCGGACCTGTACCAGACTCTCGAGGGCAATGTCGCCGTCGATCAACAGACCCTGTTCCGGACCGAAATTTCGCTGCCGGCCAATCTGACAGAAGGCGATTACGCCACGCGGATCTTCCTGACCCGTGACGGCGCGGTGATCTCTCACTATGAGACGGTGATCGATGTGCGCAAGGTCGGGCTCGAGCGTTGGCTCTATGCCTTGTCGCGAGAACAGCCGCTGATCTATGGGTTGATGTCGCTGGCCATCGCCATTGCCGCCGGTTGGGGCGCTTCGGCGGCGTTCCGTCTGCTGCGCGACAGCTAGCCGCGCCCGATATAGGGCATCTTCGTCGCCATCACCGTCATGAACTGAACGTTGGCCCGCAACGGCAGGTTGGCCATGTGCAGCACCGAAGCGGCCGCGTCGGCCACATCCATTGTCGGTTGGGGATCTTCGTCCGCGGCCCGCAGCCTGTCGTTCAGCGCGGTCACCATCGGGGTTTCCGCATTGCCTATGTCGATCTGGCCACAGGCGATGTCATAAGGCCGACCGTCCAGCGAGATCGTGCGGGTCAGCCCGGTAACACCGTGTTTGGTGGCGGTGTATGTCACCGATCCGGGCCGAGGCACATGTGCGGAAATCGACCCGTTGTTGATGATCCGCCCGCCCTGGGGGCGCTGGCGGCGCATCACGCCGAAGGCTGCCCTTGCCGCCAGGAACATGCCCGTCAGGTTGACATTCACCGCATTCAGCCAATCGCCCACCGGGATTTCATCAATCGGCGCCGCCGGGGTGAAAATCCCCGCGTTGTTGAACAGCACGTCCAGGTGCCCCGCCTCGCCGGCGAACCGTTCGACTGCCGCGTTAATGGCATCCGCGTCGGTGACATCGGCGACCAGCGGAATGATCGCGTCATGCTGTGCGGCCATCTCCTGCAACGGGCCGGGACGACGCGCCAAAGCGCCGACACACCAGCCATGCGTGGCGAAAAGCTGGGCCGTGGCCTGCCCTATGCCACTGCTGGCACCGGTGATGAGTATCGATTTCATGGGTCTTCGGCCTCCAGGGACAGGGGGGCGGCGGGCAGGCTGCGCAGATCGTCGATCCGCAGGGCCGCGACGGGTTTTGACAAACGGTTGCGCACCACCCAGATCAGCCTTTCCTGGGCCCGGGTGATCGCCACATAGGCCAGCCGTTTCCACAACGGCTGGCCGGCTTCCGTGCGGCCCATGCGGGCGGCGACGAACAGATCCGGCGCGAACACCTGAACGGTGTCCCACTGGCTGCCCTGCGCCTTGTGGATCGTGACGGCGGCACCATGCAGGAAGGTCGCCCCCATACGGGCCGCGAAGGGGATGAACGGCTCTTCCTCGTCGGGTTTTTCGATCTTGACGATCGAAGCTGCGCTGACGCGCGGATCTTCGGCCCCCATGACATGCAGACGCGAAAAACCCGGTTTGCTGCCCGGCCCCAGATAAACAACCTGCGCCCCCTTGATCAGGCCTCGCGCTTCGAGATCCAGGCGCTTCTTGCGATGTTTCAGCGGCAGTTCCAGACCGTCGCAAATCAGCGGCTCACCTTCCAGCAGCGCATCTTCCGGCGCACCATAGACATTGCGAAACGCGTGGATCAGCCGGATGCGCGTGGCATTGCGCCAGACCAGAACCGGCGAGCGCGCCATCAGATCGACTTCGACACGCTGGCCCCAGACAACGCGATCATCACGGCGGGCGGTGTCTTCGACCATCTTTTCAAAGGTGTGGAATTCAAGATCGGGATCGGCCAGCGCATGTGCCAGATCGAGGATCGGGTTGCCCGCGTCCTGCCGATGCACCCGGCTGAGCGTCAGCTTGGCGGCTTCGGGCAACCGATCGAACACCATCGTGCCCGACTGATTCACCGGCGCCAGCTGGGCGGGATCGCCGAACAGCAGCAGGTTTGGGAAAATCTCCTTGAGATCCTCGAACTGGCGGTCGTCCAGCATCGACGCTTCGTCGACGAACCCGATGTCCAGCGGCTCTTCGCGGCGTTTCCATCCGGTGATGAAATCCGACCCGCGCAGCCCCGCCGCGGCCAAAGCACCCGGTATGGACTTGTTGCCGGCATAGAAGGCCGCCGCCCGGTCGAGTGCCAGATCGGTCAGGCCTTCGATCACCGGGCGTTCACCATTGCCGGCCAGCCATTCGGCGATGCGTTCGTACTCGGGGTCGTAGACCGGTGTATAAAGGATGCGGTGAATGGTGGTGGCCGGCACCCCGCGCAAACGCAGCACGCTGGCCGCCTTGTTCGTCGGCGCAAGAATGGCCAGCGTGCGTTTGTCATCGCGGCGGCGGCGGCTTTCATAATCGCCCGACACGACCTCGACACCGGCCTCTTGCAGGGCACGGTAGAGTTCGGCCAGAAGCAGGGTCTTGCCGGAACCCGCCTTGCCGATGAGAGCCATGACATGGCCCCCCTTGCCGCGCGGCGGTGTGATCAGGCTTTCATGCAGATCGACGCCTGCGTCGCGCAACATCCGGGTCACGCTGTCGAAGGCTTGGGCCTGATCATCGGAGAAGGTCAGCGCAGGTTGTGTCATGCGCGCGACCCTACCGCCGCACGGCCCCATTCACCAGAGACCGCATCGCGCTTTCCGCCGGTTCAGGCGGAAAGCGCATAGTCCCGTTCGGTATCGCCGCCAAAGGCGCGGGCGAACCAGGCGGCCGATTGCGCGTCGCTGATGCCCGCGCGTGCACCCACCCGCGCGCGGGCTTCCGGCGTCTGGTGCCAGAGGCCCACGCTGATCCGGTCATGGCCGGTGCCGCGGCTTCCCAGCACTTCGGGCGATGCGCCGATGGCGCGGTAGACGCGCACCATCCGCGCATCGAACACGCCTACGAAACTGGTCAGCCGGAAACGGTCCATGATCTCGCCGCCCGCCAGCATAAGCGCCGCGGCAACCCGCCGGTCGGCACCGCGCGACAGGCAGAACCGGGTACATTCCCAGATCAGCGGGCTGCGGATCGGCCCACCGCCGATCATGTCGCCAAAGACATCGTTCACCATCACCGGGCCGGTCGTCGGCAGAAACCGCATCGAACCGCCATGCCCGCCGTCGGGCTTTTCCCAGATCACATAGAGCGGGTTCAGATCGTCATAGCTGTCGCGTTCGGCCCCTTCGTCGGACACGTCCACCGGCCATCCCAGACGGTCGCGGAACTGATCCGCCCGGTCCTGAAACATGGAGTGTGCCAGTTCGGGCACGGTGTGCAGATCCTGTGCGTAGACGTAGCGAAGCATGAATACCCTCATCTGTCGGAAACACGGACAGATTGAGGGCGCAAAGGTTGCGATCTGGCGACGCTTGCGCACGCTGCGTTAACGAATGTGCGTTCTCAGGGCCGGCACCTTCCCGGTCAGACCACGATCAGGCCCCGGCTCAGCGCACGGGCCACCGCGTGGGTGGTGTTCGTCGCCCCCAGCTTGAACCGCGCGCTTTCGATGTAGACGCGCAGAGTGTGCTCGGAAATCGCAAGCGCCTCGGCAACCTGCGCACGGCTGTAGCCAAGGGCGATCAGGGTGATCGCATCGGTTTCGCGGGGCGACAGGGCCTGCGCCTGTTCCTCGCTCCGGTCCGGTTCGAATGCCAGCGCCTTGCGGTTGAAGTAGTGCGCGATCAGGATCAGGTCACGGCTGTTGTCTTCGGTGAACGCGCGCCATTTGTCATCGCTGCAATTGGTGCTGACGGTGAAAAGGGCGAACTGGCCGACGGGACCACGCACCGGCACCGAATACCCCTGATTGCCGACGCCATATGCGATCGCCTCGGCCAGAAAGGCGCGGGCCGGCTTTCCGGTCCAGTCCAGTTGCTTCCAGTCGACCGGGTGGAACCTCTGGTAGCAGCCCGCGATCACCGGGTCGACGCGCAGGTAATTCTGATCGAGATAGCGTTTCTTCCAGGCTTCGGAGTAGGTGCCGCAGCCGTATTGATCGCCGCGGCTGTCGACCCAGTGATAGACCACATGATCGACACCGAAATGCGCGCTGAGCGCTTCGGTCGCGATCTGCAATCCTTCAAGCGCGGTTGCGGTTTCCAGATCCTTCAGGATGCCGTTCAAACTGCCCTGATCCAACATGCGCGCCGTATCCGTCCGTTGCCAGGGACGTCTCGCGCAGAACGCTGTGCCTGACACCTTCGAGATGGTCCGCGACATCCGGCAGACCGTTGGCAAGGGCGTAGGTTTTCAGATCCGCGAGGACATCCATCATCCAGTCGTGTTTCATGCTCAGAGTCACTCCCAAAAGGTTAACGAAGGATTAACACAAGCTTAGCAGAAGGGCGGATCGTTAGGTATTCGCCGGTTTGCACTCCCCAGAAATGGCGGGGCAAGGCAACGGCAAGTGTTTGAAATCATGCCTGCCGCCCGAAAACGGCATCACCCGCAGAGGTCGGCAGACCGCCTGCGGGTGATTCGGCATCAAAGCGTGTGAAGGATCGGCCTAGCCGCCGATCTCTACCGCGTCTTCCAGTGTCCGCAGCCCGGTGCGCGGCGATTGCACCAGAACCGCCATGTTGCCGGGTTTGTGTTCGTTGCGCAGCATCTTCATGTGCGCCTGCGGCAGGTCGGCCCAGGTGAACACCTCGGACATGCACGGATCAAGACGCCGTTCGACCATCAGCTGGTTGGCCGCGCTGGCCTGTTTGAGATGCGCAAAGTGGCTGCCCTGAAGGCGTTTCTGGTGCATCCACATGTAGCGCACGTCGAAGGTGCAGTTGAATCCGGTGGTGCCCGCGCAAATCACGACCATGCCGCCCTTCTTGCACACGAAGGTGGAAACCGGGAAGGTGCTCTCGCCGGGGTGCTCGAACACCATGTCGACATTCACGCCCTTGCCGGTGATGTCCCAGATCGCCTTGCCGAACTTGCGCGCTTCCTTGAACCAGTCGGCGTATTCGGGGGTGTTGACCGTGGGCATCTGACCCCAGCAATTGAAATCCTTGCGGTTCAGCACGCCTTTGGCCCCCAGGCCCATCACAAAATCGCGCTTGCTTTCGTCGCTGATCACGCCGATCGCATTGGCGCCGGCGGTGTTGATCAACTGGATCGCATAAGAGCCCAGGCCTCCCGAGGCGCCCCAGACCAGAACGTTCTGGCCCGGCTTCAGATCATGCGGTGCATGACCAAAAAGCATACGGTAGGCCGTGGCCAGCGTGAGGGTGTAGCAAGCGCTTTCCTCCCACGTCAGGTGCTTGGGGCGCGGCATCAACTGCTGGCTTTGCACCCGCGTGAACTGCCCGAACGACCCGTCGGGCGTTTCATAGCCCCAGATCCGCTGGCTGGGCGAATACATCGGGTCGCCGCCGTTGCACTCCTCGTCGTCGCCGTCGTCCTGGTTGCAATGGATCACGACCTCATCGCCGACCTTCCAGCGCGTAACCTTTTCACCAACCGCCCAGACGATGCCCGCCGCATCCGAACCGGCGATGTGATAGGGCTGCTTGTGACCGTCGAAGGGGCTGATCGGCTGGCCCAGTGCCGCCCAGACGCCATTATAGTTCACACCCGCGGCCATCACCAGCACCAGCACTTCGTTGCTGTCCAGCGACGGCACATCGACCACCTCCTGCACCATCGCCGTGTCGGGTTCGCCGTGTCGTTCGCGGCGGATCGCCCAAGCGTACATCTGTTTCGGAACATAGCCCATCGGCGGCATCTCACCGACCTCATAGAGGTCTTTCTCGGGGGCTTCGTAGCTGGCAATGCCGGTGTTGGTATCTAGGGCCATCGGGCGTCTCCTGAAAAAAGCGTCATCGGTGCCGCGACGCACGGTCGCGCTTCTGACGGACCAGATATTTGCCCGCGCGCAACATTGCAACACCTGAATGGCGATTCTTGCAACTTTATAACCCAGCAGTTGCAGAAAAACATGCCGCGCCTGCGAAACCCTCAGCCGAGCGCCGCAGGCTCCGAGGCCGGAAGGAGATGGCGGATCGAATTGGCGTAATACGCCAGCACCTCGGCTTCGGCGGGAACCACATGAAACCGGCCATCGGCATCTTCGCTGACCAGCCCGCGACGCAACAGGTTGCGCAGCCCGACCTCGACCCCGTAATCCCGGTTCTCGCGCGGAACATGGACATGCGACCCTTCAAGCTGGCGCAGCGCCGCGCCAAAGGCGATTTCCAGCTCGGCACGGGTGACCGACCTGTCGCGTTCCATGATCCACGCCACCAGCGGCACAGGCAGGACCGGAACGATGGCAGCGATACGCCGCATCAGTTCGCGCCCCAGAGCGCGCGTCGTGCCGTGCCCGCCGGCGACCGCTTCGGCCAGCGAAAGCGGATGGCCGAAACTGACGGCGGCATAGCCGAACCTGTTGAAGCGCCCGGTGATCCGAAGCCACAGTTGCTTCAGAACCGCAAGGATGATCGCCCGGACGCTGGCGTCGAAACGCCGTTCACCGGCGCGGCCCGCCGCGATCAGGATCCGATCCTCGAGCACGCGGTCATAGTTCAGCGCGACCGGCACGAAAACGATGTCCCGGCCGGCGGGGTCGAAATCTTCTGCGATATACTTCAGCAGCCCCAGCTTGGCCGGCATGACCGCGCCGGTCAGGCTCAGCCCGCCCTCGGGGAACATGGCCTGTGTCACGCCGCCATCCGTGGCCAGGCGCACATACCGCGCCAGAACCTTGCGGTAGAGTTCGTTGCGCGACCGACGGCGGATGAAATATGCACCCATCGCCCGGATCAACCGGCTGAGCGGCCAGACCCGCGCCCATTCGCCCACCGCATAGGACAAGGCCGAGCGTTCCGCCGCCAGATATGTGACCAGAACATAATCCATGTTGCTGCGGTGATTGATCACGAACACAACCGTCGCGCGCGGATCTATCGCCTTCAGCGCCGCCTCGTCGTGATGGCCAAGGCGCACGCGGTACAGCGCATTGCTGAGCCAGCGCGCCAGCCGGATCGCCACACCGAAATAGGCAGACGCGGAAAACGAAGGAACGATCTCGCGGGCATAGCGGGTGGCCTGTTCGAAAGCGACGTTTTCCGGGATGCCTTCGGCCTGCGCGTGTTCGGCAATGGCACGCCCGACCTGCGGATCGTAGATCAGCCGCTGGATCATGTCATAGCGCCGCGCCAGCTTGAACGGCTGGATCGGACGTTCCAGCCGGGTGTTCAGCCGCGCCACCACACGTTCCAGACGCCGCCGGAAAAACCAGCGCACCGACGGAAAGAGAAAGTGCGACGCAAAGGTGACCGCCGCGAACAGGACGATCAGAACGAACAGCCAAACAGGGATTTCCAGCGTCTGAAACATGGCGCTACGTTGGCACCAAACCCCACGGCGCACAATCGCCGCAACACTTTGCCCTATGCCGCGATGCGGCGAATTGACATCAGCAGAAAATTGCTATTTAGACCAACCCAGCGAAATATAATTATCGACCAAGTTGATGAGGCTTCCATGACCGAAATTCAGAAAGACCGCCCCTGGCTGATCCGCACCTATGCCGGCCATTCGACGGCCAAGGCATCGAACACACTGTATCGCGGCAACCTGGCCAAGGGCCAGACCGGCCTTTCGGTGGCCTTCGACCTGCCCACCCAGACCGGATATGACAGCGACCATGTCCTGGCCCGCGGCGAAGTGGGCAAGGTCGGCGTGCCGATCTGCCATCTCGGCGACATGCGGACGCTGTTCGATCAGATCCCTCTCGACCAGATGAACACGTCGATGACGATCAACGCCACCGCGCCCTGGCTTCTGGCGCTCTATATCGCCGTGGCCGAAGAACAGGGCGTCGATGTGGCTGCTTTGCAGGGCACGGTGCAGAACGACATCATAAAGGAATACCTCAGCCGCGGCACCTACGTTTTGCCGCCGGAACCCTCGCTGAAACTGATCACCGACGTGGCGGCCTATTGCTACACCAATGTGCCCAAATGGAACCCGATGAACGTCTGTTCATACCATCTGCAAGAGGCCGGTGCCACGCCCGAACAGGAACTGGCGTTTGCCCTCGCCACCGCACAGGCCGTTCTGGACGGGTTGAAGGGCCAGGTTCCCGATGAGGATTTCCCGATGCTGGTCGGGCGGATTTCGTTTTTCGTCAATGCCGGAATCCGATTTGTGACCGAGATGTGCAAGATGCGCGCCTTTGTCGATCTGTGGGACGAAATCTGTGAAACCCGCTATGGCGTCAGCGATCCCAAATACCGTCGTTTCCGATATGGCGTGCAGGTCAATTCGCTGGGTCTGACCGAACAGCAGCCGGAAAACAACGTCTACCGCATTCTTATCGAAATGCTGGCCGTCACCCTATCGAAGAAAGCCAGAGCGCGCGCCGTCCAGTTGCCGGCCTGGAACGAGGCCCTGGGCCTGCCGCGCCCTTGGGATCAGCAATGGTCGATGCGGATGCAGCAGATATTGGCCTATGAAACCGATCTTCTGGAATTCGGCGATCTGTTCGACGGCAATCCGAATGTCGACGCCAAGGTCGAAGAACTGAAAACCGGGGCCCGCGCCGAGCTTGCCAATCTCGATTCGATGGGGGGTGCGGTGAAGGCCATCGAATATATGAAAAGCCGTCTGGTCGACAGCAATGCCGACCGGCTGAACCTGATCGAAGCAGGCCAGACAACCGTTGTCGGCGTGAACCGTTTCACAACCACGGAACCTTCACCGCTGCAAACCGAAGACGGTGGCATAATGGTGGTCGATCCGGCCGTCGAGCAAGAGCAGATCGACCGACTGAACGAATGGCGCGGCCAACGCGATGCAAACCGGGTTGCCGCCGCGCTGTCAGCGCTGCGCGCCGCGGCAAAATCCGGTGCCAACATCATGGGCCCGTCGATCGAGGCGGCGAAAGCCGGCGCCACAACCGGCGAATGGGCCGAGGAAATGCGCAGCGTATTCGGCACTTACCGGGGCCCCACCGGCGTGTCGGGATCTCCATCGAACAAGACCGAAGGTCTTGACGATATCCGGGCCGCGGTGGACGCGGTCAGCGACAAACTCGGGCGGCGACTGAAATTCCTGGTCGGCAAACCCGGTCTCGACGGCCATTCGAACGGTGCCGAACAGATCGCGTTTCGCGCGCGTGATTGCGGCATGGATATCGAATACCAGGGCATCCGGCTGACCCCGGCGGAATTGGTACAATCCGCCCTCGACAACAAACCCCATGTCGTCGGCCTGTCAATTCTCTCAGGCAGCCACATACCGCTGGTCGAAGATCTGATCGCGCGCATGAAAGAGGCCGGACTGGGCGAGGTGCCGGTCGTTGTCGGCGGCATCATCCCCGATGACGACGCGGCCAGACTGCGGGCGCTGGGGGTTGCCAAGGTCTACACACCCAAGGACTTCGAATTGAATTCGATCATGAAAGACATCGTAACCCTCGCCGACCCACAGGCGATTGCCGCGCAGTAAAAATCGTGCGCACTCGGGAAATCGGCAGTATTCTGCCGATCCTCCGCCACAGGTTGCGAAATGAGTTCGCGTTTCAACTCTGGTTTTCACATTTTATCGCTTCTTGCTCTGGCGCGTCTCAAAGCGCATCTTGCGAAAGGCTTTCCATTTATGCGATACGCCAGTTCCAAACTGGAGTAATGCGAAATGACGATCGACCTGAATTCAATGCCACGAAAAGACCTGGAAAAGCTGCGGGCGGATGTGGACAAGGCCATTCTTCTGGCGAAATCGCGCGAATTGAAAGAAGCGCGCAAAGCCGCCGAGCAGGCTGTAGCCGAATTCGGTTTCTCTCTCGCCGACGTGACAGAAGTGGCCGCCGGTGCGGCGAAATCGAAATTGCGTGCAGCGGTGTCCGTGCCGCGCTATCGCCACCCGGAAAACCCCGAACTGACCTGGACCGGCAAGGGCCGCAAACCCGAGTGGTTCAAGAGCGCTCTCGCCTCGGGCGTTCAACCCGAAGAGATGGAAATCTGAAAGCGCGCCGCATATGACCATCCACATCGGTGCCGCACCCGGCGATATCGCCGAAACCGTTCTTTTGCCCGGCGATCCTTACCGGGCGAAATGGGCCGCTGAACGGTTTCTCGACAATCCGCGCCGCGTGAACGAAGTGCGCGGCATGCTCGGTTTCACCGGCACCTGGAAGGGCCACAATGTCACCTTTCAAGGCAGCGGCATGGGCATGCCGTCACTGTCAATCTACGTCAACGAACTGATTCGCGACTACGGCGCACGCACGTTGATCCGCATTGGATCGTGCGGCGCCATGCAGCCGCATGTGGCGCTGCGCGACGTGATCATCGCCATGACAGCGACAACACTGGGCAATCCTTCGCGCAGTATCTTCCGCGAGGTGAACTATGCCCCCGCGGCCGACTGGTCCTTGCTGCGCGATGCCGTCGCCGCGGCCGAGGCCCGCGGTACCCCCACGCATGTGGGTGGCATCTATTCGTCCGATACATTCTACGACGAACGCGCCGACCTCAACGAACAAATGGTGCGCCACGGGATCCTCGGCGTGGAAATGGAAGCCGCCGAACTCTACACCCTTGCCGCCCGCCACGGCTGCCGCGCGCTGGCTATCCTGACGGTTTCCGACCACCTCCAGACAGGCATGGCTTTGCCGTCCGATGCCCGCGAACAGGGTTTTTCCGACATGGTCGAAATCGCGCTACAGGCCGCCTTCCCGGGCTGAAGGCCTGTGCGTGCGGTCACATGCCGTGGCTGCGGTCGTAGCCGCGCACCGCGGGTTCCCGCCAGTTTGACCGCGCCACGGGATCAGCCGCGAAAATCTCGACAACCAAAGGATGGCAGGCCGCGGCATCGCTGGAGTGTTCAGCCGAACAATCGCCACCGGGGCAGGCGCTCAGCGCGCCCAACAGATCGATTTCCGCAAAGAACTCCAGATAGTCGCCCGGCCGCACCGGACTGGCCTTCATGAAGTACTGTCCGGTGTCGCGGGTGAAGCCGGTGCACATGAACACGTTCAGAACGTCATGCACATAGGTTTCGGCGGCGCTGGCCGATACCCCGAGATGTCCCGCCAACGCCCGGCTCAGATTGGAATGACAACAGCTGTGATAGGCCGCGCCGCCTGACAATAGATCATGCGTATAGGGATCGCAGCGGGTGCCGATCACATCGTGAACCGACCCGCCATAAGGATCGATCCCGTACCAATCCAGCGTATCCCGCGTGATCGTCGCCATCGGGCGCAGATAGGGAAACCCGCTCCACATCCGGTCACCGGTGCTCAGATGTGTGCCGTGTAAGGCGCGGGTCTTGCCGGAATAGAACCGCTCGCCCAGATCATGGGCATTCCACAGGTTGAGATCGCCAACCTGTGGTCCCTCAACCGAAACGATGCGGAAAAACTGGCCCGCCTCCACGGAAAAGACTGCCGCATCTCGCGGCGCGATCTCCAAACGGCGGATCGGCGTCATATCGTCCGCGCGCATCCTCTCAAGCGCGGCCATGTCCGGTTGCGGCAGGCTCTCGACCGGATAGCAGATGACGGGGCGCACCGCCCTGCGGGCCTCGGCGTCGGGGGGATGTGGCATCTGGGGTGCTCCGCTATCTGGCTTTCGCGTCCAGGAACTCTCGCGCGGCCTGCGGCCTGCGTAAACCCGCGCCGCTTCCTTTCGCTGGAAATATCCTCGGGGGAAGCGCCGCAGGCGCGCGGGGGCAGACAGCCCCCGAGTCCACGGTTGTCAACCCGCGCGATCAGTTCCGGTTGGCCAGGCAAACCTCGGGCACCCCCGGCCCCCGCACGAATGTTTCGGCCCCGCAGGCGACACAATGAAACCGGCGCGCGCCATTTCTGTCGCCGCTGCGGTCGGCGCGCCACCTGCACCCACGCGTCGCCCTGTTCCGCCGCGCGACCCAGGCAACGATCGCAAAAGCGATCAGCAGGCCTGCCAGAATATGCATTCCCAGCGCCCGCCGCGCCCTTTCCCGGCGATCAGACCGTGCGTTCCACCATCAGCTTCTTGATCTCGGCGATCGCCTTTGCGGGGTTCAATCCCTTCGGGCAGGTCTTGGCGCAGTTCATGATCGTGTGGCACCGGTACAGCTTGAACGGATCTTCCAGATCGTCCAGCCGTTCGCCGGTGCCTTCGTCGCGGCTGTCGATGATCCAGCGGTATGCATGCAACAGCGCGGCGGGCCCGAGATAGCGGTCGCCATTCCACCAGTACGACGGGCAGGACGTCGAACAGCACGCGCACATCACGCATTCATAGAGCCCGTCCAGCTTCTCACGATCCTCGACGGACTGACGCCATTCCTTGGCCGGCGCGTTGGTCTTGGTCTCGAGCCACGGCATGATGCTGGCGTGCTGGGCATAGAAATGCGTCAGGTCGGGGATCAGATCCTTGACCACGGGCATATGTGGCAGAGGGTAGATCTTCACATCGCCCTTCACCTCCTCCATGCCATAGATACAGGCCAGCGTGTTGATACCGTCTATGTTCATTGCGCAAGATCCGCAGATCCCCTCGCGGCACGACCTGCGGAACGTCAGGGTCGGGTCGATCTCGTTCTTGATCTTGATCAGCGCGTCCAGGATCATCGGCCCGCACGTATCCAGATCTACCCAATAGGTGTCGACACGTGGGTTTTCGCCGTCATCGGGGTTCCAGCGATAGATCTGGAACTTGCGCAGGTTGTTTGCGCCCTCGGGTTTGGGCCATGTCTTGCCGGTCTTGATCCGGCTGTTCTTTGGCAGGGTCAACTGAACCATTTGCGTCTCCTATGAGGCGAGGGCGCGGGCAAGTCCCGTCCCAGCGATACATGCGCCCGTCTCGGGCCGTTTGAGAACCGTGGTCACAATGCCGACGGTTTGGGATGTGATGCCCCCGATCGCGTTCTGGGCAAGCCGGTTGATCTCGTAACCATTGGCGTTGTCGATCACGCAATCGGTAAAGGGCACCACGTTTGTCGAATCCACGGCGGAGAACTGGGTGAAAAGCACCTGATTCACCGCCTTCTTGGCGCCGGCGCGGGCAACGGAATTGGCCGTTTCGTTGGCGGCATTGCATCCCGCCAGCGCCGCGACCGCCAGGCTTGCGCCAAGCGCGCGCAGCATCAGAACGTCCGCTGCTTGGGCGCGATCTTCTTGGGATCAATGCCGCCATCGTTGTGGCTGGTCAGGGGCTGCTCGTGGACGCCGCGATAGCCCAGGCTGGCCTTGTTGCCCTTGAACCAGATCAGCGAATGCTTGCGCCAGTTGGCGTCGTCACGTTCGGGGAAATCCTCGTGCGCATGGGCGCCGCGGCTTTCCTTGCGGGCTTCGGCGCCGGTGATCGTGGCGACGGCATTGGGGATCAGGTTGGCCAGTTCCAGCGTTTCCATCAGGTCCGAGTTCCAAACCAGGCTGCGATCCGAAACGCCGACATCCTTGTACTTGTCCGCCACTTCATCCATCGCCCGCTTGCCTTCGGCCAGCGTGTCGTTGGCACGGAACACCGCTGCGTCCTTCTGCATCGTCTGCTGCATTTCCAGCCGCAATTCCGCTGTCGGCATGTGGCCCTTGGCATAGCGCGTCCGGTCGAACCGGTCGAGAGCAGCCTCGACGGATTTCAGGTTCGGCTTTGGTACCGCGGTGGCCGGATCGACGATCTTGCCCGCCCGGATCGCGGCGGCACGCCCGAACACCACCAGATCGATGAGTGAGTTGGATCCCAGGCGGTTGGCCCCGTGAACCGATGCACAACCGGCCTCGCCCACCGCCATCAGGCCCGGCGACACACGATCGGGATCGTCCGCCGTGGGTGCCAGAACCTCGCCCCAATAGTTTGTAGGGATACCGCCCATGTTGTAGTGAACCGTCGGCAGAACCGGGATCGGTTCCTTGTTGACGTTCACCCCGGCAAACACCCGCGCCGATTCCGAAATACCCGGCAGGCGCAGTTTAAGCGTTTCGGGCGGCAGGTGGTTGAGGTTCAGGTGAATGTGATCGCCATTCTTGCCGACACCCCTGCCCTCGCGAATTTCCATCGTCATGCAGCGGCTGACGTAATCGCGGGGCGCCAGATCCTTGTAGGTAGGCGCATAGCGCTCCATGAACCGTTCGCCTTCGGAATTGGTCAGATATCCGCCTTCGCCGCGTGCCCCTTCGGTGATCAGGCAGCCCGCGCCATAGATCCCTGTGGGATGGAACTGAACGAATTCCATGTCCTGAAGAGGCAGGCCGGCGCGTGCGGTCATGCCACCGCCGTCGCCGGTGCAGGTATGCGCCGAGGTGGCGCTGAAATAGGCCCGGCCATAGCCGCCGGTCGCCAGAACGACCATCTTTGCGCTGAACAGGTGCATCGTGCCGTCATCCAGCTTCCAGCACAGAACGCCCTGGCAGACGCCGTCGTCGGACATGATCAGATCAATCGCGAAGTATTCGATGTAGAATTCCGCATTGTTCTTCAGCGACTGACCATAGAGCGTGTGCAGGATAGCGTGGCCGGTGCGGTCGGCGGCGGCGCAGGTGCGCTGCACCGCCGGGCCTTCGCCGAATTCGGTGGTGTGCCCGCCGAACGGCCGCTGATAGATCTTGCCTTCTTCGGTCCGGCTGAACGGCACGCCGTAGTGTTCCAGTTCGTAGACGGCCTTGGGGGCTTCGCGGGCGAGGTACTCCATCGCGTCGGTATCCCCCAACCAGTCCGACCCCTTGACGGTGTCGTACATGTGCCATTGCCAGTTGTCGGGGCCCATGTTGGCAAGCGAGGCGGCGATGCCACCCTGCGCCGCGACGGTGTGCGACCGGGTCGGAAACACCTTGGTCACGCAGGCGGTGCGCAGCCCTTGTTCGGCCATGCCCAGCGTGGCGCGCAGCCCGGCACCGCCGGCACCCACTACCACCACGTCGTATTCGTGTGTCTCGTATTCATATGCAGCCATGAGGGTTCCTCCGGTCTGGCGTTAAAGCGCGATGCGGGCGATGGCGAAAAGCCCGGTCGCCGCTGCCGCGTAGGACAGGCAGACCATCAGAATGATGGCCACTTTCTGGTTCAGGCCATGGACATAGTCCTCGATCAGCACCTGAACACCGTCCTTGAAATGTTTGAACGTCACCAGAATGGTCAACGCCGCGACAATGGCCGGAAACGGCCGGGCGAAATATGCGACGACGGCCTCGTGCGGTTCGCCCAGCATCGGCCCGAAGGTGAAGACGAACAGCGGCACCAGCACCAGCAACGCAACCGAGCTGACCTTCATGGCCCAGAAATGTTCGGTTCCGGTCTTGGCGCTGCCCATGCCGGTGGCGCGTTTGCGATCTGTCAGATAACGCATCATTTCCTCCCTCAGACGATCACGGCGATGGTCAGCAGCGTCAGCAGAACCGATCCGCCGATCACCGCATAGCCCAGCTTGTAGGCGGTATCGAGGTCAAGACCCACGGCATTGTCCCAGATCAGGTGCCGCACCCCGGCCAGCGTGTGATACCACAGGCCCCACAACGACAACGTCATCACCAGATCGCCGAACCAGCTGGTCAGAACCGCATCGGCGGTGGCGAAATACGCAGGCGACGTGGCCGCGGCCAGAAACCACCAGACCACGAGCAGCGCGGAAATCAGCAACGCGTTGCCGGTGATCCGCGTGACGATCGAGGTCATCGAGGTCAGTTGCGGGCGATATATCGTCAGATGCGGTGACAGCGGGCGATTGCCGCGGTTCACGTCAGCCATGATCAATCCTTTCGGTGCACATGCCGACCTTTATACGGATTAAGAAGTGCTGCGCCATTGTCCAAGACATTCCGCAGGCGCGGTTTTTTGGCGCGGCTGGCCGATTTTCATGGTTTGTGATCACGGTTTTGCCGGGCGTGATCACAAAAAAGGGCCTATTGCCTGACCTTGCGAAGGCGTGGCGCGGGCGCCGGGGTCTGCGCGCTCTGACGGGCCACCTCGCGCAAGAGCTTGCGGCGAATCTGCGGCGGATAATCCTCGAAACCCGCGGCGGTGACGACAAAAGCGCCGGCGCCGGTGATCACGTTTTCATAGAAATAGGCGGTCAGGTCGGATTCGGATTCCTCGATCGCGATGGCGTTGACGGTTATGCCCCGCGCCTTCAGGTCGGGGTGAATCAGGCGCGGTTCGACACCTTCGTTGTTGGGCCCGTCGCCGGACACGTCGATGATGCGCCGCCCGCAGGACACATCGTCGAAATGGCCTGCGGCAAAGGCCAGCGCCTCGCCGACGGCCGTCGAATAGTTGCGCCAGATCCGGCGGTCGTCGGCCACGGCGTCGGCGAAACGGTCGGCCGCCTCGAAGCTGTCGATCGTCGTCCAGGGCAGGGTCAGCCGCTGGCGCGATGCGCCGGTCCATTGCACCAGCATGACCTCGGCGCGTGCCCGCACCAGCGCCTCGGACACCACCGGATCGCGCAGCGCCGCCGCCAGGCCATCCATCTGGATCCGGTATTCGCGCGCATCCACCGATCCCGACACGTCGACCACCAGCGCCAGCGCCAGATCGCAGGCAGCAACCGGCCGCGCGAAGAACAATAGCAGGATCAACAGCCAACGCATGGAATCAGCATAGCCGCACGACCCGATCCGCGCCTATACACATTCGCGCGGTCTCAGTTGCCGAGGCCGCGATAGATGTCGCGCAGATGATCCTCGAATTCGGTGCACATGATGATCCGGGTCTGGCCGGGCACATAAAAGGCGTTGGCCTCGTCACAGGCTTCGATCATCACGGTCAGTCTCTGCGGCAGACGGAAATCACGGTTCAGTGCGTCGATCTCGGCGGCGATGACATCGAAGGTCAGCCCTCGGGTGGCCGAACGGCCCAACCGGATCGAACGGCCTTGGCCGATCACGTCGTCAAGCTGGGTCATCCAGCTGTCATAGGCCAGCTGGAACTCGTCCTCGCAGGTATCGGCGCGCGGTGCGGGCAGCTCCATGTCGGCGGCAAAATCGTCCCTTTCGTCCGGGTTGCCGCCATAGAACAGGCAGACCGCGTTATAGAACCTCTGTTCCTCCGGGCCATGCACGCCCCAGAACGCCACGTCGTCGGCGGCGCCCAGCACCTCGGCCCACAGCCCCAGCGCCGCATCATACATCAGCGCCTGGGCGTGGCTTTCCTCGAAGAACTCGTGGATCATCACCACCGACGCGACATCCGCCGCGTCTTCCTCCTGGCCGAAAACCGGCAGGTTGAGGATATCGATAAGCGCATGGCCCATCTCGTGATAGAAGATCGCGATCAGGTTGGCCGCAACGAAATCGTCCTCGTCCGACGCGCGCGCCGCGCCCGTCAACGCAAACGCCCAGATCAGACAGAATGCCGCAATCCTCATTCCCGCGCCTCGCCCTTTGCCCAGCCCATCAAGCCAGAGCAGAGCGCGCCGCGCAAGATGCATCACATCGGCACAAGCGCCCAATAGTCGAGATCAAGCAGCACCTCGGGGCGGTACTTGCCGTCCTCGCCACGCAAGGCGAAGGGCGGACCGCCCTTGGTGGCGACCAGGCGCAACCGCAGCGCGCCGACACCAGGCGCCGCGGTCTCGGCCTTGTCCAGAACCTCGGACCAGGCGCGCACCGTATCGCCCGCCAGACAGGGATTTGCATGCGCGCCACCATTCAGCGCAACGACCATCTGCGCGTTCGCAAGACCGTTGAACGACAGCGCCCGCGCCAGCGAGATCACATGCCCGCCGTAGATCAGGCGCGTGCCGTCGGGCCGGGCCGAGGTATCGAAATGCACCTTGGCTGTGTTCTGCCACAGCCGCGTGGCCATCATGTGTTCGGCCTCTTCCACGGTCACGCCGTCCACATGGTCGATGGTCTCGCCAATCTCGTAATCGCCCATCCGGTGCGGCTCGCCGGCAAGGCCGAAATCATAGTTCGAGAAATCCAGCCCCACAGGAACAACCAGATCCCCGGCCGACACCGCACCGGCCAGATCGGGTATCACGGCCTCGGGCCCCGCGACATCGGCGTCGCGCTTGCGCACCATGACCCAACGGACATATTCCAGAACCGCCTCGTCATGCTGGTTCAGACCGCGGGTGCGCACATAGACCACTCCCGACTTGCCGTTTGAGTTCTGCCTCAGGCCGATCACCTCGGACTGCGCGCGCAGCGTGTCGCCCGGCCAGACCGGGGCCAACCACCGCCCCTCGGCATAGCCCAGATTGGCAACCGCGTTCAGCGAAACATCGGGCACCGTCTTGCCGAACACCACATGAAACGCGATCAGGTCATCCAGGGGCGAAAAGGGCAATCCGCAGGATTGGGCAAACTGATCCGAGGAATAGAGCGCGTGCCGGGCCGGATACAGCATGTGGTAGAGGGCGCGTTCGCCCATCTTGACCGTGCGTGGAACGGCATGAGCGATCACCTCGCCCAAGCGGTAATCTTCGAAAAAGCGCCCCGGATTGGTTTTGGGCATCACTGTTCTCCCAGTTTCATGTCGGCGGCATAGGGAACGGCCACCTGTTTGGTGACCGCCTGCGCGCAGCGCATGACCCCACGCGCGGCATCGAAGGCGTAGACCGGATCGCCGTGCAGGACCCAACCCTTGGCCAGCGCCTCCGACACCTTGTGGCAAAAGGCCGATGTGTCGTCTTCGCTGAGCAGGCGGTACAACATGGTCATGCCGGGAACGGCCATACGCCCAGCCAGACATGGACCGCGGAAATCACCGCGAAAAGCACCAGCGAGATCAGGGCGAGCCGCGCGTAGGTGGCCGTTCCGGCGGTTTCCGGCCGGGTCCAGCCCGGCTCGGCCCGGTTGATCAGGATCACCGAACCCACCGCCCAGGCCAGCAAACCGCCGAACAGCAGGATCGACGCCAGATCCCCGTTCACCAGCAGGTGCGCCAGGGCCCAGATCTTGACTGCCGTCAGTTGCGGATGGCGGATCCGGTTGGCCGGCCAGGCCTTGGCCCCCTTGGCCGCGCTCGATCCGTAAACCCAAAGCGCCAGCAGCATCAGCGTGTTGTTCACATGCACAAGGAACGTGGGCGGGGTCCAGACGAAGATGTAATCGGCGGTCCGGTAGCCGTAGATCATCAGCACCAGCGACACCACCAGCACCACGGCCACCGCGCCCTTTCCGGCGTTGCCCATGGCCGCGCGCTGTGCTGGCATCAGACGTTTGAAGTAGTGTGCGGCAGTCCAGATGAACAGCCCGAGCAATAGCAGGATCATGGCCGGTTACTCCGTTTGCATGGCAGCGATCATCGCGGCCTTCGACAATGTTTCGCGCGCCGTGACGACGTGCAGGTTTTCGACGATCTTGCCGTCCACCACCGCGACACCCTGGCCCGATGCCTCGGTTTCCTCAAAAGCGGCGATCTGGCGGCGCGCCAGTTCGATCTCGTCCGGCGATGGCGCGAAGGCCGCGTTGGTCACATCCACCTGCGCGGGGTGAATCAGCGTCTTGCCGTCGAACCCCATGTCGCGGCCCTGAAGACATTCGGCGCGCAGGCCTTCTTCGTCCTTGAAGGCGTTGTAGACACCGTCCACCGCGATCACGCCATGCGCCTTGGCCGCCAGCAGGCACAGGCCCAGCCCGGCCATCAGCCCCAGACGGTCGGCCCGGAACCGGGTGCCCATTTCCTTGGCCAGATCATTGGTGCCCATGACCATCCCGGCCAGCAGGGGATGCGCGGCAATCTGTGCTGCGGCCAACATGCCGCGCGGTGTCTCCATCATTGCCCAGATCGGCAGATCGCCGGTGATCTCGGCCAGCGCATCCAGATCTTCGGGGCCGTTCACCTTGGGCAACAGCACAGCATCGGCATCCATCGCGGTCACGGCGGCGGCGTCGTCGCGCCCCCATGCGGTGTCAAACCCGTTGATCCGAATGATTTTCATCCGCTGGCCATAGCCGCCGGTGTTCAGCGCGTCGGCCAGGGTGGCGCGGGCATTTTCCTTTTCGTCGGCTGTAACCGCGTCTTCAAGATCGAAGATGATCGCATCCACAGGCAGCCCGCGCGCCTTGTCCAGGGCCCTGGGTTTCGACCCGGGTATATACAGAACGGAACGATAGGGGCGGGCGCGGCTGTCCATCAGTCTCTCCAATACGACGCAAAGTTGCGCGGAACAGGCCATTTTTTTGCAAAAGGTTCAAGCGCCAATGCGCTGCGCCGCAGCGAATTTGGCGTCTTCGCGCGGGTCCGGCGTGCCGCGCGCGCCGCGTTAACCCGGCTTTTATGGATCATAGGGTTATAGTGGGAGGCCGGAGCGGAATGTCGCTCCAGGGGCGGGTCAAACGGGCCATGACACGACCGAGCAGTATATCCGGCATCTCGACCACTGGCCTATTGCAAGCCTTTTGCGACTGTCTGAAAGGCGGCGCGGGGCGATCACAGGAAAGGTGACGCAATGAAACGGAATGTACTGACCGGTGCGCTGGCGCTGACGATGGGCCTGATCGCCGTATCCTCGGCCAACGCCAGTTCCACGCGCAACTGCGGGCCGCGTGATATCGTGGTGCAGCGGCTGGCCGACGGCTATGGCGAAACCCGGCAGGGCATCGGGCTGGGCGCGAACAACGCGGTGATGGAGATCTTTGCCTCGGATGAAACCGGCACATGGACCATCACGGTCACGCTGCCCAGCGGGATGACCTGCCTGATGGCATCCGGCCAGGCCTTCGAAGAAATCGCCGAAGCCCTGCCAGCGGCCGGCAACGACACCTGATGCGGCACGGGGCGCGCTCAGGTCAGCGCGTCCCAGATCAGTTTGCCGCCGGTTGCCAAAAGCAACACATAGGTCAGCCTGAAAAACAGTTTCTCGGGCACCAACCTGTGCGCGCGCACCCCCAGCCACGCGCCGAACAGCGCAAAGGGCGCCAGCACAAGATTGGCAAGCGCGGTCTGCGCCGTGAACAGCCCCAGGAAGGCGTAGGGCACGAACTTCACGATGTTCAGCGCCCAGAATGTCAGGACCGTCGTGGCCTGATACTCGGTCTTGCCCAGCTTCTGCGACAGCAGATAGACAGCAGCCGGCGGACCGCCGGCATGACTGACAAAGCTGGTGAACCCGGCCACCGCCCCGGCCAGGGCCCCGACCCAATCAGGCAATCGCCGCGCGGCGCCGCGCCCCAGGCCACGCGATTGCGCGAACTGCCACAGCACGAACAGAACCGATACCGCACCGATCAGCAGCCGGATCACATCGTCGTCGGCCACCGCATAAAGAGCGGCCCCCAGCCCGACACCGGGCACCCCGCCAAGGATCAACAGCCGCGCGTCCGGCCAACTCCACCGCCGCCAATAGGGCCGCAACGTCACCGCGTCGATCAGCATCAGCAGCGGCAGCATCACCCCCAGCGCCAGCCCCGGTTCCACCGCCAGCGCCAGAATCGCGGCCGCGGCAAAGGCCGCGCCCGACCCGAAGCCAGCCTTGGATACCCCCGCAAAGACCACCGCCGGCCCGGCCAGAGCGAAGAACGCCCAATCAAGTGTCAGCATCCCCGCCCTCGCGATTTGCCTGATATCATCTGCTCTTACCGCCCCGCGCGCGCAGACGACACCCCCCTGCGGCCTGCTGCGCCCTTGCACCATGTGCCGGAACGCACTACGCAATCGGAAAATCACTTCACGGAGACGACTTCATGGCCAGACCCAAAATCGCCCTGATCGGCGCAGGTCAGATCGGCGGAACGCTTGCCCATCTTGCAGCAATCAAGGAATTGGGAGATGTCGTTCTGTTCGACATCGCCGAAGGCACGCCCGAGGGGAAAGCCCTGGACATCGCCGAATCCGGCCCGTCCGAAGGCTTTGACGCGGCGCTCAAGGGCACCCAGTCCTACGCCGATATCGCCGGCGCAGATGTCTGCATCGTCACCGCCGGTGTACCGCGCAAACCGGGGATGAGCCGGGACGACCTGCTGGGCATCAACCTGAAGGTCATGAAATCCGTGGGCGAAGGCATCCGCGATCACGCACCCGACGCCTTTGTCATCTGCATCACCAACCCGCTCGACGCCATGGTATGGGCGCTGCGCGAGTTTTCGGGCCTGCCCCACGCGAAGGTCTGCGGCATGGCCGGGGTTCTCGACAGCGCGCGGTTCCGCCATTTCCTCAGCCTCGAATTCGGCGTGTCGATGAAAGACGTCACCGCCTTCGTTCTGGGCGGTCATGGCGATACGATGGTGCCGCTGGTGCGCTATTCCACCGTGGCCGGTATCCCGCTGCCCGATCTGGTCGACATGGGCTGGACCACGCAGGAGAAGCTGGACAGCATCGTGCAGCGCACCCGCGACGGCGGAGCCGAGATCGTCGGCCTGCTCAAGACCGGGTCGGCGTTCTATGCACCGGCGACATCGGCTATCGAAATGGCCGAAAGCTATCTGAAGGATCAAAAACGTGTTCTGCCATGCGCGGCCTATGTCGATGGCGCGCTTGGCCTGAAGGGCATGTATGTGGGCGTGCCCACCGTGATCGGTGCCGGCGGCATCGAAAAGGTGATCGACATCAAGATGACCAAGGACGAACAGGCCATGTTCGACAATTCCGTGGGCGCGGTGAAGGGCCTCGTGGAAGCGTGCAAGGCGATCGATGGCTCGCTGAGCTGATCCGCGCACTCTGCGCCGGAGACTGACGGGGGCGGTCCGCGATGGCGGGCCGCCCCTTTGTTTTTGCCGGTCCGCATGGCCAAGCCGCACCCGTCAGGCACCGTCGAATCGCAACATCGGCAAAACCGCCCGCGATTTTGTGATCACACTTTTTTACCCTGTGATCACAAATGTCGGTTTTTCCGCCAAAACCTCTGCCTGCGTCAAAAAAGCGTTTAACTCCTGCCCGAAAGTCACGCGATACAGGGAAAAATCGCAGTCACACGGGACAGTTTTCCATGAACATCCATGAATACCAGGCCAAGGCGCTTCTTCGCAGCTACGGGGCGCCGGTGTCGGACGGGCGCGTCGTTCTGCGCGCCGAAGACGCCAAGACCGCCGCGGGCGAAATGGACGGCCCGCTGTGGGTCGTCAAGGCGCAGATACACGCCGGCGGCCGCGGCAAGGGATCGTTCAAGGAGGCCGATGCCGGTGAAAAAGGCGGCGTGCGCCTGGCCAAATCGGTCGAAGAGGCCGCCGCCGAGGCCAAGCGCATGCTGGGCCGCACGCTGGTCACGCATCAGACCGGCCCGGCCGGCAAGCAGGTCAACCGCATCTACATCGAAGACGGGTCCGGCATCGAAACGGAAATGTACCTTGCGCTGCTGGTCGACCGCCAGACCAGCCGCATCTCCTTCGTGTGTTCGACCGAAGGTGGTATGGACATCGAAGAGGTTGCCGCCGCCACGCCCGAGAAGATCCTGTCGTTCAGCGTCGATCCCGCCGCCGGCTATCAGCCGTTTCACGGCCGCCGCGTCGCATTTGCCCTCGGTCTGGAAGGCAAGCAGGTCAAGCAATGCGTCGCCCTGATGGGGCTGCTCTACAGGGCCTTCACCGAAAAAGACATGGAGATGCTGGAAATCAACCCGCTGATCGTGACCGATGGCGGCGATCTGAAGGTGCTGGATGCCAAGGTATCGTTCGACGGCAACGCGATCTACCGCCACGCCGACATCAGCGAACTGCGCGACGAAACCGAGGAAGATGCCAAGGAACTGGCCGCTTCGAAATACGATCTGAACTATATCGCGCTCGACGGCGAAATCGGCTGCATGGTGAACGGCGCGGGCCTGGCGATGGCGACGATGGACATCATCAAGCTGTACGGCGCCGAACCCGCCAACTTTCTGGATGTTGGCGGCGGCGCGACCAAGGAAAAGGTCACCGAAGCCTTCAAGATCATCACCTCGGATCCGAACGTCAAAGGCATTCTCGTCAACATCTTCGGCGGGATCATGCGCTGTGATGTGATCGCCGAAGGTGTGGTTGCCGCTGTGCGCGAGGTCGGATTGCAGGTGCCCCTGGTGGTGCGCCTGGAAGGCACGAATGTCGAACAGGGCAAGGAGATCATCAACTCGTCCGGGCTCGACGTGATTGCCGCCGATGATCTTAAGGACGGCGCGCAAAAGATCGTTCAGGCCGTCAAGGGCTGACACCGGGCGGGCGGGCGACGCATCGGTCGCCCACCCCCACGCACCGGGTCCGGGCGTGCCCGGCGTCCACCCCTCGCCGCCTGTCGGATCGCTTTGAAAGGTCAGCCTATGTTCATGTCCCGCCGATATCTCCGCCTCGCCGCTATGGTGGCGCTGCTGTCCCTGCCGGCCGGTTGCGGGTTGTTCATCGGTGCCGCGGGCGGGGCCTGGACCTGCACCAACCTGTCATCTATCGGCCAGCAATACATGCGTGCGGACCGCGCCCAAGACCTGAACTGCGGGCCGGGCGGCGCGCCCATCCGCGTGGTGGGCGGCTGATGGCCGGCCGGACCGCACAGAAGGCCGCCGCCGCACAGCCGCACCACCCGGCGCGGGCCGGTTGGCCTGCCCGGGGCACGGGTGCGGAACGGCGCCTTCCGGGCTGGCAGTTGCCGCTGGCCGCGGCCTGCACCGTCGTCCTGGCGGGCTGCGACATCACCCCCGACAAGGCGGAATTGGCCAACCTTGCGCCGTGGAACGCCGTGCCGAAATCGTCGCCGCGCCAACTGCTGTCGATGTTCGAAACCGTCTGCATCGACGGACCTGCGGGGCGCACGGCCACCCGCGCGATGCTGCGTGACCTCGGCTATGTGCCCACGGGCCCGGCCCGCACGGGGCGTGGTCAGTTGTTCTTGGTCGACGATCGCCGCCCCGCGGTCGCGTTGACCGAAGACATGTGCATGGTGCGCGCCGCCGCCCGCACCGGCCAGACCGAACTGTTTCGCGACTGGATGGCCCACCGCTTTCCCGCCGCCCGCCAGATGCCGCGCGACCGCGCGCCGCGGCGCACCGAAGACGCCTGGCTGGTCGCCCTGCCCGACCCGGCCATCATCGCCACCCAGCGCACCGCGTTGGGCAGCCGCTTTTACGGATACGGGCTGATCGCCTTCCGCCCCGACCGATCCAGATACCAGACCAAGGAGTGACGCCTAAAATGGCCGTATTGATCGACGAAAACACCAAAGTCATCTGCCAGGGGCTGACCGGCTCACAGGGCACGTTCCACACCGAACAGGCCATCGCCTATGGCACCAAGATGGTTGGCGGCGTGACCCCTGGCAAAGGCGGCCAGACCCATCTGGACCTGCCGGTGTTCAATTCCGTCCACGAGGCCCGGCACGTCACCGAAGCCAATGCCAGCGTGATCTATGTGCCGCCGCCCTTTGCCGCCGATTCCATACTGGAAGCGATCGATGCCGAGATGGAGGTGATCATCTGCATCACCGAAGGCATCCCGGTTCTGGACATGATGCGCGTCAAACGCGCGCTTGAGGGATCGTCCAGCCGGCTGATCGGGCCGAACTGCCCCGGCGTCATCACCCCCGACGCCTGCAAGATCGGCATCATGCCCGGCCATATCCACAAACGCGGATCCGTCGGCGTTGTCTCGCGGTCGGGCACTCTGACCTACGAAGCGGTCAAGCAGACCTCGGACAGCGGCCTGGGCCAATCCACGGCGGTGGGCATCGGCGGCGACCCGATCAAGGGCACCGAACATATCGACGTGCTGGAATGGTTCCTTGCGGACGAGGAAACCACCAGCATCATCATGATCGGTGAAATCGGCGGATCCGCCGAAGAGGAAGCCGCGCAATTCCTGGCCGACGAGCGCACGAAGGGCCGCTGGAAGCCGACAGCCGGCTTCATCGCCGGGCGCACCGCGCCTCCGGGCCGCCGCATGGGCCATGCCGGCGCGATCGTCGCCGGCGGCAAGGGCGACGCGGAAAGCAAGATCGAAGCGATGAAATCCGCCGGCATCGTTGTGGCCGACAGCCCCGCGACCCTGGGCGAGGCGGTTCTGGCCGCCATCGCCAAAGGCTGATCCCGGCGGCAACCGTCCGGGCCGTGGCGCACCCCCGGCCCGGGCGCACCAACAGAAACGTGATCTCCGAAGAGGCACATACCATGACCGAACACACGCCCAACGACGTTTTCCACGCCTCCAGCTTCATGCAGGGGCACAACGCGGAATACCTCGAACAACTCTATGCGCAATACGCGGGCGATCCCAATGCGGTCGACGCGGCATGGGCCGAATTCTTCCGGCAACTGGGCGATGCCGAAATCGAGGTGAAGGCCGAGGCCAAGGGGCCTTCCTGGGCGCGCAAGGACTGGCCCCCGACACCCGATGACGATCTGACCGCGGCGCTGACCGGCGACTGGGGCGCCGATGTACCCGCCGCCGAAACCCGCGCCGTCGCCGCCAAGATCGCGGGCAAGGCGGGCGAGGCCGCTGTCAAGATTTCGGAAGACCAGATCAAACGCGCCGTGCTCGACAGTATCCGCGCGCTGATGCTGATCCGCGCCTACCGCATCCGCGGCCATCTGGTGGCCGATCTCGATCCGCTGGGCATGCGCGAACAGACGCCGCACCCCGAACTGGATCCGCGCAGCTACGGATTTACCGATGCCGACATGGATCGCCCGATCTTCATCGACAACGTGCTGGGGCTTCAGGTTGCGTCGATGCGCCAGATCGTGGAGATCGTCAAACGCACCTATTGCGGCACCTTCGCCTTGCAGTACATGCACATTTCCAACCCCGAAGAAGCCGGTTGGCTGAAAGAGCGCATCGAAGGGTTCGGCAAGGAAGTGCAGTTTACCCGCGAGGGGCGCAAAGCAATTCTGAATTCGATGGTCAAGGCCGAGGGCTTTGAGAAGTTCCTGCACGTCAAGTACATGGGAACCAAACGCTTTGGCCTCGATGGCGGCGAAAGCCTGATCCCCGCAATGGAGCAGATCATCAAGCGCGGCGGTGCTCTTGGCGTCAAGGAGATCACCATCGGCATGCCGCACCGCGGCCGCCTTTCAGTTTTGGCCAACGTGATGGAAAAACCCTATCGCGCGATCTTCAACGAATTCCAGGGCGGCAGCTTCAAACCCGAAGACGTCGATGGATCGGGCGATGTGAAATACCATCTGGGCGCCTCTTCAGACCGGGAATTCGACGGCAATTCGGTGCACCTGTCGCTGACGGCGAACCCGTCGCACCTGGAAGCGGTGAACCCGGTTGTTCTGGGCAAGGCCCGCGCCAAACAGGATCAGATGAGCGATCACGAGCGCATCGCGGTTCTGCCCATCCTGCTGCACGGCGATGCGGCCTTTGCCGGCCAGGGCGTCGTGGCCGAAGGCTTTGGCCTGTCGGGGCTGAAGGGCCACAAGACCGGCGGCACCATGCATATCGTGGTCAACAACCAGATCGGGTTTACCACGGCGCCGCATTTCAGCCGGTCGTCGCCCTATCCCACCGACATCGCCCTGATGGTCGAGGCGCCGATCTTTCACGTCAACGGCGACGATCCCGAAGCTGTGGTGCATGCCGCCAAGGTGGCCACGGAATTTCGTCAGAAGTTCCACAAGGACGTTGTCATCGACATCTTCTGCTATCGCCGGTTCGGTCACAACGAAGGCGATGAGCCGATGTTCACCAACCCGCTGATGTACAAGAAGATCAAGAAGCAAAAGACCACGCTGTCGCTCTATACCGAACGTCTGGTCAAGGATGGCCTGATCCCCGAGGGCGAGATCGAGGACATGAAGGCGGCGTTTCAGGCGCACATGAACGAGGAATTCGAGGCCGGCAAGGAGTACCGCCCCAACAAGGCCGACTGGCTCGACGGGCGCTGGTCGCATCTCGACAAGCAAAAGCATGGCAAGTACCAGCGCGGCAAGACCTCGATCGACCCGGCCACGATGTCACAAGTCGGCGCGGCGCTGACCCGCCTGCCCGACGGCTTCCCGGCCCACAAGACGGTGATGCGCCTGCTGGAAAGCAAGTCTGAAATGTTCAGCAAGGGCAAGGGCTTCGACTGGGCAACAGCCGAGGCGATGGCCTTCGGTTCGCTGCTGACCGAAGGCTATCCCGTGCGCCTTTCGGGGCAGGACGCGACCCGCGGCACCTTCAGCCAGCGCCATTCCGGCATCGTCAACCAGGACACGGAAGAGCGTTACTATCCGCTCAACAACATCCGGTCGGGACAGGCGCAATACGAAGTCATCGACTCGATGCTGTCGGAATACGCGGTGCTGGGCTTCGAATACGGCTATTCGCTGGCCGAACCCAACGCCCTCGTGCTCTGGGAGGCGCAGTTCGGCGATTTCGCCAATGGCGCGCAGATCATGTTCGATCAGTTCATAAGCTCGGGCGAAAGCAAGTGGTTGCGCATGTCCGGCCTGGTTTGCCTGCTGCCGCACGGGTTCGAGGGCCAGGGCCCCGAACATTCGTCCGCGCGGCTGGAACGCTTCCTGCAGATGTGCGGCCAGGACAACTGGATCGTGGCCAATTGCACCACGCCGGCCAATTACTTCCACATCCTGCGCCGGCAGCTGCACCGCAGCTATCGCAAGCCGCTGATCCTGGTCACGCCGAAATCGCTGCTGCGCCACAAGCTGGCAATCAGCGAAGCCGCGGATTTCACGACCGGATCTTCGTTCCACCGCGTCTTGTGGGACGATGCGCAAAAGGGCAATTCCGACACCCAGCTGGTGGCCGACGACAAGATCCGCCGTGTGGTGATGTGTTCGGGCAAGGTGTACTATGATCTGCTTGAGGAACGCGACGCGCGCGGCATCGACGACATCTACCTGCTGCGTGTCGAACAGTTCTATCCGTTCCCGGCGCTCAGCCTGGTGAAAGAGCTTGAGCGGTTCAAGGACGCCCAGGTGATCTGGTGCCAGGAAGAGCCCAAGAACCAGGGCGCATGGCAGTTCATCGAACCCAATATCGAATGGGTGCTGGGGCGCATCGACGCCACGCACAAACGGCCGGTTTATGTCGGCCGCGCCACCTCGGCCTCGCCCGCGACCGGGCTCGCCAGCCAGCACAAAGCACAACAAGCGGCCCTCGTGAACGAGGCGCTGACGATCGAAGGAAATCCGAAATGACAACCGAAGTCCGTGTGCCCACGCTGGGCGAATCCGTCACCGAGGCGACCGTCGCCACCTGGTTCAAGAAACCGGGGGACGCGGTCGCGGTCGACGAAATGCTGTGCGAGCTGGAAACCGACAAGGTCACCGTCGAAGTGCCCAGCCCGATGGCCGGAACCATGGGCGAAATCGTTGCCGCCGAAGGCGAGACCGTCGGGGTCAACGCCCTGCTCGCCACCATTTCCGAAGGCGCGGGCGCTGCTGCCCCCGCCGCCGACAAGGCCGGATCCGGCGCGGCCAAACCCGCCCCCGCGCCCGCCGCCGAAACCGATGCGACAACCGATGTGATGGTTCCCACCTTGGGCGAATCGGTGTCCGAGGCAACCGTCAGCACCTGGTTCAAGGCCGTGGGCGACACCGTCGCCCAGGACGAAATGCTGTGCGAGCTGGAAACCCACAAGGTCAGCGTCGAAGTGCCCAGCCCCGCGTCGGGTGTTCTGGCTGAAATCCTTGCCCCCGAAGGCAGCACCGTCGACGCCAAGGCCAGGCTGGCGGTGATTTCGGGCGCCGCGGGGGCCCCGGCCGCCGGTCAGGCCCCGGCCGAAGCGCCCGCGGCGCCGGCACAGGCCAGGGATGTCGAAAACGCACCTTCCGCAAACCGCGCGATGGCGGCTGCCGGGCTCGATCCGCAATCGGTCAAGGGCACCGGACGTGACGGCCGCATCATGAAAGAGGACGTGATGAAAGCCCTCGCCACGCCGCCCGCCGCCGCGCCTGCGGCCGCGCCCCGCGCGCCCGTCCCCGCCGATGACGCCGCCCGCGAGGAACGCGTCAAGATGACCCGCTTGCGTCAGACCATCGCCAAGCGCCTGAAGGACAGCCAGAACACCGCGGCCATGCTCACCACCTACAACGAGGTCGACATGACCGAGGTGATGGCGCTGCGCAATCAGTACAAGGACGCCTTTGAAAAGAAGCACGGTGTGCGGCTCGGCTTCATGTCGTTTTTCACCAAGGCCTGCTGCCACGCGCTGAAGGAAGTGCCCGAGGTCAACGCCGAAATCGATGGCACGGACATCGTGTACAAGAACTTCGTGCACATGGGTGTCGCCGCCGGCACCCCGACGGGCCTGGTCGTGCCGGTGATCCGCGATGCCGATGCGATGTCGTTTGCCGCCATCGAAAAGGCGATCTCGGAGAAAGGCAAACGCGCCCGCGACGGCAAGCTTTCCATGGCGGAAATGCAGGGCGGCACCTTCACCATCTCCAATGGCGGTGTCTACGGCTCGTTGATGTCGTCGCCGATCCTGAACCCGCCGCAATCCGGGATCCTCGGCATGCACAAGATCCAGGACCGCCCGATGGCGATCAACGGCGAAATCAAGATCCGTCCGATGATGTATCTCGCGCTCAGCTACGACCATCGCATCGTCGACGGCAAGGGCGCCGTCACCTTCCTTGTGCGGGTCAAGGAAGCGCTGGAGGATCCACGCCGCCTGTTGATGGACCTGTGATCCTGCGCCGAATGCGGGCACCGGCGGCGCATGGCCGCCCGGTGCCCACACCGCGGCATCCGGCGCTCCACCCGCACAATCCCAAGCATGACAAGAAAGCCGATACGCCATGACCGAAACCACCATCCTCGCACTCTACGGCCTGCTGGTGATCGTCACGCTGGTGCTCCAGGCCACCGGCGCCATGTCGCAACTGGGCCTTGGCTACCTGATCTCGGCCCGCGACGAAAAACGCACCGTATCGGGCATGTCGGGCCGCCTCGACCGCGCCCTCGGCAACTCGGTCACCGCAATGGCGCTTTTCGCACCGGCGATCCTTCTGCATGTCGTCGGCGACAGCACCTCGGGCCAGACCCGCACCCTCGCCATGGCCTTCCTGCTCGGCCGCGTCGTCTATCTGCCGGCCTATGTCTTCGGCATCACCGGCCTGCGCACCCTCGCCTGGTCGGTGGGCTTCATCGCCACGGCCGTGCTCTATTTCCTCGCCCTCTGACGCAGCCCCCGCGAAAGGCCGCCCCCGATGCCCCCCGAACTCACCGCCCTTACCCTTGCGGCACTGCTCCAGGTGGTCCAGTTCGCGCTTGTGTCGGTGCCCGCCAACCGCGAACTGGGCCCGGCCCGAACCGCCTCGCCGCGCGACCGCGACCGCATGGGAGGCTCGCTCGAGGATCAGCTCAGCCAGGGCACGGCCAGGCTCTACCGCGCCCTCGCAAACCATTTCGAAGGCCTGATCCTCTTCACCATCGCCTGCGTGGTCGTCACCCTCTCCAACAGCACAGGGACCCTGACAGCGATTTGCGCCTGGGTCTATCTCGCCGCGCGTGTGCTCTATATCCCCGCCTACTACTTCGGCTGGGTGCCCTGGCGCTCGGCGATCTGGTTCGCGGGCTTCGGCGCCACCGCTGTCATGCTGCTGACGGTGCTGATTTGATCTTCATTGTTCGTAAAATACTCCGGGGTGAGGCGCGCAGGCGCCGAGGGGCAGCGCCCCTCTGCCACCGCGCCGCCCCGCACAACCGAAGGAACCCCATAAATGGCATCCTATGACGTCATCATCATCGGCTCCGGCCCCGGCGGCTATGTCTGCGCGATCCGCTGCGCGCAACTCGGGCTCAAGACAGCCTGCGTCGAAGGCCGCGACACATTGGGCGGCACCTGCCTGAATGTCGGCTGCATCCCCTCAAAGGCGCTTCTGCACGCCAGCCACATGCTCCACGAGGCAGAACACAACTTCGCCCAGATGGGCCTGAAGGTCGGCGCGCCCAAGGTCGACTGGAAGAAGATGCAGACCTACAAGCAATCGACGATCGACGCCAATACCAAGGGCATCGAATTCCTGTTCAAGAAGAACAAGGTCGATTGGCTCAAGGGTTGGGGATCGGTGCCCGAACCGGGCAAGGTCAAGGTTGGCGACGATGTGCACGAGGCCCGTTCGGTGATCATCGCCACAGGTTCCGAACCGGCGTCGCTGACTGGTGTCGAAGTCGATGAAAAGACCGTCGTAACCTCGACCGGCGCGCTCGAACTCGGGAAGATCCCGAAATCCATGGTGGTGATCGGTGCCGGCGTGATCGGTCTCGAACTGGGCAGCGTCTACGCCCGCCTCGGCGCCGAGGTCACGGTTATCGAGTATCTCGATGTCGTCACGCCAGGCATGGACGCCGAAGTCCAGAAAAGCTTCAAGCGTCTGCTGCAAAAACAGGGGCTCAAATTCATCATGGGCGCCGCGGTGCAGAAGGCCGAAACGGTCAAGACCCGCGCCAAGGTCACCTACAAGCTGCGCAGCGACGACAGCGAACACGAGATCGAGGCCGATGCGGTGCTGGTCGCCACCGGGCGCAAGCCCTACACCGACGGTCTCGGGCTCGAGGCGCTGGGTGTCGAAATGACAAAACGTGGCCAGATCAAGACCGATGCGCACTGGCAGACCAACGTGCCGGGGATCTACGCGATCGGCGATGCCATCGCCGGGCCGATGCTGGCCCACAAGGCCGAAGACGAAGGCATGGCCGCCGCCGAGCAGGTGGCCGGCAAGCAGGGTCATGTGAACTATGGCGTGATCCCCGGCGTGATCTACACCCACCCCGAGGTTGCGAACGTCGGCGAGACCGAAGAAACGCTCAAGGATGCGGGGCGCGCCTACAAGGTGGGCAAGTTCTCGTTCATGGGCAACGGCAGGGCCAAGGCCAACTTCGCCGCCGACGGCTTCGTCAAGATCCTGGCCGACAAGGAAACCGATCGCATCCTCGGCGCCCACATCATCGGGCCGGCGGCGGGCGATCTGATCCACGAAATCTGCGTAGCGATGGAATTCGGCGCATCGGCCGAGGATCTGGCCATGACATGTCACGCGCATCCGACCTATTCCGAAGCGGTCCGCGAAGCGGCGCTCGCCTGTGGAGACGGCCCGATCCACAGCTGAAGCGCAGCCAGCCGCGCGGCATCACAGCGCAGCGGCCATCACCACATCGTGGTGGCCGCTCGCGGGGCCCATTCGGCGTCATATTCCGGCCCGCCTTCCTCGCCGCCGGTCGCCTCGGCCAGAAATGCCCCCGCGCTTGGCAGGCCGGCGCTGTCATCGCGCTGCCACAGACCCGCGCGGACAAGGGCGCGGGCACATTGGAAATACATCTCGCCGATGTCGATCACGATCACCGTGGCCGGAACCTTGCCCGCGCGTTCGAACCGCGCGCGCACCGCGGCGTCGGCGGTCAGCCGTGCCTTGCCGTTCACGCGCACAGCGCTGGTCGATCCCGGCACCAGAAACAACAGCGACACCCGCCCGTCGCTGACAATATTTCGCAACGAATCCAGCCTGTTGTTGCCGCGCCAATCGGGCATGGCAAGGGTGCGGGCATCCAGTTCCATGACCACGGGCCCGTCATCGCCGCGCGGGCTGCCGTCGGTGCCGTCCGGACCGACGGTTGTCAGCACGCAGAACCGCGCCGCCGCGATCCACCGGCGATAGAGCGGCGTCATCGCGCGCACGACCTTGCGCAGAGACGTGGCACCCGGTTCGCCATAGTGCGCCTCGAGGTCGGCAATCGTCTGAATGAATTCGGTCATGGGCGCAGCCCTCCCTCGTGCATCAGGGCATCGGACCGGGCTTCGATCCGGTCTTCCAGCTCCGACATGAACTCCGCCCGCGACAGTCCCGGTTCGATCGGTTCGAGAAACTCGACAACCGCAACACCCGGCTTGCGCATGATACCCTTGCGCGGCCAGAACAGACCCACATTCGTGGCCGCGGGCACACAGGTCTGCCCGAGGTTTTCATAAAGCACCCCGGTGCCCATCTTGTAGGGCTTTTTATCGCCGGGGGCCACGCGCGTGCCCTGGGGATAGATGATCAACTGGCCAGGATCGGCGAATTCCGCGGCCACGTCCCGCACCATCTGCGCCACCGCCGCCCCGCGTTTGCCACGGTCGACCGGAACACACCCCAGGCGCTTGGCATAGATGCCGATGATCGGGGTCCACAGCAGCTCGCGCTTCATGATGAACTTGCCCCGCGGAACGTTGGCAAAGATGATCATGATATCGAGAAACGATTGATGCTTGGCGGCGATCATCACCTCTCCGGTGGGGATCTTTCCGCGCAATTCGGTGCGGATGCCCACCATCCAGCGCGCGGTCCAGAACACCCATCGGCAATAGGTCTTGCAGGCGGCGAAGGCGCCGTTGCGCGAAACCAGCGCGTAGGGCGCGAAAACAATCCCGATGACCAGCATCGCCAGATAGATCTGCACCACGAAAATCAACGATATGAACCAGCGCATCAGCTCAACCCTCTCAGAGTGCGCCGCGCCGCATAGCCGGTGGCGACAAAGGCAACCACAGCGCCCAACGGCGGGATCGCCAGCGGATAGAACCACCCCAGCCCGGCAAAGCCCAGCCCGGTCAGAAAACCGCCCTCGTCCGAGGCTTCGGGCAACAAAAGAACGCCGCACACCCCCAGAAACGCCCCCACCGCCGCACCGATCAGCGCGCGAAAGGTGAAACGCCGCACGAAGGCCTGTGCGATATAGCCATCCTTGGCACCGACCAGACGCAGCACCTCGATCACCTGCGCATTTGCCGAAAGCGCCGCATTGGCCGCCAGCGTGATCATCGCCGCCATCGCCGCGCCGATCAGCAGGATCGAGATCAGCCCAAGCGCCCGCAGCCGGCCCGCCGCCTCGACCAGCGGCCGGCGCCACCGGGTGTGATCATCCAGCACCGCGCCAGGCACCTGTGCGCTCAGCCGCAGCCGCAGCCCCGCCGCGTCAAAGCCTTGCGGAGTTTCGACGATTTCGATCAGTTGCGGCACCGGCAGGGTTTCGATCGGCAGATCAGGGCCGAACCACGGCGTCAGCAAGGCGGCCTGTTCGGCATCGCTGAGCGCCCGCGCGGATTGCACGCCCGGCGTCTGCCGCAGCACCTGCAACGCGGCGTTGGTCTGGGCGGTCATCTGGTCGGCCGGCGCACTGATGCGCAGGGTTGCGCTGCGGGCCAGTTCGTCGGCCCAACGGTCCGCCAACCGCCCCGACGCCAGCGAAAGCGCCAGCGCGAAGACCGCGAGAAACCCCATCGCCCCCGCCGCGAACAACGTCAGCTGCGCGGTGAACCCGCTGGGCGGCACCACCCTGTCGGCCTGCTTGTCGCCGGCGATCAGCCCGCTGAGCGCCCCGCGGATCACAGATCGGCCCCGGCCAGTTGCAAGCGCCGGTTCGAGATGCGCAGCACGCGCGCCTGCACCTGGGTCTTGGCGGCACGGATCAGCGCCAGATCGTGGCTGGCGATCAATACGGTTTTTCCCATTCGGTTCAGTTCGACCAGAAGCTGAAGCAGACGTTGCGACATGTCCCAATCGACGTTGCCTGTCGGTTCATCGGCCAGAACCAAGTCGGGCGACATGATCACGGCCCGCGCCAGCGCCGCGCGTTGACGTTCGCCCCCCGAAAGTTCGGGCGGCAGCGCGTCGGACCGGGCCGAAAGCCCGACCCAGTTCAGTAGTTCGCCAAGGTTGCCCGCCTCGGCCGCAAGATCGCGGCCCGAAACCGTCAAGGGAAGCGCCACGTTTTCCGCCAGCGTCAGATGATCGAGAAACCGGCAGTCCTGATGCACCACACCGATCCGGCGGCGCATCAGGGCGATCTGATCGCGGTCCAGCCGCCGCATGTCGGTGTCGAACAGCCGCACCTGCCCCGATGTCGGCAGCAACGCCCCATAGCACAGCTTCAAAAGCGTGGTCTTGCCCGCCCCCGACGGCCCGGTCAGGAAATGAAACGAGCCCGGTGTCAGACGGATCGAAATTTCACTGAGCAGTTCGGCCCCGCCGTAACTGTAGGCAATGTTGTCCAGTTCGATCACAGCCGGCCCCTTCCTGCCCTGTTGCAACTTGTGCCCCAGCGCGCGCCGAGTTTCAATCTGTCACATCGCGCGGGGTCCGACGCATCCCCGCACCCCTCTTGAACAAAGACCTTTTCCGCACATCTGTTAACCCATATGCTGGCGCGACCGGTGCGTGCCGGGGCCTTTTGGGAGGATCGGAGAAACGACATGCGGCTGATTTGTCCGAACTGCGGGGCAGAGTACCAGGTGTCCGACGACCTGATCCCCCCCGGCGGGCGGGACGTCCAATGTTCGGACTGCGGCATCGCATGGTTTCAGCACGGTGCCGACGGCCCGGCCCTCGATCTGCCTCAGGATCTGCCCGAAGATCTGGATGAAGACGCCGATCCATCGCCGCCGCCAAAACGCAAGCTTCCACCCGAGGTCAGCGATATCCTGCGTCAGGAGGCCGAACTCGAGACCCAGTTGCGCGCCGCCGAAAGCGCCGTGGGCCTTGAGACGCAAACCAACCTTGGCCTCGACGATCTGCCGGATTTCGTGGAACAGCCGCCGGCGCGCCCGGTGCAACGCCCGCGGGCGCAGAAAGCGGTGTCGGATGCTGTCCGCGACGATCGGCCCGCGCGCCAGTCGCCGCGCCGGTCGACGTTGCCCGACATCGACGAGATAAACGATACGCTGCGGTCGTCAGGCGACAAGAAAGCAAACCGCAAGCCCGGCAGGCAGACGCCCCGGGGCGGTTCTTCGAAACGCGGCAGCAGCTTCATCCGCGGTTTTTCGGTTGCACTGTTCCTCGTTGCAGGATGTGTCGTGATCTATGCCAACGCACCTGCGATCGCCCGCGCGCTGCCGCAGTCCGATCCGGCGCTCAGCGCCTTTGTCGCCTTGATCGATCAGGCGCGGCTGTGGCTTGACCTGCGTCTGCGCGGGATCTTCGGCTGATCACGGCACACCGGCCGCGCATCAGAACCGGTCAAGCAGCCGCTTGAGGTACTCCAGTTCGATTTCAGGTCGCGCACCCTCGCCCGACCGGCGGCGGATTTCATCCAGAAGATCGCGCGCGCGGCGATAGACATCTTCGCCCTGCAACAGCCCCTCGTCGGTGCCCAGCGATCCGTTCGAACCAGCGTTGCGGCCCAGCGGGTCGCGATTCTGGGCGCGCATGTCGCCGTCCTGATCGCCCTGGCCTTGCTGATTGCGCTGTTCCTGCGCCATCTGTTCGCCCAGCGCCCGCATACCTTCGCGCAGCGCCTCCATCGCGTCCGACTGACGGTCGATCGCCCCGGCATAATTGTCTTCGCGCAGCGCGTTCTCGGCGCCGGTCATGGCCCGCCCGGCACGGTCCAGCGCATCGCGCGCCGCGTCGCCCTCGGCGGTTCCGGAACCGGGCAACTGGCCTTGCTGGCGTTGCAGTTCCTCGCGCAATTGCCGCTGACGATCGGCCAGCGTTTCCGCCATCGAACCCTCGCCCTGCTGGCTGCCGCTATCGCCCTCGCCCTGGCCTTCGGCCTGCTGGTTGCCCTGGCCACCCTGCCCTTCGTGGCTCTGGCCGCGGCCCTGGCCACCGTTGCGGCCTTCGTTGCCCTGGTTCTCGCCCGCCTGGGCGCCGGGATTGAATTGCTCCTGGAGATCCCGGAACGCCTGATCCGACAAGCCTTGCTGATTGCGCAAGGTTTCGGCGAGACCCTCCATCGCGCGCTGGCCTTCGGATTGACCGCCCTGGCCCTGGCCCTGGGTGACGCGCATGTTCTCCATCATCTGCTGAAGCTCCTGCAACGCCTGCTGGGCTTCGGCCATACGGCCCTGTTCCATCAACTCCTGTATGCGGTCCATCATGCGTTGCAGATCGTCCTGGCCCATCTGCATCTGGTTCTGGGCCGATTGCTGGCCCTGTTGCTGATCGCCGGATTCGCCGTCCTGCTGGGCCTGCCGTGACAGTTGGCGGATATAATCGTCGGTGGCCTCGCGCAATTCCTGCATCAGTTCGGCGATTTCCTGATCTGACGCACCGTTCTTCATCGCCTCGCTCAGGCGGTCCTGTGCGCGCCGCAGACGTTCGAGGGCATCGCCCAGATCGCCCTCTTCCAGAAGCACCGCCAGCTCCCACAGCGCCTCGGCCAGTTCTTCCTGCTGGGCCGGGCGCAGGCCCATGCCATTGAATGTCTCAAGCCGTCGCAGGATAACCCGAAGCCGCAGATATGCGGTTTCCGAACGGAAGATATCATCCGGCAGGTGCGATATGGCGCGCAGCACCTGCGCCACCCGGCCGGCGTTCTCGCGTGTCCAGAGCAGATCACGCCGCTGTTCGATGATCGCCGCCGCCATCGGATCGAAGAACCTGCGACCGGGCAGTATCGTGGCAAAAGGTGTGGCAGCGCCCTCCTGTTCCAGGGCGTCCGTCGCGGTCAGCGAAATCGTCACCGGCAGGTTGGCGAAAGGATGTTTCGAGAAATCCTCGATCAGCGTTTCGGCGAAGGCGTCGCGGCTGCCCGCTATGGGCATCGGCAGGGGCACCTCGATCGCCGGGCGCGGCTCGGGTTGGGCTGCCAGGCCATGCGCGCGCGTCACGGCGCCAAGGTCCAGCGCGATTTCGGCCCGCCCGCCGGTTACCGCGTAGTCGTCGGATGCCTCGAACGGCAGCGTCATTTCGCCTTCAGCGGCGGCCTCGGCACTGCCCACGATCGCGACGGTGGGCGCGGCATCCGGGATCATCTCGATCTGCCAGCTGCGCCCGCCGGCGCCACCGATGGTCAGCCCACCGGACTGTGCGACGGTGAAATCGGCCGCCGATCCGGCTGCGGCCTCGCCCAGCGGGCGGCCCGACACATCCTCTGTCACAGGTTGGGTTTCCGTTTCGGAACCATAAAAGCGCAGGGTTATCCGGCTGCCTTCGGGCGCGCGCAGCGTCTCGGTGGTTATGTCGTTGAGATAGAGCGTCGGCAGGCCGGTATAGCGCGGCGGTTCGACCCAGCCTTCCCAGGTGGGGCCGGTCGCGGCGACTGCCCCGCCGGGCGCAAGGTCGGACACATCGCCGACCCGCAGCACCGATCCGAACGCCAGGGCCACCGCGAAAGCCAGAGCCGCGACATAGCGCAGCGCATAGGGATCGCGCCGCGCGATCCGCAAGTCGGGACGTACCGGCCGGGCGGTCGACGCCCGCGCCGCCATCCGCGCCTGGTGCGCGCGCCAGACAGCGGCGGATTCCGCATCGTCGAGACCGATCGCCTGATCGTCCAGCAGCGCCTGGATCGGCCGCCCCGGCAAGGTCGCGTCGAGCCGCGCCAGAGCCGCCGCCCGGGATGGCCACGCCAGCCGGCGCGCGCCCCAGCCCGCCGCGGCCAACGCCGCAACGGCCGCGCCCGCGCCGGCGATCCACACGGTTTCCGCGGCGACATGCGCCGGCAGGCCCAGCATCAGCGCCGCCAGCACCACCAGAACCACCGCGATCAGAGGCCAGAACGCCCGCCACAGGTTTTCACTGATCATCCCCGCGCGGGTCAGCGCCAGAGGCATGGTCAGGGATTTCAGAACGGCGGTCTGGTCGGAAGAGGGGTTTGCCATCGGATCTCCAAGCGGACTGTCGCGCGGAATAGCGCTAGAGCCATTCGGGAATGGTATCGCGATTTATCATTTCGTCAAAGGTCGGCCTTGGGCGAATAACCGCAAATTGATCGCCCTTCACCAAAACCTCGGGGATCAGCGGGCGGGTGTTGTATTCGCTGCTCATCACCGCGCCGTAGGCGCCGGCGCTGCGGAAGGCCACCAGGTCGCCCGCCGCCAGCGCAGGCATCGGACGTTGCCGCGCGAAGGTATCGCCGCTTTCGCACACCGGCCCGACAATGTCGTAGGTGGCCTGAACCGCGCCGGCGGGCGGTTCGATCAGCGGCACGATATCGTGATGGGCATCGTACATCGCCGGGCGGATCAAATCGTTCATCGCGGCATCGAGGATCAGGAAATCGCGCCCCTCGCCGGACTTCAGGTAGATGACGCTGGAAACCATCATCCCGGCGTTTCCGGCGATCAGGCGGCCGGGCTCGATCTCGATTTCGCAGCCAAGATGGCCAACCGTGCGCCGGATCAGCGCGCCATAGTCCGAAGGCAGTGGTGGCGCAGAGTTGTCGCGCACATAGGGAATGCCCAGTCCGCCGCCCAGATCCAGCCGGCGGATATCATGGCCATCGGCGCGCAGGATCGCCGTGAGGTCGGCGACCTTGGTATAGGCCAGTTCGAAGGGCGCAAGATCGGTCAGCTGGCTGCCGATGTGCACATCGATCCCGACGACCTCGATACCCGGAAGCCGGGCCGCCATCGCATAGACCTGGCGCGCCCGCGCGATGGGAATTCCGAACTTGTTCTCGGATTTTCCGGTGGCGATCTTGGCGTGGGTCTTGGCATCGACGTCGGGGTTGACCCGTACGGTGATCGGAGCGGTCTTGCCCAAGGAATGGGCAACCGCGCTCAGCAATTCCAGTTCGGGTTCGGATTCGACGTTGAACTGGCGGATCCCCCCCTCGAGCGCGAGCCGGATTTCCGCCGCCGTCTTGCCGACACCCGAGAAAACGATTCGCTCACCCGGCACACCCGCCGCGCGGGCACGCAGATATTCGCCCGCCGAAACCACGTCCATGCCGGCGCCGGCATCGCCCAGCGTGCGCAGGATCGCCTGATTGCTGGCCGCTTTCATCGCATAGCACACCAGGTGGTCCATGCCCGACAGCGCGTCGTCGAACAGGTGGTAGTGGCGCAGTAAGGTGGCCGTCGAATAGACGTAGAAGGGCGTGCCGACGGCCGCCGCGATTTCGCTCATCGGCACGTCTTCGGCAAACAGCGCGCCATCGCGGTAAAGGAAATGGTCCATCGAATACCCTGGGTTTGGGGCGCGGCTCAGGCCAGAGGGCGGCTGCGCAGGAAAAGATAAAGCGGCAGCCCGCAGCTTACGCCGATACAGAAGGTGGCCGGGATCGCGATCAGCGCGATCCAGTTGCGCCTTGTCGCCACCTCGGCCACGATGAACACCGTCAGCGCAACGGCGGCGACGGTCAGATCCCAGACCAGCCCGCTGGTGGCCGCGTTCACATGCCACGCATCGACCATGGCCATAAGGTCATACCCGTTTTCATTGAACCACGTCACGAAGTAATACATCGGGTGGATCGCGCCCCAAACCGCAAGCGCCAGGTAGATCATCCGCAAGACCGACATTTTCGCTTCCTTCCCTTCAGAATCCGGAGACACCGGGAACCGGCGCGATATGCGGGCCCGATGACGAAACCGAAACTCCGATCCGCGCCGTCCCCGTCACCGTCACGCCGGCCGGCGCCGGGGCCACCGCCGGGCTTTGCCGCGGCTCGGGCGGGCCATCGGCGCCACATGCCGCCACCGCGATGGCCAGCGCGCCCATCCCCGCAATTCCACCCGGTCTCATCATTCCAAGGTTTCCTTCCATCTGGCGATCTGCGCGCGCACCTGGGCAGGTGCCGTTCCCCCGTAGGACATGCGCGAGTTGACCGAGTTTTCCACCCCGAGCACCCCGAAAACATCCATCGTGATATCGGCATGCACGCCCTGCATCTCGGCCAGCGACAGGTCAGGCAGGTCGCAGCCCCGGCTTTCGGCCAGCGCAACCAGTGCCCCGGTGACATGATGCGCCTCGCGGAACGGCAGCCCCGCAACCCGCACCAACCAGTCGGCCAGATCGGTCGCCGTGGAAAACCCCGATCCCGCCGCCGCCGCCAGGCTTTCACGGTTTGCGGTCATGTCGCGCACCATTCCTTCCATCGCGGCCAGCGCCAGCATCAGATTGTCGGCAGCGTCAAAGACCTGCTCCTTGTCTTCCTGCATGTCCTTGGAATAGGTCAGCGCGAGGCCCTTCATGACCATCATGAGCGCGGTGTTGGCGCCGAAGATCCGCCCCACCTTGGCGCGGATCAGTTCGGCCGCGTCGGGGTTCTTCTTTTGCGGCATGATCGACGACCCGGTGGAAAACCGGTCGGACAGCGTGACAAAGCGGAACTGCGCCGACGACCAGATCACCAGCTCTTCGGCCATCCGGCTGAGGTGCATGGCACAGATGCTGGCCGCGCCCAGGAACTCGAGCGCGAAATCGCGGTCGCTGACCGCATCCAGCGAATTCGCGCAGGGCCGGTCAAAGCCCAGGGCGGCGGCGGTCATGTCGCGGTCGATGGGAAACGAAGTGCCCGCCAGCGCGGCGGCGCCCAGCGGCGATTCGTTCATCCGTATCCGGGCATCGCGCACCCGGCCCAGATCCCGGCCGAACATTTCGACATAGGCCATCATGTGATGCCCCCAGGTGACGGGTTGGGCGGTTTGCAGGTGGGTGAACCCGGGCATGACCCAGTCGGCGCCCGATTCGGCCTGTTCCAGAAGGGCCCGGATCAGCGCGGTCAGACCGCTCTCGCAGGCGTCAAGCTGGTCGCGCACCCACAGCCGGAAATCGGTGGCAACCTGATCGTTGCGGCTGCGCGCGGTGTGCAGCCGGCCGGCGGGCGCACCGATCAACTCGGTCAACCGCGCCTCGACGTTCATGTGGATGTCCTCAAGCGCGGTGGAAAAGACAAACGAACCGCCCTCGATCTCTGACATCACCGTGAGCAGGCCTTCCCCGATCGCCTCGGCATCTGTATCGGTGATGATGCCCTGCGCGGCCAGCATCGCCGCGTGGGCCCTCGAGCCCGCGATGTCCTGCGCCGCCATCCGCCTGTCGAACCCGATCGAGGCATTGATCGCCTCCATGATCGCATCCGGCCCGGCGGCAAAGCGTCCGCCCCACATCTTGTTCGAGGTCTTGTCTGTCATTTGCCACCCCCCGGAGGGACCATGAAATATCTCTTTGCCGCGTTCGTGTATATCGCTCTGAGCATCGGTGCAAATGCCGACATCGCCCGGCTCGAGGAACTGCGCGGCGAAACGATGCGCAAGCTCGCGTTTCACGCCGCCCCGGTCGCCGTCGCGCCGGCCGAATTCACCCGCGCCGACGGCGCCGGCATGGCAACGCTGGCCGACTATCGCGGGCGATATGTCCTGCTGAACTTCTGGGCCACATGGTGTGCGCCCTGCCGCAAGGAAATGCCGATGTTCGCGGCGCTGCAAGCGGAATTCGGCGGGCCCCGGTTCGAGGTTCTGACACTGGCAACCGGCCGCAACGCACCCGCCGCCATCGCGCGCTTCTTCGAAGAGATCGGCATAGACAACCTGCCCAGGCATCAAGATCCCCGGCAGGCCGTCGCCCGCGCGATGCAGGTTCCCGGCCTGCCCACCACCGTCCTGCTCGATCCCGAAGGCCGCGAGATCGCGCGAATGGTGGGCGATGCCGATTGGTACTCCGACGATGCGCGCGCCATCGTGGCGGCGCTTCTGGCGCAGGAACCCGGCTGATCGGCCGCGCGGGGGCGTCCCGTTTGGCGGCGGATTACACGTCGCGTCGGCGCGAAGGCCTGCATCGGCACCAACATGGCGGGCTGGCACGGCCGCCGACACAGGGCGCGGCACCGGCCCCGGGGCGGCCACAATGGCGTGCGCGCGTCAGCGCGCTCCTTTTGACAGCGGGGCACCGGCCAGGCGGGCAACATCGGCATGGCGCGGGCAGCCGGCCACATGGTCGTTGACCAGCCCGGCGGCCTGCATGAAGGCATAAACGGTCGTCGGCCCGCAAAACCTGAACCCGCGCGCCTTGAGATCGCGCGACATCCGCGCGGACAGCGCGGTCGCGCCGGGTACATCGGCCTCGGTTTGCCATGCGCCCTGCACCGCGCGGCCCCCGACATGGCCCCACACGAATTGCGCAAACCCCTCTTGCGCCTCGATTTCCTGCCAGGCGCGCGCGTTTCCGATGGTCGCCTCGATCTTGCCGCGATGGCGCACGATCCCCGGATCGCCCAACAGACGGGCCACCTCAACTTCACCCCAGCCGGCAATGACATCAGGATCGAAACCCGCGAAGGCGCGGCGGAACCCGTCGCGTTTCCTCAGGATCGTGATCCAGCTCAAACCGGCCTGAAAACCCTCCAGGGTCAGCTTCTCGAACAACCCTCGGCTGTCACGGTCCGGCACACCCCATTCGGTGTCATGATAAAGCCGGTAGATTTCCTCGGGCCCGGCCCAGGCACAGCGCGGCATGGCATTCTCCGATGTGTTGTCCCGACTTTCGTCAAATTGGAACGAAACAGGAATATTTACGGATTCTTAATCTCTATGGCCACAATTGGCCACAGTGATCCAATCATACCATGCACGGGGCCGCACATGACCGAAATGCCTTCCGCCGACCTGCCCGAAGGGGTTGAATCACCGCTTGATGCCGCGCTGACGGCGCGCGACCGGCGTGTGCTGGATATGGTGCGCGCCGCGGTCCGCCATGACGAGGCGGTGTTGGCCTATCAGCCGGTGATGCAGGCCCGCGCACCGCACCGCGTGGCCTTTTACGAAGGGCTGGTGCGCGTGCTCGATCCCACCGGCCGCGTCATTCCGGCGAAGGATTTCATGCCCCTTGTCGAAGATACCGCCCTGGGCCGCGAACTCGATTGCGCGGCGCTGCGCATGGGGCTGGCCACCCTTGCCGCCTTCCCCGACCTGCGGCTGTCGCTGAACATGTCGGCGCGCTCCATCGGATATGCCAAATGGCGGCGAACGCTGGATGAAGGGCTGGCCGGGGCGCCAACCGCAGGCGAAAGGCTGATCCTCGAAATCACCGAAACATCCGCAATGACAGTGCCGGAACTGGTGATCGATTTCATGGACGATCTGCAGAGCCACGGCATTGCCTTCGCACTCGACGATTTCGGCGCCGGCGTCACCGCCTTCCGCTATTTCAAGGATTTCTTCTTTGACGCGGTCAAGATCGACGGGCAGTTCATCCGCGGCATCGACAGCGACCCCGGCAATCAGGTTCTCACCAAGGCGCTGGTATCCATCGCACGGCATTTCGACATGTTCGTCGTGGCGGAATCTGTCGAACGCCCGGAGGAGGCCGCCTTCCTCTCGGGCATCGGTGTCGACTGCCTTCAGGGCTATCTTTTTGCGGCTCCCACGGTGCGTCCACCCTGGCTCGCCGTGCCACCGGACCGTGCAATCGCCTGATCCATCGCCTGAGACAGACTGACAAGTTGCCGGTTTTCCGGCAATGCGCTATGGCATCGCCAAGGGCAAGGTCTGGGGGCCAGTTCTGCATACCGCCGTACACCCCCCGTCCTTGTCGGCCACTGCCAAAGGACAGGATATATGACCAACGTAGTAATCGCATCCGCAGCGCGCACCGGTGTGGGCAGTTTCGGCGGGTCGTTCGCCAACACGCCCGCGCATGACCTGGGGGCTGCCGTCCTGCAGGCCGTGGTCGAACGCGCCGGCATCGACAAATCGGAAGTCTCCGAAACCATTTTGGGGCAGGTTCTGACCGCCGCCCAGGGCCAGAACCCCGCGCGTCAGGCGCATGTGAACGCCGGCCTGCCGATCGAAAGCGCCGCGTGGAGCATCAACCAGGTGTGCGGATCGGGCCTGCGGGCCGTGGCAATCGGCGCACAGCATGTGCAGCTGGGCGATGCCGATGTGGTGATCGCCGGTGGCCAGGAAAACATGACGCTCAGCCCCCACGCGGCCAATCTGCGCGCCGGTCACAAGATGGGCGACATGAGCTATATCGACACGATGATCCGCGACGGGTTGTGGGACGCGTTCAACGGGTATCACATGGGCCAGACGGCCGAGAACGTGGCCGAGAAATGGCAGATCAACCGCGACGCCCAGGACAGCTTTGCCGTCGCCAGCCAGAACAAGGCCGAAGCCGCGCAGAAAGCCGGCAAGTTCAAGGATGAAATCGTCCCCTTCACCATCAAGACCCGCAAGGGCGAAACCGTGATGGACAGCGACGAATACATCCGCCACGGGGCGACCATCGAAGCCATGGCGAAACTGCGACCGGCCTTCACCCGCGACGGTTCGGTCACCGCCGCCAACGCTTCGGGCCTGAACGACGGCGCCGCAGCGACGCTGTTGATGACAGCCGAAAATGCGGAAAAGCGCGGAATTACACCGCTGGCGCGGATCGTCTCGTTTGCGACGGTGGGTCTGGATCCGTCGATCATGGGCGCCGGGCCGATCTATGCCAGCCGCAAGGCGTTGGAAAAAGCCGGCTGGAAAGCCGAAGACCTTGACCTGGTCGAAGCGAACGAAGCCTTTGCGGCACAGGCCTGTGCCGTCAACAAGGACATGGGCTGGGATCCGGAAATCGTGAACGTCAACGGCGGTGCAATCGCCATCGGCCATCCGATCGGTGCATCAGGCGCGCGCATTCTCAACACGCTGCTGTTCGAAATGCAGCGCCGGGACGCCAAGAAAGGCCTTGCCACTCTGTGCATCGGCGGCGGCATGGGCGTTGCCATGTGCCTCGCGCGCGACTGATCCAGAAACCGATTTTACAGACCGCCGTCGCGCAATAATGTTGCGCGATGGCGGCAATCGGCATAACAAGATTTCGAACTTTATCGGAGGATATCCTTAAAATGTCACGTGTCGCGCTTGTAACCGGCGGTTCCAGAGGAATCGGTGCAGCAATCTCCCAGGCCCTCAAGGCGGCCGGCCATACTGTCGCCGCAACCTATGCAGGCAACGACGAGGCCGCCGCGAAATTCACCGAAGAAACCGGCATCAAGACCTACAAGTGGAACGTCGCCGACTACGACAGCAGCAAGGCCGGCATCGCCCAGGTCGAAGCCGATCTCGGCCCGATCGAGATCGTGGTGGCCAACGCGGGCATCACCCGTGACGCGCCGTTCCACAAGATGACCCCCGAACAGTGGCATCAGGTTATCGACACGAACCTGACCGGCGTGTTCAACACCATTCACCCGATCTGGCCCGGCATGCGCGAGCGGAAGTTCGGACGCATCGTGGTGATTTCCTCGATCAACGGCCAGAAAGGCCAGTTCGCCCAGGTCAACTATGCGGCGACCAAGGCCGGCGATCTGGGTATCGTCAAGTCGCTGGCGCAAGAGGGTGCGCGCGCCGGCATCACCGCCAACGCGATCTGCCCTGGCTATATCGGCACCGACATGGTCATGGCGGTTCCGGAAAAGGTGCGCGAATCGATCATCGCGCAGATCCCCGCGGGCCGTCTGGGTGAACCTGAAGAGATCGCGCGCTGCGTCACATTCCTCACCGCAGATGACGCCGGTTTCATCAACGGTTCAACGATCAGCGCGAACGGGGCACAGTTCTTCGTCTGAACCGGCCGGGATCAATCTGCCTTGTCCAAAAGCAAAAGGCCGATGCATTGCGCATCGGCCTTTTCAATTGCGATCAGCCCGGTTTGGTGCGGCTCAGCGGCCCGTGCTGGCCGGGAACAGCCAATGCCATGCGTGGGCGATCACCTGCGCGCGTTCCTGATGGGCTTTGCGATAGGCACGGCGGGCGGCGGCGTTCATGGAAACTTCGATCATTTTTTTCGATCCTCGGTGTGTGCTTCAACTGCACCCGATATGCGCCTTTAGACGGTTTCTCACAAACGAGACTTTTCATACCCTCAGTTAAGATTTACTTGTGCGATTATGTCAGATCGTCTGCCCCCGCTCACCGCGCTCCGTGCCTTCGAGGCAGCCGCCCGCCATCTTTCGTTCGCCCGAGCGGCCAGCGAATTGAACGTGACGCCGGCGGCCCTCTCATTTCAGATCAAGTCGCTGGAGCAGGCCTTGGGCGCGCCTGTGTTCCGGCGGTTGAACCGCGCGGTCGAACTGACCGAAGCGGGGCGTACCCTGGCGCCGGGGACATCGGAAGGCTTCGAAACCCTCAACCGCGCCTGGCGCGCGGCGCACCGCCTCCAGGATGATGCCACGCTGACGGTAACGGCCGGCCCGGCCTTTACGGCCAAATGGCTGGCGCCGCGGCTCTACGAGTTTGCCCAGGCGCACCCCGAGATCGAACTGCGGTTTTCGGCCAGCCTGAGGATGATGGATTTTGAGCGCGACGAAATCGACGTCGCGATCCGCTTTGGCACCAGTCAGAATTCCGATCTCTACACCCTGCCCCTCGCGCAGGAGTGGGTGACGCCGGTGATGACGCCGAACCTTGCAAAACAGGTGAAAGAGCCCGCCGATCTGTTGCGGATGCCACTGATCTTCGACGACTCGATCAATTTTCTTGAACCACCCTGCGACTGGGCCGCCTGGTTTCGCGCCGTCGGCATGAATCACGCGCCACAGCACGGTCCACGATTTTCCCAGGCCGATCATGCGATCGACGCGGCGCTGGCTGGCGTGGGCGTTGTTCTGGGCCGTCGCGCGCTGATCATCAAGGATCTGCACGAAGGCCGGCTGATCGCGCCGTTCCGCACGGCGGTCGCGCCCGACGCAAGATTCCGTTTCGTGTGCCCGAAAGGCGCCGAAACGCGGCCACCGGTTCAGGCCTTCCGCAACTGGATTCTCAGCGAGATCGCAAAAACCGCACATCTTGCCGACGCCATGACGGTCATTCTTGCCAGCGACGTGGCACCCTAGGCAGATCAGGCCCGGACAAGGCGCCCCGGTCCTCCGGGGCGCAAGGCTGCTGTCAGGACGACAACCGCTCGATTTCTTCCTTCAGACGCAGTTTTTGCTTTTTCAGCGCGGCGACAGTCAGATCGTCGATTCCCGGCGCGCGTTGGGCTTCCTCCACTTCATTGCTCAGATGCTGGTGCTTGCGCTTCAGTTCCAACAGATGCGAGCTCATGCTCATGGATATCCTCCTGTGTGTGCGTGTGCTGAAAGTGGATCACAGATCGGCCGTTCTGTCACGCCGCAGGCGCAGCATATGGGTAACGTTACGTTACCGTTCCGTTGGTTGCCCAACCGTTTCGCGCGGTTGGCCAGCCCAGAGGCGCCGCGTCGCGCAGAACCGCGCGGATCTGCGGCGCATAGTCGTCGCCATCGTGCAGATGCCGCGCCCCGGCGTGCATAACCAAAGGCGGCCACAGCCGGAACGGCGCCCGCGATCCCTTGCGCACCCGCAGCAGAACCAGGTGCGGCGCGCGCCCCGTGCGCGCGGCCAGCGGCAAAACCTCGGTGGCGCCCAGGCTGGAAACCGCCGCCAGAAGATCGGGCAAACGGTCGCATCGGTGCACCATATGCAGGTGCCCGCCCGGTTTCAGGCGGCGTCCGGCCGTGGCCGTCCATTGCAACAGGGCGGTGTCTTCGGCGCGCGCGGCTTCGCGGCCCGTATCGCGCGCGGGGCTGCGCGCCGCCGGATCGAAGTATGGCGGGTTGATACAGACGTGGTCGAACCCGCGTTGGCGCAATCCGGCTGGCAAGGCGGCGATATCGGCCTGCCAGATCGTCAGCGCGACGCCGTTTTCAGCCGCATTGCGTTGCGCCAAACCGGCATAGAGCGGCTGTTTCTCGACACCATGCAGATCCAGCGCGCGCACCCGCGTGCCCAGTGCCAGCGCCACGGCCCCTGCGCCGCATCCGAGATCCAGAACCGATTGGCCCGGCCGGGCCGGAACCGCTGCCGCCAGAAGGATCGGATCGACCCCCGCGCGATATCCGAGCCGTGGCTGCCACAGCCGCAGGCGCCCGCCGAGAAACCCGTCGCAACTCAGCGCGCTTTCGTCATCGCCCGTCACCGTCCCGACGGTATGCCATTGTCGGTAATGGTGCGCAGCGCCCGGTCGTAATCCTCGGCGCGCACCATCATCCGGCGCGGGAACAATCCGATCCCGCCCTCGAGGATGCTCATGTTTACGTCCACCTGAAAGCAGTCTATATCCTCACCCTCAAGAAGGGCGGAGGCAAAGGCCATCACGGTCGGGTCGGTGCTGCGCAGAAGTTCCTTCATGGTACACGATCTAAGGGCAAGGCGCCCGCATTGTCGAGCCTTGCGACAGGAGAGAAATGGACGGCGCCCCAAGTCAGAAACCCCATGATCGCATGGCCGACGTCCTCGGCGCGGAACTGGCAGCGGTCAACACCCTGATCCGCGAACGCATGGCTTCGCGGCACGCGCCACGCATCCCCGAAGTGACAGCGCACCTGGTCGAAGCCGGCGGCAAGCGCCTGCGCCCGATGCTGACCCTCGCGGCGGCGCGCCTGTGCGGCTATGACGGCCCCTACCATATCCATCTGGCCGCGACGGTGGAATTCATTCACACCGCGACGCTGCTGCACGACGACGTTGTGGACGAAAGCGACCAAAGGCGCGGCCGCCCCACCGCCAACCTGCTATGGGACAACACATCGTCGGTTCTGGTGGGTGACTACCTTTTTGCCCGCAGCTTCCAGTTGATGGTCGAAACCGGGTCGCTGCGCGTGCTAGACATTCTGGCCAATGCCGCCGCCACGATCGCCGAAGGCGAAGTGCTGCAACTGACAGCAGCGCGCAATCTGGCGACGACGGAGGAGATCTACCTGCAGGTGGCCCGCGGCAAGACGGCGGCGCTGTTTTCCGCCGCCACCGAAGTGGGCGGGGTGATCGCCGGGGCGCCCGCCGAACAGGTCAAGGCCCTGTTCGACTATGGCGATGCCCTGGGGATCGCCTTTCAGATCGCCGACGACCTGCTCGATTATCAGGGCGATGCCGGCGTCACGGGCAAGAACGTCGGCGACGATTTCCGCGAAGGAAAACTGACCCTGCCGGTAATCAAGGCGGTTGCCAAGGCCACCGGCCCCGAACGCGAATTCTGGGCACGCACCATCGAAAAGGCGCGGATCGAAGAAGGCGATCTGGAAACGGCTCTCGGGTTGATGCACAAATACGGCACTCTCGACGCCACCCGGAAGGATGCCGAACGCTATGCGGAAACGGCGCGCGAAGCATTGACCGCCTTGCCCCAGGGCGATCTGCGCGGAATGCTGGGCGATCTGGCCGACTATGTGGTGGCACGGCTGCGCTAGGCGGCGCGCGCCCGGACGGGCGCGCAAAACATCGCGTGGCCCGGAACGGGCCCCATTTGGACCAAGCTGCCGGAACGGGCCCCATTTGGATCAAGCTGCCGGAACGGGCCCCATTTGGATCAAGCTGCCGGAACGGGCCCCATTTGGATCAAGCTGCCGGAACGGGCCGCCCCTGAACTACGGCTTTCCGCCCATCTGCGTGGCCCGCACCCACCACCCGGCGCGGCCCAACGCCTTGGCCGCCTCGCGTGCCGGTTCGATGCCTTCGAATATGCCAAAACAGGTCGCCCCGGATCCGCTCATCCTGGCCAGCCGGGCACCATTGGCGCGCAGTGCCGCAAGAACCTCGGTGATCTGCGGCGCGCAGCAGCAGGCCGGTTGTTCCAGATCGTTGCGCTGGAGTGCCAGCCAGCCAACGAAGTCTCCCGGGCCGGAGAAGGTGGGGATGTGCCCCATCGGCGCACCGTCGCGCCGCTCCAGCGCTGCGAAAACCGCCGGCGTGGGCACGGCAACGCCCGGATTGGCCAGAACCGCCACAATGCGCGGCACGCCTTCCAGCGGCGTGACAGCGTCGCCGATGCCCTGCATCCGCGCGGTCCGGGCCACCATGCACACCGGCAGATCGGCCCCCAGCGACGCCAGATCAGGTGGGATCTTCGCTCCGTGGCTGCGCTGAAGCGCCCGAAGGCAGGCCGCCGCATCCGACGATCCGCCGCCGATCCCCGACGCGGGCGGCAGTTCCTTTTGCAGGTGCAGCGCCGCATCCTCAACGCCGGCCAATCGCGCCGCGCGGATGATCAGGTTGCGGCCATCCACCGGAACCCCGGCGGCCATGTCGCCCTCAACCGTCAGCGTCAGGCCCTTGCCCGGCCCGCTCCGCACCGTATCGCCCACATCCGCGAACATGACCAGCGAATCAAGTTCGTGATAGCCGTCCGGCCGCCGGCCGGTCACATGCAGCGTCAGGTTGACCTTGGCCGGCGCAAAGGCTTCAGCGATCATCGGCCACGGTCAGGGGCGGTGCGCCTTCTTCCATCAGGACCTGGTCCAGCCCGCGATCCAGCTTCGCCCGGATCCTCTCGGGGTCGGCTTCGCCATCGGTGTCCTCGGGATCAATGAACGACAAGGCGCGCTTCCACTGGAATTCGGCCTCGCGGTAGCGGCCCACGGCCCAATACACATCACCCAGATGGTCGTTGACCACGGGGTCCACCGGCATTAGCGATACGGCGGTTTCCATGTGCCCCACCGCTTCCGCGTAGCGCCCGAGACGGTACAGAACCCATCCCAGCGAATCCACGATGTAGCCGCTTTCGGGCTGCGCCGCGACGGCGCGCTGGATCATGTCCAGCGCCTCGTCCAGCTTGATCTGCTTTTCGACCAGCGAATACCCAAGGTAGTTCAGAACCTGCGGCTGGCCGGGGTTCAACTCCAGCGCGCGGCGGAAATCGGCTTCGGCGTCGGGCCAGTTGTCCAGCCTTTCATGCGAAATCCCGCGCGCATAATGCAGGAACCAGAGGTTGCGCGCACCGCTGTCCGACAGTCGGATGGCGGTGTCATAGGCGCCGATGGCGCCGTCATAATTCTCTTGCTGCCGCAGCAGATCCCCCAGCGACGAATGAACCACCGGAAGATCGGGATAGTCGCGGCCCAGTTGCTCCAGCACCTCGATCGCCGCGTCGGGCTTGGCGGCCTGCCGCAGCGCCTGCGCACGGCCCAGTTCGGCGGCGTGGTGATCAGGGCTGCCGCGGGGCACTTTCTTGTAGGCTTCGACAGCCAGATCGAATTGCCCGAGCTGCACCAGAAGTTCGGCCGACAACAGCAGCGCGTCGATGTGATCGGGGCGCAGATACTGCGCGGCGCGCGCGTAAATCAGGGTATAGGCATCGCGGGCCTCGTTGTTCAGCGCGGCACCGACCGAAAAGAACACTTCGGCCATTCCGTCGCGCGCCGATGTCACATGGGTGAACGGCAGGGTTTCGCCCGTGACCAGGCGGTCGGCCATCCGCGCCAGACCGGGATCGAAGCTGGCGCCGAAAGTCTGGGCCAGCATTCCGACGGCATCCGAGTTGCGCCCCAGTTGCGACAGCACCTCGGCGCGCGCCATGGCACCCCGGCGCGTCATCATCGCCGCGCCTGACTGACTGTCCGAGAAAATCGCCTCGGCGGCTTCGAAATCGCCGGCCAGTGCCAGTGCCATCGCCTTGTGATACAGGGCAAAGCCCCGAAGCCCGCTTTCCTGCGAGGCCAGATCGAAGGCTTCCAGCGCCGCTTCCGACTGGCCCGCCCCGACCAGCGCCCAGGCCCGCATCAGCCCGTCCACCAACGGCCCCACGCCTTCGGTCTGGGGATCGCGCGCCAGGATCTCCTGGAAATTGCCTTCCGCCGCAAGCCCGGCCACCACAACCATATGCGCGACCTGGCTGCGCAGGTTCATCGCTTCGATCTCGCGGGCGATGGGAAGCGCCCGATCCATCGCGCCCTGCGACAACTGGGCGAGCGTCAGGCTTTCCATCAGTTCGGGATTGCCCGCGTCAAGCCGCAGTGCCCGCGCGTAAAACCGGGCGGCCGCGTCGAAATCGCCGGCCTGCGCCGCCGCGCGCGCCGCCAGATAGGCGCCCGAACCGACATCTGCAACAACCGGTCCCGGCGTTGCGCCGATGGTCAGAACGGCCGCCGTGGCCACCGCGCGAAGCATTCGTATGGTCAAATCAATCGCCCTTCCCTGCCGATCCCGTACATCATCGAAAGCTAAGCGCGGATCGGTCGAGGCGCAATGGCGGCGCCCGCCCGGGCGCCGCAAATCCCGCTGAATTGATCACATGTTGGGATAATTCGGCCCGTCTCCACCCTGGGGCGTGGTCCAGTTGATGTTCTGGCTGGGATCCTTGATATCGCAGGTCTTGCAGTGCACGCAGTTCTGGAAGTTGATAACGAACCGCGTGTCCTTGCCTTCTTCCTCGACGAATTCATACACGCCCGCAGGGCAGTAGCGCGCCGATGGTCCCGCGTATTTCGGCAGGTTGACCGACACCGGAATCGACGCATCCAGCAGTTTCAGGTGCGCCGGCTGGCTTTCCTCGTGGTTGGTCATCGAGAAGCTGACGTTCGTCAGCCGGTCAAAGCTCAGCTTTCCATCGGGCTTGGGATAGTCGATCGGCTTGTGCTTGGCGGCGGGTTCTGTCGCTTCGGCATCGGATTTGCCGTGCGGCTGGGTGCCGAACAGCGAAAAGCCCAGCGTGTTTGTCCACATGTCGACACCGCCCAGAACCAGGCTGGCGGTCAGACCGTACTTCGACCACAGCGGCTTGACGTTGCGCACCTTCTTCAGATCGGCACCGATCGCGCCGCTGCGCACCTCGTCCTCGTAGGCCGAGAGTTCGTCCGCGCTGCGCCCTTCGGCGATCGCGGCAAAGGCAGCTTCGGCCGCCGCCTTGCCCGACAGCATCGCGTTGTGGTTGCCCTTGATGCGCGGCACGTTCACCATGCCCACAGAACACCCCAGAAGCGCCACGCCCGGCGCCACCATCTTCGGCATCGACTGGTACCCGCCTTCGCTGATGGCGCGCGCGCCATAGGCGACGCGCTTGCCGCCCTTCAGCAGGTCGGCGACCATCGGGTGATGCTTGAACCGCTGGAATTCCATGTAGGGATAGAGATGCGGATTCTTGTAATTCAGATGCACCACGAAGCCGACATAAACCTGGTTGTTGTCCAGGTGATAGATGAACGACCCGCCGCCCGCGTTGCTGCCCAGCGGCCAGCCCATGGTGTGCGTCACCGTGCCTTCGCGATGCTTGGACGGGTCAACCTCCCAGATCTCTTTCATCCCGAGGCCGAATTTCTGCGGCTCCTTGCCCTTCGACAGGTCGTAGCGGGCGATCACCTCCTTGGCCAGCGATCCGCGCACACCTTCCGACAGGAAAACGTACTTGCCGTGCAATTCCATGCCCGGTTCGGTGTTGGGGCCATAGGATCCGTCGGGTTCCAGCCCGAACACACCGGCAACGACACCCTTGACCTCGCCGTTGTCGCCATAGACCAGTTCAGAGCAGGACATGCCGGGGAAGATCTCGACGCCCAGCGCCTCGGCCTGCTCGGCCATCCAGCGGCAGACATTGCCCATCGACACGATGTAGTTGCCGTGGTTGTTCATCAGCGGCGGCATTGGAAAGTTCGGTATCCGCAGCTGGCCGGCTTCGCCCAGCATATAGAAGTTGTCCTGCTTGACAGGAACCGTCACCGGCGCGCCCTTTTCGCGCCAGTCGGGGATCAGCGCATCAAGGCCGACGGGATCCAGAACCGCGCCCGAAAGGATGTGCGCGCCAACTTCCGATCCCTTTTCCAGCACCACCACATTGATATCCGCATCCAGCTGTTTCAGCCGGATCGCCGCCGACAGGCCCGCAGGCCCCGCACCGACGATCACAACATCATATTCCATCGCTTCGCGTTCAATATCGGCCATGCGGCTTTTCTCCTCAATGATGCCGGACCGCCGGACCGGTCCCGCGACATGGTGTTCCGCGACTGGCTAAACCCTGCGAGATGCCTTTGCAAACAGATCGAACAGGCGCCGCGCCGCAACCCTGCGTCATATAGCCGACTGCACAGACGCGCGCCACATCCGGCCGACAAAAGGTCGCAACCTCACGCAGCATGGGCACTTCGGATCGCAGGCTTGACGCGCTGACGCCGCGCACCCACACTATTGGTGACATGATCCGGGAGGAAACGACGATGTCGGTTGCACTACAGGTGATCTACCCAATCGGAGAGAGCACGCATTTCGATTTCGATTACTATCTTGAAACTCACATGCCGATGGTCGCAACGCACATGGGCGCGCACATCGAACGCACCCTGGTCACCCGCGGTCTGGCCGGGGGCCCCGATCAGCCCCCCGCCACCTATGCGGTGGCCAGCATGGTGTTCGCCGACATGGACGCGCTGAACGCGGCGATGGCCGCCGGCGGCCCGGTCATCGCCGACATCCCGAACTTTACCGACACCAAGCCGCAGATGCTGATCGGCGAAGTCGTCGCCTGACGCGACGACGCCACCGGCACCGGCACCGACCCGCGCAAACCCGCAAAGCAGACTTGCAAATCACCCGCGCTTTGGGTCAGGTAAACCTCATTCGAAACATGGCACCCCCGCTCCGACCGGACCGGGGGTGCCGGCAATCCCGTGGATCCGTCTGATATGGACAAGATACCGATGACCCCGGCCGGCCACGCCGCGTTGGAAGCCGAACTGAAACAGCTCAAGTCCGTCGAACGCCCGGCGATCATCCGGGCCATCGCCGAGGCGCGCGAACACGGCGACCTGTCGGAAAACGCCGAATATCATTCGGCGCGCGAAAAACAGTCGTTCATCGAAGGCCGCATCAAGGAGCTTGAGGGCGTGCTGTCGCTGGCGGATGTGATCGACCCGGCAAAACTGTCGGGTCCGATCAAGTTCGGCGCGACCGTAACCGTGGTGGACGAGGACACCGACGAGGAAAAGACCTGGCAGATCGTCGGCGAACACGAGGCGAACGTCGAAAAGGGCATGTTGAACATCAAATCGCCCATCGCCCGCGCGCTGATCGGCAAGGAAGCAGGCGACAGCGTCGAGGTACGCACGCCCGGAGGCGAGAAATCATACGAGGTTCTGTCGATCATCTACGCCTGACAGAGGTGTAAAGACACATGTCCGAACGCTCAGATAAAGAGACGCCCCAGCCGATGACGCAGGGCGTCTACGACGCGCCGCCGCGCCCGCAAATCACCGGTATCGAAGCCGCCGCGATCCTGCTCAGCCTGATCTGGATGGGCGGAGCGATCGTGGTGCTCGTGATCCGGCCCGAAGGCCTGCAGGCGCGGTTCGATGCGGTGACCTTCGTTGTCACGCTGATGGCGGTTTTCCTGCCGGTGGCGATGATCTGGGTTGCAGCGACAGCCGCGCGCGCCTCGCGCCTGATGCGCGAGGAAAGCCAGCGGTTGCAGACCGCCATCGACGCGATCCGCCAAAGCTATCTGGCGCAACAGCAAAAGCGCGGTGCGATGGCCCCCGACCCGGTGCTGATGAAAAAGCTCGAGGAAATCGCAACCGCCGTCAAACGCACCGAAACCGCTTTGGGTGAAAGGCCCGCGCCGCCGCGCGACGGGTTGGGTGCGATCCCCCAGACCGCGGCAGCGGGCGCGGCGGGCACCACCGAAAACCAGGGGCTGCTGGAACTGGGCACACCCGCTGACAATCTGGCCGAACCGTTGGGCACGCAGGATTTCCTGCGGGCGCTGAACTTTCCCGAAACGGCCGAGGACAAGGCCGGCTTTGCGGCGCTCCGCCGCGCCTTGCAGGATCGCCGCGCCTCCGAGTTGATCCAGGCCTCGCAGGATGTGCTGACCCTGCTCAGCGAAGAGGCGATATACGTCGACGACCTGCGCCCGGACAAAGCGCGCCCCGAGATCTGGCGCCTCTTTGCCCAGGGTGTGCGCGGCCGCGCGGTGGCCGGCCTGGGCGGTATTCACGACCGTGCGGCGCTGGCGCTGACATCGGCGCGGATGAAACGCGATCCGATCTTTCGCGATGCGGCGCATCATTTCCTGCGCAAGTTCGACCGGATCTTTGCCGAATTCGAACCCACGGCGACCGATGGCGAGATTTCCGCACTCAGCGAAACCCGCACCGCCCGTGCGTTCATGTTGCTGGGGCGGGTGGCCGGCACGTTCAAATGATCCGCCACCGCCGCGCGGGTCACAGCCCGAAACTACCATAGGGCAGAAAGCGCACCGGGTCGCCGGGCCGGATGTGCCTTGCCCCGTCGCCGATCTCGACCAGCCCTTCGGCCCAACTCAGCCCGCTGATCCGGCCCGATCCCTCGGACGCGAAAACCTCGGCCCGGCCATCGCGGATCCGGGCGCGCAGATATTCCCGGCGGCCCGGTTTCTTGCGCTTTTCGAAGGCGGCCGGCAGATCAAAACCCTGCGGTTCGGCCCAGCCCATGCCGGCCAGCGCGCAAAGCGCGGGCCTGCCAAAGATCAGCGTGCAGACCATCGCCGCCACCGGGTTCCCCGGCAGGCCGAAAACCGGCGTGTCGCGCCACAGCCCCAGCGCGAGCGGCCGGCCCGGCTTGATGGCGATGCGCCAGTGTTGCAGCGCCCCGGCGTCGCGCAACAGCGCCGAGACGTGATCTTCGTCACCCGCCGACGCGCCGCCGCTGGTCACGATCACATCGGCGCGCGCCGCCGCCGCGTCGAGCCGCGCGCGCAGCACCGCGCGGTCATCGGGGCAACACCCCATATCCACCGCATCGAAACCCCAGCGCCCCAGAACCGCCATCAGCATGGGCCGGTTGGCATCGTGGATGCGCCCTTCGCCAGCAGGCGCGCCCGGTTCGACCAGCTCGTCGCCCGTCGACATCACCGCCACGCGCAGCCGTTCGTGCACCGCCGCCCGATCCAGCCCGGTGGCCGCCATCAGCGCCAGATCGGCGGGCATGATCCACCGGCCCGCGGGCAGGACGACGGCACCGGCATGAACATCCTCGCCCGCCAGACGGGTGTTGGCGCCGGTCTTCAGGGGGCCGCGAAAGGCGATGCGCCCGGAGCCGACCGAAACATCTTCCTGCAAGATCACCGTATCGACCCCGGCGGGCAGTGCTGCGCCGGTCAGCACGCGCAACGCCTGGCCCGGGGGCACCGTTCCGTGGAACGGCGCCCCCGCCGCCGCCCGCCCGTCGGCCAGCCGCCGAACATGCGCGCCCTCGGGCACGCCCCCGGCAAATCCAAAGCCGTCGACGGCGGTGTTGGCCTGCGGCGGGTTCGATCGCCGCGCCCGCAGATCGGCCGCCAGAACGCGGCCCGGCGCATCGGCCAGCGCAACGGTTTCGGTGCCGGTGACCGGGTGCAGCCGGCCCCGCAGCGTGTGCAGCGCCTCGTCCACCGGGGTCCAGTCGACGCCGGCGGGCAGCGCGAAGCAATCATTGGCAAGGCGCGGCGGCTCGGGGTGCGGCGCGGCAACGCCGAGGATCCAGCCTTCGTCCGGTGCGTCGACATCCAGTAGCGCGCCCAGCCTGTCGGCCGGTAGCCCCGACAGCCAACCGGCGACGCAATGGACCTGCCAGGCATCCCTGATCCAGCCTTCGGGCACCTGCGGCATGTTCAGCGACGGCCATATCTCGACCAGGGCAACCGGAAGGCCGGGTCGTTCGAAGGGCCAGACGGCGACGCGGCCGGCAAACCGCCGCCGCAACCGTTCGAGCACCGGCAGCCCCATGAATACCTGCCCGCCAACCGCGCCAGCGCCGGCCATCTGCCAGCACGTGAAGCTGCCCTTTGCAAGGTTCTCGACGGCGCGGCGTTCGGCAAACGGATTGGCATAGCCGGTCTTGCGGCGCGGCAGGCCCTCGATGTCGCGGCCCGGCAGACCGTTGCCCCAGAACGGCCCCCGGCCATCGCCCAGCGCCCGGTTGATGCGGCCCGCCAGATCGAACCGGTTGTTGGCCTGCGGCGCATCCTCGACGCGTTCGGCATACCATGCCCAAAGCGCCAACGGATCGGCATCGCCGGTCAGCGCCCTTGCGAAACCGGCGGGGTAGCCAAAGGGAAAATCGAGGCCGATCATGATGGTTTCGCCAGCGGTCAGCGCATCGTCGATCGCCTGCGTCAGCCAGGCTTCGGCCACCTGCCGGTTGCGCATGTAGGCCGGCGTTCCCGCGACACCGCCGCGCGCTTCACAGATCCATATGGCATCGCGCTTGGGCACCGGCCCCCGGTCATTGCCGCCCGACCAGTCGACAGCGACAACCCGGTCGAACCCGGTCACAGGCCGACCTCGGACAGGATGAACCCGGCAATCGCCACGGTGTCGTCAAGGTTCAGAACCGGCCTGTCGATGCCAAGCGGCACGTCGCTTGCGATGGCACGGATGCTGGGATCGCCGGGCGCGATCAGCGGCTGCCCTGTGACCGCGCGGTGACATTCGATCTTTGGATGCGCGCCGCGTTTATAGCCCTCCACCAGCACCAGATCGACGGGCGACAGCCGCGCCAGAAGGTCGGACAGCGTGGGTTCCGGCGCGCCGCGCAGTTCCTGCATCAGCGCGACACGACGCCCCGACGCCAGCATCACCTCGTGGGCGCCGGCCATGCGATGCCGGTAACTGTCGCGGCCGGGGTGGTCCACGTCAAAGCTGTGGTGCGCGTGCTTGACCGTGGAAACCGAAAACCCCCGATCCGCGATTTCGCGCACCAAACGCTCCATCAGCCCTGTCTTGCCCGCGTTTTTCCAGCCGGTGACGCCAAACACCTTCATCTGTCGCCCCAGGCGCCGGATTCGGCCAAGGCCAGGTCTTCGGGCGTGTTGACGTTGAAGAACGGATCCGGCGTGGCCGACGGAAAGACCGCCGTGGCCGCCCCATGCGCGCGGGTCCACAAGACCACCTTGCGCAAACCGCCCTGCAACGCGGCGCGCAGATCCTCGCGCAGTGCGACGGGCCACAAGCCAAAGGTGGGATGAGCACGCAGATCGCCGGCGGGATCGGGCGTGGCCGCCAGGGCCAGAGGATGCGCCATGCCCGCGGCCGCCGCCCGCAGGCGTGCCACCAGATCGTCGGGAAAGAACGGTGTGTCGGCGGCGGCGGTCACGATGCTGTCGGCGCCGGTTTCGGCGGCCCAGTCCAGCCCGGCCAGAACCCCCGCCAGCGGCCCGCAGAAGCCGCCCACCGTGTCGGCGCGCACCGGCAGACCGTAACCGGCAAACCGCGCCGGATCACCGTTGGCATTCAGGGCGACGCGCGCCACCTGCGGCGACAGCCGTTCCAGCACATGATCCAGCAGCGGCCGCCCCGCCAGACGCACCATCGCCTTGTCGCGCCCGCCCATGCGGCGCGCCTGCCCGCCTGCCAGAACAACGCCGCAAGGAAGCCGCGGCGTCATTCCGCGGCGCGCCCGGTGCGCGGGCGGTCGTCGGCCTGACCTTCGGGCGGTGTGCTGTCGTGGATCAGCCGGTCGGCCCCGGCAAGGCAGATGTACCTTTGCCCGCGCAAACGGCCCACCAGCGTCAGACCGACCTGGCGGGCGATATCGACCCCCCAGGCGGTAAAGCCGGACCGCGACACCAGCACCGGAATACCCATCAGCGCCGTCTTTATCACCATTTCCGATGTCAGGCGTCCGGTGGTATAGAGGATCTTGTCCTCGGGCGCGGCCCGGTGGCGCAGCATCCAGCCCGAGATCTTGTCCACCGCGTTGTGCCGGCCCACATCTTCCATATACACCAGAGGCGCCGCGCCCTGGCACAGAACCGTGCCGTGTATGGCGCCCGCGGACAGATAGAGCGAGGGCATCCGGTTGATCCGGGCCGACAGTTCATAAAGCCACGACGTGCGGACCTGCGCTGCCGGCAGGCGCAGCCCCTCGATGCCCTCGATCATGTCACCAAACACCGTGCCCACGGCGCATCCGCTGGTGCGGGTCTTGCGGGCCAGCTTGGCCTCATGATCCGTCTCTGTGCGGGTGCGCACCACGACGGTGTCGATTTCGTCGTCATAGTCCACCGCGGTGATCTCGTCGCGGTCGGTCAACATTCCCTGATTGCGCAGAAACCCGAGGGCCAGATACTCGGGATAGTCACCGATCGTCATGGCCGTCACGATTTCACGCGCGTTCAGAAAAATGGTCAGCGGACGTTCCTCGATGACGTTGACAGATTGCGGCTGGCCCAGATGATCGACGCCGACGATGCTGCGGCTGAGGCCGGGCGCGTCCGGGTCCGGACCAAGGATCAGATCGGGATCGGGTTTGGTCGGCGGCAATTGTATCTCCTGCGAAAGGGGGGTACGTCGTGGCCATCAGTCTAGGGCGATCGCATGTCTTCCTCCACCACCAAATCCGAATTCTGGCGGGGTGTCCGGTCGGGCGCGCCATTCACGCTGGTGGTGGCGCCCTTTGCCATGCTGTTCGGCGTGCTGGCCACCGAAGCGGGCCTGCAACTGACCGAAACCATGGTGTTTTCGATCCTCGTGATCGCCGGCGCCGCCCAGTTCACCGCGCTGCAACTGATGCAGGAAAACGTGCCCACGGTGCTGGTGCTCGTCTCGGCCCTGGCGGTCAATCTGCGGATGGCGATGTATTCCGCATCGCTGACACCGCACCTGGGCGCGGCGCCGCTTTGGCAACGGGCGGTGATCGCCTATTTTACCGTCGATCAGTCCTATGCCTGTTCGGTTGCCCGGTATGAAGCCGCGCCCGATCTGACGGTGCCGCAGAAGGTGGCGTTCTTTTTCGGCAGCGTCGCGCCGGTCTGCCCGCTGTGGTATGTGTTCACCTACGTCGGCGCCGTCGTGGGCGAAACCATCCCCGACAGCTTTGCGCTGGATTTTGCGTTGCCGATCACGTTTCTGGCGATGATCACGCCGATGCTGCGCACCGCCGCGCATGTGGTGGCGGCGCTGACGGCGATTGTCATCGCGTTGCTGTGCACCGGCCTGCCCTACAATCTGGGCCTGATCGTGGCCGGCACGGCGGGCATGATGGCCGGGGCGCGCACCGAGTTGTGGCAAATGCGAAGGGCACCGCAATGACCGACGCGGCACAGATAGACACCACCCAACTTTGGGTCGTGATCGTCGGGCTGGGGCTGGGCAGCTTTGGCCTGCGGTTCGTCTTCACCGGTCTGATCGGCGACCGTACGATCCCCGAATGGCTGTTGCGGCACCTGCGCTATACGGCCGTTGCTGTGCTGCCGGCACTGGTGGCGCCGCTGGTTCTGTGGCCCGCGGCAACCGGCGGCACGCCGGATCTGGCGCGGGGCGCCGCGGCCTGCGCGACCGTTCTGGCGGGGCTGTTGCTGCGCAACGTGCTGGCGTCGATCATCGCCGGGGCGGGCACGCTGTGGATTGTTCTGTGGCTGACCGGGGGCGGCGGCCTGTGATACGCGCGCGGGCCTAGAGCGCCGCCGCCGCGACACCGTCGACGACATCGCCGGTGTCATTCTCGAAGTAGCTTTCGCTGATGCCGTCCGGGCGCGTCGCCAGGTCTGCCATCAAGGCTTCGGGAAAATAGGTGCGCAACGTGTTTTCAAAACCGGGCACCTGCCGCAACAGCCCCGAGGTGACGCTGGCGCAAAGCGCGCCCGGCACCGGCCCGTTCGCCAGCGCCAGCCGATAGGCGGTTTCGGCCTGCTCCGGCGTTACCTGAAAAGTCTGCGAGACCACATGGTGCGAGGCCCGCGCATGGGCGCTGCGGTAGATGCGTTCGACACGCGGGGTAATGCCGAAGAGCACGTCATCGCGTTCCGGCACTCCGTCGAGACGGAACGAGCCCGCCGGATCAAAGAGAACCCGTTCAGATGCGTTGATCAACAGCGCGGTGTGGCCGCCCGCGCCGGTCCTGTTGTTGATCACCGAATAGACCGTCAGCGTCGCCGGGCCGGGATCGCGGTACCGCACCGCCGCGACCGTGGCATCATCGGCCTGCACCGACACACCGGCGCAGCCGGACACCGCCAGCAATGCGCATCCGATCAGGGCTGCCGTCACCCAGCGCCGCACAGCGCCCGCCTCAGGTGATGAAAACCGCCATCAGCACCAGCAGCACGATGATCGCCACAACGGTGTAGGTCGTGAATTTCATGAAACCGTCAAAGGTCTTTACATGGTCCTTGATGTCCATGTCGCCGTGTTTGTGCTCAGCCATGTCGTTCTTCCCGTTTGTCTTGTCGGGTTAGGGGTTAGCGGATTCCCCCGGTCATGTCACCACGTCTTGCCCGCACAGAATGTCACAGCACCGGGTCAATCGCGATCCAGATCCGCCGCCAGCCGGAAACCGATCCGCACCGGGGCTGCGGCGGGGTCGGGTTTGGGCAGCGCGCGCAGCATCACGTTCAGCTGGCTGACATGCTGGATCAGCTGGGTGCGCGTGCCATTCGCCTCGGACCCGTAGAAAGTGACGATGTCGGGATCGAAATAGCCCATGCCCTCGATGCGCAACACACCCGCGTCGCCGCCGGCAAAGCCCATCGCAACCTCGTGTTCGCTGTCCAGCTGTTTCTCGAAATTCTGGATGTAGAGGATCATCCGCTCATAGGCCCATTGCGCCGCGCTCTTCTGGGCGGGCGGCTGGCGGACCTGCGAAGTCAGGGCCTGCATGGCGGTGCCGCGGTCGTCGGTCGCGGCATGCACCTCGTGCACGCGCGGGATCGCATCGTCCACGGTGGCTTCGCCGGTGCCGGGGTTTTCGCGGCTCATCGTTTCAGTTCCGCCGCTGATAAAGCCAGGCGCCGGTTTCGCCGCGCCAGCGGTCCACCTGCCCCGACTGGTACAGATGGCTGACATGGGCCACCGATTCGGCCAGTGCCAGGCCGTATTCGGCTTCGCCGATGCGCCGTTTGAAAAGATGGCCGAAACAGTCGGCCGCCGTATGCGGCGTGTCCAGCGCGCCCAGAAGACGGTTCAGCGCGCCGTGGTGATTTTCGATCAGCTGACGCATGCGCAGCGGCAACCCGGTAAACGGCAGCTTGTGCCCGCCCAGAACCAGATGCCCGGGCAATGCCAGCGCCAACAACCTTTCACAAGCCTCCAGCCATTCAGCGACCGGATCGGCCATGGGTTCGGTCGGGTAAACACCGATATTGGGGCTGATCGACGACAGGATCTGATCGCCGGCCAGCACCAGGTTGTCGTCGCAGCTCCAGAAGGTGGCATGTTCCGGCGCATGGCCGTTGCCGATATGCACCTGCCAGTCGCGGCCGCCCATGCGCAGCCTGTCGCCTTGCCGGATGCGCATATAGCCCTGCGGCAGGGGCGCGACGACATCGCTGAAATTGAAGGGTTTCTCGCGGGCACGTTTCTCGAGCAGCGCGGGTTCCATGCCGGCGCTGCGGTAGAACTCCAACGTTTCGGGCGCCGTTGCGGGGTGCCGGTCGAGCATCAGCATCCGCCCCATCAGCCAGGCGGTGCGGGTGGTGATCAGTTCGGCGCCATGCACGGTCTGGAACCAGCCGGCAAGGCCGATGTGATCGGGATGATGGTGCGTGACCACGACCCGGCGCAACGGTTTTCCGGCCAGCGGCCCGCTCAGCAAGGCCGTCCAGATGTCGCGCCCCAGCCGCGAGGCGAACCCGGTGTCCACCAGCGTCCAGCCATCGCCATCGTCCAGAGCATAGACGTTGACGTGATCCAGACGCATCGGCAACGGCAGCCTGATCCACAGCACACCCGGAGCGATTTCGGTGGTCTCGCCGCGCGCAGGCGGTTCCGGCCACGGGTATCGCAGCCCCTCGAACGAGCCATCCATGCCCATCAGGCGGCCAGATCGTCCAGCGACATGGCATAAAGCCCGTCCGACCCCGCCTGCGCCTCGGTCAGCAAGGCGGCGTGTTCGGGCAACAGCCGTTCGATATAAAACCGTGCCAGCGCCGCGCGGGGGCCGGCCGGATCGGCCTGCGCCGCGCGCAGATGGTAGTGGCCGCCCAGAACCCGCGCGAAAGCCTTGAGGAAGGGCACCGCCCCGGCGGCACGGTCGTCGGCGGAATGTGCCACCATCCATTCGGTGGTTTCGCGCAGCGATTCAGATGCGTCCCACACCAGCCCGGCCAGATCGGCCAGCCCGGCTTGCGCGCTGCGCACGGTTTCGCTGTGGGCTTCCACCTCGTCCAGAAGCCGGAACGCCGTTTCGCCCCCATCCAACAGCTTGCGCCCGACCAGGTCCATCGCCTGGATCCCGTTGGTGCCTTCGTAGATCGACGTGACCCGCACATCACGGGCGAACTGCGCGGCGCCCGAATCCTCGACGAAGCCCATGCCGCCGTGCACCTGGATGCCAGTCTGCGCCACGGCGTTCCCGGTTTCGGTTCCACAGGCCTTGGCGATCGGCGTCAGCAATGCCGCGCGCGCCCGCCAATCGGCATCGTCGGTGGCGGTTTCCATGTCGATGGCCACCGCGCAGGCCAGGGCAATGCTGCGCGCGGCGAAAACCTCGGCTTTCATGGCCATCAGCATCCGGCGCACATCGGCGTGGGCGGCGATCGTGTAACCATGCAGCGACCGGCCCTGCTTGCGTTCCAGCGCATAGGCCATCGCCTGCTGAAACGCGCCTTCGGCCACGCCGACACCCTGGCATCCGACACCCAGACGGGCGTTGTTCATCATCGTGAACATTGCCGCCATGCCGCCGCCGGGTTCGCCCACCATCCAGCCGGTGGCGCCATCGTATTGCATCACGCAGGTGGGCGAGCCGTGCAGGCCCATCTTGTGTTCAAGAGAGACGACCTTCAGCGTGTTCGCGACGCCGGCGTTGCCATCGGCATCGGGCAGCCGCTTGGGCACCAGAAACAGGCTGATGCCCTTGGTGCCGGGCACCGCGTCGGGCAGCCGGGCCAGCACCAGGTGGCAGATGTTTTCCGTCAGGTCGTGTTCGCCATAGCTGATATAGATCTTCTGGCCGCTGATCGCGTAACTTCCGTCGCCGTTGTCCTCGGCTTTCGAGCTGAGCGCGCCGACATCCGATCCGGCCTGCGGTTCGGTCAGGTTCATGGTGCCGGCCCATTCGCCGGAAATCAGCTTGGGCAGGTACAACGCCTTCAGCGCGTCGCTGGCGTGATGCTCCAGCGCCTCGATCTGGCCCTGGCTCATCAGGGGGGCCAGTTGCAGCGACAGGCAGGCGCCGCTCATCATGTCGTTGACCGCGGTGGCCACCGTCATGGGCAGGCCCATGCCGCCGTGTTCCGGATCACCGGCGATGCCGATCCATCCGCCTTCGGCGATGGCCGCCCAGCCGTCGCGCCAGCCCGGCGAGGTGCGCACAACGCCGTTTTCCAGCCGCGCGGGGTGCTGATCGCCGACGCGCTGAAGCGGCGCCATGACATCGTCGCACAACTTGCCCGCTTCGGTCAGGATCGCGTGGGTCAGATCGTCGGTGGTTTCGGCGTAGCGGTCGGTGGCTGTCACCTGCGAGAACCCGACCACGTGGCGGCAGATAAATTCGAAATCGGCAACGGGAGCGCGGTAGGTCATGGCGGTCCTCCTGGCAAAAGATGGCATGGCAAAGCCGCTTGGCACCCGACGCAGGCAGGGCTATGCACATTCAGACACCAGTACCACAAACCACCGGGCAGACCGGTGCAACAGAAACGCCGCGTCACGCCACCCATGAGCAACAGCGATACCCTTCGACTTGGGGCCGGGCCTGCCGATATTGCCCGCGCCGCCGATCTGATGCGCGCCGGTCGGTTGGTGGCGTTTCCCACCGAAACGGTCTATGGGCTGGGTGCCGATGCCCGCAACGGGGCCGCCGTCGCCGCGATCTATGCCGCCAAGGGCAGGCCCAGTTTCAACCCGCTGATCGTGCATCTGGCCGAAGCCGCGCAGGCGCGGGCCCTCGTGCGGTGGTCCGCCGATGCCGAAAGCCTGGCGCGCGCCTTTTGGCCCGGACCTCTCAGCATGGTCTTGCCGCTGCGCGAGCGGCACGGCCTTTCCGGCCTGGTCACGGCCGGCCTGGATACGGTCGCGCTGCGGATCCCGGCGCATCCCGCCGCGCTTGCGCTGCTGCGCGCCGCGGACATGCCGGTTGCCGCGCCGTCGGCCAATCCGTCGGGCCGGATCAGCCCGACCAGCGCCGCGCATGTGCTGAGCGGGCTGGACGGGCGCATTGCCGCCGTGGTGAATGACGGCCCCTGCGCCGTGGGTGTCGAATCCACCGTTGTCGGGCTGGCGGGTTCAGCGCCGGTCATCCTGCGCCCCGGCGGGGTGCCGCGCGCCGCCATCGCCGCCTGCCTGGGTCGCGACGTGGCCGTGGCCGCCGCCGACGCACCGCTCAGCGCGCCGGGGCAGATGGCGTCGCATTATGCCCCCGCCGCGGCGGTCCGTCTGGACGCAATGGCGCCGCGCGACACCGAGGTCATGCTGGGCTTTGGGCCGGTGCCGGGCGATCTGAACCTGTCACCCGATGGCGACCTGGCCGAGGCGGCGGCCCATCTGTTCGAATATCTTCACCGGCTGGATGCGATGGGGCGGCCCATCGCCGTTGCCCCGGTGCCCGAAACCGGGCTGGGCGCGGCGATCAACGACCGTCTGCGCCGCGCCGCCGCGCCGCGCTAGGCCCGGCCGGCATCGGCCGAAAGCACCACCGGATCGATGCCCAGCGTGCCCAGCGCCGCCGACCATTTGCGCGCATCCGGCAGATCGAACACCAGGTCGGGCGCAGCATCCGCCGTCAGCCATCCGTTGCGCGTCAGTTCGGTTTCCAGTTGCCCGGCGCCCCATCCGGCATAGCCCAGCGCGACCAGACCGCGCCGGGGGCCATCGCCACGGGCGATGTCCTCGAGAATGTCCAGCGTGGCCGTCATCGCGAAATCAGCGCCAAGGCGCATCGACTGAAGGTTCGACTGGTAATCGGCAGAATGCAGCACGAAACCGCGCCCGGTTTCCACCGGGCCGCCGAAATGCAGCGGGCGGGCGCCAACCGCCTCGGCACATTCGATATCGAGCTGACCCAGCAGATCGCTCAACCGAACGTCCTGCGACGGCTTGTTGACGATCAGCCCCATCGCCCCGTCGGCCCCGTGTTTGCACAGGTAGACCACCGAGTGTTCGAACCTCGGATCGCCCATGCCGGGCATCGCGATCAACAGCTTGCCGGTCAGATCCATGCGCGCGTCCCTTTGTTCGGCTGACGTTCAGAATGGCGGCTGGGCCTGCGCTGTGCAACAGGAAGTGACCCGAACGTGATTTGGCATTTCAATGCACCTGCGGCATTCAGCCCCCATGACACGCATGTTTTCAATCATCGGGGCGCTGCTGATCGCCGTTTCGGGCGCACCCTGGGCACAGGCCCAAGCCATGGACGACATCGTGCAACTGCGCGTTCTGGATGGCGGGCCGACAGCGCGCGGCACCCATCTTGCCGCGCTGCATTTCACCCTCGCGCCCGGTTGGAAAACCTATTGGCGCAGCCCCGGAGACGCCGGTATTCCACCGCTCTTCGATTGGTCGGGGTCGCGCAACACCCGTTCGGTGGCGGTGTCATGGCCCGCGCCGCGTGTCTTCGACCAGAACGGCATGACATCGGTAGGCTACGCGCGCCAGCTGGTTCTGCCGGTCGAGATCACCGCCGGCGACACATCAGGTGCGCCGCATCTGCGCGGCACGGTGGATATCGGCGTCTGCAAGGATGTCTGCGTACCCGCGCATCTGCGTTTCGATGCGGCGCTGGACCGCGCGGCGCCACGCAATGCCGCGATCACCGCAGCCCTGGCGCAACGCCCCTACAGCGCCGCCGAAGCCGGAGTGCGCCGCGCAACCTGCCACCTGTCGCCGACGCAGGGCGGCTTCCGGCTTGAGGCGCATGTGGACATGCCTTCGGCGGGCGGCGACGAATTCACCGTTATCGAACCGGGCAATCCGCTGTTGTGGGCGTCCGAAGCGGTCACCGAATGGCGCGGCGGCCTGCTGATCGCCGGCGTCGATCTGGTGCATGTGGACAAGGCCGCGTTCGCCCTGGACCGGTCGGCGGTTCGGATCACCGTTCTGGGCCGCGATCATGCGGTCGACATACGGGGCTGCGCGCCGAAATGACAACCGCCGCGCCGGATCGGCCCAAACTGGGCGCGATCGCCATCGTGCTGCGCGATGGCGACGTTCTTCTGGCGCGCCGCGGAAAGATGCCCGATGCGGGCCTCTGGGGTTTTCCCGGCGGCCACGTCGAGCTGGGCGAAACCGCGCTGGCCGCCGCTGCCCGCGAATTGCGCGAGGAAACCGGCATTGTCGCCGAACCGCTCGGCTATCTGACCAACATCGACGTGCTGCAAAGGGACGCGGAAACCGGTGCGGTGACGGTGCATTTCCTTCTGGCCGCGGTGCTGTGCGACTGGCGAAGCGGCGTGCCGCGGGCCGCCGACGATGTGACCGATGCGGCATGGGTGCCTGTCGCGCGGGTCGCCTCCGGCGATCTGCCGATGAGCGCGCGCGTCCACGACCTGGTGCGCGCCGCTCAGCTGCGGCTGGCGGATCTGCGCCGCGCCGACACCACGATCAGCCCCGCCGCGCCCAACGCATAGCTGGCCAGCGCCAGAACCCCGACGCCCCCGACAAACAACATGAAGGCCGCGCGCATCGCGGGAAGACCGTCCAGCGCCGGCAGCACCCGCAACAGCGGATCGGGCAAGGCCCCGGTCAGCGCGGCGGCCCCCATCGTCACCGCCAGCCATCCCAGCACCGCGCCCAGCGCCACGCTCATCAGCGTGGCCAGCCCCCGCGCCCGCCCGCGCAGCGCCCGCCGCATCGCCGTGATCCGGCGGCCGACATCGCGCTGCACCGCCATGAGCGCAGGCACCACCAGCAGCACCAAAAGCATCCCGAAGCCCAAGCCGTAACACAGCGTGATCACCGTCGGCTTGAGAAACTGTGCCTGTTGCGAACCTTCATAGAGCAGGGGCGCCAGGCCCAGCACCGTTGTCAGCGTGGTCAGCATAACCGGCCGCAGCCGGTCGGATGCGCCATCGATGATCGACGGGACCAGCCCCCGGTCGCGGGCGTATTCGTCAATCGTGGTAACCAGAACGATGGAATCGTTGATGATGATACCGGTCATCCCCAACAGCCCGACAACCGTGAACATGCTCAGCGGGACATCCCACACCCAATGCCCCCAGATCGTGCCGACCAGGCCGAAGGGAATGATGATCATGATCACGATTGGCCGGGTCCAGCTGGCGAAGATCCAAGCCAGCACCAAATAGATACCGGTCAGACACAGCACCAGCCCTGTCAGCGCCTCGCGCAGGAACGTGTCTTCCTGTTCGCTCAGGCCCGAAACGCGCCATTCGACCTGCCGCTCGCTGGCGATGCGTGGCAGGATCTCGGCCTCGAGCGCGCGGCCGATTTCTTCGGCGCGGGCGGGATCGTCTTCCGAGATATCGCCGGTGATCGAAATCAGCCGGATGCCGTTTTCGCGCCGCACCGTCGAGAAACCGGTGCGCCGCTCGACGCTGACCAGATCGGCCAGCGGAACATAGGCCCCGCCCGGCGTGCGCATCTGCATGCGGTCGAGAAAATCCGCCGTCAGTTCGCCGGCGGGCAATTCCACGCGGATCGTCGCACTGCGCGGACCGTCGGGATAGGTCGCCGCCTCGATCCCGTTCAGACGAGCGCGCAGCGCCCGGCCCAGCGTATCGATGGTGAACCCCAGCGCCTGCCCCTGCGGTGTCAGGTCAAGGATCAGCTCTTCCTTGTCATAGGCCAGGTTGTCCTGCACCGCCGACACTTCGGGATATTGCGCCAGCGCGGCCTGAAGATCCTCGGACGCCGACTTGAGCGTCTGCACCTCGGCGCCAAAGAACTGAACGTCCAGCGCATCGCCGCCCGGCCCCGAACGCCAGCCCCGGAACGATACCGTTTCCACCAGAGGATGACGCACCACCCGGTCCTGAAGTTCGCCTACGAAGGCGAAACTGGAATAGGGGCGCAGATCGGCGTCGATCAGTTCGATGGATATGCCGCCCAGCAGATCGCCGTCCTTGGTATCGGCGCCGGCCAGGCCAAATCCCGCGTTGCCGCCGATCTCGGCCATGGCGAAATCGATCGGATTGGCGCCGTATCGTTCGGCGTATTCCGCGCCCAGCGCCTCGGCGGCGCGCTGCATCTCGCGCATCATCTCCAGGGTGTCGGCCCGCGTCGCCCCTTCGAGCATCGCAAAGTTCCCGGTTACCGAACCGCGTTCAGGCGCATTGAAGAAGCGCCATTGCACGTCGCCGCGGATGAACAGCGCGACCTGGCTGGCCAGCACCAACAGCGCCCCGGCCAGAACCACATATCGCGCCCGGATCACCAGCGCCATCAACCGCCGGAACAGGGTGTCGCGCACCCAGACAAAGCCGCGGTTCACCACCCGGCTGGGCGCGTCGTACCAACGGCCGCGCCCGGCCTTCGACAGCGCATGCGCCATATGATGCGGCAGGATCAGGAAACATTCGACCAGCGACGCCAACAGCACCACGATCACCGTGAAGGGGATGTCGCGGATCAGCGTGCCGAAACGCCCGCCTATGGCGATCAGGCCGAAGAACGCGATCACTGTGGTCAGCGTGGCCGCAAAGACCGGAAGCGCCATGCGCCGGGCCGCGTTTTCGGCGGCGACAACCGGGTGTTCGCCCAGCTGTCGCGCCCGGTAGTCGGCGTGTTCGCCAACCACGATGGCATCGTCCACTACGATGCCCAGCGTGATGATCAGGCCAAACAGGCTGACCATGTTGATCGTCAGGCCAAACAGATACATCAGCGCCACGGCGGCGAACATCGCCGCCGGGATGCCGGCCGCCACCCAGAAGGCCGTGCGTGCGTTGAGAAACAGAAACAGCAGGCAAACTACCAGCCCCAGCCCGACCAGACCGTTGTCAACGAGGATGTCCAGGCGCGCGGTGATAGATTCCGCGCGCGTGCGTATCAGTTCGGCGGTGACGCCGGCGGGCAGGCTGCCCTGCATCTGCGCGACCACGTCTTCGACCTGGTGCTGGATGTCGATGGCATCGCCACGATCCGACCGATCCACCCGCAAGGTCATCGCCGGGTTCGCACCCACGAAGTACCCGCGCGCCCGGTCCACGCCCGCGACCCGGATGCGCGCCACATCGCTGATGGTCAGGGTGGAACCATCGGGATTGGACCGAAGGACAATGCCGGCCAGGTCGTCGGGGCTGCGCTTTTCGGTGCCGGTGCGCACGCGCGCGTTGGCGCCAGTGACATCGCCCGCCGGATCGGCATTCACCTCTTCGGCAATCGCGGTGGCGATTTCGCTGATCGAGATGTCGTGCGCGATCAATTGCGCCGAGGGTATTTCAACAACGGTTTCCGGCGCGGCGACGCCCAGAACGGTCGTGCGGGTCACACCGACAGCGAACAGCCGTGTCACCAGTTCGTCGGCAAAAAGCCCCAGTTGATCGACACCCACCGGCCCGGTGATCACCACGTCGGTCACCCGGTCGCGCCAGACGCCACGCCGCACCATCGGATCCTCGGCTTCTTCAGGCAGGGTGGTGACGGCGTCCACCGCCGATTGCACGTCGTCGGCGGCGCGCGACATGTCCCAACCCGGTTCGAAATCCAGCGTGATCGTCCCGCGCCCCTCGCGCGAGGTGGCCGCGCTGCTTTCGACGCCATCCACCACCAGAAGCGCGGGTTCCAGAACCTGCACGATGGCGCCATCCACGTCTTCGGGGCCGGCGCCATCCCAGACTACGGTAACGGTAACGGTATCGACGATGACATCGGGAAAGAACTGCGCCCGCATATTGGGGATCGCAAAGGCACCCATCACCAGCATCACCACCAACAGCAGGTTGGCCAGCGTCCGGTGCCGCGTGAAATATGACAGCAGACCGCCGGCGCCCTTTGGAATCGCGCGGATCATGGCTCAGCCTCCCAGCCGCGATTCGATGCGTTCGACCATGCGCGCGGGCACGCGGTCGGATTCGAGCCTGGCCAGAAGTTGCGCCTTGGCCTCGGCGGGCAGGCCGCGGCTGGCCTCGACCATCGCCACCAGCCTGGCGCGGCGTTCGGCCGTCAATTCGAGCATCTCGGGCGTCTCGGCCGCCGCGCCCGTGGTGGTGGCGGTATCGGCCGAGGCAGCGGGCACCGCGCGGAACGGGCGCACCTTGATGCCAGCGCCCAGAAGCGGCGTGCGCCCCGTCACCACCTCGCGCCCGTTCAGGCCGGCCCCGCGCACCAGAACGTCATCGCCCTGCCGGCGCAGCAGGGTCACCGGCAAGGCTTCCAGACGGTCATCTGCGCCCAGCGCCAGAACCGTCGGCCCCGCCCCCAGCGCGGTCGCCGGCAGGCGCGCGACCTCGCTCAGTTCGGGCTCCTGAACCGAAACCGTCACGAAATCACCCGGCTTGAAGCCCGCGGCGCGATCCAGCCCTGCAAAAATCAGCCGACCGGTCTGGCCGCTGCCGGTGCTGGCGCTGCCGCGTGCAATGCGCCCTGATGTGATCAGCCCCGCACCGGCGCCTTCCAACGTCACCGTCACCGGTGCAGGTATCAGCGCCCCGTCCGCGTCCAGCAGGCGCGCGTACTGCTGGGTCGAGACACGGAACGCCACCTCGAGCGCATCCGGATCGATCAGCGCGGCGATCTTTTCATTCAGCGACACCAGCCGCCCTTCCACCAGCGTCACCTCGCCCAACATGCCGTCGAAATCGGCACGGATCTCGGTTTCGCTGAGATCGCGGCGCGCATCGGCCAGCGCCAGTTCGGCACGCGCGGTGCGGGTGGCAGCCTGATCCACGCGCGCTTCGGCCTGGGCAACGGCCTGGCGACGCGCCAGAACCGCCTGCCGCGCCGATGCCGCGGCCAGTTCGGCGGTTTCCACCGCGGCCGCCGTGCCGACGCCGCGTTCGGCCAGATCCACCTGGCGCTGGTAGGCGCGCAGCCGCAGCGCCGCTTGATCCTCGGCTGCGATCTGTTCGTCGCGCGCCAGTTCCAGCGCCCGCGCGGCATCGCGTGCTTCGGCGCGGGCATCCTGCAGATCGCTGCGCGCGCGCGACAGATCGGCACGGGCATCGGCGGGATCGATGCGCACCAGCAATTCGCCCGCGCGCACGGTGCCGCCTTCGCGGAAATTATCCGACAGCGCCACGACCCGCCCGGCCTGGGCGCTGCGCAGTTCAAGCGTGCGGTCGCTTTGCACCTCGCCAAAGGCCTGCATCAGCGGCACAACGGTTTCATATTGCGCGGTCACAAGGTTGACGGTGAACACCCTTTCGCGCGCCGGAGGGGCCCGGCGTTCTTCGGCCAGACGCGTCTGCACCGCGCTGGCGACGATCTGCACCGCCGCCACCAGCAGCGCCAGCGTCACCGCCGTCAGGACCAGACCGACGAGGCTCTGTCTCAGAAATCGCATGTCGCCCGGTTCCCCCGTTTATGCCTGTGCCGCCACCCGGTGTCAGCTAGCGGCCCGGCGCGCGATGCCAAACCACAAGTATGTCAACGCCGTGGCTTTTCATTTCCGTCGCTGATGCTCGGCCAGGCGCGGAAAAATTTCCACGAAATTGCAGGGCCGGTGCCGGAAATCCAGCTGCCGCGCAAGGATTTCATCCCATGCATCGCGGCAGGCGCCCGGACTGCCGGGCAGCGCAAAGAGATAGGTGCCGCCAGCTACGCCGCCGGTGGCCCGCGACTGCACCGCCGAAGTGCCGATCTTCTGCATCGAGACGATGGTGAAGACCGTGCCGAAGGCGTCGAGCTCTTTTTCATAGACATCGCGGTGCGCCTCGACGGTAACATCGCGCCCCGTCAGGCCGGTGCCGCCTGTGGAAATCACCACATCGATCGCCGGATCGGCCACCCAGGCGCGCAGCGCATCGGCGATCTGGTCGCGTTCGTCGGGAAGGATGCGCCGGTCGGCGACCAAATGGCCGGCGGCCTCGATCCGGTCAACCAGCGTCTGGCCCGACTTGTCCTCGGCCAGGCCGCGGCTGTCCGAGACGGTCAGAACGGCAATCCGCACCGGTATGAATTCGGCGGCTTCATCTATCCGTGACATTTCAAACCCTTTCCAGAACCGCAAGCCGGACGGCCAGACCGGCAAAAATCATCCCGCTGATCCGCGACAGCCAAAGCGCCGCGCGCGGATGTGTCAGGCCGGAGCCAAGGCGCCCCGCGCCGATCCCGACGGCACCGTTGATCACGAAACCGCCCACCGACAGCACCGCCCCGAAAACAAGAAACTGCCCCAGGATCGGCCCGGCTTCGGGCACCACGAATTGCGGCACGAAGGCCAGAACGAAAAGGATCACCTTGGGATTGGTCAGGCTTACCACCAACCCGGTGCGGAACGCCCGGCGCCCCGGCGCGGCCGGCAGGGCGCGCGACGGATCGCGCGGGCGCGTCGTCAGCGCGGCCCACGCCAGCCACAGCAGGTAGCCGACGCCGATCCATCGGATCAGGTCGAACAGCCAGGGCAAGGTGGCCACCGCCGCGCCCAGCCCCATTCCGGCCAGCGACACATGCACCATGCCGCCCGCCGCAACCCCCGCGCTGGCGGCGAGCGCCGCGCGCGGGCCACCGCGGATGCCCTGCCCGAGGCAGAACATCATGTCCGCGCCGGGCGTCAGGTTCAGCGCCAGCGCCGCCGGTACGAAGGCCAGCAAGGCCACCGGATCAATCATCGCGCAACCACGACTTGAGCGTCAGCAGGTCTTCCCAAGCCTTCCGCTTTTCCGCCGGGCGCCGCAGCAGGAAGGCCGGGTGAAACATGGGCAGAACGGGTTTCGACATGGCCTGCGCCCAATTTCCGCGCAGGCGGGTGATGCCACGGGTGCCCAGAACCGCCTCGCAGCTGAAGTTTCCCATCAGCACCAGAACGTCGGGATCGGCCAGCGCGACGTGCCGCTCGAGGAACGGACGCATCATCGCCGTTTCCTCGGGTTTCGGATCGCGGTTCTGCGGCGGCCTCCAGGGCAGCACGTTGGTGATATAGACATTCTCGCCACGGCTCAGGCCGATGGCCGCCAGCATCCGGTCCAGCAGCTGGCCCGCCGCGCCGACAAAGGGTTTGCCGGCCTGATCCTCCTCGCGGCCCGGCGCTTCGCCGATCACCATGACCCGCGCGCCCGGCACACCATCGGCAAAGACCAGGTTGCGCGCACCGCGCTTCAGATCGCAATGCGCATAGGCCGCCATCGCGGCGCGCAGATCGGCCAGAGATCCGGCCGCCATGGCCGTGGCCGCGGCCACCGCCACCGGATCGGCAAACGGATCGGCGGGCGCGCTTGCGGGTGGCGCTGCGGCGCGCGCATCCTGCGCCGCGGCGCGCGGCCGGGCCTGCGCCGTGGACGTGGCGCTCAGCGCGTAGCGGTCGATGCCGGTTTCGCCGATCGTCTCGTCCACGCCCAGTTCGATCTGCCATTCCAGCAGCGCCAGCGCGGTTCGGGCATCCATTGATTCCATGGCCGCCACAGTATCCCCGCCCCGTGGCATCGGAAATGCCCAACTTGCACCCGCGCCGATCAGGTTCTATATCCGGCGAAAGCAGCGGAGCCCCGGCATGTCTTTTCCCCACCGTCATCTTCTGGGCATCGAACATCTGGCACCGCACGACATCCTGCAGATTCTCGATCTGGCCGACGACTACGTCGCGCTGAACCGTCAGGCCGCCAAGCATTCGGACACATTGGCCGGTCTGACCCAGATCAACATGTTTTTCGAAAACTCGACCCGCACGCAGGCCAGTTTCGAACTGGCAGGCAAACGGCTGGGCGCGGATGTGATGAACATGGCGATGCAGGCCAGTTCGATCAAGAAGGGCGAAACCCTGATCGATACGGCGATGACGCTGAACGCGATGCACCCCGATCTTCTGGTGGTGCGCCACCCCCATTCCGGCGCCGTCGGCCTCCTGGCGCAGAAGGTGAACTGCGCGGTTCTTAACGCCGGCGACGGACGCCACGAACATCCGACGCAGGCGCTTCTGGATGCGCTGACGATCCGCAGGGCCAAGGGACGTCTGCACCGGCTGAACATCGCCATCTGTGGCGATATCGCCCACAGCCGGGTCGCGCGGTCCAACATCCTTTTGCTGGGGAAAATGGAAAACCGCATCCGGCTGATCGGCCCGCCGACGTTGATGCCCGCCGAAATCGAAAGCTTCGGCGTCGAGGTGTACGACGACATGGCGCGCGGTCTCGACGGGGTCGACGTGGTGATGATGCTGCGGCTGCAACGCGAACGGATGGACGGCGGATTCATCCCGTCCGAGCGCGAGTATTATCACCGGTACGGCTTGGATACCGAGAAACTGGCGCTGGCCCAGCCCGACGCGATCGTCATGCACCCCGGCCCGATGAATCGCGGCGTCGAGATCGACGGCACGCTGGCCGACGATATCAACCGGTCGGTCATCCAGGAGCAGGTGGAAATGGGCGTGGCCGTGCGCATGGCGGCGATGGATCTTCTGGCCCGTGCGCGGACCGGCGGGAAAGCCGCATGACCGACGATCCATTCACAGTGGCCGCAAACGAAACCGGCGTCGTGCGGGTGTTCGAGATCAATGCCGACGAATCGGTGGCGCGGGCGATGCGCGAGGGCGACGTGCCCCTGGAAACGGTTCTTGGCGTGCCGCATGTGGATGCCGAACAGGTCGAAATCTTTCCGATCCGCGATCTCGAGGGGGTCGGGCTTGTGTCTTACCTGATCGACGGGCAGGGCATCGCACCCGAAACGATGGGCCGCGACCGTGCCGCTCTCGAGGCGATCGAGGGCCATGTCATGGTCGTGTTGTCCCGCGCGTTCAAAGGTGCCGCGACCAGGATCGTTCCGGCGCCCGACCTGGGGTTCGTCGCGGCATTCCGCGAGGACCGGCCCGGTTTTGTGCCCGAAGCCATCCCCAGCGCCGCGTCCCTGCCATTCTCGGCGCCGCAGGCCGCCGATCCCGACGGGCCGCGCCGCATGTGGCGCACCGGCAGCGCGGTGGTGGGGCTGACATTCGTCGCGCTGGCTCTCTTGCTTTGGTGGTTGCTCGCATGAAAGAACCCAATGATCCGCGCATGTCGGGCCGTATCGCGATGTATGCGCTGTTGTTCGCCGCGGCGTTCATCGGCGTGATGGTCTGGATCGGCGCATGATCCTGCACCTGACCAACGCCCGCCTGATCGACCCCGAGAGCGCGGCCACGAGGATAGGCCACCTGACCGTGGAAAACGGGCGCATCGCGGCCATCGCCCATGACGCGCCGCCTGCATCGGGCGGGCGCGTGGTGGATTGCGGCGGCAAATGCCTCGCGCCCGGCCTCGTCGACATCGGCGTCAAGGTCTGCGAACCGGGCGAACGGCACAAGGAAAGCTTTCGCTCGGCCGGCTTGGCGGCGGCGGCGGGCGGCGTCACCACGATGGTCACACGCCCCGACACGGCGCCCGCCATCGACAGCCCCGAAACGCTGGAATTCGTGACACGGCGTGCCAATGCGGCGGCGCCCGTCAACGTGGTGCCCATGGCGGCGCTGACAAAGGGACGGGCCGGGCGGGAAATGACCGAAATCGGGTTTCTCATGGACGCGGGGGCCGTGGCATTTACCGATTGCGACCATGTGGTGCGCGACACGAGGGTTCTGGCGCGCGCGCTCAGCTATGCGGGCAGCCTCGGCGCGCTGGTCATTGCCCATCCCCAGGATCCGGGCCTGAGCGCGGGCGCGGCCGCCACCTCGGGCAAGTTCGCGTCGCTGCGCGGGCTTCCGGCGGTGTCGCCGATGGCCGAACGCATGGGTCTGGACCGCGACATCGCGCTGATCGAGATGACCCGCGCGCGCTATCACGCCGATCAGATCACCACCGCGCGCGCCCTGCCCGCGCTGGAACGCGCGCGCGGCAATGGTTTTGACATCAGCGCGGGCACGTCGATCCACCATGTCACGCTGAACGAACTGGACGTGGCCGATTACCGGACGTTCTTCAAGATCAAGCCGCCGCTGCGCGCGGAAACCGACCGGCAGGCGATCGTCGGGGCGCTGCGCGACGGGCTGATCGACACGCTGTCGTCGATGCACACGCCGCAGGACGAGGAAAGCAAGCGCCTGCCCTTCGAAGAGGCGGCCAGCGGCGCTGTCGGGCTTGAGACGCTGTTGCCCGCAGCACTTCGGCTGTATCATTCGGGGGATCTGGACCTGCCGACGTTGTTTCGCGCGATGTCCCTGAACCCGGCGCGGCGTCTGGGCCTTGAAGGCGGACGGCTGCGCCGTGGCGCGCCGGCCGACCTGGTGCTGTTCGATCCCGATGTGCCGTTTGTCATGGACCGTTTCACGCTTCAGTCGAAATCCAAGAACACCCCCTTCGACGGCCAGCGCATGCAGGGCCGGGTGCTGGCGACGTGGGTCGCCGGCGAAACCGTTTACGAAAGGACGCGCTGATGCCACTTCTCGAATCGGGCCCTGCGGTGCTGTTGATCGCCGCCCTGGCGGGATATCTTCTGGGTTCGATTCCCTTCGGCATGGTGCTTGCGCGGGTCATGGGCCTGGGCAACCTGCGTGAAATAGGATCGGGCAACATCGGGGCCACCAATGTTCTGCGCACCGGCAACAAGCTGGCGGCGGCGCTGACGCTGGTGCTCGACGGGGCCAAGGGCGCGGTGGCGGTTCTGGCGGTGCGCGCCTTCGCCCCCGAAGACGCCGTGCAACTGGCGGCGCTGGCGGCCTTTGCCGGGCATTGCCTGCCGGTCTGGCTGCGGTTTCGCGGCGGCAAGGGCGTGGCCACGTTTCTGGGGGTTTGGCTGGCTCTGGCCTGGCCCGTCGGTCTGGCCTGTTGCGCCACATGGCTGGTGGCGGCGGCGATCACCCGCATATCGTCGATGGGTGCTCTGGCGGCCGCGGCGTTTTCAACCATGTGGCTGATATACCTCGGCTACGGCGATGCCTTCGTTCTGGGCGTCGTGCTGACGCTTCTGATATTCTGGCGCCACAGTGCCAACATCGCGCGCATCCGCGCCGGCACCGAACCGCGCATCGGGCGCAAGGGCTGAACCGCGCCGCAGCGCTCAGTAGCTGTGCGCGGCGTAGATGCGGCTCAGGTCGCCCTGCCAGGCACCGTGGTATTCGGCCAGAAGATCGTCGGCGGGCACATGCCCGGTCTCGACACTTTCCTTAAGCGCGTTCAGGAAATGGGTTTCATCCGGCACCATCCCGCCGGACCCGCAGCGCGCGCGCGCCTTCAACCCGGCCTCCGAGAGGGCGACCGCCTCGCGGGCCAGATCGTGCATCCGGATATCGCCGACCACCGCCTGCAACCCGTCGACCGACGCGGCGACGCGCAGCGCCTCGCGGGTTTCCGCGTCCCATCCGCGCGCCAGATCCCATGCGGCATCCAGCGCGCCCTGATCGTACATCAGCCCCACCCAGAACGCCGGCAGCGCGCACAGCCGCCGCCAGGGGCCGCCATCGGCGCCACGCATTTCGATGTATTTCTTGATTCGGGCCTCGGGAAAGGCGGTTGTCAGGTGATCCGCCCAGTCGCTGAGCGTGGGGGTCTCACCCGGCAGCGCCGGAAGCCGGCCTTGCAGGAAATCACGGAACGACTGGCCCAGAGCATCGATGTAGCGCCCGTCGCGGTAGACAAAATACATCGGCACATCCAGCGCATAGTCGACCCAGCGTTCGAACCCCATGCCGTCTTCGAAGACGAAGGGCAACATGCCGGTGCGGGCGGCGTCCAGATCCCGCCAAACCCGGCTGCGCCAGCTTTTGTGCCCGTTCACCTGGCCTTCGAAGAACGGCGAATTGGCGAAAAGCGCGGTTGCCACCGGTTGCAGCGCCAACGCGACGCGCAGTTTCTTGACCATGTCCGCCTCGGAGCCGAAATCGAGGTTCACCTGCACGGTACAGGTGCGCCGCATCATGACGCGGCCCATCGTGCCGACCTTGGTCATGTAATCGTTCATCAGCTTGTAACGCCCCTTGGGCATCAACGGCATCTGTTCGTGCGTCCATTCCGGCGCGGCGCCAAGGCCGATGAAACCGGCGCCGACGGCATCGGCCACGGTTTTCACCTCGCGCAGGTGTTCGTTCACCTCGTCGCAGGTTTCGTGAATCGTTTCCAGCGGCGCGCCGGACAGTTCCAGCTGCCCTCCCGGCTCGAGCGAAATATTGGCCCCGCCCTTTTCCAGGCCGATCAGGTGCCCGCCTTCTTCCACCGGCGACCAGCCGAAGCCGTCGCGCAGACCGGTCAGAACCGACACAACCGACCGCGGCCCGTCATAGGGCAGCGGCAGAAGCGTATCCTTGCAGTAGCCGAATTTCTCGTGCTCGGTGCCGATGCGCCAGTCGGCGGCCGGCTTGCAGCCATCGGCAAGGTATTCCGCCATCTGTTCGGGGCGTTCGATCGGTCCGCCGCCGGATTGAGGGATAGACATGAATACGCTCCGCGTGTTGTGGCTCTGGCGAGGGCCTTGGTGGTGCCAATTGCGCCCGGTGTCAATGCAGCCGGGCACCTTCGGGTCGCAGGGGGCGACGCTCCCAGATGACAACGGGATGCCGGCCCGGCGCCTTCATCTCGGCCAGCATCCGTTCCATCCGCAGCCCCGGAAGCGTGCTGAAGACATCGAACAATGCCTCGGCGCCGGCCGCCGTCAGCGGTATGAACAGCGTGTCGCCGTCGTGGTCCAGCACCCAGTGCGCCGGCGATGCGCTGGGATCAAGCGCCAGTCGCTCGATGCCCGCGGCCGCCACAACCCCGCCGGACAGGGGCCCGAAATAGCTGATCTGGCCTTCGTCGATCTGCACGACGCCCGGCCCGCGACCGGCAATACGGAACCGCATGCGCTGCATCCCGATCACGATCAGAACCACACCGATGACGATCACCGGGATACCGACCCACATCAGCAGGCCGCCGCCTGTCACCCACAAGGCGCCCAGCGCGGCCGTCGCCGCCCCGGCCAGAACCTCGCGCAGCCGCCAGAGCGCCGCGCGCGCCTCGGGCCTGATGAATCCGGTCATGCCCAATCTCCCGCCTGTTGCTGCCAAAGCGTCAGCGCGGCCACCGCCGCCGTATCCGCGCGCAGGATCCGCGGCCCCAGACGCATTGGCCGGCTGAACGGAAGGCCGCGCAGGCGCGCACGTTCGGACTGTGAAAACCCACCCTCGGGGCCGATCAGCACCGCCGCCGGCGCACCGGCAATCGGCGGCGTGGGCCCGGCTTCGGCCAGCGCTTCGTCGCAGAACACAAGCTGGCGGCCATGGTCCCAGGCGTCCAGTACCGCCGTCAGCCGTTGCAGCGGCGCGACCTCGGGCACGAAGGTGCCGCCGCATTGCTCGGCCGCCTCGACGGCATGGGCGCGCAACCGGTCCTGGCGGATGCGTTCGGCATTGGTGTGATCGGTCTGGACCGGAACGATCCGCGCGGCACCCATCTCTGTCGCCTTCTCGACGATGAAATCGGTGCGCGCCTTCTTTATGGGCGCGAACAGAAGCCACAGATCGGGCGGGTCTTGCTGCGCGCGGGTGCGGCTTGCCACCGTCAGCACACCGGCGCGCCTGCCGGCGCTGGCGATCTGTGCCAGCCATTCGCCGTCATGGCCGTTGAACACCGCCACCGCCGCGCCAACAGCCTGCCGCATGACCCCGAACAGGTAGTGCGCCTGGCCCGCATCCAAAGGAACCGTTTGCCCCGGACCCAATGGGTGATCTACATACAATCTGATTTTCGCGTTCATGAGAGCCTACATATGCCGCACGAGGCGCCAACACCAGACACCCGGATCGCCGATGCCGTCGCGGGCAATTGGGTAGACCGTTTCGCGCCGGAAGCAACACGACCGTTCCTGCGGCTGAGCCGCGCGGACCGGCCGATCGGAACATGGCTGCTGTTGCTGCCGTGCTGGTGGGGGCTGGCGCTGGCGATCCTGTCGACCGGGCGCGCGGGCTGGGGCGATCTCTGGATCGCCGCCGGATGCGCGGCGGGCGCCTGGCTGATGCGCGGCGCCGGGTGCACCTGGAACGACATAACCGACCGCGACTTCGACGGCGCCGTCGCGCGCACCGCCCTGCGGCCGATCCCGGCGGGCGATGTCACCTTGCGGGCCGCGCTGATCTGGATGTGCGCGCAGGCGCTGATCGCCTTCGGCATCCTGCTGACGTTCAATGCCGCGGCCATCGCGCTGGGGGTTCTGGCATTGCTGCCGGTGGCCATCTACCCCTTTGCCAAGCGCTTTACATGGTGGCCGCAGGTTTTCCTCGGGCTTGCATTCAACTGGGGCGCGCTGCTGGCCTGGACCGCGCACAGCGGCACACTGGGCTGGCCCGCCATGGTTCTCTATGCGGCGGGCATCGCCTGGACGCTGTTTTACGACACAATCTATGCGCACCAGGATATCGACGACGATGCGCTGATCGGCATCCGATCCACCGCGCGCCTGTTCGGGTCGCGGACGCCGTTGTGGCTGCGCCGGTTCCTGGTGCTGACCGTGGCGCTGATGGGGGTCGCCGTGATCGGCGCGGGCATCGAGGCGCCGATGCTGGCGCTGGCGCTGGCGCTGGCCGGACCCTGGGCAATGGGCTGGCACCTGACATGGCAACTGCGGCGCCTCGATCTGGACGACGGCCAGGTTCTGGTGACGCTGTTCCGCGCCAATCGCGACGCCGGCCTGGTTCCGCTGGTTTTCTTCCTGGCGGCCCTGCTGATCTGATTGCAGATATGCGCCGCGCCGCGTATCACCAACCGGCGTTGACAATAACAGACTGTTGCACATGCGGCTCGCCCCGATACTGATACCCGCTGCCGTTTTCGGCCTTGCCGCCGGCGGCTGCCTTGTGGCCGCCAGCTTCGCGGTCACCGCGATCGAGGAAAACTCGGAGATATCCGTGCGCGCCGCGCTGGATGGTGACGGGCTGACCTGGGCCGAGGTTCAGGCCGATGGCCTGACCATCGCGCTGTCGGGCACCGCGCCCAGCGAAGCCCAGCGGTTCCATGCCATTACCGCAGCCGGCGGGGTCGTCGATGCCGCCCGCGTCATCGACCAGATGAAGGTGCGCGCCAGCGCCGCGCTGGCGCCGCCACGCTTCTCTGCCGAGATTCTGCGCAACGACAGCGGCATATCCATCATCGGCCTGATCCCGGCCAGCATCGACCGCGACTCGATCGTGGAACGGCTGGAAGGTATGCAGCCCGATGTCGCCGACCTGCTGGAAAGCGCGGATTACCCTGTGCCACGTGGCTGGCAGGACGCGATGGGCTTTGCGCTTACCGCGCTGGCGCTGCTGCCGCGGGCCAAGGTTTCGGTGGATGCGGGGCACATCGCGATCACCGCCATCGCCGACAGCCGCGAAGACAAGGCCCGGCTGGAACGGGCGCTGAGCCGGGCCAAGCCGCCCGATCTGCGGATGTCGCTGAACATCGCCGCGCCGCGCCCGGTGATCACGCCCTTCACCCTGCGATTTGTGCGTGACGCGGACGGCGCGCGGTTCGATGCCTGCTCGGCCGACGATCAGGCCGCCCGCGACCAGATCGTCGAAGCCGCCCGCGCGGCAGGCGCGGCGGGCGAGCAACGTTGCACCATCGGCATGGGCGTGCCTTCGCCGGATTGGGCCGATGCCGCCAGCACGGCAATCTCTGCACTGCGCGATCTGGGCGAAGGATCGGTCACCTTTTCCGATGCGGATGTCACGCTGATCGCGGCGCAGGGCACCGATTCGGCCCTGTTCGACCGGGTCGTCGGCGAACTGGAAACCGGCTTGCCCGAGGTGTTTGCCCTGCACGCGGTATTGCCCGAACCCGAAGGCGAAAGCGCCGGCGCCGGCCCACCCGAGTTTACCGCCACGCTCAGCCCGGAAGGATCGGTGCAATTGCGCGGCCGGCTCAGTTCGGAGAACCTGCGGTCGGTCGTCGACAGCTTTGCACGCGCAAGGTTCGGATCGGCACAGGTGCGCACCGCCGCGCGCGTGGTCGACGACCTGCCGCGCGACTGGCCGGTGCGGGTGCTGGCCGGTCTGGAGGCGCTGTCGCTGCTGCGCAACGGCGTGCTGGTGGTGACACCCGACACCGTGACCGTGCAGGGCATCGCCACCGATCCAGAAGCCCGCGAAGCCGTGGCGCGCCTGCTGGCCGACAAGCTGGGCGAAACCGAAACTTTCGGCATCGACATCGCCTATCGCGAACCTCCGCCCCCGCGCGACCAACCGCTGGGGCCGGAAGCCTGCGAGGAAGCCATTAGCACGATCCTTCTGACCGGCAAGATCAACTTCGAACCGGGATCGGCCACCGTGGATGCGGAATCGGCACGCACAATGGACGACATCGCCGAAGTGCTGGGCAAATGCGGCGATCTGCGACTGGAAATCCAGGGCCACACCGACAGCCAGGGCCGCGAATCGATGAACCAGTCGCTGAGCCAGGAGCGCGCCCAATCGGTTCTGAACGCGCTGCGCAGCCGTCGGATCCTGACATCGAACTTCATCGCGCGCGGATATGGCGAAACCCGGCCCATCGCCGACAACGGCACCGAGGAAGGCCGAGAGGCCAACCGCCGAATCGAATTTCATCTGATCCGGCCCGAAGACACGGCCCAGGACCGCGAAACCACGCTGGAAGCGGTGGCCCAAGAAACCCCGATCGCCCCCCAAGCCGATCCCGCAGGGCAAACCGACGGCGGCAACCCGGCCGAAGATCCGGCGCCAGACGATGACGCCAGAGACACCCCGGATACATCGCCCGAAGGCGGATCGGATCAATGATGCAAGCCGACAAAGCGAAGGATTCCCACCCATGAACCGGACCGAGTTCATCATCGCCACGGCCATCATCCTTTTCGTGGCTTTCGTCCTTGGTTGGTTCGCGAACTGGCTGGTGCACAGGTTCACCCGCGTCAGCGCGAACGATGTAGGCGAACTGGACCGGATGAGCCAGGAGCTGCACGAAGCCGAGGAAACCCGCGATCAGGCGATCACCTACCTCCAGCAAAGAGAAGCGGAACTGACCAATCAACTCAGCCAGACCGAAGCCGAACTGAACGCGGCAATGGAAGGCCTGCGCGAAGCCCGCCACGAGGCCGAGGAACTGCGCGCCTATGTGGAACGGCAGAACGGCTGATCAGGTCCGCCAACGCTCCAGCGCGGCCTCATCCGCCGCCTTGGCCGCAACCCAGCGCGGACCGGTGCGGCCGATCTCTTTCTTCCAGAACGGGGCGCGCGACTTGAGGTAATCCATCAGGAATTCAGCCGCTGCAAAAGCATCCGCGCGATGCGGCGCAGCGGTCGCGACCATCATGATCAGTTCACCGGGTCTCAGGCGGCCATGGCGGTGTATCACCAGAACGTCGCCCAGCGCCCAGCGGTCCCGGGCCTGCTGCGCGATCTCGGTCAGCGCGGCCTCGGTCATGCCCGGGTAGTGCTCGATCTCCATCGCCTCCAGATCGCCGTCGGCCTGATCACGCACGATGCCGGTAAAGGTCACCACCGCGCCCATGTCCCGCCGATCGGCCGAAAACGCCGCCACTTCGGCACCGATGTCAAACGCCGCCCGCTGAACCGCGATCCTCATGTTCAACCACCGGTCATCGGTGGAAAGAAGGCCACCTCGCGGACCCCCTCCAGCGGGGCGTCGAAATCCGCAAGACGCTGGTCCACCGCAACCCGCAGCGCGGTGAGATCGGAAAACGCCATTTCATAGCGCGCCTCGCGGGCGGTCAGTTCTGATACCAGTTCGGCCACCGTCCGCGCATCGGTCTCGATCCGCTCGCGCGGCAGACCAATTCGCTCGCGCACCCATGCGAAATACAAAACGTCCATCATCGCGCCTCCTTCAGATACGGCAACGCCTTGCGCAGGTAGTCGATCCCGGACACGAGCGTCAGCGCCGCGGCCAACCACAACAACGCCAGACCGATCCAACCCGACCATTCCATACCAGCGTATTTCCAGCGCAAACCCTGCAAATCCTCGACGCGCCCCCCGAGTATGTCCGCCACCAGGGCGGCATCCATCCCCCAGGACGACATGCCCAGGTAATGCTCGAAAATACCTTGCGAGAACAGAACCGCAATCGCCACCATCTGCGCGGTCGTCTTCCACTTGGCCAGACGGGTCACCTTCAGCGTCCCGGCCGTGTCGCCAAGATATTCACGCAACCCTGAAACAAACACCTCCCGAAACAGGATCACCGTCGCCGGCAGCACCAGCCAGGGCGTCCAGTTATGGTTAGAATAGCCGATTATCACCATCAAGGCGACCACGACCATCGCCTTGTCGGCAATCGGATCCAGCATCGCGCCCAGCTTCGTTTCCTGTTTCCAGGCCCGGGCAAGATACCCGTCGAACCAGTCGGTGACCGCCGCCGTCAAGAATAGCACCAAGGCAAGCCAATCCGCATAAGGCCGCGTAAAATAGAGGAACATCACCGCAACGCAAGGCGCCGCGAGCAGCCGCAAGACCGTCAGGATGTTGGGCAGGGTCCATCTCATGGCGTGTTCATATCGTCGCATATGCAGGTGGGGAAGACCCCTCGTATCACGATCTCGCACGATCGCGACGAAGAGGTAAGCGCACAGGGTGCAACCGCAGCGCATTCGGTAACGGCAGGAGCCTCCGGCGGGAGTTTGTCTGGCAAGATGAAAGGGCACGTTTGGCACCAAGGTGGAACGTCGAACGGCCGGCATGTCTTCATCTTGCCAGATAAACTCCCGCCGGAGGCATCGCGCCTTGCGCGATCTTGCGACACTGGCGTCAGGCACGATCGTGGAAAAAATCATAGACCTTCCGAGCCAGCGCCTCGGAAACACCATCGACAGCCTTCAGATCCGAAAGGTTTGCACGGCTGACCGCCTTGGCCGAACCGAAATGCGCCAAAAGGGCGCGTTTTCTGGCCGCTCCGACACCGGCGATTTCATCAAGGGGCGTTGCACCCATCGCTTTCGCCCGCTTTGCCCGATGCGTTCCGATCGCGAACCGGTGTGCTTCGTCGCGCAGTCGCTGAACGAAGTAAAGCACAGGGTCATTGTGGCGCAGTGCAAAGGGTCGCTGACCCGAGCGGTGGAATTCTTCCTTGCCGGCATCGCGGTCGATCCCTTTGGCGACCCCCACCATGGGGATGTCGGCGACGTCTTGGTCGCGCATGATGCCGGCGACAGCCGACACCTGCCCCGCGCCGCCATCGATCAACAGAAGGTCGGGCCACAGGCCCTTGCTGCGGTCTGGATCTTCCTTCAGCAGGCGTTTGAAGCGGCGGGTGAGCACCTCTTTCATCATGCCGAAATCGTCTCCGGGCGTCAGGTCTGCTCCCTTGATGTTGAATTTTCGATACTGGTTCTTCATGAACCCGTCCGGACCCGCGACGATCATCGCACCGACGGCGTTGGTGCCCATGATGTGCGAGTTGTCATAGACTTCGATTCGCGCCGGCGGGGCCGCGAGGCCGAATGCGTCGGCCAGACCACGCAGCAGTTTCGCCTGTGTCGCCGTTTCCGCCATCTTGCGGCCCAGGCTCTCGCGCGCGTTGCGGGCCGCGCCTTCGACCAGTTCCGCCTTTTCGCCGCGTTGCGGCACTACGATCTCGACGCGGCGGCCGCGTTTCTGGCTCAGCGCCTCCTGCATCAGGTCCATGTTTTCGATCGGGTGCGACAGGATCACCTGGCGTGGCGGTTCCTTTGTGTCATAGAACTGGCCCAGGAAAGCCTCGAGCACTTCCGCCGCGTCGATGTCGGCACCGACACGCGGATAGAAGTCGCGGTTGCCCCAGTTTTGCCCCGCGCGGATGAAGAAAACCTGAACGCAGGCCTGGCCGTCCTGAAGGTGCAGTGCAACGATATCCGCCTCGGACACGCCACGCGGGTTGATGCCTTGCGCCGTCTGCACCATCGTCAGCGCCTTGATCCGGTCGCGCAGCGCGGCGGCGCGTTCGTATTCCATCGCCTCGGCAGCTTCGGCCATCTGCGCGGCCAGGGTTTCCTGCACCGCCGTCGAGCGGCCTGACAGGAAGCGTTCCGCGTCACGGACACTGGCGGCATAGTCTTCGACCGAGATTTCGCCGGTGCAGGGCGCCGAGCATCGTTTGATCTGATACAGAAGGCAGGGGCGGGTGCGGCTTTCGAACTGGGCGTCGGTGCAGTTGCGCAGCAAGAAGACCTTTTGCAATTGATTGAGGGTTCGGTTCACAGCGCCCGCGCTGGCGAAAGGGCCGAAGTAGGCGCCTTTTTCAGACTTGGCGCCGCGGTGTTTGCGGATTTGCGGAAACGCGTGGTTCCGCGACACGAGGATGTTCGGGAAGCTCTTGTCGTCGCGCAGCAGCACGTTGTACTTCGGCTTCAGCTGCTTGATCAGGTTCTGTTCGAGAAGCAGTGCCTCGGTTTCGGTGCGGGTGGTCAGGAACATCATCGAGGCGGTGGCCGCGATCATCCGCGCGATGCGTCCCGAATGCCCGGCGGGACGCGCATAATTCGAGACGCGGGCACGCAGGTTGCGCGCTTTTCCCACATACAACACCCGCGCCTGCGCATCCAGCATGCGGTACACGCCTGGCGAATTGTCCAGCGTGCGCACATAGGCCTGAATACAGGCCATCCCGGTCAGCGGAGTTTCTGAATCGGTCGTTTCGGTCATGGGTTCAGGATATGATTCTGCCGGTCTGGCTGCAATGCGGCCTGGCGCTGTGCAAGGGCCAAGGCATCCACCGATTATGTGGATAACTCTGAAGATAACTCTGGGCGAAGGGCAATTTTCCATTGTGGAAAAGGGGTTTCGCCGAATTGCCCGGAATTTGAGCGTTTTTTTAACCCTTTGTTTTTCATGTGTATTTTTCCAAGAAGCGGCCAAATGCCTGAAAACAAAGACACTTTTGTAACGAATTCTTAACCATTCCGATGCCGGTGCAAAACTTTCGCCGCAAGTCCTACTCGACGCCCAGAACGTCGGGCGTCTGCCAGGCCAGATGCTGCCCGCCGTCGATGCACAGCAGCTGCCCGGTGACAGCCGGCGCATCCAGAAAATAGCCCAGCGCCGCGTTGATATCCGCCGGATGCGCACCGCGTTGCAACACCGTCGCCGCGCGTTGCGCCGCGAAATGTGCCGCCGTCTGGCGCGCGCCCTGCATCGTCGGGCCCGGACCGATGGCATTGACCCGGATGCGCGGGGCCAGTGCCTGGGCCGCGGTTTGCGTCAGCGCCCAGAGGCCCATCTTGGCAAGCGTGTAGGTCATGAACTCCGGGGTCAGCTTGCGCACCCGCTGGTCGATCATGTTGACCACGAGGCCGGTGGCCAGAGGTTCACCATTTTCATCCCGGGTGGCCGTCAGGTCGGGTTGGGCGGCCATCGCCTGGGTCAGAACGAAGGGCGCGCGCAGGTTGCTGTCAAAATGCCGGTCCCATCCGGTGCGTGTCGCCGATTGCAGGGTGTCGTATTCGAAGATCGATGCGCTGTTGACCAGCACCCGCACGGGGCCGCCCAATCCCTCTGCCGCGCGCGGCAGCAGATCGTGCATCGCCTTCTCGTCCAGCAGGTCGGCCTGAAGGATTTCCGCCCTCCGCCCCATCGCGCGGATCTCGTCGCGCGCCTGTGCCGCCTCGTCCGCGGCGGTGGCATAGTGCAGCGCCACATCGTGTCCGCGACCAGCCAGATACATCGCCATCGCGCGTCCCAGGCGTTTTCCCGCCCCCGTAACCAGTGCCGTCGCCATGATGCCTGCCTTTCAGGATAGTTTCAGATCAACAAGGCAAACACATAGACGGCATAGAGCGCAGACAAGACCAAACCCCAAATTCGCGTGATGTTCCAGCGCAGGAACACGAAAGGCACCAGCAACAGCGAGGCCCCCAGCATCACCCAAAGATCAAAGCGCAGGAATGCGGGATCCACCGGAATCGGCCCGACCAAAGCAGCAATACCGATGATGGCCAGCAGGTTGAACATGTTCGACCCGATGACATTGCCCAGCGCCACATCGGCCTGCCGGCGCAGGGCCGCCATCACCGTGGTCGCCAGTTCCGGCAGCGACGTGCCGACGGCCACCAGCGTCAGGCCGATCACCGTATCGCTCAGGCCGTAGGTGACGGCGATCACGGTTGCATTGTCGACCAGTATATCGGCCCCCAGCGGCAATCCCACCAGCCCTAGCACCAGGTAGACGCCGATGCGCCAGACCGGCATGCTGGGATCGGCACCCTCGGGTTCGTCGACCCGGGCTTCCTCGCCCGCGCGCCGATGAACCAACACATCGCGGAACGCATCCCCCAGCACCAACGCCAGCGCCGCCAGCAACACGATCCCGCTGACCCAGTCGAAAGTGCCGCGCATCGCCAGCGCGATGAACAACACCGAAGCGGCGATCATCATCACATAGGTCTTGCGCGTCTCGCATTCGCCGGTGTGCATCGCCGCCAGAATCGCGGGTATGCCCAGCACCATCAGGATGTTGGCGGTGTTCGATCCCACCACGTTGCCCAGCGCAAGGCCCGGCACGTCTTCCAGAACCGCCTGTACCGAAATCAGAAGCTCGGGCGCCGACGTGCCGAAGGCCACGATCGTCAGGCTGACGATCAGCGCGGGAACCCCGATCCGAAGGCTCAGGTTCACAGCGCCCTTCACCAGCGCGTCCCCGGCCAGCAAAAGGATCACCAGGCCTAGACCGCACAACAGCCACGGGATCATCATTTGCGCCCTCTCTCACAGGCACAGGGCCCCTTGCCGATACGGTATCGCCCGCATTTCGCGCATTTGGCCGAGGCCAGGCGCCGGGCGCCGGGAATACGAAGCTTGCCGAACATCGCCAGCACGGCCATGAAGACCAGGAACAGTGAAACGACTTTCAGGATCACGTCAGAGCCCGAACCGCGCGAACGCCGCGCGCTCTTCCAGCCCGCCGACCGCCTGGTCCATCATCTGCGCGCCAAACCGCTGAAACAGCGGGCGGCGTATCTCGTAGCGACGAAACCGCGTCTTCTGCCCGAAACGCGCCTGCATCAGCGGCTTGAGATGTCCGACGCCATCGATCAGGCCCAGTTCGGCCGCCTTGCGCGCCAGCCATATCTCGCCTGTGAAAAGGTCGGTCTCGGTGCTCAGCCGCTCGGCCCGGCGGGCCTTGACGTGGGCGATGAAGTTGTCGTGGATGTCGCCCAGAAGGCTGCGCAGCCGCGCCACGTCCTCTTCCTTTTCCGGACGGAACGGATCCAGCATCGATTTCGACTGGCCGGCAGTGTGCACGCGCCGCTCGATGCCTTGGCGCGTCAGGAAAATATGCGCGCCGAACCCCGCTGAAATCACGCCGATGGATCCGACAACCGAACTTTCATCGGCAAAGATCTCGTCCGCCGCCGCTGCCAGCCAATAGCCGCCCGATGCGGCCACATCCTCGACAAAGGCCACCACCGGCACCTTGTGTTCCTCGGCCAGCCGGCGAATCCGTGCGCCGATCAACGAAGACTGCACCGGCGATCCGCCGGGCGAATTGATTTCCAGTGCGACCGCCGCGGGCTTGCCGCGCCGGAACGCCTTTTCCAGAACCGGCGCCAGCGACTGATCGCTGATCGAACCGCGTCCGGGCATTCCGATAGCCCCCGACAGCCGTACAACGGCGACAAGGGGGTCAGGCTTCACAAAGGGCAGGAACCGTTTCATGTGCCAGCATGTAGATTGCCCGGCACCGACAAACAAGGCGCGCGCCAAAAGGTTCTGCGCGCCGGGGTGCACGGGCACCGGCGCGCCCGTTGCCCGATCCCGTCGATCCCGATGCCGGAAAGGGTTCGGGCAACAGGCGCGGGCGATGGCTTTCCACTCGCCCGAAATATCCTCGGGGGTGAATTTGCCAACGGCAAAGGGGGGGCAGAAAGCCCCCCGGCCCCGCCGGCCATCCCGCCAGACCTACCGCCCGGTGAGCTTGCCCAGCCAACCTTTTTTCTTGCCTTCCTCGGTGGGCGCGGCATCCTCGGTCGGCTCCTGCGGCCCCTCGACGGCCTGCTGAAAGTTGGTAAAGAACTGGTCCGCCATCTTTTTCGCAAAACCGTCGATGATGCGGCTGCCCAGCTGCGCCAGCTTGCCGCCGACCTTGGCCTCGACATCGTAGGACAACAGCGTGCCGGCTTCGGTCGCGGTCAGCGTCACGACGGCCCCACCCTTGGCAAATCCGGCGGCGCCGCCCTTGCCTTCGCCGTTGATCGTCAGCTTTTCGTTGACGACCATGTCGGTCATCTTGACCTCGCCCTTGAAGGTCGCCTTCACCGGCCCGACCTTCTGCACCACCGTCGCGCTATAACCTTCCTCGGCATTGCCCGTCACCTCCTGTGCCCCCGGCACGCAGGCCTTCAGCACATCGGGATCGAGAAGCGCCGCGAACACTGTCGCCGGGTCGGCCTTGATTTCGCGTTGGTCTGTCATCTGCATGGTGGCGGTCCTTTCCTGCGGGCTCTGCTGGACATGCATAGCCGGTGGCGATCCCTGCGCCAACCCGGCTTTGCGCCCGCGCAAACGGGGATTGCTTTCCCACGATGACGTGATACGCCAACCGCAGGCATCATTCAGGGAGAAGGCATGCAATCCCCCGCGCGACCGGCTCTTGGCATTCTTTGCATCGTGTTCGGGATGACGGCGATATCGGTAAACGACATGCTGATCAAACGCCTGTCCGGTGGCTATCCGTTGCATGAAATCGTCTTTGCCCGCTCCGCCATCGGCATTGTCTTCAGCCTCGCGCTGGTCCAGATGGAAGGCGGCTGGAAGATCCTGCGCACCGACAAGGCCGGCTGGCACATCCTGCGCGGCCTGCTGGTCGTGGCGTCGAACATGGCTTACTTCGTCGCCCTTGCCGCGATTCCGCTGGCCGATGCAACGGCGTTGTTCTTTGTCGCGCCGCTGTTCATCACCGTGCTGTCAATTCCGCTGCTGGGCGAAAAGGTCGGCCCGCTGCGCATCGGCGCGGTGCTGGTGGGGTTCGTCGGGGTAATCATCATGCAGCGCCCCTGGGTGTCGGGCTCGGAACTTGGCGCCTCGCGCCTCGTGCTGTTGCTGCCGGTGCTCTCGGCGCTGACCTACGCGCTGATGCAGCTGATGACCCGCCGGCTGGGCGCCACCAGCAAGGCCTCGGCGCTTTCGGTGTACATTCAGCTCATGTTCATGGTGGTTTCGCTGGGGTTTTTCCTGGTCGCCGGCGACGGCAGGTTCGTGCAGGACAATTCGGCGCCATCGCTGGTGTTCCTGCTGCGGGCCTGGGTCTGGCCGGAACCGTCGGATGCCTGGGTTCTGGTCGGGCTGGGGCTGAACGCGGCCATCGTTGGCTATTGCCTGTCGCAGGCCTACCGGCTGGCCGACGCCGCAACGGTGGCCCCCTTCGAATACATCGGCCTGCCGCTGGCGGTGTTCTGGGGCTGGTTCATCTGGTCCGACGTGCCGGTCTGGGAGGTCTGGACAGGTATCGTGCTGATTGTCGGATCGGGGCTGTTCGTCTTCCTGCGCGAACATCAGAAATCGCGGCGCGTGGCGCGCACCGAGATCAAGCGCCGCTAGCCCGCCGCAGGCGCGCACTCGCCTCTGGGTGGCAAACGCCGTTGCAATGCCATTCCAAATTTTATAGCCTGCCATAAAATTTTATACAGCGATGCGGGCACCCGATGAGCATCTTTCACGAACGCCTTGCCAAGGCGATCGACAATTCATCGAAATTCGGTGGCAACCGCGCCAAGTTGTCCAAGGCACTGGGCATGAGCCCGAACTACGTTTCGACCGTTCTCAGCACCGGCACCAATCCGAACTGGGACGTGGTGGTGAAGATCTCGAACGAACTGGGCGTTTCACTGGGCTATCTGGCCGGCACCACGTCACAGCCGTTCGACATTGTCGATCTGGCCGACGACGGGCCCATCACCGACCAGGCGCTGCGGTTCTTCGACCGGATCGCCGGCTCGCTGCGGCAGGCGGCGGTGATGCGCGGCCAGGAGCCGACGATAGATGACATGATGGCCCTGTGGTATCGCTTCGGCAAAGCCGAAAGCGGTTTCGCCGAACTTCTCGAGTGGTTCGACATCTACGACGCGCCCACCGAGGACGACCAGCACCTGCGGGTGCTGCGCATGGGCAGCCACAGCCTCGCCGCGCGCACCCTGGGCAAATCCGACATCCGGTCGCTGCAATATGCCCTCAGCGAAGTGCCCGATTCCGACCTGCGCCAACGTCTGGTGACCGCATATCGCAAGGCTGCCGAAGGCGATCCGGTGCTGACCGAAGAATACCTCGACGTATTGGCACCGGGCCATGCAGAGAAGATCAGGCTCGATTATCTGCGGCTGTTGCTGCCGGTCACGCGCGCCGATGGCGGCACGTCGATCGTGAGCTATTCAAAGGCGCTCCGGTGAGCGGATGTAGGTTTCGGCCATGTAAGCCAGATCGCGGCGGCTGACCATGGCGCAATATTCGGTGTTTTCGCGCGGGGCCGGCGGATCGATCCAGAACTGCGCATCGGGAATGTAGCGGTTGAACCCATAGTGATAGCCGGCGCCGCGCTTGATGTCGCGCTCGCGCAGGAAGGCATAGGTCCAGTCGGGGTTCCATTTCAGCGCCGACAGCATGTGCCCGATCATCACGAAGCGGCGCACCGTCTGCAAGGACCGGCCCGCGCCGGCAGCGAAATAGAGATCGCCAAAGTAGGCCAGCCTGCCGCGCAGGTCTTCCTCGCAGGGGTGGGCGACGCGGCCGATCACCTCGTGCTTGCCGGCGCCATAGTGGCGGCGCATGGTCCGGCGCCAGTATTCGGTGATCGATCCGCCACCCAGATCGTCCAGCCGCGCACCCGCCGCCGCCACCAGTTGATCCCCTCGTTCAAGCAGCAGCCAGAAACAGTTTTCGCCAGTGAAATCATTGAAAAAAGGCGACATCTTGGGTGTCAGATAGGGTTTTCCGATGGCGTCGATGATTTTCGGCACCATGTCGAAATCCTGTTCGACACGCAAAAGATAACCCTCGGCCAGAAGCTTCTCACGACAGATCGCGATCAGCTCGGCCTTTTCATACTCGCCCATCCGCTCCTCGTCTGGCCTGTTGTTCGGCCTTTTCCGCCCGCCCTGCTGCATGGCGCGCGCGCCCGCGAATTACAACCCGGACGACGGGCCGTTTCGCCCGCAGGTTCTGCTTACCCCGGAATGGCCGGAAAAAAGCCCAGGTTTCGCCCGCCCCGGGTGCTTTGCGCGCCATGGATGCAGCGGTGCAACACCCGTTTAAGGCGAACCGCGCGCAGGAATCCCCCATTCACGCTTTTGAAAGGCGCATGGCGCTAGGCTGGCACAGCCCTGTCGGAGTATGCCGCCATGCCGGACCTTGCCACCGCCCCCGATCTGCCGCCCGCGACGCAGGCGCCGCCCGACATCGCGCAGGTCGCGCGGTTGATCGCGGCGGGCGCGTTTGACGCGGGATTGGCGTTGCTGTCCCCGCATCTGAAGGCCGGGCGCCCGGATCACGCCGTGCTGGATTGTGCCGCCACCTGCTATTGGCACCTGGGCGATCATGACACCGCGCTGACCGTAATGGGAATGATCCTGCGCGCCTGGCCGTCGCAATCCGGCGCCTGGGCCAAGCTGGGTTCAATGGCGATGACGCTGGGTGATCGCGACGGCGCGCGGACATTTCTGGAAAAGGCGCTGTCACTGGATCCCGCGGCGGTCAGGCCGCTGGTGGCGCTGAACCTGATGCGCCCGTTCGCCCCCGACAGCCACAGGGCCCGCAAACTGCGCAGCCTGGCGCGCCTGGCCCGGCTGACACCGGCAGACCGCGCCGATGTTCTGAACGGGTTGGGCCGTGTCGCCGCGGCAGCAGGTCAGCACCGTGCGGCAATGCACCATTTCGGCCGGGCCAAGGCGCAGGCCCCCGGCGATTTCGATCCCCGGCGCGTGCAGCGCACCGTGGCCGACCAGATCCGGCTGGTGCCGCGCGCGGTGCCCGCCGCCACCGGTGCATGGCCCCGCATGGTCTTCGTGGTCGGGATGCCGCGGTCGGGGACGACCCTGGTGGATGCCATCCTGTCACGCCACAGCAAGGTACGGTCATTGGGCGAAAGCCCGGCGTTGCCGCGTGTCGCCCGGCGGATCGTCGCGTCCGGCGAAGGCGATTGGGACTGGATTGCCCGCACCGGACCGGGCGAACTGGCCGCGCGCCGAGCGGAATACCTGGCGATCGCGGGCCTCGCGGATGCAGCGCCAACGGATGTTGTCGTGGACAAGATGCCGCTGAACTGCCTGCGCATGGGCCTGGCACAGCGGCTGTTCCCCGATGCCCGGTTCATTTTCATGCACCGCCATCCGCTCGACAACGGCCTGTCAAACTACATGGTCAGTTTTCACGAAACTCACGGCTTCACCAAAAACCTTGAATGGATCGGAGAAATGTCGCGCGCGGTGCACCTTTCGATGGCGGATTATGCCGGCAAGATGGGAAATTCGCTTCGCGTACAGTCCTTTCGGGCGCTGGTTGAGGCGCCCGGATCACAGATCCCCGGCCTGATCGCCCACGCCGGCCTGACCTGGGAGGCCGCGTGCCTTTCGCCCGAAGCCGGCCGGCAACCTGTGCATACCGCATCGGTGATGCAGGTGCGCGAAAAGATCAATACAAAGGGTCTGGACCGCTGGAAAACCTACGCGACATATCTGGATCCTCTGATCGCAGGTTTTGGCGGCCAAGAAAGCATCAGCGCCTGGGAGGCGGCAGATCGCATGGTCGCGGGCACGGGGCGCTATCCGGCCCCTTCTGATCAGTGCGTCCAGGCGCCGCGCCGGTCGGTGGCGAAGTTTTCGCCATAGCCGCGTGCGCGCAGGTTCGGCTTGCGCTTCTTCGGCTCGAAAACTTCGGCGGCGATGTCATGGTTGCGCGCATAGTCGACGGCGGCGGCCTTGGTATCGAACCGAAGGCGCACCTGGCTCTGGGTGTCGTCCGACGATGTCCAGCCCATCAGCGGATCGACCTCGCGGGCCGAAGCGGGCGCGAATTCAAGAACCCACTGCCGTGTCTTGGCTGTGCCGGAAGACATCGCTGTGCGGGCGGGTTGGTAGATGCGGGCGCGCATGTCGTCTCCTGCATTGACGATGGTGTGCATGGTATCGCGGATCGCCACGCGCGGGGCAAGATGCCATTGTGGCGCAGCGCAGCGGCGGGGGGTTGAACCCGGCGGCAACAGCGTCAATCTTTAGGCCTGCCCAAGGAGAGAGCCGCATGGCCTATGCCCATTCCGACAGCCTGCCCGAACGCAAGCCGAGCGAGGCCGTTCTGACGCACCCGGCACCCGATGTGCGCGCACGCCCCAAACTGGAAGGGGGCATCCAGTTCAAGATGGTGACCGAATTCGAACCGGCAGGCGATCAGCCGGCTGCGATTCGCGAGCTTTCGGAAGGGGTGCGCGCCGGCGACCGCGATCAGGTGCTGTTGGGTGCCACCGGAACCGGCAAGACATTCACCATGGCCAAGGTCATCGAACAGACCCAGCGCCCGGCGATCATCCTGGCCCCGAACAAGACGCTGGCGGCGCAATTGTACGGAGAATTCAAGGGCTTCTTTCCCGACAACGCGGTCGAATACTTTGTCAGCTACTACGATTACTATCAGCCCGAGGCCTATGTGCCGCGCAGCGACACCTTCATCGAGAAGGAAAGCCAGATCAACGAACAGATCGACCGGATGCGCCATTCGGCAACACGCGCGCTGCTCGAACGCGATGACGTGATCATCGTGGCTTCGGTGTCATGCATCTATGGCATCGGATCGGTCGAAACCTACGGCGCGATGACACAGGATCTGAAGGTCGGCGAAAGCTATGACCAGCGCGCGGTGATGGCCGATCTGGTGGCACAGCAATACCGGCGCAACGATCAGGCCTTCCAGCGCGGCAGCTTTCGCGTACGCGGCGATTCGCTCGAGATTTTTCCGGCGCACCTGGAAGACCGTGCCTGGAAACTGTCGTTCTTCGGCGAGGAACTGGAAGCGATCACCGAATTCGATCCGCTCACCGGCAAGAAAACAGGCAGCTTCGATCACATCCGCGTTTACGCCAACAGCCACTATGTGACCCCCAAACCGACGATGCAACAGGCGGTGCAGGGCATCAAGAAAGAGCTGCGCATCCGTCTGGACCAGCTGGTGGCGGACGGCAAGCTTCTTGAGGCGCAGCGGCTGGAACAGCGGACCAATTTCGATCTGGAGATGCTCGAGGCGACCGGGGTGTGCAACGGGATCGAAAACTATTCACGCTATCTGACCGGCCGCGCCCCCGGCGAACCGCCGCCCACCCTGTTCGAATTCATTCCCGACAATGCCATCGTTTTCGCCGATGAAAGCCATGTGTCGGTGCCGCAGATCGGCGGCATGTACAAAGGCGACTATCGGCGCAAATTCACCCTGGCCGAACACGGGTTCCGCCTGCCGTCGTGCATGGACAACCGGCCGCTGAAGTTCGAGGAATGGGACGCGATGCGCCCGCAATCGGTGTTTGTCAGCGCGACCCCCGCGAAATGGGAGATCGAACAGACCGGCGGGGTATTCACCGAACAGGTGATCCGCCCCACCGGCCTGCTGGATCCGCAGGTGGAAATCCGCCCGGTGGACATGCAGGTCGACGATCTGCTGGACGAGGTGCGCAAGGTCGCCGCCGCCGGCTACCGGACCTTGTGCACCACGCTGACAAAGCGGATGGCCGAGGATCTGACCGAATACATGCATGAACAGGGTATCCGCGTCCGATACATGCACAGCGATATCGACACGATCGAACGCATCGAGATCCTGCGGGATCTGAGGCTGGGCGCCTTTGACGTTCTGATCGGGATCAACCTGCTGCGCGAGGGTCTCGATATTCCCGAATGTGGCCTTGTGGCGATTCTGGACGCCGACAAGGAGGGGTTCCTGCGCTCGGAAACATCTCTGGTGCAGACCATCGGGCGCGCCGCGCGCAACGCCGATGGCCGCGTGATCATGTATGCCGACCGGATCACCGGTTCGATGGAGCGCGCGCTGGCCGAAACCAACCGCCGCCGCGCCAAGCAGATCGCCTATAACGAGACACATGGAATCACCCCTGCGACGGTGAAGAAGAACGTCGAGGATATCCTCGCCGGTCTCTACAAGGGCGATGTGGACATGAACCGCGTGACCGCCCAGATCGACGCGCCGTTGGCGGGTTCGAATCTTCAGGCGGTGCTGGACGGGCTGCGCGCCGATATGCGCAAGGCCGCCGAAAACCTCGAGTTCGAAGAGGCCGCAAGGTTGCGCGACGAGGTCAAGCGCCTCGAAGCGGTTGACCTTGCGGTGGCCGACGATCCGCTGGCGCGCCAGCAGGCGGTGCAGAAAGCCTCGGAAGAGGCGACTCGGGGCAAGGGCCGATCCACCGCTGGACGCGGTGGCCAGCGCGGCGGCAACGTGAAACGCCGCAAACGGTGATCGCGCCGGATGCAGCCTAGGGCGATGTTGCATTTTGAACGCATCGCGCGGCCACCAGGGCGCTTGTGCGGGTTTCCCATCCCGGTTGGCCGGTGTATCCTGTTCGGGTCGGTCGGGGGGCTGTCAGACGTTTGCCTGTGTTTATTGAAACGCCCAACTGCGCGGTGTCGCATGCGGTCTTTTGGGGCCGCAGTCTTTGCCATGAAGGTGCGGGCGGTGGTTGAAACAGGCGCGAAAGAATTGAGAACGAAAAGCATTCATGACCGAAAACTGGCAATTACGCACATTTTTGCGGCACGTCGGCGACAGATTTGAACCTCTGTCGCCCGAAAGGCACGGTTCGGTCTACTGGAAACGCCACACCTCGTTTGCCTTCGCCGCGGCTTACCGCAGCGCACCCGTCGTTCTTGACGAGATAGACCGTGTGGGCGCCAGCATGCCGATTCTGTTCGAAACGCAGGGCGGCGCGCCAATGCCCTGTGCGGTGATGCAGGCCGGCAACGGGCCGGGGTCTGACGTGGTGTCGGACGCCGGCGCATGGCAGGTGGCCTATGTGCCGGCCTGCCTTCGGATGCATCCCTTTGCGCTTTGTCCCGATCGCGCCGGCGACGGCGTGCGGCTTTTGCTGGACCCCGACAGCCCCTGGATCAGCCATTCGCCCGCCGATCTGCCGCTCTATGACCACACCGGTGCATTGGCCGCCGACCTGGCCCGCGTGACCGAGTTTTTCGGCGGCTACCGCAGGTCGTGGCTGGCCACACGCGATGCCGCGCAGGCATTGTCGGACGCAGGCATTCTGAAGCCGGCACCGCAGGTCTTGCGGTTTCGCGATGTCGATTTCACCGGATACCATGCGGTGGACCGCGCGGCGCTGAACGGGCTGGCCCCGCAGAAGTTGGCCGATCTGATGCGCCAAGACGCTCTGCGGCTGGCGTTCCTGCACCTGGGATCGCTGCACAAACTCGAGCATATCGCCCAGATCGGACAGGCGCGGGCCCAGGCCGCGCCGCGCGGCGCGCCCGCCACGCCCGAAAAGGCCGCCCGCACCGATGCGTTTCTGGAAGCCCTGGCGCAGTCGGGCGACAGCGACGCAGACTACTTTGTCGAAAAGGACGCCCGGACATGACCGCAAGAACACTGGGTTTGGCCCTGGCCGGGATGATCGGCCTGGCAGGCTGCGATGCAACGCGCACCGACAGCCCGCAACAGCCATCTGCGGCGCCCCTGTCCGATGTTTCGGCAACGGCACGCCCCGCCGGCCCCGCGCCGCGCCGGGTTTCGACGGTGCTTGCCGACACCGGGTTCGCCCGCGCCGTCAACATTGCGGTTCTGACAAATCCCGATGTGCGCCAAAGCAAAAGCGACATCCTGACCGCCGAGGCCAGCGTGCTGCGCGCCAGCGGAACTTACCTGCCATCGCTCAGCGCCGGGGCACGGGCCGAGCAATCGCTGCGGTCCTCGGGCGACGATCTGGTCACGCCGTTTCTGCGCGTCGGGCAGGTTATCTATGACGGCGGCGCCGGCGCGCGGCTGCGCGGCGTGGCCAACGCCAGCCTGATCGAGGCGCAGGATGAACTTCTGGTGACCAGTTCGACCGCCGCGCTGAGCGCGGTCGAGGCCTATGTGGATGTGATGACGACACGGCGACAATTGTCGCTGGCCCGGCAGAACGAGACGACGCACCAGCGGTTTCTCGACATGATCGAAGAACGCTCGACCAGCGGCGTCGGTGCCGAGGTGGATCTGCTGACCGCCCGGTCGCGCATGGCGGATGCCCAGTCGGACACCATCAACGCCCAGTCCGAAGTTGACCGCGCGATCGCGCGATACCGCGAGATTTTCAACACCGGCCCGGTGGCCGATGCGGCCCCGCCGCGCGCGCCTACCCTGGTTGCCCAGGGCGCCGCGGTGATTGACGACAGCCCGCGAATGCGGGCGATGGACGCCAGGCTGGCCGCCGCGGACGCCGAGCTGGCCGCACGGCAGGCCGAACGCAAACCACGCGTCGAACTGGGCGGCACCGCCGAGAAGAATTCGGCGGGCGATGCCGATGTGGTGTTTGATCTTTCGGTCTCCTACAGCTTCGACACCCGGCGCGAGGCGCAAGCGGCCATCGACCGCGCCTCTGCCAATGTCGAACGGCTGCGGGCGGAAAAAGAGGCGCTGCGCCGCGAAATCCGCCGATCGCTGGACTTCGTGCAATCCGATCGCGCCAACGGCCTGCGCCGGATCGAAGCGGCCGAACGCGCGGTCGAGGCCAACAAGGCCAATGTCGCAACATCGACCGAACAGTTCAGCATCGCGCGGCGCACATTGCTGCAATTGCTCGACGCGCAGCGCGATTACCAGCGTTCCGAACAGTCGCTGATCGCGGCCGAACGCGAGTATCTGCTTACCGGCTATGAGGCGCTTGCCCTGACGGGCGACATCACCGATGTTCTGGGCATCGAAGTCGACTTTACAGGCGCAAGCCAATGACACCGACCCAGGCGGCCGTGGCCGAGGAAGCGCCCGAGGATGGGCCCGACGACGCCACCGACGACTCCGGGGCGCGCGATCTTTCGGCGCTTGAACGTTGCCTGCTGTATGTCACCACCGCGCTGGACCGACCGATCACACAAGCCACCCTGTTTGCCGCCATATCCGATCCCGGCGGCGCGCTGGGGGTACGCGATGCGCTGCGGGTCTGCGAACAGGCCGGTTTGCAGGCCGCGTTCGGCAAACGCAGGCTGGCGGCTTTTGACGGTTCGCTGACGCCGGCGATCCTGATGCTGAAAGGCGACCGCGCCGTTGTGCTGCACAAGGTGCGCAAGTCCGGCTATCTGGTGCACGATCCCGATCTGGGCCGCGAACTGGGCGAGATTTCGCGCGAAGATCTCGCCGAGGCCTATACCGGCTTTGCCATATTGCTGCGCCGCGACTATCGCGAGGACCTGACCGAACAGAACCAGACGCGCGGCCACTGGTTCTGGTCGGCGCTGGTCAGCAACCGCTGGACTTATTTCCAGGTGATCCTGGCGGCCATGCTGGCCAACGTTCTGGGGCTGTCCACCTCGATCTTCATCATGGTCGTCTATGACCGGATCCTGCCCAACGAGGCAACCGAATCGCTGATCGCCCTGACGCTGGGTATCGGGCTGGCGCTGGTTTTCGACTTTATCATCAAAAGCTTGCGCGCGGGATTCGTGGACCGCGCCGGACAGCGCGCCGATCTGATCATGGGCCGGCGGATTTTTGACCAGCTTCTGAACCTTCAGATGGCGCGGCGGCAGGGATCGACCGGCGCGATGGCCAACACCCTGCGCGAATTCGAAACGCTGCGCGATTTCTTCACCTCGGCGTCTCTGGTGGCGCTGGTCGATCTGCCGTTCATCGCGCTTTTCATATTCGTCATCAGCCTGATCGGCGGGCCGCTGGCGATCATACCGATGATCGCGGTTCCTGTGGTTCTGGTCGTGGGGATCGTGGTGCAGCCGTTTCTGGCGCGGCTGTCGCAGCAGGCCCAGCAGGACGGGCAGACCAAGCAAAGCGTGCTGCACGAGACCATTTCGGGGCTTGAATCGATCAAGGCCTCGGGGGCCGCGCGCTATATGCGCAGCCGCTGGGAACGGGCCATCGCACAGCAATCCGAACACAGCACCCAAAGCCGGGCGATCACCCAATTCGCCATGAACGCGACCGCCTTTACCCAACAGGCCGCGCAGGTGATGATCGTCTTTTACGGCGTTTTCCTGATCACCGCCGGCGAGGTGAGCATGGGCGCGCTGATCGCCAGCGTCATCCTGACGGGCCGCACCCTGGGGCCGCTGGCGATGCTGGCGCAGACCCTGACCCGGATCAACCAGGCGCGCACTTCGTACAAGGCGCTGGATGCGCTGATGCAATCCGAAAGCGAACGCCCGCTTGACCGGGCGTGGATTTCGCGGCCGCATCTGAACGGGGAAATCACCTTCGAGGACGTTCGGTTTACCTATCCCGGCCAATTGGTGGAAACCCTGCGCGGCGTGTCGTTTTCGATCCAGCCGGGCGAAAAGGTTGCGATTCTGGGCCGCATCGGTTCGGGCAAGAGCACGATCGCGCGCCTGCTTCTGGGGCTGTATCAGCCGGCTTCGGGCGCGGTCCGGGTGGATGGCGTGGATATTCGCCAGATCGATCCGGGCGACCTGCGGCGCAACGTCGGCGCGGCTTTGCAGGATGTCTGGCTGCTGTCGGGAACGGTGCGCGACAACATCGCCATCGGCGATGTCCGCCCCGGCGATGCGCAGATTCTGCGCGCCGCGCGGATTGCCGGTGTCGAGGAGTTCGTCGCCCGGCATCCCGCGGGCTATGATCTGGTGCTGGGCGAAAAGGGCGAAGGCCTGTCGGGCGGGCAGAAACAGGCGATCAGCCTGGCGCGGGCCATCGTCGGCGATCCACCGATCCTTCTGCTGGACGAACCGACCAGCGCGATGGACATTCAGAAGGAAAACGAGATCATCGCCAACATGCGCAGCGATCTGAAGGACCGCACGATGCTGGTCGTTACACATCGCACCAGCCTGCTGGCGCTGGTCGATCGGGTGATCGTGATCGAAGAAGGCCGCGTGGCCGCCGATGGCCCGAAATCCATCCTTCAGCGCGCCAAGCCGGCGCAGGGTGCCCCCGCATGAGCCAGCATCAGGATTTTGACCGCCTCGCCCGCGAGATGAAGGGCCGCTCTCCGGTTCGCAACAGTCTGTTGTTGCTGTCGATCCTCGGGTTTCTGATTGCCACGTTCGTCTGGGCGCAGAACGCCGAACTGGACGATGTCACCCGCGCCGACGGGCGTATCGTGCCATCCGGCGACGTGCAGGTGATCGAGGCCGCCGAGGCGGGGGTGTTGAAGGCGCTGCATGTGCGTGAGGGCCAGGTGGTGGATCCCGGCACCCTGCTGATGGAGCTTGACGGCACGCTTCTGACCTCGCGGCTGGATCAGGAAATGCAGCGGGCCTTTGGCCTGATGGCACGGATTCAGCGGCTCGAGGCACAGATTTCCGGCGAAGATCTGGTCTATGACGGCGATCTGGTGGTGCGGGCGCCCGAGGTGATCGAAAGCGAAACGGCGCTGTTCAGGGGCCGTCTGGATGCGTTGCAGGCCGAAATCAGCATCCTGGAAAACCGACGTGTGCAGCGGCGTCAGGAATACGCCGAGGGGTCGGTCGATCTGGATACGGCCCAGCGCACGCTGGACATCATCGCCGAGGAAAAAGCCCTGATGGAGCCGCTTGTCGAACGCGGCATCGAACCCGCCACCACCCTCTTTGCCCTGCGCCAGCGCGAGGCCGAATGGAACGGCCGCCTGGTGCGCGCTCGCGCGTCGCTCGAGCGGCTGGATTCGGCGTTGCAGGAGATAGATCAGCAGATCGAAGCCGAGCGGCGGCGTTATCGGGCGGACGCGCTGACCGATCTGGCGATATCGACGGCCGAACTGGCGGCGTTGCGGCCGTCGCTGCCGGCGCTGCAACAGCGCGCCGACCGTGCCCTGATCCGCGCGCCGCTGCGCGGCATCGTCAACCGTATACATCGCACCACAATCGGCAGCGTGGCACAGAGCGGCGAACAGCTGATCGAACTGGTGCCTCTCGACGATACGCTTCTGGTCGAAGCCTATATCGCACCGGGCGACATCGCCTTCCTGTATCCGGGTCAGAAGGTGAAGGTGAAGATCACCGCCTATGACTTTGCCCGCTACGGCGGTCTGGACGGCGAAATCGTTCGTCTTGGCGCGGATGCGATCCTGCGGTCCGAATATGACGATCAGGAGGTCTTCGTGGCCGAAATCCGCACCAGTTCGAACATTCTGGACGCCTCGGGCGACGAGGTGCAGATCATGCCCGGCATGGTCGCGCAGGTCGATATCCTGGCGGGGCGCAAGACGGTCCTGGATTACATCATCGAACCGGTGGTGAAAGTGAAGGACAACGCGTTCCGCGAATGAGGCGCGTCAGCGCCCCAACAAAGCCGAGATCTGGCTCAGCTGTGCCTGCAACACCGATTGCTGCGCGGGCGACAGGCGGCCGGGATTGCTCAGGATCGTCTGGATCGTCTGCGATGCCAGCTGCAACTGGCCGGGCGTCAGTGCACCCAGATTCACGCTCTGGATCGAGGTCATCGCCACGCCCACCGACACCGGACGGCCCGACGGGCTGACGGCGGGATTGACCGTGGGGGCCGGCGCCGCCGCGGACGGCGACGAAACCGACGGCGTGACCGTGATCGACGGCGGCGAGATCACAGCGATCTGTCCGGCATGGGCCGGCGCGATCCCGGCCAGCATCAGCGCGGCCGCGGCCGGCAAAATCATCTTTGATTTCATGTCGTTCCCTCCTGGGTATGGGCAGCGCCCGCTTTAGAAGATATCGGCGTCGAACAGAACGAAGTTGATCATCCAGCGTCCATCGGAATTCTGATGCCCGACGTCGCCATAGCTGATCTCGATCTGGAGCGTGCTTTCCTGGAACAGATCCTTGAAGATCGTAGCACCTGCGATCACCTCGTCGCCCGACCAGGACGCGCCCAGCGACAGCCAATCGGTGACGCCAACGCCAAAGCCGGCAAAAAGGCCCGGCGAGGTTTCAAACGTGCCGACGGCCGAGCCATACCCAAGGCTCCAGACCGTGGGCACCACATTTCCGGCCGATGTCTGAAACGATAGCGTGGAACTGGCGGCCACATAATAGTTCTGCTCGGCCTTCTTGGTGTCGCCCCAACGCACCGCGTTGCCCAGGCCCAGCGCGACGCTGGCAACCTCACCCTGGAATGGCGAGGCAATCTGGCGCGAAACCTTGAAGTTCACCGAACCGGAATCCGCGAAATCCGATGCGCCGGCGCTGTTGATCGACACGGCGACATCCATCCCGACGGCGTTCACGGGATCGCCCATGCCGATACCGAAGGCAAGGCTGCCGTCGGTCGAAGACCGTGTTGAACGCTCGCGCTTGTCGCTGCCGGCAACAGCGACATACCCGCTGCGGTGCGGCAGGGTATAGCCGCCGGGAATACCGATCGTGCTGGCCCGCGCCGAACTGGCAGGCGCTTCAAGCTGTGCCGCCAGCGCCTGAAGGTTGAACAGGTAATCCTGCCCCGACAATTCCTCGCTCTGGGTCTGGGCATTCGCCGCCGCGCCAAAGGCACAGGCGAACAGTGTCATGACGCGGGCAGCATTCATCATTTCGTGGTTCCTTGGTTTCCAACGCAAAATGGACACCGAATCCGGTGCCCATTTCACACTCATGGCAGTGTAGATCACACTTCCGTCGGAATAAAGTTTTCAAACGACGCAGCATTCAATGTCGACAGGTCGGAAAGACCGACGAACTGCGCAACCTGCGTGATCGATGCCACATCGGCCGTATCCGCCGCCAATTCGACGAAGGACAGCGACGAATTGGTGCCGTCGGTCGACATGATGTAGAACGTGTCGCCGGCGTCGAGACCTTGCAGCGTGTAGGTGCCGTTGAAGAACGCTGGGTTCGCCGCGTCTGCCGCCGCAAGCGTTTCCTGTACGATCAGCAGGCCGGAATTGGCGCCGACTGTGCTGCCATCGTTCACCAACTGGAGGTTGTTGCCTTCCCCGCGCAGGTCAGATGTGACCAGACCGCCGATCGACAGTGCATCGGTGTCGGCGCCCAGACCAAGCGTGAACCCGGTGATCGAATCCACACCGTTAACCGCCGGATCGACATTCAGGATCACACCATCGATGCCACCGTCCGTCAGATCGATGGCATCGTTCCCGACGCTGCCGTAGAAGGCTTCGTTTGCGGCTGTGCCGCTGAGGTTGTCGGCCGCATCCGTGCCCAGGATCAGTTCGACGACCTGGCCCTCGACCAGAAGGAAGACATCCGCCTCGACATCGAGAAGCTCGGGGTTGGTGGTGCTTTCCAGTTCGGCGAGCAGAACCGGGCGCGAACCCGCGTTGTCCCAAAGCGAGAAGTCGTTCGCCGCTTCGGTCAGCGACGCCGACATGTTGCCGTGGAATGTCGCGGTTCCATCGGGCAGCACATAGAGACCGATCATGCCAAAGCTGTTCGACCCGTCGTCGAAGGCGTTGCTGTTCACATTGATCGCCCCGTTCAGACCGCCGACGAGAAGCACCGCGCTGAATCCGGCGTCATAATTGGTGGGGGCGACGTTCAGGCTGGCGAGTTCGGCGAGAAGTGCCTCGCTCGATGCGGTCCATTCCAGAGTGTTGCCGTTAACCGAAAGATCAGAGACGATCCCCGCAACCTGTACCAATGCCTGCACGTCTTCCAGGTTGTAGATCTGGTCGGTGGCGGCAGAGATGGTGTTGTTGCTCAGGTTGATCGACGACGCAGTCGAACCTTCCTGAACCGATACCGCGATCGCGCCCATGAAGCCGGACAGGCCGTCGTTTGGTTCAACCGAACCCTCGGTATCCGGATCGGCGTTGATGAAATCGCGGAAAACGTTGTTTGTCACCGAGATATTGTTGAACTGATAGCCGGGTTCATCGCCAAAGAGCTGCACACCGCCCGAGTTGTACTGACCGTCGTTGCCCGAAATGTTGACCACCGAATTGGTGCCCTTCATTTCGACCCAGAAGTTCCGGCCGAAATGCGTGGCGTCCCCTCCGCTGGCGCCATAGCCGTAGCCCTGGTCGAGGCCGTAATCGGCCTCGAAGCCATCCATGTCGATGCCGCCGGCATGTACACCGTGATAAAAGAAGTTATCGACGATGCGCGTATCAGTGAGCGACGAAACATAGAGATGGCCCGCGCTGGGACGCCAGAACATGTTGTCTTCGATGGCCGAATTCGACAACCCGCTGAGGTACAGCGCGCCTTCGCCCTGCTCTTGCACGCCGCCCATCAGGTTGCCCGCGATAACCCAGCCGTCTGCCACAGCCGGCCCGTTATAGGTGCCGGACGTGCCAGGCGAATTGGCGTCGAAGGTGGGTGCCTCGGAATAACCCACGAGGATCGAGTTCAGAAGCTGGAACCCGTCCAGTGCGCCGGGCGTGTCGGTCAGAAGCGATTCGTTGAAATCGAGCGGCAGATCGCCATCGATCTTCAGACCGTTCAGAATCACATCGCTGGCCGCCACGGTGATCGTGCCTTGCACCACCGTTTCGGCGCTGCGTGCGCCGGTGCCGCCTTCGGGGTTCAGGTTCTCGGGATCGGCATTGCCATCGCTGTCCTTGGCGTAACCGGCGATACCCGAGTTGGCCCCGTTGATTGTCAGCGGCTTGTCGATCGTCACCGATTCCTGGAATGCGCCATCGGCCATTTCCAGAACGTCGTTGGGATCGGCGTCGGCAATCGCCGCGCTCAGGGTCAGATAGCCCGTGTTCTGCGTGACGTTTGTAACAGGCGCGTCTTCGGGCGCCAGAACGTCGACCACCGGTGCAGCGGTGGCCGAAGCCGAGTTGCCGGCGGCATCGACGGATGTTGCAGTGACCGAAATCGCCGCATCGTCAACCAACGCGTCCACAAAGGCAGCACCATCGCCGATCACGCCCGCGCCATTCGTGCCGAACGACCAAGTGCCTTCGGCGCTGGCGATTACGCTGGCGCTGATTGTCACGCCTTGGCTGGTGGCCGACACGTTCACCGTGGTTCCCGCGTCCGCGGTACCGCTGATGATCAATTCATCGGCAGCCGAAAGGTTCTGCGCGATGGTCGGTGTGCCGATTGCTGTGTCGAGCGTGAAGGTAAGGGCATTGGGTGGCTCGGTGACCACACCGGCATCCAGCACAACAGCGACCAGGCTGACCGGGCCATCGGCCAGGCCTGCGGGCGTGAAGGTGTATTCGCCCGGCGCGCCTTCGGTGGCGGTGCCCAGTTGGGTATCGCCCGAGAAGATGCCGATGGTGCGCCCTGCCGCGGCAACGACAGTGACTGTGGGATCGTTCGTCAGACCGTCACCCGCGCTGGTGCCGGTGTCGTTGGTCAGGGTCAGCACCGGGGCCGGTTCGATCGCCGCGCCCGGTCCGGAAACGATGCGCTCGTTTCCGGCCTCGTCTTCGATGGTGATGCGGGTCGTGATCGAACCCTGTTCCAGCGACGATCCGTCAATGTTGAAGTTGCCGTTCGCCGACACGCCGAAGAAGATGTTGTTGCTTCCATCCGAAAAACGGATCGACGCATCGGCATCGGGATCAAGCCCCGAGATGCTGAAATACAGGTTCGTATCGGTCAGATCAGCCGGATCCGGCGGCGCCAGGAAGGTCATCACCAGGCCAGGATCGGCATCCGCCGTGGTGTCTTTTACCAATGTGTCCGTTGTCGTGCGGGTGCCGGCATCGGTGGTGATCGACGCCGTTACGGTCAGGGTTCCGTCGGGGAAATCGCTCAGGTCGGCCAGCGTCGAGAATGACCCGTCTTCGGCGACCACAACGCCTTCGATCTGGAGCGGCGGATGGCCGTTGATGCCGGTCACGGTCAGCGCGACAGCGGCGCCCACCGCTTCGGTCGTCAGGCCCACAATGGCCACTTCCGAAGCGCTGTCGGCGTTCACATTGTCAACCAGAACGCTGATCGTCGAAGGCTCGGCTACGCCGGTGACCTGGATGGTCAGGCTCTGCCGGGCGAAAGACGACGTGCCATCCGGATTGATCACTTCGACCGTGTAGGTGAAGTTGTCGGACACCACCTGACCCAGCGGAATATCGTCGGCGTTCGCGCCGCCCACCTGGTAGATGTAGTCGCCGTTCTTGGTAACAATCAGCGAACCATAGAAACCGGTGAACAACGTGGCCTGCACCTCGGTCAGCGTCACGGCTTCTGTGCGCACGTTGCCGATGGTTTCCATATCGGTCACCGCGCGGGTTTCCTGATCGACGTTGCCTTCGATACGGATGTTGCTGGTTGTCAGAACCGAATCCACGATGCGATCACCCACATCCGTGGCGCCGATGGCGATGGTATATGTCCCGGCCTCGGCGAAGGTGTATTCGAAGGTGTCCGATGTCGATGTGAACCGGCCTGCGAGGGTGTAGAAGCGATCACCCTTGATGTCGCTCACGTCAGCCGGGCCGCCGAAGTCTTCGCCGCGCAGCACCACACCGGCCTGCTCTGCCGCTGTTCCGCCATCGGTCGCCTGAATGGCCACAAAGCTGTAGTCGTTGTAGGGCACATAGTCATACGAGCCAAACGAATAGTCGAAGACCAGCTTTTCGCCCGCGGCGACGGTAACCGTGGTGTAGGCCGCCGAACCGGATGTCGCCTGCCGCGCCACGATGTCGGCGCGCGGGAAGTCAGCGAAGTCCATCCCCAGTTCTTCGGCGATGTTGCGGATGCTGACGGTGCGCCCCGAGAATGTGTTCCAGTCGCTTGTGCTGATGGTGAAGCCGGCGCCGCCCACTTCGAAATTCTCATCCGCGACCGCGCGGCGGTTCACCGTCGAAATCGAGGTTGTGCCGGGCAGCGCGGTTCCGTCGCTGAACAGGTCATTCGACAGCAGGTTGCCCTTGATGATCTCGGTCTGGCCCTCGACCGCGGTCTGGGTATCGCGCACCAGGTTGATCCCCAGGATCTCGGTGTTGATCGCGCTATCGACCTGCGAAAGCGATTCGTCCTCGATGTTATCCAGCGTTTCCTGGAACTCGGGGCTGGAAACGCCGCCTTCGGGCAGGTTCTGGAACGCGTTCTGGATCTGGCCCGAGCTGGTTTCCAGCGCTGTCTTGATCGAATTCACACCCGCAGTCTGCTCAGATGTCAGCTGTCCCGATGTCTGCAGATTGGCAACCGCCGCATCCGAGGCGCCCTGCACTGTGTTACCGCTGGAAATCGCGTTCGAGATTTCCCCGACCAGGGCATCGGTATCGATGGCCGGGTTCAAGGCGCCGGACACGGCAACGGCGGTCGCTGCCGAAGTCACGTCCTCGATCGAGGTGTTCGGCGGCAGCGCAGCAAGCGCCTTCGCGGCGTCGGCCACGGCCTTTGCCGCGATCGACTGGGTCTGCGCGCTGGTCAGCGTGCCACTGGTCGACGCGGCGGCAACCGCCGCCTCAACCACGTTGTTCAGAACTGTCGCGGCGGTCGACAGTGCCTTGGCCGTCGCCAGCGCGGCTGGATCTGTCGAATCCAGTTCAGCGGCGAAGTTGAACGATGCCAGATCGACAGAATTGTCGATACCGAACACGTCACGGATCTGCTGTTCGCTGACGGCACCCGAATCAATCAGCGTACTGATCGGCGAAACCACCTGATCCGAGTTCGATCCGGCATCCGTCGCTGTCAGAAGCTGTTCGAACGCGTTGTTCGTGATGACATCCGTCGTCACCAGGGAATCGAACTGCGCCGCGAAAGCGTCGCTCCAGCCGTAGTCGGCGGCGGCGTCCGCGACCGGCGCCGGCACGATGATGAACTTGGCATTGGCGACCGGCGTGTAGGTCACGTCCAGCGCGCCCTGGGCATCCGTCAGGCCCAGAAACTCGGTCTCGCCCGGCACTCCGTCAAGGCTGGTGTCATAAAACACCAGGGCGTTTTCCAGCGGTCCGTCGATGACGGTGATCGTCTTGCTCAGCGCGGGTACCACAACGGCACTACTGCCGCCGCCACCGCCGCCTGCGGCAGCCGCAAGGCCCAGCGCCCCGACACCGGCAGCCGCGCCCGGCGGCAGGTCGCCTGCCGGGCCAGCGGATGCCACCAGCGTTTCCAGTTCGGCCGCGGTATTCGCCGTAACAAAAACCGTGCCATCGGCCGCAACGGTGACATTCGATGCAGGAATAAGCACCGTTTCACCGTTTGCGAGCACTGCGTTGATCGATCCGTCGGCATTAACCGTGTAGCTTTCAACCGCTTCCAGGTCGGCGATCGACACGTTTCCGGTGTCGGCCTGCGCCTGAAGTGCCAGAGGAAGGATCAGCATCCCCCCGCCCAAAGCGGTCAGACACCGCGCGCGCCGATCATGAATCTGCTTGAAAATGCTTTTAATTACAGCGTCTTGTGATTGTGCATCACGAAGCGCGGAAGCTGCCGCTACTTCATTTTCGAAAGACATCATCTACTCTCACCTTTGTGCAGTGCGCGATCTTAATTGAATACGGCTGTTGCATGGACCCACGGTCAGAAATGTTTAACAACTGGGGCAGAGTCACAAGTTGAGTTTTGATACCTGAGTGATCTGGCGGATTTCTGCGCACCTCCGCCGACAACCGCTCTGTACCCTTTTCTGCCCATCATGCGCGCCCTGCGTTTGCGCGCTGCCTATCCCGGCAACACGACAAATCCGCGACGATTGTACCATATTTCGAAACAAACGGGCGCAGGCTGCCCGCTCCGTTGCCGCAGCGGTGCAAAAAATCGGCCGACTGGGGCGATGGCGCACAATACGAAGGCCGCCCGCTCAAAATGCGGGCGAAACTGTTGCCGTGATATCGGTGGAGGAAGTGGCAGGGGCTGAGGGACTCGAACCCACGACCCTCGGTTTTGGAGACCGATGCTCTACCAACTGAGCTAAACCCCTATCGCCGGCCCTGTGATTAAGCGGGTCCGGCGGGGTTTGCAAGGGTATATCGCGGTTCTCAGGCCGCCGATCGCGAAGCGGCATAGGCCGGGCTCTGGACCACGCCCTGATCGAACAACTGCGCGATCTCGGTATCGGGCAGGCCCACGACGTCGCCGAGGATTTCTTCGGTGTCGCATCCCAGCGCCGGTGCCGGCCGGGGATCGCGCCGGCCATGCCCCGAAAAGCTGACAGGCGATCCCGGAACCGGGAACTGCCCCAGGCCCGGCTGGTTCAGGGTACGGAACATCGGGTTGTCTTCGCTCAGGTCCGGATCTTCCTTCAGCGCCTGATCCAACGTGCGGAACTGCGACCAGGTCAGACCGGCGCGATCGAAATCGGCGGCGAAGTCCGAAACCCGGCGCGCGGCGAACCACGGCGCGAGGATCGCCGTGATGTCGTCGCGAAGCGCCCAGCGCGCGCCTTCCTGTGTCAGATCGCGCCCGCTGCGCCGCCCCAGCGCCGCCATCGCATCGGCGGTGCCCGTCGCCTTGATCAACCCGGCCCATTGCCGTTCGGTCAGACCGATCACCATCACCCGACGGCCGTCCGCACAGATGAAATCCTGGCCGTAGGCACCGTAAAGCGCATTGCCCGACTTGCCACGCTGCACCGGGTTGATGGCAGCGTCGCCAATCATGCCCAGATGCCCCATCATCGCCGCCGCCACGTCTTTCAGCGCCAGTTCCACATCCATCCCCTTGCCGGTGCGCAGCCGGTTGCGTTCGGCCGCCAGCAGCGACGACACAACGAGATTGCCGGCGATACAGTCCCATGCCGGCAACGCATTGGCCACCGGATCGGGATGCCCCACGGGGCCGGTGATGTCCGGCACGCCCAGCGCGGGGTTTACCGTGTAGTCCACCGCCGGGCGGCCATGCCGGTCGCCCATCAGCGTGACCATGATCAGATCGCGCCGGTGCTGCGACAGTGTCTGGTGATCCATCCAGCCGCGCACCCGCAGATTGGTCAGGAACATGCCCGCATCATCGCCCGGCGCGGTGATGATCTGCGTCACCAGCTCCTTGCCGCGCGGCGATTTCATATCGACGGCGATTGATCGCTTGCCTTTGTTCAGCCCGGCCCAGAACAGGCTCTGGCCCGATGGTGCCACGGGCCAGCGCGCGGCATCCAGACCGCCGCCTATCCGGTCAAAGCGGATCACGTCGGCGCCCATCTGTGCCAGTGTCATCCCCGCCAGCGGAACGGCCACGAATGCCGATCCCTCAACGACGCGCATCCCCTTCAGAATATCAGTCATGTCGTGTTCCCTCCTCCCAGATGGCCGACGCCTGAAGGCCCTGATGGCCCTCGGGTGCGACGGTGCACAGTTTCAATTCGCTGTCGGTTGCGGCTTCGGCCATGACCCGCAGGTCGGCGTCGGCAAACATCGGATGCACGCCACGGAACCGGAACCTGTCGGGCGCGCGCCCCTTGTGCCGTGTCGCCGCTATCATCAGAAGGCTGGCCTGCAACGGCCCGTGAACCACCAGTCCGGGGTATTTTTCAACCTCGGTCGCATAGGCGTGGTCATAATGGATGCGGTGCGCATTAAAGGTGATGGCCGAATAGCGAAACAGCAGCGCCGCGCTGATCGCGACGGGTTCGGACAGCACAGGCCGGTCCGGCGCGGGCACCTTGCGCGGAGGGGTGAATGTTTCGGGGATCGCCAGATACACGATATCCTGCCGTTCGCGCACGGCGACACCCGCCGCGCCGCCGATCTCATGTGCGACGGTCACAAACACCATTGGCCCGGCCGCGCCGGTCTTTTCCGACAGATCGGTTATGGTGGAATGCCGTGTCAGGGTTTCGCCAACATGCAGGGGCGCGACAAACTCGAGCGCACCGCCCGCCCACATCCTGCGGTCGAGCCGCACCGGAGGCAGGAACCCGCCCAGCCGTGGGTGCCCGTCAACGCCCAGGTCGGCCATCGGCGCGGTCGGCGGAAAGGCGCACCAGTGCCAAAGATGCGGCAGCGGTTCGCCATCGGTGGGGGACGGCGTGCCGGCGGCACCCAGAGTGGCGTGGATCATCTGGGCCATCTGCCTGTCGACCGATCCAGTCGTGGTTTCGGTGCGTCCGATCCACGAAGAAAGGTTAGCCTGATCCATGCAGCCATGTCCCACAGTTGGTTTCCAATGTCGGACAACGTGACGATACCAACGGAAAAAATCAAACCTTTTTAAGGGCTTAGATGTGTTCCACTGTATACCGAACCCTGTGCGACGGGCCGCGCGCGTTGAAATCACAGGCAAATAGCCCGATGCTGCAAAGCGGCGCGACGGCAAAGTTTTTTGTCATTGGCATGGCATTTCCCGGTCAATCCGGTGCCGGATGCGCCGGGCCGGCCGCATCGCCACGCACCCTGGGGGGGGATTCGCGCACCGCGCCGTCGGCCGGGGCGGTGGGGCCGCGGCTGCCATGCCACGGGATCCGAAACACCCGCGCGCAAGCAAAAAGCCGCCTTGCGGCGGCTTTCAGGCAATCGGCTCGCGCATCACGCGCCGGCCCGCAAGGGCGCCCGTTGTTTCGCGCGCGCCCTTTTGTCTGTTGGTTCGGGTGGCTTATTCGATGATCTTCGAAACCACGCCGGCGCCGACGGTGCGGCCGCCTTCGCGGATGGCGAAGCGCAGGCCCTGCTCCATCGCGATCGGGGCGATCAGTT
>JANSXZ010000012.1 GCA_024742705.1 Paracoccaceae bacterium | reverse complement strand
GGTAGACCTGCCCCGGCACATCCGCCACCAGCGCCACCTTGATCCCGTCGCCATAGAGAAAATCGTCGCCGTCGCCGCCCGCAAGCAGATCGCCGCCCGCGCCACCGTCCAGAGTGTCGCCGCCGGCATCGCCAAAAAGCGTATCCGCGCCCCGGTTGCCGATCAGATCGTCGTCGCCATCGCCGCCCATCAGCACCGCGCCTGCCAGCGGCAAGGCCACCGGCGTGCCGCCTTGCAGACCGACGTGCAGCTTGTAGGGCAGCCCGGCGGCGATGGGTTCGGCGGCCGCCCCCCCTTCCAGCGTGAGCGTCAGCCGGCCCGCGTTTTCCGGCGCGACCCGGTAGGTGCCCCCGCCTGCCCCGCCATCCGGCGACGCGGCAAGATCGATCCGGGCCACAAACTGTCCGGACCCGTCGTGCAGCACGATCGCCGCATCGGCGAGGCGCGCGTCACCGGCCAGAAAATCGATCACGATGGCATCGCCGGCTGCGACATCGAGGGTAAAGACATCGCCGACCCCGCTGGCCGTGCCGTGCACCGTGGCGGTGGGCACGGTCTGCGCCCGGTCGGCCCCGGCGCGCGGCGCCAGCGTCAACCAGGTGTCGAGCGCGACGGGATCGGTTGCGCTCTGGGCCTTGCGCAGAACCGCCTGCGGCGCACCCGCCATCAGCGTATCGGCGCCGTCTTCGCCCATCAGCATATCGGCATTGCCGCCGCCGACCAGCCGGTCGTTGCCCGCGCCGCCCATAAGGATGTTGGCGCCTTCGTCACCTGTCAGCCTGTCGTCGAAGGCGGTGCCGCGCAGGCCTTCGAACCCCGACACAAGGTCGCGGCCCTGATGGCCATCCTGATAGCGCGCAAGGGCCATGTCGATATCGACGGCGGCGACACCGTCCTCGGCGGAAAAGATATCCACCCCGTCGCCGCCATACACCGTGTCGTCGCCCGCGCCACCGGCGATCAGATCGTCGCCGCGCCCGGCATCCAGATGATCGTCGCCCGCGCCGCCCAGCAGAACGTTGGGACCCAGATCCGCCAGCACACGATCGGCACGGGCGGTTGCCGTCACCCCTTCGATTCCGTGCAGGATGTCGCGACCGGCCGGCAGATCGACGATTGTTTCGGCCCCTTCGGCACCGTTCAGAACCAGATCGAGCGCTGCATCCACCAGCGCGCTGTAATCGACCAAGTCGCGACCGGCGCCGCCAACGAACCGGTTGCCGCCCGAGGCTGTCGCGCGCAGCGTGTCGTCGCCGCCGCCGCCGTCGAAGTACCCCGGCCCGGCGCTGACGATCATGTCGTCGAAGGCGCCGCCTCGGGCGTCTTCGATCTGGCTCAGTGTGGCCAGCAGGGTTGCCGTGGTAGGATCGCGCGGCGCGCGTTGGGAAAAATCGCTGACCGCGCGGCCTTGCGCCAGGTCGATGTGGACGCCGGCGTGGAACGGCGCGAAATCCGCCATGTCGCGATCGGCACCGCCATCGAGCGAATCCAGCCCCGACGCGCCCGGCACCCCGCCGGCCGGGTTCAGACCGGCATAGACGAGGATATCGTCACCGGAATCGCCGCGCAGCGTGTCGTCGTCGGCGCCGCCGCGCAGGGTGTCGTTGCCGTCGCTGCCCTTCAGGGTGTCGCGGCCCGCACCGCCCGAGATGTCGTCATCGCCGTCATCGCCCTGCAACGCATCCGCGCCGGCGTCGCCAAAGATCACATCCGCCGCCGCGCCGCCGAAAATCTCGTCGTCGCCCTCCTGACCGATCAGCAGATCCTGGCCGCCACGGCCTTCGATACGGTCGCGTTCCGGCGATCCGACAAGGAAATTGCCCTGCGCATCGCCAAACAGGGTGGCCCCGCGCAGACCGGCGACAACCCCTTCGATACCGGCGAACACATCGCCCGCCGCCGCGCCACCAGTGCCGCGCCAGGCGCCCAGATCCACCGATATTCCGGTGTCGCGCGCCGCATAAGACACAACGTCATACCCGGCGCCGCCATCCATCAGGTCAGCCCCCGCGCCGCCGAGGATCTGATCGTCACCGGCGCGCCCCAGGACGGTGTCGTTGCCGGCGCCACCCGTCAGGTCGGTGTCGTCCCGTACGGTGCCGGAAACCAGCGCGCCGGGCGCCCGCGCCAGGTCTGGCGGGTCGAGAGGCACCGAAAGGCCCGCGGGCGCGTCCGAGGTGTGGATGCGCAACGCCTCCAGCCCGGCGTCGGACAGATCGGCAAGGCGCACCGCATTGGCCCCATCGGCGGAAACCACCAGGTCGCGGCCCTGCCAGGTGAACTGAAGATCGGCGAAGGTGCGCCCGACGAAATGCAGTTCGGCCCCGCCATCGGTTTCACCCGCGATCAGATCGGTGCCGAAACCGCCGGCAAAAACATAACGGTCGCGGCCCGTGCCGCCCACCAGCAGATCGTCGCGCGCGCCGGAAACCAGCACATCGTCGCCGGCGCCGGTAAAGAACTGCGCCTGTCCGGTGGCGGCCATCACCACATCGGCTGCATCCGATCCGTGCCCCGAAATCTGTTCGACGTCGCGCAGGCTGAGATCTCCGAACGACAGCCAGCCCCCTTGCCGCGTTGCGTTCCACGCCTGCGCGGCGGCCGCCAGATCGCCCAGCGCGGCGTGATCGTCAAGCGCCTCGGCTGTCCATGGTGCGGCCCCTTCCAGGCCCGGACCGCCGCCCAGCCACAGCGCCAGGGGCGCGTCGGTCGCGTCCCAGATCGCCAGGTCGCCGCGCCCCTCGCCGCCGTCGAAAAAGGCGCGCCCGCCCTGCCAGGTCAGCGCATCGTCGCCGTCTTCACCATGGAACAGATCGGCCAGCACGGTGCCGCCGAAGGGATCGCTGCCGCCGGTGGCCAGCAGATCGTCGCCGGCGCCGGCATGGATCACATCGCCCAATGCACCGCCAAACACGGTATCGCGCCCCGCGCCCAGCCGCAGGCCAAAGCTTTCGAAACCGCCGATGAAAGTGCCGTTGCCGATGTCGAAGGTGTCGGCGAAGGCGGTTGCGCCAGAGGTGGCGGCAGGCGGCGCGGTGTAGCCGCTGTCAAAGAAGAAATCCCGATCCTCGCCAGTCAGATCCGCCAGGAACAGGTCGCGTCCGGCGCCGTCGCCACCGCGGTAGAGTTCGCCGCCGGCATAGGCCACCACATCGCCCACACCGTCCGATCCGATCACATCGACCAGTTCGAATTCCGAAAACCGCAAGCTGTGGCCGGTAAAGCCCGGCGCCGCCAGGTCGTCGGACGTGGCAATGGCGGTTATCTGCGTCGCCGGCAGCGCATCGGGTGCCAGGTATTCGAGGATCATTGCCGATGTCGGGCTGCCCTGAAGGCCATGGGCCCCCTCGGGCCCGGTGGCCGGACGCACGACGCCCAGGCCCCGCGCCTGACCATCGGCGCCGGTGCCCGACACGATCAGCCGGTCGATACCGGTGCCGCCCTCGGCGCTGACATTGCCATCGGCGGACCAAAGCACGACATCGTCGCCGGCGCCGCCCAGCACCGTATCGTCGCCCGCCGCGCCCCACAGCCGATCCGCGCCTGCGCCCCCGTCGATCCAATCGGCATGATCGCCGCCGTGGATCACGTCATCGCCGCGACCCGCGCGCACGACCAGCTGTTCGATCGCGTTCAGCGTGACCCCGTTCTGCAACCGGATCTCGGTGCCGTTGCGCGCGGGGTCGGATATCCGCAGGTCGATGGCCTGGAACTGATCGCTGAAATCCGCCAGGAAAATGTCGCGGTCGTCCGGCACGAGGCCCGAGCCATGGCCGCCGTCGTATCGCGTTCCGCCAAGGTAGATCAGCAGATCGTCGGTAAATGAATCGCCCTCGGCATTGACCTGTTCGAACCCGTTGAACACCGCAAGGTCTTCGATGCTGGCCGCGCGATTGTAGGCAACGCCGACATAACCCTGGTTGTCCGTCGAGAGATCCAGCGCGCGCACCAGATCGGCAACCGGCGTGAACGGCGTGAACAGGCCAGATCCCTCGACATAGCGCCGTTCCGCGCGCGTGCCGGCAATGCCCTGGGTGCCGTTGTTGGCCGCCAGGAACCCCCACGACAGGCTGAACGGCGCATAGGTCAGCCCGCCGATTTCCAGCACATCCAGATCGCCCGGCCCGTCCGCCACCGCATCCAGTTCACCGCCTGACATGCGGTCGGGGCCCTGGTCGTGCCAGGCCACCAGATCGCTGCCCGCGCCGCCGATCACCGTATCGACATGCAGATACGCGGCATCGGAATAGATCGACAGATCATCGCCCGCCAGCGTGTCGTTGCCGGCGCCGCCGTGGATGTAATCGGCCAGCGCACCGCCTTCGATACGGTCGCCGGCATCGGTGCCGCGCAGCGTGAACCGGTCGATTCCGTCAAAGGCGCTGCTGCCGAAGACAAACCTATCGCCCGTGGCCCAGGCCCGCAAACCGTTCTGCGCGCCCGCATCCGACGCGCCGGCCCGGAAATCCGCCACCAGCAGATCGGCGCCGTCGCTGCCCCCGGCATAGCGGCTGCCTCCGGTGTAAAGCAGCAGGTCGCCCGCCGTATCCGACCCGATCAGTGACAGATCCTCGACCGACACATTGACCAGAACCTTCTCGGCCAGAGCAGACACGCTGTTCGCCAAACCCTGCGCATAGAGCACGGCTGTGTCTTCCTCGGCGGATCCCGCCGCGCCGCTGCGTTCTTCGGGCACCGCATCGCCGAAGAACGCCGGCGATCCGAGATACCGGTCCAGCAAGGCCAGTTGCAGATAGGCGGGGCTGAAGATGTCGACATACACGCTCCGGCCCAGATCGGCGCGGGTTTCCAGAAGCGCCAGCTTCAGGCCCATGCGGTTGGCCCAGATTTCTGTCGAGGGGCTGCTGTGGGCCACCAGTTCGACGTGGTCGTGCCCGGTGCCGCCGGCAACGCGGGTGATCGACGTAGCCGCGGGCCGGCCGTCGCCATCATAGCGCACGCCGATTTCGACCCGGCCGTAATCGTCGCCGGCCCCCAGGTCCAGCGTGTCGCCGGTCTGCCCTTCGGGCAGGATCACGAAATCGTCGCCATCGCCGGTGAACAGCCGGTCGGACAGCCCGCCGCCCACGATCGTATCGTCGCCCGACCCGGTGGCCAGTGTCAGGCTTTCGATCCCGCGCACTGTCACCGTCTCACCGCCCAGGGCCAGCGTCACCCCGTCCTGATCGGGGTTCGCCCCGACCTCGCGCAGATCCCACGACACCGGATCGTTCGGAAACACCCGCGCGAAATTGGCGACAAACCGGTCCGCGCCGCCGCTGCCGTCGAAGTACCGCGCCGGACGCTGATCGGCGGCGCCCGGCAGTGTGTTGTAGAAATAAACCAGAAGATCGTCGCCCGGACCGCCCAGCACCTCGAGAGGCGCGGTGCTGGAAAAGCCGAAGGGCCCGCCCGCGGTCGGGTCGTAGTGTTGCCAGCGGTAATGCACCGCGCCTGCCGCATCGCCGCCCAGGGCCTCGAGAATCCGCAGATCGCCGTTTGAGAAGACCGTATCGAGGTTCAGCCCGGCGGCATCGTAGATGTCGCGCCCCGGCGGGCTGCCATCGGTGACCGCCGCCATCAGGTAACCATCTGGCAAGCTGCTGTAGGGATCGTCGCCAGACAGCGGATTGACCGCATAGATATCGGCCGGCCCCTTGGTCCGGGTCAGCGCGGCATCGACATCCGCGCTCCAGTTGACGAACAGCGGCCCGGCCACGGCCAAAAGATGCGCATTGTCGCCCGGCTGGATATTCTCGCGCGCATAGGCTGCCGGATCGCCTTCGATCAGTGCTGCGAGCGTGTCGAATGTTGCGTTCAGGTTGGCCTGACGCGCCTCCTTGTAGTCGATCACCGCCTGGCGCGCGGTGGCTTGTTCCAGTTCTGCCTCGCTGGTCTGGCTGGGCGCCAGCGCATTGGTGAAGAATACTTCGTAGGTTTCGCGCACCGGATCGAAATCGCCCGCACCCAGATCGTATCCCGGCAAGGGAATCGAAAACAGGTCGGCGGTGAAACCGTTGGCATCCGGCAGGTCCAGCGACAGCACCGGCCCGAACACGGTTTTCAAGGCGGATGGCACCCAGGCGCCGGTCAGTTCCGCCTGAAGCGCGGAGATGTTGAACTTGGTGCTGACGCCCAGCCCCAGTTTGTGATCGAAGCGCGCGCCTTGCAGGCGGAAATCGGCTGTGATCCGGATGGTGCCGTATTCCGGCACGATCCCGTCGCCCCAGACCGGCCTGTCGAAGGTGAGGTCGGGATCGTCCAGTGCGCGGTTCAGCAGCCTCTGGTCGTCGTTCTCGTTGCCGGGCGTGCCATTGTCCGACGTCAGATCGACCCGCAAGACCGGCTGGCCTCCGGCACCGAAGGTCAGCGTGTTTTCCTCGGTGATCGCGATGCCCGAACTGACCGAGATATCCAGCATCGTGGCGCCCAGCACCAGCTTGCCCTCGGGCACATAGGAAACATAATCGTTCAGATCGAAGCGGTGTTCGGCAAAGACCGTTTCGCCCAACGCCTTGATCTTGGCCCCGACAACCGGCAGCAGGCTGCCGAACTGCACGAACAGCGCATCCAGATCGACGCTGGCAGACAGGAATTGCGTGTCTGACTGCCCGCGCGCCGTCACCGTGGCAGGCGCACCCGCGTCATGGGCCGCGGTGGCCTGCGTGTCGGCGCCTTCGGGCAGCCGCGCGGCGATCTGCACCGCATCGCCCAGGTCCAGCGTGCTGGTCCCCGCGGTCGACGCCACCGAAATCAATGGTATCTCGTTGTCGCCGGTGAAATCGATGTCGAGAAACGCGATGTTGTCGATCTCGCCGCTGCCGAACCAATGGTAGTATTCACCATTGCGCAGCCCCGCCGCGAACTTCAGATGCAGGTTCAGGCCGGCCGATCCGCCCGGCGAAAACCCCTGGGTGCTGAGTTCGGACCCAAGGACCGTCACATCCGAAAGATCGACGGTAAAGCGGCCGGGCGCATCGGCGTCGCTGCCGATCAGGATGCCGCCGGGCAGGTTGGCACGGCTGAGGATGGAAAGCGACGCGTCGAAACTGCCGGTGCGTCCGAAGTTGGCAAAGGCGCGAAGCCCCAGTTCCAGGTTGGCCCAGGCTTCCGCCTCGAACCCGTTGCCGGCCAGGTCGAACCCGAAGTCGGAGGCATCCGACGCCGAAAAGATCAGATCCCTGCCGGTATCGAGCGAAAGATCCAGCCCCGCGCCCGGCCCCCACAGCGACCTGTCTTCGGTGCGAAAGGTCAGGATGCTTGCGTTTTGCGCCATCGATCCGCACCCGTCTGCTGCAGGGTTTTGTCCCGAAAGCGATGAAACGGGCACTGGGAGGTGTGGCGATCACCGCCGCGCCCGTGCCGTGCAGCTTGGTCGCCATGCCCCTGTCGTGTCAATCCAAATCAAGGCGGCACAGCCGACCGGCCGCCGTGGAAACCCGCGCGGTGATCCCAATACCGCGCCGGATCGGAAGCGACAGAGGGCCCGTCCGCCAGCACGCAAGCGCATATCGGTATGGCTATGGATCGGCCGTTCCGGCGGATGCGCCTTCGCGGATCGACATGGCCGGGCAGCGACCGGAAGGGCCGGGTTTGCACCCGCGGTTGCGCAAGCCGGGACTTCACGCGCCGTGGCGAAAACGGGCCGACGGCACCTTTGGCAGCAACCCGCCTTCGACATGGCCCGGAAGCCGCCGGCAATCCGTCAGGCCCAAGGGCGCGCACCGTGCCTTCACCCGCGGCAGAGTGCCACCCGGCTTGGTCGTGATCAGCACCCCGAGGCCGGGGAAGTCTTCCACGCCCAACCGGTGGGCGGTAAACCGGGTGCCCTCGCAAAAAATGATCGAGAGGCACGCGGGCGATCGCGCCACGCGCCCGGTCGCGTAAGTGAGATCTCGCCCCACGCGCAAAAGGGCGCCTGCACGCGGTACAATCGTCACCACGGCGCGCGCACATACAATTCTGTCGCCCCGTTTTCCACGGCGGCGAGGCTGTTGGTGCTGACCCAGAGGGTGATCTGGCGGTCGCTTGCCGGCAGTTCCGGGCGCGCATGCCATCTGGTCCAGCGCGCCGGGCCGAACAGTGCCAGCACCTCTTGCGGAAACAGACCGCCCTCGGGAGGCGGCAGATCGTAACCAAACGCCGAATTGTTTCAGGGCCTGTAGAGCGCATGGCCATGCGTTGCCTCAGCCAGACGGTACAACCAGCTGTCTTTGGGAGTATGCGTAAGGCAGATGCAGAAGCCTTCGATCTGCAACTCCGTGCCCAGCGCGATCGCCGCGTCGATCCGGGCAAGATCATCCGTCCAGCGAAACCCGAGGTAGCGCCACAGGACAAAGGGGCGGCCAGTGCCCGTCTTGCGGTGGAACTCGGCGATGTTGCGCATGCCACGCAGGGCGCTCTCCAGCCTGCCATTCACATGACAGCGCGTATAGGCTTCCCCGGCCATGCCGCTGATCGTGAAAACGATGTGATCCAGCCCGGCCGCCACCACCGGTTCGGCCTTGTGCCGGGCCGCAAGCGGAATGCCGTTCGTGCTGCCGACGATCCTGGCAGCCGGGCTGTGACGGCGAATATCCGCGATCATTGCGGGCGTCTCACGGTGCATGAACGGATCGCCGTAGTTGAAGAATCAGACATCTCCCCGCTCTGAGCCCAGCTGACAACGGACATCGTCCAGCAAAGCGCGCGACAGGTCGTCGGTTTCGCGGGTCACGTGCCCGGCGTTGTTGTCGGCATGACAGGCGATTTGCGGACAACGCAGGTTGCACCTGATCGTCGGTTCGACCGCCGGCTTTCGGGGCCGGCGTGGCCGTTCCGGCCGCGTGCCCTCAAGGGATTGGAAGAACGCGCAATCCTCGCAACTGCGCCCCTGCGCCAGCCCCGCCGCAAGCCGGGCATACTCGGGGTTGGTGAAAATCTCTTCCAGCGTCTGTTCATTTATGTTGTCAAAGGCCCGCAACCCGTCGGAATCGTCCAGCCCACAGGTAACCGTTCCTTCCAAAAGGATCGTCACACTGTCTTCGATCCAGAGACAAAAGCACGCCTGCTGGTCGCTTTGCGACATGTGAAGCGAGGGGCGCCCTTCATTTCGGTTGTGACGTGTCAGATCCAGTTTCACAAACAGGCCACACAAGGATTCCAGCCCTCATTCGCCATACCGACAGGTTCACACACGGCCATTTCAAATGGCGGCTCAGGGTGCGGCCACTGACCGTTTCCCGGATAAGAACCGTGCCACCGGCAGCGTCCAATATGTCGACGTTCCTTGATCCGGCTTTTCCCGATTTGGCTTTGGCCGTTGCGATGGCTGTGTCAGAAGGCGCATTCAAGCCTTTACAGTTTGCGCCGCATGACCGCCGGCAGCGCAGCCGCAAATGCCCCTATGCGCGGGGCCGGGCAATACCCTGTAAATGCGGGGTTTGGCGTTGAAACCTACGCGGCCATTCATTGGCATTGACTGGGCCATTGGCCGGCCGGGCGGCGGCGACCGGCGCGCAAGCCCTGAGCGCTGGCCTCCACGACGTTGCACATCCGCTTGGCGCAGACCACATCGCGATGCGCGTCGATGAACCGGAACCTCATGGTTTTGCCCCGCGAAGAACTGCTTTGCATTTTTCAGTCTACCTCTCCGCCCTGCAAATCCGGATCCCCATCGAAGTCGCTTGTTCTTGCGGGCAAGGTCCAGTTCTCTGTCTGGCACAACTGCGGGGTCCCGATGCGCAGTTACCCGCCTGTTCAACGTCGCAAGGCCAACACTTTGATCGGATGTCAACTGGCCCAGTGGCCCGTGCGATCCGCACAGCATCAGCGTGAACTTCACGCGCCCGTTTCAGCCCGAAAGGCAGCCTGCCTTGCGGCGCAATCTGCAAGCAAGGGAACGGCACCAAACCGCGACGGATCCAGGAAGGGACGTTCCGTTTCAACGCACCGCGCGGCGGTTCGCAAACCGACTGGATCGTGGCAAAATTCCGTTACATACCTGAAGGAAGGATGGTTGGTGACAAGGGATCTGAGCCCCTTGCATCTTCGATGTGAACAAAGCGACAGACCCTCACGCCATGGATCTTCGGCCCCGAGACCTCGTCTCAACAGCGGCCAAGGAGGGGTCATTCGACCGCTTTTCGCTTCACGAAGGTTCATTGAACCGAAGAGCACTTCGTAGAAAATCCCTCGGTCATCATCGACGGCGCTGTGAAATCATCGACCAGTTCGAGCAATCGGTCATCTGCGAGCATGCCATTCAACAGCCGCTCCGCATCCACGCCGCCATCGTCTGCCTCACCTTCGCGCCGATACCAGTCCGGCGATTTCGACCATGACGTACACATATCGCGACGCGGCGATAGGCCCCTGCGACGGCTGCTCTACGAGGCCGCGTCGATCATCCTGATCCGCGTCAGGGCCGAAAGCGGCCTGCGCACATGGGGCTGGAACCGCTTTGAAGGCTTGGCTTCAAACGCGCCGCCGTCGCCGTGGCCGGCAATCCGGCTGTGATCATGCCCGCGATGCTCAAGTACGGCGAGGTCTTCGCTTCGCAGGCAGGCGCTGCGGAATGACATCCGGAGAATAGCGTTCGGGTTACGAACGCTTGCGCGTCCCTGCCGGGACGTGGGCTGGGCCATTCCGTTGATGGGGTTGCACCGTCGATCATTCAGCATGCGTCATCTACATCGAAGGCCCCTCCGGCGAAGCCCTGTCATGCGGCGGCCCTTGCCGACCGCGCAGACAGCCATGCATCCGGCGGGCGCGTCTTCCGGCCGGAGCGACCTGACCCGAAAAATGCGACTGGGCAACCCATCCGTTCAGACCCCTTCAGCATCCCGTCAAAACGGATCACCCCGGCGAGCCACTCAAATCGCGGCGCCCCAGACCGATCTGGCCATGCATCATTTCGATTGATTGCGGAAAGATTGCTGGTTGTTGCTGTGGCGTTACAAACACGCCCTAGCAGGTACTGGACCGCGACCGCGCCGACGGCCGCCCGGAAACTGTACCTTGGGGAACATCGATGGAAAACTTCAGACTTGAACTGCTGCACATCGCAGATCAGGAAGCCTCAGCAGCCGCTGTCACGGATGCGCCGAATCTTTCGGCCGTGATCAACGCGCTGCGCGCCGAAGATCTGGGCGCGGATGGCGTGGCGGACAACACTATCACGCTCAGTTCGGGCGACGCATTCATTCCTGGTCTGTTTTATGACGCCTCTGGCCCGGTTTATGGCACCGCCGGGATTGCGGACATCGAGATCCAGAACCAGCTGGGCATCCAGGCGATCGCGTTTGGCAACCACGAGTTTGATTTTGGTACCGAAGCGCTGGCGTCGCTGATCGATGGCAGCGCTGAAGGTAGCATCCTGGGCGCGGAATTCGTTGGTGCATCCTTCCCCTATCTGTCGGCCAACCTCGACTTTGCTGCCGACCCGAACATGGCGCCACTGGAAACCGCGGGCGGTGCGGCGCCGCAGGCGAGAACGACGACTTCCTCGGTCGTCATCGATGTGAACGGTGAACCCATCGGGGTTGTAGGCGCAACCACGCCCACCCTGGCCAGCATCTCGTCGCCCGGATCGGTCGGCATCGCACCGTCAGGCTTTGACGGTAACCCTGGCCCTGCGGAGTTAGACGCGCTGGCCGCTGAAATCCAGACCGATGTGGATGCGCTGCTTGCCGCGAATCCCGGCCTGAACAAGGTTATTCTGCTGGCGCATATGCAAAGCATCGCAATCGAACAGGAACTGGCTGCGCGCTTGTCGAACGTCGATGTGATCGTTGCGGGCGGCTCGAACACCAGGCTGCTGGACGAAAACGACCGCCTGCGCGACGGCGACAGCAACCAGGGCACCTATCCGATCATGGTGACCAACGCCGATGGTGGCGTCACCGCCGTGGTCAACACCGACGGCAGCTATAAATACGTGGGCCGGCTGGTTATCGACTTTGATGCCAACGGCCAGGTCATCGCCGAAAGCTATGACAGCGCGGTGTCCGGCGCCTATGCCACCGATGCCCGCGGCGTGCTGGAGGTGGGCGCGGATCAGACCGCCGATTTCGCAATGTCCGAATCGCAGCAGACCGGCCCGGTGCCAGACACCGCCGCAACCGGCACCGTCAGCATCGACAGCTTCAACCCGCAAACCGGTGCGTTGACCGTTTCGGGAACATTTGCCGGGTTGCAGGCCGCAAATGCCGCCAATGCGCTGAACCCGGTGGGCGCGGTCGATGCCGAGGGCAACGCCCAGAGCGCGATCCACCTGCACAATGCCGCGGCCGGGGCAAACGGGCCGATCGTGCGCAATTTTACCGTCACCGACAATGGCGATGGATCGGGCAGCTATACCGGATCCTTCACCCTGACCGACGACGAAATCAACGCGTTTCTGGCCGGTGAAACCTATGTGAACCTGCACACCACCGATTTTGGCGGCGGTCAGTTGCGCGGTCAGGTCGATGTGCCCGCAGCGGTCGCGGCGGCCAATCTGGTCGATCCCGAAATTCAGCAGATCGCCAATGAGATCAACGACCAGATCCTGGCGAGCGAAGGCAACGTGTTTGGCGTGTCGTCGGTGTTCCTGAACGGGAACCGGTCGGGCGATGGATCGGTTGCAGATTCCGACGGTGTGCGCACGCAGGAAACCAACCTGGGCAACCTGACGGCCGATGCCAACCTGGCCGAGGCGCAGAAGGTCGATGCCGATGTGGTGATCTCGCTCAAAAACGGCGGCGGCATCCGCGCGTCGATCGGCGAAACCGTGGTGCAGCCAGGCGCGACCGAATTCACCCGCAGCGTGAACAGCCCCATCGTGGCCGCCGATGGCACCGTGGTGAAGCCCGAAGGCGGGATCAGCCAGAACGACATCCAGACCACACTGGCATTCAACAACGACCTGACCATCATGACCCTGACCCGGGGCGAAATCGTCGCCTTGCTGGAGCATGGCGTGGCGCAGGCCCCGACGGCGGGCGGGCGGTTTCCGCAACTGGCCGGGGTCAAGCTGGCCTTTGACGTGACGCGCGACCCGGGCGACCGGATCACCACGGCCGTTATCGTCGATGGCGACGACAATGTGATCGCACCGCTGGTCACCGATGGCGAAATCGCGGGCGATCCCACTGAAACATTCAAGATCGTGACGCTTGGTTTCCTGTCGCAGCCGCGGTTCGACGATGCGGGCGTTTATGCCAACGCCGGCGACGGGTATCCCTTTCCCAACACCAACACGGATCCAACCCTGGGCGAACTGGGCGATCCGGATGTTGTGGCGCGTGTCAACCGCACCTCGCTGTTGCAGCAAGACGACACATCCGGTGCGGCAGGTTTTGCCGAAACCGGATCCGAGCAGGATGCTCTTGCCGAATACCTGAGCGCCAATTTCGCCACCCCGGCCACTGCCTTTGCCGAGGCGGAAACCGGTCCGGGCCGCGACGATGCAATCCAGCAAACCGCGTTCCGCACCGACACCGTGGGTGCAAGCCAGGGCACCGGCACGCTGAGCATTGTGCAGACCCTGCGCATGGACAGCGGCGCGGGTGAAGGCGGTTCCGAAATCGTCGCCCATGAAAACGGGTTTGCCTATGTCACCAATGGCGAACAGGACCGGGTGGACGTGTTCAATCTGGGTACCGGCGCGCTCGTGCGCTCCATCGACCTCGGCGGGATCCCCGGATACGACGGGCTGCAGTCGGTGGCGGTCAAGAACGGCCTGATCGCCGCCGCCGTATCGATCGAGGGCGAAAACGATAGCGCCGCCAATGGTGTGATCGCCTTCTTCGATGCGGATGGCACCAGCCGGGGCACCGTCGAGGTCGGCAATCTGCCGGATATGGTTACCTTTACGCCCGACGGCACGAAAGTTCTGGTGGCCAACGAAGGCGAGCCGCTGAGCGCCGACGTGGATCCCGCCGGCGGTGTGTCCATCATCGACATCCAGAACGGCGCGCCGGCCGCCCAGGCCACCACGCTGGACTTTGCCGGTGTCGATCTGTCGGCGGCCCGCCGGGTCAGCGACCGTGACGTGGCGCTTGACGTGGAACCCGAGTACATCGCGGTCAGCCCCGATGGCACCCGCGCCTATGTCTCGCTGCAAGAGGCGAATGCCTATGCCACGGTGGATCTGACCACCAACAGCATTGTCGATGTGAAATCCTTTGGCACGCTGGACCACAGCCTTGCAGGCAATGAAATCGACACCTCGGACCGGGACGATGCGATCAATATCACCGCGCGCCCGCTGCAAGGGTTGCGGATGCCCGATTCGATCGCGGCCTTTGACGTGGGGGGCGTCACCTATCTGGCCACGGCCAACGAAGGCGATGCACGGGATCTGGACGAAGACGAGATTCGTCTGGGCGATGCGGCGGACGAAAACCTGCTGGATGCCGCGCTGCGTGCGGATCTGGATGCGCAGGGGTTGCTGTCCAACAGCCAGATGGGCCGTATCAACATCTCGAAGGTGGATGGCGACACCGACGGCGACGGCGACATCGACGTGCTGCATTCCTATGGCGCGCGCAGCTTCACCATCTTCAACGCGGAAACCGGCGCGGTCGTCTTTGACAGCGGCAGCCAGTTCGCGCGCATCGTGGCCGACGCGAACCCGGGCGGCTTCAACGACGACGATGGCACAAGCGGCGAAAACCGGTCCGACAACAAGGGCGTCGAACCCGAGGCGATCACCGTCGGCCAAATTGGCGACAAGACCATCGCCTTTATCGGGCTCGAACGGGATGGCGGCATCATGGCCTATGATGTCACAAATCCGGCCGAGTCGACCTTCATGACCTATTTCAACGGGCGCACCAACGGCGATGTCAGCCCTGAAGCAGTTGCGTTCGTATCGGCCGAAGACAGCGCAACGGGCCGGCCCCAGCTGATCGCGTCCTATGAAGTGTCGGGCACTACAGTCGCCTATGACCTGACCGGTCTTGCCAATACCGTGACCGGCAGCGCAGGCGACGATTTCCTTTATGGCGACGGCCTGTCGCTGGCGGCTGTCCCAGCCCCTAGCGCCCAGGTCTTCCGAATCTATCAGGCCGCGCTGGACCGGGCGCCCGATGCGGCGGGGCATCTTGGCTGGACCACGCAATTGGTCGAAGGTTCCGCAACCGCGTTGCAGATCGCGCAGGGCTTTGTGAGCAGCCAGGAGTTCGCCAGCACCTATGGCGATCTCGACGATGCCGCTTTCGTGGGCCAGCTCTACCTGAACGCGCTGGGTCGCGCGGGCGATGCGCCCGGTCTGGAAGGCTGGACGACGCAGATGTCACAGGGTCTGACCCGCGCCGACGTGGTGATTGGGTTTGCCAACAGCGCTGAACTCACCTCAAACACCGCTGTGGAGGCAGCTGCTTACACGGAAAGCCGGACGGCGATGATCTGGACCGACGATGTCTACCGGCTCTATCAGGCGACGCTGGACCGCGCACCAGACCTGACCGGGTTCGAGGCCTGGACCGAAGCCCTCGGTAGCGGCACACCGTTTGACAGCGTGGTGGACGGTTTCGTGAACAGCGCCGAGTTCCAGGCCACTTATGGTGCGCTGGACAACAATGGCTTCGTCTCGCTGCTGTATTCCAACGTGCTGAACCGCGCAGCGGATGCCGCGGGACTGAACGCCTGGGTCGGACAGTTGGACGGGGGCGCATCGCGGGCCACGGTGGTTGAAGGCTTCTCGCAAAGCTTGGAGTTCGTCTCGGCCACCGCTGCGGCGGTCGAGACCTGGGTGCGCAGCCAGGGCCCTGATGATGCACTAAGCGCTGGCCCCGGCAACGACACCCTGTTCGGTGGCAAGATGAGCGACACGTTCATCTTTGACGCGACGCTGGGCGGCGACCACAGAGTCATGGATCTCGAGGCCTGGGATAGTCTGCGGTTTGACGGGTTCGGCTACTCAGACGCCGCTTCCGCGCGCGATAATCTGAGCCAAAGCGGCAGTGACATTGTGTTCTCGGATCAAGGCACGAGTGTCACGTTTCAGAACGCGACACTGGCGATGTTTGACGACGATATGTTCCTGCTCTGAGACAGGTTGCATCCGGGGCGTGCGGAAAATCACGCCCCGGATCAAAACGTGAGGTGCTGGAGGACACCAGGCATGGCTCTGTAACAGGAGCTTGGTATGCGTCGAGAAAGGCCTCTCGCTGGCCCTTGCGGATGATCAAACACAGCGCATGAAGGTGTTCTGGGCTTTTGGACCAATTTGCAGCCTGGTCAAGATGGATCAGGTGTTCATCCAGGCCGCCATTTCCTTTGGTTGATTATTGCTGACACGGGCCTCTTCGGGGGTGAACAAGCCACGCGGTGCGTGAGCGGCGTTCTGAAACATCCCGACAACGATCGTCAGGCGCTCTATCTCCTCGTTCAAGCGTTCAGGCGGGTTCGTGCAGTGGATCTTGGCCCAGTGCTCTTGCGACGCCACGAGCATGCCATGATCGAAGGCGGTTCTGAACGGCGTGCTGACGATGGGCTTGTTCTTCTTGCCGACGCAGGCAAGCGCGCTGCGCATGAAATGCGCGCGGCAGCGCCGGACGGTCGCGCCGAGCACCTTGGGGGGTGGATGAGGAAGGTGATGAGTTCGAGATCGAATTCCATGATGTTGCGCGATGCTACAGACCCACAATCGGAATTACTTGATGCTGACAGATCAGCACCTTGCCGACATTCGCGGCCCCTGCGAATGGGCAAGGGATGATCTTCAGCCATGCACTGATACACAGCTCGGATCGGCATTCATGGCCATGTAGGCTGGCGATCTTTCCATCGAGGGAAAGGCCGATGTCAGGGCCCGATATGATCCCCTGCTCGGCACAAGAACGGAGGTAAAGGTTCAATGAACCAGATACATCTTCGCAAACCGACAGGATCGCGACCGATTTCCGTTACAAACCAGAAGGGAAGATGGTGGGTGATAAGGGATTTGAACCCCTGACATCTTCGATGTGAACGAAGCGCTCTACCACTGAGCTAATCACCCCCGTGGATTGCGTATTAACGCCCCGTCGCGGGTTCCGCAAGATGGCTGGGGTGGAAAAATGGCGCGGTCCGAAGCCCGCAAACCAGAACGGGCGCGACAGTGTCGCGCCCGTTCGACGGCCCGTAAGGGCCTGAATCAGTGAGCGGTGGCGCCCATGCCCGCGCGCCTGTCGGCCAAGGCGGCGGCGGCGGCGGCTTCTTCCGCCGCCTCGTCCCATTCCACCGGTTCAGGCGCACGCACCAGGGCATGTTCCAGCACTTCCGACACATGCGTCACCGGGATGATCTCGAGCCCCTGTTTCACGTTGTCGGGGATCTCGGCCAGATCCCTTTCGTTTTCCTCGGGGATCAGCACCGTCTTGATCCCGCCCCGCAACGCGGCCAGCAGCTTTTCCTTGAGGCCGCCGATCGGCATCGCGTTGCCGCGCAGCGAAACCTCGCCAGTCATGGCGATATCCTTGCGCACCGGGATCTGGGTCAGAACCGATACGATGGATGTGACCATGGCAAGCCCGGCCGAAGGCCCGTCCTTGGGGGTTGCACCGTCGGGCACATGGACGTGGATGTCGAGCGTGTCGAATCTGGGCGGCTTCACCCCGATCTTCGGGCTGATCGACCGCACATAGCTCGATGCCGCATCGATGCTTTCCTTCATCACGTCGCCCAGCTTGCCGGTGGTCTTCATCCGGCCTTTGCCCGGCAGGCGCAACGCTTCGATGCTCAGCAGTTCGCCACCCACCGACGTATAGGCCAGCCCGGTCACGACGCCGATCTGATCTTCCTTCTCGGCCAGACCATAACGGTATTTCTTGACCCCCAGCAGATCGTCCAGGTTGTCGGGCGTGACATGCATCGCCGTGACTTCCTTCTTGATGATCTTGGTCAACGACTTGCGCGCCACCTTGGCGATTTCACGCTCGAGGTTCCGCACACCGGCCTCACGGGTATAGTGGCGGATGATTTCGGTCAGCGCATCGTCACCCAGCGAAAACTCCTTTTCCTTCAGCCCGTGGTTCTTGACCTGCTTGGCCACAAGATGCTGCTTGGCGATCTCGCGCTTCTCGTCCTCGGTGTAACCGGCCAGCGGAATGATCTCCATCCGGTCCAGCAACGGGCCGGGCATATTGTAGCTGTTCGAGGTGGTCAGGAACATCACGTTCGACAGGTCATATTCCACCTCAAGGTAGTGATCGACGAATGTGCCGTTCTGTTCGGGGTCGAGCACCTCCAACATGGCCGAAGCCGGATCGCCCCGGAAATCCTGGCCCATCTTGTCGATCTCATCCAGAAGGATCAGCGGGTTCGTGGTCTTGGCTTTCTTCAGGGCCTGGATGATCTTGCCCGGCATCGACCCGATGTAGGTCCGCCGGTGGCCGCGGATCTCGCTTTCGTCGCGCACGCCACCCAGGCTGATGCGGATGAACTCGCGCCCCGTCGCCTTGGCCACCGATTTGCCCAGGCTGGTCTTGCCCACGCCGGGAGGGCCGACCAGGCACATGATCGGGCCTTTCATCTTCTTCGATCGCTGCTGCACGGCGAGATACTCGACAATGCGCTCCTTGACCTTGTCCAACCCATAGTGATCGTCGTCCAGGATCTGCTGTGCGCGGCCAAGGTCTTTCTTGACCCGGCTCTTCACACCCCAGGGTATCGACAGCATCCAGTCGAGATAATTGCGCACCACCGTGGCCTCGGCACTCATCGGGCTCATGTTCTTGAGCTTCTTGATCTCCGCTTCGGCCTTTTCGCGCGCCTCCTTGCTCAGCTTGGTCTGGCTGACGCGGGCCTCCAGTTCGGCCACCTCGTTCTGGCCGTCCTCGCCGTCGCCCAGTTCCTTCTGGATCGCCTTCATCTGCTCGTTCAGATAATACTCGCGCTGGGTGCGCTCCATCTGGCTCTTGACGCGGGTCTTGATCTTCTTTTCCACCTGCAGCACCGACAACTCGCCCTGCATCAGGCCATAGACCTTCTCCAGACGCTCGCTTACCGAAAGGGTCTCCAGAAGATCCTGCTTCTGGCCCACGTCGATGCCCAGGTGCCCGGCAACCAGATCGGCCAGCTTGGCCGGCTCGCTGCTTTGCCCGACGGCGGCCAGCGCCTCGTCGGGGATGTTCTTGCGCACCTTCGCATAGCGTTCGAACTCATCGGCAACCGTGCGCAGCAAGGCGGTGGTTGTGGCCATGTCGCCGGGAATCTCGGTCAGGTACTCTGCACGCGCCTCGAAAAAGCTCTCGTTGTGCAGGAACTCGGTGATCCGCACCCGCGCCTGCCCCTCGACCAGAACCTTCACGGTGCCGTCCGGCAGCTTCAGCAGTTGCAACACATTGGCCAGCACCCCGGCCTTGAAGATGCCCGCAGTGTCGGGATCGTCCTCGCTCGGATCGACCTGGCTCGACAGCAGGATCTGCTTGTCGTCGGCCATGACCTCCTCCAGCGCGCGGACGGATTTCTCGCGTCCCACGAAAAGCGGCACGATCATATGCGGAAACACCACGATGTCGCGCAGCGGCAGAACGGGGTATGACGAATTCAAAGGCTCTTGCATGCTCAATCCTTGTTCTTGGCAAGACAGCGCCGGTCCCTCGTCCGAGGCAACCCCCTGCTGTCTCCGGTGTCGTGGTCTCTAAGTGGGGCACATCGCCCGCCAATTCAAGCAGACCGTTGTACGGGTTATCCAAGCATGGCCCGCCCGCGGCCGCTGCGCAAGCATCCCGGGGCGCCGCAACCGCAACCGATCAGGCATATCCCGCCGTCCCGCGCCGGCTGCCGCCGGAATCGGCAGCGCCGGTCCCCGCCTTCATCTTGCCGGACAAACTCTCGCCGAAGGCAGCGCGCGGCGCGCGCTCCGGCCCCGCCGCCACCGGCGCGACGCTCAGACCGGCTCGATATCGCCGGCGGCCCGCGCCGCATGAAACGCCGTCTGCCAGGCATCGAACCGGCCTTCGGCAATCGCCCGGCGCATCCCATCCATCAAATCCTGGTAATAGGCCAGGTTGTGCCAGGTCAGCAGCATCGACGAGACGATCTCCTGGCTGCGGAACACATGATGCAGATAGGCCCGGCTGTAGCCGCGACAGGCCGGGCAACCGCAAGCTTCGTCCAGCGGGCGCGGATCGTCCTGATGCCGCGCGTTCTTGATGTTCAGAACCCCATGCCGCGTAAACACCTGCCCGGTCCGCCCCGACCGTGACGGCAGAACGCAATCCATCATGTCGATGCCGCGGGCCACGGCGCCTACGATATCGTCGGGCTTGCCCACCCCCATCAGATATCGCGGCCGGTCCTCGGGCAGTCGATCGGCCGCATGATCCAGACAGCCGAACATCGCCTCCTGCCCCTCGCCCACCGCCAGACCGCCCACCGCGTAGCCGTCAAAGCCGATCTCGCGCAGCGCCTCGGCGCTTTCGGCGCGCAGATCGGGCTCCAGACCGCCCTGCTGGATCCCGAAAAGCGCATGTCCCGGCCGCTCGCCGAAAGCTGCCCGCGAACGCGCGGCCCAGCGCATCGAAAGCCGCATGCTCTCGGCGATCCGGTCGCGGCCCGCCGGCAACGCCGGGCATTCATCGAAACACATCACGATGTCCGAACCCAGAAGCGCCTGTATCTCCATCGATCTTTCGGGCGTCAGCCGATGCTGCGAGCCGTCGATATGCGACTTGAACGTGACGCCCTCCTCGGTCAGCTTGCGCAGCCCGGCCAGGCTCATCACCTGGAAGCCGCCGGAATCGGTCAGGATCGGCCGGTCCCAGTTCATGAAACGGTGCAGACCGCCCAACCGGGCGATACGCTCGGCGGTGGGCCGCAACATCAGGTGATAGGTATTGCCCAGCAGGATGTCCGCGCCGGTGGCCGCCACGCTCTCGGGCAGCATCGCCTTGACCGTCGCCGCCGTGCCCACCGGCATGAAGGCGGGTGTGCGGATTTCACCCCGCGGCGTGCGGATCACGCCGCTGCGGGCCTTGCCGTCCTGCGCCATCCTGTGGAATTCGAAACCGGCCATCGCCGCCCCTCCTGCCTGTCTGTCCCCGCCGCCCGTCTTTTGCGCGGTCTGCGCCCCGGCGACACGCCGGCCGCCCGCCGGCACATGCCGGGCGATAAACCGCGCCGACCGAACTTGCAATCCGCACGGCCACGGCGCACATCATGGCCAACCGGTCCGCGCAAGGAGACGCCGCAATGCCCATCGAAGACATCCTGTTCGGCTTTGTCGAAAGCAATCTCGTGTTGTTGTTGCTGGCGCTGATGCTGATCATCATCGTGTTCCGATCGGTCAAGATCGTGCCGCAGTCCGAACAGCATGTGATCGAACGCTTCGGGCGGCTGCGGTCGGTGCTGGGGCCGGGCATCAACATGATCGTGCCCTTCATCGACCGGGTCGCGCATCAGATCTCGATCCTCGAGCGGCAGTTGCCCACCGCCAGCCAGGACGCCATCACCCGAGACAACGTTCTGGTGCAGGTCGATACATCGGTGTTCTACCGCATCACCGAACCGGAAAAGACCGTCTACCGCATCCGCGACGTGGATGCCGCCATCTCGACCACGGTGGCCGGCATCGTGCGCGCCGAGATCGGCAAGATGGACCTGGACGAGGTGCAGGCCAACCGCAACCAGCTGATCGCGACGATCAAGCTTCTGGTCGAAGACGCGGTCGACGATTGGGGAATCGAGGTAACGCGGGCCGAGATCCTCGACGTCAACCTCGATCAGGCCACCCGAAACGCCATGCTGCAACAGTTGAACGCCGAGCGCGCGCGCCGCGCCCAGGTGACCGAGGCGGAGGGTTCGAAACGCGCCGTCGAACTGGCCGCCGACGCCGAGCTTTACGCGTCCGAACAGACCGCCAAGGCCCGCCGTGTCCTGGCAGATGCCGAAGCCTATGCCACGCAGGTCGTGGCCAAGGCGATCAACGAAAACGGTCTGGAGGCGGCACAGTATCAGATCGCGCTCAAGCAGGTCGAGGCGCTGACCGCGCTGGGCACCGGCGCCGGCAATCAGACGGTGATCGTGCCGGCGCAGACGCTCGAGGCCTTCTCGGACGCCTTCAGGCTGCTGAAGGGGCGCGGGTGATGGGCGTTCTGGGCCTCTGGTGGCTGTGGATGTCGGTGGCCCTGGCGCTGGGCATCCTTGAAATCCTGTTGCCCGGCTTCGTCTTTCTGGGTTTCGCGCTGGGCGCGCTGGCGGTGTCGGGGCTGTTGCTGATCGGCGTGAACATGCTGGGCCCGCTGGCGCTGATCGCGGTCTTCGCGGCGCTGTCGCTGGCGGCGTGGCTGGGCCTGCGCCGGGCGTTTCGCGGCCCGGCCGGCAAGGTGCGCACATTCCATCATGACATAAACGACTGATCGTACCCGCGGGCAGGGCCGCGCCGTTCAAGGCCCGCCGCGCCTCAGGCGCAGGCGGTGACGATGTTGATCACCGCGGGCACCTGCACGCCATCCGGCGTGTCGCGCGCGGCAAACCAATCGGTGATCTCGGCCAGCAGTTCGGCGCGCTGCGCCTCGGTGGCGCCCAGCGCGTTGATCACCGCCGAGGCGCCGCCGACAACCATCTGGTTCGCCGCGATCTCTGCCGGGGTTCCAACGGGTGTCAGCGTCACCGCGACCGTCTCGGCCGCACCATTCGACCATCCCGATGCCGCCAGCGCATCCAGTGCGACGGCGGGATCGGCAAAACGGAAAGGTCCGGGCGCATCCGGTTCGGGCGGCGGCATCTTTCCCAGTTTCGCCATCGCGATATGGCCCGACCCGGTAAACCATGGATTCTGCTTGCGGTCGCCCCAGGCCGACAGCGTGAAGCGCGCGCCCGGCTTCAGCGCCGCGCGCAGGTTGCCGAAGGCCGCAACCGTATCGTCAAAGAACATCGACCCGAAAACCGAAACCGCGGCATCGAACCGCTGCGGGGCAAAGCCGTGGGTCTGCGCATCGGTCAGCAGAACGTCGACACGGCCCGACGCGGCGGTGCGGGCGCGGGCACGTTCGACCATCGGCGCCGCCACATCCGCGCCGGTCACATGCCCCGCCTCGCCCACCGACGCCGCCAGCCGCAAAAGGCTGTCACCGGTGCCGCATCCGATGTCCAGAACGTCCATGCCTTCGTGCACCCCGGCCCGTGCCAGCGTGGCCTCGAGCACCGGCGCGAGCGCCGCGGTCAGCATATGCTCCTGCGCCAGCCAAAGCGCGCCCTGCGTCTTCCAATCCATCGGTCATCACCCCTGTTTTCCTGACGCCTATACGACTATCTAACGCAAGTCGAAACAAGCGGATTCGGAACATGGCCGATACGGCACCCTTGAGCTTCGGTTGGGAGGAATGGATCGCGTTGCCCGAACTGGGGCTGCCCGCGATCCGCGCCAAGATCGATACCGGCGCGCGCACTTCGGCGCTGCATGCCTCGGACATCGAACCCTTCGGATCGGCAACCCGCCCGAAGGTGCGGTTTCATGTGCATCCGCTGCCCGGCCGCGAGGATCTGGCGATTCCCTGTTCGGCACGCGTCGTCGATCGCCGCGAGGTGACTTCGTCGAACGGCGAAAGCGAACTGCGCTATGTGATCGCCACCGATCTCGAGGTCGCCGGCCAGAGCTGGCCGATCGAGATCACCCTGACCAACCGCACCGGAATGGCCAGCCGGATGTTGCTGGGCCGTCAGGCGCTGGTCGATCACATCACGATCACCGCGACCGAACGGCGCCTGCAACCCGAGCTGAGCTATGACGTCTACCATTCGCGCCGCGTCCGCGCCGCCGCGCCCAAACGGTCGCTGCGCATCGCCGTTCTGAGCCGCGAAAACACCTATACCAACCGCCGCCTGGCCGAAGTGGCCGAGGCGCGCGGCCATACCGTCGAGGTGATCGACACCAACCGATGCTACATGGCCATAACCCCAAACGCCGCCGAGGTGCATTACGACGGCAAACGCCTGCCGCGCTATGACGCGGTGATCCCGCGGATCGGGCAATCGGTCACGTCGCACGGCGTCGCGGTGATCCGGCAATTCGAAACCATGGGAACCTACTGTGTGAACCCGGCCAACGGCATCACCGCCAGCCGCGACCGTCTGCACACCCATCAGGTTCTGGCCGCCCGCCACATCGACATGCCGCTGACCGCCTTTGCCGCGTCGCCCAAGGACACCGCGAACCTGATCGGCATGGTCGGCAACGCGCCGCTTATCGTCAAACTGCTGGACGGCGCGCAGGGCCGCGACAGCGTCCTGGCGGAAACCCGCAAGGCCGCCGAAAGCGTGATCGCGGCCTTCCGCGGGCTGCGCGCCAGCTTCCTGGTGCAGACCTATGTGCGCGAAGCCGCGGGCGAGGAAATCCGCTGTCTGGTGGTGGCCGGCAAGGTGGTTGCGGCGCTGCGCCGGTCAGGCGATCCAGAGGCGCGCCGCACCACCGCCGTGCGCCTGCGCAAAGCCGAACGCGAGATGGCGTTGCGCGCCGCGCGGGCCTTTCGACTGGGGCTGGCGGGGGTCGATTTGCTGCGCGCGGCGGATGGCCCCAAGGTGATCGCGGTCAGCCCCTCGCCCGGATTCGAGACCGCCGAGGCCGTCACCGGCAAGGATCTGGTCGGCCCGCTCTATGACGCGATCGAGGCCCGTGCCCGCCCGCAGCCGGTGCGCCGGCGCAAGAACGACTGATTTCCGCGCCGCCGCAGGGCGCACTGGACCTTCGGCCCGCCATTCCCTATATAAAAAGTCAGGAACCAAGTTCGAGGCCGCAATGACCCATTCCCCTGAACCGCTCGAAGGCGCACCGCTGATCGCGCCCTCGACAACAGACCATCCTCTGTACGATCAGGTCGTCGATGCGATTCGCACGGTCTATGATCCCGAAATCCCGGTGAACATCTACGAACTGGGGCTGGTCTACACCATCGACATCACCGACGAGAACGAGGTGCGGGTGATCATGACCCTCACGGCGCCCGGTTGCCCGGTGGCCGGCGAAATGCCCGGATGGGTCGCCGATGCGGTCGAACCGCTGCCGGGGGTCAAACAGGTGGACGTGGATCTGACCTGGGAGCCGCCCTGGGGCATGGACATGATGTCAGACGAGGCACGGCTGGAACTGGGGTTCATGTAGCCGCGCACCCCCCGGCCCGTCCGTCGCGCGGCATCCGCCCCTCTTGAGAAGCGCACCCCGACGGCCTAAGTTCCTCACAAAGGAGATCGCGATGTTCGGCATTCCAGGCAAACAGGCCGTCACCCTGACCCCCAAGGCCAGCGCCCAGATATGCAAGCTGATGGCACGCGAAGGCCATGCGGGCCTGCGCATTGGCGTCAAGAAAGGCGGCTGCGCGGGCATGGAATACACCATGGAGTACGTCACCGACCCCGATCCCCACGACGAAACCGTGGAACAGGACGGCGCACGTGTGATGATCGCGCCGATGGCGCAGATGTTCCTGTTCGGCACCGAAATCGATTACGAGGTCAGCCTGCTGGAAGCGGGGTTCAAGTTCAACAACCCCAACGTGACCGAAGCCTGCGGTTGCGGCGAATCGATCAAGTTCAACGAAAACATCGACGCCGGCTGACGCCTTCCCGCGACGGTGCGCGGCCAACCGCGCGCGGCAATCCTTTGCACATGCCCCGCGCGGCACCGCGTCGCGCAGGGCATTTGATGGCGATGCCGCATCCGGCCGCCGCGTTTCACGTCACATCAGGGCCGCGCCAGACACGGCGGGAAACCCTTTTCATTGGCGCCGCGCCGCCCGGCCCGCCATGGCGGCGGACGGTTGCGAAAAGGCGCAGGGATCGGCCCACACCGCGCCACAGGCCGCAAGTACAGCCCGCCTGCGTTGTCGGATACGGCTGCGGATGCTACCAATCCCGCAACAAGAAGAAAGGAACGACATGCCCCGCAAGATCGCCGCCGGCAACTGGAAGATGAATGGCACCTCCTCCGATCTGGTGGAACTGGACAAACTGGCCGCCGCCCACGCCGACCCATCGGTCGTCATGCTGATCTGCCCGCCCGCCACGCTGATCGAACGCGCCGACAGGATCTGCGCCGCCGCCGGGATCGCCGTGGGCGGCCAGGATTGCCATGCCGCCGCTTCAGGCGCGCACACCGGCGATACCAGCGCGCAGATGCTGTGGGACGCGGGCGCTGCCTATGTCATTCTTGGCCATTCCGAACGCCGCGCAGATCACGGCGAAACCGACGCCGATGTCAGCGCCAAGATCGCGGCGGCGCAGGCGGTGGGGCTGACGGCGATCCTTTGCGTCGGCGAAAGCCTGGCCCAGCGCGACGCCGGACAGGCCCTTGCGGTTGTCGGGGCGCAATTGCGCGGATCGCTGCCCGACGGGGTTGCCGCCGACCGCCTGATCGTGGCTTATGAGCCGGTCTGGGCCATCGGCACGGGCAAGGTGCCGACACTGGAACAGATCGGCGAGGTGCACGGCTTCCTCCGTGCCAGCCTGGCCGATCTGGTGGCCGAAGGCGCGGCGGATGTGCCCTTGCTCTATGGGGGATCGGTCAAGGCGGCCAATGCCGCCGACATCTTCGGCGTTGCCGATGTCGACGGTGCGCTGGTCGGCGGCGCCAGCCTGACGGCGGCCGATTTCTCGCCCATCGTCACGGCGTTGCAAAACGCCTGAAGCCCCGCCCGCGCGCCATCGGCGGCGCGGGCGGGGCGCGGTGCTACCGCGTTATGATCTCGGGGCCCATGAACTTGGTCGGCAACCAGGTGCTGAGCGCGGGGATGTATGTCACCATAATCAGGAACACGAAGAGCACCGCCAGGAACGGCAACGCCGCGCGCACCACCGACATCATCGGCATCCCGGCCACACCCGAGGTGACAAACAGGTTCAGACCCACGGGCGGCGTGATCATGCCGATTTCCATGTTGACCACCATGATGATGCCCAGGTGGATCGGATCGATGCCCAGTTCGATGGCAATGGGAAACACCAGCGGCGCCACGATCACCAACAGGCCCGACGGCTCCATGAACTGACCCCCGATCAGAAGGATCACGTTCACGATCACCAGGAACATGACCGGCCCGAAACCGGCGCTGAGCATGGCGCTTGCGATCTGCTGGGGGATCTGTTCATCGGTCAGAACGTGTTTCAGGATCAGCGCGTTGGCGATGATGAACATCAACGTGACGGTCAGCTTGCCGGCCTCGAACAGGGTGTCGCGTGTGTCGCGGTGAAAGAACACCGTGATCAGCGTCCAGGGCCGGGCGAACAGCGAATGGTTCGGCATCCCCTCTTCCCGGACATGCAGCGGCCCCATGTCGCGATAGACGAAACTGGCCACCACGAAGGCATAGACAGCCGCCACCGCCGCGGCCTCGGTCGGCGTGAAGATGCCGCCATAGATGCCGCCAAGGATGATCACGATCAGGAACAGCCCGCCCGACGCGCTTGCGGCGCTTTCGGCCACCTCGCCCCAGCCCTGCCATTCGCCCTTGGGCAGGTTGCGGAACTTGGCAATGGCATAGATCGTGATCATCAACATGCTTCCGGCCAGAAGGCCCGGTATCACGCCCGCCAGGAACATCCGCCCCACCGACACGTCGGTCGCCGAGGCATAGACCACCATGACGATGCTGGGCGGGATCAGGATGCCCAGCGTGCCGGCATTGGCGATCACGCCCGCCGCGAACTCCTTGGTATAGCCGACCTGGCGCATCCCGGCGATCACGATCGACCCGATCGCCACCACCGTCGCCGGGGACGAACCGGACAGCGCGGCGAACATCATGCAGGCGAACACCCCCGCAATGGCCAGCCCGCCGGGAAAATGCCCGACAATGGCGATGGAAAACCGGATGATCCGCTTGGCCACGCCGCCCGTCGACATAAAGGTCGAGGCCAGCACGAAGAACGGGATCGCGAGCAGCGTGTAGTGCCCGGCCATCGCCTGAAACAGCGTCTGGGCGATCGACGCCAGCGAGGTATCGCTGAGCGCCAGCAGAAACAGGATCGAACTCAGCCCGAGGCTGACCGCGATCGGTACCCCCAACAGCATCAGTCCGATCACGAGCGCAAAAAGAACCGCGACTTCCATGTTTTCAGTCCTCTTTGTTCATGTGGCGGACTTCTTCGACCGCATCTTCGGCTTCGTGGCTGACGATCAGGCTTTCCGCGTCGCCGCGCGCGATGCGCAACGTGGCCTGAACGAACCGGAACAACAGCAACGCCATGCCGAACGGCAGGATGGCGTAGGGAATGAAGCGTGGCAGCTTTTCATAAGCTTCACCCTCATTCATGATCGGCTGAATCCAGCGCAGCCATTCGGGGAAGGGTATATCGACGGTTTCATACCATCCCCGGTACGAGGTGCGGCGCATCTCTTCGAGCCCCAGCGGAAACCACCGCCCTTCGGTTTGCGGCAGGTTGGCGAAATTCGCCCAGTAGTCCCAGGCGCCCTTCATCAGAAGCGCCGCGTAGGCCACGCAGATCGCCCCGGCGATCAAGGCCAGCACACGCCGCGTCGATGGTGAAAACAGGTTGATAACCGCATCGACGCCCAGATGCGCAGTCACCTTGACCGCATAGCTGACGCCGAACAACACCAGCCAGGCAAACAGGAACGAGGTCGCCTCGAGCCCCCATATCAGCCCGGTGTTGAACCCGTAGCGCAGAATGACGTTGATAAAGGTGATCAGCGTCATCAATCCGAGGATGAGCGCGATCGCGGTTTCCTCGACCTCGTTGACGATACGGCCCAGCGCCGTGTTCGGTCGGTAATGCGATGCCATGGCCCCGCCCCCCCTGCGCGACAATTCTTGTAAAAAACCCGGCCCCCGGATCGATAGGGGGCCGGGCGGATTTCACATCAGCGGCTTAAAGCCCGGCATTGATCGCCTGGGCCGCGTCGATGTTTTCCTGGCCCACGTCGCTCTTGAACTCTTCCCAGACCGGCTTCATCGCGGCAACCCATGCGGCGCGCTGTTCGGCCGACAGTTCGCGCACGACACCGCCCGCTTCGATGATCGCCGCCTTTGCGGCGGCGTTCACGGCGGTGGATTCGGCGTTACGGGTTTCGGTCACTTCACGCAGGATGGTTGCCAGCTGGTCGCGCACATCGGCGTCAAGGCTGTCCCACCAGTCGGTGCCGGTCACGACCATGTAGTCGATGATGCCGTGGTCGGTCTGGGTGACACCGTCCTGAACCTCAAAGAACTTCTGGCCATAGATGTTGGACCATGTGTTTTCCTGGCCGTCCACAACGCCGGTCTGCAAGGCGCCATACACCTCGGAAAACGCCATCGGCTGCGGGCTGGCGCCCATTGCCGCCATCTGAGCCTTCAGAACGTCCGAGTTCTGCACCCGGAACTTCAGGCCCGACGCATCCGAGGGCAGCATCAGCGGCTTGTTGGCCGACATCTGCTTCATGCCGTTGTGCCAGAATTCCAGTCCCAGAAGCCCACGGCGCACCATCGATTCCTTCATCGCCTGGCCGGTTTCCGAGGTCTGGAACGCGTCAACCGCCTCGATGTTCTTGAACATGAACGGCAGGTCGAAGATCCGGAACTGCTTGGTGAACTGTTCGAACTTCGACAGCGAAGGCGCGGCCAGTTGCACGTCGCCCTGCAACAGCGCCTCGAGAACCTGGTCGTCGTTGTAAAGCGAAGACTGCGGGAAGACTTCCATGCAGGCCTTGCCGTTCATCTCCTCGTTCACGCGCGCCTGCAACAGCGACGCGGCGATCCCCTTGGGGTGACGGTCGGTGTTGGTGACGTGGCTGAACTTGATGACGATCTCGCCGTCGTCACAGGCGGCATGGGCGGCCTGGCCCAGCGTCACAAGGCTCAGCGCCGTGGCGGCTGCGGTCAATAGTTTCATCGGTTGTTCCTCCCGGATTGATCATGGCCGGGGTCATGTGCCCCGTCGCGGCGTTCCTCCGAACGCGCTGAGCGGCAGTCAACAGCGTCGCGGCAGCCCGTTCAACCATCTGTGCAAGTGTGACGAGAATCAATAATTCCGCTTTGAAAACAACACGCTGACCCGATCTTGATTCGCCGGAAACGGGCCTCGCCCCACATATGTGCGGAATTTCGCACTGCGATTCGCTCTTCTGTGCGGATTTCCGCACAGTTCGCTACCGAAACGATTCGGGCCGAATCGCATACTTCGCCAGCTTGTCGTAAAAGGTCTTGCGCGGCAGTTTCAGCGCCCTGGCCGCCACGCTCGCCTGCCCGCCCGACTGGCGCAGCGCCGCCACCAGCAGCGATCGCTCGATCTGTGCCATCTGCTCGGCCAGGCCCAGTTCGTCTGACGGCTGCGCCGCCTCCTGCAAGCCCAGCGCAAACCGCATCGCCGCCGACATCAGCGCACGCGCATTGCCCGGCCAGTCCTGCGCCATCAGCCCGGCAATGACATCGGGCGTGATCTCGGGCGCGCGCAAACCGGCCTGTTCGCTGGCCTGCGCCACATAATGGCGAAACAGAACCGGAATATCCTCGGGCCGCTCCGACAGCGACGGGATTCGCACCGGCAGAACCTGCAACCGGTAGTACAGATCGGGATGCAACCGCCCGCCCTCCTGCGCGGCGCCCAGATCGGCGGTGCTGCCGGCGATCAGACGCACCGCGCTGCCGCCGGCCTCAAGCACACCGATCAGCGCGATCTGCGTGTCCGGCGGCATGGCGGCAAGTTCATCGACAAACAGGCTGCCTTCCGCGCTCAGCCGCAACGCCTCGTCCAGCCCGGCCCGGTCCAACCCGGCCGCCGCGCGCTTCTCGAACGGCCCCTTCGAACGCGCCGAACACAGGTGAATCACTTCGGCGATCTTCGAAACCCCACTACCCGGCGCCCCGGTCACCAGAACCTCCGTCGCGGTGGCCGCAACCCGGCGCACACGCGCGCGCAACGCATCCGCCTGCCGCGACACCCCGAAGATCAACCGCGCCGCCGGATCGCCCGCCGCACGCGCCATATCCTGCGCCCGCGCCTCCAGCACCTCGCGCCGCCGTGCCTGCGCCCGCGCCAGCACCGCAATCAGATCCTGCGCGGCACAGGGTTTTTCCAGGAAATCGAACGCCCCCTGCTCCATCGCCCGCACCGCCATCGGGATATCGCCCTCGCCAGTCAACAGGATCACCGGCAACTCGGGATCCACCCCGCGCGCATAGCCCAGCACATGAAACCCGTCGCGCCCCGGCATCCGGATATCCGAAACGATAACCCCACCGAAATCGCGGGTGATATGATCCTTGGCCGCCACGAATGACGCCGCGGCCACCGGCGCATAGCCGGCCAGTTCCAGGGTCTGCACCAGCGCCTCGCGCACCGCCGCATCGTCGTCGACCACCAGAACCGGCGTCATACCCGCCCGCCCGCGCGCCCGGCGCCCCGTCCCTCCGAACCGCCCTCAGGCTTCATCTTGCCGGATAAACTCCCGCCGGAGGCTCCCGCCGCCGCCACAGGCGCGGCACCCGCGCGGTTCACGCGGCCACCTCCATCTGCCAACGTTCCAATTCCACCGTCATCACCGCTCCGCCTTCGGGCCCGTTGTGGCCTCGGATCGCACCCCCGAAACTCTGCACCAGACCGTATGAGATCGACAATCCCAATCCCATGCCCTCCGAAGCCCCGACCTCCTTGGTGGTGTAGAACGGATCGAACATACGCTCCGGCTCGGCGATGCCCGGCCCGGTATCGGCAACTTCCACGCGCACCCGCGCCTCTTCCTCGATCAATGTCAGACGGATTGCCTTGCCCGATTGTTCGGCCATCGCATCCGCGGCATTGGTGATCAGGTTGACAAACACCTGCCCCAACCGCACTTCGCCGCCGCGCACCCACACCGGCTCCGGCGGCGGACGCCAGCGCAACGCAACCCCCTCGCGCGCCAGCCGCGCCTCCACCAGTTCCAGCGCCGAATCCAGAACCGCCACAAGGTTGACCCGCGTCGCCGCCTCGCTCTCCTGGCGCGCGAAAGCCCGCAGGTTGCGGATGATCCGGCCCATCCGCCGCGCCAGATCGGAAATCCGGCGCAGATTGCTCTCCGCCACATCGGTCCGGCCCCGGTCCAGAAACTGCGTCGCATTGTCGGCAAAGCTCTGGATCGCCATCAGCGGCTGGTTCAACTCATGGCTGATCCCCGCCGACATCTGGCCCAGCGCGCTCAGCTTTCCGGCCTGCACCAGTTCGGCCTGCGCCCGCGTCAATGCCGCCTCGGCCTCCTGGCGTTCGGCCACCTCGCGCCGCAAGGCCGCGTTGGTTTCGGTCAGCGCAACGGTGCGCGCGGCAACGCGGCTCTCCAGCACGGCGTTGGCGCGCGACAGGGCGCGCCGCCGCTCGGTCGCCAGAAACAGCAGCGCACCAAAGGCCAGGCACAGCGCGGCCACCGCCGCCGCCTGCAGCGCCGCGATCCGCCGCGCCGGCGCCAGATCCACCAGAACCTCGCCGGTAAAGCCGATAACCGGCAGATCGCGCGCCAGGTGCAGCGCACGCCCGGGCAGATAGGGCCCCCATCCCACACGCCAGATCTCGTGGCCGCCGCGCAGATCCGCCCGGAACGGCAAGGGTGTGCCATCCGGTGGGAACAGCCCCGGCTGCCCTTCGGGCCGCCGCCAGAACAGCAACTCGGAGCGGTTGGCGATAAAAACCTCACCCTGGCGGTCGGAAAACAGAACGGCCGGGGTGCTGCCCCGCCACGTCTGCTCGACAGTGTCGACATTCACCAGCACCACCAGCGCCGCCTCGACCTTGCCCGCCGCGTCGAAAACCGGCGAGGCATAGCGGTAGGCCCGCCGCGCCAGAACCCTGTCGATCCCGTGGCTCGCGCCCAGCGCGCCCTGCATCGCGCGCCGCACCGCAGGTTCGGCCGCCATGTCGCGCCCGATCGGACCGCGCGCGCTGACCGACACCCGCCCGGCAGCCCCCACAAGCATCACGTCCAGCGCGCCGGTCTTGTCGGCCACCTCGACCAACAGCGCCTCGGCCTCGGCCAAACGGTCAGGCACTTCCAGTCCGCGCAAACCGGGATGATCGGCCATCAGCACCGCCAGTTCGCGGTAGCGGCGCAACTGCGCGCTCAGCCGGTCGCTGGCCAGTGCCAGATCGGCCTCGGCCTGCAGCGACAACTGGTCCAGCGCCCGGTCATATCCGAAATGCCAGACCGCACCGGTCAACACCGCCACACCCAGCGCAAAGGCCACCAGGCTTCGTTCCAGCGACATGAAAAAAGGCGTCATGACCGAACCCTATCAGACCCCCTTGCCTTGACCAGAGCGACGGCCGAAAACCGATGCATGCATGTCTTTCGCCAATCTCCCACCGATCCCGCCTTCGTCCAGAATCCCTACCCCGCATATGCCGCCGCGCGCAATGCCGGTGGCGCGCTGGTCTGGTGGCACGATTACGACATGCCGGCCGCCCTGTCGCACGGCCTGGTGCACAGCCTGCTGCGCGACCGCCGCTTCAGCCGCGTCGCGCCGCCCGAACACAGCCCGCCCCGCCCACCGCACCTGTTGCCTTTCTACGCGGTCGAGGACCACAGCCTTCTGGAAATCGAACCGCCCCGCCACACGCGCCTGCGCGGCCTCGTGCAACGGGCCTTCACCCCGGTTCGCATCGCCGCGCTGGCACCCTCGGTCGAACATCTGTGCCACGATCTGATCGACAATTTCCCGCAAACCCGCTTCGATCTGCTGCCAGCCTATTGCCAGCGCGTTCCAGTCATCGTCATCGCCCGCCTTCTGGGCCTACCCGACAGCGATGCACCCGATCTGCTGCGATGGTCCGGTTCAATGGTGGCGATGTACCAGGCCCGCCGTACCCGGCAGACAGAAAATGCGGCAGCCCGCGCCGCCACGGAATTCACCGCCTTCCTGCGCCGCCGCATCGCCGACCGGCAGCGCGCGCCGGGTGACGATCTGCTGTCCCACCTGATCGCCGCCCAGGCCGATGGCGACAGGCTCAGCCAGGCGGAAATGATCTCCACCTGCATCCTCTTGCTCAACGCCGGGCACGAGGCCACGGTCCACGCCCTGGGCAACGGCGTCCGCCTGCTGCTCGCCCATGGCCCGGCAGACCCCGAAACCCCCGGCCTGCCCGAAGAAATCCTGCGCGCCGACCCGCCACTGCACATCTTCACCCGATACGCCACCGAAACCGCCGAAATCGCCGGCCACAGGTTCATCCGCGGCGACCGGGTCGCGCTCGTGCTGGGCGCGGCAAATCACGATCCCGCCATCTGGCCCGACCCCGCGCGCTTCAATCCCGCCAGGCCGGTGCACCCGCACCTCGCCCTCGGTGGCGGCCCGCATTTCTGCCTTGGCGCCGCGCTGGCACGTCTGGAACTGCGGATCGCGCTCGCCACGTTGATGCGCCGTTGTCCCGGTCTGCGCGCCGACGGCCCCGCACGCTACGCCGATACCTATCACTTCCACGGCCTCGAAACGCTGCCGGTCCGGTTATAGCGCCCCGCGCCGGCTTCCTTTCGCTGAAAGTATCCCCGCCGGAGGCTCCCGTCCGCGTCACCCGCGCCGACGCCCGGTCACAGCGGCAAAAGCGTGGTCGACTTGATCTCCTCCATCGACAGCAACGCGGTCACATTGTGCACCCGCACCTCGGAAATCAGCGCCTGGTAGAATGCATCGTAGGCGCGCGCATTGCGCACCCGAACCTTCAGGATGTAATCGATATCCCCCGCCAGGCGATGCGCCTCCTGCACCTCGGGCCGGTCCTGCAATGCCTTCAGGAACGCCTTTTGCCACCCGGCGTCGTGTTCCGATGTGCGGATCAAAACGAAAAAACACGCCTCGAACCCCAGCGCCTCGGCATCCAGAACCACGGTGGTCCGCCCGATCAATCCGGCCTCGCGCATCTTGCGCATCCGGTTCCAGACCGGCGTGCGCGACGCCCCCACCTTGCGGGCGATGTCGTCCAGCGACTGGCCCGCATCGTTTTGCAACTCCGACAGGATCTTCCTGTCCGTCTCGTCCAGCCGGACCGACATTCCTTATCTCCCCCGCATTGAAAGCAATCGTCACTTCACGCCCCCATAATTCAGGACAAATTTCTTAATTGCAAAGGCATATGGCGTCAAAACAGAAGATTATCCTATATTGCAGATCACAGCGTGCCGGACCAAGGCGCGTCGGTACAATCTGGAAGGGTCCGCAGATGCAGCATTTCCCCATCTTCCTCGCGATCGCGGGCCGCCGCGTCGTGGTTTCGGGCGGCGGCGAGGCCGCATTGGCCAAACTGCGGCTGCTGTTCAAGACCGAGGCGCATCTGACGGTGTTTTCGCCCGATCCTGCCGCTCAGATCGTCGATTGGGCGGATACGGGCCGGTTGCGGCTGGTGCGCCGCGCGATGCAGCCGGGCGACGCGCTCTGCGCCGCGCTGTTTTATGCCGCCGACGAGGATCCGCAAGAAGACGCGCGCACCGCCGGCCTCGCCCGGGCCGATGGCGCGCTGGTAAACGTTGTCGACAACCTGGCCGACAGCCAGTTCATCACCCCTGCAATCGTCGATCGCGATCCGGTGACCGTGGCAATCGGCACCGAAGGCGCCGCCCCGGTTCTGGCGCGCGCGATCAAGGCGGATCTGGAAGCGCGCCTGCCGGTCGGGATGGGCACGCTCGCGCGGATCGGCAAGGCTTTCCGCCGCATGGCCGAGGCCTTGCCGGCCGGCCGCACGCGCCGCGATTTCTGGCGCGACTACTATTTTGATGCCGGCCCGCGGGCCCTGGCCGGGGGCGAAAAAGCCACCCGCGCGGCGCTCGACGATCTGCTGGTGCGCTACCTCGATACGGCCAGCGGCCCCGGCCATGTGATCTTTGTGGGGGCCGGCCCCGGCGACCCCGAGCTTCTGACGCTGAAGGCGCGGCGCGCGCTCGACACCGCCGACGTGGTGATCCACGACCGCCTGATCTCGCCGCAGATCCTTGAGCTGGCCCGCCGCGAGGCAATCCTGATCGACGCCGGCAAGGAGGGCTTTGGCCCGGCCATGCCCCAGAGCGAAATCAACGCGCTGATCGTCGAACACGCCCGCGCCGGTGCGCAGGTGGTGCGCCTGAAGTCGGGCGACGCCACGGTCTTTGGCCGGCTCGACGAGGAAATGGACGCCTGCGACGCCAGCGGTATCGGCTTTCACATCGTGCCAGGCATCACCTCGGCGTCGGCCGCCGTGGCCACCATCGGCCAAAGCCTCACGCGTCGGGGTCGCAACACTTCGGTCCGGTTTATCACCGGACACGACATGAAGGGTTTCGCCGATCACGACTGGCGCGCGCTGGCCCGGCCGGGTGCCGTCGCGGCGATCTACATGGGCAAGAAATCGGCACGTTTCATCCAGGGACGGTTGCTGATGCAGGGGGCCGATCGCGCCACACCGGTCACGGTGATCGAAAACGCCTCGCGCCCCGATCAGCGGGTGATCGCCACCACGCTTGACCGGCTGCCCGCCGACCTGGCGCAGGCGGCCCCCGGCGGGCCTGCGCTCACATTCCTGGGGCTGGCCCCGCGGGCGGCGCTTGCCGCCGCCACAGGGGCCGGGCAAACGCCACCACCCGCCCACATTCCAACGGGCGCCGGCCTCCGGCCCGCCCCGCAACAGGAGCTTGCATGATGCCCAAAGCTTTCACCCCGAAGGTCGTTACCGCCAATGACCTGCTGCTCGGCGACGTGATCTACATGGCCGCCGACGGCACATGGGTGCGCAGCCTCGCACAGGCAGAGATCATCTCGGACGAAGCCGAGGCCCAGATCCGCCTGCTCGACGCCGCCCGCCAGCAAGACCGCGCGGTCGGCGCCTATCTGGCCGACGTCACCGCCGGCACCCGCGGCCCCGCTCCGGTGCATTTCCGCGAGGCATTCCGCGCCACCGGTCCCTCGAACCACGCCCACGGCAAACAGGCAGAGACGCACGATGTATAAGTATTCCGATTTCGACACCGCCTTTCTGGCCGAACGCAACGCCCAGTTCCGCGCCCAGGTCGAACGCCGCATTTCCGGCGCGCTCACCGAAGACGAATTCAAACCCCTGCGCCTGATGAACGGGCTCTACCTGCAACTGCACGCCTACATGTTGCGCGTGGCGATCCCCTACGGCACGCTCAACAGCGCCCAGATGCGGATGCTGGCGCATCTGGCCCAGCGTTGGGACAAGGGCTATGGCCACTTCACCACCCGCCAGAACATCCAGTACAACTGGCCGAAACTGCGCGACGTGCCAGATATGCTGGACGCGCTGGCCCAGGTCGGCCTGCACGCCATCCAGACCTCGGGCAACACCATCCGCAATGTCACCGCCGATCATTTCGCCGGGGCCGCCGCCGATGAGGTGGCCGATCCGCGCCCCTATGCGGAACTGATCCGTCAATGGTCAACCGACCATCCCGAATTCCAGTTTCTGGGCCGCAAGTTCAAGATTGCCGTCACCGGCGCCACCGCCGACAGGGCCGTGATCCGCGCCCATGACATCGGCCTGCGCCTGCGCGAACGCGACGGCGCGCGCGGCTTCGAGGTGCTGGTCGGCGGCGGCCTCGGACGCACCCCGATGATCGGCCAGGTGATCCGCGACTTCCTGCCCGAAGCCGATCTGCTGGCCTATCTCGAAGCCATCGTCGCCGTCTACAACCTGCTCGGCCGGCGCGACAACAAATACAAGGCCCGCATCAAGATAACGGTGCACGAGAACGGCATCGACCGGATCCGCAGCCTCACCGAAGCCGAATTCGCCCGGCGCCGCCCCACCTTCAAGGGCGCGGATCAGAGGCTTCTGGCGGATCTGTACACAGCCTTCGCGCCACCCGCACTGCGCCAGGGCGACACCACCGCCTTCCAGCGCGCGCGCGACGCCGATCCGGTGTTCCGCGCCTGGTCCGATACCAACCTCAGTGCCCATCGATCGTCCGATCACGCCATCGTTTCGATCTCCCTCAAGAAACCCGGCGCCACGCCCGGCGACGCAACCGCGGCCCAGATGCGCGCCTTGGCCGATCTCGCCGAAACCTTCGGATACGACGAACTGCGCATCAGCCACGAACAGAACGTCATCCTGCCGCACGTGCACCGCGCCGATCTGCCGGCGCTGCACGCCGCCCTGCGCGACGCCGATCTGGCCACGGCGAACATCGGCCTGATCTCCGACATCATCGCCTGCCCCGGCATGGACTACTGCGCGCTGGCCACCGCACGTTCGATCCCCGTTGCCCAGCAAATCGCAACCCGCTTCGAAACGCTGAAACTCGAACACGACATCGGCCCGCTCAAGATCAAGATATCGGGCTGCATCAACGCCTGCGGGCACCACCATGTCGGCCACATCGGCATCCTCGGTCTCGACCGCGCCGGCGTCGAAAACTACCAGATCACGCTGGGCGGCGATCACACCGAAACCGCCGCGATCGGCGAACGCGCCGGCCCCGGCTTCGCCGCCGACGAGATCGTGCCCGCCATCGAACGCCTGGTCCACGCCTATCTCGATCTGCGCACCAGCCCCGAAGAAACCTTCCTGCACACCTGCCGCCGTCTGGGGCTCGCCCCGTTCAAGGCAGCGCTCTATCCCGCGCAAACCATGGCGGCCGAGTGATCCGATGCTTCATCTTGCCGGAAAAACTCCCCCCGGAGGGCCGCGTCCCGACCGCGCGGCGCAAGCCGCGGCGCTCAACATCCGCTACCGCCATCATGGCGCAACGGCGGTGCTGGCCGGCGCCTTCCGCGACATCGGACGCGTCGCGCTGGTGTCCAGTTTCGGTGCTGATTCGGTCGTGCTGCTGCACATGCTTGCCGTCACCGACAACACCCGCCCGGTGATCTTCATCGACACCGGAATGATGTTCGCCGAAACCCTCGTCTATCAGCACGAACTGACCGAACGCCTGACCCTTCGGAACCTGAGGATCCTGCGCGCAGCCGACATGCCCGCCTCCGACCATACGGGTTCCGACACCACCGGCCACGGCGCCACCGGCCCCTGCACCGGCGGCGTCGGCCGCGCCGACCCGCGCGGCGATCTGCACCGCCACGACCCCGATGCCTGCTGCGCATTGCGCAAGGCCCGCCCCCTGCACCATGCGCTGGCCGGCTACGATGGCTGGATCACCGGGCGCAAGCGGTTTCAGTCGGGCGCCCGCGCCACCCTCGACTTCTTCGAGGCCGAGCCGGGCACCGGACGGATCAAGATCAACCCGCTGGCCCATTGGTCCGCCGATGACATCCAGTCCTACATGACGGAAAACCGCCTGCCCCGTCATCCGCTGGTGGCACGGGGCTACCCCTCGATCGGCTGCGCGCCCTGCACCTCTCCGGTCCGCCCGGGTGAAGACATCCGCGCCGGCCGCTGGCGCGCCCAAACCAAGGACGAATGCGGCATCCACTTCGTGAATGGCAAGCCCGTCCGCACAGGAGCATCCTCATGACAGTTTCCCCGACGCCCGCATCGCACACCGCCCCCCGCGACCAGGTGATCGTCACCGACACAGGCTTCGGCCCCGACACCTTCGCCGGCCCCTTCACCCCCCACGACAGCGCCACCGGCGACACCCCGGCAATCGACCTTCCCGCCGACACGGACCCGGCGGCGCTGGCAGACCTTGCACAAGGCCCGGCGATGATCCGCATCGCCTTCGACGGCTTTGCCGACGGGCGCGGCTTCGGCCTGGCGCGCGGCTTGCGGCTGCTGGGGTATGCCGGACGGCTTCGGGCCGCCGGCGATCTGCTTCCCGACCAATACGCCATGGCGCGCCGCGCCGGCTTCGACGAGGTCGAGATCGACAGCGCCCGCGCCGCGCGTCAGCCCGAACCCGACTGGCTCGCCCGGGCCGACTGGCGCGCGCATGACTACCAATCGCGGCTGCGCGGCTGATTGCCCACTTTCGCCCGGATGCCATACCTTTTAATCAGGAGCAGCATGTGTAAACATGCCTTGACACATCCATGACCGAGCAGCGCCCCGTGACCCAAGCCCCCGCGACCCGAGCCAGCGCCGTCCAACGGCCCGCCCTCCCCGATGCCCAGACCGTCACCGCCGTCCATCACTGGACCGACCGGCTGTTCTCGTTCCGCGTCACCCGGCCCGCCTCCTTGCGGTTCCGCTCGGGTGAATTCGTCATGATCGGCCTGATGGGCGATGCCGATCCGGTCACCGGCCGGCAAAAGCCCCTGCTGCGCGCCTATTCCATCGCCTCGCCCAGTTGGGACGACGAGCTTGAATTCTACTCGATCAAGGTCCAGGACGGCCCGCTCACCTCACGGCTCCAGCACATCCAGCCCGGCGATCCGATCATCCTGCGGCCCAAACCGGTGGGCACGCTGGTCCACGACGCGCTGCTTCCGGGCAAGCGGCTCTGGCTCTTCGCCACCGGCACCGGCATCGCGCCCTTCGCCTCGCTCATCCGCGATCCGCAAACCTTCGAGGATTACGACCGGATCATTCTCACCCACACCTGCCGCGAAGTCGCCGAACTGGAATACGGCCGCCAACTGGTGCAATCGTTGGGCGAAAACGAACTGCTCCGCGAATTGATCGGACCCGCACTCGACAAGCTGGTCTATTACCCCACCACCACCCGCGAGGACAGCCCACGCATGGGCCGCATCACCACATTGCTCGAAAACGGCACCGTGTTCCGCGAACTCGGAATCGACCGCATGTCGCCGGAAACCGATCGCGCCATGGTCTGCGGCTCGATGGGCCTCAACCTCGACATAAAGGCCATTCTAGAAGCGCATGGCCTGCGCGAGGGCGCGAATTCGGAACCGCGCGAATATGTCGTCGAGAAGGCGTTCGTCGGCTGACCGCCCGCTCCGGCCTTCCTTTCGCGAAAAATATCCTCGGGGGGGCGTGCCCAGGGGCACGCGGGGGGCAGAAGGCCCCCCTGCACCGCGCATGGCCCACGCTGGCTTCGGGACATCGAACCACCCGCACCGTCCAGCGAAAGATCCCGACATGACAGCCTCCGCATCCACCGCGACCGACCGCGTCATCCCGATCCTTTCGGCGGCGAATTTCGTGATCGGCATGGGGGCCTTCATGCTCGTCGGCCTGCTGAACCCGCTGGCCCAGGATCTCGCGATGACTGCCCCGCAGGCGGGCATGATCATGGTGGTCTACGCGATGGCCTACGCGGTGCTTTCGCCGCTGCTGGTGTCGCTCACCGGGCGCATCGGGCGGCGCAGGTTGCTCGCGTCGGCGCTCCTCATCTTCGCGCTGTCCTGCCTGATGGCCGCCTTCGCTCCCGATCCGGCCACGATCTTCCTGTCGCGCGTTGTCGCTGCGGCGGGGGCCGGCCTGGTGACACCGGTCTCCGCCGCCGTCGCCGCCGGGCTCAGCCCTCCGGGCCGCCGCGCCAGCGCGCTGGCGGCGGTCTTCTTCGGCCTGACACTGGCGCAGGTGCTGGGCGTGCCGGCGGGCAGCTTCATCGCCTATACGTTCGGCTGGCGGCCGGCATTCGGGCTGGTCGCTGTTCTGGCGCTGCCGGTAATCTGGGGCATCTGGGTCATCGTGCCCGCCGGCTTGGGGTTTGCCCCCGTCGGATTGGCCGATCTTGGCCGCACCCTCGCCAACCTGCGCCATATGCTCGCCATCGGCTTCACCAGCTTCTTTCTGGGGGCCATCTACATCATCTACACCTACATCGCCCCGCTGCTGGCCACGACGATGGGTTTCGGCCGCGACGGCATTACCCTTGCGCTGCTGATGTTCGGTGTCGGCGCGGTGGCCGGCAATCTCGCCGGCGGGCGGCTGACCGATCGCATCGGCGCGGGCCCGACGCTTGCTTTGCTGGCTGTCGGCGAGATCGCGATCATGCCCGTCTTTTCGTTGCTGCCCTTTGCCGCGCCGGGCTTTTTCGCGCTTTGCTTTGTCTGGGCAGCAATCGGCTGGTCGTTCATGGCCGCCCAGCAAGAGCGGCTGATCGGCCTCGATCCGGCCAATGCCCAGGTGATGCTCGCGCTGAACGCCGCCTCGATCTACGTCGGCGCAGCCGCCGGCTCGGCCGTTGGCGCCGCCGTGGTCAGCAGCGCCGGGCTGGGTGCCCTCGGCATCGCGGGCGGCGCCGGGGCGTTCTGTGCATTGGCCATCTTGTTGCTGTCGTTTCGCATGAACCGTCCGCGTTCCACCTAGATCACGACGGCAGAAGCGCCGCGCGCAGGCGTTCCAGCACCCCCTCGAGCAGCGCCGGATTGTCCTCCACCTGCCGCACCGCCGCCTTCAACAGCGCCTTTTGGGTGGCCGCCAAGTCGCTGCCGTCGATCAGGGCTCGCACCGCATCGGGGCGGAAACCCTTGGCCGTAAGCACTTCGGGCGGTGTCACCGCGTCCCCTGACGCGGCCGGCGCCTCGGGTGCGACGGCATCGGGCGCCACAACGGCCTCGGTCTCGCCCGGCGCCGGCTCCTCCACCGCGTCCTGCGCCGCCGGTGATGGCGTCTCGGGCGCGTCTGGCGACGGCACGGCAGTGTCAAGCGCCTCGCGCACCTCGGCTTCGGCGGCGTCGGCAAGGGCTTCAAGCCGGCGGCGCGCGGTCTCTGCCGTATCCTCGGCGCTGGCCTGCCCGGCCTCCACCGCCTCTACGGCGGCCGCCACCGCCTGCTCGGCCTCACGCGCCACCGCGCCACCAACCTCCTCGGCCCGCTCTGCCAGCGCCTCGGCCTCAGCACCCAAGGCGTCCACAACAGCGCGCGCCGCCTCCTGCGGTTCAGGCGTCGGCGTTTCCGGCGCCGCGGGCGCTTCGCGCAGTGAAACGCCGGGCCCGGGCGCCTCAACCGGTGCGGGCAGCGGCGCCACCGCATCCGTCAGCGATGCGTCGGGGCGCGACGCGACCTCGTAAAAGTAATAACCCGCGCCGCCAGCAGCCACCGCAATCGCAATCCACAGACCCGTCTTCATATCGTACATCCTTTCTGTTCGTGCCCGCACAGATCATCAGGCCGGCACGATGTCTTCACAGACATAACTGCCCCGAATGCGAATGGTTCCCCCTGCAAATGCCTTACTTTTGGCTGCAATTGCCCTAAATCCGCCTTGCAGTGCCACGGCCCGCCCGTTACTTTGACACCCTGAATTCAGCAGCCATCGAAGGAAGCAAGACATAGCCCGCAGACCCCACAACGCGCCGCCGCAACGTGACACAGGCCCCCGCGTCAATGACAAGATCCGCGCCCCGGAAATCCGTCTGATCGGCGCCGACGGCGAAAATGTCGGCGTGGTTCACCCGGCAAAAGCGATGCAACTGGCCGAGGAGGCCGGTCTCGATCTGGTCGAAATCTCGCCCAACGCCAATCCCCCGGTCTGCAAGATCATGGATTTCGGCAAGTACAAGTACGAAACCCAGAAGCGCGAAGCCGAGGCCCGCAAGAAACAGAAGATCATCGAGATCAAGGAGGTCAAGTTCCGCCCGAACACCGACACCCATGACTACGATGTCAAGATGCGCAATGTCTTCAAGTTTCTCGAAAACGGGGACAAGGTGAAGGTCACGCTGCGGTTTCGCGGGCGCGAGATGGCGCACCAGAACCTCGGTCGCGAACTGCTAGAGCGTGTCGCCGAAGACACCAAGGAAATCGGCAAGGTGGAAAACTTCCCCAAGATGGAAGGCCGCCAGATGATCATGCTGATCGGCCCGATCACCAAGTAATCGCAAGACCACAGACATTTTGGCCGGATGCCGTCCCAAAAGGGGTGGCACCCGGCCTTTTTGATTCCCGGCGTCCTGCCCGTCGCTGTCTTCCGAACGCAGGTCCGAAAAAGCGAAAAAGGCGGGCCGCTCGGGGCCCGCCTTCTATCTCTATCAATGTACCGATGGCCGTTGCGGTCAGGCCGCGGCGGCAACCGCGCGCCGTGTCATTACGGCAACCAGATGCGCCCGATATGCCGGTGTGCCGTGCAAGTCGCCGATCATGCCATCCGCCGGAACCGAGAGGCCGGCCAGCGCATCCACCGAGAAAATGGCCGAAAGCGCGGCTTCCGCTTCGCTCCAGCGGAACACGCCCTCCTCGGACGCACCTGTCACCGCAACCCGCACGCCATCCGCATATTTGGCAACGAACACGCCAACCAGTGCAAACCGCGACGCCGGCTGCACGAACTTCTGATAGTTCGACACCTCGGGAACCGGAAAACGCACCTCGGTGATCACCTCGCCCTCTTCCAGCGCGGTCGCGAACATGCCCTGGAAATAGTCGTCCGCCGCAATCTCGCGAGCATTGGTGACGATGGTTGCCCCGGTGCCCAGCGCTGCCGCCGGATAGCACGCCGCCGGATCGTTGTTGGCCAGGCTACCGCCGATCGTGCCCCGGTTGCGCACCGCCGGATCGCCGATATGGCTGGCCAGCCCGGCAAGGCCCGGGAAGTCCACCGCCGCCTCGGCGCTCACCGTCGCATGGGTGGTCGCCCCGCCCACGCTCAGCGCGCCATCGTCGGTCTTGCAGACCCCCACCATTTCCGGGATCGACAGAAGCGACACCAGGGTGCCCGGCTGGTTAAGCCGCTGCTTCAGCGTCGGAATCAACGTTTGGCCGCCGCCCAGCGCCTGCGCATCCTCGCCCGACAACGCCGCCACGGCATCCGCCAAAGTCGCCGGTTTCACGAATTCGAAATTGTACATCTCAGTCCTCCTGCAAGGGATCAGGGCGCCACACCGCCCGCTTCCCCTTGCTCAAAATATCCCGGGGAGGTCCGGAGGGGCTGGCCCCTCCGGTCCCGTCGTTCCCAATCAGCCCTGCATCGCCGCCCAGACCCGCGCCGGCGAAACCGGCATGTCCACATGATCGACCTTGTGACCACCCGACTGCAACGCATCGACAACCGCATTCACCACCGTCGGCGGCGATCCGATCGCTCCGGCCTCGCCACAGCCCTTCACACCCAGGGGGTTGTGCGTGCATGGCGTGCCGTTCGAGTGATCCACCGTGAACATCGGCACATCCGAGGCCCGCGGCATCGCGTAATCCATGTAGGACGCGCTCAGCAGCTGGCCGTTCTCGTCATAGGCGGCGTTCTCCATAAGCGCCTGGCCGATGCCCTGCACCAGACCGCCATGCACCTGCCCGTCCACGATCATCGGGTTGATCACGTTGCCGAAGTCGTCGGCGGTGGTGAACTTCGCGATGGTCACCGCCCCGGTTTCCTTGTCGACCTCGACCTCGCAGGCATAGGCGCCCGCCGGATAGGTGAAGTTCGACGGATCGTAGAAGGCGGTCTCCTCGAGGCCCGGCTCGATGTCTTCCAGCGGGTAGTTGTGCGGCACATAGGCCGCCAGCGTCACGTCGCCCCAGGCCACCGACTTGTCGGTGCCGGCCACGCTGAAGGCGCCATCCTTCAGTTCGATGTCGCTCTCCGAGGCTTCCATCAGGTGGGCCGCGATCTTCTTGGCCTTGTTGATGATCTTCTCGGTCGCGCGCACCATCGCCGAACCGCCGACAGCGATCGACCGAGAGCCATAGGTGCCCATGCCCATCGGTGTGTTGGCGGTATCGCCATGGACGATCTCGATCATCGATTCGTCGATCCCGATCATCTCGGCGATCACCTGCGGAAAGGCTGTTTCATGGCCTTGCCCGTGGCTGTGGCTGCCGGTCATGACAACCAGCCCGCCGGTCGCGTTGACACGCACCGTTGCGCTTTCGTACAGCCCGGCGCGTGCGCCCAGCTGCCCCACCAGGTTCGACGGCGCGATGCCGCAGGCCTCGATGAAGCAGTTGATGCCCAGCCCGCGCAGCTTGCCTTCGGCTTCGCTCTTGGCGCGGCGCGCGGCAAAACCTTCGAAATCGGCCTGCGCTTCCAGCTTGTCCATCAGGCGGTGGAAATCGCCCGAATCGTAGGCCACCGCGACGGGGGTCTGGTAGGGGAACTCGCTGACAAAGTTCTGCCGGCGCAGCGCGATGGGATCCACCCCCAGTTCGCGCGCCGCCTTGTCGATCACCCGCTCCAGCTGGAAGGTCGCCTCGGGGCGGCCCGCGCCGCGATAGGCATCCACCGGCACCGTGTTGGTGAAGACCGCGCGCACGTTCACATAGACCAGCGGCGTCTTGTAGTTGCCCGCCATCAGCGTGCCGTGCAGCCAAGTGGGAACCGACGGCGCGAAGGTCGACAGATAAGCCCCCATGTTGGCCAGCGTCGAGGTGCGCACCGCGGTAAAGTTGTTGTCGGCATCCAGCGCCAGTTCGATCGTGGTGACGTGATCGCGGCCGTGGGCATCCGAAACGAAGGCTTCGGAGCGAGTCGAGGTCCATTTCACCGGACGGTTCAGCGCCTTTGCCGCGAAGGTGCACAGCGCCTCTTCGGCATAATGGAAGATCTTGGTGCCAAAGCCGCCACCCACATCCGGGGCGACCACCCGCAGCTTGTGCTCGGGAATCCCCAGAACGAAGGCGCCCATCAGCAGGCGGATCACATGGGGGTTCTGGCTGGTGGTATAGAGCGTCGAGTTGTCGCTGCTGCGGTCATAGTCGCCCAGCGCCACACGCGGCTCCATCGGGTTCGCCACCAGACGGTTGTTGGTCAATTCGCAGGTGGTCACATGCGCCGCGTTGCGGAACGCCTCTTCCACCGCTTCCTTGTTTTCCTCGACGAAGCCCCAGTCATAGCACATGTTGTCCGACAGGTCGTCATGCACCTTGGGGCTGTCGGCGGTCAGCGCCTTCGCCATGTCGACCACGGCGGGCAGTTCGTCGATGTCGACCACGATCGCCTCGGCGGCGTCGCGCGCCTGTTCCAGCGTGTCGGCCACCACGGCGCAGATCGGTTCGCCCACATGGCGCACCTTGCCGTCGGCCAGCACCGGGTGGCGCGGTTCCTTCATCGCCTCGCCGAAACGGTCTGTGATCTGCCAGCCGCAGGGCAAGCCGCCCACCGCCTGGAAATCCGCGCCGGTGAAGATGCGGACGACACCGGGCATCGCGCTGGCGGCGGCGGTATCGATGTTGGTGATGGTGCCGTGTGCGATGTCCGAACGCAGGAAATGCACATAGGCCTGTCCGCGCAGGTTGATGTCATCGGTGTAGTTTCCGGCGCCGGTCAGAAACCGGACGTCCTCGCGGCGCTTTGAACTGGCGCCGATGCCTCCGTCTTTGGGCATGTCTTGATCCTCCCTGTGAATCCAACGGGTCTGGGCCCGTCTGTATCGGCCGCGGGATCGAACCGGGATCGCCCGGCCCGTCTCCGTCGGCGTGCTGTCTTATTCGGCCGCGATCGCCACGTCCTGGCCGGATGCCGCCATGATCGCCTTGACGATGTTGTGATACCCGGTGCAGCGGCAGATGTTGCCTTCGAGGTATTCGCGCACCTCGGCTTCGGTGGGTTTCGGGTTGTCCTTCAGCAGCGCCGCCGCCGACATCACCATGCCCGGCGTGCAGAACCCGCATTGCAGGCCGTGATGGTCCTGAAACGCCTGCTGGATCACGTTCAGCGATCCGTCGGCATTGGCCTGGCCCTCGATGGTGGCAACTTCGGCGCCATCGGCCTCGGCGGCCAGCATGGTGCACGACTTGACCGCCACGCCGTTCACATGCACCACGCAGGCGCCACACTGGCTTGTGTCACAGCCGACATGTGTGCCTGTCAGTTCCAGCGTGTCGCGCAGGAACGAAGACAGCAGGGTGCGCCCTTCGACAGTGCCGGTCGCGCTCTTGCCGTTCACGGTCATTGAGACCTGTGTCATGTTATCCTCCCGTAAGATCGTTTGCTTTGGGGCGACTTAAACACGGCCCCTCGCCATTGAGAACCAAAAAATGTGACCGCGCGACAAACAGGCCGGAGAATCAACGCCGTCCGGCGCGCGGCTGCGGCCGCGTCGGTATTTCCTTGAGCAATCCGCCAACGCCCATCGCGGCGATGTCGGCGGCATCCACGCTCAGCCCGCAGGCCACCCGCGACAGCACCCAATCCGCCCCGTTCAGCGCCGGCGACCGGGCACAGCCCGGCAGCCCGATCACCGGCCGCCCGTCCAGCGCGCCCAGAAACAGCAGGTTGCCGGGATCCACCGGCATGCCGTAACGGGCAACGGTGCCGCCCGCCGCGCGCAACGCCGCCGGCGCCACGTCGTCGGGATCGGACGTGGCGGATCCGGTCAGCACCAGCGCCATGTCGCCACCCACCCGCGCCAGCGCCGCGGCCAGATCGGCGCTCCGGTGCGGTACGGTGATACATTCGGCCAGATCCATGCCCAGCGCAGCCAGCCGGTCGGCGATCGCGCGCACGCCCTTGGTGTCGTCCGGCCCGCCCGGAATGGCGGTGATCACCAGGCCCGCGTCGCGCATCACCGGCGCGCACAACCTGATGGCGGCAACGGCCCGGTCGCAGGCGGCTTGCACATGCGCGGCGCGCACCCCGTAGGCGATCACCTTGACCGTGGCCACCATGCCACCGGCCCGCATCTGCTGATGCTGCGGCACGGTGGCGACCGTGATCATCGGATCGACCGCGTTGAAGGCGGCGATGGCGGCGGCATCCAGAACCACAACACCCGGCCCCGCGGCGATCAGGTTGACCCGCCCGGTGAACGGTTCGGTCAACCGCAGCCCGGCGGCCTCGGGGTCGGGCACCAGCGCGCTGGCCAGCCGCGCGGCGGCGGCGTCCTCATGCATGTCGTCGTGGCCCAGCCGCGCCACGATCACCGCTTCGATGCCAGCCGCGCGCAGCGTTTCGACATGCGCCGCCTCCAGCAACAGCCCCTTGCGCAGCTTGCGGCCGCCCGCGGTGACCGAATGCGCCAGAATCGCGCCCCCGGCCCGGCCCACCGGAACCGGCCCGAACTTCATGGCCGCCGGCCGCGCAGCACCGCTGTCATCTCGGCCAGGATGGCCACCGCGATCTCGGCGGGACCGGCGGCCCCGATATCAAGGCCGACAGGCCCGTGGATGCGGCCGATCCGGTCATCCGAAAAACCCGCGGCGCGCAACCGTTCGACCCGCGCGGCATGGGTGCGCGTCGATCCCAGCGCACCGATGTAGAAGACATCCGCCGCAAGGGCCGCGGCGATGGCCGGATCGTCGAGCTTGGGGTCATGGGTCAGCAGCACCAATGCTGTGCGCGCGTCCAGCCCCAACGCCGTGACCGCGGCATCGGGCCATTCCAGCAGGATCTTCTCGCCCGGAAACCGGTCGGACGCACCGAACACCTCGCGCGGGTCGATCAGAACCGGGTCGTATCCGGCGATCCGCGCCATCGGCACCAGCGCCTGCGCGATATGCACGGCGCCGACAACGATCAGCCGCAGCGGCGGGTTGTGCACCGCGACGAAAACCTCGCCGTCCGGCTCGAACCCCGACCGATCCATGCGCAGCCTTTCGGGGTGGCCTTCGGTGAGACGCCGCGTGCCATGCGCCAGATCGACCTCATAGGCCACCGCCCGGCGCGCCGCGCGCGCCTCGACCAGCGCGGCCAGCAAGGGCACCGGAAGCGCGCCACCTACCGGCTCGACCAGCACCCTGATGGTGCCGCCACAGGCCAGGCCCACAGCGAAGGCATCGTCGTCGGAGACGCCGAATTCCAGCATCCGGTGCGCGCCGGTCTCGATGGCCTCGATCGCCTCGACGATCACCGCGCCCTCGACACAGCCGCCCGACACCGAACCTTCGATCTCGCCTCCGCCCGACACCACAAGCTGCGCGCCGACACGGCGCGGCGCGCTGCCCCACGTCTGCACCACCGTGCACAGCGCGGCCCCGCGGCCCGCCTCGTGCCAGGCCAGCGCGGTTTCGGGTATCTGTTCGAAACGGTCCATCTGGGCTCCTCCCGCCGGGGCCGGCACGGTCGTTTGTGGCCGGGCGCCGGCAAAACATGTAATGCGCCGCAAGGCGCTCCTTTTGGTAGCGCGGCGGGTCAGCCGGACGCAAGGCTGGCCATCAGCCGGGCCTTTTCGCCGGCATCGTCGCGGCGCGCAATGACTTGCGCCAGATCTTCCAGCGAGGCGATCGAATGCCCCGCGCGAAAGCTGTCGACATGCGGAAGCATCGCCGCAATGCCGCGCGCGCGGGGCGCGAACCCTTCCCAGCGCAACAGCGGATTCAGCCAGATCAGCCGCCGCGACGACAGGTGCAGCCGTTCCATCGCCCGCGCCAGCGGTTCCGGATCGCCCCGGTCCAGCCCGTCGGTGATCAGCAGGACCACGGCGCCCTGCCCGGTCACCCGCCGCGACCAGTCGCGGTTGAAGGTGGCGATGGCATCGCCGATGCGGGTGCCGCCTTCCCAGTCCTGGGCCTCGGCGCCGGCCGCGGCCAGCGCCGCGTCGACATCGCGCCGCGCGAGATGGCGGGTGATGTTCGTAAGCCGGGTGCCGAAGGTGAAGGCATGCACGCGCGCCCAGCCCGCACCCTTGGCGTTGGAGACGGCGTGCAGGAAATGAAGGATGATCCGGCTGTACTGGCTCATCGAGCCCGAGATATCGCAGAGCACCACCAGGTTGGGCCAGCGCGGACGCGGCGTGCGGCGTGCGATGTGATGCATTTCGCCGCCCTGGCGCATGGCGGCGCGCAGGCTGCGGCGCCAGTCGATCTGCGCGCCGCGCAGCGCGGCCTGCCCGCGGCGCGACGGCAAGGGTTTGACCGGAAGTGAAAGCTGCGCCAGCATGCGCTTGGCGCGCGCCACCTCATCGGTGCTCATCTGTTCGAAATCGAGCGTGCGCAACCGTTCGGTTTCGGACATCGTCAGCGAGGCATCGACCTCGATCAGGGTCTCTTCGTCGTTGTCGCTGTCTTCGGGCCGGTCGACGTTGCGGTTGGCACCGTCGAGCAGCGCCTCGGCGGCGCGCTTTTCGGCGGCCTGGGCGGTGCGTTCCTCCTGGACCCCGCGCACCAGCGGCGTCAGCAGCGCCATCATCTTTTCCATGTATTGCGGATCGCGCCAGTAGAGCCGGAACACCTGGGCAAAGACGACGCGATGTTCGGGCCGGTTCACGAAGCAGGCGTGCAGGGTCCAGAAGAAATCGGTGCGCGAGGTGAAGCCGGCGGCTTCGACGGCGCGGACCGCATCGATCACCCGACCGGGCCCGATCGGCAGGCCGGCCTTGCGCAGCGCGCGCGCAAAGTGGGTGATGTTTTCGGCAAGCCGGGGGTTTTCCGGCAATTCGAGCGGGGCATATTCGGGCATCAGCGCCTCCTGCGCCGCAGGAACCGGGGGCCAGCCCCCGGACCCCGGGGATATTTCGGGCAAAAGGAAAGCCGGATGCGCGGTGCCGGCGGCGGCGCGATCATGCCGGTTCGAGCCGGGCGCGCGCGGCGTCGAGCAGGCGCTTTGCCTCGGAGCCCTGGAGTTTCTGGATGTCGTCCTGGTATTTCAGGATCGCGCCGAGCGTGTCGGCGATGACTTCGGGGCTGAGCGAGATCACGTCGAGGGCGAGCAGGCACTTGGCCCAGTCAATGGTTTCGGCGACGCCGGGTTTCTTGAAGAGGTCTTCGGTGCGCAGTTGCTGGACGAAGGCGACGACCTCGCGGCTGAGGCTGGCGGCGGCTTCGGGGGCGCGGGCGGCGAGGATTTCGGCCTCGCGGTCGAAGGTGGGATAATCGACCCAATGATAGAGGCAGCGCCGTTTGAGCGCGTCGTGCACCTCGCGGGTGCGGTTGGAGGTCAGGATCACCACCGGCGGTTCGGGGGCCTTGACGGTCCCCATTTCCGGGATTGTCACCTGGAAATCGGAAAGAGCCTCGAGCAGGAAAGCCTCGAAGGGTTCGTCGGTTCGGTCGAGTTCGTCGATGAGCAGGACCGGGGCGCCGCGCGGATCCGGGCGCATGGCCTCGAGCAGTGGGCGTTCGACGAGAAAGTCGTCGGAGAAGAGTTCGGCCTGAAGTGCCTTGCGGTCGGTGGTGGTGCCGGCGGCTGCGGCTTCGGCGGTGCGGATCGCGATCATCTGGGCCGGGAAGTTCCATTCGTAGACCGCGCTGGCGGCATCGAGGCCCTCGTAGCATTGCAGGCGGATCAGGCGACGGTCGAGTCCGGCCGCGATGGCCTTGGCGATTTCGGTCTTGCCGACGCCGGCCTCGCCTTCGAGAAACAGCGGCCGGCCGAGCCGCAGCGACAGGAAGACCACGGTCGCCAGGGCGCGTCCGCAGATGTAGTTCTGGGCGGCGAGCATCTGCTGGACGGCATCAATGGAATTGGGGGGGGTCATGGGCGCTCCTGTTGGTGTGGCGCCCAGAAGTGCACAGCGGCGGCGGCCGCGTCAACCTTGCGCGTGCCGCCGCCTTGCCCGGCAGGCGCGTTGACGCCCCGCGCGCGGAATGCCATGACAATGGCCGGGCCGGCGCAGCAGCGCGAGGCCACGGGGCCAAGCCGATGCAAGACGCCACAGCCAGCCGGGATCGAGGGCCGCCGCCGCAGGGCCGGCGGATCGTCGCGGTGACATGCGTGAAGAACGAGGCGCCGTTCCTTCTGGAATGGATTGCCTGGCACCGGATGGCCGGGGTCACCGATTTCCTGTTCTATTCCAACGATTGCAGCGATGGCACAGATGCCATGCTGGACGCGCTGGCGCGGCGCGGCGGGGTGGTGCATCTGGCCAACCCGGCGCAGGGCCGCAATTACCAGATGGAGGCGCTGAAAGACGCCGCGCGCCGGCCGGTGGTGCGGGCGGCCGACTGGGTCTGGGTGGCGGATGTGGACGAGTTCGTCAACATTCACGTCGGCGCCGGCCGGTTTGACGACCTGATCGCCGCCTGCGGCGCCCCGGCGGCGATTTCGCTGAGCTTCCAGTTCTTCGCCAATTGCGGTGTGTCTGCGTTCCGCGATCGCCCGGTGATTGGCCAGTTCGACCGCAGCCACAACCCGGACCTGTGGTGCGGCGAGACGGCGATCGAGGTGAAGACACTGACGCGGGCGGATTTTCCCCTGTGGTACCTGGGCGCGCACCGGCCGTTCCTGCGCCGGGGCGCAGAGGTGCCGCGATGGACCGATGGCAGCGGGCGTCAGGTGCCCGATGCCTTTGCCCGCGCCGCTGCCAAGCGCCGCATCCGCAAGTTTCCGGCGCGGGGCGCGCGCCGCTTTGCCACGCTGAACCATTATGCGTTGCGCGCGCTGGACAGCTATCTGTTGAAGATCGACAGGGGCGACGTGAACCGCGCGCACCGCGCCTTTGACGACGGGTATTGGCGGGCGCGCAACGATCCGGCCTGGCAGGATCTGTCGATCCGGCGCCGCCTGCCGCAGTTGCACGAGGCGCTGGCACGGCTGAAGGCGGATCCCGAGATTGCCGCGCTGCACCGCGACGCGGTGGCCTGGCATCATGCCCGCATCGCACAGCTGCGCACCGACCCGGCCACCGAGGCGCTGCGGCGCGCGCTGGCCGCGGCGCCGCTGCTGCCCCCGGACGAGGCGGCGCTGATCGCGCGGTTGGGGCTGAAGCCATGACGCTGCTGACGGTGAACCTGGGACTGCCGAAATCGGGCACGACGACGCTGGGACGGGCGCTGAAGCTGGCCGGGCTGAAGGTGGCCGACCACCGCATCCGGCCCCGCCAGACCGCGAACCCGGCGATCCAGCGCAAGTTCGTGGGCGTGCTGATGTACCGCGGGTACTTCGGAACCGGCGATCCTGGCGCGCTTCTGGACGAATTCGACGCGGTGTCGGAGATGAGCGTGCTGCGCGCGGGTCTGTCGGTCTGGCCGCAGACGGATTACGGTATCATCGAAGCCTTGCGCAGGCACCATCCCGGCATCCGCTTCCTGGCGACACGGCGCGCGGCCAGCGCGATGTCGCGGTCGATGCTGGCCTGGTCGGACCTGGGAACCTCGCGGCTGCCCGAGGGGGCCGTGCCTGGGCTGCCGGCCGGGTTTGGCGGCACCGACGCGGCGCGCTGCCGCTGGATCGACGGCCACTATGATTTCCTGCAGCGGATCTTCGCGGGGGCCGACGATTTTCTCGAGGTGGATGTCGCCGCACCGGACGCGCGGGCGCGGGTCGCCGGATTTGTCGGGCGCGATCTGCCTTGGTGGGGCAAGGTCAACGCCAACCCGCGCGCCGGTTCAGCATGAAGATCGTGATCCATATCGGACCGATGCAGGCCGGGGCCGAAACGGTGCACGACATCCTGCGCAGAGCCGGCGCGGCGCTGGCCGCCGATGGCGCGCTGTTGCCCGACGCGCCCGGCCCGCATCACCACGGGCTGGTAATGGCGGCGCTGGACCCCGCGCATGTCGACCCGCTGCGCGCGGCGCATGGCCAGGCCCATCCCGCCGCCCAGAGCCGCGCGCGCGACGAGATGCTGGCCCGGCTGCGCCAGAACATCGCCGATGCGAAGCCGCGCAAGCTGTTGCTGGTGGCGCCGCATCTGGCAGGCACGCTGCGCTACCCATCCGAGGTGGCGCGGCTCTGTCGGATGCTGCGGCCGCTGGGCAGCGAGATATCGCTGATCATGCAGCTTGAGGCGCCGGCTCGGATGCTGGCGCGGCACTATGGCTGGCAGGTGATGATGGGCCGTCGCGCGCCGCTGGGCCGTGATCTGGCGCTGGCGGCCGATCCGGCGGCCTGGCGTGCGGCCCGCGACGCGCCTTCACCGCACGACGCCGCGCGGCGCGACTTCGACGAAATCCAGCAACCGCCGTTCTGGATCGATGTCGCCGGCCTGCGGGCACTGTGGGAGGGCGCGTTCGGCGCCGGCAGCCTGACTGCGGTGGCGGCGGATGCCGAAGCGCTGGCCGGGGCCGGCGCGGGCCGGGCCGTGGCCGCGCTGATGGGGCTGGGCACAGACCTGCCGGCGCCGCCCGCCCGGCCGGTGCGCCAGCCGCTGCCGGCGGCCTGGCTGGCGCGGGCGCGGGCGATGAATGTGTTGCTGACGCAGGTGGTGGACGGCGGCGCGTTCCATGTGCCCGCGCCGCTGTGGCTGGACATCCTGCGCGACCTTGCGGTGGCCGGGCCATCGATCCCGCCGGGCAGCCTGCATGCGGCGGGCGCGGCCTTTGCCGATGGCGTGACCGCCGAAATCGAACTGGCGGCGCGCGGCGCGGAAGATCCGGCAGCGGCGCGGCGGCTGGCCGATGCGCTGCGCCCGCCGGACGACACCGGCGCATGGCGCGAGGCGGATCCGCTGTTCGGATATCGCGCGTCGCAGTACCTTCTGGCGGTCTGGCACCGGATCGAAAAGGCCAACCGTCTGCCCCCGGTCAACCCGGCGCTGCCGGCAGAGGCGCAGGCGCAATACGCCACCCTGGCCGGATCCGGCCTGGCGCCCGACAACCGGCATGGCACCGCCGACCTGACCGAGCCCGGCCCGGCCTTTGCCCCCAATCCGGCCGCGACGCACGAAGACGCCCGGGCGCACGCGCTGGCCGGGCCAAGGGCGGCGATCATTGCCTGCATGAAGAACGAAGCGCCCTACATCCTGGAATGGCTGGCGCACCACCGCGCCATCGGGTTCACCGATTTCGTGATCTACACCAACGATTGCAGCGATGGCACCGATCATCTGCTGGATCGGCTGGCCACCTTGGGAATCGTCCATCACCGACGCAACGACGACTGGCGCGGCAACTCGCCCCAGCAACACGCGCTGAACACCGCGCGCGCCGATCCTGTGGTACGCGCGGCCGACTGGGTGGCCCACATCGACGTTGACGAATTCATCAACATCCGCACCGGAAACGGCTGTCTGGACGCGCTTCTGGCGCGGATGCCCCCGGGCACCAGCCACATCGCGATGACCTGGCGGCTGTTCGGGCACAACGGCGTCGTCGGGCTGCGCGACGCACCCGTGATCGCCCAGTTCGAACGATGCGCCCCCAGCTATTGCCCCAAGCCGCATGTCGCCTGGGGTTTCAAGACGCTGCAAAACGGGCTGGACGCCTATGCGCGGCTGGGCGGGCACCGCCCGAACAAGCCGCTGCCCGAAATGTCGGACCGGATCCGATGGGCCAACGGATCGGGCGTGGATGTGACCGAGGCGCTGGCGCGACGCGGCTGGCGGTCGTCGCGCAAGACCGTCGGCTATGATCTGGTGCAACTCAATCATTATGCGCTGCGCAGCGCCGAGGGTTTTCTGATCAAGCGCCAGCGCGGGCGCGCGCTGCATGTGGATCGCGGCATCGGCCTGAACTACTGGCTGCGCATGGACTGGAACGACACCACCGACCTGTCGATCCAGCGCAACCTGCCGCGCATGCTGGCCGAGCGCGACCGGCTGATGGCCGACCCGCAGGTCGCGCGGCTGCACCGCGATGCGGTGGCATGGCACGTCGCGCGCGCCGCCGCGCTGCGCGCCCGGCCCGATTTTGCCGCGCTTCTCGACCGTGCCACCGCCCTGCGCCTGACCGCCGTCGAACGCGCCGCCTATGCCACCGCGCTGGACGACATGGAAAGCTGAGCCGGCGCCGCGCAAAACCCTCCAGACCCTTAGTTTTTGCCAATTTTCGCCGTATTGTCGCGATATGCACAACAACAACCGGTTCACCTCAACGCAACCGGTGAGAGGAACGCAGACATGCAGGACGACGAGCATCCGATGGACATCTCGCTGGCCGGGCTGGACAAATCCGCCTGGATCGAGAGCCTCGCCGACATCGCCAACGCCCAGGGCCTGTTTCAGCCGCTGGGCAACGCGCATTTCGCCACCTTCATCGACGATCGCAACACGCTGCTGGTCAGTTTCGAATCGATTCAGGGCATCCACGCCCTATCCCGCGACGCGCATCCGTTGGGCTTTGACATGGTTCGCGCGCTGGGCTGGTCGCATCTGTGCTTGATCTCGGACGGCGACACATGGTTCCGCGATCCGAACGTCTATGCTTTCTTCGACCGGCTGATCGACGATGCCTTCTTCGAGGACTTCGATCGCGTCGTGTTCTATGGCGCCGGGCCCGGCGGCTATGCGGCGGCGGCGTTTTCGATCGCCGCGCCGGGGGCGACGGTGATCGCGGTACAGCCTCAGGCCACTCTGGATCCGCGGGTCACGGAATGGGACCGGCGCTATCTGGACATGCGGTTCGTGTCGTTCAACGACCGGTACGGATACGCCCCGGAGATGCTGCAGGCGGCCGACCACGCCTTCGTGCTTTATGATCCGCACGAGGATCTGGACGCGATGCATGCCGCGCTGTTTCACCGGCCCGGCGTGACGCGGCTGCGCCTGCCGTTTCTCGGCAAGGATCTGCAGGGCCACATGATCGGCATGGATATCCTGTACCGGATGCTGGCGGATGCCGGCGAAGACCGTCTGGACGCGCTGCGCTTTGCGCGGCTGTTCCGCGAGCGGCGCAGCTATCCGCCCTATCTGCGCGCGCTGATCGCCCGGCTGCAACGCCAGCGTCGCGCGGAACTGGAAATGGCGGTGTGCCGCAGCGTGACGCAGCGGATGAAAGCGCCCAAACTGCGCCGGCGGCTGGTGCAACTCGAGGCCGAGAAGGCCGCGCGCGAGGCGCGTGCCGCGGACCAGGAAGACGACGACGGGCTCTGAGGCTGAGGCGCCGCGCAAGGCCTCTGGCCCCGGCGGGCGCGGCTGTGCTATGCGGCCTCATGTCCAAGACGCTGACCCTGACCCGACCCGACGACTGGCACCTGCACCTGCGCGATGGCGAGATGCTGAAGGCCGTCCTGCCCGAGACCGCGCGCCATTTCGCCCGCGCGATCGTCATGCCCAACCTGGTGCCGCCCGTGGTCACATCCGACGATGCCCGCGCCTATCGCCAGCGCATCCTCGCGGCGCTGCCCGAAGGCGCGCGGTTCGAGCCGCTGATGACGCTGTACCTGACCGATGAAACCGATCCCGATGACGTGGCGCGCGCAAAGGCCGAAGGTCTGATCCATGCGGTCAAGCTCTATCCGGCCGGGGCCACCACCAATTCCGCCAGCGGCGTGCGCAGCTTCGACCGGATTCAACCGGTTCTGGAACGCATGGCCGAAATCGGCCTGCCGCTGTGCGTGCACGGCGAGGTGACGGATGCCGATATCGACATCTTCGACCGCGAGGCGGTGTTCATCGATCGGGTTCTCGATCCGCTGCGCCGCCGCACGCAGGGCCTGCGCGTGGTGATGGAGCATATCACCACCGAAGGCGCGGTGCAGTATGCCCGGTCGGACACCGGCGGCGACCTGGGTGCGACCATCACGACACATCATCTGGTGATCAACCGCAATCACATCCTCGCTGGTGGCATCCGGCCGCACTATTATTGCCTGCCGGTGGCGAAACGCGAATCCCACCGCCGCGCGCTGCTTGAGGCCGCGACATCCGGCGATGCGCGGTTCTTTCTGGGCACCGACAGCGCACCGCACCCCGACCCCGACAAACTGAGCGCCTGCGGCTGCGCGGGATGCTTTACCGCCACCGATACGATGGCGATCCTGGCCGAGGTGTTCGAAACCAGCGATGCGCTGGACCGGTTGGAAGGCTTTGCCTCGCGGCACGGGCCGGCGTTTTACCGGCTGCCCGAAAACGACACGCGGATCGTGTTGCGCCGCGGGGCGCCGCGGCGTGGCGGCGGCACGCTGGACACTGGCGCCGGTCCGGTGACGATCTTCGATCCAGGATTCGATCTGCACTGGCAGGTCGAGACATGATCCACACCCGCCGCCCGACCGCCGCCACCGGCCAACCCGACAGAAAGCTGCATGCATGATCCCTTCCTCCTTTCCTCCGGCCGAAGAAATCGCACGGCTTTCGGCGCGTATGCTTCTGGAAGTCGAAGCGGTGCACTTCAACGCCGAAACGCCCTTCATCTATGCCTCGGGTCTGCCCGGCCCGACGTACATCGATTGCCGCAAGCTGATCTCGTTTCCGCGCATCCGTTCGACGCTGATGGATTTCCTTGCGGTCACCGTGATGCGCAACGCCGGTTTCGAGGCCTTCGACAACATCGCGGGCGGCGAAACCGCGGGCATTCCCTTTGCCGCGCTGGTGGCCGAGCGGATGGCCCTGCCGATGAGCTATGTCCGCAAGAAGCCCAAGGGCTATGGCCGCAACGCCCGAATCGAAGGCGCGATGACGCCGGGACAGCGCGTTCTGCTGGTTGAGGATCTGACAACCGACGGCGGCTCGAAACTGTCGTTCGTGGATGCGATTCGCGAAACCGGCGCCAGCTGTGGGCATACCGCCGTGATCTTTTACTACGGCATCTTTCCGGACACCGAAAAAACCTTGGGCGATCATGGCATTGCCCTGCATCACCTGTGCACATGGTGGGACGTACTGGCGGCGGCGCGCGAGATGGGCAAGTTCGACGCCGCCACGCTGGCCGAGGTCGAGACTTTCCTGACCGCGCCCAAGGCATGGCAAGAAAAACGGGCAAAAGCCTGACCCGCTGTCGCAGGCGTGCCACGACGCGATCCCGCGTCACACAAGATGTTGACCGTCGCACCGCGTTGATGGCAACATGATGCGTGTGCGGCACGGGCCGCATCGGGGCGGAAGTTTTCCACAGCCCGTCCACAGGATATACACGTTGCACCGCGCGGGCCGGCGCGGCTAAGTCGGGGTCCGCAGAAAACCGAGGGCAGCATGAACGAGATCACCAGCTTCGGCGCGTCCGCCGACGGCGACGGCACTGCAGACGCACTTCCCCATTCCATCGAGGCCGAACAGCAGCTTCTGGGCGCGATCCTGACAAACAACGACGTCTACGACCGCATCGCGTCGATCATCCATTCGGGCCATTTCTACGATCCGGTGCACGCGCGCATCTACGAGATCTGCGCCAGCCGCATCGCCAAGAACGCGCTGGCCTCGCCGGTCACGGTGAAATCCTTCATGGAGGACGATGCCGGCCTCGCGGAACTGGGCGGCCCGGCCTATCTGGCGCGGCTGGCGGGGGCCGCGATCAGCGCCTTCGCGGTGCGCGACTACGCGCAGATGATCTATGATCTGGCCATTCGCCGCCAGTTGATCGGGCTGGGCCGAGACATCAGCGCCAAGGCAGCCAAGGTCGATGTGGCCTCGGAGCCGCGCGAGCAGATTGTCGAGGCCGAACAGCAGCTCTACAAGCTCAGCGAGCAGGGCCAGACCGACAGCGGCTTTCAGAGCTTCCTGCGCGCGGTGACGGATGCCGTCAACGTCGCCAACGCCGCCTACCAGCGGCAGGGCGGTCTTTCGGGGGTGTCGACCGGGCTGATCGACATGGACAAGAAGCTGGGCGGGCTGCACCGGTCAGACCTTCTGATCCTGGCCGGGCGGCCGTCGATGGGCAAGACATCGCTGGCCACCAATATCGCATTCAACATCGCGCGCGCCTACAAGCGCGGGCAATTGACCGATGGGTCGACCGGCACGGTGGATGGCGGCGTGGTCGGCTTCTACAGCCTGGAAATGAGCGCCGAACAGCTGGCCGCGCGCATCCTGTCCGAGGCCTCGGAGGTGCCCAGCGAACAGATCCGCCGGGGCGACCTGACCGAACCGGAATTCCGCAGGTTCGTCGAGGCCGCCAAATCGCTCGAGGCCTGCCCGCTGTTCATCGACGACACGCCCGCCCTGCCGATCAGCCAACTGGCCGCGCGCGCGCGCAGGCTGAAGCGGACGCATGGCCTGGACGTGCTGATCGTGGACTACCTTCAACTGGTGCGTCCGGCATCGGCCAAGGACAGCCGCGTCAACGAGGTCAGCGAGATCACCCAGGGCCTCAAGGCCATTGCCAAGGAACTCGACATTCCGGTGATCGCGCTGTCCCAGCTCAGCCGGCAGGTGGAAAATCGCGAGGACAAGCGCCCGCAGCTGTCCGACCTGCGCGAATCGGGATCCATCGAACAGGATGCCGATGTGGTGATGTTCGTGTTCCGCGAGGAATACTATGCCGAACGCGAGAAACCGTCCGACGACCGTCTGGACGAAATGGCCAGCTGGCAGGAGCGCATGGAGCGTCTGCACGGCAAGGCCGAGGTGATCATCGGCAAACAGCGCCACGGGCCCATCGGATCGATCGAGCTGAGCTTCGAGGGCCGGTTCACCCGCTTCGGCAACCTGGTGAAACCCTGGCAACAGGTCGACAACGACGCCGACGTCGGGTTCTGAAGGCACCCGGCGGGCGGAAGGCCGGGCGTCGGACACAATCGCGTGGGAACGGATTGACAGGCCGGTGCGCTATCGGGCGAAATACCGTCATGCGCATCGTTCTCGCCCTTGTCTTTCTTGTCTGGTCGCTGCCGGCCATCGCCCGCGATGTCGAGGTGGACGTGCAGCTTTTCCTTGCGGTCGACGTGTCGCGATCAATGTCGCCCGTCGAGCTTGAGATCCAGCGGCGCGGCTATGCTTCGGCGCTGACCTCGGACGAGGTTCTGGGCGCGGTCCGCAACGGAATGATCGGCCGGATCGCGGTGACATATGTGGAATGGGCGGGCGAACACGCGCAATCGGTGGTGGTGCCCTGGACGTTGATCGACAGCGCCGAGTCGGCCGCCGCCGTGGCCGGCAGGATCACCGCGCATTTCGACGACGGGATGCGGCGCACGTCGATTTCGGGGGCGTTGCTCTATGCCGCCGACAGTTTTGCCGACAACGGGTTCACCAGCTACCGCCGCGTGATCGATGTGTCGGGGGACGGCCCCAACAACCAGGGCCGCCCGGTGTTGCGCGCCCGCGCCGCGGTTCTGGATCGCGGGTTCACCATCAACGGCCTGCCACTGATGACGCAGGATGCGTTTTCCGAACGCTGGGGCATCCCCGACCTGGATGTCTATTACGAACGCTGCGTGATCGGCGGCCCCGGCGCCTTCGTGATCCCGGTGCTGCATTGGGATGAATTCGCGATGGCCGTGCGGCGCAAGCTGGTTCTGGAAATCGGCGCGGCACCGGCTTTGGCGCCGGCCACGGCGGTGCCGGTGCAATATGTGCCACCCGCGCCCTACAATTGCATGGTCGGCGAAGACCTTTGGGAACGCAACAGGATGTACTTTGACTATCCCTGACGCCGCTGCCCGATGACCGGGGAATTCACTGAAATCCCGGTGATCGACATGGCCTGGCCCCGGCCCCGGCTGACCGAGGCGTTTCGCCGGGCCTACGGCGGCACCGGCTTTGGCTATGTGGTCAACCACGGTGTCGCGCAGCGGATCATCGACGATGTCTTCGACGCCTCCGTTCGGTTCCATGCCCGGCCCCTTGCGGAAAAAATGGAGGTGGCGGTGAACGAGGCGCACCGCGGCTATATCCCGCTGGGCACATCCACCGATGTGACCACCGAACTGGCCCGTGTCACCCGGCCGAACCAGTCGGCCAGCTTCATGATGATGCGCGAGGATCGAGTGGCCCGCCCCGACACCTACCTGTCGGGTCCGAACCAGTGGCCCGACCTGCCCGGCTTCCGCCCGGCGCTTGAAACCTGTGTCGGGGCCCTTTCGGGGCTGGCGCGGCAGATCCTCGGCGTTGCCTTCGAAGCGGCGGGCGTCACCGATCCCGACGCGATGCGGCCCTTTGACGAACCGACGATCTGGCTGCGGCTGCTGCATTACCCGCCGGCGCCACCGGATCGCCCCGGGGATCTGTACGGCTCGGCGCCGCATGTGGATTTCGGCGCGCTGACGCTTCTGGCCCAGGACGACGCCGGCGGCTTGCAGGTGCGCACCCCGGCCGGCGCGTGGGTCGACGCGCCGGCGCTGCCCGGCAGCTTCGTTGTCAACGTGGGGCAGATGCTGCAACGCATGACCAACGGCCGGCTGCGGGCCACGCCGCACCGGGTGATCAACCTGTCGGGGCGTGCGCGGTTTTCGTGCCCGTTCTTCTTCGATCCACATGTTCACACGGTCGTGGCCCCTCTGCCCGGCACCGGCACGCCGCGTTTCGACCCGCTGGTTTTCGGCGAATTTCTGCGCGCCGAACTTCAGGCGGGGTACGAGGCGCACAAGCCGCGCACGGCGGGGCGGCTTTCCTCTTGACGCCCGCCGCGCCCATGTCATGAACGCACCCATGAGCACGGGTACCCTGACGATCGACCTTGGCGCGCTGGTCCAGAACTGGCTGGCGCTGGACGCAATGACCGACTGCGACACCGCGGCGGTGGTCAAGGCCGATGGCTATGGCCTGGGTGCCGGGCGCGTGGCCAGCGCGCTGGCCGCAGCCGGCGCGCGGCAATTCTTCGTTGCCGTCGCCCAGGAAGGTGTCGCGCTGCGCAAGGTGCTGGGCCCGGATGTGGTGATCGCGGTGTTCTCGGGCCATATGGAGGGCGACACGGCGCTGATCCGCGACGCCGATCTGATCCCGATGCTGAATTCGGTGGATCAGATGGTGCGCCATGTCGAATCGATCCCCGACCAACCCTTCGGCGTGCAGCTTGACACCGGCATGAACCGTCTGGGCATGGAACCCGGCGAATGGGCAGCGCTGCGTGACATCGCGCTGGCGCAAAACCCGGTTCTGCTGATGTCGCACCTCGCCTGCGCCGACGATCAGGGCCACCCGATGAACCGCATCCAGTTGCGCACCTTTCGCGAACTGACCGCAGATTGCGATGTACCGCTTTCGCTGGCGGCGACGGGCGGCATCCTGTTGGGGCAGGATTACCATTTCGATCTGACACGTCCCGGCGTCGGGCTCTATGGCGGCGCCCCGTTCGAGGATGCGGGCGCGGTGGTCACGCTGGATCTGCCGGTGATCCAGGTGCGCACGGTGATGGCCGGTGAAACCGTCGGTTATGGCAACAGCTGGACCGCCCCCCGCGACAGCCGCATCGCCACGATTTCGGCCGGCTATGCCGACGGTCTGATTCGCGCCATGAGCGGGCGGCGGGCCACCGTCTACGCCGATGGTGTGCCCTGCCAGATCGTCGGGCGGGTGTCGATGGACCTGATCACCGCCGACATCACCGATCTGAACCGCGATCCGGCCAGTGTGACCATCCTCAACACCTATCAAACGGTTGACGATCTGGCCGGCTATGCGGAAACCATCGGTTACGAAATTCTGACATCGATGGGCGCGCGCTATGCGCGCAGGTATACCGAGTGAACCCTGCCGCACGGCCGCTGGCGCACATCGGGCGGATGGCGATCGCCTTGCTGGCCGCGCTGGGGCGGGTGGCGATCTTTGCCGGCACCGCCGCCGGGCACATGCTGCGGCCGCCGTTCTATCCGCGCGAACTGGGCCATGCGCTGTTGCATGTGGGGTGGTTGTCGCTGCCGGTGGTCGGGCTGACGGCGCTGTTCACCGGCGGCGCGCTGGCGTTGCAGATCTATGCCGGCGGCGCGCGTTTCAACGCCGAAGCGGTGGTGCCCCAGATCGTCGCCATCGGCATGGTGCGCGAACTGGGCCCGGTGCTGGTGGGCCTGATGATCGCGGCGCGCGTCACATCGTCGATCGCGGCGGAAATCGCCACCATGAAGGTAACCGAACAGATCGACGCGCTGGTCACGCTGTCGACGCATCCGATGAAGTACCTGGTGGTGCCGCGGGTGATCGCCGGATTGCTGACGGTGCCGGTTCTGGTGGGCGTGGGCGACGTGATCGGCATCTTCGGCGGCTATGCGGTGGCGGTGCAGAACCTGGGGTTCAATCCGGCGGCCTACCTCGCCAATACGGTCGATTTCCTTGAACCGCGCGACATCCTGTCGAGCCTTGCCAAGGGCTGTGCCTTCGGTGGTATCGCCACGGTGATGGGCTGTTATTTCGGGATGAATTCGGGGCGCGGCGCCCAGGGTGTGGGCCGCGCCACCAAATCGTCGGTCGAGGCGGCGGCGGTGTTGATCCTGGCGGCGAATTTCGTCCTGACAGGGGTGTTCTTCTCGCTATGATCGTAATGCAGGATGTCCACAAGCGGTTTGGCCCCAACCGGGTGCTGCGCGGCATGTCTCTCGAGATCGCGCGCGGGTCCTCGATGGTGATCATCGGCGGTTCCGGAACCGGCAAGAGCGTGGCGCTGAAATGCGTGCTGGGGCTGATCCGCCCCGACGCCGGGCGCATCCTCGTCGATGGCCAGGACATCCGCACCGGCGACCGCGACGCGTTCCTCGCGCGCTTCGGGATGCTGTTCCAGGGCGCCGCGCTGTTCGATTCGCTCAGCGTCTGGCAGAATGTCGCGTTCCGGCTGCTGCGCGGATCGCTGAAGCGCCCCGTCGACGAGGCTCGCGCCATCGCAATCGAAAAACTGCGCCGCGTCGGGCTGAAGCCCGAGGTCGCCGACCGGTTTCCATCCGAGCTGTCGGGCGGGATGCAAAAGCGCGTGGGGCTGGCGCGGGCCATCGCCGCCGAGCCCGAGATCATCTTCTTCGACGAACCCACAACCGGGCTCGATCCGATCATGGCCGGCGTGATCAACGACCTGATCCGTGAGATCGTCGTGGAAATGGGAGCCACCGCGATGACCATCACCCACGACATGAGCAGCGTGCGCGCGATTGCCGACCGGGTGGCGATGCTGCATGATGGCGTGATCCAGTGGACCGGGCCGGTGGCCGGGATGGACGCGGCGGACGATCCCTACCTGTCGCAATTCATCAACGGGCGGGCCGACGGGCCGATCGAAGCGGTCCGCTAGGCGGCCGCCGCTTGCACCGGGACAGAGGCTGGGGCACAAGCGGGCATGGCAAAATCCAGAACGTTCCAATGCGCCGATTGCGCCGCCAGCTTTTCCAAATGGTCGGGCCAGTGCGATGGCTGCGGCGCCTGGAACACGCTGAGCGAGGTAAAGCCGCTGAGTTCGGGGCCGGCTTCGAAAACCCTGGGCGGCCGGCGCGGCAATCCGGTGGCGCTGAGCGGCCTCGACACCCGCGAAACGCCGCCGCCGCGCACCCGTTCCGGCCTGGGCGAGCTGGACCGCGTGCTGGGCGGAGGCCTGGTGCCGGCCTCGGCGGTTCTGGTCGGTGGCGATCCGGGCATCGGCAAATCGACGCTGCTGTTGCAGGCGGCCGCGGCCTTTGCCCGTGCGGGCCTGCCGACGGTGTATGTAAGCGGCGAGGAAGCATCGGCGCAGGTGCGGATGCGCGCGCAGCGGCTGGGCCTGTCGGATGCGCCGGTGCGGCTGGCCGCGGAAACCAACCTGCGCGATATCCTGACCACGCTGGAAGCCGAACGCCCGGCGCTGGCAATCATCGATTCGATCCAGACGATGTGGTCCGACAATGTCGAAAGCGCGCCCGGATCGGTCAGCCAGGTGCGCGCCGCGGCGCATGAGCTGACGCGCTTTGCCAAGGAACGCGGCGTGTCGGTCGTGCTGGTGGGCCACGTCACAAAGGACGGCCAGATCGCCGGGCCGCGCGTGGTGGAACACATGGTCGATACGGTGCTGTATTTCGAAGGCGAGCGCGGCCATCAGTTCCGGATCCTGCGCGCGGTCAAGAACCGCTTTGGCCCGGCCGATGAAATCGGCGTGTTCGAAATGACCGGCATGGGGCTGGCCGAGGTGCTGAACCCCTCGGCGCTGTTCTTGTCGGAACGCGGCACGCCCAGCGCGGGATCGGTTGTGTTCGCGGGCATCGAAGGCACCCGGCCGGTGCTGGTGGAATTGCAGGCGCTGGTCGCGCCTTCGCCGCACGCCCAGCCACGCCGCGCGGTGGTCGGCTGGGACGGCAGCCGCCTTGCGATGATCCTTGCGGTGCTCGAGGCGCGCTGCGGCATCCCGTTCACCGGGCTCGACGTCTATCTGAATGTCGCCGGCGGGCTGAAAATCTCCGAACCCGCCGCCGATCTGGCAGTGGCCGCGGCCCTTCTGAGCGCGCGCGAAGACGCCGCGCTGCCCGCCGAAACCGTCGTCTTTGGCGAAATCAGCCTGTCCGGGGCGTTGCGGCCGGCGCCACAAACCGAAAACAGGTTGAAAGAAGCGCAAAAACTTGGTTTCACCGCAGCCATCGCGCCAGCGGGCGGCAAGACGGGTGCAGGGAACGGAATGGTCTTGACCAGACCGGGCGATCTGACAGGGTTCGTGGGCGAGGTGTTTGGCGCGGGCTGACAGCAGGAAAAGACAGGGCACCCTATGGAAGGTTTCACCATCATCGACGGCGTGGTTGCCGTGATCATCATTCTGTCGGCCTTGCTTGCCTATTCGCGCGGTCTGGTGCGCGAGGGCATGGCCATCGCGGGATGGATCGCCGCCGCCATACTGGCCTTTCTGTTCGCCCCGCAGGTGGAACCGCTGGTCAAGGAAATCCCCGTCATCGGTGAATTCATCGCCGACAGTTGCGAACTGAGCATTATCGGCGCCTTCGCGGCGGTCTTCGCCGTTGCGCTGATCGTGGTGTCGTTCTTCACACCGCTGTTTTCGGCGCTGGTGCAACGCTCGGCGCTGGGCGGGGTGGATCAGGGCATGGGATTCATCTTCGGCGTCGCGCGGGGCATCCTTCTGGTTGCCATCGGGTTCTTCGTCTACGACACGGTGATGACGGGCCAGAGCTTCGCGATTGTCGATGACAGCCGTTCGGCGCAGGTGTTTTCCCGGCTCACAGGCCAGATCGAAGACCGCGACCCCGAACAGGCGCTCAGCTGGATCACCGCGCAATACGAACAACTGGTGGGCAACTGCGGCGGCTGAGCCATCTCGGCGCACAGGGTTTCATCGCATCCACCCGAGACACCCCGCGCGATCCGGCCGCGGTGCCGGGCCGGATCGCGCGGGGTTTACCCGGTGCGCCCTGTATGATCTTTTCGTGACACACGCCGGCGCACGCACTATAGCGGTGCTTGCCTCACCAACGGATTCGGAGCTGCCCATTGTCCGACGCCATCATGCCGCCCTCCCATCCCTTCGACGACGACAAGCTGCGCGAGGAATGCGGTATCTTCGGCGTTGTCGGCGTCAAGGACGCATCGACCTTCGTCGCGCTGGGACTTCACGCGCTGCAACACCGGGGCCAGGAGGCAGGCGGCATCGTCAGCCACGATCCCGAACACGGCTTCAATTCGGCCCGCCGGTTCGGATATGTGCGCGACACCTTCACCTCGGAAAAGATCATGGAAACCCTGCCCGGCCCGCTGGCCATCGGGCATGTGCGCTATTCCACCGCAGGCTCGAAGGGGCAGACGGCGATCCGCGACGTCCAGCCGTTCTTCGGCGAATTCTCGATGGGCGGCGCGGCGATCGCGCATAATGGCAACATCACCAATGCCGATGCGTTGAGGCGCGAGCTGATCGAACGCGGTTCGATCTTCCAGTCGTCTTCCGACAGCGAATGCATCATCCACCTGATGGCGCGCAGCCTGCAACGCAACATCCCCGAACGCATGGAAGACGCGCTGCGCCGCGTCGAGGGCGCGTTCTCCGTTGTCGCCATGACCCGGACCAAGCTGATCGGGGTGCGCGATCCGCTGGGTGTGCGGCCTCTGGTTCTGGGCAAGGTGGGCGACGACGGATGGGTGCTCAGTTCCGAAACCTGTGCGCTGGACATCATCGGCGCGGACTTCGTCCGCGAGATCGAACCCGGCGAGATGATCGTCGCCACCGCCGGCAACGAAATCGAAAGCCACTTTCCCTTTCGCCGGCGCAAACCCCGGTTCTGCATCTTCGAACACGTCTATTTCAGCCGCCCCGACAGTATCCTTGGTGGCAGGTCGGTCTATGAAACCCGTGAGGCGATCGGCCGTGAACTGGCCAAGGAAGCGCCGGTCGAGGCCGATCTGGTCTGCCCGGTGCCCGACAGCGGCACGCCGGCGGCGATCGGGTTTTCGCTGCAATCGGGTATCCCCTACGCGATGGGGATCATCCGCAACCAATACATGGGCCGCACGTTCATCGAACCCACCGAACAGATCCGCAACATGGGGGTGCGTCTCAAGCTGAACGTGAACCGCGCGCTGATCCGCGGCAAACGTGTGATCCTTGTCGACGATTCCGTGGTGCGCGGCACCACCAGCCGCAAGATCAAGGAGATGATCCTGGACGCCGGTGCCGCCGAGGTGCATTTCCGCATCGCCTCGCCGCCGACGGCCTGGCCCTGCTTTTACGGTGTCGACACGCCGCAGCGCGAAAAGCTGCTGGCCGCCACCATGAGCGAGGATGAAATGCGCGATCATCTGGCCGTGGACAGTCTGCGGTTCATATCGCTGGACGGTCTGTATCGCGCGGTTGGCGAGGCGCAGGGCCGCAACGCAGATCAGCCGCAGTATTGCGATGCCTGCTTCTCGGGGGAATACCCCGTGAAACCGGCGGACATGATCGAAAAAGGCTTCGTGCTGAAAACCGCCGCCGAATGATCCGGTGCCGCCGCGCCGTCGTGGCGCGGCCAAATCGCGCTTCGGCGCCCGCGCGGGGTTGACCCCGCCCGCTTGTCCGGTTCATGAGACGCGCATGACGAAAATTGCATTGATCACCGGCGCATCGCGCGGATTGGGTGCGGCGCTGGCCGAAACGCTGGCCGCCACCCACCATGTCGTGGCGGTTGCCCGAACCGTAGGCGCCCTGGAAGAGCTTGACGACCGTATCAAGGCCGCCGGCGGACAGGCGACGCTGGCGCCGATGGACATCACCGATGCGGCAGCGATGGCCACGCTGTGCCGTTCGGTACACGACAGGTGGGGCGCCGTCGATCTGTGGGTGCACACCGCGATCCATGCAGCGCCTCTCAGCCCGGCCAACCATGTGGATGCGCGCGACTGGGACAAGTCCATGCAGGTCAACGCCAATGCGGTGTCGGTGCTGATCCCCTTTGTGGCGCCTTTGCTGGGCACCGCCGGCACGGCCGTGTTTATGGATGACGCCAGCGTTGCAGGGCGTCCGTTCCACGGTGCCTACGGCGCCAGCAAGGCGGCGCAAATCGCCCTGGCGCGCGCCTGGGCCGCCGAAACCGCGCGCACGGGTCCGGCGGTGCATGTGCTGTCGCCGGCGCCGATGCCCACGGCGTTGCGGGCCCGGTTCTATCCCGGCGAAGACCGTACGGATCTGGCCAATCCCGGCGACGAGGCCGCGCGCCTTGTGGCGGAAATTTTCGCGCATTGACGCATCTGCGCTCTGGCTGCGGCGGCTGGGGCCAACATGCCTTGTTCTGACGCATCCCCTCGCCTAATAAGGGCCAAAGGGGCCAAATTTCATGCGTATTCTGATCACCAATGACGACGGCATCAACGCGCCGGGGTTGCGGGTTCTGCATTCCGTCGCAACCGAACTGGCAGGTCGCGATGGCGAAGTCTGGACCGTGGCGCCCGCCTTCGAGCAATCGGGCGTGGGCCACTGCATCAGCTACACCCATCCGATGATGGTGTCGCAGATGGACGACCGCCGGTTCGCCGCCGAAGGGTCGCCCGCCGATTGCGTTCTGGCGGGGCTGCACGACGTCATGAAGGACACGCCGCCGGATCTGGTGCTGTCGGGGGTGAACCGGGGCAACAACGCCGCCGAGAACGCGCTTTACTCGGGCACCATCGGCGGCGCGCTCGAAGCGGCCTTGCAAGGCCTTCCGGCTATCGCGCTGTCGCAGTATTACGGGCCCGCCAACGTCGATTCCGAAAACCCGTTCGAGGCCGCCGCAGTGCACGGCGCCGAGGTGGTGCGGCGCATCCTGGCGATCACGCCCGAAGAAACCGCCGACTACCGGCTGTTCTACAACGTGAATTTCCCGCCGGTGCCGGCCGCCGGGGTCAAGGGATTTCGCATCGCCCCGCAGGGGTTTCGCCGCAACACCAGGTTCGGCGTCGAACCGCATCTGTCGCCTTCGGGCCGGCGGTTCCTGTGGATCAAGGGTGGCAATCAGCAAGAGCCGACCGCCGCAGGCAGCGATGCTGCCGTGAATCTGGACGGGTACGTCTCGGTCACGCCAATGCGCGCCGACCTGACAGCGCATGACGTTCTTGACGCGCATCGGTCGATCGAACGCGCATGACCGGACCGGCGGCCGAAACCAAGATGCAGTTTCTCTACGCTCTGCGCTCCAAGGGGGTGACGGACGGGCGTGTGCTGTCGGCCATGGAGCAGATCGACCGGGGCGCCTTCGTGCGCGGCCTGTTTTCCGAACGTGCCTATGAAGACATGCCGCTGCCGATCGCCTGCGGGCAAACCATCAGCCAGCCTTCGGTCGTGGGGTTGATGACGCAGGCCTTGCAGGTCAGCCCGCGCGACAAGGTGCTCGAGGTGGGCACCGGATCGGGCTATCAGGCGGCGATCCTCAGCAAGCTGGCGCGGCGGATCTATACCGTCGACCGGCACATCCGGCTGGTGCGCGAGGCGCGCAGGGTGTTCGAGGAACTGCAACTCGCCAATATCACGGCTTTTACCGCCGATGGCTCGCACGGGTTGCCCGATCAGGCGCCGTTCGACCGCATCATCGTGACCGCCGCCGCCGAGGATCCGCCCGGGCCGCTGTTGGCACAGCTGAAGATCGGCGGTATCATGGTTGTCCCGGTGGGACAGTCGGACACGGTTCAGACGCTGATCCGCGTGCGGCGCACCGAAAGCGGGCCGGTCTACGACGAATTGCGACCCGTGCGGTTTGTCCCGCTTCTGGAAGGGCTGGGCAAGGACGGTTGAGGCGAAAACGGTTTGGCAAAGCCCCGCAGAACAAGGGGCAAGAGGATATCGGGATGCGTTCGATTTTGACCCAGGTGTCGCTTGGCGCGGTGGCCATTGCGCTGGCCGCCTGCTCGCAACCTCTGGACTATGACCTGCGCGGCAATGTCGGCGGCTTCAGCACCGCCGAGGCCGTGCGCGATGCCCGCGCGACCGCCAACAGGCCCGCCCCGGATGCCCGCGGCGTGATCTCTTATCCCACCTATCAGGTTGCGCTGGCGCGAACCGACGACACGGTGGCCGACGTGGCCGCGCGGGTCGGGGTGGACAGCGCCGCGCTGGCCCGTTTCAACGGCATCCCGCCGGATGTGAAACTGCGTGGCGGCGAGGTTCTCGCGCTGCCGCGCCGCGTATCCGAACCGGCGCCCGGCACCCCCGGCGCCATCGACATCACGCTGCTGGCCGGTGCCGCGATCGCAACCGCGCCGGACACCACGCCCGGCACCGCGCCCGTGACAACCACCGCGCTGGCCCCCGCCCCTGCCCCGGCAACCGAACGCCCCGACCTGGGGCCAGAACCGATCCGCCACAAGGTCGAACGCGGCGAAACCGCCTATACCATCGCCCGGCTCTATCAGGTGCCGGTGCGGTCGCTGGCCGACTGGAACGGACTGGGCCCGGATTTCGCGCTGCGCGAGGGACAATACCTGCTGATCCCGGTCGCCGCAGCGATCCCGCCGCGCCGCACCGAACAGCCCGCCGATGTTCCGCCACCGGGCAGCGGCACGCCCACGCCGGTGCCGCCCAGCGCCGCCAGCCCCCTGCCCGACGAGGATGTGGAACCCCTGACCACAACGCGGCCCGTCTCGGAAGAGGTGGTGGCCGACGTCGGCGAAACCACGGCCGCGCCACGCCAGTCGCGCATGGATCTGCCGGTGCGCGGGCGCATCATCCGCGACTATTCCAAGGGCCGCAACGAGGGCCTCGATATCGCCGCGGAACCCGGATCAGGCGTGGGTGCGGCGGCGGCGGGCACGGTGGCCGCGATCACCGAGGATTCCAACGGCGTGCCGATCATCGTGGTGCGCCACGGCCCCAACCTTCTGACCGTCTACGCCAATGTGACCGATATCCTGGTCGACAAGGGCGACAGCGTCACGCGCGGTCAGACGCTGGCCAAGGTGCGCCCCGGCAAGGATGCCTATGTGCATTTCGAGGTGCGCGAAGGGTTCGACAGCGTCGATCCCACCCCCTACGTCAACTGAGGGCCGCGCGCTTCGGCGCGCGCCACACAGACCGCCGCCGCCAGCCCCAGCGCCGAAGCCGCCAGCATCAGCCACAACAGCACGGGCACTCCGCCCGTCGCCGGCACCACCGCGCCCGACAGCGTGGTCAGAACAGCACCGCCCGCAACCGTCATGGCACCGGCCAGCCCCGCGGCACTGCCTGCCAGATCGGGACGCACCGACATCGCCCCGGAACTGGCGCCCGGCATGGTGATCCCGTTGCCGATTCCCACGCAGAGCGTTGGGCCGAACAACGCCAGTTCATGCTGGAAGCCGGCCGCATACAGGATCAACCCGACCGTCAGGCCGCCACAGGCCACCATACGCCCGGTCAGCATCGTTGTCGCCAATGCCGCATGGGGTGCCATCCGCGCCGCGATGAAGCTGCCCATGAAGAAGCCGCCGGTGATCGACCCGATGTAGAGCCCCAGTTCGCCCGGCTGCATCCCGAAGGCATCCCGCGCCACAAGCGGCACGCCCGCCAGAAAGGCGTAGAACGCGCCGGTCGAGAATGTCTTGCACAGCGCATAGCCCCAGAACATGGGCGCCCGGATCAGGGCCGGATAGGTCGCGAACTGCGCGCCCAGCGACGTGGCGCGCCGGTGATGCGTTTCGCCCAGATCGATCCAGCATAGAAGCAAAAGCCCCAGCCCCATCGCGGCGAACACCGCAAAGCTGGCGCGCCATCCAAAGGCCACGTCCAGAAACCCGCCCAGCATCGGGCCCAGCATCGGTGCCACCGCCATGGCCATGGCGATGTAGCCCAACCGCCCCGCCGCCTGTTTCGGCGGCATCATGTCGCGCACCACCGCCGAAGACAGCGCGGCTCCGGCGATCACCGCACCCTGCACCATGCGCCAGGCGAGGAACGCCCAGACCGATTGCGCCAGCAGGCAACCCACCGACGCCAGCGCAAAGACAACCAGCGCCGCCAGGATCACCGGCCGCCGCCCGTAACGGTCGGATACCGGCCCGATGACCACCTGCAACACCGCCGTCACCGCGAGGTATCCGCCCACCGCCAGGCTGACCACCGCATAATCGGCCTCGAAATCCCGCGCGATGTTCACCAGCGACGGCAGGAACATGTTCAGCGAAACGGTTGCGGCAGCGGTCAGCAGGATCAGCGTGACGATATGGGGCGGGCTACGCATGGAACGGACCTTCGGCGGGGGCGGCCCCTTCGCGGTATCAGCCCGGCGGCAATTGCGCCAGACGCACGCCCGACCGCCCGGCCAGATCGACAAAGAACTGCCAGGCCACGCGCCCCGATCGCGCGCCCCGCGTTGCCTGCCATTCGATCGCCTCGGCCCGCAGGGTTTCGGGATCGCTGTGCACGCCATAGGCGGCGCAGTAGGCATCGATCATCGCAAGGTAATCGTCCTGCGAGCAGGGATGAAACCCCAGCCACAGCCCGAAGCGATCCGAAAGTGAGACTTTCTCCTCGACCGCCTCGCCGGGGTTGATCGCGCGCGCGCGTTCGTTTTCGATCATGTCGCGGGGCATCAGGTGGCGCCGGTTGGACGTGGCATAGAGCACCACGTTGTCCGGCCTGCCTTCGATGCCACCGTCGAGAACCGCCTTGAGGCTCTTGTAGTGCTGATCGTCGTGGCTGAACGAAAGATCGTCGCAAAACAGCACGAAGCGGCCCGGCGCCTGCCGCAGCAACGCCAGAAGGCGCCCGACCGACGGCAGATCCTCGCGCTGCAATTCCACCAGCTTCAGGTTGGCATGGCGCGCGTTCAGCCGCGCGTGCACCGCCTTGACCAGGCTGGATTTACCCATGCCGCGCGCGCCCCACAACAGCGCGTTGTTGGCCACGAACCCTTCCGCGAAACGCCGGGTGTTGTCGAGCAGCGTGTCGCGCGCCCGATCGACGCCGAGAAGAAGATCGGCATCGATCCAATCCGCATGGGGCACCGGGGTCAGGCGATCCGGTTCGACATGCCACACAAAGGCCGAAGCCGCATCGAAATCGGGGGCCGAAAGCGGCGCTGGCGACATACGCTCCAGCGCCGCGGCGATCCGTTCAAGAGGGTCGGTCACTTCAGGTCGTCCCCGTCGGCGAAATCGTCTTCGTCATCGTAAAAGCCTTCCGCCCGCAACCGCGCCTCGCGCTTGCCTTCGACCCGGCGCACAAGGAAGATCGACACCTCGTACAGCCCGTAGACCACCACGAACAGGATCACCTGGGTGATCACATCCGGCGGCGTGACCAGCGCGGCCAAAACCAGAATACCCACCACCGCGTATTTTCGCACGTTGCCGAGGCCCTCGGCACTGACCAACCCGGCCTTGCCCATCAACGTCAGAAGCACCGGCAACTGGAAACACAGCCCGAATGCGACGATGAACTTGATCGTCAGGTTCAGGTATTCCTGCGCCGAACCCTGGAACACCACCGACAGCGGCGCAGCCTCGCCGGGCACCGCCTCGCCGCCGCTGCCAAACTGCTGGAACCCAAGGAAGAAATCATAGGCCAGCGGCGTGACCACATAAAACGCAAAGGCCGCGCCGGCCAGGAACATCCCCGGCGAACTGATCAGGAAGGGCAGGAAGGCACCCTTTTCGTTCTTGTAGAGGCCCGGCGCCACAAACCGCCACATCTGCAAGGCGATCCACGGAAACGCCAGCATCAGACCGCCCAGAAGCGATACCTTGATGGCAACGAAAAAGCCTTCTTGCGGGCTGATGAAGATCAGGTCGCAATCCTGCCCACGCTCGGCCAGCACCTGACACAACGGTGCGGTCAGGAAGTTGAAGATCGGCGTGGCCACGGTAAAGCAGATCACCATGCCGATGAGAAACCCGATGACCGAACTGATCAGCCTCTGGCGCAATTCGGCCAGATGCTCGATCAACGGGGCGCTGCTGTCCTCTATCTCGTCTGGGTGGCTCATTTCTCGCGATCCTCGGGGCCCGGCCGAGCCAATTCGGCCTCGTATTCCTCGGCCTTGGCCAGCGCCTCGGCGGCTTCGCGCGCCTTGCGCTCGGCGGCGGCGCGGGCCGACGCGGCCTGTATCTTCTTGGCTTTCTCGGCGCGGTCGGCGGCCAGTTTCCCGGTCTCGCTGTCAGGATCGAACTCGGTCATCGACTTCGCTGCATCCTTGACCCCGTCCAGAGCCGCGCCCATCGGATTGGTCGCGGATTTCAGCGACTTCGCCACATCGCGCACGCCGGATTGATCCGCCGCCTCGTTCATGGCGCTGGAAAACTCGCGTGCCATGCCACGGGCCTTGCCGACGAAGCGGCCAACGCTGCGGAACAGCACCGGCAAATCCTTCGGCCCCACAACGATCAGCGCCACAACGCCGATGACCAGAAGCTCGGTCCAGCCCATGTCGAACATTCGCGATCAGACCTTGTCTTTTTCGATGTTCATGTCGGTCTTGGCATCGGCGCGCGGCGCGGTGGCGGCGTCGTCGGTTTCTGCCGATTCGAGCTCCTTGGTGCCTTCGTTGATGCCTTTCTTGAACGACGTGATGCCTTTGCCCACCTCGCCCATCAGCGAACTGATCTTGCCCCGGCCAAACAGAACCAGAACCACAACCGCAATCAGAAGAAGGCCGGGCAGGCCGATATTGTTCAACATGTCTTCACACTCCTTTTGGTGCGCAATGCGCGGAATCGTTTTGTCGGTGGTATCGCGCCGGCGCCGCCGGGGAAAAGACACAAACCGCCAGGCGCGCGCGCCCTGGCCCGGATTTCCGGCCAGGCCTTGACCGTGCCGCACACTCCTGACATTTTGATGTCAGGAGCGAACCATGCGGCGCAGCGACAGACTGTTTGATATCCTCGACATCCTGCGCGACGGCCATACCCACCGCGCCAGCGACATCGCCGCGCGCACCGGCGTTTCGGTGCGCACCGTCTACCGCGACATGGACTGGCTCGCTGCTTCGGAATTTCCGGTCAGCGGCACGCGCGGCACCGGCTACCGCATGGCGCGCGAGGTGGCGCTGCCGCCGCTGTCGCTGAGCGAGGCGGAACTCGACGCGCTGAACCTGGGTGTAGCCATCGTCGCCGAAGCCGGCGATCCCGATCTGAAAGCGGCGGCGCTGCGGCTGGCCGAAAAGATCGACGCCGCGCTGCCCACCGAAGCAATCCCCGCCGTGGCACAGTGGAAAACCGCCGTTTCGCCCTTTGCCAACGCGGCGCGCGGCCTTGGGCATCGGGCGGTTCTGCGCACCGCCATCAAGACGCGCCAGAAACTGCGGCTGACCTATTGCGACCCCGAGGGCCGCATCACCGCCCGGCGGGTCCGGCCACTGCGGATGGCCTATGCGCACCGGGCGTGGATCCTGACCGCCTGGTGCGAAATGCGCGGGGATTTCCGCGAGTTCCGTATCGATCTGATCGAAGCGGCCGATCCACTGCCCGAACTGTTCGTGGACGAGCCGGGCAGAACGCTGGCCGATTACCGCGGCTGAGACGGAAAGACAAAGCACCTGTCGCGCCGGATGGTCAGCCACATCGCCTTGCCCTTGCCCGGCAGGAAGACATTCGGAACCGTGACCTTCAGCACCGAACCGTCGTAGTCCATGCGGAATTCAACCAGGCTTTCGTTGCCCATGAAACGCGCCCGCTCGACGACGCCGCGCGCCGGCGTGCCGTCCGATGCGGTCGGTGCGGGGCCCTTGCCCGAACGGTCGAAATCGATGCGCACATGCTGCGGCCGAAAGACGATATCCACCTCGGTGCCGTCGGCCACGCCGGGCGCCAGGAAGCGGCCGAAGGGTGTCATCGCCAGGGCGCCCTGAACCTTGGCCCGCAACACATTGGTATCACTGAAGAAAGATACGGCGGCGCGATCCACCGGCCGGGTATAGACATTATAGGGTGCGCCCTGCTGCACGATGCGGCCGCTGCGCATCAGGGCGATCTCATCGGCCATGCGCATCGCTTCTTCCGGCTCGTGGGTGACCAGCAGAACGGCGGTGTCTTCTTCCTTCAGCAAGGCCAGCGTCTCGTCGCGGATGCCGTCGCGCAAGCGGTTGTCGAGCCCTGAAAACGGCTCGTCCATCAGCATGATCCGCGGACGCGGCGCCAGCGCGCGGGCCAGCGCCACGCGCTGTTGTTCCCCGCCCGAAAGTTGATGCGGATAGCCGTCGATGTAATCCAGCAGATCCACCCGCTCGAGCAGCGCCGCAACGCGGGCGCGTTTCTCGGCCCGCGTGCCCGACAGGCCAAAGGCGACGTTGCCCGCAACCGACAGATGCGGAAACAGCGCGAAATCCTGGAACATCAGGCCGATCTCGCGCCGTTCGGGCGGCACACGATGGACGGTGTCGCAGATCAGGGCGCCATCGACGTAGATTTCGCCGCTGTCCTGCATTTCGACGCCGGCGATCATCCGCAGGGTGGTGGATTTGCCGCAGCCCGACGGGCCCAAAAGGCAGGTGACCTGCCCCGGCATGATCCGCAGCGACACATCGTCCACCACCGCGCGCCCGTCAAAGCGGCGGATCAGATGGCGGATTTCCAGCCTTGGGGTGCCCGGAGGAGGATGCGCGCGCAAGAAAGCCTCGTTGCCTTGTCCCGATCAGCGTCATCGGATCCGTGCCCGATACCAACGGGCGCGACCCGGTGCAAGCCTCGGGCGTGGCGGGGGCCCGTGCCGACCGCCCCCCCGACACGCCGCGACGGCGCTACATCGTCAGGTTGGTGGCGCCACCGTCCAGCAGCAGGTTCTGGCCGACAATGAACCCGGCGTGCTGCGAACACAAAAACGCACAGGCCGCGCCGAACTCGTGCCGCGTGCCGTAGCGCCCCGCCGGTATCGTCGCGGCGCGCTTCGCGCGCGCCTCGTCCAGCGTGATGCCCTGCGCCTTGACCACGCCACCGTCCAGCGCATCGGCGCGATCGGTTGCGTGGATACCGGGCAGAAGGTTGTTGATCACCACACCCTTGCCCGCCACCTGCCGCGCGGTGCCGGCGACATACCCTGTCAGCCCGGTGCGCGCCGCATTCGAAAGCCCCAGCACGCCGATCGGCGCGCGCACCGATTGCGACGTGATGTTGACCACCCTGCCCCATCCGCGGTCCATCATGCCCGGCAACATCGCCTTCATCAGAGCGATGGGCGTCAGCATGTTGGCGTCCAGCGCCTTGATGAAATCCTCGCGGTCCCAATCCGACCACATGCCCGGCGGCGGACCGCCCGCATTGGTGACGAGGATGTCGGCATCGCCCGCCGCCGCCAGAACCTGTGACTGGCCTTCGGCGGTGGTGATATCGGTGGTGATGGCCGTCACCTCAACACCATGCGCCACGCGAATCGCCTCGGCCGAGGCGTTCAGGGCTTCGGCCCCGCGCGCGTTCATGATCAGATTCACGCCCGCAGCGGCGAGCGCTTCGGCACAGCCCAGCCCCAGCCCCTTGCTGCTGGCGCAGATCAACGCGCGCTTGCCCGCAATTCCCAGATCCATCTTCAGTCTCCCAGTTTTTCCAACGACGCATAGGTAACACCCGCAACAAACCAGATGCCAGCGAAACACCACCGATTGACCCGGACGCGCAGCACTCCTAGCCTGTGGTCGTTGCACCGTCCAAGGAACCGCCGTGACCGATACGCGCAGCTTCAGCCCAGCCCAGTCGATGCAGGTTTATACCGCCGATGCCCTGCGGGCGATCCGCGGGGCCAATCAGGGCGATGCGATGGGCGGGCTGGCGGATCTGGTGCCCGACGATGTCTACAGCCTTGCCGCCGATGCGCGCCTGTTGCGGCTGACGCTGCGGATGGACGAAACCGGGGCCCTCGAGATTGGCGAAGCCAGCGGCGCGGGCCGGATCGGCGCGCGGGTTCACCTGGATTGCCTGACCACGCTGATGTCGCCCGATGGCCGCACCGCCGAGGCGCTGGTGCTGATCGAGGTGGACGCATCGGACCATGTGGCACAGACCTACATCCTGCCGCTGGCGGCGCTGCGCGCGCGCACCGATTATGTTCTGGTGGGCGCCGAACGCGCCGGCGCTGCGGCCCGCTTTGCCCGCATCGCAACAGTCGCCTTCACCCGCGGCACCCGCATAACAATGGCCACAGGCGCGCAGGTGCCGATCGAGAACATCGCCCCCGGCGACCGGGTTCTGACCCGCGATGAGGGCGCGCAGGCGGTCCGGTGGATCGGCCACAGCACCGTACGCGGCGTGGGCGCCTTCGCGCCGGTGCGCATCGCCAAGGGCGTTCTGAACAACGCAAACGATCTGCTGGTCAGCCCCGACCACCGGTTGTTCATCTATCAACGTTCGGACCGTCTGGGCGTGGGCCAGCCCGAGGTGCTGATCAAGGCGCGCCACCTGGTCAACGGCGATACGGTGCGCATCGAGGAAGGCGGGTTTGTCGAATACGTCCAGATCCTGTTCGACCGGCATCACATCATCTATGCCGAAGGTATTGCCGCGGAATCGCTGCTGGTCGACAACCGCACGCAGGCGGCCCTGCCCGCCGAGGTTCAGGCCGATCTTCAGACCCTGTTGCGCGGCCACGCGGCCCCCGACAAACATGGCCTCGACATCGGTAAATCCGCGCTCGACCGTCCCGATGCGCTGGAGGCGCTGCGCCGCGCCTCGTCGGGCTGACGGCGCGCCCGCAACCACCGTTTTCAATTCCAGAACGATAGGCACCCGCCTTGGCAAATCATCTCTTTGACGCCCTATTCGGACAGCACAGCGGCAAGGGCACCGCGTTCCTGCATTTGCCCGACGGGCGCATCATCACCCACGACGCCTTTCTGCGAAGGGCGGCGCGCCTTGCCCATGCGATCACGCAAACCGGCCTGCGCCCCGGCGACAGGGTGGCCGCGCAGATCGAAAAATCCGCCGATGCGCTTGCGCTCTATGCGGCCTGCGCGCAGGCGGGCCTGGTGTTCCTGCCGCTGAACACCGCCTATACCGCAAGCGAAGTGCGCTATTTCGCCGAGGACAGCGGCGCCGCGCTTTTGGTCTGTGGCGCGGCCGCCGAGACCGCCCTGGCGCCGGTGGCGCAAGCGGCGGGCGCAGGTCTGGCGGTGCTGAACGCCGATGGCACCGGATCGCTGGCCGAAGCCGCGGACGCCGCGCCAGACACCTTTGCGACCGTTGCGCGCGGTGCCGATGATCTGGCCGCCTTTCTCTATACCTCGGGCACCACCGGGCGATCGAAGGGCGCCATGCTGAGCCACGAGAACCTGGTGTCGAACGCGCGCACCCTGGCCGCCCATTGGCGGTTTTCGGCGGACGACGTTCTGATCCACGCCTTGCCGATCTTTCACACGCACGGCCTTTTCGTGGCTTCCAACGTCAGCCTTGTGGCCGGCGGCGCCATGATCTTTCACCCGCGCTTCGATCTGGATGCGATCATGGCCGCGCTGCCCGACGCCAGCGCGATGATGGGTGTGCCCACGTTCTATACCCGCCTGCTGGACGATCCGCGCCTTGACCGGGCCGCCACCGCGCATATGCGGGTGTTCATCTCGGGCTCGGCCCCATTGCTGGCCGAAACCCATGCCCGGTTCGAAGACCGCACCGGGCACCGCATCCTGGAACGCTACGGGATGACGGAAACCAACATGAACACCTCCAATCCCTATGACGGCGAACGCCGCGCGGGCACGGTGGGGTTTGCCCTGCCAGGGGTCGAACTGCGCATCGCCGATCCCGAAACCGGCGCCGACGTGCCTGCGGGCGATGTCGGCCAGATCGAAGTGCGCGGCCCCAACGTGTTCAAGGGCTATTGGAACATGCCCGAGAAAACCGCGGCCGAACTGCGCGACAACGGGTTTTTCATCACCGGCGATCTGGGGCGGCTCGACGCTGACGGATACCTCCAGATTGTCGGGCGCGACAAGGATCTGATCATCTCGGGTGGCTACAACATCTACCCCAAGGAAATCGAACTGGTCCTCGACGATCAGCCGGGTGTGCTGGAAAGCGCCGTGATCGGCGTGCCGCACCGGGACTTTGGCGAAACCGTTCTGGCGCTGGTGGTGCCCGACAAAGGCGCCGCCCCTGACCCCGATGCCCTGATGCGCGCGGTCGCGGCGGCGCTGGCGCGCTACAAACATCCGCGCCAGATCCTGACAATCGACGCGCTGCCGCGCAACACGATGGGCAAGGTGCAAAAGAACGTGCTGCGCGCGGACTATGCGCAGCTTTTCGAAGGCCGCGGCTAGCGCACCGCGTTGAACGTGAAAAGCCGTTCCCCGGCCAGGGTGTAACCATCTATCAGACCGGCGGCGCGCGCACTGGTCAACCAGCCTTCCAGCGCCTGCGCGGCACTGTGATTGACGTGCGGATGCCGCGCCGGATTGACCGGCAGGTACGCGTATTGGTTGAACAGGGCCGGATCGCCGGCAAACAGGATCTTCAGGCCGCGCCGGTTGCCGAAGTTCAGAAAACTGGCCCGGTCGGTCAGGATGTACGCCTGCATCGCGGCGGCGGTGTTCAGGGCGGCGCCCATTCCGGCGCCAACCGACCGATACCAGCGCCCGGACGGCCCGCCATCCGTTCCCGCGCGGTCCCAGATCCGCAGTTCCGCCTTGTGGGTGCCGCTGTCGTCGCCGCGCGACACAAAGGCGGCGCCGGCACTGGCGATGCGGTTGAACGCGCCCGCCGCATTCCGCGCCACGGCGATGCCGGCGGGATCGTCGCCGGGTGGCGTGGCCGGCGGCCACGAAGTCCTCCTCGGCGGCGCGCGCATGCACCAGCACCGCATCCACATCGCCCGCGGCACCCAGCCGCAATGCCTGCCCGGTGCCCACCACCAGCAGCCGCAGGTCCAGCCCCAGATCCGCCTTGATCGCCGGCAAAAGCACATCGGCCAATCCCGAATTCTGGAACGACGTGGTCACCGCCATCTTCATCTCGTCCGCGCGCAGCGGCAGGCCCGCCAGCAGCAGGGCCAGAATCAGTGCAAGCTGTCTCATGTCACGATATCTCCGTTCAGAAAGGCGCGGAACGCCGGCGTTTTTGGTGCGGCGAAAATGGCCGGCGCCGCGCCGGTTTCTACAATCCGGCCCGCCACCAGAAAGACAACATCCGCCGCCAGCCTGCGCGCCTGCCCCATGTCATGGGTCGCCATGACGATCCGTGTGCCCGATTGCGCCGCCGCGCGCAACAGCGTTTCGATCTCGCGGGTGGCGTGGCCGTCGAGATTGGAGCAAGGTTCGTCCAGGAACACCGCATCGGGCTGCCCGATCAGCGCCCGAGCCAGCGCGAGTTTCTGGCGTTCGCCCCCCGACAGCCGCGTTGCCGGGCGGTGGGCGTGATCCGACAGTCCGATCCGCGCCAGCCATCCGGCCGCGGCCTGCCGCGCATCGGCCCGCCCCACACCCCGCAACCGCAGGGGATAGCACAGGTTTTCGATCGTCGACCGGCGCAGCATCACCGGCGTCTGGAACACAAAGGCGCGCCGGTCGGGGGCGTCGCGTTGCCAGCCCACCGATCCCGCGCCGATCCGTTCAAGGCCGTGCATGACCCGCAACAGTGTTGTCTTGCCCGATCCGTTCGGCCCGAGAATCATCGTCGGCCCGCCCTGCCCCAGCACCAGGTCCACAGGGCCCAGCACCGGGCGGCCCCGCCGGGCAACCGTCACGCCCTGCAACGCCAGCGGAAACATCGCGTTTACCATCTTTCGCCGCTTTCGGTGCGCGACAGCCAGTGGGTGGCCAGGCTGACCATCAGCGCCAGCCCGATCAGCACGAACCCCAACCCCAGTGCCAGGGCAAAATCCCCGCGCGAGGTTTCCAGCGCGATCGCCGTGGTCAGAACCCGCGTGACCTGGTCGATGTTGCCGCCGACGATCATGATGGCGCCCACCTCGCCTATGGCCCGGCCAAAGCCGGCCAGCGCGGCGGTCAGCAGGCTGCGCCGGCCGTCCCATATCAGCGTGGCGATGCGCTGCGATTTGCGCGCATTCAGCGAAATCAGCAGATCGTGATATTCGGCCCAGAGTTCGCGCATGGCCTGATGCGCAATCGATGCGATCAGCGGCGTGATGATGATCACCTGTGCCACGATCATCGCCCAGGGCGTGAACAACAGCCCCAATACGCCGAACGGCCCCGACCGCGACAGCAGCAGATACACCATCAACCCCACCACCACCGGCGGCAATCCCATCAGCGCGTTGATCACCGAAATCACCAGCCGCCGGAAACGGAATCTCTGCACCGCCAGCAAGGTGCCAAGGGGAATCGCGATGGCCGAGGCGATGACCAGCGCCGACAGGCTGACCTGAAGCGACCGCAGGCTGATGTCCCACAGTTCGGCATCAAACGTCGCGATCAATCCCAGCGCAGCGCGAAACCCTGCCAAAATGTCGTGCATCTGCCCTGCTGTGTCCTTGCTCGGGGCGCCGACCGGGGGGTGGCGCGTCGGCCCGAGTTTCGCGCCTGGCGACCCGCGGCACAAGCCACGGGGCCGACGATGCGCGGCGCAAAACGACATTGTCGGCGGCCGCACCCCGTTCGGCGCCCATACGCCCACTTGCGCGGATCGGCAATGCGTCATACTTTGGTTACAACTCGAAATCGGAGGGCGTGACAGATGGCGCCCAAGCGTCCCGACGGTGCGGGCGCGTTCCCCATAGCGGTCGAAAGCCCCGCGCCCCTGCCTCCGGAACCGGATGCGCTTTATGCTGCGCTGGATCTGGGGACGAACAGCTGCAGGATGCTGATTGCCCAACCCAAGGGCAGCGGCTTCCATGTGGTCGACAGCTTCTCGAAGTCGGTGCAGCTTGGCGCCGGACTCGAGAAATCAGGCCGACTGTCGCGGGCGTCGATGGCGCGCACCGTGCAAGCTTTGCGCATTTGCCAGCAAAAGCTGCGTCGCAACAAGGTTTCGCGCATGCGGCTTGTGGCGACAGAGGCCTGCCGCCGGGCACACAACGCGCGCGATTTCATCCGCACGGTACGCCGTGAAACCGGCCTGCAACTGGAGATCATCCAACCCGAGGAAGAGGCCCGGCTGGCGGTGATTTCATGCGCGCCACTGGTTTCGACGAAAACCGAAAACCTGCTGGTCGTGGACATAGGCGGCGGCTCGACCGAACTGGTGTGGATCGATCTCGCGTCGGTGCCCCGGCGCGACCGGCCCAAGGCGATCATGCGGCTGCACGCCGGTTTCCACCCCGCCGAAAGCCCCTTTCCCGCCGCCAAGGTGGTGGATTGGATCAGCGTGCCATTGGGCGTCGCGACGCTGCGCGACCAGTTCAACGATGTCGAGGACGATTCGGCGCGTTTCGCGCTGATGAGCTGGTTCTTCGAAGAAAACCTGACCGAATTCGCCCCCTACAAGGACGAACAGGCGCGCGCGGGGTTTCAGATTGTCGGGACATCGGGCACCGTGACCACGGTTGCCGCCAGCCATCTGGGCCTGAAGCGCTATGACCGCACCAAGGTCGACGGGCTGCGCATGACCTCGGACCAGATCGACAGGGTGATCCGCACCTATCTCGATCTGGGTCCGACCGGGCGGCGGCGCGATCCGCGCATTGGCGAGGACCGTCAGGCGCTGATCATGTCGGGCGCCGCGATCCTTCAGGCGTTGCTGCGGTGTTGGCCGACCGATCAGCTTTCGGTGGCCGACCGCGGCCTGCGCGAGGGTCTGCTCTATGCCCAGATGAGCGCCGACGGCGTTCTGGAGGACGGGCCGTTCTGATCAGATCCGGCGCACCGCCAGCACCGCGTTCAGCCCGCCAAAGGCAAAGGCGTTGCTGAGCGCATATTCCACATCCGCCTCGCGCGCCACGTTGGGAACCACGTCCAGTGCGCATTCGGGATCGGGTTCTTCATAGCCGATGGTTGGCGCGATCACCCCGTCGCGCACCGCCATCACGCAGGCCAGAAGTTCGACCGCGCCGGTGCCGCCGATCAGATGCGCGTGCATCGATTTCGTCGACGAGATCATCAGGCTGTCGGCATGTGGGCCAAAAACATCGGCGACCGCGGCGCATTCGGTCTTGTCATTGGCGGCGGTTCCGGTGCCGTGGGCGTTGATGTATCCGACCTTGTCGGGCGCGATCCGGGCCTCGGCCAGGGCGCCTTCGATGGCGCGGGCCGCGCCCTGCTTGGATGGCATCACGATATCGCCCGCATCCGACGACATGCCAGATCCGACGACCTCGCACAGGATCTCCGCGCCGCGCGCGTGGGCGTGGTCGTAATCCTCGAACACGAAGATTCCCGCGCCTTCGCCCTGAACCATCCCGTTTCGCCCCAGACTGAACGGGCGGCAGGCATCCTTGGACATCACGCGCAGCCCTTCCCACGCCTTGACCCCGCCAAAGCACAGCATCGATTCCGATCCGCCGGTGATCATCACCGGTGCCATGCCGCTGCGCACCATCGCGAAGGCCTGCGCCATGGCGTGGTTCGACGACGCGCAGGCGGTCGAAACCGTGAAGGTCGGGCCCTTCAGATTGTGCTCCATCGACACATGGCTGGCGGCGGCGTTGTTCATCAGCTTGGGAACCACGAAGGGGTGCACGCGGTTCTTGCCCTCTTCATAGACCGAACGATAGTTTTCGTCCCAGGTCCCCACACCGCCCCCGGCCGTGCCCAGGATCACCCCCGAACGCGCCGCCAGTTCGCCGCTGAATTCCAGCCCGGACTGGGCGAGCGCCTCCTTGGCGGCGATCAGGGTGAATTGGGTGAACCGGTCATAAAGCGACAGCTGCTGCCGGTTGAAGCGGGTTTCCGGCGCGAAATCGCGCACCTGTCCGCCGATGCGGATCATCAGACGATCGACATCGCGAAACGCGAGCGGTCCGATCCCGCAGCGCCCCTCGCGCATCGCCTCAAGCGTGGCGGGCACCGATTGTCCCAGCGGATTTATGGTGCCCGCTCCGGTAATAACAACGCGATGCATGGGCACCCGGTCCTATTTCTGTTCGGCGATCAAACGCTCGATCCCGGCCACGATCGAGGCCACCGAGGTGATGTCGAAATCGCTGTCGGAAGGATCGTTGGCGTTGAACGGTACCGATATGTCAAACGCCTCTTCGATGGCGAATATACTCTCGACCAGGCCCAGCGAGTCGATGCCGAGATCCTGCAAGGAACTGTCGTGGGTGATGTCGGCGGGGTCCAGCATGGCCTGTTCGGCAATGATTTCGATGACTTTCGCAGAAACCGTCATGACGCCCCTTTCGCCCAAACTTGGCGGTGGTTTATTCATTCTCGCCGGGTTTGAAAACCGCCTTTTGCAACGCCGCGATATCGCGCAGAACCCGAGGCAGGCGGCGCAGCGCCTTGTAGCTTTCCAGTTGCGTATCCATCCGGGTGGCGGGATATCCCAGCATGACACGCCCGGCCGGCACGTTCGACATCAGCTTCGTCGCGCCGCCACAGACCACCCCGTTGCCAACGAAGATGTTGTCCGAGACACCGCATTGGCCGGCCATCACCACATTGTCGCCGATGCGCGCCGATCCGGCGATGCCGACCTGCCCGCACAGCAGGCAATCGCGCCCGATCACCACATTGTGGCCGATATGGACCAGGTTGTCCAACTTGGTGCCGTCGCCGATGCGCGTGGCGCGGATGGTGCCGTTGTCGATGCAGGAGTTCGCGCCGATCTCGACATCGTCGCCGATCTCGACGCCGCCCAGCGAGTGGATGCGGGTATAGCTCTGGGCCGCCGCGCCCTCGCTGTCACCCAGCGTCGCGCGGGCCTTTTCGGCGGCCGAGACATCGGGCGTGACATAGGAAAAACCGTCGCTGCCGATGCGCACGCCGGGTTGGGCGATGAAGCGCTGCCCGATGCGGGCGCGCGCCGCCACGGTCACGCCTTCGCGCAGCAGCGCCGCCGCGCCGATCCGCGCGTCCTTTCCGACAAAGCACATGGGCCCGATCACCGATCCGGGGCCGATGTGGGCGCCGGCGGCAATTACGCTGAGCGGGCCGACCGACACGTTTTCGTCCAGCCGCGCGTCGGGATCGATCACCGCCGACGGATGTATGCCCGGCGCGAACCCCGGGCCGGGATCCAGCGCGGCGGTAAGCCCGGCCATGGCATAGCGCGGCCGGGCGGGAAAGATAGCGGCCCCAAGACCGTAGCCGCGCCAGTCGGCGCCCGGCCACATCAGCGCCGCACGCGCAGCACCCTGTGCCAGAGCATCGGCGTATTTTGGTGACATCGCGAGGGCCAGGTCGGTTGCCGCGGCATCTGCCGGTTCAGCCGCGCCCGAGATCGGCAGGTCGAGGTCGCCTTCGGCCCGTGCGCCCAGCGCGGTGGCGATTTCACGAATTGTGTGGGGCATTGCCCAGCCTCCCGGGAAGTGATCCGTCAGGCCATGACGCTTAGCCCTGAACGCCCCGCAGGGCCACCCCCTGCTGGCGCAGCGCCTCCCAGATCTTGGCGTCGCGGCCGTAGATGTCGCGGCGGAATTCCAGATCGCCCTTCGCCGATGTGAAGGCAGTGCGGTAGATCAGGTGCACCGGAACGGGCTGCTCCAGATCCACACGGGTTTCGCGGCCCGTGCGCAAAACCGAATGAAACGCCTCCTCGGGGTCATCGGATTGGCGGGCCAGAAGGGCGTAGGCGAATTCGAACGGCTGGCTCAGGCGGATGCAGCCATGCGAATAGGCCCGCACCTCGCGCTGAAACAGGTTTTTCGCCGGCGTGTCGTGCAGGTAGATGTTGTGCTTGTTCGGAAACATGAACTTGACCAGCCCCAGCGCATTCCGGTTGCTGGGCGGCTGGCGCATCGAATAGGGGAAGGACCGCGCCGAATAGGCGGCGAAGTTCACGGCGCCCCGGTTCACCACGCGGCCGCGGCTGTCGGTGATTTCCAGATGGCTTACGGCGTTGGGATTGGCACGCAGCTTGGGCAGGTATTCCTTGGTGATGATCGAACGCGGAACATACCAGCTGGGATTAATGACCATATGCTCCATCACATCCGAAAACTCGGGCGTGCGACGATCGAGATCGCGGTGCCCGATGACAGAACGGGTTTCAAAGGTGACGCGGTCGTGATCGACGATCCGGGCGGTGAAATCCGTCAGGTTCACCAGAACATGGCGGGCACCGCGATCGCGATTCATCCACCGCTCACGCTCCATTGCCACATGTACCGATTTCAGCCGTTCGGCCACGCCGATGTTGATTTCGGCGACCGTTGCGGCGCCGGCGACGCCGTCGGGTTCCAGCCCATGCGCCGCCTGAAAACGCCGGACCGCCTGTTCGACACCACTGTCATAGGTGCGCACGGCACTGCGCGGCAGGTATCCCATAGCAACCAGCCTGTCGCGCAGCGCGATCACTGCAGGCCCGGAATCGCCGGGTTCCAGTTTGCGTGCGGGCACAGCGGGGCCCCAACCACCCTGGGCGAGAAGCCGCTCGAGCTTGAGCCGCTGCACCATCAGGCCGGTGTATTCGCGGGTGGAGGGCGGCAACGCGCGCAGGAACTGGCCCGGCGCGGCATCTGCAAACTCCACGAGGTAAGCGGCACGGTCGCGGTACGGCACGTCGCGCACGATGCCCTTGTCGATGCGCGAGGGGGTGATCATGCCGGTCTGGACATCGCGGGCGTAGGCCAGGAACACCTGGCTGATCTCGACCTCGAGCAGCCCCAGATCGCGGGTGGTGCGGGCATCGCGCATCCGCGCCAGCAAGGCGTCGGGCGCATAGCGTTCGCGCGGCAGGCCGTGGTTTTCCGATGCCGCGAGCGCCTCGATCAGCGCGCGCCGGCGTTCCAGATCGGCGGTTCCCGCACCTGTCCATATGGGTTGATATCCGTTCAGCCGGTAGAAGGCCGCGACGTCGGGATCGTCGGACGCGGCTTCGGCGACGGCCTGCTTGAAGGCGGTGACCTGCGCCTGCGCCGGCGCGAGGCCCGATATCAAAAGGACCATCGCAGCAAGCAATACCGCGGGAAGACGCAAAGACGGCAACATGAACAACCCTCATAAATCCGGAACGTTAAACCCGAGTGCATATTCACCCGGTGCGGCGATCCTTGTCCATTCACAATCCCTTGGCCCGCCCTCGACACCTCCTGATTGATGCGTTTGTGCACCTTGCACCGTTAAGGACATGTAAACACGGACGCTCTGCGCAAAAATTCGCCTAAAATCCTTGTTTCAAAAAAGTTGCACAAATCACGTCTTGGCCTCAGAATCGCCATATGTCATAGCTGGTGACACATCTGGGGATGGATGTCCGGGCGCGGCCCACGGGCCGCGGCCAAGGTGCATGTAACATCATGTGCCGGCAGGAACGACAGCGTACGGGACGACGCAGACGATGGCAGATTCTACGACGACGGGGTTCACCCGGCGTGCCTTGTTGGGCGCGTTCGCGGCTACGGCGCTCACCTCGGCGCCTACCTTTGCAAATGCAGCAGGCTTCCTGCGCGGCGGGGGCGACATACGCCGCATCCGCATGTACTCGGGGCGGACCGGCGAACGGATCGACATGATCTACTGGATCGAGGGCAAGTACATTCGCGACGCCGTTGGCGAAATCAACCATTTCATGCGAGACTGGCGCACCGACGACAAGTTCAGCATGGACCTGCGCACGATAGACATCATGGCCGCTGCGCACCGGTTGATGGATGTCAACGAACCCTACATGCTTCTATCGGGCTATCGCAGCCCGGCCACCAATGCGATGCTGCGCTCACGGTCGCGCGGTGTCGCACGCAATTCGCTGCACATGCAGGGCCAGGCGGCCGATTTGCGGATGGCTTCGCGTTCGGTCGCGCAGATGGCCCGCGCGGCAGCGGCCTGCCGCGCGGGCGGGGTGGGCAAATATTCGCGATCGGATTTCGTGCATATGGATTGCGGGGCTGTCCGCACCTGGGGCGGCTGAACCTCGTCAGTTCAGGCGCGGCGGAACGGTTCGGGCCTGAACCCCCGGCCCGGACCCGCGCAGCAATTCGGAAATTCCCGCAAGGCTCATCTCGCGCATGCAGTGCGCCGCGCGTTCGGCCATTGCACCGCTTCCCAGCTTGCTGATAAGCGCGGCCTGTATCGTAGGATCCTTCTGATCGAGAATGGCGCGCAGCAGCATCAGGGTGACTTCAGTGTCGGACAGGCCGGTTTCCTTGTTGCTGGTCATGCGCCCGCTCCCGCTTCTCGTTCGTGACAATCACAAACATGGCACGATTTCGGATTGTGTCAACGTTTGTCGATAGTGTATCTACATATGTAGACAATGGAGCCAGAAATGAACGGCGTCGCGGAAAAAATCAAACGTCTGTGCGACTCGAGCGGCCAGAGCCTTTCGTCCGTTTGCAAACAGGCCGGCGTGAATTACAAAACCCTGAACGCCCAGATCAAGCGCAACCGTGAGATACCGATTCGCACCGTTGATCAACTTTCGCGGGTGCTCAACGTGCCGCTCAGCTATTTCTCGGATTACTCGGCGGCGATGACAATCCAGTCTGACGAAGGCCGTTCGATCCTGCACCAGCGCGCATCGCAGGCCTATACCGAAGCCTTGCGCAGCGAACAGATGGCGATGATGCGGGCCGGTTTCGAGGTCGGCACCGACGAGGTTCTCGATTGGCTGGCGACACAGAACAACCGCCTACACAATTTCGACGCGCTCAGCGATCGGGTGGATCTGTTCTTTCCGGTCGCCGGAACCGACCGCATAATGCGCCCCTACCGGCTGGGGCGCAACAGCCTGGCGACACGGCATTTTCAGATCGAAAGCGAGGATCATTTCATGCGTACGGTCGAAAAATTCGACCCCGCGCTGATCGACAGGGTTGTCGCGTCGCACGCCGAAATGGAGCGCGTGCCCTACAAGGTTTCCGACGAGGCGATAGATGTCTGGATCGGATCCGCGCATATCCAGCACCGGTATCGCCGGGTGATGGCCCCGGTCACCGATCAGAACGGCAACCGCTATACGCTGGTCCACGCCAAGCTGATCTAGTCGGCGACCTCGTCCAGAGACCAGATGTGATCGAAATGGCTGCGCTTGAGCGCCGCAAGGATATGTGAGTTCTTGCGGCCCGCCGGCACCGGTTCGCGCCAGGTGATCGCCTGCGGGATTTGCAGGTTGTAGCCATAGTGCGGGATGATCCGGCGGTGTTCATGGGGGATGAGGGCGTACATCCAGTCGAACTCGGGCCATTTGATCGCCGAAATCGCCTGAAGCAGGCGCACGAAGGCGCCAACCACCGCAAAGTTCCCGCGGTGGGTATCGCGCAGCTGCAATTCGCCCATGTAGATCATCTTGCCCCCCATTTCACGGCCCACCGGGGCGGCGATACGCCCGATGGGATCGTTGGCGCATTGATACTGCTGCTGCGAGGTGCGGCGCAGATAGGCGTCGAGGCTTTCGGATTTCAGATCGAAGTATCGCGCCGCGCATCCGCCCACGCTGACACCGTCCTGCATCAGGAACAGCCAGAAGGCATCGCCCTGGGAAAAATCGTTGCGCGCCAGCGACAGCATCGGCGATTGCGACGGGCGGCCGGTTTGCGCGACCAGCGCGTGGATCGATGCAAAATCCCTGGGGGCAAGGATGTCATAGCCCTTGTCCTGCAACAACCTCAGCAGGGGCGCCGAACGTTTGGCGATTTCCAGTTCGATCAGGCTGTCCATCATTGTCCGCGCGCGCCCCGCCCCGTCTGCCGGGGTCCGATCAAGATCAGTGTCCGTATTGTGCGAAACAATCACCGACAAATAGGGCGGTCTTTTGTTCAAAAGCCGAACAAATTGGCGTCGCCGATGGCGCCTTCAATCAGCTTTCCACGATCGGTTTCGGGCGCCCATCCCAGATCGGCCTTGGGTTTGGCATTGTCGAAACGTGTGTAATGCGCGCGCGATTTCCAGTCCTTCAGCGATGCCCGGCTCAGCCCCTTGCGGCGCAGCAGCCCGACCTTCAGCACATGTTTCACACTGTCGGCCAGAAACAACATCATGAGCGAGCCCGGCGTCACCTTCAGCCGCGCGCCCAGCCGGTGGTGGATGGCGGCGAAGTAATCGCGCGCCGACATCATAGGATCGCCCACAAGGTTGTAGGACTGCCCTTCGATACCTTCGGTCTGCATCATGCGGATCAGGCCATCGGTCACGTCGTCGATCAGGACGAAGGGCAGAACGTTATGCCCCTGCCCCCAGATCCGCACCGCGCCCGCGCCATGCCACCGCCCGATGCCCCAGTGTTGCAACGGCCCGCCGGCACCCACCACGATGCCGGGCCGCGCGATCACCAGAGGCAGCCCCTTCTCGTGGTGCATCTGCATCAGCCGCCGTTCGCATTCCGCCTTGGATCGCGCATACATGTTGCGATCGCTCATATCGCGGGCAAACCCGGTGTCTTCGGTGATGCGCCCCAGTGTCCGCGACATGTCATAGGAAGCGATGGTGCCGGTATAGATCAGCCGGCGCACGCCCGCGTCCCGCGCGGCTTCGGCCACTCCGAGACTGACGCCCACATCGTTGACCAGCGCGTCGTGCCAGGTCTTGTCCATGGATTTCGCAAGGTTGAACACCGTATCGATCCCCTGCATCGCCCGCACCAATCCGGCGGTGTCGCGCATCGAAACGGCCACGGTTTCGACGCGGTCGGCCAGATCGGGGAACGGGCCGTTTCGGCCACGGCTGACAACGCGCACATCGTGGCCGCGCGCCACCAGTTCGCGGGTCAGCGCGCGCCCGATGAATCCAGTGCCTCCGATCACCATGACGGTCGGCTTTGGCGTGCCCTTGGGCCGCGCGGGCACCGGCATCGACGGCAACCGCGTCAATGCGTCGTCGATGCCCTGCATGACAACCTGCGCAGTCAGCATGTCAAACCGCGCGTCCAGCGGCCTGCCGCGCGCGATGCTGTCGTAAAAGCTGCCGATGGCGCCTAGAAAACTGAGACCATAGGGCGACTTGCGGTTCAGCGACCGCACCTGCCGCGCGGCATTCACCGTGCCTTCGCGCAGGTGCTGCCAGCTTTGCGAAAGCTGTGCGGCCAGCGGGTTCAGGATCAGATCAGCGGTGTTTTCGCCCCGCACCACCAGTGTGTCGGCGGCATAGTCAAACCGCGCCTGCGCGCTCGATCCGCGCAAGACCACGCTGCGGTCATCGACGGTTTCAACCAGCGAGATGTTGAATGTAACGTCCACATTGCCGGCCCGCGCCAGAACGCGCCAGCCCTGATGCCGGGTTTCGCCACACGGCAAGGCGATCGGCTTGCTCAGTTCCAGATGCGTCACCTCGACCGGGCCGAACAGATCGACGGCAAAGGCAAACAGGTGCGGCCCCAGCTCCAGCAGCAGGTTGCGCGGCGCGCGCATCAGCCACAGGCCGAAGGGCCCCGACCGAAGCGGCGGCAGCGGAAAGCACCAGTTGATCTCGGCCGTCGAAACCCGGCCCAGAGCACCCGACCGCGCCGCCTGTTTCAGCCGCTCATAGCCCGGCATTCCGAGAAAATTGTGCCCCGCCGCCATCAACCGGTCGGCCTTTTGGCCCGCGGCCACCATTTCGGCGGTTTCGGCGGCAGAGACAGCCACCGGCTTTTCCACCAGAACATGCAATCCCGCCTCGGCGCAGGCAACGGCAAGGTTGCGGTGGCTGTCGGGCGGGGTGAGGATGTGCACCGCGTCCAGCCCGGCATTGGCGATCATCGCATCCAGATCGGTATAGGCTTCGGCGCCATGGCCATCGGCCAGTGCCTGCGCAGCGCCCGGCGACATGTCACAGACGGCCGCCAGCGTGACGCCCGGCAACTGGCGGATGGTATCGGCATGCCATGAGGCGATGTATCCGGCGCCCACGATGCCGGCGCGCAAGGGGGTGTTTACCATGTTTCTCGTCTCACTTGTATTCGATGATCGCCATGTCGCGGCGGCGCAGCACGCGCCAGTGGTAGGTCAGCAGACCCCAGAAATTGGGCAGCTTGGACAGGCTGAGGAAAACGGATTGATGCATCGCCCTGCGCAGGTCGAGGCCTTCGGCCATGACCCCGCGCACGGTGCGCAGGTAAGACAGCATATAGATCAGCGCCACAACCGGCAGGGCCAGCGGCTGCACCACCGCCGCAACCACGGCCACGGCCGGCAACAGCGCGCCGAACAGCCAGACGCGCTGGCGTTCGCGGGCGAAGTATTCCGGGTGCAACGCGCCGACCTGGGCAAAGCCGTGCCCGGTTCGGATGGCGCGCTGCCACCATTGCCCGAACCGCAGCATGTCGGCGTCATGGCGCGTCATGGCTTCTGGCAGCCGATGCACCCGCCAGCCCGCCTTGCGCACGCGGGTGCAGAATTCCTCGTCTTCGGCGGCGATCACCCGAGGGTTGAACCCGCCGACCGCCGCGAACACAGCGCCCCGCACCATCATGTCGCCGCCGCAGCCTTCGATGTCACCCGCCGGTCGATGCCATTCGAAATCCGCCAGCCCGTTGTAGACACTGGCATCCGGGTAAATCTCCGAACGCCACCCGGTGACGATGCCGAGATCGGCCACGGATGTCATCGCGTCCAGCGCGGCGGCGATCCAGCCGGGTTCGAGCATGCAGTCGCCATCGATGAACTGGACGAATTCGGGCACCGGATCCAGCGCGTCAAAGCCGGCGTTGCGCGCCCGCGCGGCGGTGAAAGGCTGCTCCAGATCCAGTTCCACCACCTGCGCCCCGGCGGCGCGCGCCGCTTCGAGGCTGTTGTCGGTCGACCCGCTGTCGACATAGACAATGCGCGCAACCTGGCCTTTCAGAGATGCCAGGCCCGCGACCAGACGGGCGCCTTCGTTGCGCCCGATGATGACTGCGGCGATATTGGCCGGCGCGGTCATTGCGCATTCTCCCCTGCAGCTTCGCGGAACAGCGCAAGCAGCTTGCCCGCCTCCTGTGCCGAAACGTAATCGGCCGTCACCTTTTCCCGGCCCGACGCCCCCATCGCGCGGCGCCGGTCCGCATCGGCCAGAAGCGCGCGCAGCGCCTCCCCCAGCGGTGCCACCGCGCCCGGCGGCACCAACAGGCCGCTCACGCCGTCCTGCACCAGTTCGGGCACGCCGGCGATGCGGGTGGTCACCACGGGCACCTGCGCCGCCATCGCCTCCATCAACACCACCGGCACGCCTTCCGCGAAACTGGGCAGCACGAAGATATCGGTTTCCGAAAGCGCCGTGGCCACCTCGGCCTGCGAACGGTAGCCGGCAAAGGTGACATGCGCCGACAGTCCCATGCGCGCGCACTGGCGTTCGAGGCTGGCGCGTTCCGGCCCGTCGCCGATCAGCACCAGATGCACATCGGGATGCGCCGCGATCACATCCGCCATTGCATCGAACAGCACCGGCACACCCTTGACCGCCGCCAGACGCCCGACAAACAGCAGCGTCGGCCGCGCGGCCCGCGGACCCGGGGCATAGCGGTCGGGTTCGACCCCGCAGTGTACGATCCGCAGCTTGGACCAGTGATCGGGTGGCGAAAACGCCATTGCCTGCGAGCGACAGAAATCGCTGATGCAGGCGACAAAGCTGGCCCGCGCGATCTTTTCATCCAGCCGCCAGTGATAGGGTTCGAAGAAAATGTCGGGCCCGTGCAGTGTGAAACTGAACCGGATGCCCGACATCGCCGAAGCGATCATTGCCAGCGTGCAGCTGGATTTGGCGATATGGTTGTGCAGATGCGTCACACCCGCCTCGCGCAGATGCGCCGCCAGAACCGCGCTTTCGGCGAAGTAAAACATCTGGAACAGCAGGTTGCGCAAACCCGGCGGCGCGGTCCGCCAGGCCAGCCGCAGCGCATCGAAGTACCGGCGCGGCGCGCGCAATGCCTGAAGGTGGCACCGCAACAGGGTCAGCGGACGGCGCGCGGTGTCGAGCACCTTGAAGGTGGCGGCGGCTTCGGCCTTCTGTTCCGGGCCGACGTGCTGGCTGGGCGGTGTGGTGCGCACCGAACAGGTGATCACTTCGGCCCCCAAGGCGCGCAGGCCCTGAACCTCGCGCAGGATGAACGTATCGGTCGCGCGGGGGTATTCGCCGGTAAGGTAAGCGATCTTCACGGCGTTTCCTTTCGGGCGGCGCGCATGGCTTCGGCAAATCCGGTCATCGGTACGCCGTCCATCAGGCGCTGCATCCGGGCGGTATCGTACCGCACCGGCATCATCCGCGCGCGCAGGATTTCGGGACGCAGCAGGCCGGGGCGCGGCACCGGGCCGAACAGCCGGCCCAGCGTCGCGAGCACGCGCCACGGCACCACGGTCACCGGCCGGTCCCAACCCATCGCCGCCAGATAGGCGGCGCGGTCCGGCGGCGGGCAATCGATCAGGTTCACCACATCCTTCGGCCGGGTTTCGGCCGCGCGCACGATCGCATCGGCACAGGTTTTCACATAGACAGACGGCACCGCGCCGCGCCGCGAGAATGCCACCAGCCGGCCAGCCAGCGGCACCCCCAGATGGGCGTTCCAAAGGTGGCCGGGGCCGTATACCGCGCCGGGGCGCAGGATCGTCAGGCCGGCACCGCCGGCGCCGGCATGCCCGGTGGCCACGTCTTCCTGCAGGATCTTGTTGCGGCAATAGAGATCGCGGCGTTCGGGGCGTGCCTCACGCGGGGCGGTTTCATCCAACAGGCCCTCGGGGGGCACCGCGTCATGAGCATAGACCGACATCGAACTGACCAGCACCAGGTGCGGAGGTCTTGCGCAGGCCCGGATTGCCCGACAAAGCGCATCGGTGGCATCGACCGTGTCGCGATGCTGGGCGGTGGCGTCGCCCCGCATCGCCGCGGCCAGGTGGATCACCGCATCGGCGCCGTCAAGCGTATCGCCGAGCGGAGTGGAACCGGCCAGATCGGCGACCGCCAGTCGCACCTGCGCATCCCATTCCGGCGCGGCGGCATCAGCACGGCGCACCAGCGCGCGCACCGTGTGGCCGCGCGCCCGCGCGCTGGCCACCACCGCGCGCCCGACAAAGCCCGATGCCCCGGTCACCACCAGCGTCAGCGCGCCCATGGCATCGGCTCCATCGCGGGGGCGCAGGTGGTCTGCATCTCTTGCACCTGGCCGGCTGCGCGTGACTGCACCGCCAGGGTCACCTCATTGAGATGCAGCGCGTAATCGCCGGCCAGCCGGCTGTCGCGCCCCGCGGCGATCGCGTCCAGCATCTCGACCGGTCCCAGCGCAAAATTCATCGCCGCGGCGCCCAGCCGTTTGACCTTGGGGTGCGTGGCGCGCGCCGCCAGCCGCACCCGGCGGCCAATGGGATGTTCAAGCAGCCGGCGCCGCAGGACGAACCGGCGGCGAAACCGGACCGGCGCGCCGTTGTCCCAGGCCTTGTTCACCTGCAACACGCCGGCATCGGTGATCACGCGCAGGCGATGATCGTGCGGCGCGACAATCGAACAGGTCAGCCGCGCCACCAGCCCGCCGCGGAAAAACAGCGTGGCCACCGAGAAATCCGGAGCGCCGCCGGACACACCCAGTTTGTCGGGCAGGATCTCGGCGCTGGCGGTGACGACGCGGGCCACGGGACCGAAATGCGCGATCATCCAGCTGAGGTAATATCCCGCGTGCTCAAGCGTGCAGCCCACGCGGAATTCATCGGCAAAAGGCCAGGGCGCCCCCGAAGGCGAAACCCAGTCGGCCACCGGCGCCTGGCTGACAAACCCGTCGTCCAGTTCGGCATAGATCAGACGCGGTGTGCCCATGGCCCCGCCACGCAGCGCGTGGCCCAGGGTCTGCGCTGTTTCGCCCAGAACGCTCGACGGCGCCGACGCCAGTTGCAACCCCGACGACCGCGCCAGCGCCATCAGGTCGGTTGCTTCGGCCATGTCCAGCGTCATGGGTTTTTCGCAGAACACATGGGCCCCGGCCAGAAGGCAGGCGCGGGTGACGGCGGTGTGTTCGCCGGGATTTGTCAGGTTCAGCACCACCCCGTCGCGCGGATGATCCGCCAGCAGCGCGGCCAGGCTGTCGAAGCATGGCACATTCCAGAATGCGGCAAAGGCGCGGGCGCGATCGGGATCGCGATCATACACGCCGCGCAGGATCACGCCGGGATGCACGCGAAAGCTGCGCAGATAAAGATCCGCGACAAATCCGCATCCAACGATGGAAACTGCTGTCATGCCTGATCCTGTAGCCTTCGATCCGCGCTTGGGTGGCGGAATTCCGGGCGGTCTGTCTCGAGTTGCCTTACGATACTGTCAGGCAATGACCACAGGAAGATGGCAAGAATTCGGCGGTTGCGTCAATTCCCGCAAAAGACGGGGCCGAAGCGCCCGTCTTTTGCGCAGGCTCAGCCGCGGCGGCGGCGTCCGCCGCCACGCCCGCCACGGCCGCGCGCGGTTTCGCCTTCGGCCAGCGGCGGCTTGTTGAAACGGATCCATTCGGCGCCGTGCGGATCGTTGTCGGTGAGGAAGTTGGCGGCGCGGATTGCCTCCATCTCCGAACCGGCGCGCGCCTTGGTCGACCCCATGCCCATCAACTGCACAAAGGTTTCATCATCCATGTCATCCGGCAGGATCACGCCCTTTTCGGCCAGCGCCGCCTTCTTCTCGGCGATTTTCAGCGGCCCGATCGGCAAGGCGATGGGGTTCATGATCGCGCTGGTCATCCCGGCGGCCATGGCCATCGGCAGGAAGGCATTGTTGATGCCGTGCCGGTTGGGCAGCCCGAACGAGATGTTCGACGCGCCGCAGGTGGTGTTCACACCCAGTTCCTCGCGCAGACGCCGCACCAGTGCGAACACCTGCAATCCGGCGGTGCCCATCGCCCCGATCGGCATCACCAGCGGGTCGACGACGATGTCGTGGGCCGGGATGCCATGATCGGCGGCGCGTTCCACGATCTTCTTGGCCACCGCGAAGCGCACGTCGGGATCTTCGGAAATGCCGGTGTCATCGTTCGAAATCGCCACCACCGGCACGTTGTACTTCCGCACCAGTGGCAGGATCAGTTCCAGCCTGTCCTCCTCGCCGGTGACGCTGTTGAGAAGCGGCCGGCCCTCGCAGACCTCCAGCCCGGCCTTCAGCGCCGCAGGAACGGAACTGTCGATGCAAAGCGGCACATCGACCAGCCCCTGCACCAGCTTGAGAACCTCGACCATCAGTGGCGGTTCGGTCTCGTTCGGGTTGGGGTTCGAGTTATAGACGACGCCCGCGTTCACATCCAGAACCGTCGCTCCGGCGGCAACCTGCGCCAGGGCGTCCTTTTCCACGGTCGAGAAATCGCCCGCTTCCAGTTCGGCGGCCAGCTTCTTGCGGCCGGTCGGGTTGATCCGCTCGCCGATGACGCAGAACGGCTGGTCGAAACCGATGATGGCCGTCTTGGTCTTGCTCTCGATGATGGTGCGGGTCATGGATGTCCTTTCGGGAGATCAGGCTTGGGTCGCGGGCCGGGCCGAGGCGCCGCCATTGTCGATGGCCCATTGGGCGTTGGTCTTGATGCCGCCCAGAGGAAAGAAATGCACGTTGGTGACACCGAAATCGGGGTTGGCGGCCTTGTGCGCGGCCAGTTCGGCGATCACGTCGGTGGGTTCGAACGGCAGCAACAGCTTGGTCACGTCCTTGGCACGCTTTTGCAGCACCTTCATCGACGGGCCGACACCGCAGGCGATGGCGAATTTGATCAGCGTCTGCAACTTGGCGGGACCGGCGATGCCGATGTGGATCGGCAGGTCGATGCCCGCCGCGCGCAAACCGTCGGCCCAGGCGATGATCGGGCCGGCCTCGAAGGCGAATTGGGTGGCCAGCGCCATCTGCGCATCGGTGCGTTCGCTGAACTTCTGCTTCCAGCGCAGCGCCTCCATCACGTTGCGCGCGCCGCCGTCGGGATCGATGTCGCGGTTGCCCTCGGGGTGGCCGGCCACATGCAGCCGGGTGAAACCGGCCTTGTCGAACAGCCCGGTTTCCAGCAATTGCATCGAATTGTCGAAGCTGCCCGCCGGTTCGTTCACGCCGCCCGCCAGCAACAGCGCCTGGCGCACGCCCGCCTCGCCCTGATACCGCGCGATCCAGTCCGCCAGCGTCGCGCGGTCGCGGATGATGCGCGCCGGGAAATGCGGCATCACCGCGAACCCGTCATTGGCCAGGCGCCGCGCGGTGGCCACCATGTCCTCGATCGGGGTGCCGTCGATATGCGCGATGTAGACGCGGGTGCCTTCGGGCAGAAGGTCGCGGAAGTTGTCGACCTTCTCGGCGGTGCGCGGCATGACCTCGATGGAATAATCCCGCAGGAAGGCTTCGACGGCGGGCGAAACGCCCACGGGCTGCGGGTCACGTTTCTTGAAGTTCAGCAGAGCCATCGCGGCCTCCCATAGCTGTGTGCGGGTCACGCCCATCCGTCGTTGTCGATCAGCGCCTTGATGCGGGCGCGGTCGTATTCCTGTTCCAGACGAAGGGCTTCGGCTTCTGCGATGGCGTCGGGATCGCCTTCTACGGTATAGGGTTCGGCCTTGCGCCATTCGGCAAGATAATCGTCCGACCCGTCCGCGCCCACCTTCATGGCGGCGCGGTCGATGGCCTGTTCGAACCGCTCTTCCAGTTGCCGTTTTGATCCGCGCCGTCCCTTTCCGACGATGACCTGGGCGGGGATGTCGCGCCAGTAAACGATGGTCACGTCGGGCATGGGCTGATTCCTTTCGTCCGGTGGCTCTGTCTACGACGCAGCAAGGGCGCGCCTGTGCCGGTTTTCGACAGGACAGACGCGATCCGCGACCTTTGCTTACCCTTTGCATGCCGGCATGGCCACACCATGGCACACCCATATCATTCATCACAAAGATGAGCGGTTTCGATGGCCAAAGTTTTGCCCCGCCGGGGGGTGGCCCTGTGCCACGCGCCACGGTACAAACGGTCAGCCCAGCGCCGCAACCCGGTAAGCCATGCCCGAAACAATCCTCTCCCGCTGCGAGGCGAACGGCCTGCGCATGACCGGCCAGCGCCGGGTGATCGCGCAGGTTCTGGAAGACAGCGCCGATCATCCCGATGTCGAGGATCTGCACGCCCGCGCCAGTTCGGTCGATCCGCGGATTTCGCTGGCCACGGTCTACCGCACCGTCAAGCTGTTCGAAGAGGCCGGCATCCTGGAGAAGGTGGAATTCGGCGACGGGCGCGCGCGGTACGAGGACGCCGAGCGCGCGCACCACGACCACCTGATCGATCTGAACACCGGCGAGGTGATCGAATTCGTCGATCCCGAAATCGAGGCGCTACAGGAAAAGATCGCCGCCAAACTGGGCTACAAACTGCGCGGTCACCGGCTGGAACTGTTCGGGGTGCCGATCAAGAAGCGGTGACGCGGTTCAACGCGGCGCCCGGCCCAGCGCCAGCGGGATCAGCACCGTCAGCATCAGCAGGCGCGCCACATGCGACGCCGCCACAAAGCCCGGATTGGCCCCCAGAACCGCGCCCAGCGCGATCATGGTTTCGAAACTGCCCGGCGCAAAGGCCGCCAGAACCGACGAAAGCTGCATTCCGATCGCCCAGGCCACCACCAGCGCCGCAATCCCCGAGACAAGGCTGGCCAGCAAGGTGATCGCCAGCCCCGCACCCAGCGCCGAGCGAAAGGTCGCGAATCCGACGCCCACGAAGCGGGTGCCGATCAACCCGCCCAGAACCACGAACGACACCGTCGCCAGCGCCGGGTTCAGCCCCCCGTGGGTCCAGCCGGCGCCATGCGCCACGCCCGAAACGGTCATCGCCCCGACAAGAAGCGCCGCAGGCACCCGCAACCGCCCAAGCCCGACACCAACCGCCACCGACAAGACGCCCAGAACCGCCATATGCGACCAGGGCATCACCCCTTCGATGCCCGCAAGCGGCAGGCCCGTCATCGTCACACCCGCCATCCACGCCATGATCGGCACCAGCAACGTCAACGACAACAGCCGCACGGCCTGCACCACCACAACCCGCAGCCCGTCCAGCCCCAGTTCCGCGCTCAGCGCCACCACAAAGCTGAGATGCCCCGGCGCCGAGGCCAGAACTGCGCTGCGCCGGTCGAACCCGAAACCATGCTGCAACAGCAGGCTGCACAGCGCCATCATCACCACCAGCGCCAGGCCAAGCACCACGAAGGCCAACGGCCAGCGCTGGATTGCTTCGGTGGTTTCCGCCGTCACCGTGCTGCCGATTCCCAGACCGATGACCACAAAGGCCACATCGCGCAAACGCGGTGCGATTTCCAGGCGCAACCCGGCCAGGGATGCCAGCGCCACGCCCAGCGACGACCCGGTCAGCAGGTAGGCAGGGAACGAAACCAGCCACGCGGCGAAGGCGCCACCGGCGGCAACCGCAACGGTGATCGCCGTGTTCCGGCAGGTGGCAATCAGGCTGGGATGCGACATGCGGGCGTGGTTAGCATCGGCGCCGATCCGCGCCAAGGGCTTGCATCTTCGCCGGCCGCGCGCGAAGGGAGCGCGCACCCTCCCCACCAAACAGGAACGGCACATGGAAAATCTGCGCGGCGCCGCCCTCATGACTGCCGCCATGCTGGGCTTTGCGATCGAGGACATGTTCATCAAGCTGATGGCCGGCGCCTTGCCGCTGTGGCAGATCGTCCTGTGCCTGGGGCTGGGCGGTGCGACGGTGTTTGGCTTCATATGCCGGCTTCAGAAGGCGCCGCTCTGGCCGCGGGCGGCGCTGTCGGGGCCGGTGGTCCTGCGCAACCTCGGCGAACTGGTCGGGTCGGTTGGCTTTATCACCGCGCTGGCGCTGACGCCGATATCCTCGGCCTCGGCGATTCTTCAGGCCACGCCCCTGATGGTCACGCTGGGTGCGGCGCTGTTCCTGCGCGAACCGGTGGGCTGGCGCCGTTGGAGCGCGATCCTCGCGGGGTTCTTCGGCGTCATGCTGGTGATCCGGCCCGGCGGCGAAAGCTTCGATGCGATGTCGCTTTTCGCGGTGCAGGGGGTGATCGGCCTTGCGATCCGCGATCTGGCCACCCGGCGCGTGCCCCCGCAGACCTCTTCGATGCAGCTCAGCTTTCTGGCATTTGTCACGCTGGTTCCCGCCGCCGGGGTGCTGGCGCTGGCCGGCGGCGCGCCGCCGGTCTGGCCCGGCGCGGGCACCTGGGCGATGCTGGGCGCCGCGATCGCCTTTGGCGTTCTGTCCTACTACGCCATCGTCGCGGCCATGCGCATCGGCGAAGTATCGTTCGTCACGCCCTTCCGCTACAGCCGCATCGTTTTTGCCCTGGCCATCGGTTTTGTGGTGTTCGGCGAACGGCCCGACATGCTGACATGGGTCGGGGCCGTTCTGATCGTTGCATCGGGCCTCTACACGCTGATCCGCGAGCAAAGACTGCGCCGGCGCGCATGATTGCCGGCTGTGAGCGCCACCATCGGTTGATGCCTCCGGCAAGGCTGGTATAGAGGCTCGAAACAGCCGCAAAGAGAGTTCCATGAGCACCATTGTCGACATCCACGCCCGCGAGATTCTGGACAGCCGGGGCAACCCCACGGTCGAGGTCGACGTGATCCTCGAAGACGGCACGATGGGCCGCGCGGCGGTGCCGTCCGGCGCATCGACCGGCGCGCATGAAGCGGTGGAACGGCGCGACGGCGACGCAGCGCGCTACATGGGCAAGGGCGTGCTTGGCCCGGTCGCGGCGGTGAACGGCGAGATCGCCGAGGCGCTCGTGGGCATCGACGCCACCGAACAGATCGAAATCGACGAAACCATGATCGAACTGGACGGCACCCCCAACAAATCGCGGCTGGGCGCCAACGCCATTCTGGGCGTATCGCTGGCGGCGGCCAAGGCCGCGGCGGATTTCAGCACGCTGCCGCTCTATCGCTATGTGGGCGGCGCCGCCGCGCGGGTGCTGCCGGTGCCGATGATGAACATTATCAATGGCGGCGAACATGCCGACAACCCCATCGACATCCAGGAATTCATGATCATGCCGGTCAGCGCGGACAATATCCGCGACGCTGTGCGCATGGGCGCCGAGGTGTTTCACACCCTTAAGAAAGAACTGTCCGCGGCT
>JANSXZ010000009.1 GCA_024742705.1 Paracoccaceae bacterium | reverse complement strand
GCCAGGTCGCCGAGCTTCAGATCCGTGTCGCCGTCATGAATGGCTTCACCGCGATCGGCATACCCGTGACCAAGGCGGTGGGATAAGTGTGTCCGGGGAAAGGGGTAGCTTGACCATCAGCCGATTTGTGCAACAGAGCCGATAGGCATACCAAGAGCGAGTGTATGGAACTCTCGCTGAGTTTCCTGTCAAACCCTTGGAAAGTCTATAAAAATGGTGGTCATGCAGCCAAGCAAACAGTGCTGAGACTGGCATTTCAGGAGCCCCTCACATACTGCCCGAAAGAGGCGTATGGAACTCCGAAATTTTCCTTCCCATTCAAGGTGTTAGGGGGGATTACACGCGCAAAAAAGGAAATGGTGCCCCCAGAGAGACTCGAACTCCCGACATCTTGATTACAAATCAAGCGCTCTACCAGCTGAGCTATAGGGGCGACACGGCAGACGGTCTAGACGATTGGCGACGACGGCGCAATCCGTCACTGGCGATTTATGCGCGTTCTCTGGCGGATGCGCGTGGCCCGCGCGGTTCGGGGCGGCGGGTGCCCGCGATTTCCTGACGGCGGCTTGATGAAAATCAAGAGGTCGGCCTCCTGGACGGATAAAATTCAAATGTGTTGATGCGTTGGTGAGGCGCGGTCGGCGTGCCTCTTGCGGCATCCGTCCGCCGGCGGCGATCCGGTTCCGGTGCCGCACAACGGGCGCGGACCAAAAGGGAGAGCAGGTCATGGCAGATGCAAACATTACCGTGGTTCCGGGGCAGCCGGTCTATGAGGTCGATCTGGGCGCGGGGCCGGGAGACCGCGGCACCGCCGACTTTTCCGATATCGCGACCTACATAACCACCACCGCCGGCACCACGCCCACCGGGCCCGACCGGTTCTTCGGAATGGGATACTGGCGGACCGAAGGCGTGCGCTTCATCAACGCAGAGCATTTCACCGTCATCGCGGCCGGCGGCAACGACGTCCTGACCGGTGCGGGCGGCGACGATCACTTCTCGGGTGGCGCGGGCAACGACACGCTGGACGGCAGCACAGGTGCCGACACGCTGCTGGGGCAGGACGGCGACGACCGTCTGGTCGCGGGCACGGGCGGGCCCGACAGGTTGGACGGGGGCGCGGGCAACGACTATGCCATTCTCGATCGCAGCGATCTGACGGTGTCGGTGGTCTTCACCTTCGACGCGGGTGCCGCGGCCGGCTTTGCCTTGCCCGACGGATCGGTCGTGGCGGGGATCGAAAGGCTGGACTATACCGCGTCGGCCCAGAACGACACGGTCACCGTCACCGGGTATCACGGCAACGGCAACAGCCAGATCGACCTGGGCGAAGGCACCGATCGCGGCATCGCCGACCTGAGCGGGTACACCCTGAACATCGCCACCAATCCGGGCAGTACGGCAACCGGCCCGTCGCGCCATTTCAGCACCGGCTACTGGTCGGACAACGGTGTGCGGTTCATCAACACCGAACATTTCACGGTGATCGGCGGATCGGGCAACGATCGGCTGGTCGGTGCCGAAGGCGAGGACCGGCTGGAGGGCCGGGATGGCGACGACTGGCTGCACGGCGCGACCGGTCGCGACACGCTTCTGGGCGGAACCGGCAACGATACGCTGATCGCCGGCCCCGACGGCCCCGACGAGGTGCAGGGCGGCGCCGGTCTGGACGAACTGCAATCGGATCGCAGCGCCGGCACGGCCGCCGAAACATTCGTGTTCGACGGGCGCACCGGGGCGCGCTTTGTCATGGCCGACGGCACAACGGTGGAAGGCATCGAACGGCTGGTCCACATATCGGGCTCGGGCGATGACAGCATCACGGTGCGCACCGAACATGCGCAGGGCAACAGCATCGTCGACATGTCGGGCGGGTCCGATCGCGGGTTGGCCGATATGGGGGCCCATACGCTGGACATTTCCACCTCTGTCGGCAGCACGGCCACCGGGCCTTCGCGCCATTTCAGCACCGGCTACTGGTCAGACAACGGGATCCGGTTCATCAACACCGAACATTTCTCGGTGATCGGCGGTTCAGGAAACGATCACCTTGTCGGATCGACGGGCAACGACATGTTGTCGGGCCAGGACGGCGCCGACCGTCTGGATGCCGCAAGCGGAATCGATACACTGATCGGCGGCGACGGCGACGACATCATGATCGCGGGCGCACAGGGCCCCGACGTGATCGACGGCGGCGCGGGCATCGACGAACTGACATCGGATCGCGGCGCCGAAAACGCGGCTGAGACCTTTGTTTTCGACGCGGCAGGCGATGTCGATTTCGCGTTTTCCGACGGCACCACGGTGTCGGGTGTCGAACGGCTGATCCACACAACCGGCGGCGGCGACGATACCGTCACGGTGATCGCAACCCACGGCCACGGCAACAGCATCATCGACATGTCGGACGGAACGGATCGCGGCATCGCGGATCTCAGCCGCTTTACCCTGGGCATCTCGACATCTTCGGGCAGCACCGCCACAGGGCCCCATCGCCATTTCAGCACCGGCTACTGGTCGGACAACGGCGTGCGCTTCATCAATGCCGAACAGTTCTCGGTCACGGGCGGTACCGGCGCCGACCTGCTGATCGGCGACGACGGCGGCGATTTCTTTGCCGGCGGCGATGGCAACGACCGGTTGCTCGGTGGCGCCGGCAACGACACCCTGCGCGGCGATGGCGGCGAAGACCGCGCCGAATTCGCGGTTTCCAGCGCCGACGTGGCCTTTGATTCCATCGGCGAGTTTCTGCAACTGACATCCGCCGAAGGCATCGACCAGGTGCATTCCTCGACCGAGACGCTGGTATTCACCAACACTTCGCTCAGCTTCGATGAAGCCCGCGCGCTGGCGACGGTGACGGATCAGAACCGCACCGGCACCCCCCAGGCCGACACCATGACCGGAGACCGCGGCGACGACACGCTGAACGGCATCGAAGGCGATGACAGCATCATCGGCAACGCCGGCGACGACAGCCTTGAGGGCGGCGCCGGCGACGACACGATCGAAGGCGGCGTTGGCAGCGACACGCTGACCGACACCGCCGGCAACGACCTGCTTTCGGGTGGCGCGGGCGATGACGATCTGACCGGCGGGCCGGGCAATGACACCATCATCGGCGGATCGGACAACGACGTGGCGCGCTTTGGCGTGGCCAGCACCGAAATCGCCGTCAGCCTCAGCGGCACGGCCGTCGTGATCGTATCGTCGGAAGGAACCGACCGGGTGGTCTTCGGCACCGAAAGGTTTGTCTTTGGCGACCGCGAGATGACATGGGACGAGGTTGTCGCCATGGCACCCGGTCAGGCCGGGGGAATCGGATCGGTCTTCGATGCCGACACCGAGGCCTGGGTGACAAGCAACGGCACCCAGAGCCATGTGGCCAACGGCGGCGATCCGGACGGATACCTGCGCGGCACCGAAGGCGGGTCCGGGGTCTGGACGTTCATCGCGCCAGAACCGTTTCTGGGCGACATGGGCCAGTATTACGGCGGCACGCTGACCTACAGCCAGAAACAGGACCAGACCGAAAACCAGTTCGACGATGTGGATGTGCGGCTGGACGGTGCCGGCCTCAGCCTGGTGGCCGACGCCGGCGACAACCCCGGCACCGACTGGACCGGCTACAGCCTAAACCTGACGCCCGGCGCGGGATGGCGCGTCGGCAGCCTGTCGGGGCGCATCGCGACCGCCACGGAAATCTCGTCGGTGCTGAGCGATCTGGAACGGCTCCAGATCCGCGGCGAATTCGTCGACGGAAGCCAGGGCGATGCCAGCGATCTGGATTCCGTCGCCTTCGCGACAGGCACGCCCGACCCGGTCTATGGCGGCGGCCCGTCGGTTGTCTCCACATTCGACGAAGGCATCGAAGGCTGGAGCTTTATCAACGATGTGCGCGAATTCCGCCATGTGCCGGACAATGGCAACCCCGGCGGCTACCTCGAGGCGGTGGATTACGCGACCGGGGAAACCTGGTACTATGTGGCGCCCACGGTGTTTCTGGGCGACAAGTCCAGCTTCTATGGCGGCCGTTTCGGCTTTGACCTGCGCCAGAGCGCGACCACCAGCCAGTTCCAGAACGACGATGTGGTGCTGACCGGGGGTGGCCAGCGGCTGGTGCACGCAATCACCCATCCCGGCACCGACTGGACCTCGTATTCGCTGTCGCTGGGCACCGAAGGCGACTGGCGGCTGGGTTCGGAAAGCGGCGCAGTGGCCACCGAATCCCAGATCCGCGCGGTTCTGGCCAGTCTCGATTCGCTTCTGGTGCGAGGCGAATTCGTCAGCGGCGACGATACCGGCGGGCTGGACAACGTTGTCCTGTCGGCGGCCGGGGCTGTCACGCTCTACAGCGCGCCGCAAGGGGGCGAGGTTCTGGGCCGCTACGCCAGCCTGCAAACCGCGATCGACAACGCCGCGCCGGGACAACGCATCGACATAGCAGGCAGCGCCTTGTCGGGCCCGGTGGATGCCGGCACCGACAACCTGGTGTTTTCGGCAGATGCCCCCTTCGCGACGCAGATCCGGCTGACAGGGGCCGCCGCAGCGGCGACACTGCGCGGAACTGCCGCGATGAATGTCGCCGGCAACGACAACGCCAACTCCATCGGCGGCAATGCCGGCGACAACCGGCTTGACGGTGGCGCCGGCGCTGACATCCTGTTCGGCGGCCTTGGCAACGACACCATCGACGGCGGCGCCGATGCCGACGAAGCCGTGTTCGGCGTTGCCAGCACTTCGGTCACGGTCACTCAGGACGGCGGCGCGCTGCTGATCGAATCGGCCGAGGGCCGCGACCGGATCGAACCCACGGTCGAAACCCTGCGCTTCAGCGATACGACGCTTGGCTTTGCCGACGTGCAGGCGCTGATTGCCGCGCCGGGCGATCAGCGCGACGGAACATCGGGCGACGACCTGATGCGCGGCACGGAAAGGGCCGACACGCTTTCGGGGCTCGAGGGCAACGACACGCTGCTTGGCCTGCAGGCAGATGACGTGCTGTTCGGCGGGCCAGGGCACGACGTGATCGACGGAGCGGCGGGCGCCGACCGGATTGCCGGCGGCGACGGCAACGATCACCTGCTGGGCGACGGGTTCAAGATCGCCTTCGCGGGCGATGTCTCGGCACAGGTCTTCCGGCTTTATCAGGCCACGCTGGACCGCGCGCCCGATGCCGCCGGGCATATGGAGTGGTCCGCGCAGATCTATCGCGGCGCGCTCAGCGGGTCGGACGCGGCGGCGGGGTTTGTCGGATCGCCCGAATTCCAGAACGTCTATGGCGCGCTGGACAACGCCGCCTTTGTCGAACTGCTGTACCGCAACGTGCTGAACCGCGCCCCGGATGCCGATGGGCTGGCGGCCTGGACGGCGCTTCTGGGCGGCGGCATGTCACGCGCCGATGTCGTTCTGGGCTTTTCGGACAGCCCCGAGTTCATCACGGCCACCCGCGCCGATGCAGGCGCCTTCGCCACCGGGCACACCGACAGCATATGGTCCGACGATGTCTACAGGCTGTATCAGGCCACGCTTGACCGGGCGCCGGATTTGGCCGGGTTCATCGGCTGGACCGATGCGCTGGGCAGCGGCACGCCCTTTGCAACCGCCGTCAACGGCTTCGTGGCCAGCGTCGAGTTCCAGAACACCTATGGCGCGCTCGATGACCGCGGCTTCGTGAACCTGCTGTACAACAACGTGCTGGGCCGCGATGGCGATGCCGCGGGCCTGCAGGGGTGGCTGAACATCCTGGCCGAAGGCGGCACCCGCGAAACCGTCGTGGAAGGTTTCAGCCAGAGCCCCGAGTTCGTGAACGCCACCGCCGCCAACCTGACCGCATGGATGCGTGCGCAGGGCGACGACGATGTGCTGGACGGCGGCGGCGGCCGCAACGTCCTGACCGGCGGCAGGATGAGCGATACCTTCGTCTTCGCGGCCGGTGACGCGGGCAATCACCGGGTGCTGGACCTGGAAGCCTGGGACACCCTCGCGTTCCGCGACTTTGGCTATGCCGCCGCCGCCGACGCCCGCGCCCACCTGGCCCAGACCGGCGCTGACGTGACGTTTTCCGATCAGGGCACCGATGTGGTGTTCCAGAACACCGCACTCGCGCTGTTCGACGACGACATGTTCGTGTTCTAGCGCGGCCGCCGGATCATTCGCAGCAGGCGGCGGTGCGATACGCGTCAGGGGTGGTGCCCGAAATCTCGAGCACCAGCTTGCGCCGCACGGTCTGCGCAAAGCTTGCGCGGCCCTCGGCGGTGACCATGAAGGCGCCCGGCCCACCGATGATGCGGGTGGCGTACTCTTCCTCAAGGTTGGCGCCGGCGCGGCGTCCGTCTTCGGGGCGCAGGATCGGCAGCGCGTTTATGGTGATGCCCGCGGCCAGAACCGCCGCGCGCGCATCGGCAATGGACGGGCCAGACGAATTGCGGATGCTGTCGCCCGAGAAATCTATGACCGCGCGGGGAGCGAAGATGTCGTTGCCTTCGATCAGCCGCTTCGCGTCCAGCAACGCACCGCCGATGGCATTGCTGCCATAGGCCTGCCGTGGCGGCCCGATCAGCGCATCGGCGAAGGCCTGCGCCGTCTCGGGCCCGTCGACGATGGTCCAGTCGACAACCACGGCGGTGTTGCTGGCCCATTCGACATAGGTGATCGCGACATTGCCGTAGATCGAATTGCGGATCGCGGAAACAACCTGCGGATCGGTAATCGCCTGGGCATAGCCCTGACGCTGAAACGCCAGTTCGCCCGCGTCGATGGATCCCGAGGCATCGGCCAGCAGGACCAGTTCCAGACCGGCTTCGCGCTGGGCCTGGGCCGAAGCGGCACCCGCGCAAAGCAAAAGAAGGATGAGAATCCGGTGCAGCATTGTGCCATGGTTCGTCAGCGCCCGCGCAAAGGCAAATGACATTTTCCGTGATCCGCGCGCGGTTTCGCCCGCACCGCCGGTCCTGCCCGGAAATCGGGCAGCGCCATGCGCGCCCCCGATCATCCGGCGCTCTGGCGCGCCGCCGGCACGATCGCCGTTTCGATCAGCCCGGTCAGATCGCCGAAATACCCGGCACTTCGGGCCGGCCGCGTGGGGTCCGAGGTGATCGCGACGGTAAGGCCCAGGCGCGGCACCACGCAGATCACCTGCCCGCCGTACCCGCGGGCCAGCGCAAAATCCGCCCCTCCCGCGCGGCCGAGAAACCAGCCATAACCATAGCTCATCCCTGAAAACGGCGATCGCGTGCGCGGCTGGAACGATCTGGCCACCCAATCGGCCCCCAGCACCTGAACGCCGTCCCATGATCCGCCCCGCCGGTACAGTTCGCCAAAACGCACCATCGCGCCCAGGCTCAGCGCCATTTCGTTGCCGCCCAGGTAGCGGCCCTGCGGATCGCGGGTCCAGGCCGGTATGTCGATCCCCAGCGGCGTGCCCAGACGGTCGCGCGCAAGGCGCAGCAGCGACAGGCCCGAAACCTCGGACAACACCGCGCCGAGAACGTGAAACGAGCCGGTGGAATAAAGCATCCGTCCACCCGGTTCGGCCACGAAGGGCCGCGACAGCGCATCGCTGACCCAATTGACGCTGCCGACCCACGCGCCGTAGTTCGCGCCCGAGGTCCGTTCAAGCCCGGCGCGCATGGTCACCAGGTGCGCGATGGTTATATCGGCGACACCGGGATCGGCCGAGGGCGGGATCAGCCCCGGTGCGACATCGCCCAGGCGCGCCGAAAGCCCCGGCAGCTCGCCCCGGTCGATGGCCGCGCCGGTCAGCGCGGCGACGATGGTTTTCGACACCGATTTGACTGGAACCGCACGCCCCGGCGGCGGCCCACGAAACCTGTGCGACAGCACCGCGCTGCCGTGCTGGTGGATTTCGATGGCATGGCACTGGTCAAATCCGCCCGCGCGGGCGATCACCTCGTCCCATGCCGTGGTCGCGGCGCGCGCGGGCGTGACGGCCAGCGCTGCGATACCGGCGGCAAAGCCGCGGCGGGTCAGGCCGGTTGGCCGGCCAGGCGGCGGCGCGGCCTCAGTCATAGGCGCAACGAAATCCGACATATACCGCATGGAAGGCCGCCGGTTTCCATTGCATGCCATCGGCGCGGGCTGCGCCGGGCCCGTACCACCAACTGCCGCCCGCGGTCAGCGCGTCATCGCCGCGCCGGTCGGCCAGCCACTCCCAGACGTTCGCCCCCATGTCGAAAAGGCCGTTCACCCCGCGCTGGGTGGTGCCGACCGCAACATGGTGGCGGCGGTTGTTGTTCATCCCCGCCGGATCGTCGCCGACCGGGTAGACATAGGTACGCCCGGCCTGAAAACCGTCGGTCGGGGTTTCGCGGGTTTCGGTATAGGCGGCCAGCGCCCATTCCTCGCGCGTGGGCAGGCGGCCGCCCGAGGCGCGGCAGAAGGCCCGCGCCTCATGCCATGTGATGTGAACGGCGGGCTCGCCGTCCGGCGCGGGATCGCCCTGTGGCGCGCGAAAGGACCATCCGGCGCGACGCTGCCAGCCGGCGCCCCATTCAAAGCCGCCGCCTTCCGCTTCGGCTGTCGTCGTCAGGCCGGCGCGCGCCGCATATTCTGCAAAGGCACCGACGGTAACTTCGGTCCGGTCGATGCTGAAAGATCCCAGATCGACACGCGCAGCACCGGCGGGCGCCGCAAGGAAAATCGCCAGACCCATCGTCAGGCAGTAGGGAATCGAACGCATCGGTATCTCCTGCTTTTCGTGCGAAAAGATGGTGCACCGGCCTTCGTTTTCAATATGCGCGACGCCCCGGCGGGGCCATCCGCCGGCGTCACGGCGCCACCGCGGCGCGGGCCGGCCGCGCGATCTTTCGCCCTGCAAACGCCTGGTGCGGCCCGCGGAACGGGCAAACGCCACGCGGCGGCGAAAACACCGGCGGATTATTCCCGCCGACAAGGCCCGCCGGCGGCCTGCGGGCTTTTCATGCCACCGGCGGCGCGCTATGCTTCGGGAGCAGCGTCTCTGGGGCAAACACTCCGGGCGGCGGCGGAAAACGAGCGCGAAACGGCGCCGGCGACACAGGCAAGGGGCCCATCATGACGTTTTCGAAACGGGGATTTGCGCAGACTGCGGCGCTCTGCCTTGCGGCCTTGATCCTTGCCGGCTGCGACGACATGCCGGCGCAACTGGATTTCCTTCAGCCGCGCGACCGGGATGAAACCGATGCTGCACCGCAAAATGCCACCGCGACACGTCTGATCGAACGCGATGTCGAAGCCCCCGAAGTGTTTCAGGTGGCCGAAGCGGGCCTTTGGGACGGGCGGCCCTCGCTGGGCGGGGTCTGGGTGGCACATCCCGATGTCACCGATCCCGAGCGGGTGATCATCCGCAACATGGCGAACGGGAAATTCGTGATCGGCGCATTGTTCCGACGCGAACGCGAGATTCCCGGCCCGCGGTTGCAGGTGTCGTCGGACGCTGCCAATGCGTTGAGCATGATCGCCGGTGCGCCGGTTCAGTTGCAGGTCACGGCGCTGCGCCGCGAAGAGGTGGCCGAAGAACCCGCAGCGCCAGAGCCATTCCAGGAGGCCGCCGAGATCACCGACGAGCCGCTCGATCCCATCGCCTCGGCGGCGGCCGCCGGGCTGGCGACACCGCCCGCCGCAACGCCGCCCGCCAGCGCCCCCGCCGCCGCGCCTGCACCCGAGCCGGAGCCGGCCAGCCGGCCGCGCGCGTCCAGCCTTGCCAAACCCTACATCCAGATCGGGATTTTCAGCGTCGAAGCCAACGCAGACCGCACCGCCCAGCAGATGCGGGCGGCGGGCATGTTGCCCACGGTCCGCAAGCAATCGGCCAACGGCAAGACCTTCTGGCGGGTGATCGTCGGGCCGGCACAATCGTCTTCGGAACGCGCGTCGCTTCTGGCCCGGATCAAGGAGATCGGGTTCTCCGACGCATACGCCGTGACCAACTGATAGGAGACCGCGCAATGCTTCTTCGTCTGACCTTCGCGCTGGCGCTGAGCCTCTGGGCCATGCCCGCCGCCGCATTCGACACCACGGCAGGATCGGCCTTTGTGATCGATCAGACCACCGGCACCGTGCTTCTGGCAAAGAACGCCGATACGCCGCTGCCTCCGGCTTCGATGTCGAAGCTGATGACACTGTATATGGCCTTCGAGGCAATCCGCGACGGGCGGCTGTCGATGAACGAACAGTTGCCGGTGTCGCAAAAGGCCCAGAGCTATGGCGGATCGACGTTGTTTCTTCAGGCCGGCGAAAGGATCAGTGTCGAAGACCTGATACGCGGCATCATCGTGCTGTCGGGCAACGATGCCTGTGTTGTGATCGCCGAGGCGCTTTCGCCCACCGGCACGGAAGACGGCTTTGCCCGCCTGATGACCCAACGCGCGGTACAGATGGGCATGACGAATTCGACCTTCACCAATTCCAACGGCTGGCCCGAGGCCGGGCATACCATGTCGATGCGCGACCTGGCGCTTCTGGCGCATCGGCTGATCGTGGATTTCCCGCAATTCTACCCGATGTTCGCCGAAACCGAATTTCTGTTCGACGAAAAGGAATCGCAGAACCGCTATAACCGCAACCCCCTGCTGACCTTGGGGATCGGGGCAGACGGCCTCAAGACCGGGCACACCCAGGAGGCGGGCTATGGTCTGGTCGGGTCGGCCAAACAGGGTGACAGACGGGTGATCTTCGTCTTGTCGGGGATCGAAACGGCGCGGCTGCGCGCGCAGGAATCCGAGGCGATCGTGAACTGGTCGTTCCGGCAGTTCTCGCAGCGCCGCGTCGGGCAGCGCGGCACGCAACTGGCTTCGGCGCCGGTGTGGATGGGCGACGCCGCCGAGGTCGGGCTTGAGCTGGCATCAGATCTGGACCTGCTGATCCCGGTGCTGGCGCCGCGCGATCTGCCGGCCGAGGTGGTCTATACCGGCCCGGTTACCGCGCCCATCGAAAAGGGGCAGGTGCTGGCGCAGCTGGTTCTCACCCCGGAAGGTCTGCCGGAAATCCGTGTGCCGCTGGTGGCCGACCGCGACGTGGCGCGCGGCGGGTTCCTGAACCGCATCGCCACCGCGGCGGGGGTGCTTCTGCGCCAGATAAACGACGGCCCGACGGACGCGATGTGACCGGACAAGGCGCCTTCATCACCTTCGAGGGCATCGACGGTTCGGGCAAAACCACCCAGCTGCGCCTGCTGGCCGATCATCTGCGCGCCGCCGGGCGCGACGTGGTGGTGACGCGTGAACCCGGCGGTTCAGAAGGGGCCGAGGAAATCCGCGCGCTTGTTCTCGAAGGGGCGCCGGACCGCTGGTCGGCGGAAACCGAGATCCTGCTGTTCACCGCGGCCCGCCGCGATCACCTGGAACGGCTGATAGAACCTGCGCTGGCAGCGGACCGGATCGTGCTGTGCGACAGGTTCGCCGATTCGACGCGCATGTATCAGGGCCTGAGCCGGGGCGATCTGCGCGCCGTCGTCGACCAGCTGCACGAGCTGATGATCGGGCGCGAGCCGGACCTGACCCTGCTGATCGATATGGACCCCGCCGAAGGCCTGCGCCGCGCCCTGTCGCGCCGGGGCCGCGAAGAACGCTTCGAGGATTTCGGCGAGGCGATGCAGGCCCGGATGCGCGCCGGTTTCCTGGCGCTGGCCGAAGAATTTCCTGCCCGGTTCCGGGTGATCGACGGGAACCGGGCGGCGGACGCGGTCGCCGCCGACATCCGCCGCGCCGTAGCCGGTGTTCTGGCATGAGCGCGGCCGCCGATCTGCCCCCGCCCGACGCGATCCCCGGCGCGCCCCACCCCCGCGAAACCCCGGCGCTGTTCGGGCATGACACGGCGCAGGCCGAATTCCTTGCCGCCTTCAACGACGCCCGGCTGCATCACGCATGGCTTTTGACCGGGCCGCGCGGCATCGGCAAGGCCACGCTGGCCTGGCGCATCGCGCGGTTCTTGCTGGCCACACCGCCCGACGCCGGTGCCGGACTGGCGGGTGTCCTGCCGCCCCCGGAAACGCTGGACGTGGCCGCCGATCACCCGGTCGCGCGCCGGATGCGCGCCGGTTCGGAACCCGGTCTGGCCTCGATCACCCGCAGCCCGAACGACAAGGGCGACCGGATGCGCGACGAGATCGTCGTGGATGACATCCGCCGGCTGAACCGGTTCTTCGGGCTCAGCGCCACCGATGGCGGGCGACGGGTGGTGATCGTGGATGCCGCCGACGACATGAATGCCAATGCCGCCAACGCCTTGCTCAAGATGCTCGAGGAGCCACCGGCGCGCACGACGCTGCTGCTGGTCGCGCATCGGCCGTCCCGGCTCTTGCCGACGATCCGCTCGCGGTGCCGGACGCTGCGGATGGGTGCGCTGACAGCGCCCGACATGGCCGCCGCGCTTGAGCAGGCCGGGCTACGGACCGACGCGAACCCGCTCTACCTGGCCGAACTGGCGGCGGGTTCGGTCGGCGCGGCGATGCGGTTGATCGCGCTCGAGGGGCTGCCGCTCTATGCCGGGGTGGTTTCCGTTCTCGACAGCCTGCCCGGCCTCGACCGCCAGCGCGCGCTGGCACTGGCCGAACGTGCCGCGGTGCGTGGCGCCGGCGCTTCCGAGCGGCAGGATCTTCTGTTCGGCCTGATCGACGTGGCGCTGGCGCGCCTCGCGCGCACCGGCGCGACAGGCCGGCCCCCCCCCGAAGCGGCACCCAACGAGGCCGCGACACTGATGCGGCTTTCGCCGGATGCCCGCCGGGCCGGCATCTGGGCCGAAACCGCCGCCACCATCGCCGCCCGGACCGGCCACGGCAGGGCGGTCAACCTTGACCCTGCCGCGCTGGTCCTAGATACGGTGATCAGACTGCAACACACCGCCGCCAGCTGATTGACCGGGCCCGATGACCGACCGACCTCAGATCACCGACAGCCATTGCCACCTGGATGTCCCCGATTTCCGGGACGAACTGGACAGCGTCGTGGCGCGCGCCGGCGCGGCCGGTGTCACGCGGATGGTGACGATCTGCACGAAACTGGCCAATGAACCGGCCGTGCGGGCCATCGCCGAGGCGCACGATCCGGTCTTCTATGCCGCCGGCACCCACCCGATGAGCGTGGCCGCCGAACCTGCTGTCTCGGCCGACGACCTGATCGCGCTGGCGCAGCATCCGAAGTTCGTCGGCATCGGCGAAACCGGGCTCGATTATCACTATACAGCCGAAAGCGCGACGGCGCAGCAGGCCGCGCTGCGCGTGCATATCGATGCCGCCCGCGAAACCGGCCTGCCGCTGATCATCCACGCCCGCGACGCCGATGACGACATGGCCCGGATCCTGGCCGAAGAACATGCCAATGGCGCGTTTGACTGTGTGATGCACTGTTTTTCGTCCTCGCCCGAATTGGCGCGGAAGGCGCTGGACCTGGGGTTCTACCTGTCGATGTCGGGCATTGCCGCCTTCCCCAAAAGCCAGGCATTGCGCGACATCTTTGCCGCCGCACCGCTGGACCGGATCCTTGTCGAGACCGATGCGCCCTACCTGGCGCCGCCGCCCTTTCGCGGCAAACGCAACGAACCTGCCTATACCGCACATACCGCCGCACGCGGCGCCGAGGTGTTTGGCATCGACTATCCCGAGTTTGCCGCCGCGACGCAGGCCAACTTCGACCGGCTGTTTTCGAAGGCCGCCGCATACGGGGCGGGCAACTGATGGCGCGTCTGACTTTCACCATACTGGGGTGCGGATCATCGGGCGGGGTGCCACGCCTTGGCGGGCATTGGGGCGACTGCGACCCCGACAACCCGCGAAACACCCGGCGGCGCTGTTCGCTTCTGGTGGAACGCAGCGACGAGGGCGGCACCACGTCAGTTCTGATCGACACCTCGCCGGACCTGCGCGACCAGTTGCTGGGCACCGGAACGGGGCGGCTGGACGGGGTGGTGTACACCCACAGCCACGCCGACCATGTGCACGGTATCGACGACCTGCGGATGATCGTCTTCAACATGCGCGCGCGCCTGCCGGTCTGGGCCGACGGCGACACGCAGAACGCGTTGTTCGCGCGGTTTGGCTATGCCTTCGTTCAGCCCGAGGGATCGCCCTATCCGCCGATCCTGAACATGCGCACCATCAAGGGGCCGTTCGAAGTGGATGGCCCCGGCGGGCCGATCCGCTTCGATCCCTTCGAGGTGGATCACGGCAGTATCGAGGCGTTGGGCTTCCGCATCGGCGATCTGGCCTATGTGCCCGACGCCGTGGGCATCCCGGACGCGGCCTGGGCCAAACTGCAGGGGCTGGATTGCTGGATCGTCGATGCGCTGCGGCGCACGCCGCATCCGACACACGCACATCTGGACATGACACTGGAATGGATCGCCCGCGCCGCGCCGCGCCGCGCGATCCTCACGAACATGCATATCGATCTGGATTATGAGACGGTGGCGTCCGAAACCCCCGACCACATCGCACCGGCCTATGACGGCATGACCCTGAGCTACACGGTTTGAGCCGGGCGGCGCGCCAATGATCCAGACGCTTCTGGATGTGATCCTGCCGGTTTTCCTGGTCATAGGCGCCGGCTATGCAACCACGCAGGCGGGGTACTTCAACCAGACCCATATCGAAGGCATCATGAAATTCACGCAGGGGTTCGCTATCCCCTGCCTGCTGTTCGATGCGATGGCCCACATCGACCTGTCGGCCAGTTTCGATCCCGCGCTGCTGTTCAGCTTCTATGCCAGCGCCGGATTTTGCTTTGGCGCCGGGGCGATCTGCGCGCGCTACCTGTTCGGGCGCGATCCCGAAGACGCCGTGGTGATCGGATTCTGCTGCCTGTTCGCCAATTCGGTACTGCTGGGCCTGCCGATCACCGAACGCGCCTACGGCCCAGAAGCTCTGGTGGGCAATTATGCCATCGTGGCGGTGCATTCGCCCTTTGCCTACGGGCTGGGCATAATCACGATGGAGGCAGTGCGCGGGCGCGGACAGGGTGGCGTGGCGCTGGCAACGTCGGTGTTGAAGGCGATGTTCAGCAACGTCCTGATCCTGGGGATCGTGCTGGGATACCTCGTCAACGTCACCGGCGTTACGCTGCCGGCGGCCATCGACGACGGCCTGGCGCTGATCATCCGGGCCGCCCTGCCCGGCGCGCTGTTCGCGCTGGGCGGTGTTCTGGTACAGTACCGGCCCGAAGGCGATCTGCGGATCATCGCCTTCGTCTGCGCGATGATGCTGCTGGTGCAACCCTCGCTGGTGTGGATGCTGGGCCGCGCCACGCAATTGCCGCAGGATCTGTTCCGCTCGGGGGTTCTGACGGCGGCGATGGCGCCAGGGTTCAACGCCTATATCTTCGCCAATATGTACGGTCGCGCGAAGCGGGTTGCGGCCTCCAGCGTTCTGATCGCCACGGGGCTGTCGGTTCTGACGGTCTGGGGCTGGCTGACGCTGCTGGGATAGACCGCGCGCGCTGCCGCCGGGCGGCCCCGCAAGAGGCTTGGTCATCGTCATCAGTTGTCGTAGGCTTGCGCCCTGACCCAGTCCGAGGAGGAGACCGCGGATCATGACCCTGCAAACCCAGCGTGAATTCGTTGCGGCCGGACAATCACATGTCCGGGGCCGCACAGATCTGCCGATGATCGATATGACCATCCCGGCGCTTCTGCGCGACACCGCCGGACGTTTCGGGGAAAACGATGCGGCGGTGTTCTGTGCCCAGGGCATCCGCTGGAGCTATGCCCGCTTCGCCGACGAGGTCGATCTGCTGGCCGGCGGCCTGCTGCGGCTGGGGTTTGCCAAGGGCGACCGTCTGGGCATCTGGTCGCCCAACCGAATCGAATGGCTGTTGGCGCAATTCGCCACGGCGCGGCTGGGGGTGATACTGGTCTGTGTGAATCCGGCCTACCGCATCGGCGAACTTGAATACGCGCTGAACAAGGTCGGCTGCAAGGGGCTGATCACCGCCCGTGCCTTCAAGACGTCGGACTACGTCGGGATGCTGGGCGAGCTGGCGCCGGAACTGGCCGATGCCGCGCCCGGCGCGCTGCGGGCCGCGCGGCTACCGCATTTGACGACGATCATCGCCATGGGCGACGACAATACCGCTCCGGCCGGCATGTTCGGCTTTGATGCGATCATGCAGATGGGGCGTGACGTGCCCGCCGGCGATCTGGACGGCGTCACCGCGACGCTGGCCCCCGACGACGCCATCAATATCCAGTTCACCTCGGGCACGACAGGCAACCCCAAGGGTGCCTGCCTGACCCATCGCAACATCGTGAACAACGCGCATTTCGTGACCCGGACGATCCGTCTGACGGATCGCGACCGGCTGTGCATCCCGGTGCCGTTCTATCATTGCTTCGGCATGGTAATGGGCACCATGGGATGCGTGACCAAGGGCGCCACAATGGTGATTCCCGGCGAGGGCTTCGATCCGGAAGAAACGCTGGCCGCGACGGCGGCGGAAAGATGCACCGCGCTCTATGGTGTGCCGACGATGTTCCTTGCCGAACTCGACAGCCCCAATTTCGCGGCGCACGATCTGGGCAGCCTGCGCACCGGGATCATGGCCGGCGCGCTGTGCCCGATCGAAGTGATGAAACGGGTTCAGGCCGACATGAACATGACCGAGGTGACGATCGCCTACGGGATGACCGAAACCAGCCCGGTGTCGTTCCAGAGCAATGTCGACGATCCGCTGGACAAGCGGGTATCGTCGGTCGGGCGGGTGCACCCGCATGTCGAGGTGAAGATCATCGACGAAACCGGCGCGGTGGTTCCCGTCGGAACCCAGGGCGAATTGTGCACGCGCGGCTATTCGGTGATGCAGGGGTACTGGGCCGATCCCGACAAGACCCACGCCAGCATCGACGCCGACGGCTGGATGCACTCGGGCGATCTGGCCACGCTCGATGCCGAAGGGTTCTGCGAGATCACCGGCCGGGTGAAGGACATGGTGAACCGCGGCGGCGAAAACATCTATCCCCGCGAGATCGAGGATTTCCTGTTCACCCACCCGGCGATTGCCCAGGCCCAGGTCTTTGGCATCCCGGATGCGAAATTCGGTGAAATCGCCTGTGCCTGGGTCGTACCCAAAGCCGGCGCGACACTGACCGAAGACGAGGTCAAGGCGTTCTGCCAGGCCAATATCGCGCACTACAAGGTGCCCGCGCATGTGCGGATGAAATCCGAACTGCCGATGACGGTTACCGGCAAACCGCAGAAATTCGTGATGCGCGACGCGATGATCGAAGAACTGGGCCTCTAGCCGCGGGCAGCGGCGGTCTGGCGGATCAGGGCAGCAACAGGCCGGCGCCGTCATAGGCGGCGCTGTCTGTGCCCAGGTCGTCGTATGTCAGCATGACGTCGATGCGTTCGATCGATCCGCGCGCGAAGGCGCGGTAGGGCGCGCCGTCCCCCTCCAGCACCGCGTTCGGCGCCGGCTGGTCTTCGTGGCAGGCGGGCATCGGCCAGACCTCGGCGGGCCCGCCGTTGATGGCAATGCGGATTGCGGTCAGGCCGCAACGCCAGGCCCAAAGATGCGTCACATAGATCAGATCCTGACCGCCCCACTCGCGGGTCGCAATCCAGGCGGTCCTTGTCGCCGTCAGGATCGGGCGCACCTCGGTCGCGGTGGTGAACCGCCCGGTCACGATCTGCGGCTCGGCCACGGCAGGGGGCGCCGTGTCCTCGGCCACGGCGGCGGCGGCCGCCCCGATGGCAACCACGAACAGCAGAACATGCCGCATCTTCACCCCTCCATCATCCGAATCCGCGCGCGCCGTTCTGGGCGGTTTGCGGGTTTTGGGCCCGACGGTTCGCCGCTATGCTTGCGCCACGCGCCACAGGACCGAGCATGGCAGAAACACCCGCACCCCGCCAGACCTTCAACATCGCCATCGTGGCCCAGAATGGCCGATTGCAATACGAGGCACTGTTGTTCGCCGCCTCGCTGCGCCGCGCGGCACCCGGATTTCCCGGCCGGCTGTGCATCATGACACCCCGGCCCGGCCCGCTCTGGTCCGACGATCCGACACCGGACGATACGGATGTGCTGGACGCGCTGCGCGACATGGGCGCCGACATCATCGGCTTCGAGAACCGCGCCTTCGGCCAGAGCTATCCGCATGGCAACAAGATCGAGGCGTTGGCCCATCTGCCCGCCGGCGAACCCTTCGTGTTCTTCGACAGCGACACGCTGATCACCGACAACCCGATGCGCGTGCCCTTCGATTTCAACCGTCCCGCCGCGTCGCTGCGCCGCGAGGACACCTGGCCGAAACCGCGCCCGCAAGGCCCCGACCGCGCAGCGATCTGGGCCGCGCTCTACCGTCGCTTCGATCTCGATTTCGCAAGCTCGCTCGATCCGGCCCACCCGCCCGATGACTGGCGGCACTACCTCTATTTCAACGCGGGATTCTTCTTTTACCGCTGCCCGCGCATCTTCGGCGCGCTGTTCCTGCGCCATTGCCTTGCCATCCGCGACGATCCGCCCGCCGAACTGGCGGGTCAGACGCTCGCTCCCTGGCTCGATCAGGTTGCCCTGCCGCTGACGGTGCACGCGCTCGGCGGTGGACGCGATGCGCTGGCGCCCGGCTGGCTCGACGGGCAAACATCATGCCACTACCGGCATTTTCCACTGCTCTACGCGCGCGAAAGCGACGCGGTGGTCGCGCTTCTCGAAACGCTCTGCGCGCCGCGGGCGATGCGGCAGATCCTGGCGCGGCACGCCCCGATCCGCCTTATGGTGCTCGAGGGCGGCGGCGCCCGCGCCCGCGCGCTGTTTGATCGGCAGAACCTGCCCGGCACCGAGGCCGCCATTCGCAAACGGTTGCGCGCCGCAGGGCTGTGGATGCGCTGATCCGCAGCGAACTGTTGTGCCGCCGCGCGCGATCTCATATCGAAGTCGAAACGTTCAACGGAGGATCCACAGATGACCGACGGCCCCACCTACGGTTTCGACACGCTGCAAATTCATGCGGGCGCCCGCCCCGACCCGGCAACCGGTGCGCGGCAGACACCGATCTATCAGACCACCGCCTATGTGTTCCGCGACGCCGATCACGCCGCCGCGCTGTTCAACCTTCAAGAGGTCGGCTACATCTATTCACGGCTGACCAACCCCACGGTGGCGGTGCTTCAGGAACGCATCGCGACGCTGGAAGGCGGCGTCGGCGCGGTCTGCTGCTCTTCGGGGCACGCGGCCCAGCTGATGGCGCTGTTCCCGCTGATGCAACCGGGGATGAACATCGTCGCATCCACCCGGCTCTATGGCGGCACGGTCACCCAGTTCAGCCAGACCATCAAACGGTTCGGCTGGTCCTGCACCTTCGTCGACTTCGACGATCTCGACGCGGTCAAGGCCGCCATCGATGAAAACACCCGCGCGGTCTTCTGCGAGGCCATCGCCAACCCCGGCGGGTACATCACCGATCTCGACGCGATCGCCGCGATAGCCGACGCAGCCGGCATCCCGCTGGTCGTCGACAACACCTCGGCCACGCCTTACCTGTGCCGCCCGATCGAACATGGCGCAACGCTGGTGGTGCATTCGACCACCAAGTACCTCACCGGCAACGGCACGGTGACAGGTGGCTGCGTCGTCGATTCGGGGCGCTTCGACTGGTCCGCCTCCGACAAGTTTCCCTCGCTCAGCGCACCCGAGCCGGCCTATCACGGCCTGAAATTCCACGAAACCTTCGGCCCTCTGGCCTTCACGTTCCACGGCATCGCCATCGGCCTGCGCGACCTCGGTATGACGATGAACCCGCAGGCCGCGCATTACACCCTGATGGGCATCGAAACGCTCTCACTGCGGATGCAGCGGCATGTGCAAAACGCCGAAAAACTGGCCAAATGGCTGGAGCAGGATCCGCGCGTCGATTACGTCACCTACGCCGGGCTGAAATCCTCGCCATACCACGCCCGCGTCAAGACGATCTGCCCGCGCGGCGCCGGCGGCCTGTTCACCTTCGCCGTCAAGGGCGGCTACGACGCCTGCGTGAAGCTGGTCAACGCCCTGGAAATCTTCAGCCATGTCGCCAATCTCGGCGACGCGCGTTCGCTGATCATCCATTCGGCATCCACAACCCACCGCCAGCTGTCAGCCGAACAGCAAGAGGCAGCCGGTGCCGGTCCCGGCGTCGTGCGGGTGTCCATCGGGATCGAAGACGCCGACGATCTGATCGCCGATCTCGATCAGGCGCTCAGCAAGGCCACGCACTGACCGCGGCTTTCCTTTCGCCCTAAATATCCCCGCCGGAGGCATCGGTCTTTCCCCACCGGGGAAAGGCCGAAACCATGCATACGGGCCAGTGGCGCAGCGTGGCGCTCAGTCGACGATGGCAAACACCATCGCAACCTGCGCCGCCACGGCGACCTCGCCCGCCGCCACCGGCACGCCGGCGCCGCGTGCCATCATCATCTCGGCGGCCATCATCGGCCGGCCGCCGCCGCCCATGTCGCTGATCGACACCACCGGCCCAAGGCCGACGCCCGCCGCCTCGGCCAGAAGCGCCGCGCGCGCCATGGCGTCTCGCACCGCCTCTGCCCGGGCTTGCGCCATCGGCGTCTCGGGATCCTGCAAACCGAATCGCAAACCGCGCAGATCGTTGGCGCCATCCGAAACGGCCGCGTCCAGGATCGCCCCCAGGCTGTCCAGCGCGCGCACCCGCACGCTCAGCGTGTTGCGCGCGACGAATCCGGTGATCCGGGGCGCCTGCGTTGCGTTCGGCTGGCGGTCGCGCCACACCGGCTCAAGCGAAAGGCCCTGCGTCTGCACATCGCGCGTGGCGACGCCGCGCGCCGCCAGTTGCGCCAGTATCCGGGCCACATCTTCCGAAACCGCCTGCATCGCCTCCGCCGCCTGCTTGGCTTCGTGGGTCACGCCCAGCGTTATCTCGGCCATATCGGGCACCATCTCGACCTTCCCCTGGCCGGTCACGTTGATCACACGGTCGTCCGGTCCGGCCGCCATGCCGGTTCCCGCCCCCGTCAATGCCAACGCCACGACTACAGCCAAACCCGTCAAACCCTGCCACATCTGCATTGCACCCCCTGCCATCGCACCATCACAGGATCGTTTTTCACGGTCTCTGGCAAGCGTGCCCCGGTGTTTTCCTTTTCCTCGGCGGACTCCTGCTTTAAGTTCGTCATGGGTAACGGGGGGTGTTCCCATCCTTTCGCAACAAACGGTATGACCACGGTATGAAACCCAGTTTCGCCCTGTCTCTTTCTTTTGACGGCATTGCCCTGCTGCATCGCGCCGCGGGAGGATGGCGCAGCATCGGCGAGGTACCGCTGGACAGCGCGGATCTGGCTGGCGATCTGGCGGCGCTGCGCGATACCGCGACCGCCCTGACCGGCCAACAGATGCGCACCAAGCTGATCATTCCCGACGACCAGATAAAATACATGACCCTGGCGACCGGATCGCGCGACATCGAAACCCGGCTGGCCGACACCCGCACCGCGCTGATCGGCGCCACACCCTACGAGGTCGCCGACCTCGCGTTCGACATTTCCGAAGACGGCCCTGTCACCCATGTGGCGGCAGTCGCAGCCGAAACACTGGGCGAGGCCGAAAGCTTTGCGGTCGAACACGGGTTCGATCCGGTATCCTTCGTGGCCGCGCCCAAGACCAGCGGGTTCCTGGGTGAACCCTGGTTCGGCGAAACCCGCCACGCCCGCGGCCTGCTGGCCGAAGGCGAAACCGTCGAAGCAGATGGCATCGCGGTTGTCGTCACCGGCCCCTACGATCAGGCGCCCGCCACCGCCATTGTCGAGAGCGCACCCGACGACGATGTCGCGCCCGACTCCGCGCCGCCCGCCAGCAGCGCACCCGACATCGCCGCGCAGGATGACGCGGGCGCGTCCCAGGATTCCGCCGCCGCGCAGCCGGACGAAGCAGCGCCGGATCTTCCCGAGGCACCGGCCGATGCCCCACCCGCCGAATCCGCGCCAGAGACGACACCCGAACCCGAAGCCCAGTCCGAACCAGAACCAACCGAGCCTGCGATGTCGAAAGAGCCCGTCATCGGGTTTTCCAGCCGGCGTACCGCCGGTGCGGCGCCGGCGCTTTCCGGAGCGACACGCGGATCGACCGATCGCGGCCGTGCCTTGGCCGGCGAAGACCGATCGACCACGCCCGGCGCGCTGGCATCGGTGGCGGCTCCATCCATCGCCGCCGCCTCGGCCCCGCCGCCAGCCCCTGCGGCCCCCTCAGAAACCGGCACGGCGCCGGAAGCGCCGCGTGTTGTGCCGACACCGGGTGTGATCGCGCCCGGCATCGACACGGACGACGGTTTTTCGGCTACGCCGCCACCGCCGCGCGGGATGGCCGAAACGCTGACAGCCGCGCCGCCGGTGCCGGCCACGCGCCGGCTGGGCGGTCTGCTGGGCCGGCGCAAAGCCGCGCCAGCCGCGGCACCTGCCACAGGCCAACCGCGCGCGCGGCACGGCACCCCGGCACCCACGGCGGCACAGACGCCCCGCGACGAAACCGACCGGATGACGGTGTTCGGCGCGCGCCCTTCGCAGCAGGCCGCCGTCGGGGGCAAGCCGCGGTTTCTGGGGCTGATCCTGACGGCCATGCTGTTGCTGTTCCTGGCCGGTGTCGCCGCCTGGGCAGCTGTTTTCAACGACACCGGGCTGTCGCGGTTCTTCGGTCAGACAGATGCTGTCGACGTGGCCATCGGCACGCCGCAGCCGGCCATGCCCGGTGCCGACGGGATCGCGGCACCCCAGCAGGTATCGCTGCCCTTGGCACCGACGGAACGGCCCATGCCGGCCGATCCGCCGCAAGCCCGCCCGCCTGCGCCCGACCCCGACACCGCGCCCGCCCCCCAGGCGGAACCCGCACCACCACCCCCCGAAGCACCGGCGCCCGTGCCGCGCCGCAGCCTGATGACGCTGGCGGAAGTTGAAGCGCATTACACGCTGACAGGCATCTGGCTGCGCGCCCCGCGCAAACCGGATGTGCCAGCGGTCATGTCGCTTGAGGACGTATACATCGCCGCGCTGGATCCCGATCTGCCCTTGGGCGACGCGGTGGCCCTGCCCCGCGCGGTCAGCTATGACACCGATCTGTTCTTCGGCACCGTCAGCTCACCGATGGCGGCGGATACCGAATTTGTCCGCGACGCGCGCGGGCTGATCCTGGCCACCGCCGAAGGGGCGCTGGATCCCGAAGGCTTTACCGTCTATCTGGGGCGGCCACCACTGGTGCCGCCGCCCACCCCGGCGCGCGCGGCCTCTGAACCCGAGGTGAACCTCGCCCTTGCCGTCCTGCCCGACATGCGCCCGCGCATCCGCCCCGGCGGGTTGGCCGAAACCAACCAGCGCAGCCTGCTGGGCGGTCTGACCCTGTCGGAACTGGCGCGCATCCGTCCCCGCCTGCGTCCGGACGTGCCGCCCGAGGCGCTGCGCGCGCCGCAGGAAGAAGACACCGCAACCGGCCTGGCGGTTGTCGCGTCGATCGCGCCCAATGTGCGGCCTCGGGACTTTGACAATATCGTCGATGGGGCCCGCACCGACGATACCCCGGCGCCCGCGCCCCGCACGACGGCCCCCGATATTCCCACCACCGCATCGGTGGCGCGTCAGGCCACGGTCAGCAATGCGATCAACCTGAAGCGGGTGAACCTGATCGGTGTCTACGGCACGCCGTCTAACCGGCGCGCACTGGTGCGTCTGCCCAGCGGTCGCTACAAGAAGGTGCAGGTTGGCGATACGGTCGACGGCGGCCGCGTGTCGGCCATCGGCGACAGCGATCTGCGTTATCAAAAGGGCGGCCGCAGCGTCACTCTGACAATTCCCAGCAGCTGATCTCGGCCGCCCCCTGACGACAGACCGCGCCTATTCGGCGGCGGTCGTGCCTGCCTCGCGCATTTCCTCGCGTTCGATGGATTCGAACAGCGCCTTGAAATTGCCTTCGCCGAATCCGTCATCGCCCTTGCGCTGAATGAATTCGAAGAAGATCGGGCCAATTACGGTCTTCGAGAAGATCTGAAGCAGAATCCGCGTTTCGCCACCGTTCACCACGCCTTCGCCGTCGATCAGGATGCCGTGTTTCTGCATCCGCGCGACCGGCTCGTCATGGCCTTTCACACGCTGGTGGCTGAGATCGTAATAGCTGTCGGGGGGGCCGGGCATGAACCGGATGCCGCGGGTGGCGATTTCATCGGTTGCATCATACAGCGTTTCCGTACCGACGGCGATATGCTGGATACCCTCACCATTGTACTTGCGCAGATAGTTCACGATCTGGCCGGTTTCGCCGCGATCCTCATTGATCGGAATGCGGATCCGGCCGCAGGGCGATGTCAGCGCCCGGCTGAGCAGGCCAGTGTACTTGCCTTCGATGTCGAAGAAGCGGATTTCGCGGAAATTGAACAGGTCGCCATAGAAGCGGAACCACTTGTCCATGTTGCCGCGAAACACATTATGCGTCAGGTGGTCGAGATAGTAGAAGCCGACGCCGCGTGGCTTGGACGGCGCCAACCATTCGAATTCGGCGTTGTAGGGCGAGGTGTCATAATAGGTGTCGATGAAGTAGATCAGCGACCCGCCGATGCCGACGATGGCCGGCACGTCCATCGTGCGGTCGTCGGCGGTGTAGGGCACCGCCCCGCGCGACACCGCGTGATCGAACGCCTGCCGTGCGTCCCGCACCCGCCAGCCCATCGCCGGCGCGCAAGGCCCGTGTTCAGCTACGAACCGGGCGGCAAAACTGTCGGGATCGGCGTTCACGATGTAGGTGATATCGCCCTGCTGCCACAGTTCGATGTCCCGGGTGCGGTGCCGGGCGGTGCGTTCATATCCCATCTGCGCGAACAGGGCGCGCAGAGCTTCGGGATCGGGATGCGCGAATTCGACGAATTCGAAGCCGTCGGTGCCGGCCGGGTTTTCCGGGGTGATTTCGGACCGGGGGGCGGTATGCGGGAAGGGGCCCATGGCGCGTCTCCTTGGCAATTCTGCAATTGGTATGCATCTTACACCCTGCCTCTCGCAGATTTTGCGCATTTTACGCCAGATTTGCCGGTTGCGATGCGCGATTTTCACGGTATCCTCAGGAAACAAGAGCAAAAGCCGCACATGTTGGATATCATCGACTCGCGGCTACTGGCCGCCCTGCAAAAGAACGCACACCTGACCGCCCAGGAACTGGGAGAGTGCCTGAACCTGTCGCCAAGCCAGGCCGGGCGGCGGCGCCAGCGGCTTGAGGCCGAGGGCTATATCGAAAGCTATACCGCGCGTCTCGATCCGGCGCGGCTGGGTTTGATGGTACAAGGGTTCGTTCAGGTACAGCTGAACCTGCACGGCCCGGATCAGTCGGCGGCCTTCGCGCGGCTGATATCGACCCGGCCGGAGATCACCAGCGCCTGGACGATGACCGGTGAGGCGGATTACCTGCTGCGGGTCTACTGTTCGGATCTGCCGGCGTTGAACCGCTTGATTCACGAAGTGCTTTTACCGCACCCTGCGGTTGCACGGGTTCAGAGCCAGATCGTCATGGACCAACTGAAACGAGACGCACCGCTGCCCACCTGAAAGGATCCCGCGCTTCATGGAAAGCTTCCTCTACCAGGCTTCGATCTACCTTGCGGCGGCCGTCATCGCGGTGCCAATCGCGGCGCGGCTGGGGCTGGGATCGGTTCTGGGCTACCTCGCGGCGGGAATTCTGATCGGTCCGGTGCTGGGGCTGGTCGGATCGGAAACCCAGGACCTGCAACATTTCGCCGAATTCGGCGTGGTCATGATGCTGTTCATCATCGGCCTGGAACTGGAACCGCGCGCGCTGTGGAACATGCGGCACAAGCTGATCGGGCTGGGAGGCCTGCAAGTGACGCTGAGCACGCTTGCGCTGATGGCCGGGGCGATGGCGCTGGGGCTGGACTGGCCCGTCGCGCTGGCGGTGGGGCTTTCGCTGTCGCTGTCATCCACCGCGATCGTCTTGCAGACGCTTTCGGAAAAGGGGCTGATGCAGACCGGCGGCGGGCGTTCGGCGTTTTCGGTTCTTCTGACGCAGGACATCGCGGTCATCCCGATCCTGGCGTTCCTGCCGCTGCTTGCGCACAGCCTGCCGGCCAGCTTTGCGACAGACGGGTCGATCACCCGGTCACAGGACGGCCACGGCGCCGGCCATCACACCATGTCGCTGGTCGAAGGCCTGCCGGGCTGGGGGGTCACGCTGGTGACGCTGGCGGCGGTCGCGGTGGTGATACTGGCGGGGGTTTTCCTCACGCGGCCGGTCTTTCGGTTCATCCACGCCGCGCGCCTGCGCGAGATGTATACCGCGCTGGCTCTGTTGATCGTGGTGGGTATCTCGTTCCTGATGATGCTGGTGGGATTGTCGCCGGCACTGGGCGCGTTCCTCGCCGGTGTGGTTCTGGCCACCAGCGAATTCCGCCACGAACTGGAAAGCGATCTGGAACCGTTCAAGGGCCTCTTGCTGGGGCTGTTCTTCATCACTGTCGGCGCGGGCATCAATTTCCAGTTGCTGTTCGGCAATCCCTTTGGCCTGCTGGGCATGGCGTTGGGCGTGATCCTGATCAAGGGGTTGGTACTGTTCGCGCTGGGGCTGATCTTTCGCCTGCGCGGCCGCGATCAATGGCTGTTCACGCTGGGCCTGGCGCAGGCGGGTGAATTCGGCTTTGTGCTGGCGTCGTTCTCGCTGCAACAGAACGTGATCCCGGCCGCCGTATCCGAAACGCTGCTTCTGGTCATTGCCTTGTCGATGCTGATAACGCCGCTGCTGTTCATCCTGCACGATCTGATGTCGCGGCGGATCAAGGAATCCGTTCAGGATGTGGAAGCCGACGAGATCGATCACGAGGGGCCTGTCATCATCGCGGGCATCGGGCGTTTTGGCCAGATCGTGAACCGGCTGGTGCAGGCCAGCGGGTTCAAGACCGTGGTTCTGGACCACAACATGGAAACGATCCAGTTGATGCGCCGCTTCGGTTTCAAGAGCTTCCTCGGAGACCCGACCCGCCCTGAACTTCTGAAGGCCGCCGGGCTGGAAACCGCGCGGGTGCTGGTGGTGGCGCTGGACGATCGCCAGGCGGCGGTGCGGCTGGTGCGCTATGCCCGCCGCACCAATCCCGATATCCACATCATCGCCCGCGCCTACGACCGTACCCACGTTTACGAGTTGTACCAGGCCGGCGCCGACGACATCGTGCGCGAACTCTTCGATGCTTCGCTGCGTGCCGGTCGCTATGTTCTCGAAAATGTCGGGTTGTCGGACTATGAAGCCGCGATTGCCGAACAGACGTTCTATGCGCACGACCGCCATTCGGTGCGCGAACTCGCCCAGGTGTGGAAGCCGGATGTCCCTGCCAGCCAGAACCCCGCCTATATCGCCCGCGCCCGCGAGTTGCAGAAAGAACTCGAAACCGAGCTTCTGACCCGTGCCGAAGAGGCGCGCCGCAAACGCGCCTGATCCGCCGGTCACGCGCGGTGTCAGCCGTCGGATACGCCGGCTTCGGCGAAGGTGGCCATGCCGCTGTGGCAGGCCACGGCGGATTGCAGGATGCCCAGCGCCAGCGCGCCACCCGATGCCTCGCCCAGACGCAGGCCCAGCGAAAGCAGTGGCGTCATTTCCAGCGCGGCGAGCATGGGCGCATGGGCGGTTTCCGCGCTGACATGGCCGGCCACGCAATGATCCAGCGCACCCGGCACGGTTTTTGCCAGACAGGCGGCAGCGGCGCAGCAGATGAAACCGTCAAGGACGACGGGAACGCTGTTTACGCGGGCACGGGCGATCGCGCCAGCCATCGCGGCGATCTCGCGCCCGCCCAGCGCAGCCAGAACCGCAAGACCGTCGCCGGCACCGGAATGCCGGGCGGCGCCTTCGGCCACCACGTTCTGCTTCTGGTGCAGCGCCGCATCGTCGATGCCGGTGCCGCGGCCGGTCCAGTCGGCGGCGACCCCGCCAAACAGCGCCAGCGCGATGGCCGCCGCCGAAGTGGTGTTGCCGATCCCCATTTCGCCCACGACCAGAACGTCGGTTTCGGGATGGACGGCGTCCCACCCGGCACGGATGGCCGCCAGAACTTCGGCCGTGTCCATCGCCGCCGCTTGGGTGAAATCGCGGGTCGGACGGTCAAGATCCAGCGCGTGGACATCCAGCCGCGCGCCAGCAGTCTTCGCCAGCTGGTTGATCGCGGCGCCGCCGTGCCGGAAGTTCAGGACCATCTGTTCCGTCACCTCGGCCGGAAACGCCGACACGCCCCGTGCCGCGACACCGTGGTTGCCGGCGAAAACGATGATCTGCGGGTTTGCCACGACGGGACGCGCCGTACCGCGCCATCCCGCATACCAGACCGCCAGATCCTCGAGCCGCCCCAGCGCGCCCGGCGGCTTTGTCAGTTGGGCGTTGCGATCCTTGGCTCCGATGGTGGCGTCCCGGTCCGGACCTTCCGCGGCGGACAGCGCCCGGCGCAGATCGTCGATGGAATTCAATCCGGTCATGCCAACCTCGTTGCATTGCTGTTTTGCCGGGTGTTTAACCTTTCCCACCCACACCACAAGCCGCAAAGGGCCGCCGCGATGCGCGAAAACGACAGCCGGCTGATCCGGCCGGAAGACATCGCCGTGGCCCTGGCCTTGCTGACACGGTTTCCGCTGCCGCGGATCCCCGATACGGCCTTCGCGCGGCAGGCTTCGGCGGTCTGGGCCTTTGGTGTGGCAGGCGCCGCGATTGCCGTGCCGGCGATCGCGCTGGCGCTGATCGGGCTGCATCTGGGGCTTCCCGCCGGCCTCGCGGCGGGGCTGTGGCTGGGCCTTCAGGTGATGCTGAGCGGGGCGATGCACCAGGACGGCCTGGCCGATATGGCCGACGGGCTGTGGGGTGGCTGGACCGCCGAACGCAGGCTGGAGATCATGCACGACAGCCGGATCGGCACCTACGGTGTGGTGGCGCTGATCCTGGTGCTGGGGGCCATGTGGCAGGCCGGCGCCGCCGTTCTGGCCCAGGCGCCCTGGGCGCTGATCGCCCCCGCGATGCTGTCGCGGGCGTTGCTGCCGGCGATCATGCACATGGTTCCACCCGCGCGCGGCGACGGCCTGTCGCGTGGTGTCGGGCGGCCGGGCGCGGCGGCCTGCAGCCTTGCACTGATCCTGGCGGCAGTGGGATCGGCGGCGGTTGTCGGCGCTTTGGCGATCCCTGTGTTTCTGGCAATGGCCGCGCTGGCCTGGGCCATCGCCCGGATCGCGCGCATCCGCCTGGGCGGGCAGACAGGCGATGTTCTGGGCGCGGTGCAGCAGATCACCGAGCTGGGTGGCACAATCACCCTTTTGCTGCTGCTCTGAACGAAAAAACCGCGCCTTGCGGGGCGCGGTTCAAAGATACATGCGGGGTGTGGATCAGGCCGCGCGCGACATCAGGACATCGTCGACCTGCTTGGCCGCCGAAACCTCGTCTCCACCGCTAACGGCGGCAACCTCACGGGTCAGCCTTTCCAGCGCCGCTTCGTAAAGCTGACGCTCGGAATAGCTCTGCTCACGCTGATCGTCCGAGCGGTGCAGATCGCGGACCACCTCGGCAATCGAAATCAGATCGCCCGAGTTGATTTTCTGTTCATACTCCTGGGCGCGGCGCGACCACATCGCCCGCTTGACCTTGGCCTTGCCCTTCAGGGTGGTCATCGCCTTTGTGATGACATCCGGGGACGAAAGCGACCGCATGCCGATTTCGGTTGCCTTGTTGGTCGGCACCCGCAGCGTCATCTTGTCCTTTTCGAAGGAAATCACGAAAAGCTCAAGCGTGATACCGGCAACGTCCTGTTCTTCGATGGACATGATCTGACCCACGCCATGCGCGGGATAAACAACGTAGTCGTTGGGCCGGAAATCGAGCTTTTTGGATTTTGACATTCACATCTTCCTTGCTATCAGACGTCCAGTCGGCACAAAAACAGCACCGGCACCCCTTTCGGGATCTCGTGCTGTTTACTTGGGTTCCTTGCCGTGCGCGGGCGTAGAATCAGGCCGCGAACATCCTTGCGTTATCGTCACCTAGGGAATCATCATAGCATATTCGGCGACCAACAGAAAGCGGTCGCTGATAGCGCGCACAAAGGGCTGTTTTTCTGGCCGTGGCTCAGCCACCCTCGCCGGGTGCCTCCGAGAAATACTTCTCGAGTTTTCCGGTTTCCCCGTCGCGGTCTTCGGCGTCGGGCAGTTGATCCTTCTTGGTCACGATCACCGGCCACATTTCAGAATACTTGCGGTTGAACTCGACCCACTTTTCCATGTCAGGCTCGGTGTCGGGGCGGATCGCATCGGCCGGGCATTCCGGTTCGCAAACCCCGCAATCGATGCATTCGTCGGGATGGATCACCAACATGTTCTCGCCCTCGTAAAAACAGTCGACCGGACAGACTTCGACGCAGTCGGTGTATTTGCAGGCAATGCAATTGTCGGTGACGATGTATGTCATGTCGGATGCTCTTTCTCGGCGTGATGCCGACTGAGTAGATCAGCGGCGCCGCGCATTCAAGCGCCCGCGCCCATAAACCGCACAACTTGCCGCGAGGCTGGTGGATGCGCGGCCCTTGCGGGCCGAAACGCACGAACAAAGGGCGGTCAGTCGCGGCGCAGCGCGTCCATTGCACGGCGGTCTTTCTTGGTGGGGCGCGCACCCACCCGTTCGGCAGACGGGGCAGAGCCGTCGGCGGGCGGCGTCAGATCCTCATACAGCAACGCGGCTTCAGGGGCCGGTCCACGCCGGGTGCCGTGGGCCAGCACCTTGATGACGCGCACCCGGTCGGCCTGGGCAAATGTCAGAACATCGCCCACGGACACGGTGCGCGCCGGTTTGTCCACACGGGCCGCGTTCAGCCGCACATGTCCGCCCGAAATCTGCCGTGCCGCCAGGGACCGCGTCTTGAAGAAGCGCGCGTACCACAGCCACTTGTCCAGCCGCGTCCGGGCGGCCGCATCGCAACCGGCGTTGTCGTCCGTCATCGCGCGGCCGGTTCAGTTGCCACGCCTCAGACCCATCAGCGCGGCGGCAAACGGATTGTCGGGATCTATCGGCTTTTCCGGCCTGGGTGGACGGGCCGAGAATTTCTGCCCGCCACCGCCTTCGGGTTTGCGCGGCTTGCCCTTGCCGCGTGGCGGTTTGCCGCCCTTCGGCGCACCCTTGCCCTGATTTGGCTTGGCGTCAGGCCGGTTGCCGGCTCCGGGCTTGCCGCGCTGGTTCTGCTGACGCTGACGTGCCCAGGTGAAGGTATAGAACACCTCGGTTTCGGGCGCATCTGTGGCACGCGGCGGGCGGGATTCGGCACTGGCATCTGCCTCGGGCGCGGTTGTGTCGCCCCCTGCTTCCGCCGGAGGCGCGGCATCGGCCTGCGTTTCGGCGGCGTCGGCCTCCTGTGGCGCCACCGGATCCGCGGCTGTGTCCTGCACTTCGGGCTGCGCCGAGGGTTCGGATGCCGCGGGTTCGGATGTTGCCGCGTCCGGGGCCATGGCTTCGCCCGGCGCATCGGCGGCTGCCACCTCGGGCGCGGCCGCCGTTTCAGACCCGGCCGTATCCGCCTGCCGAGTATCGGCGGGAGTTTCGGCCGCGGGTTTGACCTTGGGACGTTCACCTGCTTCGGCGCGGTATCCCAGCCCCTGCATCAGGTCGGCGAACTGCACCAGCGTCATGCCGGTGATCGACAGCATGTCGGGCCTGGCTTCAAAACCGGCCCGGCTGTCTTCGTTGCGCAGCATGTCGGCCAGCCGTTCCAGCATGTCGATGCGAATCGCGCGCTGACCGGCCACCCGGTAGCCTGCCATCGTCATGTGCGACGCAGGCGCGCCCGTCGCCACCGGCACTGTCACCAGCCCGGGCGGGGGCGATTCGGGAAATTCGTCGATGCCCTGCGACAGCGACCAAAGCACCAGCCGCAGCCGCGTCGGCGCCGGTTTCAGAAGCAATGGCAGGAAAATGGTGAACTGGCCAAAGCGGATGCCATGTTTGCGCAGCGCGCCGCGCGCCTCCTGGTCCAGTTGCTTTACCTCGTCCGCCACCTCGGCGCGCGGCAGAATGCCCAGCGCCTCGACCATGCGAAAGGCAAAACCGCGCGCCAGCCCGGACAGGGTTTCGTCGCGTTGCAATGCGATCAGCGGCTCGAAGAGCGCGGCAACCTTGCGGTCGATGAAATGCTGAAGCCGGCGCTGCACCTTCTGCGCCACTTCCGCACCGGCCGCGTCATCGACGAAAACCGTGACCTGCGGCTTGAGAGGTTCGCCGCCGGCCACCAGTTTGCCGACAGCGGTGTCGCCCCACATCAGGCCGCCCTGTTCGGTAAAGTCGATTTCCGTATCCGGCGCGTTGTAGAAACGGTCGGCGCGCAAATGGAAATGCGGCACCAGCGCCTGAACCGACGCCGCCTTCAACGCCTTTTCATCGGCGCCCGCGGCGCTTTTGTCGGGCTGGAACCGGAAACCTTCCAGACGGCCCATGAACTCACCTTCCACGGTGACTTCGCCTTTGTCGTTCACTTCGGCCAAAAGGGCCTCCTTTTGCTTGAGCCGCCGCAACAACACCGAGGTGCGGCGATCCACAAATCTTTGGGTCAGGCGATCATGCAGCGCGTCCGACACCCTGTCTTCTATCGCGCGCGTCTCGGCGCGCCAATGGCTTTCGTCACGGGTCCAGCCCTTGCGCTGTGCGACATAGGTCCAGGTGCGGATATAGGCCAGACGCTTGCTGAGCGCGTCGATGTCGCCATCGGTCCGGTCGATCCGGCGGATCTGCCGCGCGAACCAGTCGTCGGGCACCGACCCGCGTTCGTGCAAGTGATTGAAAATCTGTTCCAGCAGGCCGGCATGCTCGCCGTGGCTGATCCCGCGGAAATCGGGGATCCGGCACACATCCCACAGCAAGCGCACCGAGGGTCCGTCGCTGGCGCGGGCAAACACCTCGTCGATCTGCGCCAGCGTGCGCAGCGCGCCCAGATCGTCGGCCTCGCGCGCCCGCACCAGCGTTTCATGATCGGGCGCCGCCTCAAGCGTGCGAATCAGCGCGTCGATCGATCCGAATTGCAACGCCGCGCTGCGCCAGTTGAGCTTCTTCAGCGGGGTGAACCGATGCTCCATGATGGCCTGCGCCATGCCATCGTCCAGCGGCCGGGCCTCGCCGGTGACACCGAAGGTTCCGTTGGACATGCCGCGCCCCGCGCGCCCGGCGATTTGCGCCAGTTCGTTCGGCGCCAGAAGGCGCATACGGCGGCCATCGAACTTGCTCAGCGCCGAGAACGCCACATGATCGATATCGAGGTTCAGCCCCATGCCGATGGCGTCGGTCGCCACCAGGTAATCCACTTCGCCGGCCTGGTACATCGCCACCTGCGCATTGCGGGTGCGCGGGCTGAGAGCGCCCATCACCACGGCGGCGCCGCCTTTCTGCCGGCGGATCAGTTCGGCGATGGCGTATACGTTGTCGACCGAAAACCCCACGATCGCCGATCGCGGCGGCATCCGGCTGACCTTCCTGGCACCGGTGTACAGCAGGTCCGACATCCGCTCGCGGTGCATGAACTGCGCTTCCGGCACCAGCGACGCGATTGCCCCGCGCATCGTCTCGGAGCCCATGAAAAGGGTTTCATGCAAGCCCCGCGCGCGCAACAGCCGGTCGGTGAACACATGGCCGCGTTCGGGATCGGCGCAGAGCTGGATTTCGTCCACCGCCAGGAAATCGCAGCCCATGCCCTCGGGCATCGCCTCGACGGTACAGACCCAGTACTGCGTGCGCGGCGGAACGATTCGCTCCTCGCCGGTGACAAGCGCCACAACCGAGGGCCCGCGCAGCGCGACGATGCGGTCGAAAACCTCGCGCGCCAGCAGCCGCAGCGGCAGACCGATCACGCCGGTCCGGTGGCCCAGCATCCGTTCGATGGCGTAATGCGTCTTGCCGGTGTTCGTCGGGCCAAGAACGGCAACAACGCGGGAGCGGTCCGTCACGAGCGGGTCTCCGGGATCAGAGGATTAGAGCGAACTGCCCTCGACGTGCGGTTTAAGCCGTTCCAGCGCGGTTGCAACCTCGTCATGGTTCGGATGAATGGCCTGCAGACGGCTGTAGGCGTCAAAGGCCATCCGCTTGTTGCCAAAGGTTTCAAGCATCGCGGCAAGACCGTATATGGCATTGTAATTGTTCGGGTTCAGCGCCAGCGCCCTTTCAAGATCGGCAAGGGCGGGGCCGAATTTCTCGGCTTTGAAGAAGGCGGATGCGCGTGCGTGCCAGCCTTCGGCGAACCCCGGCGCGTGATCGGTCAGCGCCGTCAGATGTTCGATCGCCTTACGGGTGTCGCCGGTTTCCAGCGCATCGCGGCCGCGTTTGAACAGCAGGTCCATCGACGCGGATCCGGATTTGCGCCAGAGCGCCTGCAATTGCCGGTCCAGCTTGATCGCCTCTTGCGGGTCGGCATCGGCCAGCGCCGACAACAGCGCGGATTCGTCGGTGGGATCGGCTTGCGGCGGAACCGGCGCCTCCTGCGCGGCGGCCATGGCCGCAAAAACCGCGCAAAACAGCAGCGGCAGGACGATTGCCGTCACGATACGTTTGAGGTTCGGGTGCAGAATGCTCATAACAGCGTTGAATGTAACGTCGTGCGCGGAAATGACCAGACGCAACCCGCGCGCGATCACTGAAAAGGGAACGACGATGAGCGATGTACTCAACCAGGCGGTGGCCGAACTCAATACCAAGCTGGCGGCGTCGGATTTCAGCGGCACCGCAAAGTTCGCCATCACCGGCGAAGGCGCGATCATGATGGATGCCTCGGGCGCGCGGATCGCCGATGACGCGGCGGATGTGACGATGACGGCGGATGTGGATACCTTCAAATCCATCCTCGAGGGCGATCTGAACCCCACCAGCGCCTTCATGACCGGCAAGCTGACTGTCGATGGCGATATGGGCATGGCGATGCAGTTGGCCTCTGTGCTGGCCTGATGCAACAGGATGCCGCACCTTTTCTCGACGATCTGACGGGCGTTCCGACCGACGGGCGTGCCTGGTGGCTGACCACGTCGGACGGGGTGCGCGTGCGCGCCGGCCTCTGGCCGGCCGAAGCGGCGCGCGGCACGGTTCTGATGTTTCCGGGCCGCACCGAATACATTGAAAAATATGGCCCCGTGGCCACCGCCTTTCGCAAGAAAGGGTTCGGGTTCCTGGCCGTCGACTGGCGTGGCCAGGGGCTGGCCGACCGGCTGTTGCCGGACCGGCGTGTCGGGCATGTGGTGCGTTTCACCGATTTTCAGATGGACGTGGCCGCGGTTCTGGACCTGGCGAGCAGGCTGGACCTGCCCCGGCCATGGCATCTGATCGGCCATTCGATGGGCGGCGCCATCGCGCTGCGCGCGGCGATGCAGGGCGCACCGGTGCAAAGCTGTGCCTTTACCGGCCCGATGTGGGGCATTCGCATCGCATCGGCGATGCGGGTGGCGGCGCAGGCTGTCTATCAGTTCAGCCGCGTCACCCGGCAGGGCCACAGGCTGTCGCCCAGCACCAAGTATGAACACTATGTGCTGACCGATCCTTTCGAAGGCAACATGCTGACAACCGATCCCGCCATGTGGCAGATGATGGGCGACCACCTGCGCGCCTATCCCGAACTGGCGCTGGGCGGGCCGTCGATCAACTGGCTGGGCCAGGCGCTGGGGGAAACCGAAGCCCTGTTCCAGCGGCCGTCGCCCGACCTGCCCTGCCTGACATTCCTTGGCAGCGCCGAGGCCATCGTGGACGTCCCGCGCATCCACGAGCGCATGGGCCGCTGGCCCGGCGGCCGGCTGGAGCTGGTGACAGGGGGCCAGCATGAGGTGCTGCTCGAACCGCCGGCGATCCGTGACCGCATCGTCGATCAGCTGATCGCGCATTTCGACGCCGCCGCACCCCCCGTTCCAGATCGCGCCATCTGAAAGGCTGGTTCGCGCCGGCGCGCGGGCTAGACTGTCGGGCATGGGCAGGCAACCGGTTCTCAGCTTCACGCCGCGCGGCATCTATTGTGCCGCCGGGGATTTCTATATCGATCCCTGGCGCCCGGTGGATCGCGCGCTGATCACTCACGGACACGCCGATCATGCCCGCGCCGGGCATCAACGCTATCTGGCCACGCCGTCAGCGGCGCCTGTGCTGCGCCACAGGCTGGGCGACATCGCGCTGGAAACCGCCGCATTCGGCCAGACCATCCGCATCGGCGATGCGCAAATCTCGTTCCATCCGGCCGGCCATGTGCCCGGCTCGGCACAGATCCGGGTGGAGGTGGCGGGCGAGGTCTGGGTTGCCTCGGGCGACTACAAGACCCAGGACGACGGGCTGAGCGAAGCCTTCGCGCCGGTCCCGTGCCACACCTTCATCACCGAAAGCACCTTCGGCCTGCCGGTGTTCCGCTGGGCGCCGCAGGCGGATGTGGCCGCGCAGATCAACGGATGGTGGCGGCAATGCCGGGCCGAAGGCAAGACCGCCATCCTGGGCGCCTATTCGCTGGGAAAGGCGCAGCGGCTGTTGTCGATGCTCGAACCGGATATCGGACCGATCCTGACCCATGGCGCCGTCGAAGGCACCAACCGGGTGCTGCGCGCCCAGGGATTCACCCTGCCCGACACGGTGCCGGTCACGCCCGACACCCGTGCGGCGGATCATCCCGGCGCAATGGTGATCGCCCCGCCCTCGGCACTGGGCAGCGCTTGGGCGCGGCGTTTCGGTACGGTATCGACCGGTTTTGCCAGCGGCTGGATGCAGTTGCGCGGCGTGCGGCGCCGGCGCGCGGCCGACCGTGGCTTTGTCATCTCCGATCACGCGGACTGGGACGGTCTTTTGTCGGCGATCGCGGCCACGGGTGCCGAACGGGTGTTCGTAACCCACGGCTATACCGAGATCTTCGCGCGGTGGCTTGCGCATATCGGCCTGGACGCCGCCGTGGTGCCCACCGAATTCCACGGTGAAAACCTCGATTCCGAGGCTTTGGAATGAAACGTTTCGCCGCGCTGTTTGCCCGCATCGACCAGAGCACCCGCACGACCGTCAAGGTTGACGCCCTTGCCGATTTCTTCCGCGAGGCGCCCGAACAGGACCGGATGTGGACGATCGCCCTGTTTTCCGGCCGGCGCCCGAAACGCGCGGTCAACACCACGCGGTTGCGCGAATGGGCCGCGGAACGGTCGGGGTGCCCCTTGTGGCTGTTCGAAGAGGCCTATCCCGTGGTCGGCGATCTGGCCGAGACCATCGCCCTGATCCTGCCGCCCGCCCGGAACCAGAGCGATGAAACCCTTTCCTATTGGGTCGGGTATCTGCGCGCCATGGCCGACCGCCCAGAAGCCGAACGCAAACAGCAGGTTCTGGCGGCATGGGACCGTCTGGATGCCACCGAACGCTTCCTGTTCAACAAGCTGATCACCGGCGGCTTTCGGATCGGCGTCAGCCAGAAACTGATGACGCGGGCGCTGGCCCGCGCCACCGGACGGCCCGAACCCGAACTGGCGCACCGGCTGATGGGCAACTGGACCCCCGACACCGCCACATGGCACAGCCTGATCGAAGCCGAGGATGCCGGCGCGGACGCTTCGCGCCCCTATCCGTTCTACCTAGCCTATCAGCTCGAGGCGCCGCCCGAAACGCTGGGCCCGCCCGAGGCATGGCGCGCCGAATGGAAATGGGACGGCATCCGCGCCCAGCTTGTGCTGCGCGCGGGCGAGCACTTCGTATGGTCGCGCGGCGAGGAACTGATGACAGACCGGTTCCCCGAACTGGCCTGCGCACGCGATTTCCTGCCCGAGGGCACGGTTCTGGATGGCGAACTGGTGGCCTGGGACGGCGCCGCGCCCCTGTCTTTCAGCGCGCTGCAAAAACGGATCGGGCGCAAGACCGTCCCGCGCAAGCTGCTGGCCGAGGCACCGGTGGTGCTGCTGGCCTATGATCTGCTGGAAGACGCGGGCGCCGACCTGCGCGCGCGCCCCTTCGCCGAACGCCGTTCGCGTCTGGCCGAACTGCTGGCGCCGGTGCCCGACGATGCCCCGGTGCGCCTGCCCGCGCAACTGGCGGTGCGCGACTGGTCCGATCTGGCCGCCCGGCGCGCCGACGCACGCGCCGCCCGCGCCGAGGGCGTGATGCTGAAACGCGCCGACAGCCCCTACCTTTCGGGCCGCAAAAAGGGCGACTGGTGGAAATGGAAGCTGGACCCGCTGACAATCGACGCGGTGATGATCTATGCTCAGGCCGGGCACGGGCGGCGCGCGAACCTGTTCACCGACTTTACCTTCGCGGTGCGCGACGGCGCCGACCTGGTGCCTTTCACCAAGGCCTATTCCGGCCTGACCGACGCGGAATTCCGCGAGATCACCGCATGGGTGCGCCAGAACACGATCGAACGTTTCGGCCCGGTTCGCCGGGTGACACCGCACCATGTCTTTGAAATCGCCTTCGAAGGCATCCAGGCCAGCGCCCGCCACAAATCCGGCGTCGCCCTGCGGTTTCCGCGCATGGCGCGCTGGCGCAGGGACAAGCCGCTGCGCGAGGCGAACACGCTGGACGATCTGAACGCGATGTTGCGCATACATGGCTAGGCGGCGTGGCCCCGGCGCGCGCGATGCTTGCGATACGCACGGGTCGCGACTAGATGTCAAAGACCGTGACAAACGGGTGACGTCAAAGACCCTGCCAAACCGGTATCAAAGGCCCTGCAAAACGAGGTTTTCATGTTTCAGCTTCCCTTTCCCGTCCGCGATGCCAAAACCTCGGGCGGTTCCGACCCGCTGGGTGATTTGCCGGAATGGGATCTGAGCGATCTCTACCCCGGCCCCGAGTCGGCGGAACTGAAGCGCGATCTGGACTGGCTCGAGGAGGCCTGCCGCAGCTTTGCGGCCGACTATGAGGGCAAGCTGGCCGATCTGGACGCGGCCGGGATGCTGGACTGCGTGTTGCGCAACGAACGGATCAGCGCCGTCGCCGGGCGCATCATGTCCTTCGCGGGGCTGCGTTACTATCAGGTGACAACCGATTCGGGCCGGGCCAAGTTCATGTCGGACTGTCAGGAGAAGATCACCCGCTTTACCACGCCTTTGGTGTTCTTCACGCTGGAACTGAACCGGCTGGACGACGCGGTTCTGGATCGGCATTTTGGCGAAAACGACGATCTGGCGCGGTATCGGCCGGTGTTCGAGCGCATCCGCGCGATGAAACCCTATCAGCTGAGCGACGAGCTGGAAAAATTCCTGCACGATCTGGGCGTTGTCGGGGACGCCTGGGAACGGATGTTCGATGAAACCATCGCCGGCCTGGAATTCGAGGTGGACGGTGAGACACTGGGCATCGAAGCCACGCTGAACCTGCTGACAGATGCCGACCGCGACCGCCGCGAAGCCGGCGCGCGCGAACTGGCGCGGGTGCTGGGCGCCAACATCCGCACCTTCGCAAGGGTGCACAACACCCAGACCAAGGAAAAGGAAGTTCTGGACCGCTGGCGCGGCATGGAAACGGCCCAGACCGGCCGGCACCTTTCGAACCATGTCGAACCGGAAGTCGTCGAGGCGCTGCGCAGCGCGGTGGTGGCGGCCTATCCGCGCCTGTCGCACCGGTATTACGAACTGAAACGCAAATGGCTGGGGCTGGACAAACTGCAGGTCTGGGACCGCAACGCCCCGCTGCCGATGGAAGACAAGCGCATCCTCGGCTGGGACGAGGCCGAACGCATGGTGATGCAGGCCTATGCCGCTTTCGATCCGCGCATGGCGGACCTTGCCGCGCCGTTCTTTTCCAAGGGTTGGATCGACGCGGGTGTGAAGCCGGGCAAGGCGCCCGGCGCCTTCGCACACCCGACGGTGACGGACGTGCACCCCTATGTGATGCTGAACTATCTGGGCAAACCGCGCGATGTCATGACCCTGGCGCATGAACTGGGCCACGGTGTCCATCAGGTGCTGGCTGCGGGTCAGGGTGAAATGCTGTCATCGACGCCTCTCACCCTGGCCGAAACAGCCAGCGTCTTCGGCGAAATGCTGACCTTCCGCGCCATGCTGGACGGTGCCGAAACGCCGGCGCAGCGCAAGGTGATGCTGGCCGGCAAGGTCGAGGACATGATCAACACCGTCGTGCGGCAGATCGCCTTCTACGATTTCGAATGCAAGCTGCACGCGGCACGGCGCGGCGGCGAACTGACACCCGACGACATCAACGCGCTGTGGATGAGCGTTCAGGCCGAAAGCCTGGGCCCGGCGTTCGAATTCATGGACGGCTATGAAACCTTCTGGGCCTATATCCCGCATTTCGTGCATTCGCCGTTCTACGTCTATGCCTATGCGTTCGGCGACGGATTGGTGAACGCGCTGTACCAGGTTTATGCCGAGGGCGAACCGGGGTTTCAGGACAAGTATTTCGACATGCTGAAGGCGGGCGGATCAAAGCATCACAAGGCGCTTCTGGCGCCCTTCGGCCTGGACGCAAGCGATCCTGCCTTCTGGGACAAGGGGCTGGGCATGATCGAAGGATTCATCGATGAACTGGAAGCGATGGAAGGCTGATCGCGGGAACGGGACTTCATGCCTCCGGCGGGAGTTTATCCGGCAAGATGAAGCAGTGCGGACACCGGCCCGCGGGCGGAAGGGGATGCGCGATGGATTATGACACGATCGACGCCGACGGCTTCGGGCGCAGCCTGAAGGGCATCGGGCTGAACCTTCTGGTGCGCGACGTGCGGGCCCATTGCGCATTTCTGGAACAGGTGTTCGGGATGCGCAGCCACCAGGCGACAGCGGATTTCGCGATAGTCACCTATGGCGATGCGGTGTTTCAGTTGCATGCGGATGGAACGTATCATTCCAACCCCTTGTTGGGGATGGTGCCCGAGAACCCGCCGCGCGGTGCCGGTCTGGAAATCAGGCTGTACGACAGCGACCCCGACGCAGCGTCGGATCGCGCGCGGGCGGCGGGCGCGACGATCCTGCAACCGCCGACAGACAAACCGCATGGCCTGCGCGAGGCCTATATCCTGTGCGCCGACGGTTACGCCTGGGTGCCCAGCCGGCCGAGCGATCCTGTCAGCCAGCCGAATCCGGGCTGATCTCGGCGCGCAGCCAATCGGCGAACTGCCGGGCACCATCGGCGCGGCCGGCCTGGGGCGACACGATGAGGTAGTAGCTTTCCGGCATGGCGGCGCGATGTTCGAAGGGCGCGATCAGCCTTCCGCGCTGGATCAGCGGGCCTGCGATCAGATCGTGGGCCAGCGCAAGCCCGCCGCCCGATTGCGCCACCGCCAGGGTCACCAGGAAGGTCGAGGCATAGATAACCGGCGGGTCGGGCCATGCCAGGCCCTGATCTTCGGCCCAGGCGGCCCAGTTTGCCAGCAGGTTGGTGCAATCGTAGAGCGGCTGGTCGGCCAGCGAATCCAGGGTGACCGCATAGCCTGGCGCGCACACCGGATAGTAGCGATCGGCCCACAGAAATTGCGCGCCGACGCGATCCGAGGGGCGCAGCGAGTAGCGGATTTCGATATCGGTGTCCTCGGACATTTCGCGGGCCTCCCACAGATCGGTCGAGATATGCAGCGCGACGTCAGGGTGGGCGCGACGAAACCTGGCCAGCCGCGGGGCCAGCCACTGCACCGCGAAGGACAGGTTGCATTGCACCCGCACCGCGTTGCCACGCGCCCCGGTGACGGCGCGGGTGCCCCGGGTGAGCGTGTGAAACGCCTCACGGACCACCGGCAGATAGGTGATGCCCGCTTCGGTCAGTTCGAGGGCGCGCGGGCGACGGTGGAACAAGGGCCGGCCCAGATGCGATTCCAGCGCCTTGATCTGCTGGCTGACCGCGCTCTGGGTCATGTTCAGATCCCGCGCGGCCCCGGTGAACGACAGGTTGCGCGCCGCCGCCTCGAAGGTGCGCAGCCATCCCAGCGGCGGCAAACCCGATGACATGTGTATAACCCACCCATTAGTTTTGCTTATCAAATGCCTGCGAATTTTTCGTTGGTCAAGCATCGGACGGCACGGCAGTTTGGCGGCAATTGCAGGAGCAGCGCCATGACAACAATCGCACCCGAGAAAGACAGGGATCACTGGCAGGCGCGCGTGGATCTCGCAGCGGCCTTTCGATGGACTGTCAGGCTGGACTGGCACGAGGCGGTGGCCAACCATTTCTCGCTGGCCATAGACGATACCGGGACACGGTTTCTGCTGAACCCCAACCAGATGCATTTCGCGCGCATCCGTGCCAGCGACCTGATCGTTGTGGATGCCGGCGACCCCGACACACTATCGCATCCCGATGCGCCCGACCCGACGGCATGGGGCCTGCATGGCGGGTTGCACCGCCATTGCCCCCATGCACGCTGTGCGATGCATGTGCATTCGCCCTATGCAACGGTTCTGGCATCGCTGCGCGACAGCAGGATGTTGCCGATCGACCAGAACACCGCCGCCTTCTATGACCGCTATGTGATCGACGAAAGCTATGGCGGGTTGGCTTTCGAGGAAGAGGGCGCGCGCTGTGCCCGGCTGTTCGATGACCCACGCAAGAAGGTGATGATCATGGGCAACCACGGCGTCATGGTGATCGGCAATACCGTGGCCGATACCTTCAACCGCTTGTACTATTTCGAGAAAGCAGCGGCGACCTATGTGCGGGCATTGATGACGGGACGCGAACTGCGGGTCTTGTCGCATGAAATCGCCAGCAAGACGGCGGCCGAAATGGACGGCTACCCCGAACAGTCCCGGCGCCACATGGACGAGTTGAAGGCGATTCTGGACGCGGAGGGCAGCGACTATGCGCAATAGATCCCTACAGAGGTCCGGACGCGACTGTCAGAACACTATCCGCCAGAGGGCATGAACATGCAGTACGGGCTGAACGAAGAACAGGAAATGATTGCGTCAACCGTGCGCAGTTTTGTGGAGAAAGAGATTTACCCCCATGAGGCGCTGGTGGAACGCACCGGCGAGGTGCCAGCGGAAATTGCCGCCGAGATCAAGCGCAAGACGATCGATCTTGGGTTCTATGCCTGCAACTTTCCACAAACCGTCGGGTGCGCGGGCCTGAACCACCTGGAGTTCGCCCTGGTCGAACGCGAACTGGGGCGCGGATCGATGGCGCTCAATCACTTCTTTGGCCGCCCCCAGAACATTCTGATGGCCTGCGAGGGCGATCAGGTCGATCGATACCTGATGCCCGCAGTGCGTGGCGAACGGATGGACGCTCTCGCAATGACCGAACCGGGCGCCGGATCGGATGTCCGGAGCATGTCCTGCGCCGCACGCCGCGACGGCAGCGATTGGGTGGTCAACGGCACCAAGCACTTCATCTCGGGTGCGGACCACGCGGATTTCGTGATCGTCTTCATCGCCACCGGCGAAGACATAACACCCAAGGGGCCGAAGAAACGAATTACGGCCTTTCTGGTCGACCGCGGCACAAAGGGATTTCAGATCCGCGACGGATACCGATCGGTGAGCCATCGCGGATACAAGAACATGATCCTCGAGTTCGACGATTGCCGCCTGCCCGACAGCCAGGTTCTGGGCGCCGTAGACGGCGGCTTTGAAGTGATGAACACTTGGCTCTATGCAACGCGCATCACTGTTGCAACCATGTCGGTCGGCCGCGCCCGACGCGTGTTCGACTACGCGCTTGACTACGCCGCGACCCGCGAACAATTCGGACAGAAGATCGGAAAATTTCAAGGCGTCAGTTTTCAGATAGCGGACATGATTACAGAAATCGACGCCGCCGATCTGCTGACACTGGCCGCGGCCGACCGGCTCGACAAGGGCCTGTCAGCAAACCGCGAGATCGCTTCGGCGAAACTCTACGCATCGGAAATGCTGGCGCGGGTCACGGATACCGCGATCCAGTTGCACGGCGGTATGGGATTGATGGATGACTACCCTCTCGAACGGTTCTGGCGTGACGCGCGGGTGGAACGCATCTGGGATGGAACCAGCGAAATCCAGCGCCACATCATAAGCCGGGATTTGTTGCGGGCCTTGGGCGCATGAAACTTTCTTGCCTCCGGCGGGGATATTTAGGGCAAAAGGAAAGGGGCGCGATGCTGTCAGCGTGCGGGCTTCCTTTTGCCTCAAGTATCCCCGCCGGAGGCACAAAATCTGTTCTGGCGACAGGAATGTCGGATGCGTGACCTCTCAAGGTTGTTGCGGCCGCAGTCTCTGGCTGTGGTCGGCGGCGGCGCCTGGTGCGGCCAGGTGATAGAACAGGCCCGCAGATTCGGGTTTGCGGGTCCGATCCGCTCTGTCCATCCGCGCGCCGCGCAGGTGGCAGGGGTTGCAAGCGTGGCAAGCGTCCGCCAACTGGACATCGTACCAGACGCGGTTTTCGTCGGGGTCAATCGGCACACCAGCCGTGGGGTTCTGGCCGAGTTGGCTGACATCGGCGCAGGCGGCGCCGTGTGCTTTGCTTCGGGCTTTGCCGAAGCCCAAGCCGAGGATGCCGGTGCGCGGGCATTGCAGGAGGATCTGGTCGCCGCCGCTGGCGAGATGCCGATCCTCGGCCCGAATTGCTATGGCTTCATCAATGCGATGGACCGGGCGTTGCTGTGGCCGGATCAGCATGGCTGTGTTCCCGTGGAACGCGGCGTGGCGATCCTCACGCAATCGTCGAACATCGCCATCAACCTTTCGATGCAGCGGCGGGCCGTTCCCATCGGTTTTGTCGGCACCTGTGGGAACATGGCACAGATCAGCCAGGCGGGGATTGCCCTTGCTCTGCTGGACGATCCGCGGATCACTGTCATCGGCATGCACATCGAAGGTTTCGGTGACCTGCGTCAGTGGGAAGCTCTGGCCACCAAGGCCCGCGAGCGCGAGGTTCCGCTGGTGGCGATCAAGGTCGGCGCGTCGGATCAGGCGCGCGCGGCGACCGTCACGCATACGGCATCCCTTGCCGGCAGCGACGCAGGCGCCCAGGCGTTTCTCGACCGTCTGGGAATTGCGCGGCTGCGCGACTTGCCGACGTTTCTCGAGGTTCTGAAGCTGTTGCATGTGACCGGGCCGCTGTCGTCCGATGCCATGGCATCGATCAGCTGTTCGGGCGGCGAGGCCAGCCTGATCGCGGATCTTGCAGTGGGGCGGGCGCTGCGTTTTCCGGCCTTGCCCGCCGGACGCAAGGTGGCGCTGGCGGCCGCGCTGGGGCCGATGGTCGCGCTGTCCAACCCGCTGGATTACCACACCTACATCTGGCGCGACACGGCCGCCATGACACGCGCCTGGGGCGCAATGACCGGGCCCGACATCGGACTGACCCTGTCGATCGTGGACTACCCGCACACCGATCCGACGGATTGGGCCTGCGCGACCGACGCCGCCCTGGCGGTGCGCGCCGAAACCGGCGCGGCCTTTGGCGTCGTTGCAACGCTTCCCGAACTGATGCCGCAGGACACGGCGGCAAGGTTGATGGAAGGTGGCGTGGTTCCGTTTTTTGGCCTGAACGAAGCGCTGAGCGCAGCCGAGGCTGCCGCGCGCGCACCCGCGCCGCCAGATGCCGATCCGGTTCTTCTGGCGGCGCCTTGCCCGCCGGCGCCCGACACCGGCTCGATCCCGATGACCGAAGCCGAGGCCAAGGCCGCGCTGGCCGCGCAGGGGCTGCCGGTTCCGCGCGGATGCCTGGTCCGGGGCGATACCGGGGTACAGGCGATTGCCGCGTTGCGCCCGCCGCTGGCTGCCAAGGGGCAGGGACTGGCGCACAAGACCGACAGCGGCGCCGTCCGGCTGAACCTGGATGCGAAGGCCGCGATCGACGCCGCGCGCGACATCGGCACCGCCGAGGTTCTTGTCGAAGAGATGGTCCCGGACGCGGTGGTGGAACTGCTGATCGGCGTCACCCGTGACCCCGCGCATGGCTTTGTCCTGACGCTGGGCGCCGGCGGCGCTCTGACCGAGTTGTTGCGCGACACCGGTTCATTGCTGGTGCCGGCCAGCCGCGCCAGCATCGGGCAGGCCCTTGCGTCGTTGCGCATCGCGCCACAGCTGGCAGGTTATCGCGGACGACCCGGCGCAAGTCTGGCCGCGATCCTCGATGCGGTCGACGCGGTGCAGGCCTATGTCGTTGCCAATGCAGCGACGCTCTGCGAGCTTGAGATCAATCCACTGATCTGCACCCCGATGCGCGCGGTCGCCGCCGATGCCCTGATCCGCCATATGCCCGAACCAGAAGGAACCGTCTCATGTCCACCCAATCCCCGGTAAAGACCGAACGGCGCGATTCCATTCTTCTGGTCACGCTTGACCGGCCCAAGGCCAATGCAATCGATCTGCAGACCTCGCGCGTGATGGGCGAGGTGTTTGCCGGGTTTCGCGACGATCCGGATCTGCGGGTGGCGATCCTGACCGGCGGCGGCGAAAAATTCTTCTGCCCCGGCTGGGACCTGAAGGCGGCGGCCGACGGCGACGCGGTAGATGGCGATTACGGCGTCGGTGGCTTTGGCGGGCTGCAGGAGCTGCGCGACATGAACAAACCCGTTATCGCGGCGGTGAACGGCATTGCGTGCGGCGGCGGTCTGGAGCTGGCGCTGAGCGCAGACATCATTCTTGCCGCCGATCACGCGACATTTGCCCTGCCCGAGATCCGTTCGGGCACCGTGGCCGATGCCGCCAGCGTGAAGTTGCCAAAGCGCATCCCCTACCACATCGCGATGGAGCTTTTGCTGACCGGACGGTGGTTCGATGCGGACGAGGCGCACCGCTGGGGCCTTGTCAACGAAATCCTGCCCGCCGACGCGCTGATGGATCGGGCATGGGATCTGGCACGGCTGTTGGCGTCGGGCCCGCCACTGGTATACGCCGCGATCAAGGAAATCGTCCGCGATGCCGAAGACTCGCGGTTTCAGGACGCGCTGAACCGGATCACCGGGCGGCAATTGCGCAGCGTCGATCTGCTCTATGCGTCAGAGGATCAGATGGAAGGTGCCCGCGCTTTCGCCGAAAAGCGCGATCCGGTATGGAAAGGGCGCTAAGGCGTTCTCAGGCTTTGCCAAACAGCGCGATCAGGGCGGTGTCTTCGCGGTGATCGCCCTGCGCGCCGGGTCCGTAGATCGCCACTTCGGGCAGGCGCAGATCGCGGATGCGCCCGGACAGCGATTGCAGCTTCGCCTCGAACCCGGCAGCCGCGAAATGGCGGGCGTTGATCGACAGGGCGAACAGGGCGCCAGGGCTCGCGACCCGCAGCAATTCGTCGATCGCGTCCGGCCCGACATGGCCGGTGGTAAAGGTGCCCGAACTGACAACACCCCGATAGATGGCGTCGGACAGATCCAGCGGGCGCGTCACATCGGCAACGAAGGTCGCGCGATACACACCCTTGGCCTGCGCGCGGGTCAGCATTTCTGCGCTGATGTCGGTGGCGTCCACCGGACCGACGTCCAGCGCCGCCAGCGCCTCGCCGCAGATGCCGGTGCCCGCCCCCACATCCAGAACCGGGCCTGCGCCCCCCGCATCGGCGAAGGCGCGGGCCACCGCCAGATGCAGGATATAGTGATTTTCGGCAATGAACCCGCTGTCGTAGGTTTCGGCCCAACGCGCATAAAGCGCGCGCGAGTCGTCGGGTGTGTTCAGCGCATAGGCGGCGGAAAGGTCAGGTTTGTCCATTCCCCCAACTGATACGCCCCGCCCGCAAAAATCAAGCGGCGTCGAAATCCAGTTCGAGCGTCGCGCTTGTCGGTCGCGCCTGGCAGGCCAAGGTAAAGCCGGCCTCCATCTCCCAGGGTTCCAGCGAATAATTGACAGCCATTTCAGCCGATCCATCGGTCACCTTGCAGCGGCAGGTACAGCACATGCCGCCCTTGCACGAGAACGGCAGCTCCAGCCCCTGGCGCGCCGCCGCGTCCAGAACCGTATCGTCGTTCTCCTCGACACGGAACATGCGGCGCGCGCCGTCCAGAACGACGGTGACCGCCACGCCCGATACCGCTGCCGCTTCGGCAGCCGCCGATCGGGTCGGGCGCGGCGCTTCGCCATCGTGATAGAACTTTTCGAAATGGATCCGGTCGTCAGAAATGCCCCGGTCGCGCAGCATCCCGGACACATCGTCGATCATCTCACCCGGTCCGCACAGAAAGACGCCATCGGCACCCGCCAGATCGACGGCGCCGGCATCCGCCAACCGCGCCACCCGTTCCCCGGTGACCCGTCCGGCCAGAAGGGCCACATCCTGCGGCTCGCGGCTGAGAACGTGGATCAGGGTGAACCGGTCGATGTAGCGGTCCTTCAATCCGTCCAACGCGTCACGGAACATGATCGTATCGGTGGCGCGGTTGCCATAGATCAATGTCACCTCGGCCCCGGCCGCCAGCGCCGCGCCGGCAATCGAAACCATGGGCGTTATTCCCGATCCGGCCGCGACCAGCACCAGGCGGGTTTCTCCTGCGGGCACGAACCGGCCTTCGGGCGGCATCACCGCCAAAGTATCGCCAGCGCGCAAACCTTGCGCAAAAGTCGAAAATACACCGCCCGGCACGGTCTTGACCCCCACGGTCAAGGGCGCACCCGGCAGGCTGGCAATCGAATACGAGCGCCGGGTGTCGCTGCCGCCGACATCGGCGCGCAGGGTCAGATACTGGCCCGGCGCATAGCGAAACGCGTCGGACAAGGCATCGGGCACGTCAAAGCTGATGGCGACGGAATCTGGCGTCAGCCGCTCGACCGCGCGAATGGTCAGATCGTGGAACATGGGCGCCTCCTCAGATGCACTTGAAATAGTCGAACGGCTCGGCGCATCCCAGACAACGGTAATGCGCCTTGCAGGCGGTCGATCCGAACTCCGACAGTTTTTCGGTATCCTGGCTGCCGCACTTCGGGCAGGCCACGCTGACCTCACCAAACAGCGACATCTTCGACGCGCTGCCCGAAACCGGCGGCGCGATACCGTAGGCCCGCAGCTTTTCGCGGCCCTCTCCGGTGATCCAGTCGGTGGTCCAGGCCGGCGACATGACACGCTCGATGCGCGCATCGAACCCGGCCTCGCGCAGGGCTGCCTCGATGGCAAGTTCGATCGCCAGAACCGCGGGGCAACCGGAATAGGTCGGCGTCACGCCGGCCACCGCGCGATCAGGCCCCTCCATGCGAACCCATCGCAGGATACCCAGGTCCGCCACGGTCACGCAGGGCACCTCGGGATCGGGAACCGCCGCCGCCGCGGCCCAGGCCCGCCGCTGGTCCAGAGACACGGCCGCCTGCCCTACCACGTCGCACCCGGATGCGCGCGGTGCACCGATTGCATCTCGGCCAACATGTGCCCCAGCGCCTCGCCATGCACACCCGCGCGCCCACCGGTCTGCGGATGCGGCACAACAGGGCGGCTCAGCCCGGCCAGACCAAACACATGGTCCACCGTCGCCTCCCATTCTCCGCGCATCCCAGCCCGCGACGGCAATGCCGCGATGCCCGCCGATGCCGCCTCTTCGAACATCTCGCCGACATAGATGTGCAGCGCCTCCACAGCGTCCTTCATCCGCCGCGCGCTCTCTTCGGTGCCATCGCCCAACCGCACGACCCACTCGCCGCAATGCCGGACATGATAGGCCATTTCCTTGCCCGCCTTGCCCGCGATACCGCGCACCGTCTCGTCCTCACTCCGCGCGGCGGCGCTCCAATAGGGCACCATGAAGGCGGCGAAATAGAACTGCCGCAGGATCGTATGGGCAAAATCCTCGTTCGGGCGCTCGCACAGCAAAAGGTTGCGATAGGCCCGCTCGCCGCGCAGATATGCCAGGTCGTCCTCGTCGCGCCCCGCACCCTCAAGAGCCCCGGCATAGGTGTAAAGGCCGCGCGCCGTCCCGATCAGGTCCAGTGCCATGTTCGGCAACGCCAGGTCTTCCTCCAGCATCGGCGCGTGACCGCACCACTCGCTCAGCCGGTGCCCCAGCACCAGGTGATCGTCGGCCAGTTCGAGAACCGCATCGAACAACGCCATCACATATGCCCCACTTCGTCGGGGATTTCGTAGAACGTGGGGTGCCGATAGATCTTATCGCCGGGCTCGAAGTTTTCGCCCGCCTGATCCGGATCGCTGGCCGAAATCGAAGCCGAAGGCACCACCCAGATCGAATTGCCTTCGCCGCGCCGGGTATAGACATCCCGCGCCGCGTTCAGCGCCATGACCTCATCCGCCGCATGCAGCGATCCCACATGCTTGTGGGCCAACCCGTTGCGGGGGCGGATGAACACCTCCCAAAGCGGCACCTCTGCGCTCATGATACCGTCCTCCATTTCATCTTGCCAAACAAACTCCGGGGGAGTCGCCCCAACGGGGCGACGGGGGCAGCGCCCCCTACTCCGCCGCCATCTTGCGTGCGCGCCGCTTCTCGGCATGCGCCAGCGCCGCGTCGCGCACCCATGCGCCGTCGTCCCACGCCTTCTTGCGCGCCTTCACGCGATCCTTCGCCATCGGCCCATGCCCCTTGACCACGCGCCAGAACTCGTCCCAGTCGATCGGGCCATGGTCATAACCGTTTTTCTCTTCGTTCCATTTCAGATCGGGGTCGGGGATCGTCAGGCCCAGGTACTCGGCCTGCGGCACCGTGGCATCGATGAACTTCTGGCGCAGCTCATCGTTGGTGAATCGCTTGATCTTCCACGCCATCGACTGGTCCGAATGCTGGCTGTCCGCATCGTGCGGGCCGAACATCATGATCGACGGCCACCACCAGCGGTTCAGTGAATCCTGAGCCATCGCCTTTTGGTCCGTCGTGCCCTGGGCCAGCGTCATGACGATCTCGTAGCCCTGCCGCTGGTGAAAGCTTTCTTCCTTGCACACCCGGATCATCGCCCGCGCATAGGGCCCGTACGAACAGCGGCACAGCGGGATCTGGTTCATGATCGCCGCACCGTCCACCAGCCACCCGATGGTGCCGATATCCGCCCAGCTCAGCGTGGGATAATTGAAGATCGACGAATACTTGGCACGTCCGTCCAGCAACTCCTCGGTCATCTGCTTGCGGCTGACACCCAGCGTTTCGGCCGCAGAATAAAGATACAGACCGTGGCCGCCCTCGTCCTGCACCTTGGCCAGCAGGGCCGCCTTGCGCCGCAGGCTGGGCGCGCGGGTGATCCAGTTGCCTTCGGGCAGCATGCCGACAATCTCGGAATGCGCGTGTTGACCGATCTGCCGGACCAGCGTGCGCCTGTAGCCTTCGGGCATCGGATCGTTCGGTTCGATCTTTTCTTCCGCGTCTATGCGTTTCTGGAACGCGTCCAGAAACGCCTGTGTCTCTTCCGAGCGCCCGTCGGCACCGATCAATCCCTGCGAATACATTGGCTGGCTCCTCCAAAGCTGCACCGCCAGAATATGTTACGAAATCTGAAAAATCAACGTGATTTTGTAACGCTTGCACTTTTGCCGGAGCCACCGCATCAAGTGTCATGACCAGAACACTGCTTTCCTTTGGCCACGGCTATTCGGCGCGTGCCCTCGCCGCCGGGCTGTTGCACGATGGCTGGCGCATTGTCGGCACCACGCGCAGCCCCGAACGCGCCCTGTCGCTGGGCAAGGCCGGCATCGAAACCGCGCTTTTTCCCGGCGACGACCTTTCGGACCTGCGCGGCGCCAAGCATATCCTTGTGTCCGCCGGCCCCGACGCCGACGGCGATCCGGTGCTGGCCCGGCTGCGCGACACGCTGGCCCGCGCCGCCCGCCGGCTGGAATGGGTGGGCTATCTTTCCACCACCGGCGTCTATGGCGACCACGGCGGCGGCTGGGTCGACGAGAACACGCCGCTCACCCCGTCGACACGGCGCGGCCAGTGGCGCGTCGCCGCCGAGGCCGAGTGGCGTGCCATTCCGGGCCTGCCGCTGCATATCTTCCGGCTGGCAGGGATCTACGGCCCCGGACGCGGGCCTTTCGCCAAGGTGCGCAACGGCACCGCCCGGCGAATCATCAAGCCCGGTCAGGTGTTCAGCCGGATCCACGTCGAAGACATCGCGCAGGTTCTGGCCGCATCCATTGCGCGGCCCGACCCCGGAGCAATCTACAACCTGTGCGACGACGATCCCGCGCCACCGCAGGACGTGATCGCCCATGCCGCCGAACTGCTGGGGCTGCCCTTGCCCCCCGCCGAGGATTTCGCGCGCGCCGAGATGACACCGATGGCGCGCAGCTTCTACGCCGAAAGCAAACGCGTCCGCAACGACAGGATAAAGACCGATCTTGGTATCACCCTACGCTATCCGTCCTATCGCGACGGTCTGGCGGCCATGCTGACCGACCTGCCCGACGCCCCACCCGGCGACACCACGGCCGGCTGACCGCGGCGCGGGCCTCAGCCGATGGCGGCGGCGGCCGGCAGCTTGCCGAAGGTTTGCCGCAGGATCGCGTCCAGCGCGCTGGCGTCGGCGGCGTCGAAGGCGTCGGGCCGGTCGCTGTCGATGTCGAAAACCGCGATCAGCCGTGCGGCGGCATCAAAGACCGGCAACACCAGCTCTGACCGGGTTGTCGCCGCGCAGGCAATGTGACCGGGAAAGGCCTCGACATCCGGCACGATCTGCACCTGCCCGCTGCGCGCCGCGGCGCCGCACACGCCGCGCGCGAAAGGGATCACCAGACATCCGTGACCGCCCTGATAGGGGCCGATCTTCAGGGTTTCCGGCCCCGTCACGCGGTAAAAGCCGGTCCAGTCGAACCTGTCGTCGGCGTGGTGCACCTCGCAGGCGACGGTGGCCATCAACGCAATCGCGTCGGTTTCACCTTCGGTCAAGGCAGCCACCGTCGCGGCCAGCTCACGATAATCGACACGCATCTGCATCCGGTCCTTTCACATGGGCGTTCAATGCCGCCGCCGCCCGACCTGCCGACAGATCAGGATCACCGGCAGCAGCCCGACCGCAACGATCACAAGCGACGGCACCGCCGCGCCTTCCAGCCGCTCGTCTGACGCCAGCCGGTAGGCCTGAACCGCCAGCGTGTCGTAGTTGAAGGGCCGCATGATCAGCGTGGCGGGCAATTCCTTCATCACATCGACAAAGACGATCAACAGCGCCGTCAGCAGGCTGGGCGTGAGGATTGGCAGATGCACCCGGCGCAGGGTTCCCAACGGGGTCTGCCCCAGCGACCGCGCCGCCGCATCCATATTGCCGTGCACGCTGCTCTGGCCGCCCTCGTAAGCGCCCAGTGCCGCCGCCAGGAAACGCACCATGTAGGCCGCCACCAGCAACCAGATCGATCCGGTGATCAACAGCCCGGTCGAGATATCGAACTGCACGCGCATCCAGGCGTCGAGCCCGTTGTCAAAGGCGGCAAAGGGCACCATCAGGCCCACCGCGATCACCCCGCCAGGCACCGCGTATCCCAGCCGCGCGACATATCCGGCGACCGCGGAAAACCGCCCCGGCCGCAGCCGCTGAAAGAACCCCACGCACACCGCTGCCATCACCGTGACAGCAGCGCCGCAGGCCGCCAATGTCACCGAATTGCGCACGAACCCCAGGTAACGCCGGCCCAGCAGATCCTGTTCCGATCCCAGCCCCATGTCGAACAGCACCGCGACCGGCAAAAGGCATCCGAACACCACCGGCGCGGCACAAAGACAAAAGGCCAGCACCGCCCGCCATCCCTGCAGAGACGCGGGCGGCATCGCCTGTGCGCGGCGCCCCGGATCGTGATAGCGCGCCTCGCCTCTCTGGTAGCGTTCGAGCATGGCCAGCAGCAGCGCAAAGCCCAGAAGGCACAGCGCCAGCTGCGCCGCCGCCGCGCGATCGGCCAGCGAGAACCAGCTGGTGTAGATGCCGGTGGCGAATGTCTGCACGCCGAAATAGGCAACGGTTCCGAAATCGGCGATGGTCTCCATCACCGCCAGCAGCACGCCGCCGGCGATCGCCGGCCGGGCCATCGGCAGCGACACCCGCCAGAACGCGACCCAGGCGCTTTTGCCCAGCGCCCGCGCGGCCAGAAAGGCCGCCGCGCTCTGTTGCAGGAATGCGGCCCGCGCCAGCAGGTAGACATAAGGATAAAGCACCAGGATCAGCATGATCGCGGCGCCTCCGGGCGACCGGATCTCGGGGAACCAGTAGTCGCGCGGGCCCCAGCCGGTGACCTGCCGCAACGTGGTCTGGACAATGCCGGGATGATCCAGAAGATAGGTATAGGCGTAGGCCAGCACATAGGCCGGAAACGCCAGCGGCAGCACCAGCGCGATTTCCAGGATTCTCACGCCGGGAAACCGCGTCATCGTCACCAGCCACGCGGTGCCGACCCCGACGACCAGCGTGCCCAGCGCCACCTGCGCCACCAGTATCAGCGTGGTCGCCGTGTATCCCGGCAGAACCGTCGACGCCAGATGCGCGATCGACCCCGAGCCGCCGCCAAGCGCCGCCAGCGCAACCGCCAGCATCGGCAACGCACAGATCAGCGCCGCAAGCGTGGCCACACCGGCCAGGATGCGCAGCCCGTCTTTTTGCGCGCGGATGCGGGAGGGCGTCTGGGAGGCGTCGGACATGCCCCTGTTTCCGTCATTCCGCGCGGGAAAACCAGCGCGATCTTGTCGCGCCGGCCCCGGCCGCCGGTCAGTCGTATTTGCGCTGGTCCTCGATCACCAGACCATCGTTCGGCAGGCTGCCGGGTTCCGCGATCTCGACGCGGCCCTTCAGCTTCAGCACCTCGGCCACGCTGGCGGAATAGCCCGGCATATCCGTACCGGTGGTTTCAAGATGCACCGCCATCGCGTCCATCTCGCCCTCGCGGGTGACGACGACACGCGCCTTGGCCACCTCGGCGTGGCGCGCGACCAGCGCGGCCACCTGTTCGGGGCGGACGAACATGCCCTTGATCTTGGTGGTCTGATCGGCGCGTCCCATCCATCCCTTGATGCGCATGTTGGTGCGCCCGCAGGGGCTGATGCCGGGCAGAACCGCGCTCAGATCGCCGGTTGCGAACCGGATCAGCGGGTAATCGGGGTTCAGCGTGGTCACGACCACTTCGCCCACCTCGCCAGGCGCCACCGGATTGCCGGTGCCGGGCGTCACGATCTCGACCAGCACGTGTTCGTCGACGATCATGCCTTCCATCGCCGCGGATTCGTAGGCGATGTTGCCCAGATCGGCTGTCGCGTAGCTTTGCAGGCAGCGGATGCCGCGATCGGCGTATTCGGCGCGCAGCGACGGGAACAGCGCGCCGCCGCCGACGGCCGCCTTGGTGATGCCAAGGGTCACGCCCATCGCGTCTGCCTTGTCCAGCAACACCTTCAGATAGTCGGGCGTTCCGGCATAGGCTGTCACCCCGATGTCGCGGCTGGCGGTGACCTGCAATTCGGTCTGGCCGGTTCCGGCGGGCAGAACCGCCGCCCCCACGGCCCGCGCGCCATTCTCGAAGATCATGCCCGCGGGGGTAAGATGATAGCTGAAGCAATTCTGCACGATATCGCCCGCGCCGATGCCCGCCGCGTGCAGAAACCGCCCCATCCGCCACCAGTCGTTTTCGCCCCCGCTGGGTTCGTAGATCGGACCGGGCGATTGAAACACCTGCGCGAACCCGGCCGCCTGCCGGACGACATAGCCGCCGAAAGGCGGGTGCGCCGCCTGCGCGCGGCCCAGATCGGATTTGCGCAGCACCGGCAGACGCGCCAGCGCGGCCGCATCCGTCACCGCATCCGCATCCACCGAAGCGAGCCGGCTTTCATAACCCGCCAGACCCTGTGCACATGCGATCTGCCGGGGCAGAGCCTCGGCCCAGAAAGCCGCGCGTTCATCATCGGATCGCGTTTCCAGCGCATCGAAGTAAGTCATTGCATTGTCCCGCATCAGCTCAGCCACCGCTTGCGGCGGCGATACGACCGCACGTCGCGGAACGATTTGCGGCCTTCATCGGACATCCCCAGATAGAATTCCTTTACATCCGGGTTTTCGCGCAGTTCCGCCGCAGGGCCGTCCATCACCACGCGCCCGCTTTCCAGAATGTATCCGTAGTGCGCGAACCGCAGCGCCACATTGGTGTTCTGTTCGGCCAGAAGGAACGTCACACCCTCGTTTTCATTCACCGATTTCACGATCCCGAAGATCTGTTCCACAAGCTGCGGCGCCAGGCCCATCGACGGCTCGTCCAGCAGGATCGTTTCCGGGCGGCTCATCAACGCGCGGCCGATGGCGCACATCTGCTGTTCGCCCCCCGAGGTATAGCCCGCCTGGCTCTTGCGGCGTTCCTTGAGCCGCGGAAAATAATCATACACCATCTCGAGATCGGACTGGATCGCCGCCTTGCCGTCGCGCCGGGTATAGGCGCCGGTCAGAAGGTTTTCCTCGACGGTCAGGTGCTCGAAGCAATGCCGCCCTTCCATCACCTGGATCACGCCGCGCTTGACCAGATCGGCGGGATCGGTGTTGTGAACGACGGCGCCGCGATAGCGGATCGACCCCTTGGTCACCTCGCCACGTTCGGAATGCAGCAGGTTCGAAACCGCCTTCAACGTCGTCGTCTTGCCGGCGCCATTGCCACCGAGAAGCGCGATGATACCGCCCTTTGGTACTTTCAGCGAAACGCCTTTCAGCACCAGGATCACATGGTTGTAGATGACCTCGATGTTGCTGATTTCCAGCAGGGTTTCGACCTGCGCCTCGGGGGTCTGTCCTGTGTCCAGCATGGTGTTCTTCTCGTCATGGCTACGGTAGGGAAAATCCGGCCGCCACCGGGGCGGCGGCCGGAAAGATCACCACATCAGCAGTTGGATGCGATGTTGTTTTCGGCGGCATAAGCGGCCGAATCCTCGTCGATCAGCGGCTGGATCACTTCCATGTCCGACGGGCCGAAGTCCGAGATCATCGACCAGGTCTTGGTGTCGGCATCCCACTGGGTCATGCCGACGAGGCCGGGGCCACCGTGGTTTTCGCACGACACCTTGAACGCCGGGCCAAAGTTGGGCATCCCCAGTTCGGTCATCCGCGCCTCGGTGATTTCCAGCGCCTCCATGCCGTCGCGCATCATCGCCGGGGTGATGTCGGCAACACCGTGGATCCCCTGCGCGGTGCGCGCCGCCTCGGCGGCCAGCATCGCGGCATAGAGCCCGCGGTTGTAAAGCACCGTGCCGATCTGATCGCCCGCGCCGGCGGCTTCGCCCGCGTCCACGACATATTGCTGGATGTCGTCAAACACCGGGAAATCGCTGCCGACGTTATGGAAGGTCAGCGCCTTGTAGCCATCTGCGGCCGCACCGGCGGCCAGAACGTCGTTCTCGGAACCCGACCACCAGATGCCGATGAAGTTCTCCATCGGGAAACGGATGTTGGCCGCTTCCTGAACCGCAACCTGGTTCATCACGCCCCAGCCGTACATGATCACGTTGTCCGGACGGTCACGGCGGATCTGCAGCCACTGCGACTTCTGCTCCTGGCCCGGATGATCCACCGGCAGCAGGCTCAGTTCAAAGCCATGCTTCTTCGACAGCTCTTCCAGGGTGCGGATCGGCTCCTTGCCGTAGGCCGAGTTGTGATAGACCAGAGCGATCTTCTTGCCGGACAGGTCGCCGCCATTCTCGTCGAGCAGATACTTGATGGCACCCGAAGCGCCGTTCCAGTAGTTCGCCGGATAGTTGAACGTGTGGCTGAACACATCGCCGTTGGCCGCCGAGGTCCGACCATAGCCCATGGTGTGCATCGGGATGTTGTCGGCGGTTGTCTTCGGGATCAGCTGATAGGTGATGCCGGTCGAAAGCGGCTGATACACCAGCGATCCCTCGCCTTTGGTCGCCTCGTAGCACTCAACACCCTTTTCGGTGTTATAGCCGGTTTCGCATTCCACGACACGGGTCATCACGCCACCGATGCCACCGTCACGGGCATTGATCATGGTGAAATAGTCCTGATATCCGTCCGCGAACGGAATGCCACCCGCCGCATAAGGCCCGGTGCGATAGCTCAGCGACGGAAACACCAGATCCGCCATGACCGGCCCAGCGGCCATGATGGCGGCAATCGCCATGGTTCCCAACTTGTATTTCATCGGTTTGTTCCTCCCTTGGTTTTTCCGATGTCACCGGGAACGCGGTTCCCGGCCCCTTGCCGATGCCCGGACACAGGCCCGGACCGCCACCCCCGTCAATGCGGGAACGGCCAAAGTCTCAGTTTTTCCTTGGCGAGCCGCCACAATTGCGCCAGGCCATGCGGCTCGACGATCAGGAACATGACGATCAGCCCGCCCACGATCACCAGGTTGAAATGCGCCACGATGTCGGTCGGCCATCCCAGCCAATCCACGCCGACGATCTTCAGAACCACCGGCAACACCACCAGGAACGCCGCCCCGGCGAAGGATCCGAAGATCGATCCCAAACCGCCAATGATCACCATGAACAGCACCAGAAACGACTTCTGGATGCCGAAAGCCTCGCCAACCTCGACCGCGCCCAGATAGACCGCGAAGAACAAGGCCCCCGAAATTCCCACGAAAAAGGAACTGACAGCAAAGGCGGTCAGCTTTGCCTTCAACGGGTTCACCCCGATGATCTCGGCGGCGATGTCCATGTCGCGGATCGCCATCCAGCTGCGCCCCACGGTCCCGCGGGTCAGGTTGCGCGCGATGATCGCGCTGAGCGTCAGGAAGATCAGGCAGAACATGTAGGTCGCCCAGGCATCCGTGTTCGGGCCGGTTACCGCGATGCCGAACACCGTGCGTTCGGGCGCATTGATCTGGCCCGAGGCGGAATAGTTGTAGAACCACGAAACCCGGTTGAACAGCCACACCAGGAAGAACTGCGCCGCCAGCGTCGCAACCGCAAGGTAAAACCCCTTGATCCGCAGGCTGGGCAAACCGAACAGTACCCCGACCATGGCGGTGATCAGCCCGGCGATGATCACATGCACGAACATGCTCACATCCGGAAACGCCGTCATCAGCTTGTAGCACGCATAGGCGCCCACCGCCATGAAACCGCCGGTGCCCAGGCTCACCTGGCCGCAATATCCGACAAGGATGTTCAGGCCGATGGCCGCGATGGCATAGATGAGGAACGGCAGAAGGATCGCGTTCGCCCAATAGTCGTTGATCAGGAAAGGCACCACCAGAAAGGCGAAGGCCAGCACGAAGTAATACCTGTACCGGTCGAACCGGATCGGAAACGTCTGGCTGTCCTGCGCGTAGGTCGAGCTGAAATCGCCCGCTTCACGGTAAAGCATCACAAGCCTCCTGCAAGGGTTTCGGTCAGGGCCAGGCGCGCGCACAGGGCCGGGTGGGCGGGCGTCGCCAAGCGCAGCGCGGCGCGGCTGCCCGCCGGGCCCCACGGCACGCGGTGGTCACACACGTTCAATGATCTTCTCCCCGAACAGACCCTGCGGGCGGAACACCAGGAATATCAGCGCCAGCACATAGGCGAACCAGTTTTCGGTCGCTCCGCCCAGCGCCGGCCCCAGCGCGAATTCGAACAGCTTCTCGCCCACGCCGATGATCAACCCGCCGACGATCGCACCGGGGATCGAGGTGAAACCGCCCAGCATCAGCACCGGCAAAGCCTTCAGCGCAATCAGCGAAAGCGAAAACTGCACGCCCGATTTCGCGCCCCACATGATCCCGGCAACCAGCGCGACAAACCCCGCCAGCGACCACACGAGGATCCAGATGAAGTTCAGCGAAACACCCACGCTCAACGCGGCCTGATGGTCGTCCGCCACGGCGCGCATCGCACGCCCCTGCTTGGTGTACTGCGCGAACAGCACCAGACCGGTCACCAGGATCGCCGCCACCAGCGTCGCCACAAGGTCCAGGTTGTCGATGAAGAAACCGTAGCCGAACCAGCCAAAGGTCACCTCGTCGATGGTTTCGTTGATCCCCTGCGGCAGGCCCACATCCAGCGTCTTGATGTCCGATCCCCACATCAGGTCGCCGACCCCCTCCAGGAAGTAGGCCAGGCCGATCGTGGCCATGAACAGGATGATCGGCTCCTGCCCGACCAGGTGGCGAAACACGAACCGCTGCACGCACCACGCCAGCAGCACCATCATCCCCATCGTCAGAAGGATCGCCAGAAGCCCCGGAACCGTCCAGCCGAAGTAATGCAGATCGGTTCCGAAGGTGGCGTTGATGATATGCGCAAAAGGCACCTGGCCGTTCATGATCCCGACAAGCGTCAGCGCCGCGAACAGCGCCATGACGCCCTGGGCGAAATTGAAGATGCCGCTCGCCTTGAAGATCAGCACAAACCCCAGCGCCACAAGCGCATAGAGCACACCCGCCATGAGGCCGTTCAGAAACACCTCCATGGCAAAAATCAACTGTTCCGGCATCCCTCAGCCTCTCCCCTCGCGTTTCATCCGAACCGACCGCCACAGGCGCCCCTCAGTCATGCGCCACACCCAGATAGGCGTCGATCACATCCTGGTTGCGGCGCACCTCGTCTGGTGTGCCATCGCCGATCTTCTTGCCGTAATCCATCACCACCACCCGGTCCGAAAGATCCATGACCACGCCCATGTCGTGCTCGATCAACGCGATGGTGGTGCCAAACTCGTCGTTCACATCCAGGATAAAACGGCTCATGTCCTCTTTTTCCTCGACGTTCATGCCCGCCATCGGCTCATCCAGCAGCAGCAGGGACGGCTCGCTCACCAGGGCCCGCGCCAGTTCGACACGCTTCTTCAACCCGTAAGGCAACCGCGCCACAGGGGTCTTGCGGATGCTCTGGATCTCCAGGAAATCGATGATCCGCTCGGCCTTCTCGCGGTTTTCGGTCTCTTCCGCCTCGGCCCGACCCTTCCAGATCGCCTGCGAAAACATTCCCGAGTTCATCTTGGTCAAGCGGCCGGTCATCACGTTGTCCAGAACCGTCATGCCCTCGAACAGCGCGATGTTCTGAAACGTGCGGGCGATGCCCTGCCGCGCCACCTGGTAAGGCTTCATCGGCGGCCGCAGGCTGCCGCGGTACCAGACCTCGCCCTCCTGCGGGTTGTAGAACCCCGATATCACGTTCAGCATCGATGACTTGCCCGCACCGTTCGGGCCGATGATCGCGCGGATCTCGCCCTCGCGAATGTCAAAGCTGATATCCTTGATCGCCACCACGCCACCGAACCGCAGGGTGATGTTCTTCATTTCCATCACGACACCGCCGATCTTGCGGCCATCCGACGTGACGTATCCTTCCGACTGATCCAGCATCAGATCTCAAACTCCCTGATCCGCGGCGCCAACCCCTGCGGGATGGCGGGTGGGGCGATGCCCGCAGGGCGAGCGTCAGCCGCCATCACTCCGCCGCCATTTTCCGCGCAACCGCCACGGTGGCCGCGTCGCGCACTTCCAGCGTGGCCTTGATGGCCCCCTTGCGTCCGTCCTCATAGGTCACCTCGGTGACCGTGCTCACCCTGGGCGATCCATCGTAGAGCGCAGCGATGATATCGGCGTATTTCTCCTCGATGATCCGCCGCCGCACCTTGCGGGTCCGGGTCAGTTCACCATCATCGGCATCCAGCTCCTTGTGCAGCACAACGAAGCGGTGCACCTGGCATCCCGACAGCATCTCGTCCTCGGCGACCGAAAGGTTCACCTCTTCGACATGGCGCTGGATCGCATCCATCACCTGGGGATGCCCGGCCAGTTCCTGATAGGACGAATAGGCGATGTTGTTGCGCTCGGCCCAGTTGCCGACGGCCGTCAGGTCGATGTTGATGAAGGCGGTGCACTCGGTCCGGTTGTTGCCGAACACCACCGCTTCCAGGATATTGGGATAGAATTTCAGTTTGTTTTCCACATACTTCGGCGCGAACAGGCTGCCGTCGGCCATCTGGCCCACGTCCTTGGCCCTGTCGATGATCCGCAGATGCCCGGTGTCGGGTTCGATGAACCCAGCGTCGCCCGTGGCCACCCAGCCTTCCGCATCCTTGGTGCCGGCCGTGCTCTCGGCGTTCTTGTAGTATTCGACGAAAACGCCCGGCGAGCGGTAGAACACCTCGCCGTTCTCGGCGATCCGCAGTTCAACGCCGGGGCTGGGCACGCCCACGGTATCCGACCGTACCTGCCCGTCGGGCTGCGCGGTGATGAAAACCGTCGCTTCGGTCTGGCCGTAAAGCTGCTTCAGGTTGATCCCGAGCGCGCGGTAGAAATCGAAGATATCCGGGCCGATCGCCTCGCCGGCGGTGTACCCCACGCGCACCCGGCTGAACCCCAGGGTGTTCTTCAAAGGGCCGTAAACGGCCAGATCGCCCAGCTTGTAGCGGACCCTGTCGAGGAAGCCCACCGGCTTGCCATCCAGCAGCTTCGGTCCAACCTCGCGGGCCACCTTCATGAAGGTGTGAAACAGCCATTGCTTGAAACGGCCCGCATCTTCCATGCGGATCATCACGTTGGTCAGCTGGGTCTCGAACACCCGCGGCGGGGCGAAGTAATAGGTCGGGCCGATCTCGCGCAGATCGGTCATCATGGTGTCCGGGCTTTCGGGGCAGTTCACGCAGAAGCCGGTCCAGTACGCCTGACCGACCGAAAAGATGAAATCGCCCACCCAGGCCATCGGCAGATAGGCCAGGATGTCGTCATCGGGCCGCAGATGATCGAACTCCGACGACGAACGCGCGGTTTCGATCACGTTGCGGTTGCTCAGCACAACGCCTTTCGGCTTGCCGGTGGTTCCCGAGGTATAGAGCATGACACAGGTGCTGTCATAATCCAGCCGTGCGATCCGGGCGTCCAGTTCGGCCTTCAGCCGGTCGCGCGCCGCGCGGCCACGGTCTTGTACCTTCGAGAACTGTTCCAGATGCTCATGGTCGTATTTGCGCAGCCCGCGCGGATCAAGATAGATCATGCGCTGGAAATCGGGCAACTGGTCGTTGACCTCAAGGATCTTGTCCACCTGCTCCTGGTCCGCGACCACCGCCAGTTTCGCGCCGCAGTGCCCCATTACATAGGCCATCTCTTCGGCCACAGAATCCTGATACAGCGGCACCGGCACGCCGCCCACCATCTGAACCGCCACCATCGACCAGTAGAGATAGGGCCGGTTTCGCCCGATCACGGCGACGAAATCGCCTTCGGCGACGCCCATGTCCAGAAGTCCCAGCGCCAGCGCCTCGATCTCGTCGCGTGTCTGCGACCAGGTCCAGGTCTGCCAGATACCGAATTCCTTTTCCCGATAGGCAGGCGATCCCGCGAATTCGGAGGCGTTCCGATTGAGCAGCGCCGGTATGGACACAAGTCCACCGACGCCCGATTGCGTCTGAGCCAAAGTTTTCTCCTCCCAAACCGGCGCCCCGCGCCGACCCTTGATCGCCTGTGCGATTCTTGTGCCCCTAAAGACAGCTTTCGGGTTGTGGAGGTCAAGTTTTTCCCGATGTTTTCCCAATTCTTACGAAATGTTGCAAGAGCCGGCGCGGCGCCGGCGCATCCGCTTTACCCGCCCGCGATACTGGCCTAGGCTTTCGCTGTCGGGTCCGACGCTTCCGGACAATCCGGTCATCGACCCAAGCAACCGAAGGTCCGCGATGAAAGACACCCCTGCCGCCCCGCCCGAACCGATCGACGTTCTGATTGTGGGGGCGGGCATTTCCGGGATCGACGCCGCGCGCCACCTGCGCCACATGCGCCCGGACACCCGGTTCGAAATCGTCGAGGCCCATGACGACATCGGCGGCACATGGCTGACCCACCGGTTTCCCGGCATCCGCTCGGACAGCGATCTTTTCACCTTCGGTTTCAAATGGAAGCCGTGGAAGGGCACGCCCATCGCAACCGCCGATGAAATCCTCGACTATCTGACCGAAGCCGTCGCGGAGGAAGACCTGCGCCGACACATCCGCTTTGGCACGCGGGTTGTGGCGGCGCGGTGGAACAGCGGCGATGCCTGCTGGACCGTCGAACTGTCGTCGGCAAAGGGGCCGCGCCGGGTGCAGTGCCGGTTCCTTTGGATGTGCTCGGGCTATTACCGCCACAGCCAGGGCTACATGCCCGAATTCCCCGGCAAGGACAGCTTCGCGGGCCCGGTGGTGCACCCCCAGCACTGGCCCGAGGATCTGGATCACACCGGCAAGCGTGTCGTGGTGATCGGATCGGGCGCCACGGCGGCCACGCTGATCCCGGCGCTGGCGCGCACCGCGGGCCATGTGACGATGCTGCAACGTTCGCCCACCTACTACTTTCCCCGCCCGCAGACCGATGAATTCACCCAGATCCTGTCTCAGCTGGGTCTGCCCGACGATCAGTTCCACGACATCATGCGGCGGCGCTATCTGTACGAGGCGCGGAAAATGCGCGCCCGGTCGCTCAGCGAACCCGACATTCTGGCCGACGAGATGATCGCGGCGACCCGCGCCTACCTGGGCGACGACTTCGATGTCGGGACACATTTCACCCCCAGCTACCGGCCCTGGCAACAGCGCGTCGCGGTGGTGCCCGACGGCGATCTGTTCCGCGCCATCGCCAGCGGCACCGCATCGGTCGCCACCGGGCACATCGACAGGTTCGAACCGGGCGGAATCCGGCTGCGCGACGGCACGACGATCGCCGCCGACATCATCGTTTCGGCCACCGGCCTGACGCTGAATGCGCTGGGTGATGTCGAGGTGTCGATCGACGGCGCGCCCCTTGAGATCGGCGAACGCTTTACCCACCACGGGATCATGTTCAACGATGTACCGAACCTGTTCAACGTCTTCGGCTACATCCGCTCCAGCTGGACCTTGCGGGCCGATCTGGTGTCGGATTACGTCTGCCGCCTGCTGGCCCATATGGACGGCCGTGGCGCGCGTACCGTGACGCCGGTTTTGCGCGGCGCCGATGCCCGGATGACACCGCGCCCCTGGATCGAAGCGGAGAACTTCAGCTCGGGCTATTTTCAGCGCAGCCTGGATATCCTGCCGAAGCAGGGCGACCGCGCGCCTTGGGTGATGTCGCACGACTATTTCATCGACCGCGAGGTGCTGCCGCGGGCCGATCTGGATGACGGCACGCTGGCCTATGGCTGACCATGCCGGCGGTCAGCCCCTGTCGGATCAGCAGATCGCGGCCCTGACGACAGCCGGGTTCAACCTGATCGCCCAGGCCATCACCATCTTCGACCGCGACCTGCGGCTGGCCGTATGCAACCGGCCCTTCCGCGAGATGTTCAACCTGCCCGATCACCTGATGACACCGGGAACGCCTTTCGCCGATACCATCAGACACCTGGCCGAGACCGGCGATTACGGCCCCATCGACGATGTCGAAGGCTTTGTGAGGGCGCGCGTCGAGCAGGCCCGCACCTTCGAGCCGCACTATATGGAACGCACCCGCGCCAACGGCCGCACGATCAGCGTGGAAGGATCCCCCCTGCCCGAGGGCGGCTGGGTCGCCGTCTATACCGACATCAGCCAGACCCGGCAGGTCGAACAGATGCTGCGGGCACGCTCGGCCGAATTGAACGATCAGGTCATCGCCCGTTCGGAGGCTCTGGCCGCCACCAACCGCAAGCTCGCCGCGACGATCACCGCGCTCGAAGAGACCAAGCGCCAACTGACGCGGATCGAAGCCCGCACAAGGCTGACCACGGAAATGATGCCCGCGCATATCGCCCATGTCGACAGCGCCGGCAACTACACCTACTCGAATCGCCAGTTGGGCACCGTGATGCCCGGACGCCCCCGGCAGTTGATCGGGCGGCATATCTCGGATGCGCTGGGCCCGCAGGCCTACCAGCGGATCGAACCCAACCTGATCCGCGCCTACAAGGGCGAGGCATCGGTGTTCGAATTCACCGATGCCGAAAGCGCGCGGCGCATCCGCGTCGCATTCACCCCCGACCGCAACGGTGGCGTCTACATCCTTTCGATGGACATCACGGAAGAAACCCAGGCCCGCGCCGCGTTGCAGCAAAGCCGCCGGCGCGCGATGGCCGCCCAGGTCACCAGCGGACTGGCGCATGATTTCTCGAACCTGCTGACCATCATCATGGGTATGCAATCGCGGCTGGCGCGCATGGATCTGCCGCCCGGCGCAGCACCTCTGGTCGGCGCCACGCAAGAGGCCGCGCGGCGTGGCGGGCGGCTGTTGAACCGGGTCGCCGACATGACAGGGCATCGCACCCTGCAACCGCGCCCGACCGACCTGCAAGGGCTTCTGGCCGATCTCAAGCTGATGGCCGAACCCGCGCTGCCGCAGGCGATGGGGCTGAGCGTGCTGAACCACACCGCGCCCGGCCTTGTGATGCTGGACGCGGGCATGTTGCAAGATGCGCTGCTGAACCTGATCCTGAACGCCCGCGACGCCTGTGGCACCTCGGGGCAGATCACCGTCAGCGCCCATGTCGCATCGGGTGTCTGGATCGAAATCACCGTCACCGACACCGGCCCCGGCTTTTCCCCCGCCGCGCTGGAAAAGGGCCTGGCGCCGTTCTTCACGACCAAGGGCGGCGAAGGATCGGGGCTGGGCCTGCCGATGGCCTATGACATGGCCAAGCTGGCCGGCGGCGATATGCGGCTGTCGAACACGCCGACCGGCGCCTGTGTCACGCTGTTGCTGCCATATCGCGCCGCGCCGCCGGCCCCCGAAAGCGGCACGCTGATCCTGCTGGTCGAAGACAACGCCGACCTGCGCGCCGATCTGCGCGATACGCTTGTCGGCATGGATCACGCGGTGATCGAGGCGGCATCGGTGGACGAGGCGATGGCGCTGCTGGCGGATGTGCCGGAAATTGCCTTCGTGCTGTCCGACATTCAGCTGGAAGGCGGCGCGACCGGTGTCGATCTGGCGCGGCGCTTGGGAGCCAGCGGGCCACCCTGCGTGCTGATGACCGCCCTGCCCCCGGAAAATCCGCTTCACGCGGCGGCGTTGCGCCATGCCACGGTGTTGCGCAAGCCACTGACAGCGGCCGACCTGACCAACCTGTTCCGACGCGAGGCCGCCGAATGACAGCGCCGCTTGTGACCATTCTGGACGACGAACCCGAAGTCCGCGAGATGCTGGCCGAGGCCCTGGCCGAAGCCGGATTCCGCACCCAGAGCTTTGGCCGCGCACGCGCCTTCGAAGCGGCGCTGAACCGGATGACACCCGATGTCTGCCTTGTCGATCTGTCGCTGCCCGACACCGATGGCCTTGCCCTGGTGCACCGGCTGGCGCTGGAACAGGGGGCCGCCGTGATCATCATTTCCGGTCGGGCGCAGGTGCAGGACCGGGTGACCGGCCTGGAACTGGGGGCCGACGACTACATCACCAAACCCTTCGATCCAGCCGAGGTGGTGGCCCGCATCCGCGCCCGCCTGCGCGACAACCGCGCCGCCAGCCGCGCGGGCACCACGGCGCGGTTCACCGGCTGGACCGCCCATTTCGACCGCTACGCGCTGGAAGACGCGGAAGGCGGCGAAACCCCGTTTTCCCATGCCGAAGCCGAGGTTCTGCGGCTGTTTCTGGAAAACCCCAAACGCCTGATCAGCCGCGCACAGATGCAAGAGAGCCTGGGCGGCGCCGCCGGCGACAGCTTTGACAGGGCAATGGACGTGCGGATTTCGCGATTGCGCACCAAGCTGCGCGAAGACCCCAAGAACCCCCGGTTGATCAAGACGATCTATGGCGCCGGCTATATCTTCGTGGGCGAGGTCGACTGGACCTGACCTGACCCGCCCAACCCCGGCCGCATCGATACGGATGCCGCGGGGGTTGAAACAGGGCCGGTCACTCGGCGGCGACCGCGTCGTTGTCGGCTTCCACCCGGACCGCCGAGAACTTGAACTCGGGGATCTTTCCATAAGGATCGACAGCCGGATTTGTCAGGATGTTGGCCGCCGCCTCGACATAGGCAAAGGGCAGAAACACCATGTCCTCGGCAACCGCGCGATCGGCGCGGGCCATGATGCGGATGGATCCGCGCCGCGTTGTCAGGCGCAGCATCCCGCCGGGTTCCACCCCCAGCTTGCGCAGCGTCGCGGGGTGCAGCGAACAGTTGGCTTCAGGCTCGACTGCGTCCAGAACCGTGGCGCGGCGCGTCATCGACCCGGTGTGCCAGTGCTCCAGTTGCCGCCCTGTCGTCAGGATCATCGGATAATCGGCATCCGGCGCCTCGTCTGGCGGGATCACCGAAGCCGGCGTGAACCGCGCCCGCCCGCCAGCACGCGGAAAACCACTGCCAAAGACGATCGCCTGGCCGGGATCTTCGGGCGAAAGCGACGGGTAGGTCACCGCGTTTTCACGCGCCAGCCGGTCCCATGTGATGTTTTCCAGCGATTTCATGTTCAGCTTCATTTCGGCAAAGACCTCGGCGGGGCCGGCATAGGACCAGTTCAGGCCCAGCCGTTTCGCCAGTTCGACCTCGATCCACCAATCCTCGCGGGCCTCGCCCGGCGGCGGCACTGCGGGGCGGCCCATCTGCACCTGGCGGTTGGTGTTGGTGACGGTGCCGGATTTCTCGGCGAAAGCCGAAGCCGGCAGGATGACATCGGCGTAGTTCGCGGTTTCGGTGATGAAGATGTCCTGCACCACCAGATGCCGCAGCCGCGCAAGCGCGTCGCGCGCGTGCTCTACATCCGGGTCCGACATGGCAGGGTTTTCGCCCAGGATGTACATGCCGCGGATATCGCCGCTGTGCACCGCATCCATGATTTCGGTCACGGTCAGGCCCTTCTGGCCGCTGAAATCGCCGGTGCCCCAAACCTCGAGGAAGGCGCTGCGCACGCCTTCGTCCATCACGCTCTGGTAGTCCGGCAGGAACATCGGGATCAGCCCGGCATCCGACGCGCCCTGCACGTTGTTCTGTCCGCGCAGCGGATGCAGGCCCGCGCCCGGCCGCCCGACCTGGCCGGTCATCAGCGCCAGCGAGATCAGGCACCGTGAATTGTCGGTGCCGTGGATGTGCTGGCTGACACCCATCCCCCAGAAGATCATCGCCGCCTTCGCGCCCGCGAAAGTGCGCGCGACATCGCGCAGCACGTCCGGAGCGATGCCGCAGATCTCGGACATCTTTTCCGGGGTGAACCCCTTCAGATGCTCACGCTCTGCCTCCCAGTTCTCGGTATAGGCTTCGATGTACTGCCGGTCGTACAGCCCCTCTTCGGCGATCACATGCATGATCGCGTTCAGCATCGAAACATCCGCGCCAGGGCGGAATTGCAGCATGTGCGAGGCAAAACGTTTCAGCGCCTGACCGCGCGGATCCATCACGATAAGCTTGCCGCCGCGTTTGGTGAACTGTTTGAAATAGGTGGCGGCGACGGGATGGTTTTCAATCGGGTTGGCGCCGATCACGATGGCCACGTCCGCATTCTCGATTTCGTTGAAGGTGGCGGTGACCGCGCCCGAGCCGACGTTCTCCATCAGCGCCGCCACCGACGAGGCATGGCACAGCCGCGTACAGTGATCGACGTTGTTGTGGCCAAAGCCCTGGCGGATGAGCTTCTGGAACAGATATGCCTCCTCGTTGGTGCATTTGGCGCTGCCGAAGCCTGCAACCGATGCGCCGCCATGTTCCGCCTTCAACGCCGCCAGACCGCCGGCGGCGGCATCCAGCGCCTCGTCCCAGGTGGCTTCACGGAAGTGGGTTTGCCAATTGCCCGGATCCACGTTCAGCCCCTTGGGCGGCGCGTCGGCACGCCGGATCAGCGGTTTGGTCAGCCGGTGCGGATGGTGGATGTAATCGAACCCGAACCGCCCCTTGACGCACAGCCGGCCTTCGTTCGCGGGGCCGTTGATGCCATCGACATAGCGGATGCGCCCGTCCTTGACCTTCAGAGAAACCTGACAGCCGACGCCGCAGAAGGGGCACACGCTGTCTACTTCGGCGTCGAAATCTCGGCTGTCCCCGATCTGCGCCGCATCTGTCACCGTGGCCGGCATCAAGGCGCCGGTGGGGCAGGCCTGAACGCATTCGCCACAGGCCACGCAGGTGCTTTCGCCCATCGGGTCGGCGAAGTCGAATGTGGGATAGCTGTCGTGCCCGCGCCCGGCCATGCCGATCACATCGTTGACCTGCACCTCTCGGCAGGCACGCACGCACAGCCCGCACTGGATGCAGGCATCCAGATTGACGCTCATCGCGACATGGCTGTCATCCAGCAGCGGAACGCGATCCTTCTCGAGCCTGGGGAACCGGCTGGTGTCGATGTCCTGCATCGCCGCCATGTCCCACAGATGGCTGGACCGGTCGTGCGCCACTGAACGCTCGGGCTGATCGGCCAACAGCATTTCCACGACCATCCTGCGGGCCGATTCGGCGCGCGGCGATTGCGTGGTGACGATCATGCCCTCGCTCGGCTCGCGGATACACGAAGCGGCAAGGGTGCGTTCGCCCTCGATCTCCACCATGCAGGCACGGCAGTTGCCGTCGGGGCGATAGCCCGGCGCGGGCTTGTGACACAGATGCGGGATGACCAGACCGCGGCCATGCGCCACCTCCCAGATCGTCATGCCGGCCCTGGCTTCGACCTGCTGGCCATCCAGGGTGAATGTAACAGTATCGGACATCTGCGCCTCCCGCTTGGCTCTGGCCACCTTACACCACGCCGGTGCGCCGGACGACGTCCCAATCCCGACATGGAGGTCACGTTTTGCGCCACCGGGGTTTCCGATCCGCTCCGCCGCGCCCTGCCGCAAGGCCGGACATGCGCGCAAACCGCAGCTAAGGCTTTTCTCGGCGCGCGCAGCGCCCTATGACGGAGACCAGTTACGCAGGAAGTCGAACACATGTCGCACATCACGCTCATCCGGCACGGTCAGGCAAACTCGGATGCCCACGACGAGGCAAGCTATGACAAGCTGAGCGCGCTTGGCCATCAGCAGGCCGAATGGCTGGGCGCACATCTGCGCGAAACCCGCAACATGCACCACAGGGTCTATTGCGGGACGCTGACACGGCATGTGGAAACCGCCCGGTCGATGGGCGTCGATGCGCAGATCGTCCGCGACGCCCGGCTGAACGAACTGGAGTATTTCACACTCGCTCAGCTGTGGCAGACCCAGAGGGGGATCGACGCGCCGGTGGTGGCCGACGATTTCGTCACCCACCTGCCGCGCCTGTTCGAAGCCTGGAGCCGCGACGAAATCGACAACCCGCCCGAACGTTTCGCGGATTTCGAAAACCGCGTGCAAACGGCGCTGTCAGAGATCGCGGCGGGCGAAGGCCCGGCGCTGGTGGTGACATCGGGCGGATTGATCGCCATGGCGATGCGGCAGATGATGGCGCTGGACGTGGCAGGCATGGCGCGCATCGCGCTGGCGATCATGAACACCTCGATGCACCGCGCCTATCCCATTGGCGGCCATCTCAGCCCGGTGATGTTCAACGCCGTGCCCCATCTGGAACACCCCGATCGCCATCACGCCCAGACCCATTTCTGAGAATGCCGATTTCCCGAACCGGTTCAAAGGAGTGCCCATGCCGAGCCTTGATCATGCCAGAGCCCCGCGCCGGTTGCCGCGGCAGGCGCACGCGCGTTGCCGCCCCGGAGCCCGCCGGTGAGCGCCGCGCCTTCGCACATCTGGGTGCGCGCCGAGCATCGCCCCGACGAACGCCGGGTCGGGTTGACGCCGCAGGGTGCCGCCGAGCTTATCGCCGCCGGGGTGCGCGTGACCGTCGAGGACTGCCCCCGCCGGGCCATGCCCATCGCCGGATACCGCGCCGCGGGATGCGAGATCGCGGCAGCCGGCACATGGCCCGATGCGCCGGAGGATGCGGTGATCTTTGGCCTCAAGGAATTGCCCGACGACGGCCAGCCTTTGCGCCACCGGCATCTGATGTTCGGACATGCCTTCAAGGGCCAGCCGGCCGGGCGCGCGCTGTTGCGGCGGTTCCGCGCGGGTGGCGGAACGCTCTACGATCTTGAGTATTTGGTGAACAATGAAGGCACGAGGGTGGCGGCCTTCGGGTATTGGGCCGGCTATGCGGGGGCGGCGGTGGCGTTGCTGTGCTGGGCCGCGCAGCAAGAGGGAACCGGTGCCGGCGCGGTGCGCGCCTATGACAGCTGCAATCATCTGCTGGCGGACGTGCAAACACGATTGCTGGCAACAGGAACGCACCGGCCGGTCGCGATCGTGGTGGGCGCATTGGGGCGGGTCGGGCGCGGAGCGACCGATCTGTGCACCGCGATGGGCGTTCCGGTGACCGCATGGGACATTGCGGAAACCGCCGGCGGCGGGCCATTTCCGCAGATCCTGGCGCATGATCTGTTCTTCAACTGCGTCCTCGCGCGGCCGGGAACGCCGGTTTTCGTACCTGCGGCGTCGCTGCATATGCCGCGCCGACTGACGGTTATCGGAGATATCGCCTGCGATCCCTACAGCGATTTTTCGCCGGTCCGGGTTTATGACGCCGTGACAACATGGGAGGCGCCGTCGCTTCGGGTGCATGAGGCGCCGCCGCTGGACGTCATGGCGATCGACAATCTGCCATCGCTTCTGCCGGTCGAGAGTTCAGAGGACTATGCCGGGCAGTTGCTGGGCACCCTGCTGGATTTTCCCCACGACAGGTCCGGCACATGGGCGCGGGCGCGGGCCACATTCGAGACGCAGGCCGAACAGGTCTGACGGCGGAAAGGGGCGGCCCAGAATATGACTTGCCGCGCTTTGCGCGGCGCGATTTGATTATGGCGGAATCAGGAAAACAGCCGGAAGTAGAGCCAGTCGGGCAACAGTTGACTGAGCCGGAACACCCACGAGAAAAGCCTGGGGAAGCTTTTCTTGAAACGGTCGGTGTTCATGTGTTCGAAGATCTCGCGGGCGGCGGCCTCGGGGGTCATGATGAAGGGCATCGTGAAGTCGTTCTTGTCGGTCAGCCTTGTCTTGATGAAGCCCGGATTGGCGACCTGGACCTGCACGCCGGTGCGCCGCAGATCCGCATACATGCTTTCGGCCAGCGCCATCGTTCCTGCCTTGGAGGCCGCATAGCCAATTGCACCGGGCAAGCCGCGAAAGCCCGACAGCGATCCGGTGATCAGGATGTGGCCCGAATCGCGTGCCACCATATCGGGCACAACCGCCCCCATCACCCGAACCAGGCCGGTGAAGTTGATGTCGGCCATTGCGGTTGCGGCTTCGGCGTCCCATGCCCGGGCGGAGAACGGCCAGTAGACGCCAGCGAGGAAGACCACGCCGTCGACCGGACCGACCGCCTGCGCGGCGGCTGTCACCGATGCGGTGTCGGAGACATCGACGGTAAGGTAGCTTGCGCGGCCGGGCAGATCGTCCACCAGCCGTGCGAGCGCCTGTTCCGACCGCGCGGACACGACGACTTCGGCGCCGGCGGCGTTGATCACCCGCGCAAGCGCAGCCCCAAGGCCATCGCTGGCCCCGATCAGCCAGTATTTCTTGCCCTGCCAGGTCTTCATGCCGCGTCTCTCGCTGTCGGGGCGGCGGCGCCGGCCGGGCGCAGCGTGGCAACCAGTTCGGCCACCTGAATGCCAAATTTGCGGAACTGGCTGCGATTCACGATGGTGCCGTTGGGCGCCAGGTACATCCAGTCGGTGGTGTCGAGGATATGGCCACCGGATTCCTCGGGCAGGCGGATCCGGTACAGCAGTTGCACCGCCGAGCCGCGCTGGGTTCCGCTGCCGGTGCCGATGACATCGGGCGCGGTGGCCTGGATGCGCCCGTCGTTGCCCAGCTTCAGGTGCCATTCGCGGTCTTGCGTACTGCCGCTGTCGTAGATGAACCGCTCTTTCATGATCCCGACATTGCCTTCCCAATGCGCTTCGAATTCGCCCACGAACCGCGAGGAAACGCGCCCCAGCGGCCCGTAGATGACACCCTCGCAGGCGATGGGCCCGTTCAGGTGATGCCGCAGATCGAACTGCGCCGTGTCTTCGGCATAGTCCGCCGGGGTCTGCGCACGAAAGGACCACAGCCTCTGGCGCAGGTACCCGAAGCCCACGACCAATGCCGCGCCCAGCACGATATAGAACGCCTCGGTCATTTGGTTTCCTCCGGTTTCAATGTTGAAAGCAATACGATGGCAATGATTTTCAGGCCGCAGGGCACGGCGGCATAGAGCGCGCTGAGAAGCCACAGCGCCTCGGGGCCATTGTCGGGGCCCGACCTGAACCCGGCCGCCTCCAGCGCCGGCAAAAGCGCCACGGCCGCGAAAGCCAGTGTCAGTTTGGTCACGAACGACCACAGGCCGAAGCCTTCCGATGCGGAGGGCGAGATTTTCTCCATGCGCGCGGCAAACAGCGCGGGCAGCAATGTCATGTCGGCGCCCAGCGCGGCACCGGACGCGACACAGATCAAAGCGAAGGCCAGGGTATCTCCGGCGCCCAGGGTCACGGCATAGCCGAAAGCGGCGATCGACAGGACCATCCCCGACAGAAGAACGCGGCGCGGGCCGAACTCTTCGGCCAGACGGCCCCAGACCGGCGCTGCCAGCGCCGCGGACAGGAAGAACAGCAACAGCAGCGGCCCCTCCCAACCCGGCGCCAGCAGGCGGCTTTCCACGAAGAACAGGAACAGGGTGGAACTGACCGCAACAGGCGCCGCGTTGAACAGCGCGATCAGCAGCAGGCGGCGCGCCACCGGATCCATCAGCACCACGCCGAAGCCCTGAGATGCCGGCAGCGGGCTTGCCTCCCACTCGCGGGTCATCGCGGCCCAGGCGGCCAGCGCGAGAATGGTAAAGCCCACCGCGAAGCCGGTGAACGGTGCATCCAGCGCAAGGCCCAGCGCGACGGGCGCAATGGCCGCCACGCAGACGCCCAGCAACGCACCGGTTTCACGCCAGCGGGCCAGGCGCAGATGTCCGCGCGCGCCCAGTTCGCCGGCTTTCTGAACGCCCTGCGCATAAAAGTTGATGGTCAGGAAACTGAAGGCCGAGAACACCAGCGTCAGCATCGCCGCGAACCAGATCACTGGCGCGACCGGCGGCGACACCGCGAACAATCCGTACATGCCCGCGGCCATGACCGTCACGCCACCGCTTACCGCCGCCGCGCGATGCCGGCGAATCCGTTCGGACAGCCGCCCCAGCAGCGGATCCTGGATCACGTCCAGCAACCGCAGCCCGAACAGAACCGCCCCGAGAGACGCAAGGCTGACACCGTATTCATCGACATAGAACTTGGGCGCGTGGATGTAGATGGGCAGACCCGCAGCCGCCAGAAGCGCCGCGAACAGCGCGTAGCCCGACAGGCGGTCGCGCCCCGGATATGCGGTGGCCACGCTCATCCGCGCGAGACTTCTTCGGCCGGCGGCGCGGGGCGCACGCGGTAGCGCGCCGACTTCCACCAAAGCCGCAACGCCTGCCAGTGGATCAATGCCAGAACCCGGCGCGACCCGAAGGGCCGGCGCAACGCCGCACGCAGGATGCCGCCGTTGCCAAGGGCGACCCGCGCGCCCGTCAGGGTGGCAATCAGCCCGCCGGCGCCCTGGCTGTAGTCGATCCAGATGCCGATCTTGTCGTCGCGGATGTCAAAGCGGAACTCATAGCCACCCTCGACCGGCTGAAACGGCGAGACATAGAAGATCTTGTTGGCGGTCAGGCGGTCCTGGGCTTCGATCGGGGCGTTGTCCGCGCGGTGGCACAGGTAGGAATGGCGTTCACCGAAAGTGTTCGTCACCTCGCTGATCACAGAAATCAGGCCGCCGTCGTCGTTCTGGCACAGCCAGAAGCTGACCGGGTTGAAGACATGGCCAAACATGCGCGGCTGTGCCAGCAGCATGATGCGCGCGGGCTGTGGCAACTGATGCGCCGCCAGAACGTCGCGCACCCAGGCCGCGCCGCGCCCCTGCCCCGGCGGGCCGCCGTGATCGCTGTCGTGGACGCTGCAGACCGCGCCGGCGTTGCGGCGGAACAGACCGGGGCCGCGCACCTGCGCTTCGGCGTCCAGCATGACGTAGTCGATAGAGTACCGGAACGCATTCGCCACAGCACCCTTTCGGCCGTGGAACGTCTGCCCGGCGATATGATCGACACGCTGCGTCATTCGGCGGCGACCGTCAGCGTCGCGGCGCGGCGCAGCCCCTCGACCACGTCGACCGCGCTCGCCAGGCCGTCTTCGTGAAATCCGTGCTTCATCCATGCGCCGCAGAACCATGTGTGTCCGGTGCCGTTGAACGCCCGCACCGCATCCTGTGCCAGCAGCGCGCCAAGGTCATAGACCGGGTGCCGCAGGGTGACGGTGTCATAGATCAGCTCATCGCGGATCGTGCGCTTGGTGTTCAGGGTTACGAACATCGGGTCGTCGTGCGGGATCGGTTGCAGCGAATTCATCCAGTAGGTCAGGTCGATCCGGTCGGACACCGCATTGCGGTCTTCGGTGTAGACCCAGCTGGCCCAGGTCTTGCGCCGGCGCGGCATGATCGCGGTATCCGCGTGCAGCACGATATCGTTGGGTTGGTAGGCGACAGCGCCCAGAGCGGCCCGTTCGGGCGCAGTGGGATCGCTGAGCATGGCGAGGCTGTCGTCGGAATGGGTGGCAAACACAACCTCGTCGAAGGCTTCCCATTCGCCCCCGGCGCACCGCACCTCGACACCCAGCGCGTTGCGCCGCACGCCCTGAACAGCGGCCGACAGGCGGATATCCACGCCCTTTTTGCGCATCGACGTCTCAAGCCGCCGCACATACTCTATCGACCCGCCATCGACGGTGTACCACTGATGCTGCCCGGCATACCCCAGAAGCGCATGGTTTTCGAAGAACTGCATCATGGCATGGGCGGGAAAATCCATCACCTGACGCGTCGGTGTCGACCAGATCGCGCCCGACAACGGAGCGATGTAATACTTACGGAACCACTCCCCCATGCCCAGTTTGTCGAGAAACGCGCCCGTGGTCAGCGATTTGTCGCTGCGCGCCAGCGCCAGACCGCGCGCATTGAACCGCAGGATGTCACGGAGCATCCGCAAGAACCCCGGCGACAGCGCATTGGCGCGCTGGGCAAAAATCGCATCCACGGAATGCAACGCGTATTCCATCCGCCCGCCATCGACAGACACGCCAAAGCTCATGCTGCTTTTGGTCACCGGCACGTCGAGTTGTTCGAACAGCGCCGCCAGATGCGGATAATTCGCGTAGTTGAAAACGATGAACCCCGTATCGACGGGCTGATCGCCGTTGCGTCCGGCCATGACGGTGCGCGCGTGCCCGCCCAGCCGCGGTGCGGCCTCGAACAGGGTGACCCGGTCGGTGTCGGCCAGCATGTGTGCCGCGCCCATGCCCGAGATCCCGGCTCCGATTACGGCGATTGTTCTGGGCGCTGGCGCACCCGCTTCGAAAGGCATACTCGTTTTGCTCCGCTTGTGTCAGTGCTAACAAGGGTACGCTGAGTTGAACGAAATGGATGCAAAAGAATAATCATGGATTTTTTGATCCGATCCCGGGCAGGTCGCGTATCTCGGTCATGTTGGTTGGAACCGAACCTGAAATTCAGGCGCACCCGGCGCTTAGATCCGGGCAGGCGCTGCGCGCCAGCCCAAAGGTTTTGGGACCGGAAAACGTGAATGAAATGCAAGGCGACAAGCGCCAGGAATGGGTGGGCCACATCGTGCGCATCCGTGACAACCAGGACCAGGTTGCGTTTGGCGAACTGTTTCGCCATTTCGCCCCGCGCGTGAAGGGGTTCCTGATGAAATCGGGGGCCGATGCGACACTGGCGGAAGAATGCGCCCAGGAGGTGATGGCCACGCTGTGGCACAAGGCACATATGTTCGATCCGGCGCGGGCTTCCGTCGCGACTTGGATCTTCACGATTGCACGGAACCGCAAGATCGACGTTCTGCGCAAGCAAAGACGCCCCGAGCCGGAAGAGCTGACCTGGGGCCCCGAAGCCGAACCCGACCAGGAAGATGTCCTGGCCTTGCAACAGGAAAGCGAGAATCTGCGCCGCGCCATCGCGGACCTGCCCGACGCGCAGCGCAAACTGATCAACAGGGCCTACTTCGGTGACCTGTCGCACAGCGAGATCGCAGCCGAAACCGGGCTGCCGCTGGGTACGATCAAATCGAGGATACGTTTGGCGCTGGACAGGCTGCGCCACGAAATGAAGTGAACGAAACAATGACCCATTCCATACGACACCATCTCGGCGACGACGTGCTGATGGCCTATTCGGCCGGAACACTGCCCGAGGCGTTCAACCTGCTGGTCGCCACGCACCTGTCGCTGTGCGACGCGTGCCGCGCGCAGGCGGGTGCATTCGATGCGCTGGGCGGCGCCGTTCTGGAAACCGGAAACGACGATGTCGCGGCACTTGACGAGGATGCGCTGGCCGCAACGCTGGCCCTGATCGCAGGTGGCAGCGTGGCACCGGCACAATCCGACACGCCCGCCGAAACCCGCCGCAATGGCCCGTCGGGCGTTCTGCCCGGCCCGCTGCGCGATTACGTTGGCGGCGATCTGGACGACATTCACTGGCGGCCCGTCGGCATGGGCGTGAAGCAGGCGATATTGCCCACAAGCGCCGAAGCCAATGCGCGGCTGTTGTTCATACCGGCCGGCGCGGCGATGCCCGATCACGGCCACAAGGGGCGCGAGATGACAATGGTGCTCAAGGGGGCGTTCATCGACGACGGCGAACGCTTCGGTCGCGGCGACGTCGAAATCGCCGACCAGCACCTGCATCATACCCCGGTCGCCGATGTCAGCGAAGACTGCATCTGCCTTGCCGTGACCGACGCACCGCTGAAGTTCCGCGCACTGATCCCGAAGATCGCCCAGCCCTTCCTTCGCATCTGATCGCACCGGCGCTGGCGCGATCACGGGCTGCCGGGATCGTCCTCGAAATCCACCTCGTCTATGCGCGCGGCACGGCGCCCCGCGCGTTCCGCCGCCGCGCCGAGCCCTTCCAGATCGCCGCGCATCTGCCCTACATGCAGGTTCAGCTTTGCGGTACGCGCCACGATCAATTCGACATCGCGGTGCAACAATCGCAGCGCCTTGCGGATCGCATCGGCCTGCGCACGCATCCGCGCATCCTTGAGGATCGCGCGCATGGTGTTCAGGGTTGCCATGCATGTCGTCGGCGAAACGATCCAGACACGGGCGGCAAAGCCTTCGCGGACAAGATCCGGAAACCCCCCGTGCATTTCCGCATAGACCGCCTCGGACGGCACGAACATCAGCGCTCCATCGGCGGTTTCCCCCTCCACGATGTATTTCTCGGCGATGTCGCGGATATGCTTGCGCACGGCGACCCGCATCGCCTGCCGCGCCGCGCGGGTTTCGGCATCGGATCTGGCGGCGCGCAGCGCTTCGTAGGCTTCCAGCGGGAACTTGCTGTCGATGACGATCGGCCCAGGCGGCAACGGCAGATGCACCAGGCAATCGGCGCGCTTGCCATTGCCCAGTGTCACCTGCCAGCCATAGGCGTCACGGGGCAGTGCCTTGGCCAGGATATCGTGCAACTGGATCTCGCCGAAGGCACCGCGCGTCTGCTTGTTGCTCAGGATGTCCTGCAATCCCAGAACGTCGCCGCTCAGCCGGGTGATGGTGTCCTGCGCCTTGTCGATGGTGACCAGCCGTTCCTGCAACTGCGTCAGCGATGCGGTGGTCTGGGTGGCCGACCCGTGCAGCGATGCCTGCATCCGCTCCTGCATGTCCGACAGGGCGCGCGCCGACCGGGCGGCATTTTCGGCAAGCCTGTCGTTCATCTGCTGATTCAGCGCGGCGATGCGCGCATCCATCGTTTCAATGGTCAGCGCCTGCCCGTGCGCATGGGTGTCGGATACGGTTTGCAGCCCGCCGCGCAGTTGCGCCTGCCCTTCGGCCAGATACCGCAGATGTTGCGCCATCGCGGCGGTCTGCCGGGCGGCGCGCCAGGTAACGGCCACCATCACCACCACCACCGCCAGACCCGCCGCCAGGGCCCAGAGCAACGGATCGTCCGGCGCCAGCGTCACGTCGCCCAGCTGGATCATGTGCGGCCGAACAGCCGCTCGATGTCGGCCAGCCGCAGCTCCACATAGGTGGGCCGGCCGTGGTTGCATTGGCCAGAGTGGGGCGTCGCCTCCATCTCGCGCAACAGCGCATCCATTTCTTCGGGTCGCATCCGGCGCCCGGACCGGACCGAACCGTGGCAGGCTACCCGGCTGAGGATCGCATCAATCCGCGTTTGCAGGCTCTGGCTGTGGTCCTGATCGGCCAGCTCGTCCAGAATGTCGCGCACCATGGCGGCGGCATCCACTTCGCCCAGGATCGCCGGCGTCTCGCGCACGGCCACCGCGCCGCCGCCGAAGGGTTCGATGCTGAGACCCAGCCGCGCAAGATCCGGCGCCACTGCCAGAAGCGCCGCGCAATCGTCAGGTGACAGCGAAACGATTTCAGGGATCAACAGCGCCTGCGCAGCAACCCCCTGCGCGGCCATCTGACGTTTCAGCCGCTCATAGACCAGACGCTCGTGCGCAGCGTGCTGATCGACGATCACCATGCCGGTTTCGGTCTGGGCAATGATATAGTTCTCATGCACCTGGCCGCGCGCGGCGCCCAGCGGCCGGGAAACCTGCTCTGGCGTTTCCGCGGCAGGCTCGGACGGGCGGGCCTGCGGCCTTTCCATGCCTTCAAAGCCGGGCGCCGCTTCGGAAAACGCAGGTGCCTGGCTGGCATAGGCGACGCCACGGGCAAAGCCCGAAGGCCGGTCCATCTGATAGACACGGCCCGCCGGCGGCTGTTCGGGCCGCATCGCACCCAGCGTGGCCGCCGAAACCGTGGTCGAGGCGCGATGCCCGGCCTCGGCCAGCGCATGCCGCACCGCCGAAACGATCAGCCCGCGGGCAACGCCGGGCGCACGGAACCGCACCTCGGACTTGGCCGGGTGTACGTTCACATCCACCAGTTGCGGGTCGCAATCCACGAACAGGGCCGCCGCGGGATGCCGGTCGCGGCTGAGAAAATCGGCGTAGGCCCCGCGCAACGCCCCCACAAGCATCCGGTCGCGCACCGGGCGGCCGTTCACGAACAGATACTGCGCCACCGCCGCGCCGCGCGAATAGGTCGGCAAGGCGGCATAGCCTGTCAGGCGCAGCCCCTCGCGTTCGGCATCCACGACCACCGCGTTGTCACAGAAGTCGCGGCCCAGAATACGCTCCAGCCGACCTCGAAGCGCGGCAAACAGATCCCCGGTTTCCGCATCCGCGCGAAAGGTGATACGTGGCGCCCCGTCGCCCGAAACATCGCGCAGAACGAAACCGACACCGGGCTCGGCCATCGCGAGGCGCCGCACCGCATCCCCGATCGCCTGCACCTCGGCCCGATCCGAGCGCATGAATTTCAGCCGCGCCGGGGTGGCATGAAACAGATCGCGCAATTCGACGACCGTACCAGCCTTCAGCGCGGCGGGGCGCACCGGCGTCTGCACACCGCCGGTCACGGGGATCTCGGCGGCGTCTTGGCGGGCGGCGGGGGTGGTGATCGTCTGCCGCCCGACCGCGCCCAGCGACGGCAGCGCCTCGCCCCGAAACCCGAACGACCGGATATCGAGAAGATCCGAACCGTCAATCTTCGAAGTGGCGTGGCGCGACAACGCCAGCGTCAGATCGCCTGGCGCGATCCCGCAACCGTCATCGGTCACGCGGATCAACGTCTTGCCGCCATCGGCGATGTCGATGGAAATGCGCGTGGCGCCGGCATCCAGCGCGTTCTCGATCAGCTCCTTGACCGCAGAGGCCGGCCGCTCGACAACTTCACCCGCCGCGATCCGGTTGATCGCGGTTTCATCCAGTTGCCGGATGATCGGCTGAGCGTCGCCGATATAGGGGTTTGCGCGTGACATACCGCTATCCCTAGCACGAATGGCCACAGATCCGCCAGATGACATTTCGCTGTCCGGCCCGCCAATGGGCCCGCGCCGCAAGGCGCGCGCAAAGATGTAACAGCCCGCCCCGGCGGGCTTCCTTTTGACAGCACCGCCGGTTCATCCGCCCTGTGCGGCGCGGTACCAGGCCACGATGGCGGCGCGTTCGGCAGGCTCCATCCAGCTCAGGTTCGCCGGCGGCATCGCGTGGCTCAACCCCGCCTGAAGGTAGATCGCGCGCGCGTGGCGGGCGACTTGCGCCTCGGTTTCCAGCTTCACGCCCTTGGGCGGCCACAACAGCCCTTGCCAGACGGGTTCGGCCGCGTGGCACATCGAACAGCGGCCCAGGACAATCTCGTGCACGGTATCGAAACCCTCGGCTTCGGCAAAGCGCATCGCCGGGCCCTGCGCCGTCTCTGTGGCGTCGCGCGACAGCGGCGCGGTGCTGAGCCAGACGATCAGCATGAACAGCACCGCTGTCGCAAGCCAGGTCCAGGTGGGATTTCCCGCGCGGGCATGAAGCGAATTGAAATAATGGCGGATCGTGACGCCCATCAAGAACACCAGCGCGGCGATGATCCAGTTGTATTCCGATGCGAAGGACAGCGGATAATGGTTGCTGAGCATCAGGAAGATCACTGGCAGCGTCAGATAGTTGTTGTGCGTGCTGCGCTGCTTGGCGATCTTGCCATACTTCGGATCGGGGGCGCGGCCGGCGATCAGGTCGGCCACCACGATTTTCTGGTTCGGTATGATGATCCTGAAGACATTCGCGCTCATGATCGTGGCGGTGAAGGCACCCAGGTGCAACAACGCCGCCCGCCCGGAAAAGACGCTGGCGTAGAAATACGACATCGCCACCAGCACGCCGAACAGCGCCACCATCAGAACCGTCTGATCGGCATCGACAAAGACCCGGCACAGGGCGTTGTATACCGCCCAACCCGCCGCCAGCGACACCAGCGAAATCGCAACGGCCTGCCATGCGGCAATATCGGCGACGGCGGGATCGATCAGATAGAATTCGGCGCCCAGGTAGTAAACCAGCACAAGCAGCGCGAAACCCGAAAGCCACGTCGCATAGCTCTCCCATTTGAACCAGACCAGATCGCCGGGCATCCGGTCCGGCGCGACAAGGTATTTCTGTATGTGATAGAAACCACCGCCATGGACCTGCCATTCCTCGCCATCCGCGCCCGAGGCCAACGCCCTGTCGCGGTGCAGCCCCAGGTCGAGGGCGATGAAATAGAACGACGATCCGATCCAGGCAATCGCGGTGATCACATGCAGCCACCGCACCGCGAATTCGATCCATGCCCCGAAGGCTGCCAAATCATACATGCCAATGCTCCTGGGTGCCTTGCCGGGCCAAGGCTATACCGCTGGCCACTGTCCTGTTAATCCTTCAAATCGTCAGAGCAGTTTCAATGAAAGTCGAAAAGTCCGATGGCCTATGTGACCAATCTGAAAATGTTCGTGCGCGTCTATGAATTGGGCAGCATGAGCGCCGCGGCCCGCGATCAGCGCGCATCGCCGGCGGTGGCATCGTCGCGGATTGCCGAACTGGAACGACATCTGGGCGTACGCCTGTTCAACAGGACCACCCGCGCGCTGAGCGCGACGGAACACGGCCGGTTGTTCTATGACGGCGCGCGCAAGGTTCTCGAGGCGATCGACGCCGCCGAGGCCCAGGTGGCGCGCGCCACGCAGGCTCCGCGCGGGACGGTGTTCGTGGCGGCGCCGCTGGGGTTGGGCCGGCGTGTGCTGGCGCCGGCGATCCCCGCGTTCAAGGCCGCATTCCCCGATATCGACATCCGGCTGCGGCTTTCCGACCGGTTGGTGGATGTCACCGGCGAGGGGCTGGACCTGGCGTTTCATCTGGGCCCGCTGGCCGACAGCGACATGAAGATCCGCAAGATCGCCGATTGCCCGCGCGTGCTCTGTGCCGCGCCGGCCTATATCGCGCGCCGGGGCGCACCCCGGACCGGCGCCGACCTGTTGCGCGACGGGCACGACTGCCTGAACCTGCGGTTTCCCGGCGCCCCCGAGTTTCAATGGACGCTGCAGACCGCGCAGGGGCCGCGCCGGTTCGACATTTCCGGCCCGCTGGAAAGCGATGACGGGGACGTTCTGACCGGTTGGGCGCTGGACGGTTGCGGCATCGTGATGAAACCCAGGTTCGAGGTGGCCGCGCATCTGGCATCCGGGGCGCTGTGCGAGGTGGCGGCGGCGACACCGCCCGTGCCCACGCAGCTGGCCTGCCTGACGCCCAGCCGCAAGCATCGCGACCCAAAGGTGCAGGTTTTCGCGGAACAGATGATCGCGCGGTGCCGCGCCGCCCTGGCGGCCGGGGGTGGCGCAACCGCTTGAAGGTGCGCGCGGGCGACGGGGGCAGGAGCCTCCGGCGGGGATATTTATGGCAAAAGGAAAGCCGGCGTTGCGGTCAGGGTTCGTCGTCGAAGCGAAAATCGGGCAGCTGCGCGAAGGCGCTTTGCAGGGCTTCGCCCCAGCCGCTGGACACGGTGGAATAGTACGGATCGCCATCGCGGATGCGGGCCTGTTTGCCCCAGACGAAACTGTCGTTCTGGTAGATGACATAATCGATCGGCAGGCCCACGGAGAGGTTGGACTTGATGGTTGAATCGAAACTGACGAGGAGCAGCTTGATCGCCTGTTCGAACGACATCTGCGGATCGTAGGCGCGCACGAGGATAGGCTTGCCGTACTTGGTTTCGCCGATCTGGAAGAAGGGGTTATCGTCGGAGGCTTCGATGAAATTGCCTTCGGGGTAAATCAGGAACAGGCGCGGCGGGCTGCCGGCGATCTGGCCACCCACGATCATGGTGGCGCCGAAGGCGGCGGCCGCTTCGGGCCCGGCGGTAACGTTGTCGTTGATGACCTCGCGCAGGGTGCGCCCGACCTCGCGGGCGACCTGAAACATCGACGGAGCCTCGAGGATGGAAGGCGCGCGGTCGGCCGGGGCCTTGGTGCGTTCATCGAGAATGCCGACCACCGCCTGGGTGGTGGCGAGGTTTCCGGCGGTCATCATGGTGATCACACGTTCGCCGGGGGTTTGCCAGGTGTGCATCTTCCGGGCGGTCGCGATGTTATCGAGACCGGCGTTCGTGCGGGTGTCCGACATGAACACCAAACCGCGCTCGAGGCGCATACCGACGCAATATGTCATAGTGGGTTGCCTGTTTGTGTTCCTGCCCGAAGCTGTCGCATGAATGTGCTGAGATACGGTTCAAGGGATCGACCCCGCGACTATTGCTGTTCGACGTGGAGTTTGACCAGCATATTTTCCGCGCCTTTGCCAAATCTCATACCAGATATCGGTGCTGCGCCCAGATAATCCAGACCTGTGGCCACCCGGACATATCTGGCATCGGGTGAGATGCCGTTCGAGACATCGAAGCCGACCCATCCCAGGCCTTCCACATGGGCCTCGGCCCAGGCGTGGCTGGCGGTCTGGGCGATTCGGTCGTTCATCATCAGGTAGCCGCTGACGTAGCGCGCGGGCGTGCCCATCAGACGCGCCGCCGAGATGAAGATATGCGCGTGATCCTGACATACGCCGTGCCCCGCCGCGATGGCGTCTTCGGCGCTGAGTTCGGCGCTTGTCTGTTCGGTGGAATAGGGCACCGCTTCGGCGATGCTGCGCGACAGGGCGTGCAGCGCATCCAGCCCGGCAAGCGTGTGGTCCAGGGCGGCGACCAGATCGCGCACGCCCTTGCCCGGGCGCGTCAGCGGTGTGTGGCGTTGAAACAGCCAGAGCGGCACGAAACCGGTATGGCGCCCGACGACGCCCCCGGTGTCGCGGACCTCGACCTCGCCCACCGATACGACGCGGATCTGGCGCACACCTGGATCGAAGCTGATCAGATCGACCGAATTGGCGTGTTCATCCTCGAACGAGGCCTGCAGCTTGCCACCTTCGATTTCGACCTTCCAAGACAAGACGTTCTGCTGGGCCCGGGATTTGGGCCGCAGCCGCAGTTGTTGCAGCGCGTAGGGCACCGGTTCGCTGTAGTCATAGACCGTGGTATGGGAAATTTTCAGATGCATGGGATCATTCGATAAACCGGTAGTCCTGTTCGATCTGCTGGCCCAACCGCTGGCTGTCGATCAGGAACTCGGTGATGAATTCGTGCAGGCCGTATTCAAAGATCTGATCGATGCTGGTGGTGTTGAAACGGTTGCAGATCTGATCGACCATCGTGTGACATTCCAGCCTTTCGCCATAGTCTTCCGCGAGATAGCCCAGATTGTCGGCGATTTTTCCATAACAGAACGCGAGACTGCGCGGCAATCTTTTGTCGAGAATCAGGAAACGCGCGATCTTGCGGGAATCGAATTCGCCTTCGTGCAGGGTCTGGTAGGCGCGGGTGGACGAGGTGGCGCGCAGGATCGTCTCCCATTGCACGTTGTCCGATGCGCTGCCGACATGCATGATCGACGGAAGCAGGATATAGTATTTCACGTCCAGCACCCGCGCCACGTTGTCGGCGCGTTCAAAGAACGTGCCCATGCGGGCGAAATCGTAGATGTCGTTGCGCACCATCGTGCCGTGCAGCGATCCGCGCACGAAGGCGCTGCGCTGGCGAATGGTTTGCAGGATTTCGGGCAGATCCTGTTCGCGCACCGGCCGCGCCAGCATGTCCTTGAGGACCATCCAGCATTCGTTCACCGCCTCCCAGACCTCGCGGGTGAGCGCCGTGCGCACCATCCGGGCATTGGTGCGGGCCAGTTCGACGCCCGACATGACGCTGCCGGCGTTCGTCGGGTCGCGCAGAAGGAAATTGATCACCTTGTGGCCGTCTACCGCGCTGTGCCGGTCGTAATAGGCGCCCAGCATGCCGGTGGTGGTCAGCAGCGATGTCCATTCGCTTTCGGCCGCGCTGGAACGGGTCAGGGAAATGCGCAGGGCCGCGTCGATCATCCGCGCGGTGTTTTCCGTACGCTCCATGTAACGCAGCATCCAGAAGACGCCGCCTGCGGTTTTGCCCAGCATGACCTCAGTCCTCCAGTACCCAGGTGTCCTTGGTGCCGCCGCCCTGGCTGGAATTGACCACCAATGATCCCTTCTTCAGCGCCACGCGCGTCAGGCCGCCGGGAATGATCTCGACTCCGCCGGGCGAAGCCAGCGCGAAGGGCCGCAGATCGACATGGCGCGGCGCAAGGCCCGCGTTCGTCAGGATCGGCACCGTGGACAGGGCCAGTGTCGGCTGGGCGATGTAGTTTTCCGGTGCCGCCATCAGCTTGGCGCGGAAGGCGGCCAGCTCCTTCTTGCTGGCGGCGGGGCCGACCAGCATGCCGTAGCCACCCGACCCATGCACCTCCTTGACCACCAGATCGGCGAGGTTGTCCAGAACATACGCTAGCGCATCGGGTTCCGAACAGCGATGCGTGGGCACGTTTTTCAGGATTGCCTGTTCGCCGGTGTAGAACTCGACGATATCGGGCATGTAGGAATATATCGCCTTGTCATCCGCAATTCCGGTTCCCGGCGCATTGGCGATTGTGATCGCACCGGCGCGATAAACGTCCATGATGCCCGGAACGCCCAGCATGCTGTCGGGGCTGAACGTCATCGGGTCGAGGAATTCGTCGTCGACCCGGCGGTAGAGAACGTCGATCGCCTTGTAGCCCTGGGTGGTGCGCATGGCGACGCGGCCGTCGACGACACGCAGATCGTGCCCCTCGACCAGTTCGACACCCATCTGATCGGCGAGAAAGGCGTGCTCGTAATAGGCCGAATTGTAGATCCCCGGTGTCAGCACCGCGACCGTGGGCGGCCCCTCGCATTTCGGCGGCACGCTGGCCGACAGGGCACGGCGCAGGCTGCGGGGGTATTGGCTCACGCCGCGCACCTTCACCTTGCTGAACAGTTCGGGGAACATGTGCAGCATGGTTTCGCGGTTTTCCAGCATGTAAGATACGCCGGACGGGGTGCGCGCATTGTCCTCGAGCACGAAGAATTCGTTTTCACCGGTGCGCACCAGATCGGTGCCGACGATATGGGTATAGATGTTGCCTGGCGGAGCGACCCCGATCATCTGCGGCAGGAAGGCGGCGTTCTGGGCGATCATTTCCGCCGGCAGACGCCCGGCGCGCACGATTTCCTGGCGGTGATAGATGTCGTGCAGGAACGAATTGATTGCCCGCACCCTCTGATCGATCCCGCGCGACAGGATCGTCCATTCCTGTGCCGTGATGATGCGCGGCACCAGGTCGAACGGGATCAACCGTTCGCCCGCCTCCTCGGCGCCATAGACGTTGAAGGTGATGCCGGTCAGCCGGAACAGCGCCTCGGCCTGCGCCGATTTCCGCTTGAGCCGGCGAACGTCCTCTGTTCCGAACCAGTCCGAGTATTCGGCATAGGGCACCCTTGCGGTGCCGTCGGGCCAAAACATTTCATCAAAGTATTTGGGCGCTTCAGTCATGCATGAATGTTTAGCACTTTCATGACCCTGTGCAAAACCCGCCCGCTTTGCGCCGGATCTGGCGCCCGAAAACCGCTGTATGACGCCCCGCATGGCCGAACACAGCCTAAATTCAAGGCGTATCGCCTAATCTTAAGGCGTTTCGGGATCAGCGGTCGGGCGCGTTCAGATCGGTGGCGTCCAGCTCGTGCAGAAGTTCAAGAAGCGCCTCGTATTTTTCATGGCCAAGCCGCGCGCGGATCTGGCGGGTCAGCGCCTGGCTGGTGGCAAGGTTCGCCTCGATCAGGCGGGCACCGGCCTGGGTCACGCGGATGGATTGCCGGCGACGGTCACCGGGATCCGGAGCCCGTGCGATAAGGCCCTTTTCCTCGAGCTTTTGCAGGATCCGGGTGAGGCTGGGCAGCAGAAGACAGGCCCGTTCCGCGATGCGCGTTGGGTCCAGCGCGCCGGCTTCGTGCAGCACCCGCAGAACGCGCCATTGCTGTTCGGTGACGCCCACATCGACAAGCATGCCGCGAATCGGCCCCATCACCCTTTCGCGCGCGCGAAGCAGGGCAATCGGCAAGGAGCGCGAAGTCGGCGGGATCGGGCCGTCAGAGGTCATGCCTGATGTTGCAACCGCACCGCGCGCGATGCAATGCGCGATTGGCCCGTGTGGCAGGGCAGCGCTTTGCGCAGGGCCAAAACGCCGCCAAATTGCGCCAACGCGGCGCTGGCGTGGCCGGGTCGGGGGGGCTATGCCTGTGCGCGGAGAGGAGACGGGCGCGGCAACACCGCCCGCCCGCAGGGAGAGAGGAACGCAATGCGAAAGGTCAACACATGCCCGCACCGGTAAACGAGTTCAAGAAGGCGCTGAAGGACGGCAAGCTGCAGATCGGTTGCTGGCTGGCGATGGCGGACGCCGGCGCGGCCGAAATGATGGGAACCGCCGGTTTTGACTGGGTCGTGATCGACGGCGAACACGCGCCCAACGACATACGGTCGATCCGCGACCAGCTGATCGCGCTGGCGCCCGGCCCGACGCATCCGGTCGTGCGGGTGCCCGTCGGCGAGACCTGGATCATCAAGCAGGTTCTCGACGCCGGGGCGCAGACGGTTCTGGTGCCGCTGGTCGAAAGCGCCGCACAGGCGCGGGCGCTGGTGCGCGCCTGCAGGTACCCGCCCGAAGGCACCCGCGGTGTTGGCGGAGCCGGCGCCCGCGCGACGCGGTTTTCATCCATCCCGGACTATTTTGCCACGGCCGGCGACCAGATCGCGCTGCTGGTGCAGGTGGAAACCCGGGCCGGCATCGCCGCGCTGGACGAAATCCTGACGGTCGAGGGCGTCGACGGGGTGTTCATCGGGCCGGCCGACCTGGCCGCCGACATGGGGTTCGGCGGCGCATCGGAAGCGCCCGAGGTGCAGGCCACCATCGCCGACGCGATCGCGCGGATCGGCGCCGCCGGCAAGGCATCGGGCATCCTGGGAACCAACGACACCGCGACGCAAGGCTATCGCGACATGGGCGCACAATTCCTTGCGGTGGGGATGGATGTTCTGATCCTGGTGCGCGCGGCGCGGGATCTGGCAGCGCGCTGGAAGCAGGGCTGAGCACGGGCTGCCGACGGCGGATGCCTCCGGCGGGGATATTTGTCGCGAAAGGAAGCGGCGGTTCAGCCCGATTTCATCCGGCTGGCCGCGAGGGTGTAGCCGCCTTCGGCACCATCGACGAAATGGATGTGATCGTCGGTGAGCGGCGAAGGCACGATGCAGGTCATCATCGCCTGTGACTGTACTGCGATGCCATAGCGCAACACGCCGGCGCGCGCTTCGGTGGCCAGCAGGTTCTCGAGCGCGGCGCGGGTTGTGTCGTCGCAGTCGAGTGTCATCTTGAGACCGTCGTCGCATTTGCGGAAATCGGCATTTTCACCGACCACGCGGGCATAGCGGCGCGCATCGAAGCCCGCCACGCGGATGCCCGTGCGGATCAGGAAGGCGGCCAGCAAGCTGGCCGCGAGCACCCGCAGCCGCGCAGCCAGCAGCGATTTGCCGCGCCGCGCCGCGTGGGCCTCGAGAGCAGCGCCGGCGGGGGGCCAATCCGCGCCCGGCCCGGCTGCGGGTATCGGATGCCCGCCGCGATCGAGTTTATGAAGCAGCGCGACCAGTGACCTGAGTGCCATGGCAAAGGCCTGAGGCGGTGTGTCGGGCATCGGTTCGACCACCACCGACACGATCGCCCCGTTGCGCGCAGCCACATGCGACCAGCGGCAAGACAGGCCGGTGAGGTCGGGCGCGGTGCCAGGCGCGGCCGGCGGCACCGCGAAGTGCCCGGCCTTCATCTGCCGGTCGGCCCAGAGCAGGCCGCCACCGCCGAACATCGCGTAATCGGCGCCGGGGCCGACACGGTAGCGCGCAACGGTCACGCGGCGGCCCGCAGCGTGAATGGCCTGGAGCGGCACGCAGGCGGCGCGCATGTCGATGCCGAACTCCTCCGCGGCCCAGCGCCGAACCGCCGCCAGCGCTGCGACGGCCTGCGCACGGGCCTCGGGAGGCACGGCGAACCCCGCGCCGTCGCCGCCGAAAACGAAGGGAAACGCCTGCCCCGAAAGCGCGTTGCGCACCGCCGAGATGACCGCGGCGCCGACCATGTTGACGGTCTTGTAGCGGCCTTCGGCGATCAGCCCCGTGGAGCCGACGATATCGGCGACGCCGACCCACCAGTTGTCGGGCAACGCGGTCTGGCGATCCTGATCCATCGCATCGGTGAACGAATCGAACCTGGGGAAACTGTCGTAAGTGTCGCGCGGGGCCATCGGGTTCTCCGGATCGGAACGGGACGTACCGGGAGAGGTTTGCCCCGGAGAGGGCGGGGCGGATCGACCGCCCTGCCCGCATCGCGCCGCACCGATGGCGGATCAGCCCTTTTGCAGAACCCGGGTGCCAAGCGTTTCGGCGATCTGGACCGCGTTCAGCGCTGCGCCCTTGCGCAGGTTGTCGGACACGCACCACAGGTTCAGACCGTTGTCGATGGTGCTGTCCTGGCGAATCCGGCTGATGAAAGTGGCGAAATCGCCGACGCATTCCACCGGCGTAACATAGCCGCCGTCCTCGCGTTTGTCGATGACCATGACGCCGGGCGCCTCGCGCAGGATATCGCGGGCCTCGTCCTCGTCGAGGAAATCCTCGAATTCGATGTTGATCGCCTCGGAGTGGCCGACGAAGACCGGCACGCGCACGCAGGTGGCCGTGACCTTGATCGAGGGGTCGATGATCTTCTTGGTTTCTACCACCATCTTCCATTCTTCCTTGGTGGAACCGTCTTCCATGAAGACATCGATGTGTGGAATCACGTAGAAGGCGATATGCTTGGTGAACTTCTTCGCCGGCTTGTCATCGACCGGATTGTAGATGGATTTCGTCTGATCCCAAAGTTCATCGATGCCTTCCTTGCCCGCACCGGAAACCGATTGATACGTTGAGACCACAACCCGCTTGATCCGTGCGCGGTCGTGCAGCGGCTTGAGCGCGACAACCATCTGCGCGGTCGAGCAGTTGGGATTGGCGATGATGTTCTTGCGGGAATAGCCGACGATCGCATCGGCGTTCACTTCGGGCACGATCAGCGGCACATCGGGGTCGTAGCGATAGAGCGAACTGTTGTCGATGACCACACAGCCCGCGCGCGCCGCCTTCGGGGCGTATTGCTTCGTGGGGCCGGATCCGACCGCGAACAGGGCGATATCCCAGCCGGTAAAGTCGAAAGTGTCCAGGTCGCGTGTCTTGAGGGTCTTGTCGCCAAAGCTGACCTCGGTGCCCAGCGACTTGCGGCTCGCCAGGGCGGCGATTTCGTCGACGGGGAACTGGCGCTCGGCCAGGATGTTCAGCATTTCGCGGCCCACATTGCCCGTGGCGCCAGCGACAACGACGCGGTAACCCATTTTCAATTCTCCAGATACGCGGATACGTCGGGTGGCTCATATCCCGAACCGGCCACGAGGGAAAGGCCTGCGGGGGCCTATTTCAAACGGGTTTGAACCGCTCGGCGACCGGATCGAAGAACTCCAGACCGCCTTCGCCGATGTCGGTCCACAGACCGTGCAGACTGATCTCGCCGGTCTTCACGGCATCGGCGATGAATGGAAATGTCATCAGGTTGTCCAGCGATGTCAGCACCGCCAGATGTTCCAGCTGACGCGCCTTGGCCGCCGGATCGGCGACATCGGCGACCTGGCTGTAGCGCGGGCGCAGGATATCCATCCACCGGCCGACAAAACTCGTCTCGGCTTCCAGATCCGGCGCGCGGCCTTCGCACATGTCGACACAGCCCTGCACGCCGCCGCAGCTGGAATGGCCCAGCACGATCAGATGCGTGACCTTGAGATAGTTCACCGCGTATTCCACCGCCGCGCTGGTGCCGTGGTGGTCGCCATCCGGTTCGTAGGGCGGCACCAGGTTGGCAACGTTGCGGTGGATGAAGAACTCGCCCTGGTCCGCGCCAAAGATCGACGTGACATGCACACGGCTGTCACAGCACGAGATCACCATGGCCCGCGGTCGCTGGCCTTCGGTGGCCAACCGGCGGTACCAGGCCCGGTTTTCGCTGTATGAGGTGGCCTTCCAGCCCTGGTACCGTTGCAACAGATAGCCGGGCAGGGGTTTGGCAAATTTCATCGGAACGCTCGCTTTGGTCGGATCATCTGGCGGGATACCCGCATTTGATGGCGAATTCGAGCAATTAAGCACATGGGCGGAAACCTTTTGCAAACACCTTTGCAGCAGCTTTGCCCATGCCGTGGGGGCGCGACAATCGGGTGAGAACCGTGGTGGAACAGATCATTGCACGCAGGCAGGCCGAGCCTGTCCGTCTCGACTTGGGCGCGCTTGACGCGCTTTATGCACAATTGGGCGAGGCAAACGCGGAAGACGTGGTATGCCGGGCCATAGAGGAACTGGCCGTGAGGCTCAGCCATTGCGGCAGGCTGTGGTGCGCCGGCGATATCGCACCGCTGCGCAAAAGCGCGCGGTCGCTGGTGGCGATCGCCGACCAGATCGGCATGTGCCAGCTGGCGCAGGTGGCACGGGACGTGACCGCCACCATAGACGCCGGCGACGATCCCGCCACCGCGGCCACCCTTTCGCGACTGATGCATGTGGGCGAACGCTCGCTGACGGCGGTCTGGGACGCACAGCACCTTTCGATCTGAACGCTTGCAGGCGCGCGCAGGCACGATAGGTTTGCCGGGCAACACCCATTTGAAAGGGCCGCCCGCATGACACTGAGCTTTGCCGACGACGATGGCACCGCCATCGACCTGCATCTGATCGACAGCGCCGATCTGGACGACTGGCGCGGCAGCCGCCCGGATGCCGAAGTGCGGTGGCTCGAGGCGCAGGGCTTTCGCGCGGGGATCGGCCAGGCGCTTCTTGTGCCCGGCCCCGATGGTGCGCCGGCGCTGGCCGTGGCCGGGCGCGGCAGTGCAGCCCAGCGCGCGCGCGTCCGGTTCCCGCTGGCCGCCGCCGCCCAGAACCTTCCAGCCGGCACCTACCGCATCGCCGGCGGCCTGCCAGAAGACACCGCCGAGGCCGAAACCCTCGGCTGGCTGCTGTCGAACTACCGCTTCGATCGCTACCGCGGCGACGACCGCGCCGCGCGCGCCCTGATCGCCCCTCGTGGCATAGACGTGGCGCGCGTCGAAGCGATGGCCGCGGCCGAAGCGCTCACCCGCGACCTGATCAACACCCCGGCCAGCGACATGGGGCCCGACGCGCTGGAAGCCGCGGCCTTTGCCCTGGCCGAACGCCACGGCGCGGATTTTCAATCGATCGTGGGCGATGACCTGCTGACGCAGAACTTCCCGATGATCCACGCGGTCGGGCGGGCGGCAGCCGTGCCACCGCGCCTGATCGACATGCGCTGGGGCGGCAGCGGGCCACGCCTTACCCTCGTGGGCAAGGGGGTGTGCTTCGATACCGGCGGCCTCAACCTGAAGCCGGGCGGTTCGATGGGATTGATGAAAAAAGACATGGGCGGCGCCGCGAACGTGCTGGGCCTGGCCCAGATGATCATGGCGCTGAAACTGCCGGTGCAACTGCGCGTGCTGATCCCGGCGGTGGAAAACGCGGTGTCGGGCAATGCATTCCGGCCGCAGGACATCCTGACCTCGCGCAAGGGGCTGACCGTCGAAATCAACAACACCGATGCCGAAGGCCGGCTGGTGCTGGCCGACGCGCTCGCGCTCGCCGATGAGGAATCCCCCGACCTGATCGTCTCGATGGCAACGCTCACAGGGGCCGCCCGCGTCGCCGTGGGGCCAGACCTCGCACCGTTCTACACCGACCACGACAGCGACGCCGCCGCGCTGGCAACCGCGGCTGCCGGCGTCGCCGATCCGGTCTGGCGCATGCCCTTCCACGCGCCCTACGAGGCGATGATAGAACCGGGCATCGCCGATCTCGACAACGCCCCCTCCGGCGGCTTCGCCGGATCGATCACCGCAGCCCTGTTCCTGCGCCGGTTCGTCGAGGCCTCGCCGCGTTACATGCACTTCGACATCTACGGCTGGCAGCCGGTCGCCGCGCCCGGCCGGCCCAAGGGCGGCGCAGGCCAGGGCATCCGCGCCCTGCTGGCCGCCCTGCCCGGCCTTCTGCCCGCCGCATGACCGGCGATTCCCGGCTGACCCCGGCCAACGCGCGCGTGGTGCATGCCGACAGCGCCGCTGACCATCCCGGCCTGACGCCGGTACAAGGCCAGCCAATGCAGATCGCGGTGCCGGTGGCCGATCTGCGCCGCGCGCCCGGCGGCCCGCGCGACAGGCAATGGCTGCTGGGCGCCGATGTGCAACTGCTCGAGGACCGCAACGGCGATTGCTTCGTTCTTGGCGGCGCCGATGGCTATGTCGGCTACCTGCGCCGAAGCGACCTGGGCCCGCCCCGCCCGGTCAGCCATTGGGTCGCGGTGCGCGCCACCCACGCCTATGCCGAACCCGACATGAAATCCCCCGACAGGCTCAGCCTCGCCTTCGGCAGCCGCCTGCATGTCACCGGCCACGAAAACGGTTTCCACCAGACCGCTCTGGGCTACCTGCCCGCCCGGCACCTCGCGCGAACCGATGTCGCACACCGCGACCCCCTGCGCACCGCCGGCCGCTTTCTCGGAACCCCCTATCTCTGGGGTGGCAACAGCGCCTGGGGCATCGACTGCTCAGGACTGGTACAGGCGGCCCTGCACGCCGCGCATTTGCCATGCCCCGGCGACAGCGACATGCAGCAGGCATTGGGGCACAACCGGCTCGGCACAGCAATTCGTCGCGGCGACCTGTTGTTCTGGAAAGGCCACGTCGCCATCGCCCAGGGACCGCACCGGATGATCCACGCAAACGCCCATCACATGGCCGTCGTCAGCGAACCGATCGCAGGCGCCGTCGCCCGCATCGCGGCCGCAGGCGGCGGCCCGATGATCGCGCACCGCCGGCTCTGAACGCCAGCTTCATCTTGCCAGAAAAACTCCCGCCGGAGGCTCCCACGGCCGCAATCCGCGCGTCCCGCGCCTATTCCACAACCCGGATCAGCTTGCGCTCGAGAACCCGCAAGACGGTCTTCAACTCGTGCCCGCGCTTCAGAACCTGCCCGTCCATCCCCAGAACCGCGTATTGCCCCTGCCGCATCCGCAGCCGCGGCCGCTTTTCGATCCGGTAGAGAGGGTTTTCGGCGGTGCGCCGGAACACCGAGAAAACCGCGACGTCCCGCAGGCAGGAAATGCCATAGTCACGCCATTCGCCGGCGGCCACCATCCGCCCGTAAAGCGAAAGGATGTCGGACAGTTCGCGCCGGTCAAAGGCGATCTGCGCGGGCGGAATGCGGGAAAATCCCGTGGCGTCTTGCAAACTCATACCGCACAGTTGCGCCAATCCCCGCGCAAATCAACCCTCCAGACCGTTGCGGAAGCGCCCCGCGAAAGCCGCCGTCGCCGGTGGCATCGGCCGCAGCGCGCCGGCATCGCTGTCCAGCCAGGCCTCGGCCCGCGGCGAAAGCCGCGCATAGATCCGGGCCACCGCATCGCGCGGGTCGCGCAGCGGCGCGCTTTCGGGCATGATCTCGGGTGCGATGTCGGGAAACCGCAGCGCGATGCGGCGCCAGCGGTGGATCAGCAGCATACGCGCCGCCGCCGCGTCCAGCGGTTCAAGGCAGGGCGCCGCAAGGCTCTCCAGATCCGCCGCCAGCGCCGCCAGGGCCGCGCGGTGCGACGGGCTCAGCAGCGCCTCGCGAAATGCCCCGCCGATCCGCTCCAGCGTCCCCACGACCACGCAATCGGCCGTTTGCGGCACGGCATCCGCCGGGCAAAGGCGCACGGCCCCATCCTGCCCTACCGCCATGGCCCAGCGGTCCGGCGGCGCCCGGCGCGGCGGCGCAAAGATGCGCGACGTGGCCGGGCCGAACTGATCCAGGCCCTGCGCCGTCAGGCGATAGACGCTCAGCCGCCCCTGTCGCTGGCTCTTCACCCAGCCGTCCCGCGACAGGCGCGACAATGCGGTGCGCAGCGCACCGGGTTCCACGCCGATCCGTCCGGTCAGCAGGCCCAGCCGGTCCGTCGGCATCGCCCCGCCACGATGTTGCACCAGGTCGCCGAAGAGGCTTATCACCAACGACCAGACGCGCAGCCGGCCTTCGGCATGGAGTGCATCGATCAGGGGGGCAAGCGGGTCCATGTTCTCGGCTTAGCGCGAATAGGCGACCATCGTCAAAAGCTCGTATTCGGCGACCTCCTCATCGTCGTGATTGCGCAACGTCACGTTCCAGGCCACTTCGCCATAGGTGTCGGTCCTGCCGGTCTTGCGTTTGGCGGTCAGGCGCACGCGGATGCTGTCGCCCGGCGAAACGGGTTTGCGAAAACTCAGCCCTGTCAGCCCGGTGTTCGCCAGCACCGGCCCCGGATCTGGTTGCACGAACAGCCCGGCCGCAAAGCTCAGCAAAAGGTAGCCATGTGCCACACGGCCCGGAAAGAACGGGTTCGCTCGGGCGGCCTCCTCGTCCATATGCGCATAGAAGGTATCGCCGGTGAAGCGGGCGAAGTGTTCGATGTCCTCCAGCGTCACCTCGCGCGCGTCGGTGTGGATCGTTTCGCCGATCCGGATCTCGTGAAACGTACGCTGGAACGGATGCTGCGGCGGAGCCGTTTCGGCGGCGCCCGGCAGCCACTGGCCGGTGATCGCCGCGATCACATCCGGGCTCCCCTGGATTGCGGTGCGCTGCATGTAGTGCAGCACGCCGCGCACACCGCCCAGTTCTTCGCCGCCGCCGGCGCGGCCGGGGCCGCCGTGGATCATGTGCGGAAGCGGCGCGCCGTGGCCGGTGCTTTCGCCGGCGCTGCCGGCACCTGTGACGTAAAGCCGCCCGTGCCAGGCCGCCGTGGCCAGCGCCACCTGCCGGGCCACCTGCGGATCGTCCGTCACCAGCGACGCGACCAGCGATCCGCCGCCGCGATTGGTCAGCGCACAGGCGTGGTCCAGGTCGCGGTAGGGCATCAGCGTGGAAACCGGGCCGAAAGCTTCGACCGAATGCACCGCGCGGGCCGCATCGGGATCGTCGCAGCACAGCAGCGTCGGCGCCAGAAACGCACCCCGCGGCGCGGCGCCGATCAGCGCCGGCGTTTCAGGGTTGCCTGTCAGGCGCCGGGTTTCGCCAGACAGGGCGCTCAGCTGCGCCAGCACATCGGCCTTCTGTTCCAGCGACGCCAGCGCGCCCATGCGCACCGATGCGTCGCCCGGATCGCCCACCGTGATCTGGGCCAGCCGCGCGGTCAGCGCCTCGGCCACCGCATCCATGTGCCGCTCGGGCACGATGATCCTGCGGATGGCGGTACACTTCTGCCCGGCCTTTACCGTGATCTCGTTGCCCGCCTCCTTGATGAAGTGATCGAAGGCCGCGCTGCCCGGCGCCACGTCCGGGCCCAGGACGGTGGCGTTCAGACTGTCCTGTTCGGCGTGAAACCGCACCGAATTGGCCACCAGGTTGCGGTTCATGCGCAGCCGCAGCGCGGTATCGGCAGATCCGGTAAAGGCCACGGCATCCTGCGCGCCGAGACGGTCGAGCATGTCACCGACCCCGCCGATGACCAGTTGCACGGCCCCCTCGGGCAGCAGGCCCGATTCGACGATCATGCGAAAGCAGGCTTCGGTCAGGTAACAGGTCTGGGTGGCGGGTTTGACGATCGCCGGCACGCCGGCCAGAAGCGTCGGCGCCAGCTTTTCCAACATGCCCCAGACCGGGAAATTGAAAGCGTTGATATGCACCGCGACGCCCTGAAGCGGCACCGAGACATGCTGGCCCACAAAGCTGCCGCCGCGCGAAAGGGTCTCGGTTTCGCCATCCACATAGACATGACCATCGGGCATGTCGCGCCGGCCTTTCGAGGCGATGACCAGCATCGTGCCTATGCCGCCTTCGATGTCGACGGCACCGTCGCGCCTGGTGGCGCCGGTCAGCGTGTTCAGCGCGTAAAGCTCGTCCTTGCGCGATTGCAGGTGCAGCGCGACGGCCTTCAGCATCCGCGCGCGGTCATGGAACGTCATGGCGCGCAGCGTCGGGCCACCGGTGCCGCGCGCCCAGTCCAGCATACCCTGCACATCCAGCCGCGCACCACCCGCCTGCGCCACGGGTTCGGCCCGCACCGGGCCGATCACGGTGCGCGCGTCCTCGCCCGGCCCGATCCATTGCGCCATCGCATAACTTGCAGGTCTCAGCATGATGTTCCCCTCTTCCCCGATATATTCGTCGGGACAATGGCCCGTGGCGCCGGCGAAATCAACACTCTTGACCGACCGGTCGGCTTTGTGCATTGTCCGCGAGACCGACGGACCGTGGGGGGGAGACCGCGCGCATGACACCGCAGGAGCGTGCAGAACGCAGCGCCGCCGCGATGTGGGCCGAGGATGCCGCATCGAAATGGCTGGGCATGACGCTGGACGCCATCGCGCCAGGCCACGCGGTCATGTCGTTCGAGGTGGGGCCGCATCACCTGAATGGCCATGCGATCTGTCACGGCGGATACATCTTTACACTCGCCGACAGCGCCTTTGCCTTTGCCTGCAACAGCTACAACACGCTGGTCGTGGCGCAGGAAAACAGCATCACCTATCTCAGCCCCGGACAGCCGGGCGAACGCCTGACCGCCACCGCCACCGAGACCGCCCGCACCGGCAGGTCGGGTGTCTACGATGTCACCGTGACCGGCGCCGACGGGCGCAAGGTGGCGGTGTTTCGCGGCCTGTCACGGCAGATCCGCGGCGCACATTTCAAGGAGACCTGAATGACCCACGCTTATCTCTGTGACGGGCTGCGCACGCCCATCGGACGCTTTGGCGGCGCGCTGTCGTCGGTACGCCCCGACGACATGCTGGCCCATGTTCTGGCCCGGCTGATGGCTGCACATCCCGGCATGGACGTGGACGACGTGTTCGCCGGTTGCGCCAACCAGGCCGGCGAAGACAACCGCAACGTTGCGCGGATGGCCGTACTGCTGGCCGGCATGGCGGATACCGTGCCGGGCAACACCGTCAACCGGCTCTGCGGTTCCGGGCTGGATGCGGTGGGCACAGCGGCGCGCGCGATCCGCGCGGGCGAAGCGGATGTGATCGTGGCCTGCGGCGTCGAATCGATGTCGCGCGCACCGCTGGTGCAGCCAAAGCCCGACGCGGCCTTTTCGCGCCGCGCCGAAATCTATGACACGACCATCGGCTGGCGCTTTGTCAACAAGCAGATGCACCGCCACTATGGCACCGATTCGATGCCGGAAACCGCCGAGAACGTCGCTTCGGACTTCAACGTCGGCCGCGCCGATCAGGACGCCTTCGCGCTGCGCTCGCAACAGCGCGCGCTGGCCGCCATCGCCAGCGGACGTATGGCGCAGGAAATCACCCCGATCGAGATCCCGCAGCGCAAGGGCGATCCCCGGATCGTCGACACCGACGAACATCCGCGCGACACCACCCTCGAGAAACTGGGCGCGCTGCCCACGCCCTTCCGGCAGGGCGGAACCGTGACGGCCGGCAACGCCTCCGGCGTGAACGACGGCGCCGCGGCGGTGATTGTCGCCTCGGAGGCGGCCGTTGCGAAATACGGGCTGACACCGCGCGCGCGGATCACCGGCATGGCCACCGCGGGCGTTCCGCCGCGGATCATGGGAATCGGCCCGGCCCCGGCCACCGAAAAGCTGTTGGCCCGCGCGGGGCTGGGCATCGGCGACATCGACCTGATCGAACTGAACGAGGCGTTTGCCGCCCAGGGCCTGGCGGTGATGCGGCAACTGGGGCTGGCCGACGATGCCGATCATGTCAATCCGCACGGCGGCGCCATCGCGCTGGGCCATCCGCTGGGCATGTCTGGCACACGGCTGGCGCATACCGCGGCGCAAAGCATGGTAAACGACGGGCTTCAGCGGGCGATCTGCACCATGTGCATCGGCGTCGGACAGGGCATCGCCCTGCTGCTGGAGAAGCCGTGATGCAGGATCTGACCCCGGCGCGAGCCGACCTCGACCCGATCGAAATCGCCAGCCGCGACGAAATCGAGGCGCTGCAACTGGACCGGCTGAAATGGTCGCTTCGGCACGCCTATGACAACGTGGCCCACTACCGGGCCAGCTTCGACGCCGCCGGCGCACACCCCGACGACCTGCGGTCGCTGGGCGATCTGGCGCGGTTTCCCTTTACCGCCAAGGCCGACCTGCGGGCCAATTACCCGTTTGGCATGTTCGCCGTGCCACGCGACCGGGTGGCCCGCATCCATGCATCGTCGGGCACCACCGGCCAGCCGACGGTCGTGGGCTATACCAAGGCCGATCTCGACGTCTGGGGATCGGTCGTGGCGCGGTCGCTGCGCGCCGCGGGCCTGCGGCCCGGCGACCTGCTGCACAATGCCTATGGCTACGGGCTGTTCACCGGCGGGCTGGGCATCCACCTGGGCGCCGATCACCTGGGCCTGACCACGGTGCCGATCTCGGGGGGCATGACCCAGCGCCAGGTCCGCCTGATCCACGACTTCGCCCCCAAGGGCATCACCGTGACCCCGTCCTATGCGCTGTCGATTCTGGACGAATACGCCGAGCAGGGGCTCGACCCGCGCGAAAGCAGCCTTCAGGTGGGCATTTTCGGCGCCGAACCCTGGACCAACGCGATGCGCGCCGAAATCGAACGCGCCTTCGACATGCACGCCGTCGATATCTATGGCCTGTCCGAAGTGATGGGCCCCGGCGTCGCCAACGAATGCGTCGAAACCAAGGACGGTCTGCACATCTGGGAGGATCATTTCTATCCCGAGGTCATCGACCCGGTCTCGGGCATGCCGGTTGCCGACGGTGAACCCGGCGAACTGGTCTTTACCTCGCTGACCAAGGAGGCCTTTCCAATCATCCGCTACCGCACCCGCGATCTGACCCGGCTGTTGCCCGGCACCGCGCGCACCATGCGCCGGATGGAAAAGATCACCGGGCGCAGCGACGACATGATCATCCTCCGCGGCGTAAACGTCTTCCCGACCCAGATCGAGGAACAGCTGATGACGGTGGCCGGCCTGGCGCCGCACTTCCAGATCCAGCTCAGCCGCCCCGACCGGATGGACGAGATGGCGGTCCTCACCGAAGCGATCCCCGCCGCCGCCAGCGCCGAAGCCCGCCGCGCCGCCGCTGCCGATCTTGCCGGCAAGATCAAGGCCAGCGTCGGCATCTCGGTGCGGGTCGCCGTGGCCGACCCCGGCGGCGTCGCCAGATCGCAGGGCAAGGCGGTGCGCATCCTCGACACCCGCCCCAAGGCCTGATGCCCCGCGGCGTCGCACGCGATCACGACGCGAAACGCGCCGCCCTGCGCAAGGGGGCGGCGGCGTATTTTGCCGCCCAGGGGTTCGACAGGGCCTCGATGACCGGCGCGGCCAGATCCTGCGGCGTGTCCAAGGCGCTGATCTATCACTACTATCCCAGCAAGCAGGCGCTCCTGCACGACATACTCGAAGCGCATCTGACCGATCTGGTCACCCGCGTCGAAGCCGCCCGGCCCGATGGCATTCCCGGCCTGCTGGAAGCAACGCTGGCGGCCTATGAAAACGCCGATGCCGAACACAAACTGCAACTCGACGCGCTTTCGACACTGCCAGCGCCCTTGCAGGCGCCACTGATCGCGCTGCAACGGCGGCTGGTGCGCGCCATGTCCGACGCACTCGCCGCGGAACGCCCCGACCTCGGCGCCGATCGCCTGCGCGCGGCCACCATGACGGTCTTCGGCATTCTCAACTGGTTCTACATGTGGCACCGCCCCGGCAAGGGGCTCAGCCGCGCCGCCTATGCCCGCCTCGCCGCCGAATTCGTCTGTGGCGGGCTGGCCGCGCTCTGATCTGTCAGGCGCCGACCGCGCCTCTTGATTTTGCCGCCGCAGCCGTCAGGATACCCGCAAAACCGGAGGCTTCCATGCGTTTCACCCTGCTTCTCGCCACGCTCGCGATCGTCTGCGGCCTGCCCGCGCTGGCCTGTCAGAGCCCGCCCAATGCCGCGGCCCTGAAATCGGAACTGGCACAGGGCTGGAACGCCCAGCGCCGCGCCGCCGGCCTGCCCGCGCTGCGGATCTCGCCCACCCTCTCTCAGGTCGCACAACAGCAATCCTGCGTGAACGCCGCGCGCAACACGATCCTGCACACCGGCGCCGACGGCGCACGCCTCGGCCCCCGGCTGAAACGTGCCGGCTACCGGTTCCGCGCCGCAAACGAAAACGTCGGCAAGTTCCGTGCACCCGGCGGCGCGGTCAACTGGTGGATGAATTCCGCCGGCCACCGCGCCAACATCCTGTCAAGCAAGGTGCGCGAACTGGGCGTCGGCCTGGCCCGGGGATCCGATGGCGGCCTCCACTGGACCGGGATCAGCGGCCGCGCGCGCTGACCGCCCACTTCCTTTCGCCATAAATATCCCGGGGGGAGGCCCACGGCCGGGGGGCAGCGCCCCCCATGCCCGGCCCGCCAAAGGCACCGACGATCAGGCAAAGCGCCCCTGGCAGAACCAACCCGACGACATCGCCGCGCCATGTGCGTAAAACAGCCACAGCCGGTCGCCGCAGGCCGTGGTCACCACCCAGTAATCGCGCACACCGCTGCGCCACGCCGCATCATCCAGCCACCATTCCGGCGCGATCCGCTCCGGCCCGGTGCCCTGCCCCAGTTCCCACACCCGCCCGCGCCATCGGAATCCGGCCGGCAGCATCGGCACATCCGGCGCCTGCACCGGCTCGGGGCGCCACAACAACAGCGGGCGCGGCAGCGGCGGCGCCGGCCAGTCCCCGGCCGGATCGGACCAGGCGGCGGCCAGCACCTTGGCGGTCTTTTCGGGGATATGGCTCGATGCCGGGTGCAGCCGCGTGATCGCCTCCAGCCCCACCCGCGCGCCCAGCCGGCCGATCAGATCGTCCAGCACCGTGTGGCCGGCCAGACGCCGGGCAACCGCGTCCCCGGCCTCGCGATGGCCCACCGGCTGACGGTCGTGCAGGGGTTCGGTGGCTTCCGCCACCAACCGCAGGGTGTCGATCCCGAACCCCGGATCGATCCGCTCCAGCTTCATCGCCAGCAACGGGCGGATACGGTCGGCGTCGCGGGCAGGCCGCGCCAGCCCGATTCGCACCACCTGCCGGTTCTGATCGCTGCGCCACGCCTCCAGCCGCAGCGCGCGCACGCCCTGGCCCCGCGCCGCCAGCTGCGCGCAAAACCGTGGCAACATCCGGTCCAGCCCCGCCAGAATATCCTCTTCCAGCCCGATCGGATCGGGAAAGCTCATCCGCACCGCGAAATGGTCCGGCGCGCGCGCCGGCGCCACCGGTTCCGGGGCGCTGCCCATCGCCTGGTCCAGCCGCAGAACCAGCCCCCGCCCGAACCGGCGCGCCAGCGCCGCGCGCGGCTGGCCCAGCAGATCGCCCACCCGGCGCAGGCCCAGCCGCCCCAGTTGCGACACCATATCCGGAGGCAACCGCAGCGCCGCCACCGGCAAGGGGCTGAGCGCGGTATACCCCTGCCCCGGCGGGGCGATGCGCCGCCCCGCCGGGGCGGTCACCGCCAGGGCGGGCGCGGCACCGCCCCGGGTCCAGTGGCGCCGCTTTCCCGCCCGTGACCGCGTCGCCCGCGCCTCCTGGTCTATCGCATCGCCGTTGCGGTCCGGCCCGGCCTCGGTGCCGGCGAACCGCGCCAACGCCCATGCCGCGCCCAGCGTATCGGCCACACCGGCCTGCACCGTCAGCCCCAGATCGGCGCAATCGGTCCGCACCACCTCGACAAGCGCCGCCTCGCCCCCGAACAGATGCGCGCATCCGGTCAGATCGACGATCAGACCATCGGGCACCTCCTGCGCGACCCAGGGTGAAAACTTCCCCGCCCAGCGCCGCAGCGCGGTCAGAAACGCCGCCTCGGCCAGCGGATCCTGCGCCCGTGTGATCAGCCCCGCGCACATGGCATGGGCGTCACGCATCGGTTGCCCCCTGTGCACCCCCGCCGCCTGGGCCGCGGCGTTCAGCGATGCAACGACCTGCATGTTGCCCGTCTCGCCGACGATGGCCAGCGGCCCGCACGCCGGCCCGGCGCCAAGCCGCATCGCCCGTTCGGCGGCAAGCCGGGGAAACCACAGCGACAGAATGCGACGGTTGGGCATGGGCAGCGATCATTTGTTCATGTTATGTTCCACTCAATTAGAACGATCCCACCCTTGAGTCGAGTCCGCCGCCGCACCGGCGTCCCCATCCTCGTCCCTGCCGCGCCACCCCGTGCCCAATGCTTTTTTTGCCGGCGACCGGCGCAGACGTGTTGCAATAGCCGCCCCCATGCCACAGGCTTCGCCGAAACAGGATCAGGGAGACCCATCATGCGCACCCGTGCCGCCGTGGCTTTGCAAGCCGGCAAACCCCTCGAAATCATGGAGGTCAACCTCGAAGGTCCGAAGGCCGGCGAGGTTCTGGTGGAGATAAAGGCCACCGGCATCTGCCATACCGATGAATTCACCCTGTCCGGCGCCGATCCCGAAGGCCTGTTTCCGTCCATTCTGGGCCATGAGGGCGCGGGCGTCGTTCTTGAGGTCGGCGAAGGTGTCACCACCCTGAAGCCCGGCGATCATGTGATCCCGCTCTACACCCCCGAATGCCGCCAGTGCTATTCGTGCCTGTCGGGCAAGACGAACCTCTGCACCGCCATCCGGGGCACCCAGGGCCAGGGCCTGATGCCCGATGGCACCAGCCGGTTTTCCATGCTGGATGGCACCCCGATCTATCACTACATGGGTTGTTCGACCTTCGCCAACCACACGGTGATGCCCGAAATCGCCCTGGCCAAGGTGCGCCCCGACGCACCCTTCGACAAGATCTGCTATATCGGCTGCGGCGTCACCACGGGGATCGGATCGGTGATCAACACCGCCGGCGTCGAAATCGGATCGACAGCGGCGGTCTTCGGGCTGGGCGGCATCGGCCTGAACGTGATCCAGGGCCTGGCGATGGCCGGCGCCGACAAGATCATCGGCGTCGATCTGAACGATGCCAAGGAAGAAATGGCCCGCAAGTTCGGGATGACGCATTTCGTCAATCCCTCGCGGATCGAAGGTTCGGTCGTGCAGGAGATCGTCCGCCTCACACAAACCGAATTCGATCAGATCGGCGGCGTCGATTACAGTTTCGACGCCACCGGCAACGTCCAGGTGATGCGCGACGCGCTGGAATGTTCCCACCGCGGATGGGGCGTGTCGGTGATCATCGGTGTCGCCCCCGCCGGCGCCGAGATCGGCACCCGCCCGTTCCAGCTGGTCACCGGGCGGGTCTGGAAAGGCACCGCTTTCGGCGGCGCCAAGGGCCGCACCGATGTGCCGAAGTTCGTCGATTGGTACATGGACGGCAAGATCCAGATCGATCCGATGATCACCCACACGATGCCGCTGGATGACATCAACAAGGCCTTCGACCTGATGCATGCCGGCGAATCGATCCGGTCGGTGGTGCTCTATTGAAATTCCGCGCCGCCCAGAACGCCGACCGACCGGCGATCTGGCGGATTCTCGAACCGATCTTCCGGGCGGGCGACACCTATGCCATCGATCGTGACATCTCGCGGGACGATGCGCTGGCCTATTGGTGCGATCCGCCCGCGATCACCACGGTCGCCCTGTCCGAAGACGGCGCGGCGATCGGCACCTACTACCTGCGCCGCAACCAGGGCGGCGGCGGCGCGCACGTCTGCAACTGCGGTTTCGCAACGGCACCCGCCGCGCGTGGCCGCGGCATCGCCCGCGCCATGCTCAACCATGCGCTGGACGCTGCCCGCGCCGCCGGGTATGCGGCCATGCAATTCAACTTCGTCGTCTCGACAAACACGCGCGCCATCGCCATCTGGCAAAATGCCGGGTTCGATACGGTGGGCCGCCTGCCCGCCGCCTTCGACCACCCCGATCTCGGCCGCGTCGATGCCCTGGTGATGATGAAATCCCTGTAAAGGAGGCCCGCAATGGCCACGGACACCCGGTTGCTGGCCGTCCTGATCGACGCCGACAACATCTCCGCCAAGTTCGCCGAGGCGATGTTCGAGGAAATCGCCTCGCTCGGCGAAGCCAGCATCCGCCGGATCTACGGCGACTTCGCCGGTGGCGGCCCGCAGGGCTGGACCAAGGACAAGCTGGCCAACCTCGCCATCGTCCCGCACCAGCAATTCGCCAACACGACCGGCAAGAACGCCTCGGACATCGCATTGGTCATCGATGCCATGGACATCCTTCATTCGGGCCGCTTCGACGGGTTCGTCCTGATCTCCTCCGACAGCGACTTCACCCGCCTCGCCAGCCGGATCCGCGAACAGGGCCTCGACGTCTTCGGCATGGGCATGCGAAAGACCCCCGCCGCCTTCGTCAAGGCCTGCAAACGCTTCATCTATGTCGAAAACCTGGTCCAGTCGCCCCCGGCCGCCGACAACAGCAAACCGACACCCAAACCCGCCCCCTCGGATGCCGAGGATCCAACCAAACTGGTGATCCGCGCCATGGACGCCATCAATCAGGACGACGAGTGGTTCACCCTTGGCCAGATCGGCCAGTTCATCAGCGCAGCCAACCCAGAATTCGATACCCGCACCTACGGCGCCCGCAAACTCAGCGATCTGCTCGCCACGCTGAAGCTCTTCGAGATGAAGAAGGGCAGCGGCAACCAGACCCTCGTGCGCCGCATCGACTGAACCGCGGCTTTCCTTTTGCCATAAATATCCCCGCCGGAGGCACCCGTGCTTGCCCTTGGCAAGCGCGGGTATCACGCGGCCCGTCCGCAGCCCGCGCTTCGCACTACCGGCGTCGGGCGCCCGCCTCAGGCGCCATAGCGCGCCAGGAAGGTGGCCACGGCCCCATCGATGACCCGATTGATCTCGGCCGGCGCAAACGTCGCATCGATATTGAACACGATCCGCGGAAACAGGTCCGCCTTGCACAATTCGGCGAACTGATCCGCGGCCAGGTCGAAATCGTCGATCTTCAGTTCACCACGCGCCTCGGCCTCGGCCATATAAGCCTTCAGCCGCGTGCGCACCACAAGCGGGCCGCTTTCATAGAAATGCTGGCCAAGCTCGGGAAAACGGTCGGCTTCGGCCACGCAAATGCGAAACACCCGCTGCCCGATATCCGACAGCAAAAACCCCAGCAGCCGGGACGCGGCAAACCGCAGCACCTGCGCCGGCGGCGCCGAACTGTCGATCAGAGCGGCGGTTTCACCCGCCTGGCGCGCGCATTCCAGCCGCGCGACCTCCATGAACAGCAAGCGCTTGTCGGGAAAATAGCTGTACAGCGTCGCCTTCGACACCCCCGCCGCGCGCGCGATGTCGTCCACGCTCGCACCCTGGAACCCATCGGTCATGAAAACCTTGCGCGCACCCTCGACCACCTGTTCGAATTTTCGCCCGGTGCGTACGATGTCCGCCAGATCGCCCATGGTTCCTCCTGCCCTGACCGGTTTCACGAATATATGAACCGCGCGGTTCACTATCAACTGCAATCCCGATGGCTTCGCTGGACATTTGCGCATCGACGGTTAGTTTTGGAATCGTTCTAACACGGGTATCCCATGCGCTTCCTCAATCAGCGAAAACGTTTCTCCGACCTGACCGAACAGGAAATCATCGCCCTCGCGATCTCCTCCGAAGAAGACGACGCGCGGATCTATCGCGGTTATGCCGAAGCCCTGCGCGCCGATTTTCCGGCCTCGGCGCGCGTCTTCGACGGCATGGCCGCCGAAGAAGATCAGCATCGCACCCGGCTGATCGACCTGCATCAGGCCCGGTTTGGCCCGGTGATCCCTTTGATCCGGCGCGAACACGTCGCCGGCTACTACACCCGGCGCCCAGTATGGCTGGTCGAAAATCTGGGCCTCGAACGGATTCGCGCCGAAGCCGCCGCGATGGAGCATGACGCCGAACGTTTCTACCTGAACGCCGCGCGCCACACCTCCGACGCGGCGACGCGCAAGTTGCTGGGCGATCTGGCCGCCGCCGAGGCCGGGCACCAGGCCACCGCTGGCGATCTCGAACAGACCCATCTCGACAGCGACGTGCGCGACGACGAAGACAATGCCGCCAAACGCCAGTTCATCCTGACATGGGTCCAGCCGGGCCTTGCCGGTCTGATGGACGGTTCGGTCTCGACCCTGGCGCCGATCTTCGCAACCGCCTTCGCCACCCAGGACACCTGGACAACCTTCCTGGTCGGCGTCGCCGCGTCGGTCGGCGCGGGCATCTCCATGGGCTTTACCGAAGCCGCTTCCGACGATGGCGAACTCTCGGGCCGCGGATCGCCCGTCAAACGGGGCATCGCTTCCGGCGTGATGACAACGATCGGCGGGCTCGGACATGCGCTGCCCTACCTGATCACAGATTTCTGGACCGCGACGATCCTTGCCATCGCGGTGGTGTTCGTCGAACTCTGGGCCATCGCATGGATTCAGAACCGCTACATGGAAACGCCGTTTTTCCGCGCGGTGTTCCAGGTGGTGCTCGGTGGCGGACTGGTCCTCGCCGCGGGCGTGCTGATCGGCACCGGTTAGCACCGGGTTTCACGCCCCGGCGCCCACGCGCCCTTGCCCCGCACCCCGCCACAGGCTAACCCTCTGCCATGATCGAAGTGTTCCTGCGCACCTTGCCGTTTTTCGCCTTGATCGGGCTGGGGTACTGGGCCGGGCGCAGCCGTTTCTTCTCTGCCGAGGCCACCGCCTACCTCACCAAGTTCGTCTTCTACTTCGCGCTTTCGGCAATGCTGTTCCGCTTCTCGGCAAACCTCAGCATGGCCGACATCTTCGATGGCAACCTGATCGCGGGATACCTCTGGGGCACCGCCTTCGTCTACGGCATCGCCACCGGAATAGCCTTCCTGCGCAACCTCGACGTACCCACCGCCGCGATCGAGGCGCAATGCGCGGTGATCGGCAATGTCGGCTTTCTCGGCATTCCCATGCTGGTGCTTATCTTCGGTGACGCGGCCGTCGGCCCGGTCATGCTGATCCTCGCCGCCGATCTGATCGTCTTCTCCAGCCTGATCGTGATCCTGATCGTGGGCGCCCGCGACGGCCGAATGTCACTCGGCCTGCTGCGCACCGTCGGTCTGGGGCTGCTGCGCAACCCGATGATCGTGGCCATCGTGCTCGGGCTGGCATGGTCGGGGCTGAAACTGCCCATACCGCGCCCGATGAACGATTTCCTCGCCATCCTCGGCGGCGCCGCCACACCCGGCGCACTCTTCGCCATCGGCGCCTCGCTGGCCACCAAATCCGCCGAACGGCTTCAGATCGCCGGCTGGCTGACCTTCTGCAAACTGGCCCTGCACCCGATCTTCGTCGCCATCGGTGTGCTCGTCCTGTTCCCAACCGACAGCTTTTCCGCCGCCGTCACCGTATCCGCCGCCGCCTTGCCCGTGGCCGGCAACGTCTACATGCTGGCCCAGCACTACAACGTCGCCCCGCAACGCGCCTCGGCCGCCATCCTGCTGTCCACCGCCATCTCCATCGTCACCGTATCGCTGGTGATCGGCTGGATGACATGAACGGGCTTTCCTTTTGCCTTAAATATCCCCGCCGGAGGCTCCCGGCGGCGCAATCCAATGCCGCGGGCCAATCCGGCGCGCGCCCCTTCCGAAAGGACAGATCATGAAGACGATATCGGAAAACCGCGCCTTCGACGGCACGCAGGGCGTCTACAGCCACACATCCAAGGCCTGCGACTGCGACATGACCTTCGGGCTGTTTCTCCCGCGCGAGGCACGCGACGGGCCCGTGCCGGTGATGTGGTTTCTGGCCGGTCTCACCTGCACCCATGAAAACGCCATGGTCAAGGCCGGGGCCCAGCAATGGGCCGCCGAACACGGCATCGCCCTGGTCTTTCCCGACACGTCCCCCCGCGGCGAGGGCGTGGCCGACGACGCCGCCTACGATCTCGGGCAGGGTGCCGGCTTTTATGTAAATGCCACCCAGGCCCCCTGGGCGCCGCACTACCGCATGTGGGACTATGTGGCCACCGAACTGCCCGCACTTCTGGCCGACGAGTTCCCCATCGATCCCGACAGGCAGTCCATCAGCGGCCATTCCATGGGCGGGCACGGCGCGCTGACCCTGGCGATGGCGCATCCCGGTCGCTACCGCGCGGTGTCGGCCTTCGCACCGATCTGCCACCCCACCGCCGGCGATTGGGGCCGCAAGCAGCTGGCGGCCTATCTCGGGCCCGACGAATCGGGCTGGGCGCCGCACGACGCCACCCTTGCGATGCGCGCCACCGGCTTTGACGGCCCGATGCTGATCGACACCGGCACAGCAGACCAGTTCATCGACCTGCTGATGCCCGAAGCCCTGGCCGAAGCCATCGCGGCGCGCCGCCAGCAGGCGGTCATGCGCCTGCAACCGGGCTATGATCACAGCTACTTCTTCATCTCCAGCTTCATGGAAGAGCACGTCGCCTTTCATGCCGAAGCGCTTTACGAATGACATCGGTCTACGTCGATGCCGATGCCTGCCCGGTCAAGTCCGAGGCCGAGCGCGTCGCGACACGCCACGGGGTGCCGCTCTTCCTGGTGTCGAACGGCGGGCTGCGTCCGCCGGCCAATCCGCTGGTGCGGACGGTGGTCGTGGATCAAGGCGCCGATGTTGCGGACAAATGGATCGCCGACCGGTGCGGCACCGGCGATGTGGTGATCACCGCCGACGTTCCGCTGGCCGCGCGCTGCATCGCGGCCGGCGCGCGGGTGTTGCGCCACAACGGTGAAATCTTCACACCCGCCAACATCGGCCAGCAACTGGCGCTGCGCGATCTGATGGCGGATGTGCGCGCCGCCAACCCGCTGGCCACCGGCGGCGGCGGCAAAGGGTTTACAAAATCCGACCGCTCGCGCTTTCTGGACGCGCTCGAGCGCGAGTTGCGCGCCGCGCGCAGTGCCTGACAGCGCGCCCCGCACACGACAGGCCCGGCGCCACGCCACGAGGCCCGAAAAGGAGGAACCGATAGTGACCCGCACAATGGCCGTCGTTCTCGACATCGGCAATGTTTTGATCGAATGGCAACCGGAACGGTTCTACGACGCCGTGATCGGCCCCGAAAGGCGCCGGAAGATGTTCGATCAGGTCGATCTGCATAGCATGAACGACCGCGTCGACATGGGCCATCCGTTCACTGAAACGATCTATGCAACCGCCGATGCCAATCCCCCGTGGCGCGACGAAATCCGCATGTGGCACGATCGCTGGATCGAAATGGCCTCGCCCGCGATCCCCCGTTCGGTGCGGTTGCAACATGCGCTGCGCGACGCCGGAATTCCGGTCTTTGCGCTGACGAACTTCGGCATCGAAAGCTTCGCCATCGCCGAAGCCGAGTATCCGTTCCTGGCGGATTTCGACCGGCGCTATGTGTCGGGGCACATGGGCGTGACAAAGCCCGACGCGCGGATCTTCGAGATGCTCGAATCCGACAGCGGCATCGCCCCCGAAAACCTGCTGTTCACCGACGACCGCCCCGACAACATCGCCGCCGCCGCCGCGCGCGGGTGGCAGACCCACCTGTTCGAAGGCGCCGAAGGCTGGGCCGCGCAGCTGGTGGCGCGGGGCCTTCTGACATCCGAGGCGGCGCAATGACCGATCTGCCGATCATCCCCTTCGCACAGGGCGAGGCCACGCTGAACTGGCTGGGCCTGACCCGCGCCCTGACCGCCGGGCACGATCTGCCCAAGGCCAGCATCGGCGATACGTTCCTCTACCGCGACCCCGACACGCTGTTGTCGCGGTCGGCCTGGATCGACGGGATGGGCCTGGCCGTCAAATCGGCCACCGTTTTTCCCGGCAATGCCCGACACGGGATGCCCTCGATCAACGGCGCGGTCACGCTGTTTTCGGATCGCGACGGCACGCTTGAGGCGCTGATCGATTTTCACCTGGTCACGAAATGGAAAACCGCCGGCGACAGCCTGCTGGCGGCGCTGCACCTGGCACGGGCCGGATCGCGCGAGATCCTGATCGTCGGCGCGGGCACGGTCGCCGCGTCGCTGATCGATGCATTTTCGGCGGGGTTTCCCGACGCGCGCTTCGCGGTCTGGAGCCGCACGGCGGCGAACGCGCAGCGTCTCGCCCAAGGTCACGACAGGGTGCGCGCGGTGCAGGATCTGGAATCCGCCGTGCGGGCGGCCGATATCATCCTGTGCGCCACCATGTCCCGCGAACCGCTGATCGCGGGCGCCTGGCTGCAACCGGGCCAGCACCTGAACCTTATCGGCGCCTATCGCCCGGACATGCGCGAAATCGACGACATGGCGATGCAGCGCGCGCGGATCTATGTCGACAGCTTCGACACGACCATCGGCCACATCGGCGAAATCGAGATCCCGTTGTCGCGCGGCGTGATCGCCCGCGACGATCTGCTGGCCGACTTCTACAACCTGCCGGAATTCGCGCGCACGACCGATGCGGATATCACCGTGTTCAAGAACGGCGGCGGCGCCCATCTCGACCTGATGACCAGCCGCTACATTCTGGACCGCTGGCGCGCGCGCTGAACTTGGCACCGCCGGGCGCGCGGGGTATGCAGGGCGCCATGAACGCGGTCACCACACTCTATGCCCGGCGCATCGCCGAAGGCCACCTGCAGCAGGATCCCGCGCAGCAGGCGGTTCTGCCCGAATTCGAGCGGATTCGCGCGGCGATGGCGCGCCCGGTCAAGCGCGGGCTGTTCCGCAAGGCGCCCGAACCGGTGCGCGGGCTCTACCTGTGGGGCGGCGTCGGGCGCGGCAAATCCATGCTGATGGATCTCTTTGTGGAATCGCTCGACGATATCGCGGTGCGGCGGGTGCATTTTCACGGCTTCATGCAGGAAGTGCATGCGGCCATGCATGCCGCCCGGCAACGCGGCGTCGAGGATGCGATCGCCCCGGTTGCCGCCGATATCGCCGCATCGGTCCGGCTGCTGGCCTTCGACGAAATGCAGATCACCGATATCACCGATGCGATGATCGTCGGCCGGCTGTTCGAGGCGCTGTTCGCCGCCGGCGTGGTGGTTGTGACCACCTCGAACCGGGTGCCCGACGATCTGTACAAGAACGGGTTGAACCGGCAGGTTTTCCTGCCGTTCATCGCGCTGATCAAGGATCGGATGGTGGTGCATGAACTGGTCAGCCCGACAGACTACCGGCAGGACCGGCTGGAAGGCAGCCGGGTCTACTTCACCCCGAACGGCGCGCGGGCGCGTGCCGAAATCGATGCCATCTGGGCGGATCTGACCAAGGGCGCGGGCGCACCGCTGACGCTGCGGGTGAAGGGCCGCGACGTGGTCCTGCCACAGGCGCGCAATGGCATCGCGCGCATCGGGTTCTTCGATCTGTGCGGCAAACCCCTTGGACCGGCGGACTATCTGGCGATCGCGGATGCGGTTCGGGTTCTGATCGTCGAAGACATCCCGACCCTCTCGCGCGCCAACTTCAACGAAGCGCGCCGCTTTGTCATGCTGATCGACGCGCTCTATGAGGCGAAGGTCCGGCTGATCTGTTCGGCGGCGGCCGAGCCCGAGATGCTGTACCTGGAAGGCGAAGGCACCTTCGAATTCGAACGCACCGCCAGCCGCCTGCGCGAAATGCAGTCGGACGACTGGACCCGATAGGCGCCGGGGTCAGGCTTCGGCGTTTTCGCGCAACACCGCGCCCGCCAGATAAAGCGATCCGCAGATCAGCACGCGCGCGCCGGGATCGCTGGCCGCGATGCTGCGCAGTGCCGCGCCCGCGTCGGCGGCGATCTGCGCCGTCATCCCCACCGTCCGCGCCGCGTCTGCCGTGGTTTCGGCGGGCAAGGTGTTGGTCTCGCCGGGTATCGACAAAGCGATCAGCCCCTGCGTGACCGGGGCCAGCGGCGCCAGATACCCGGTGACGTCCTTGGTGTTCAGCATGCCGCAGATCAGGTAGGTGCGGCGCGGCGGCAGCCGGCCGATCGCCGCGGCCACGGCCAGCCCCGCCGAGGCATTGTGCCCGCCGTCCAGCCACAGCTCGCCGTCGGGCAACATGGCCGCCAGCCGCCCCTGCGTCAGGCGCTGCATCCGGGCCGGCCAGTCGGCGCGCGTGATCGCCGCCTCGGCGGCCGCATCCGGCCGGGGCAATTGCAGATGCCGCAGCGCGGCCAGGGCGGTTCCCGCGTTCATCACCTGATGCGGGCCCGGCAGTTTGGGCAGCGGCAGGTCGCACAGCCCGGTTTCATCCTGATAGATCAGCCGGCCGTGTTCCTCGCCCACATGCCAGTGCTGTCCGAAGGCCAGCAGCGGCGCACCGACACGCGCGGCGCGGTCTTCGATCACCTCCAGCGCATCGGGTTCCTGCGGCCCCACGATGCAGGGCACGCCGCGTTTCAGGATACCCGCCTTTTCGCCCGCGATCTGCGGCAACGTATCGCCCAGAAACTGCTGATGGTCGATGGAAACCGGGGTGATGACTGTCAGCGCCGGACGGTCCACGACGTTGGTGGCGTCCAGCCGACCGCCCAGCCCGACCTCGAGAAGGGTGTAATCGGCGGGGCTGCGGGCAAACGCCAGAAGCGCGGCACAGGTGGTGATTTCGAAGTAGGTGATCGTGTCGCCATCGTTCGCGGCATAGCATTCGTCCAGAACAGCCGTCAGCCGCGGTTCGGATATCAGCGTGCCGGCCACGCGGATCCGTTCGTGAAACCGCGCCAGATGTGGAGAGGTATAGGCATGTGCCACAAGGCCCGCGCCTTCGATGCCGGCACGGATCATCGCCAGGGTCGATCCCTTGCCATTCGTGCCGGCGATATGCACGACCGGCGGCAGCGCCTTCTGCGGATCGCCCAGCGCCGCCAACAGGCGCCACACCCGGTCCAGCGTCAGATCTATGACCTTCGGGTGCAGCGCCATCATCCGCTGGAGGATGGCGTCGGATGCGGCGCCGGTCATGGCGTGGTCTTGCCGCCTTCGGGCATGGGTGCCGGTTCGGGATCGGGCGTGGCGGTCTCGGGCGCCGGGGGTGGTGGCGGCAGATCGCCCTTCACCGGCGGCGGCATCCCCATCAGCATCCGCGTGATCGAAACCAGTTCGTCCTTCATCTGGGTGCGCGGCGTCACCCGGTCCAGCATCCCGTGCTCCAGAAGGTATTCGGCGCGCTGAAAGCCTTCGGGCAGCTTTTCGCGAATGGTCTGTTCGATCACCCGCGGCCCGGCGAAGCAGATCAGCGCGTTGGGTTCGGCGATGTGCACATCGCCCAGCATCGCGTAGGATGCAGTCACGCCGCCGGTCGTTGGATGGGTCAGAACGACGATATAGGGCAGGCCCGCTTCCTTCAGCATCTGCACCGCCACCGTGGTGCGCGGCATCTGCATCAGCGACAGGATCCCCTCCTGCATCCGCGCGCCACCGGCGGCGGAAAACAGGATCAGCGGGCGGCCCAGCTTGACCGCCTCCTGAGCGGCGGCGACGATCGCGTTGCCCACATACATGCCCATCGAACCGGCCATGAACGAAAAATCCTGCGCCGCCGCGACAACCGGCGTGCGCCCCATGTCGCCGGTGGCAACCAGCATCGCCTCGCGTTCGCCGGTTTCACGCTGGGCTGCCTTCAGGCGGTCGGGATATCGCTTCTGATCGCGGAACGCCAACGGATCGGCCTTCGGCTCGGGCACCGGCACCTCGGCGAACACACCGGCGTCGAACAGCGCCTGAAAGCGCGCGCGCGGCGTGATGTGCATGTGATGCCCGCAGCTTGTACAGACGTTCTGATTGTCGCTGAGTTCGCGGTGAAACAGCATCGTGCCGCATTCGTCGCACTTGTGCCACAGGTTCTCGGGCGTCTCGCGGCGCGAGAAGATCGAATTGATCCGGGGCCGGACGTAGTTGCTGATCCAGTTCATTGCCGTGCCTTTGTTTGGCGTGCCTGCCGTTCAGATAAGACCAAGCGGGCGGGAATGCAATCAGCGCCGGATCGCCAGCCGCGCTGCCAGCCAGCCGACGATCATCGTGGCGAATTCAACCGGCAGCCAGCGGCCGATCGCATCCGGGTCGTCCATCCGGAACCCGACGGTATAGAGAGACAGCCCGTTCATCGCATCGGGCAGCGACACGATCAGCAACGACGACAGGTTGTTGGCAAAATGCACCGCGACGGCCGGACCAAGATTGCCGGCGCGCGCGGTCAGGTCGGCCATCAACAGCCCGAACATCCCCGACCAGGCCGCGATCATCCATGCGTTCGGCCCGGCCTGCGCCGGCAGGTAGTGCCCCAGCGCAAACAGAACCGACGGCAGCACCATCCAGATCAGCGGGTTCGCGAAACGCGCCGCCAGTTGCTGTTGCAGGTAGCCGCGAAACAGGATCTCTTCGGCGCTGGTCTGGATCAGCACCGCGGCCAGCGACAGCGGCAACAGCATCAGCCACAGCCCTGGCGCCAGGTTCGGTGTCAGCGTCAGCCCCGTGCCCCAGGGCGGCAGCACCCACAGAACCACCCCCAGCAAGGCCAACGCCCCCAGAACGCGCAGGAAATCGCGCAACGCCCGCGGCGCCGGCCCGATCACCGATGCCAGCCCGCGCCGGTGCAGCAGCCGGACCGTAAGCGCCACCGCCAGGGTGATGCAGGCGAAGGTCGTCAGCAGAACCAGAAGCGAGCCCGGCGTGCCGCCGTTCGCCAGGGCAATGTCGCGCGCAAAGCCGGGCGCCAGGCTGCGCAGGGTCTGCATGATCGCCAGGTTCAGGGCGAAGACCGTCGCAAGGACCAGAGCGGCACCAGCCAGCAGGCGCCACGGCTGTGCGGTGGATCGCAGCGCCGCCACCTGACGCGCCTGCGCCTGATATACGTTGCGCAAGGTCACCGTCAGTTCAGCGAATTGACATAGGGAAAGCGGTCGGGGCCCTGAAATTCGGGAATGTCGATGCGCGCGGTGCGCAACAACTCGGCCGCGCCCGACAGGTTGCGTGCAACGGTCCGCACAAGGTTCATCGCCACCTCCGTATCGTTTTCCATGACGGCGCGGAATTCCTCGGCGCCGATGCGCAGGAATTTCACATCCGTCATGGCCACCAGATCCATCTGGCGGTTTTCGCCCAGGATCACCGTCAGATCGCCGATCAGCCGGCCTGGCTGTACCGTCGCCACCGGCCGCGAGCCTTCTGCCGCGCCGTGCCAGCGCAGTTCGGCATTGCCCTCGAGGCACAGATAGACCGCGTCGGCCGGTTGTCCTTCGGCAAAGATCACATGGCCGGCCGGTGCCTTGTACCATTGCGCCGTGAAGGCCAGCAGTCTCTGGTTGCGCGCATCCAGCCCGCCGAACAGTTCTGTTTCCGCCAGAAGCCGCTGTTTGCGGCGCAGATCGTTCGCGCCGGTTCCGCCGGCGGCCCGGTCACCGACAAGGGACATGTCGCCGATGCGGCCGTCGCGGATTTCGACGAACAGATCGTAGGCCTCGGGGTGTTCGAACTTGTCCTCCATGAACACCATCGTGGTGTCGGGCATCAGTTCGCGCAGGCGGCTGCGCGCCTGCGACCTGCTTTTGGCGTCGTGACTGGCCAGCGCCTTGTCGAGGATCAGGATATCGGGGCGCTTGATGCCCGCGCGGCTGAACGCGGCGCGCTCCTGGATGGCAGTGGGCAGGCTGGCGCCGCCAAGACCGCTGGGCATGTCGAAGATCACCGCCGCCATCGCCTGGCGCAGGCCGTTTTCGGCCAGCACCTCGGCGACAAGGTTCTCGATCAGTTCGAACCGGGCGCCGGCCATCATCGAAACCCGCCCGTAGATCGCGTTTTCCAGCGGCGACAACCGGGCCAGATAGACATCCGGCGCCACCGGCGTGAACAGGTCGCCCACGGCCTTGCGCAGCACATCCGCCTTGGCAAGGCGCATGGTCAGGATACGCTCCTTGTAGGCCTCGCTGAATTCCGGGCCGATCTGTTCGGCGGTCAGAAGAAACGGCATCGTCAGCAACAGCGCCTCTTCGTCCGATGTCAGCGCGGCCGGGCCCTTGTCCTGGCGTCTCTGGGCGATGGCCGACAGTCGGATATAGGTGTCGGCATCGAAATTCAGACGCCGGAACAGCGGATGATCGGTGCCGTCGCTGCCAAAGGTCTGCCGCAGGGTCTGCAGGATCCCCAGAGCAATCTCCATGGCCTGCGGCGCGATGCCGTTTTCGCGTAGAAGGTCGATGAAGTCGTGGCTTTTGGCCAGTTGCTCCTGGGTGATCGACCGCGTCGGCACCGCGAACAGAAGGTTGCCGCCCAGAGGCACCGCCGGATTGAACTGGTTGGGGTCGAACCGGTATACCGCATCGTCCAGCCCGGCGGCGCGCAGCCGTTCCAGAACCACCGGGCGCAGATCGACGATGGCGCGGGCCAGATCGCGGTGCAGCGCCGGATCGAAGGTCGACCGCAGGGTGCGGCGGAACATCGCTTCGTCGGTGCCCATCGCCTGCACCAGCTTGAACCACCAGTCCTGAACATCTTCGTCGCGGGTCAGCCCGGCCAGATCCGGATCCAGCCACTCGACATCGAGCGGATCGAGGCTGTTGCCGGCGCGCCGCGCCTCGTTGAACATGCGGTCGCGGTGGCCGGGATCCCATTTCACCGTCAGCGGCCGGGCGCGCAAGGCCATCGTCAGGTTCTGGCCCAGCGTGCCGTCAAAGAAATAGGGCCGCGAATGTGCATAGCCGATGCGCGCGGCCAGAACCGATTGATGCAATTCGTTCAGCGGGTGCCCGGCCATCGTAACCGAACCGCGCATCGGCAATGCCTCGCGGGTCATCAGATCGGCGAAGGCGGCCCTTTCGGTGGCGCTGGTGCTCTGGATCGCCACCCGCGCACCGGCAGGAATATCCAGGTTGATATCCTCGAGAATGGTGTTGCCGTTGGCATCGCGCAGCGTCACGTCGCGGATTTCGATGGCCCCGTTCAGGCGCGGTATCGTCGCCGGTTCACCTTCGAAGAGTTCGGGCGCGATCATGTTCGCCGGCGCAAAGCGTTCGGTGACGATCTGCCAGCGCAGCGACATGTCCTGCACCTGGTTGTAATAGGTCAGAAGCTCTTTCCACGGGCTGGAAAGATCCTTGTAGGCGGCCAGCGCCGCCACCAGTGCGCCCACCGTGATATCCCCCCGGATCGCCAGATAGCCGCCGACCGAGTAAAAGAAGAAGGGCGTCAACTGGGTTATGAAGTTGTTGAGAAACTTCATGAAGAATTTCTTCTGGTAGATCTGGAAGCGGATGTCGAACAGCCGCCCCAGCCGCGCGGTGAACTCGGCCAGACGGAACCGCCAGCCGCCGTTGATGCGCAGATCGGCCATGCCCGCGGCGGTTTCGCCGATCTCCGACGCCAGCGCGCGCACTTCGATCACCCGCTTCTTGTTCAACTGGTTGATCTGGCGTTGCAGCATCGGGATCAGCCACGCCTGCAAGGGGATCAACGCCACCGAAGCCAGGCCAAACCACACGCTCTGCATGAACAGGAAGGTGACGATCGTCAGCATCTGGCCCGCCTGGAACACCGGCTGCGCAACCGCGTCGCCCATCAGCCCGCCCATCGGTTCGGCCTCGGATGTGACCATCGAAACGATCTCGCCCTGGCTGGTGGCGCGGAAATAAGGCTGGGGGAACCGCATCATGCGATTGATCAGCGTGTACCGGAACCGCCGCAGCAGCCGTTCGGCCACGATGCCCTTCATCGTGTTGATCCGCATCTTCATCAGACCGCTGACCAGCACCGCCGCCAGAAACAGGAAACACAGCACCATCAGGAACTGCACCTGGCCGATGCTCACGCCGGCCACATCGATCGTGTCGCGTTCGGCACCGATGGCATCGTTGATGATCCGCTTGGGCAATTCGAGCGACGCATAGAGGAATGGAAACGAGATCAGCGTCAGCCCCAGCAGGACCAGTTGCTGACGCTTCGAGTGTTTCCAGATGAACGCAAACAGCGATCTTTCCATGCCTTCGACCTCTGACCGGGCAGGCACGGCCGTGATCCGCCGTATCCGCATTCAACAGGTTGAGGAGGGTAAGCACCGCCCCGCGCGAATTCAAGCCACGCCACCGCACAGGTTCCGTTCGGTCTTGTGCGGGCAGGGGTGCGCCGGTATGCCGTTGGTCAGGATATTTCAGGGAGGGCCCGCCATGCTCAAGCGCAAGTTCGACAAGACCAATCTGCCCAGCCGCCATGTCACAGAAGGGCCGGCCCGCGCGCCGCACCGGTCGTACTATTACGCGATGGGGCTGACCGAAGACGAAATCCACCAGCCACTGGTGGGTGTCGCGACCTGCTGGAACGAGGCGGCCCCCTGCAACATCGCCCTGAACCGCCAGGCACAGGCGGTCAAGCTGGGCGTCAAGGCCGCAGATGGCACGCCGCGCGAATTCACCACCATCACCGTGACCGACGGCATCGCCATGGGGCACGAGGGCATGCGGTCGTCGCTGGCATCGCGCGAGGCGATCGCCGATACCGTCGAACTGACGATGCGCGGCCATTGCTATGATGCCATCGTCGGGCTGGCCGGCTGCGACAAATCCCTGCCCGGCATGATGATGGCGATGATCCGCCTGAACGTGCCGTCGGTGTTCATCTATGGCGGATCAATCATGCCGGGGCGCCACAATGGCCGCGACGTGACAGTTCAGGACGTGTTCGAAGCGGTGGGCCGGCATCAGGCCGGCGCCAATTCCGACGCCGAGCTTGCGGCGCTGGAACGTGTCGCATGTCCTTCGGCCGGGGCCTGCGGCGGCCAGTTCACCGCCAACACGATGGCCTGCGTGTCGGAAGCGATCGGCCTCGCGTTGCCCAATTCGGCCGGGGCGCCCGCGCCTTACGAAAGCCGCGACGCCTATGCCACCGCATCGGGCGAGGCCGTCATGAACCTGCTTGAAAAGAACATCCGCGCCCGTGACATCGTCACCCGCAAATCGCTTGAAAACGCGGCGCGAATCGTCGCCTGCACCGGCGGTTCGACCAACGCGGGCCTGCATCTGCCGGCAATGGCGCATGAGGCCGGGATCGATTTCTTTCTTGATGACGTGTGCGAAATCTTCCGCGACACGCCCTATTTCGTGAACCTAAAGCCCGGCGGCGACTACGTCGCCAAGGACATGTACGAGGCCGGTGGTGTGCCCGTCGTGATGCGTGAATTGCGCAAGGCCGGCCTGATCCACGAGGATTGCATGACCGTCACCGGCTATTCCATCGGCGAAGAAATCGACAAGGTCGAACGCGAGGCGGATGGCAAGGTGATCCACCCGGTCAGCAATCCGATCACCAAATCCGGCGGGGTTGTCGGGCTGAAGGGCAACCTGGCCCCGGCGGGCGCCATCGTCAAGGTCGCCGGCATGAGCGAAGAGGAACAGGTGTTTACCGGCCCCGCGCGGGTGTTCGAATGCGAGGAAGACGCCTTTGAGGCGGTCAAGGCGCGCACCTACAAGGAAGGCGAGGTTCTGGTGATCCGCAACGAAGGCCCCGCGGGCGGCCCCGGCATGCGCGAGATGCTGGCCACCACGGCGGCGCTGTCGGGGCAGGGCATGGGCAAGAAGGTGGCCCTGATCACCGACGGGCGGTTCTCGGGCGCAACCCGCGGGTTCTGCGTGGGCCATGTGGGCCCCGAAGCGGCCCACGGCGGCCCGATCGCCATGCTGCGCGACGGCGACGTGATCACCATCAACGCCCGGACAGGCGAATTGTCGGTGGATCTGGACGAGGAAACCCTGGCCGCGCGCAAATCCGAATGGGCCGGTCCGCGCGATACGATCTATGCCTCGGGGGCGCTGTGGAAATACGCCCAGCTTGTCGGGGAAACCTACAAAGGCGCGGTCACGCATCCCGGCGGCAAGGCCGAGAAGCATGTTTACATGGATCTCTAGAACCGGGGTTCTGCTGTTCGCACCGCTGGCGCTTGCCGGGTGCGAGGGCGGCGCCGGGCTGGCCTTTGCGCCACCACAAACCGAAACGCCCGCCCCCGCACGGGCGGGCATGACGCAGGCGCCGCTGGCCGGTGGCGCGGTGCAACTGCGTGCCCCCGACGGGTATTGCATCGATCCGCAATCGCTGGATGCGCCTGGCTTCGCGCTGCTCGCGCGCTGCGACACGCTGGGGGCTGCGGCGCCGCGCGGCAGGGATCTGGCTCTGATCTCGGTATCGGTGGCCCCATTGCCCAATGCCGGCGATGCCGCGCCCAGCGCCGAGGCCCTGACCGCAAGCGCCGGCGCGACCGCCACGCTTGACCGGCGTGCCAGGGGCGCGCCGCTGACGCTGGTCCGGCTCAGCCGCGAAACCCCGGTGATCGCCGGACTCAGCGCCAGTTTCTGGCGCGGGGCCTTCGTGGTCAACGGCCACGTCGTCGGGCTGAGCCTTTACGCCCCGCCCGACAGCCGCGCGCTGGGAAATCGCGGCGCGGCCCTTCTGAGCGCGACGGCCGACCGTACCCTGGAGGCCAGTCTCCGGCCAGATGCCGGCCCGGATACTGAAACCGACCCGGAAAAGACCCGGACAGATCCCGCGCCCCCCGCCACCGAAGACATGTCGGCGGAATCGCCGCTGGGCCGGCTGGCACGTCTGTTAAAACGAAACAATCAGGTTACACTGTCCACGGAACAGAAACAGTGAGGCCCCTGATGCCCGTTTGGCGCGGTCTTTTCGCATCGCGCGCAGAACCGGCGCCACCGCTTCCGGCGCCGGACCTGCCGCATGGAACCGACTGGATGTGGCGCTCGCCGCTGTGGTCGGAACGGCAGCCCGACGCCGGGTGGGTGGGCATCGCCGACAAGACCGAACTGGCCCCCGGCGCCACGCTGTTTCACGATTGCCCGCTGGCAGAGATCGCCCTGCGGTCTCTGGCCGAAGGCCCGCCGCACCTTCTGGTCTGCGAAGTCTTTGCGTTTCAGGGCGGTTTCCTGTCGCTCGCCTTCGATCTGCCCGATGCAGCCCTCACCGCCCTTGCCCCCCATCACGTCATCGCGCTCGACGTCGTTCTGGAGATGGAGAAACCGATCGAGATCTTTGCCCGGCTCAACATCCGCAGCGGCCCGAACGTCGAACAGATCCTGCTTGAACTGCCGCGCGGGCCGGGCCGGCACCGGGTTCAGTTCGATCTGAGCCAGGTGCCGCTGCAAGTTGGCCGGGTGACGCAAGGGTGGCTGGACCTGATCCTTGACGCGCCCGCCATGAACCGGATCGAAATCGGCGATGTTTGTCTGTCGCGTCGGGTGAGGGCCGCGTTGTGATGCCCGAACTGATGCTCACCGACAGCCATCTGACGAACGGCGTCTGGCAGGCCACTGTCAGCGGAACACCTACCGACAGCGGCCCGCCTGCCCTCGTGGTCCGCCTTGGGCCCGATCCCATCGAGGACGTGCGCCTGACCAGGCGGCAGGGCGGCTGGCGCATGGAAGTCGACGTGCCGGTGCGGATGCTATCGGACGGTGCCCATACGCTCACCGCGAGAGACGCCGCAACCGACCGCCGGCTGGGCCAGATCACAGTGGTGGCCGGCACCCCGCCCCACACCGACCTGCAGGGCGACGTCGCACTGCTGCGTGCCGAACTCGATCTGCTGAAACGCGCCTTTCGCCGTCACTGCGACCCCGACGCGGACGCAGGCTGAACTTGAGTCAGGAACCGGGCACATCCGGTCAACGGGGCGTAATCATCGGTGATCAGGCGAACCGGCACCGCCGCCAGATCGCCGTTCAGCGCATAGGGCCGGGTCAGCCGGTCCACGAATGCCGCGCGGCCCGGCCCGGTCAGAACCGCCCGCGCCACGCCGCCGGCGAAATGGACGCCGCCCAGAGGCATGAACGTCAGAATCAGTTCGCGGGTCAGATCACCGATCCACGCGGCATAGGTCTGCTCAAAGTCGGCACCATCCGTCAGCAAAGCGCGGGCCGCCGCATGGCCCCGCCCCGAGAAACAGCTCTCAACCGTGGCGAACCGCGCCGCCGCGGCCGCGCCCAGACTGTCGACCATCCGCCGCGCCACCGACGAGGGCATCGCGGTATGGCCGAATTCGGCGTCCGTCGCCACAAACCCGTTGTCCGTCCGCACCAGCGGGCTGACGTTGAACCCCGTCCCGATGCCCACCACCAGGCCCTGGCCATTGTCCGGCGGCTGGCCGGTTTCGGGTACGATCGCCACCGCCGCGGCCGCGCTCAGCCCTGGCACGGCATAGGCCATCGCCTTGAGATCGTTGAGATATCGCACAGGACCATCGGTAAAGCCGCGGATCATCGGCACATCCAGGCTCCAGTCACGGTTGGTCAGCCGCCCGCCGCGCGCCGATGTCGGCCCGGCCACCGCGATCGCCGCGCCGTCCACACGCGACACACCCGCATCGGCCAGAAAGCTCTGGACCACCGGCAGGAAACCGGCATGCGCATCATTGGCAAACCGCCGGATCGACGCCGGATCCACCACACCATCCAGCGCCAGCGCAAGCCGGGTGTTGGTGCCACCCACATCCGCCACGAGAACCGTCATGCTGTGCCCTTTCGCCTTGTCGCGCCCGGCGCCATTCTACGCGAATGGGCCCCAGCCAACAGGCCAAAACACCACAAGGCCGCCCAACACCAACATCCCGGCCCGTACCCATACCCGCCGCGCACCGATCAGGCCGAATGAAATCGCGCCAAGCCCCAGCGCCATCCGCAACAGCGCCGCCGCCGCTTCGGCCGGCGCCTCGGACAGCCGCAACAGACCGGGATTGGCAATCATGCCCAGAGGGATCACATACAGCCCCACCCCCAGCGCCATCGCCGTCACCGCCACCTTCAGCCAGTTTTCCCCGACCATTCCGGCGGCGATGAACACCGCCCCGCAAACCGGTGGCGTGATCGTCGACAACAGGGCAAACCAGAAGACGAACAGATGCGCCTGCAAGGGCTCCAGCCCCAATTGGATCAACGCCGGCCCGGCCACCGAAACGCAGATCACATAGGCGGCGGTGGTCGGCACCTCCATGCCGAGCACCAGGCAGGCCAACGCCGTCAGCAGCAGCGACGGCCAGAGCATACCGCCCGACACCCCGAGGATCAGCGAAGTGATCTTGATTCCCAGACCGGTGATCGACAAGACCCCCACGATGATCGACGCACAAACGATGATCGAAGCGATCAGCGCAACCTGCCGCGCCGCGCTCACCAGCGCCTGCGCCATCCGCGCCGCCACGTCGCGCGGCCGCACCTCCAGGTTCCTGTCGGTCAGCAACAGCACCGCGCCGGCAAAGATGGCAAGACATGCGGCGTATTGCGGCGTCACCCGCAACCCGAACATTCCCCACATCAGGACACCGAAGGGTATCAGAAAGAACACCGACGTCACCGCAACATCGCGCAGCCCCGGCCGGTCCGCCGGATCGATGCCCCGCAGAACCGTCCGGCTGGCAAAGGCATCGATCCCGATCCAGACGGCGTAGAAATACAGCAAGGCCGGCAGCAGCGCCGCCGCCATGATCGCCGCATAAGGAACGCCCGTAAGCTCGACCATCACGAACGCGCCCGCACCCATCAGCGGCGGCATGATCTGCCCCCCGGACGACGCGACAGCCTCGGTCGCGGCGGCAAGACGACGCGGATAGCCCAGCCGCACCATCGCCGGCATGGTGATCGCACCCGTCGATGCCACATTCGCCGAAGCCGACCCCGAGATCGACCCGAACAGCGCCGAAGAGATCACCGAAACTTTCGCCGCCCCGCCTTTCAGACGCCCCGCCGCCGCCGAGGCGACATTCATGAACCCCTGGCCCGCCTCGCCCGCATTCAACACGGCGCCGAAAATCACGAAAATCGCCACCACCCCGACGGAAACGCCGGTCAGACTGCCCCATATGCCGCCCTCGGCGATTGTCATGGTGCCCAGGAAACTGCGCAACGGCGTACCCGAATGGCCGAATTCTCCCGGAACATGCTGTCCCAGCAACGCATAGGCAAGCGCCGCCGCAGCAACCAGGGGCAATGGCCATCCGATGGCCCGCCGCGCCGCTTCCAGAACGACCGCCAGCAAGACACAGGCCAGGGCAATCTGCCCGCTGCCCTCCAGAAACCCGTACTGATCGCCCAGCGCGTCATGGTTCCACGCCACCCAGACACAGGCTCCGACCCCCGCAAGCGTCAGAACCACGCCACTGATCCGCGGCGCCCCCGCCGGTGCTCCGAACACGAAGATCCACGGCAGCACCAGTGCCAGGTGCAGCGGCCGGCTTACCAGATTGGGCACCAGCCCGGAAAACACCAGCCCGATGTGAAACACCACGACCAGCGCCGCCAGCATCACCCACATCCGGCCCGCCGGCATATCGCTGTCCCCGTACTTCATCTTGCCAGAAAAACTCCCGCCGGAGGCTCCCTCATTCCGCCACCCGCGCTGCGGACAGCCCCCTGCACGACACGCGCGCCAAAGGAACAACCGATGGCGCGCGATGCCGGTATTACATCTGTGCGTCGCTCAGCGCGATACCGGCTTCCCGGTAATAACGCACCGCACCGGGATGCATCCGTGTGCCGATCGTGCTCAGCAACGACGGGTCCACCCCCTTCCACCAGGGTGCGCCCGCGCTCATCGCGGATTTGCCTTCCCAGAATGTGCGGGTCAGCTCATAGGCGGTGTCGTCGTCCATCTTGGTGGTGGTGAAGGCCACCACCGGCAGCGACGTGGTCACGATGTCCTCGGTCTGCCCTGCGTATGTGCCCGCCGGGATCACCAGGCGCGCGCGCTTGGTCGCCGCCACCTGCGCGTCGTCGAAAGAAAGCACCCGCACGCCGATCGATGCCGCGGCTTCGATCACGTTCGGCGCGGGATAGGATCCGGCGGTTACGAAACCGTCGATCTGCCCGTTCTTAAGGGCCGCAACCGCGTTCGAAAGCTCGACCTCCGCCAGTTTCACCTTGCCCTCCAGGCCGAACAGCCCGAGGTATTTCTCGCCCTCGCGCGCACCGAACGATCCCTTGCCCAAAAGGATCGTCTTGCCTTCCAGATCGGCGAAACGGGCGATGCCGGATGCTTCGGACACCACGAAATGCATGGTCAGCGAAGGGATCGGAAACAGCGCCCGGATTTCGTCGAATGCCGGATCCGACTTGCCTTCGAACATCGCCTTGCCGCCCTGCGCCAGCGACACCAGCGCCGGAGGCGTGGTAAAGACATAGTCGCCGCCCCGCGCACGCACTTCCATCACGTTCTGCACCGATCCCTGGCTTTCCTCGACAGTCACGATAATTTCGCCGCCGGTTCCCGCCTTCATCGCCTCGGCGATCTGCACGCCCATCTGGTAATACGACGAAGTCGACTTCGCCGATTTATAGGTGACACGGGTCTCGGCCTGGGCCATCCCGGCAACAACCGTGGCCGCGGCCAGAATTGCGGCGGCGCGTGTGAATATCTTCATTCGTGGTCTCCTCCCGACACTGTTTTCATATGTATTTCTTTCTGGTCCAGGTTTCCTGGCCGCGCGCTTTGTACGCGCTTCGGCGGGACTATGACGGGAAACACCGCCGCCGGAAAGGGTGTTGTGCCCCTGCCCGGCACACCGCTTGCATTCGCACCGGCCGACCGGGATAAACAGGCGAACCAACCCGCAGGAGAAAACATGAAGCAGCCAGATCCACAGGTCATCATCATCGGCGCGGGCGCCGCCGGCGTTGGGGCCGCGATGGAATGTCAGGCACGCGGGATCGCGGCCACCATCTACGAGGCGGCCGATCGTGTGGGCGGCCGCGCCCATACCGCATCCGCGGGGCTGCCAGTGGCCTGGGATCACGGCTGTCACTGGCTGCATTGCGCGGATCAGAACCCGCTTGTGGCGATGGCCGATCGCTTTGGCGTGGCCTATGACCGCTCGGACCGCGAAGGCGCCTATGTGCCCTGGGCCAATGGCCGTTTCTCCACCCCGGCCGAAACCGATGCCGCCATTGCCGCCATCGAGAAGGGCTTTGCCCGGATCGAAATCGAAGGCGGCGCCGGGCGCGATGTCGCGGTATCCGAGTTGCTGGATCCCGACGACCCCGCCGCCGCCCACCTGCGATACATCGTGCAGCTTATGGCCGGCGACGATCCCGAGGACGTATCCGCGGCCGCCTATACCGATTACGCCGAAACCAACACCAATTGGGCCATGACCGGCGGTTACGGCACCCTTGTCGCGCGGATGGCCGAAGGTATCGATATCCGCCTGAACAGCCCGGTCACCGCGCTGGAACAGACAGCCGAAGGCGTCACGGTGCAGGTCGGCGACAAGACCCTGCGCGCCGATGCGGCCATCGTCACCGTTTCGACGAACGTCCTGATTTCCGGGGCGATCCGTTTTGGCCCCGGCCCGGCCGCCGATCTGTTGCCGCTGATCGCCGATGTGCCCTGCGGCGCCTATGAAAAGGTTGCCGTCGCGTTGAAACAGATGCCCGAGCCGTTTCGCGGCAAAGGCTTTTCGATGATGACAGACACCGACGGCCGGGCGCTGAACTTTCAGATCGTGAATTCAGAGCATCCGCTGCTGATCGCGCATATGGCGGGCGACGTGGCGCGGTCATGTCGGGCAAACGGCCAGGACGGTGCCCAGGCCTATGTCGTCGGCTGGCTGGAGCGGGCGTTCGGCCCCGGCATCCACGACTCGATCACCGGCATCGCCGTGACCGGCTGGAGCGATAACCCCTGGGTGCGCGGATCGTATTCGCACGCCCGGCCGGGCAAGACCGCCAGCCGTCACCGTATGATTGCCGCCGACACCGGCAATCTTGCTTTCGCCGGCGAGGCATTTTCCATGCATTGGCAGGCCACCGCCCATGGCGCCTATCAAAGCGGCCGCGACGTGGCGGCGCGGATCGCGGAAGGTTTGGCATCGCGCTGAGGCGCTGGCCGCCGGGGCCGATCAGGCCCCGGCAACGCCGTATCGGTATCAGTCGCGCGGGCCCAGCGCCGACAACCCTTTCAGGATGTCGATGGCATAGGCCAGTTGATAGTCTTCTTCGCGCAGTTCCGCGGCGGCTTCGGCACGGGCGCGATCGGCTTCGATCTGGCGCACCTCGTCTTCGCTCAGGCTGTCGTTGTTCAGACGGCCCCGCAGATCCGCTTCCGACCGGTTGCGCGCGGCGGTCGTCGCGTCGGGTTCGTCCTCGGTGGCGGCGCGGCGGCGCGGCTGGGCCACAACGATATCCGGCGACACCCCGAGTGCCTGGATCGACCGGCCCGAAGGGGTGTAGTAGCGCGCCGTGGTCAGCCGCATGGCGCCGTCGCTGCGCAGCGGCATCACCGTCTGGACAGATCCCTTGCCAAAGCTCTTGGTGCCGATCACCACCGCGCGGCGATGGTCCTGCAAGGCGCCCGCCACGATTTCAGATGCCGAAGCCGAGCCTCCATTGATCAGAACGACCATCGGCTTGCCCTCGGCCCAGTCGCCGGGGGTGGCGTTGAAACGTTCGCCGTCTTCGGGCAAACGGCCCCGCGTGCTGACGATCTCGCCCGACTCGAGGAACGCATCCGACACCCGGATCGCTTGCGTCAACAGGCCACCGGGGTTGTTGCGAAGATCCAGAACGATGCCGTTGATATTGTCGATACCGCCCGCTTCCTCGATCTGCTGCTTCAGCCCGGCTTCCAGGTTGGGCGTCGTCTGATCGTTGAAGGTGGTGACGCGCAGAACCACCGTATCCCCCTCGGTGCGCGACCGCACGGCGGTCAGCTTGATGGTGTCGCGGATGATCGAAACGTCGAACGGCTCATCCTCGCCCTCGCGGACGACGGTGATGATGATTTCCGATCCGACCGGCCCGCGCATCAGTTCGACAGCATTGTCCAGTGTCAGGCCCAGAACGCTTTCACCGTCCACATGGGTGATGAAATCACCGGCCTCGATGCCGGCCTGGTCTGCGGGCGTGCCGTCGATGGGCGATACAACCTTGACGAACCCGTCTTCCTGCGTGACCTCGATGCCCAGCCCACCGAATTCGCCGCGAGTCTGCACCCGCATCGCCGCCGCATCGTTCGGCGACAGATAGCTGGAATGCGGATCCAGCGAGGTCAGCATCCCGTCGATCGCCGCCTCGATCAGTTCGCTGGCATCCACCTCCTCGACATACTGCGCGCGGATCCGTTCGAAGATGTCGCCGAACAGGTCCAGCTGTTCATATACGCTGGAATTGCGGGTGGATTCCTGGGCCAGCAACGGCCCCGCGACCTGCGTGGTCGCGATCGTGCCGGAAACGATTCCCGCAAGCGCGACGATCAGAAATTTTTTCATACCTTGTTATCCATCCTTGTCGGTTCGGAACCAGGTCTCGGGATCAACCGGGTTGCCACCTTCTCTGACCTCTATATAGAGCGTTTCCGAACGTCCGGTTCCACCCCCATCACCGCTAAGTGACAGAATTGCGCCGATTTCCGGGTCGGAGCCGCCCATCAGACCCACAGGCGTGCCCGCGGGTATCACCTGTCCCGCCTCGCCGAACACCTGATCCAGCCCCGACAACACAAACAGCGTGTCGGCACCGGGTTCAAGGATCATCACGTTGCCCAGATCCAGAAGCGGGCCGAGATACCGAATCGTCGCCGCCGCAGGCGCCGTCACCAGGGCGCGCGGCCGCGTGGCCAGAACCAGCCCCTCGCGGGTGATGCCGGCGGCGTCCGGTTCTCCGGCGCGCCGCAGTACCACGCCCTGCACCGGCAATGGCAGCGCGCCGCGCAGGGGTTCGATATCGGCGCCGGTCGGCGCGATGGCGTCGCCGGCGATTTCGGACAGACCGCTCGCGAAACCGTCCAGGGTTTCCGTCGACGATATCAGGATCGCGGTGCGCACCGGATCCTCGGTAAAGCGTTTCGGCAAATCGGTGCGCTCGGCGATGGCCTGGCTGAGTTCGGCGCGCGCCTGTTGCACCCCGGCAAGGCCGCGCTCCAGCCGTCCGGCGGCGTTCTGCTGCAACAGCCGCAGCGTCTGCACCTCGGTCAGATCGCGGCGCAGGGCATCGGCGCGGGCGTTCAGCCCCGGTGTCACCTCGGCCAGCATCATGCCCGACCGCGCGGTGCCCAGCGCGCCGGACGGATGCAGCATCAACACCGGCGGCGGCGCGCTGCCGATGGTCTGCAAAACCCCCAGAAGCTGTGCGATTTCGGCTTCACGGGCCTGCAATTGCCGCGCCAGCTGGGCCTCGCGGATGGCCGCGCGGCGCAACCCGTCGCGCATCGCCGTCAGCCCCGCCTCGAAGGCCTGCACGGTTCCTGTCATCGCGCGGACACGGTCGCGCGCGCCCTGCGCCGCCTCCATCTGCAGGGTCGCCGCCTCCAGCTGAGCCGCCGCCGCGCGCGCCGCGGATGCCGGATCGCTTTCGGCATGGGCGCCACCGCCCCACAACATCGCGGCAGCACAGGCCGCCGCGCGCCATGTCAGCGTCACGCGATCAGGCATCTGCCGGTCATTTCGGGCGGCAGGGGCAGCCCCATCAGGGTCAGGACAGTGGGTGCCAGATCCGCCAGACGGCCATCGCGCAGCGTCGCCCCCTCGGGCCCGCCCACAAGAACCACGGGCACCGGGTTCAGCGTATGTGCCGTATGCGGACCCCCGGTTTCAGGATCGACCATGACCTCGCAATTGCCGTGGTCGGCGGTCACGATCATCGCACCGCCCGCCGCTTCCAGTGCGGCCAGTACCTGCCCCAGCCCGGCATCCACCGCCTCACAGGCGCGGATGGCGGCAGCCAGATCGCCGGTATGGCCAACCATGTCGGGATTGGCGTAATTGACAACGATCAGGTCATAGCCCTCGCCAATCGCCCGCACGAAGGCCTCCGACACCTCCGCCGCCGACATCTCGGGTTGCAGGTCATAGGTCGGAACCTGCGGCGAGCGGGGCATCGCCCGCGCTTCGCCCGCCTCGGGGGTTTCCTTGCCGCCATTCAGGAAAAACGTCACATGGGGGTATTTTTCGGTCTCGGCCAGGCGAAATTGCCGCAATCCATGCGCAGCAACCCATGCCCCCAGCGTGTTCACGATATCGGCCTTCGGATAGCATGTGGTCATGTAGACGCCGTGCGCGGCGGAGTATTCGACCATACCCAGCAGCGCCGCCAGGGCAGGCCGCTCGGTCACATCGAAGGCATCGAAATCCGGATCGCCGATCGCGGCCATGATCTCGCGCGCGCGGTCCGCCCGGAAGTTCAGACAGAACATGCCGTCGCCCGGCGCCATGCCGTCGTATCCCCGCACGACCGTCGGCGCGATGAATTCATCGGTCTCGCCGCGCGCATGGGCCGCCGCCACCGCTGCCGCCGCATCCCCGGCCACCGGTGCGCCGCCGCGGCCGGCAACCATCGCCGCAAAGGCCGCCGCCACCCGATCCCACCTGTTGTCGCGGTCCATCGCGAAATACCGTCCGATCACGGTGCCGATGCGGGCCTGGTCCGGCAAGGCATCGCACAGCCGCTCGACAAATCCCTGCGCCGACACAGGCGCCACATCGCGCCCGTCGGTGATCGCATGTACCGTCACGGCAATGCCCGCTGCGGCCAGCGTTTCGGCCGCCGCGATGACATGCGCCAGATGCCCGTGCACCCCACCATCCGACACGACCCCCATCAGATGTGCCCGTCCGCCGCTGGCACGCAGCGCCGCGATGAATTCCTGCAACGCCGCGTTGCGCGCGAAACTGCCATCCTCGATGGCCAGATCGATCTGGCCCAGATCCATCGCCACCACGCGGCCTGCGCCGATGTTGGTATGGCCCACCTCCGAATTTCCCATCTGCCCGCGCGGCAACCCGACGTCGGGGCCATGCGTTATCAGGCGCGCATGGGGACAACGCCCCATGATCCGGTCGAAATTCGGGGTATGCGCCAGATGCGGCGCATTGGCCTGCCGGTCTTCCGACAGGCCCCAGCCGTCCAGAATGCACAAGGCGACGGGGCGGGGTGCGGTCATGCTGGGCACCTTTCTCGATCTGCTCGCCCGCTTTCTACCCTGACCGCCGCCGGGGGTGAACCGGTTTTCGCAAACCCGCGTTCATTCCTGGCTCTACCGGGCTTCATTGTTCCGAAAATACTCGGCCGTCGTCGCCCGCCCCACGCTCCGGTGTCAGTATCGCGCGCAACAATGCGACCGGATGCGCCTTCAGGCTCAGGCGCATCGCCACATAATCCTCGACCACCTGTTCGCCCCGGGTCATCTGCGGCAGATGCGCGGCGGGTTCGTCGATGGCCTCGCCGTCCATATCCATCGCGAACAGCGGCAGCGCGGCGCCCGGCGCGATCGCCTTGGCCTCCCACAGCGCCGCCCTTCGGCTCAGCCCCAGCCCCGCAAAGACATCCGCTTCGGCCAGACGCTCCAGAACCGCCGGCGTCAGCCCGGCCCGGCGCCAGACCTCGTTGACCGAAAGATACCCGTTGCCCCGCGCCGCGGTAAGCCAACTGGCATCCTCTTCCTTCAGCCCCCTGATCTGGCGGAACCCCAGCCGCAGCGCCAGGCCGCCGCGCCCGTCCGGCTCCATCGTATTGTCCCAGAAGCTGGCGTTGACACAGACCGGGCGCACCGCGACCCCATGCGCACGCGCATCCCGCACGATCTGCGCCGGAGCATAGAACCCCATCGGCTGACTGTTCAGCAAGGCACAGGCGAAAATGCCCGGATGGTGGCATTTCAACCATGCCGAGGCATAGACCAGCAGGGCAAAGCTGGCCGCGTGACTTTCGGGAAACCCGTAGCTGCCAAAGCCCTCGATCTGCGAAAAACAGCGTTCGGCAAACTCCGCGTCATATCCGTTGCGCGCCATGCCGCGCAGGAACAGCGATCGGAATTCGCTTACATTTCCGTGTTTCTTGAACGTGGCAAGGGACCGGCGCAGGCGATCGGCCTGATCCGGGGTGAACCCCGCGCCGACGATGGCGATTTGCATCGCCTGCTCCTGAAACAGCGGCACACCCAGCGTCTTTGCCAGAACCTCGCCCAGCGCATCCGAAGGAAAGCGCACCCGCTCCTCGCCGTTGCGTCGGCGGATGTAGGGGTGCACCATGTCACCCTGTATCGGACCCGGCCGGATGATCGCCACCTCGATCACCAGATCGTAGAAATTGCGCGGCCGCATCCGTGGCAGAAAATTCATCTGCGCGCGGCTTTCCACCTGGAACACGCCGATGCTGTCGGCGGCGCACAGCATGTCGTAAACCCTGGGATCCTCGGGCGGCAACGTGGCCAGCGCATAACGTGTCTGGTGGTGCTGGGCGATCAGGTCAAAGGCCTTGCGGATGCAGGTCAGCATGCCCAGGCTCAGCACATCGATCTTGAGAATACCCAGCGTGTCGATATCGTCCTTGTCCCAGCAGATGACCGTGCGGCCCTCCATGCTGGCGTTTTCGACAGGCACCAGCTCGTCCAGCCGCCCCTCGGTGATGACGAAGCCCCCCACATGCTGCGAAAGATGGCGTGGAAAGCCGTCGATCTCGTGCACCAGGGCCAGCGTCTGGCGCAGCCGACGGTCGGCCGGGTCCAGCCCGATTTCGGCCATCCGCTCGGCTTCGATCCCGCGGGTCGAGAAGAACCCCCAAAGCTGCGAGGACAGCGCCGAAATCGTGTCTTCGGTCAGCCCCATGGCGCGTCCGACCTCGCGGATCGCCCGTTTGCCCCGGTAATGCACCACCGTCGCACAGAGCCCCGCGCGATGCCGGCCGTAGGTTTCGTAGATGTGCTGAATCACCTCTTCGCGGCGTTCGTGTTCGAAATCGACATCGATATCGGGAGGTTCGTCGCGCGCCTCGGACACGAACCGTTCAAACACCATGGTGCCGATCTCGGGCGAGACCGACGTGATGCCCAGGCAATAGCAGACCACCGAATTGGCCGCAGATCCGCGCCCCTGACACAGGATGCCGCGGCCACGCGCAAAGGCGACGATGTCGCGGACGGTCAGGAAGTAGGGCTCGTACCGCAGCTTGGCGATCAGGGCGAGTTCATGCGCCAGCATCGCCTGTACCTTGTCCGGCGCCCCCGACGGATAACGCCAGCGCAGCCCCTCCTGCGCCAGCCGGGCCAGTCGGGTGCCCGGCGTTTCGCCATCGGCCACTTCCGAGGGGTATTCATAACGCAGGCTGTCGAGCGAGAATTCCAGCCGCGCGGCCAGCGCCCCGGCCCGGTCGACCGCATCCTCGAAGCCGGCAAAGAGGCGGCGCATTTCCGAGGGCGATCGCAGCCGGTGTTCCCCGTTGGCACGCGCCGCGCGGCCCAGATCGTCGACACGGCGGCCCAGCCGGATCGCGGTGAGCACATCGGCCAGCTTGCGCCGCGATCCGTGATGCAAGCTGGGCGCGGCGCTGGCCAGCGTGGGAATCCCCAATGCCTGCGCCTGGCGGGTCAGATGGGCAAAGCGCCGCGCGTCGCGGCCATCGTATTGCGGGCTGAGCAGCAGGTGCAGCCTGCCGGCAAAGCGGCGCGTCAACCGGCGCGCCGCCGGCACCCATCCGCCCGCGCCGTCCTTCTGCCGTGGCGCTTGTGGCCACACCAGAAGCTGCAACCCTTCCGCACGGTCCAGAAGATCGGCCAGTTCCAGATCGCAGCTGCCCTTGCGCGCACGCAACCGGCCCACCGAAAGGATCCGGCACAGGTTGCCCCAGCCGGTGCGGTTTTCCGGCAGCACGGTGATCGGCGGCGCATCGCGAAACACCAGGCGTGCCGCGGGCACCAACCGCGGGCGGCAGGTGAGAAGCGGGCCGCGCGCGCCGTCTTCGGCGGCCCCGGGCGGCAGCGGCGGGCCCATCGGGCCATGCGCCGTTTCCCAGGCGGCGCGTTCGTCAAGCTGGCGGGCGATGTCGCGCGCCCGGGTATGCGCCCGCACGATACCCGCGACCGAATTGTCATCGGCTATGGCCAGCGCGCCGATGCCCAGCGCAGCGGCGCGCGCGATGTATTCCTCGGGGTGGGAGGCCCCGGTGAGAAACGTGAAATTCGAGGTGACGGACAATTCGGCAAACATGATGCGCACCATCATATTCCCGTTTTGTTCCTGCGCCGAGTCCTTTTTCCCGTGCGCGTGCCGCGCCGGCGTTTTCAGTACCGCAGCGTGGCATCCACAGCGCGTTTCCACGCGGCGTATTTCGCATCGCGCAGGGCGCTGTCCATCTGCGGCACGAACCGCCGTTCCAATGCCCAGGCGCCGGCGAATTCATCCTGCCGGGGGTAAACGCCCGATTGCATACCGGCCAGCCATGCCGCACCCAGCGCGGTGGTTTCCAGCACCTCGGGCCGGTCAACCGGCGCATCGATGATATCCGACAGGAACTGCATGGCCCAGGCGGATGCGCTCATCCCGCCATCGACACGCAGCACCGAATCATCGCTCTGCGCGGCCCAGTCGGCATGCATCGACTCAAGCAGGTCGCGCGTCTGATAGCCGACGCTTTCCAGAGCCGCCCGCGCCAGTTCCTGCGGCCCCGAATTGCGCGACAGCCCGAAGATCGCCCCCCGACATTCGGCGTTCCAGTAGGGCGCGCCCAGCCCGGTGAAGGCGGGCACCAGAACCACCGGCTGATCGGGATCCGACGCTTCGGCCAGCCCCTGGGTTTCGGATGCCTCGCGGATGATCCTGAGCCCGTCCCGCAGCCATTGCACGACGGCGCCGGCGATAAAGATCGATCCCTCGAGCGCGTAGGTCGGCGTGCCGTCGATCTGGTAGGCGATGGTCGTCAGCAGCCGGTTGCGCGACCGCACCGGCGCGGACCCGGTGTTAAGCAACGCGAAACATCCCGTACCGTAGGTCGACTTGGCCATGCCGGGCCGGAAACAGGCCTGCCCGACGGTGGCCGCCTGCTGATCGCCCGCCACGCCGCGAATTGGGATCTCGCGGCCGAAAAGATCGCTGCGGGTCATGCCGAATTCGGCCGCGCTGTCGCGCACCTCGGGCAGCATTGCCGCCGGAATACCCATCAGATCGCAGATCGAACTGCTCCAGCGCCCCTTGCGGATGTCATAGAGCATGGTGCGCGCCGCGTTGGTGGCATCGGTGGCGTGCACCCGGCCGCCTGTCAGTTTCCAGATCAGGTAGGTATCGACCGTGCCGAACAACAGATCGCCCGCTTCGGCGCGGGCGCGGGCACCTTCGACCTCGTCGAGGATCCATTTCAGCTTGGTCCCGGAGAAATAGGGATCGAGCAACAGACCCGTGCGGTCGGTCACCATGTCTTCATGGCCCGCGGCCCGCAGGCTCTGGCAATATTCCGAGGTGCGCCGGTCTTGCCAGACGATGGCATTGTGCACCGGCTGGCCGGTGTTCCTGTCCCAGACCAGGGTGGTTTCGCGCTGATTGGTGATGCCGATGGCCGCGATATCCGCCGCCGAAACGCTGGCCCGTTCGATCACCTCGCGGCATGTGCCGGCCGTCGTGCCCCAGATGTCGCGGGGATCGTGTTCGACCCAGCCCGAGCGCGGGAAATGCTGGGCGAATTCCTCCTGCGCGGTTGCGACGTGCTTCATTGCCTTGTCGAACAGGATCGCGCGGGTCGAGGTTGTGCCCTGGTCGATGGCAAGAATGTAGGTCATATCGCTGAAACCCCGTGTGTTGCGAACGGCGCATCGCGCCCGGCGGGAGAGCGCGAGATGCGGCGCGGCAGTTTGCCGGGGCCGCCCCCGTCGGCCCGGGGGACCGCCGCCGCCAGGCACGCCGCCTCCCTTGCGTGGCCTGAGCCGCCATGCAAAACCAATGCCGGCGGACTTGTCAACAAAGCTTCGCCGGGGCGCGCGGGGGCCGGGCCGGCAATGGCGACGGGCAAAACGACATCGGCCATGCAAAACCTGTTGCCCAGACCGCGCGTCTGCCGTATCAGCCGCGGTGGGACACCCTTCCCCAACGAAGGGCGCTTATCTGGAAGGATAGCATTCATGGCTATGCAACACCCGGCAACGCGGCCGGCAAACCCGCGTTTCTCTTCTGGCCCCTGTGCCAAGATCCCCACATTCAACCTTGCCCTGCTGGCGGACGCACCTCTCGGACGGTCGCACCGCGCCGCCGTGGGAAAAAGCCGCCTGGCTGCAGCGATCGACGGCACCCGCGAGATCCTCGGCGTGCCCGACGATTACCGCATCGCGATCGTGCCGGCATCGGATACCGGCGCTTATGAAATGGCGATGTGGAACCTGCTGGGCGCGCGCCCGGCGGAAATGCTGGCGTGGGAAAGCTTTGGCGCCGGCTGGGTGACCGATGCGGTCAAGCAGCTGAAGATCGATGCCGAAGTCAAAACCGCCGAATACGGCGAGATCGTCGATCTGGCCGCAGTCGACTGGGACAAGGACGTGTGTTTCACCTGGAACGGAACCACTTCGGGCGTGCGGGTGCCATCGGGCGATGTGATCCCGGCAGACCGCGCCGGCCTGACGCTGTGCGACGCGACCAGCGCCGCCTTTGCCCAGGATCTGCCCTGGGACAAGCTGGATGTCACCACCTTCAGCTGGCAAAAGGTGCTGGGCGGCGAGGCCGCGCACGGCATGCTGATCCTCAGCCCGCGCGCTGTTGCCCGGCTGGAAAGCTACACCCCCGCCTGGCCGCTGCCCAAGATTTTCCGCCTGACCAAGGGCGGCAAGCTGATCGAAGGCGTTTTCCGGGGCGAAACGATCAACACGCCGTCGATGCTGGCGGTCGAGGATTACCTGGTGGCGCTGGAATGGGCCCGGTCCGTCGGTAGCCT
>JANSXZ010000027.1 GCA_024742705.1 Paracoccaceae bacterium | reverse complement strand
CGAGGCCGAAACCGCCTTCCTGGCCTCGGCGCAGGATGTGGATGCGTTTCTGGACGCGCTGATGGTGGACGAGGATCTGCTGCCCGAACAGGTGGTGCTTTTCGGCTTCAGCCAGGGCACGATGATGTCCCTGCACGTGGCGCCGCGGCGCGAGGACCCGGTGGCGGGCATCGTGGCGTTTTCGGGCAAGTTGCTGTCGCCGGAGTTGCTGAAGGACGAGGTGGTCAGCCGCCCGCCGGTTCTGCTGATCCACGGGGATGCCGATGACGTGGTGCCGCCACAATCACTGCCCGAGGCGGCCGAGGCATTGCAGGCCGCAGGCTGGCAGGATGTCTATGCCCATATCATGAAGGGCACGGGGCACGGCATCGCGCCCGACGGGCTCAGCGTGGCGCTGGCCTTCATGCGCGACAAACTGGGCCTTTGATGCCAAGGGCGCCCGCGCGGACAGCGCGTGCGCCCCAGCATCAGGCGCGGCGCCACTGACCGGGCGCCAGGCCGTCCAGCGCCCAGTCTCCGATTCGCGCGCGGATCAGGCGCAAGGTCGGATGCCCCACCGCCGCCGTCATCCGCCGCACCTGACGGTTGCGGCCCTCGCGCAGGGTGATCGCGATCCAGCAGTCCGGCACCGTCTTGCGGAACCGCACCGGAGGCTGGCGTGCCCAAAGATCGGGCGGTTCGCACATCCGGGCCGCCTCGGCGGGCCGGGTCGGCCCATCCTTCAGAACCACCCCCCGGCGCAACCGGTCCAGCGCGGCCTCCGACACATCGCCCTCGACCTGCACCCAATAGGTCTTCGACAGCTTGTGCCGCGGATCGCTGATGCGCGCCTGAAACTTGCCGTCATCGGTCAGGATCATCAAACCCTCGCTGTCACGATCCAGCCGCCCGGCAGGGTAAACCCCCGGAATATCTATAAAATCCGAAAGCGTAGGCCGTGGTGTTCCGGCAGTCCCCCGATCGGTGAACTGCGACAGTACGTCGAACGGCTTGTTGAACAGGATCACCTGGCGCATCGCGACATATGTGCCGCATTCCCGCAGCGCCGGCAAGCCACCCGTACCTGTCACGCATCTGTCACGCAAAGCCCCTATTCCGAAAACCGCGAACCACAGATTATGGGGCTTGCTGGAAACCCGACGCGAGATATAGTCGACCCAAACCGCACCATGCGCGGCTCGGCCGCGACATAACATCGGAAAGACCGCACCAAAAGAGGACAGGGACACCAAACAGGATGGACGGGGATTTCAGAACCGAATTCGTACGCGAACCGGGCGCGTTGAAACAACATCCCGCGCTTGTGCTGAACGCCGACTACCGGCCGCTGTCCTACTACCCGCTGTCGCTCTGGCCCTGGCAGGAAGCGGTCAAGGCGGCCTGGCTCGACCGGGTGGACATCGTCGCCGAATACGACGAGGTTGTCCGCAGCCCCAGCACATGTATCCGCATCCCCTCCGTGGTGGTCCTGAAAGACTACGTCAAACCGCAAAAACGCGTGGCCTTCACCCGGTTCAACCTGTTCCTTCGCGATGAATTCCGCTGCCAGTACTGTGGCGCACGCGGTGAACTCACCTTCGATCACGTTGTCCCGCGCGCCGCCGGCGGCATCACAAGCTGGCAGAACGTGGTCGCCGCCTGTAGCCCCTGCAACCTGCGCAAGGGCGCCAAATCGCTGCACCGCGCCGGGATGACCCTGCGCAAACCGCCACGCCAGCCCGCCGCCGAAGAACTGCGCAACATGGGCCGCCGCTTCCCACCCAACCATCTCCACGAAAGCTGGATGGATTTTCTCTACTGGGACGCCGAACTCGAAGCCTGATGAAACCGCCGGCGCAGGGCCCGCACCCTTCATTGTTCCCCAAATACTCATAACCCGAAGCGTCCCGACCTGCCCGGCGGTCGCCGTGACGCCCTGCAAACCGCCCGCAGCAATCCGCGCCTCCGGGTCAGGAATAGGCCCGCGTCGGGCGGTCAAACACCCGCCGGCCCAGGGCTGATGCGGCCAGGTCCACCATCAGCTGCGCGGTGCGTCCGCGTTCGTCCAGAAACGGGTTCAGTTCCACCAGGTCAAGCGCGCTCAGACGTCCGCTGTCATGCAGCATTTCCATCACCAGATGGCCCTCGCGCACGGTCGCGCCTCCGGGGACGGTGGTGCCCACCGCCGGCGCAACCGCCGGATCCAGGAAATCCACGTCCAGCGAAACATGCAAAAGCCCGTCCGCCGCCGAAACACGGTCCAGGAAGGCCGCCAGCGGGCGCGCGATTCCGTTTTCGTCGATCTCGCGCATGTCGTGCCGGTGGATGCAGGTCTGTGCCAATGCGTCGCGCTCGGCCGCATCCACCGATCGCAGGCCGATGATGCAAATGTTTTCCTGCGCCACCGGCGCGGTCAGCGGCGGAAAGCCGTCAAACCCGTCGCGCCCGGTCACATATCCCAGCGGCGTGCCGTGCAGATGCCCCGAAGCGCTGGTCCGGGGCGTATGAAAGTCGCTGTGCGCATCCAGCCACAGCACGAAAAGCGGTCGGCCCACCTCGGCCGCATAAGCGGCCACGCCCGAAACGCTGCCCAGCGACAAGGCATGATCGCCGCCCATGAACACCGGCAGTCCACGTCGCATCGCCGCCTGGGCTGCCTTTGCGATCACCCGGGTCCAGCCGGCGGTCTGGGCAGGGGCGTGGACACCGGCCGCGCCATCGGACGAAGGCTCGGGCTGCCCGCCCGGCACGTCGCATGTCAGGTTGCCCATGTCTTCGACGCGATGCCCCAGATCGCGCAGCGCCGTGGCCAGGCCGGCGGTGCGGTACGCGTCCGGTCCCATCAGGCACCCGGTACGGCGCTTGCCGCTGTCGACCGGCGCACCGATCAGAAGGATGGTTTGTTCTTGCATGTTGCGCTCCGTGATATGTTGGGCGGGCTGCATCCCGGCGTTGGCCCTGTCTCTCATGGGGTGGCGGCCCGCTTTGGGGCAGCCGACGTTATGCCGCCGCCTGTGGCGCGTGGAGCCAACGGTTCGGGCCGCCCGGCGGTCAGCCGCCGCGACGGGCCGCCGCGATCCAGAGCGCCATCAGGATCAGTGACAGCACCGCGTTCCAGCTGGCCATTGACAGTCCCAGCAGCGACCAGGCAACCTCGTCACAACGCACCAGCGGCGCGGCCATGATCTGTTCCAGCAGATCGTCGGCGCTCAGCCCCGAGATCGACCCCGACGAACAGGTCGAAGGGCCCTCCCACCAGCCGCGCTCGACGCCGGTGTGGTAAAGCCCCAGCGCCGCCGCCACCGCCGCCGCCGCGGCACCCAGCCAGGCCAGCCCGCGATACCCCAGCCCCAGCGCCGCCAGCCCCAGTGCCACGGCGGCCACATGCGGATACCTTTGCCAGATGCACATCTTGCAGGGCGCCAGACCGCCCAGATGCTGAAACGCAAAGGCCCCCGCCAGCAGAGCCGCCGATCCCAGAAGCGCGCAGCCGACCAGCAATTTTCGCGTCACAGGAACCTCAACACATAAAAGCCGCCGAACAGCAGCACGATGAACAGGGTGAACATCAGGCCCAGCCGGCGTTCGATGAAGGCGCGCACCGGCGCGCCGTATTTCCAAAGCAGCCCGGCGACCAGAAAGAACCGCAGCGCCCGCGCCAGGATCGAGGTGGCGACAAAGGTGCCCAGGGGCATCCCGGTCCAGCCCGACATGATCGTGATGACCTTGTAAGGAAAGGGCGTCACCCCGGCGGTCAGCACCGCCCAGAACCCGAAATCGTTGAACCGCAGGTTGAAGGCCGCCATTGCGTCGGCCTTGCCCAGCGCCGCAAGGATCGGTTGCCCGAGGCTGTCATAGGCCAGCGCGCCGATGGCATAGCCCAGCAACCCCCCTAGAACCGATGCGACCAGCGCTACCAGCGCGATCAGCCAGGCCCGCGACGGCCGCGCCAGGATCATCGGAATCATCAGCACATCGGGCGGGATCGGAAAGAACGAGCTTTCGGCGAAGGCTACCAGCGCCAGCACCCAGAGCGCGCGCGGGTGTTCGGCCATCGAAAGCGTCCAGTCATAGATCGCGCGTATCATCCCGGCATCTCCCGCTGCGTCCGCCGTCTTCCAACCATGCAGGCCGGGCCGCGTCAAGACGCGCAGAGCAGCGATCCCCGCACCTAGACGCTTGACCGCACGCCGGGCGGCGCATATCAGACAAACCTGTAGCGGGCGTGGCGGAATGGTAGACGCGAGGGTCTCAAACACCCTTTCCTCACGGAGTGTCGGTTCGAGTCCGACCGCCCGCACCATATTATTCCTGCAATCGGTTGTTTTAATTTAACAATTTGGGGCATTGGCTTCAGCATCTCCCCCTAGTTATCCACCTTGTTGGCTTTGGTTCCTTGTGGTCGCAAGCTCTATATCAAAGGCTCTGTCTGCCCGTCTCTATCTGACCAATGATATCGGCCACAGGGCCATGACCGTTCTTTTCATAGTACTCCCAAAAACCTCGAACCCTAATCCACCCGTGTTGGCGATGGGTCTCTATGAGCTACGCCCCGAAAATCGGACAGTGACGTGAGCTACGATCTGCCGTCTGCTGGTCTCCAAGCATGAGGAGATCAGAACATGTCGAAACGCAGGAACCATGACGCGGGCTTCAAGGCTCGTGTGGCGTTGGAAGCCGTGAAGGGCGAGCGCACCATGTCGGAGCTGGCCGCGGAATACGGCGTGCATCTAGGACCAGCAGGTGTTTGCATGCAAACACCGAGAGGCGACGATGATCCACCAATGGAAGCGGGCTCTGCTCGAGGGGGCGTCGGACATCTTCGAGCGTGGCGGGAAGAAGAAGGCCGAGGTCGATGAGGAGACCATGCGGTCGCTGCACGCCAAGATCGGAGAGCTGGCCGTCGCCAACGATTTTTTGTCACGAAAGCTCAAGCCTTGGACCGGCAAGTGAGGCGCGGGATGATTGAACGCAGCCACCCCACACTGTCGATCGGGGCGCAATGTCGCCTGCTGTCGATCTCGCGGTCGTCGTTCTACTACGCGCCACAGGGCGAGACCGAGATGAACCTGGCGCTGATGCAGGTGATCGACCGGCAGTTCCTGGAAACCCCGTTCTACGGCGTCCGGCAGATGACCTGGCACCTGCAGAACGAGGGCCATCCTGTGAACCAGAAGCGTATCCGGCGTTTGATGCGGCTCATGCGTCTGATGCCGATCTACCAGAAGCCCAACACCAGCAAGCCCGCGAAGGGGGACAAGACCTACCCCTATCTGCTTGGTGGGCTGCGGGTCGATAGGCCCAACCAAGTCTGGTGCGCCGACATCACCTATTTGCCGATGCGGCGTGGGTTCCTCTACCTGGTCGCCATCATGGACTGGTTCACCCGCAAGGTGCTGGCCTGGCGCATCTCGAACACCCTCGAAGCCGACTTCTGCGTTGAGGCGCTGAACGAGGCGATCCACCGCTTCGGCCCGCCCGAGATCATGAATACCGATCAGGGTTCGCAGTTCACGTCCTTCGCCTGGACCGACCGGCTGAAACGGATCGGAACCCGGATCTCGATGGACGGCAAGGGGCGCTGCCTCGACAACATCTTCATCGAGCGCCTCTGGCGATCGCTGAAGTATGAGTGCGTCTACCTCCACGCCTGGAAGACCGGTTCGCAAGCCAAGGCCGGCGTTGGCCAATGGATCACCTTCTACAACCACCAGCGGCCCCACGCCGCCCACGGCGGACAGCCGCCCGCCGTGGTCTACTTCAAACAGATTGAAACCGACCAGCAGGGGCAGAGGGTAGCTTAAATCGCGTCGGAAACTGTCCAAGCGATGGGGAGTAGCTCACAATCTCTTCGGGCTTCTCTCGTTTGCCAGCCATCGCTGATCCTCCAATTTGAGGGATATCCTATCCCAGTTGGTGGACCACTTTCAGGGGGCTACTCCATCGACGGCCCAAGGGTCCTTGTGCGCTGTGATCAGCTGTGGAGCGATGCCACGTATCAATGTGACGATCAAACTTGGGCTCTGAAACGATTCCAGAAAACTCCTTACAATGGTAGAAATCGCCGCCAGCCAACATTTGTCCAGCGAGCGATCTGGCTCCCTCGCGCACATGGTTCAGCCTTTGATGGCATACCAGCCAAGAGCAGCGTGCCTGTGCATTTCGCCGACCTTAGCTGGAACGGACTGGTCGATGGATTCGTCACCAATAGAGGAAGTGTTCGCACGCTAGTCGATCATTTCGAGCATCCGACACATCACAGTATCGAGACGTTGCGCACCCATTTGACACGCAAGGTAAGTCCGACACGACTGGATCTTAGGCGCGTCGTCAATCGAAGGTGATGCAGACGTTTGGTCGGATTGCCTGCTTCTAAATCCCCGGCGTAACTCAGCCTTATTGGTCAACTTCGACAAGCTGCTGCACTCTGCCTCCTCAAGCTCTAACCGTGTTGAGCTGTACGAACTTTTGCGCTCCATCGTTGGACAAGACTTCGAGGAGAAATGGCTGAAAGTTGGTGATGGGCCCTGAGGGGCGGCATATCATGGCGGTGTTCAAGACGCCGTCAATTCTCGCAGAGAAAGGGATATGCCACACGACGAGAGATACCATCACGGCCTTGCCGGATCCAAATGGATTTTCTGCTGATCCGCTGACCGATTTGATCCGTTCGGGTGCGCGTCAGCTTGTCGAACAGGCCCTTGAAGCAGAGCTGAGCGCTTTGCTTGCGCAGTTTTCCAGTGAGATGACACCGCAAGGACATGCACGGGTCGTCCGACATGGTCACCTGCCTGAGCGCGAGGTCATGACTGGCATTGGCCCTGTCGCTGTCAAGGTGCCGCGCGTGCGCGATCGCGGAGATCAGGTAGACAAAGTGCGGTTCACCTCGTCGATCCTGCCGCCCTATTTGCGCAAGGCCAAGTCCGTCGAAGAACTGCTGCCGTGGCTTTACCTCAAGGGCATCTCGACCGGTGATTTCCAGGAAGCTCTGGCGGCGCTTCTAGGGCCGAATGGAGCTGGCCTGTCGTCCACGACGATCTCACGTCTCAAAGCAGATTGGTGGGCTGATTATGAGCGTTGGCAAAAGCGCGACCTGAGCGCCCGGCGCATCGTTTATGTCTGGGCAGACGGGGTCTACTTCCAACCAAGAATGGACGACAAGCAATGCGTTCTGGTCCTGATCGGCGCGGACGAATGAGGCCGCAAGGAAATCCTGGGGTTGACCGATGGCTACCGCGAGAGCACGCCAAAGCTGGCGTGAACTGCTGCTTGACCTCAAGCGACGCGGCCTCACTCACGCGCCCGATCTTGCCGTCGGTGATGGCGCGCTTGGTTTCTGGGCTGCGTTGCGTGAGGTGTTTGGGGACAGCTGCGAGCAGCGCTGCTGGTTCCACAAAACCGGCAATGTGCAGAACGCCATGCCCAAATCGGTGCAGGCCAAAGCCAAGGGTCACCTACATGACATTTGGCAGGCGGAAACCAAGGCTGACGCCAATGCTGCCTTCGACTTCTTCATTGCGACCTACGGCATAAAGTATGAAAAGGTGGTGGCCAAATTGATCAAAGACAGGGACGCATTGCTCGCTTTCTATGACTTTCCGGCCGAACATTGGAAGCACATCCGAACCACTAACCCAGTCGAAAGCACCTTTGCGACCGTGCGCCACCGTACCGGAAAAACCAAAGGGTGCCTCAGCCGCAAAACTGGGCTGGCAATGGCGTTCAAGTTGATGATGTCCGCGCAGGGCAAGTGGCGAAAGCTCGACGGTTCAAACCGCATGCCAGAGATCATTCAGGGCATTGCCTTCATCGATGGGATCAAGCAACTTCAGCCTGCCGCCTGATCACGCCGTCACCAACTTTCGGGCATAGCTCGACTTCGAGAGGAGGTAGGTTGTGCCGCCGATTAGAAAATCCAGCTAAATTGACGCGATTCTAGGTCGGGGTAGAATCTGGGTTACGCGCTTAGCGTTGGGAGCCTTCATGTAATCAATTGATTTCCTGGGAGGGGATGGTGCTGTGAGAGAGGATTGAACTCTCGACCTCACCCTTACCAAGGGTGTGCTCTACCACTGAGCTACCACAGCATCCGTTTTCCAGATAGCCGCGCCGGACGTTACCCCGATGCAAGCGGGCTCTGGAAAAGCCCTTTTGTTTCAGCTGCCTTTGCCCACGGTCCTGCCCTTACCAAGGGCGTGCCTGACCTAGGAACTACAGCAACGCGCCGTCTGTCTGAATGGCCCCGCAAGATTACTGGAGCCGTCCGCATGGCGACCGTCGAGGTGGCTGCGATGCGTCTCCTTTCGGAGTGCGCGCTGAGTAGACGCAAATGTCTTGCGGTGCAAGGGCAATCTGGACCCTTTTTCACGAGTCCTGTAGACAGTGTGCATGGCACAGACTCCTCCCCGCAAACCGGCCGCGAAATCCCCGTCTGACCGCGATGCGCGGCTGAAGGCGGCGCTGAAGGCAAACCTCGCGCGGCGAAAAGCGCAGGCGCGGGCCCGTCACGGCAGCGGGGGCAATGAAAAAGATACAGGCACGACAGAGGATTAACCGCACGGATGGACCAGATTATCGTCACGGGCAATGGCCCGCTATCGGGCGACATCGCGATCGCGGGCGCAAAGAACGCCTGTCTTACGCTTATGCCGGCGACCTTGCTCAGCGATGCGCCACTGACGCTGACAAACGCACCGCGCCTGAGCGACATCAAGACCATGACCGAACTGCTGCGATCGCTGGGCGCCGAGGTGACGTCGTTGCAGGATGGCAAGGTGCTGGCCATGTCCAGCCACGCGCTGAACGGGGCGCGCGCCGACTATGACATCGTGCGCAAGATGCGGGCTTCGATCCTGGTGCTGGGGCCGCTGCTGGCGCGGCTGGGTCAGGCGGTGGTGTCACTGCCGGGGGGCTGTGCGATCGGCGCGCGGCCGGTCGATCTGCATCTCAAGGCGCTCGAGGTGATGGGCGCCGAGCTTGAACTGGTCGACGGCTATGTCCATGCGCGTGCGCCCGGAGGGCTGAAGGGCGGGGTTGTCGAGTTTCCCTTTGCCAGTGTGGGCGCGACCGAAAACGCGCTGATGGCGGCGACGCTGGCGCGCGGCACCACGGTTCTGAAAGGCGCGGCGCGCGAACCCGAGATCGTCGATCTGGCGGTGTGTCTGCGCAGGATGGGCGCGCGCATCGAAGGCGAGGGCACCGATACGCTGACGATCGAGGGCGTTGAGCGGCTGGATGGGGCGACGCATCCGGTGGTGACCGACCGGATCGAACTGGGCACTTACATGCTGGCGCCGGCGATCTGCGGCGGCGAGGTTGAACTGGTGGGCGGACGCATGGAACTGGTGGCGGCCTTCGCGGCCAAGCTGGACGAAGCGGGCGTTTCTGTCACCCGGACCGACCGCGGCCTGCGTGTGCGCCGGCGCGGCGATCACATTCGCGCGGTGAATGTGACGACCGAACCGTTTCCGGGGTTTCCCACCGATCTTCAGGCCCAGATGATGGCGCTGCTGTGCACTGCCGAAGGGGTCAGCGTGCTTGAGGAAAACATTTTTGAGAACCGTTTCATGCACGCGCCCGAACTGCTGCGGATGGGGGCGCGAATCGATGTGCAGGGTGGCACCGCGCGGGTCACCGGGGTGCCACGTCTGAAAGGTGCGCCGGTGATGGCGACGGATCTGCGGGCGTCGGTTTCTCTGATCCTTGCGGGGCTGGCGGCCGAGGGCGTGACGCGGGTGAGCCGGGTGTACCACCTGGACCGGGGCTATGAGAATGTGGTCGAGAAACTGGCCGGTGTGGGCGCCCAAATCGAACGGATAAAGGCGCAATGACAGATGACGCGCGATTCGAGGACGGCGCGGCGGCGCCGCTGAACCTGGGCGCGCTGGACGCGGCCGATCTGGGCGTGATTTCAGCGCTGGCGCAGGACGCGGTGTTTCCGATCACCGAAATGACATGGCGGCGCAGCGACCGGCGCTTTGCCCTGTTGCTGAACCGTTTCCGGTGGGAAGAAAAGACGCCGGGCGCCGAACGGGTGCAATCGGTGCTGGCGATCGATTGCGTGCTGGGCGTGGCCAGCCAGGGGGTGGATCGCCGCGACAGCGACTTTGTGCTGTCGCTGTTGTCGATCGCTTTCGAGCCGGGCGAGGATGCCGGCGGCGTCGTCATGCTGACACTGGCGGGCGATGGGGCGATCCGGCTCGAGGTCGAGGCGCTGGATGTGTCGCTGCGCGATGTGACCCGCCCCTACAAGGCGCCCTCGGGCCGGACGCCGGACCATCCCGACCTGCCGGAACCGCCATCATCGGCTTGAGCCCGGATGCGCGGGCCGCTATGTGCGGCACAAGCTGCGGAGAGATCATGCCTGTTTTCCTGACAACCCAAGACCCGGAATTCGAAACCGCCTTCGGCGCGCTGTTGAACGCCAAGCGCGAGGACAGCGCCGATGTGGACGACGCCGTGGCGGGCATCATCGCCGACGTGCGCGCGCGCGGCGACGCTGCGGTGATCGCGTTGACAGAAACCTACGACCGGCTCAGCCTGACGCCGGCGACGATGGCCCTGTCGGCCGATGAAATCGACGCCGAATGCGCGCGTGTCGGCCCCGAGGACCGCGCCGCGCTGGATCTGGCCGCCGCGCGCATCCGTGACTATCACGCGCGACAGATGCCGCCAGACGCAAGCTGGACCGATGCGGCGGGTGCAACGCTGGGCTGGCGTTGGACACCGGTTTCCGCGGCGGGGCTCTATGTGCCCGGCGGGTTGGCGTCTTACCCCTCATCGGTGCTGATGAACGCGATTCCCGCCAAGGTGGCCGGGGTCGGGCGGCTGGCCGTGACGGTGCCCACGCCCGACGGGATCATCAACCCGCTGGTGATTCTCGCGGCGCGGATTTCCGGCGTCGACGAGATCTATCGCATCGGCGGCGCGCAGGCGATCGCGGCGCTGGCCTATGGCACCCCGACGATCCGCCCCGTCGACAAGATCACCGGCCCCGGCAATGCCTTCGTCGCGGCGGCCAAGCGGCGGGTGTTCGGCAAGGTCGGTATCGACATGATCGCGGGTCCGTCCGAGATCCTTGTCATCGCCGACCGCGACAACGATCCCGACTGGATCGCGCTGGATCTTCTCAGCCAGGCGGAACACGACGAAAGCGCCCAGTCGATCCTGATCACCGATGACGCCGCGTTTGGCCAAGCGGTGGCCGCCGCGGTCGAGACGCGTCTGCCCACGCTCGAAAGGCACGCCATCGCCGGGCCCAGCTGGCGCGACAATGGCGCGGTGATCGTGGTGCGCGATCTGGCCGAGGCGGCCGACCTGTCGAACCGGATCGCGCCGGAACATCTTGAACTCTGCGTGGCCGATCCAGAAGCCCTGGCCGCCCGCTGCGTGCATGCCGGGGCGATCTTTCTTGGCCACTGGACCCCCGAGGCCATCGGCGACTATGTGGGTGGCCCCAACCATGTGCTGCCCACCGCGCGCTCGGCGCGGTTTTCCAGCGGCCTTTCGGTGATGGATTTCCTGAAACGCACGACGCTGGCGCGGATGACCCCCGAGGCGCTGCGTGCCATCGGCCCCGCGGCCGAGCGGCTGGCCTCTTCTGAAAGCCTCGAGGCGCACGGCCTTTCTGTCGCCGCGCGTCTCGCCCGGCTCAACGACTGAACCGCGCCCCCGCCGCCGCCCGCTGCGGGGGCAGGGGCCACGGTGGCCTCATTCGGCGGCGATCTGGATCACCGGTTCCATCTCGGCCATCTTTTCGTCGCTCAGATGGCATTTCACCTGGTGGTTGCCTTCAAGCAAGCGAACCGGCGGCACCTGGGTTTCGCACAGGTTGCCCGGCACCTGCGACTTCCAGCGGCAGCGCGTCTGGAACGGGCACCCCGGCGGCGGGTTCATCGCCGAGGGTATATCGCCCTCGAGAACGATATGCTGTTTCTTCACCTTGGTATCGGCGATCGGAACGGCCGAAAGCAGGGCTTCGGTATAGGGGTGATAGGGTGGCGAAAACACCTGGTCGGTGGTGCCCAGTTCGACAACATGGCCCAGGTACATCACCATCACCCGATCGCTGAGGTAGCGCACGATCGACAGATCGTGGCTGATGAACAGCAGTGTGGTCTTTTCCTCGCGCTGGATCTCCATCAACAGATCGGTCACCGCAGCCTGCACCGAAACGTCCAGCGCCGACACGGGTTCGTCCGCCACAACGATCCGGGCACCGCCCGAAAACGCCCGGGCGATTCCCACCCGCTGTTTCTGACCGCCCGACAGCTGCCGCGGCATCCGGTCGGCAAAGGCGCGCGGCAGCTTCACCAGGTCCAGCAGTTCCAGCATCCGCTGGCGCCGCTCGGCGTCGTTCGCGCCATAACCGAAGATTTCCAGCGCGCGCATGATCTGGCGCCCCACCGACATCGACGGGTTCAGCGTGTCGAAGGGGTTCTGGAACACCATCTGGATGTCGGCCACCGTCTTGGTGTCGCGCTGCTGGATGGCCGTCTGTTCGATGTTCCGGTTGTCCAGAAGGATCTGGCCCTCGGTCGCAGTCTCCAGACCCATCAGCACCTTGGCGAATGTGGATTTTCCGCAGCCCGATTCGCCCACGATGGCCAGTGTTTCCGACTCGCGCGCCTCGAAGCTCAGCGTTTCGTTGGCCTTCACCACCTTCTTGTCGCCGCCGCCGAACATCGCATTGGCGGCCACCTCGTAATACTTCTTCAGGTTGTCTATCTTCAGGACAACCTTGCCGATTTCGCCCTTCTGCTTGGTATCGGCCAGCGCCAGCGGCGCGTTCCAGTCGATCTCGCGGAACTTCAGACAGCGGGTGTGATGCCTGTCGTTGCCCGGCACCTGCTCCATCAGGATATCGCCCTGATCACAGCGCCCGGCCTCGAAGTAATCGCACCGCGGGCCAAAATTGCAGCCGTTGGGCCGTTCGTGCGGCAACGGGAAATTCCCGGGAATTGCGATCAGCGGGCGCGAGTTCTTGTCCGCGCCGGGCAGGGGGATCGACCGGAACAGCGCCTGGGTATAGGGATGCTGCATCTGGTCGAAGACATCCTCGATCGACCCGCGTTCGACTGCTTCGCCAGAATACATCACGCAGATCCGGTCGCAGGTTTCCAGCACCAGGCCCAGATTGTGGCTGATGAACAGCATGGATGTGCCGTACTTCTTGCCAAGATCCTTCACCAGTTCGACAACCGCCGCCTCCACGGTGACGTCCAGAGCGGTCGTCGGCTCGTCCAGGATCAACAGCGCCGGCTCGCTCATCAGCGCCATGGCGATCACGATCCGCTGTTGCTGACCGCCCGACAACTGGTGCGGAAACGAATTCAGGATGCGCTTGGGGTCGGGCAGCTTCACATCGGTGACCACCTGCAAGGCGCGCTCATAGGCGTCCTTCTCGTTCATGCCCTGGTGGATCATCGGCACTTCCATCAATTGCCGCCCGATCTTCATCGCCGGGTTCAGCGATGCCATCGGCTCCTGGTAGATCATGGCGATTTCCGATCCGCGGATATCGCGCAACTCCGCGTCGCTCATCGCGCCCAGGTCGCGCCCCTTGAACTTGATCGAACCGCCGACGACACGCCCGTTCTTGCCCAGGTCCTGCATCACCCCCAAAGCGACCGTCGACTTGCCGCAGCCCGATTCGCCCACCAGGCCCACCGCCTCGCCGGGCTGCACCGTAACCGAGAAATCCATAACCGCCGGAATCTCGCGCAACCGCGTGAAAAACGAAATCGACAGCTTGTCGATCTCCAGAATCGGTCCGGTATAGCTTTTGTCCTTGACCATCGTCGTCTCCCTGTCGGCGGATCGGAAAACCACCCGGCTTTCCCCTTGCCCAAAATATCCCGGGGGTCCGGGGGCTGGCCCCCGGTCCCGTCGGTTCAACCTGTTGCGCCGCCCGCGCGGACGCGGTGCCGTCGCGGAAAGGACCGGACGCCGCGCGCCGCGTGGCTGTGCCGCAGCGCCGCCATCAGTCCTTCAGGCTTTCTTCACGCAGCCCGTCGGCCAGAAGGTTCAGTCCCAGAACCAGGCTCAGCAGCGCAACCGCCGGCGGCAGCGCCGGGTGCAGGTAGATCGAAAGCAGCTTGCGCCCCTCGTTGATCGTGCTGCCCCAGTCCGGGCTTTCCGGCGGCAGCCCCAGCCCGAAAAAGCCCAGAGTGCCCAGAAGGATCGTCGTATAGCCGATGCGCAGGCAGAAATCGACGATCAGCGGGCCACGCGCATTGGGCAGGATCTCCCAGAGCATGATGTACCAGGGGCCCTCGCCACGGGTCTGCGCGGCGGCCACATAGTCGCGGGTCTTGATGTCCATCGCCAGCCCGCGCACGATACGGAATACCGTGGGCGAATTCACGAAGACCACCGAAACGAAGACCACCAGGATTCCACCCGGAATATCGAACAGATCCAGAAAGCCCGGCAGCACCTGCACCACCGATCCGGCCTCCGAGATCAGCGACAGATACAGCCAGAGCATCACCCCCAGCACCCCGATCAGAAGCGGCGTGCGGAACGAAGGCTGCGTGTAATACCGCGAGTTCAGCAACACGCCGACAAAGATCAGCGGGAAGATGAACAGCACGATCGCCATGAAGTTCGGCACACCCGTCGCCACGATCTCGGGCGTGACCAGCAGGTAGAACAGCAAGATGACCGGGAAGGCCAGAATCAGGTTGGCCAGGAACGAAAGCAGCGTGTCCAGCCGTCCGCCGTAATAGCCCGCCGGCAGGCCCAGCGTGATGCCCACCATGAAGGCGAACAGCGTGGCCAGAGGCGCGATCTGCACCACCACCCAGGCGCCCGATACCATCCGGCTGAAGACATCGCGTGCCAGGTTGTCGCCACCCAGCAGATAATAGGCATATTCGCCATCCTCGGCGCCGCGCATCGGCGTGCCCGGCACCTTGTTCTTCATGCCCGACACCTGCGAAAGCGGATCGTGCGTGACGATCAGGTCCATCGCCCCGAACAGCCCGGTGAACACCCAGAACATCACCAGCCCGAAGCCGACCATGCCGATCGGGCTGTCAAACAGCTTGCCGTAAAGGCCCAGTTTCCGTTTGTAGGCAATCGATGCGCCGAACAGCACCGCCAGGGCAATCCAGACCGGAATGAACTGGGTCAGAAGCCGGACGATGATTGCGCCCCAAGTCAAAGGTTCCATGGTCCCGCCTCCTTATGAAATGCGAATGCGCGGGTTGAGGTAGACATAGCCGATATACGATATCAGCTGCGTCACCAGCACCACGATAACCGACACGACCGATACGGCCAGCAGCAGTTCGATGTCGTTGTTGCCCGCCGCCTGCACCAGAACCCAGCCGAAGCCCTTGTAGTTGAACAACGTCTCTACGATCACGACGCCGTTCAGAAGCCACGGGAATTGCAACATGATCACTGTGAACGGTGCGATCAGGGCGTTGCGCAGGGCGTGTTTAACCACGATGTTGGGAAACGAAACGCCCTTCAGGCGGGCGGTGCGGATGTATTGCGCCGTCATCACCTCGGTCATCGACGCCCGCGTCATCCGCGCGATGTATCCCATCCCGTAAAGCGAAATCGTCAGAACCGGCAGGAAGAAGTTTTCGAATGTGGCGTTCTCCATCGCCGATGTGGCTGTGCCCTTGAACCATTTCAGCCCCACCGCCGAAGATGCGAAGACCGCGATGAAGATCACGCCCGAGACGTATTCCGGCGTGGCGGTGGTGGCGATCGAGAATGTCGAAAGGGTGCGGTCGGTGGCCGATCCCTCGCGCATTCCCGCCAGCACGCCCACCAGAAGCGCCATGGGGATCATCAGCACCAGAACCCAGCCCATCAGCTTGCCGGTGTTGCTCAGACGCGCGGCGACGATGGTCGAAACCTCGTCCTTGAACACGGTCGAGCGGCCCCAGTCGCCTTGCAGGATGCCGCAGAAGGTGGGGGCCGCGGCCGCCTCGTCCGGGGTGACGGTGCCGCGCACGCAGCGCCCGGTCACGCCGTCCTCGGTTTCCAGCGTCCAGCCCGGCAGCACGCCCAGCCACTGGCCATATTTGACCGGCGTTGGCTGCATGTAGCCTTCCTTGGTCAACCAGCTCAGCACCGCCTCGTCGGACATGCGGAAATTGCCCTGGGTCTTGGCCAGTTTCTCAAGGTTCGGAAAGAGGTTCGTCATGAAGAACACGATGTACGTCAGGCACAAGGCCGTCAGGATCATCACACCCGTTCTGCGTAAGATAAACAGTCCCATTGGGTCCCCTGTTGTTCGGTCTCGGCCCCTGGTTCCGGGGCCTTGTTGTCTTTGTGCCCTGCGGCAGGCCATCGGTGGCGCGCGCAGCGGATTCATGTCGTGCCACGCGGCGCCCGCGCGGTGCGTTCAGGTCGCGCTGTGGCGTTTTCGGCGCGGTGCGCCCGCCAGTCGATCAACCGCCATGTGCCGGTACTGCGGCCCCGGGGCTGTGCGCGATCGGCCCGAAGACCGCCGTGCGTTCATTCCGCACAAGTTAACCGGCCGCGTCAACGCTTGGTTTCGCCGATCAATGGTCGGAATCCGACATGTGACTTGCAAAAAAGCGACGCAAGCACCGGGCCGTGGCCGAATTAGCGCGCCAGCCGGGGCAGGGGCTGTGCGCCCTGTTGGCGTTGCGGGTTCTCGGCCGCGCGGCGCAGTGCCGTGGGCGTCAGGCCGCAATGGTGCAGCATGAACCGGGTGAAATACGCCGCGCTGGCAAATCCCAGGTGCGTGGCGATATGCCCCACGGGGGCATCGGTGCCGGCCAGAAGGCGGCGTGCGGCGTGCACGAGGCGTTCGCTCAGCAGCGCCGAAGCGGTCTTGCCGGTCGCCGCCCGGCAGACGCGGTTCAGATGCGTCGGCGTTACCGAAAGCGCGGCGGCATGTTCCGCCAACGTCTGCTTGCTGTGATAATGCGCGACGATGCGGGCCGAAAACCGCTGCATCAGAAGGGTGGCGCGGTCGGGCCTGGCAGGATCGGCGCTGGCCTCGATGTGGCGGTGCAGCCAGATCGCCATCAGTCTGGCCTGTGCCGACATCGCCGCATCGTGCAGCGCCCGTGCCGAGGATTGCTCGCGTCCCATTGCCTCGAACAGCGCGGTCAGTTCCTTTTGTGCCATCACGTCGCGGATGCGCAGGTGCCAGGGCTCGGCCGGAAACAGATGGTCGGCATCCCGCGGCACCACAACCGCCTGGCCATAGGCCTGCCGGCCAAGGTGCACTGCCATCAGCGTGCGCGCTGGCACGAACAGCGCGTTGTGGGTGCCGATGCCGCGGCGGATGCCGTCAAACAGCGCCACGCCCTGTCCGCGCGTGATCCAGATCAGCAGATGCGCGTCGCGGTCATGCGCAAGCTCGAGCTGCCAGTCGCCGCCATGGGTCAGCTGTGCCAGCGTCAGCAGTTGCACCGAAGCGGTGGGTGGGTGAAAGGCGGATTCGGCCGACATGTGCGAATTCAATATGTCCCTGCGGTGAATTCGCGGCCTTCCAGATCACAGCGGTTGCAAAAGTGCAACCGGCCGCTGCGATCATCCGGGCGCGATCGGGGTCCATCCCGCCATTCGCGCCCGAAACCAGGTGCGTTGCCGCTTGGCATATTGCCGGGTGGCGATCACCGCACGGTCGCGCGCGGTATCCAGATCGATGTCACCGGCGACATGCGCCATCAGTTCGGGAACACCGATCGCGCGGAAGGCCGGCAGTGACGGATCGTGATGCGCGCGCATCGCGGCCACCTCGTCCAGCGCACCCGCGGCGATCATCCTGTCGAACCGGGTGGCGATGCGCGGGCTCAGCCAGTCGCGGGGCGCCTCCAGCACCAGCGCGTGGCACGCGGCGACATCCAGCATCGGCGGCGGCGTCGCGTCGTGCCAGGCGGCAAGGCCGCGCCCGGTGGCCTGCTGCACTTCCCAGGCGCGTTGCACCCGCGCGCGGTTGGCCGGATCGAGCGCGTCGCGCAGCGCCGCAAGCGCCATCTTGTCGGCGCGCGCGCGCACCTGCGGCGGCACCGGCGGTATGTCGGCCAGCCCTTGGGTCAGCGCGGCAAAGAACAGCCCGGTGCCACCGACTATTATGGGCCGCGCGCCTGCCCCGGCGCGCAGCAGCGGCGCGACCTCGCGCAGCCAGTCGCCGGCGGAATGGACAACGTTCCAGGGCACATGCCCATAGAGCCGGTGTGGATGGCGCGCGCAGTCCTGCGGCGATGGCCGCGCGGTGACAACCCGCCAGCAGTCATAGACCTGGCTTGCGTCGGCGTTGATGATCACGCCACCGGATGCGTCGGCGATTCTGAGCGCCAGATCGGATTTGCCGGATGCCGTCGGCCCAGCGATCAGCACCGGCCGGTCGGGATCGAGGCGTGGCAAGGGCGGTGCGGTCATACTATCGGGCCTTGGCTTGATCGCGCATTGAACCTGCCCGCGATTTCATTCATTTTGCGCCCGAATACCCCTGCGTCCCCCCGGAGTGCAACATGACCCCAGCCGAAAAACCGCCCGCCGAAACCGCGTTCCGACGCGTCATGCTGAAGATTTCGGGCGAGGCGCTGATGGGCCCGCAAGGCTATGGCCTGCACCCGCCGACTGTCGAACGGATCGCCGCCGAGGTCAAATCCGTTCGCGACATGGGCGTCGAGATATGCATGGTGATCGGCGGCGGCAATATCTTTCGCGGCCTCCAGGGCAGCGCGCAGGGCATGGAACGCACCACCGCCGATTACATGGGCATGCTGGCCACGGTAATGAACGCGCTGGCGATGCAATCGGCGCTGGACCAGCTGGGCGTGCACACCCGCGTGATCAGCGCCATCACCATGAACGAAGTGGCCGAGCCCTACATCCGGCGGCGCGCGGTGCGCCATCTGGAGAAAAAGCGCGTGTGCATCTTTGCCGCGGGCACCGGCAACCCGTATTTCACCACCGACACCGCCGCCACCCTGCGGGCCAACGAAATGTCCTGCGAGGCGATCTTCAAGGGCACCAAGGTCGATGGGGTCTATGACAAGGATCCCAACAAGCATGCCGATGCGGTGCGCTACGACACGGTCAGCTATGACGATTGCCTGTCGAAGCGGCTTGGGGTGATGGACGCCAGCGCAATCGCGCTGGCACGCGACAACAGCCTGCCGATCATCGTCTTCTCGCTGGACGAACCCGGCGGGTTTCGTGGAATTCTGGCCGGGCAAGGCACCTATACAAGGGTGCAGGGTTGACGTTATGAAGGCCCCACAAGAAGACTGAGGAGTAGAGCGCATGGCAGAAGACTTCGAACTGGACACCGACGATCTGCAAAGGCGGATGGACGGAGCCATGGCGAACCTGCGCACCGAATTCGCATCGCTTCGCACCGGGCGCGCAAGCGCTTCGATGCTTGAGCCAGTGATGGTCGAGGCTTATGGCCAGAAGACCCCGATCAACCAGGTCGGCACCGTGAACGTGCCCGAACCGCGCATGGTCACGATCAATGTCTGGGACAAGGGCCTTGTCAGCAAGGTGGAAAAGGCGATCCGTGAAAGCGGGCTGGGGATCAACCCGCAGCTTAACGGGACCATCATCATGCTGCCGATCCCCGAACTGAACGAGGAGCGTCGCCGCGATCTGACCAAGGTGGCCGGGCAATACGCCGAAAGCGCGCGCGTGGCGATCCGCAACGTCCGGCGCGACGGCATGGACCAGATCAAGAAGGCCAAGGCCGATGGCCTGTCGGAAGACGATCAGAAGTTCTGGGAGACCGAGGTTCAGGAATTGACCGATACGATGATCAAGGCGGTCGATGCGCAACTGGAGACCAAGCAAGCCGAAATCATGCAGGTCTGATCCGACGTGCAACACTCTGCCCTCGACAACGCGCCGCCGCATGGTCTCAAACACGTTGCCATCATCATGGATGGCAACGGACGCTGGGCCCAGGCGCGCCATCGTCCGCGCCTTTACGGGCATCACGCGGGGGCCAAACGGGTGCGCGAGATCGTCCAGGCATCCAAGGATCTGGGCATCGAGTATCTCACGATCTTCGCCTTTTCGACCGAAAACTGGAAGCGCACCCAGGTCGAGGTTGCCGGACTGATGAACCTGTTTCGCCGCTATATCGCCAAGGAAATGCGCGCGCTGCACGACGAACATGTGCGGGTGCGCTTCATCGGCGACCGGGTGCGGCTGGATGCCAAGCTGATCGCGCTGATGGACGAGGTCGAGGCGCTGACCCGCCACAACACCCAGATCAACCTGACGATCGCGCTGAATTACGGCGCGCGCGACGAGGTGGCCCGCGCCACGCGGCTTCTGGCCGCCGATGTGGCCTCGGGCAAGCTGTGCCCCGACGACGTGGACGAGGAAACCCTGCCGCGCTACCTGGACACGCGGGTGTTGCCCGACCCCGATCTGGTGATCCGGACCAGCGGCGAGGCGCGGATTTCGAATTTCCTGCTGTGGCAGTCGGCCTATGCCGAATACGAATTCATCGATACGCTCTGGCCGGACTTCACCGGCGACGAACTGGCGCGGCTCTGCAAGGGTTATGGCGCCCGCGAGCGTCGGTTCGGAGCGACAAGCGCATGACCGGCAACGAGCGCTGGTCCGATCTGGCCGCCCGAATGATATCGGGCGCGGTGATGGTTGTGGTCGGTCTGGGCGCGGTGGCTTTCGGCGGCGATGTGTTCCACCTGTTCGTGGCGGCGATTTGCGGTGCGATGATCTGGGAACTGGTGCGCATGGTGTCGCCCGACCAGCCGGCCCTGGCGTGGCAACTGGGGGCCGGGGCGGGCACCGCCGTGATGGTGGCGATCTATCTGCCCGTGGGCCTTGCGCTGCCTTTGCTTTTCCTGCCGGCGCTGGTCGGTCTGGGGCGGCTGGATCACAATCGCACGGTCTTCACCACCTTCTCGGTGCTGGTGGTCTGGGCCGGTTTCGGCATGATGACGGTCCGCGACGAACTGGGGTTCCTCTGGATGCTCTGGCTGGCCTCGGTCGTGGTGGTCACCGATGTGGCCGGGTATTTCGCCGGCCGGTTTCTTGGCGGGCCCAAGTTCTGGCCTCGGGTCAGCCCCAAGAAAACCTGGTCGGGGACCGCGGCCGGCTGGCTGGGGGCTGCGGCGGTCGGGCTGGGATTTGCCGGCCATTCCGGCGCGGGGCTGCAACTGATCGGGGTGTCGGTGGCGGTTTCGATGGCCTCGCAGATGGGCGACATCGCGGAAAGCGCTGTCAAGCGGAAGATGCACGTGAAGGATTCAAGCGCGCTGATCCCCGGCCATGGCGGGCTGCTGGACCGTTTTGATGGCATGCTGGGCGCTTCGGTGTTTTTCCTGATGGTCATGCCGTTCATCGGCTTGCCCGCGGAGCTGCCGTGATGCGGCGGGTGTCGATCCTGGGCGCGACCGGTTCGATCGGGCAGAACACCATTGATCTGATCGCGCGCGCGCCTGACGAATACGATGTCGTGGCGTTGACGGGCGGGCGCAACATCGCGCAACTGGCCGCCGATGCGCGCAGGCTGGGTGCCGATCTGGCGGTGACGGCACATGACCATCTGTTGCCCGATTTGCGCGAAGCGCTCGCCGGCAGCGGCGTCGCGGCGGCGGCCGGGGCCGCGGCGCTGATCGAGGCGGGCGCGCGTCCGGCCGATTGGGTGATGTCCGCGATCGTCGGTTCGGCGGGCCTCGCGCCCGGTCTTGCGGCGCTGCAACAGGGCGCGCACCTGGCGCTGGCCAACAAGGAATCGCTGGTTTGCGCGGGGCCTCTGATTCTCGAGACGGCGCGGGCGTCCGGCGCGCGGCTGTTGCCCGTGGACAGCGAACATTCGGCGGTTTTCCAGGCGCTGGTCGGCGAAGATCCGGCGGCCATCGAGCGCGTTATCATCACCGCCTCGGGCGGCGCGTTCCGCGACTGGCCGCTTGCGGCGCTGCGCAAGGCAACACTGGCCGAAGCCTCGAGTCACCCGAACTGGGACATGGGACAGCGGATCACCATCGACTCGGCGTCGATGTTCAACAAGGCGCTGGAGCTGATCGAGACGCGCGAATACTTCGGCGTGCGCCCCGACCAGATCGAAACCGTGGTGCATCCCGAATCGATGATCCACGCGCTGGTCGGTTTCGTCGACGGCGCGCTGATGGCGCATGTCGGTCCGCCCGACATGCGCCACGCCATCGGCTATGCGCTGCATTGGCCCGACAGGCGCAACCTGCCGGTGCATCGTCTGGACCTTGCGCAGATCGCCCAGCTGACGTTTCGCGCGCCCGATCCCGAACGCTATCCGGCGCTGCGGCTGGCGCGCGCTGTGATGGATCGCCACGGTCTGTCCGGTGCGGTTTTCAATGCCGCAAAGGAGCGTGCGCTGGATGCGTTCATCGCCGGGCGCATCGGTTTTCTGGACATGGCCGAGGTGGTCGAGGAAGTTCTGGAACGGCTGGATGCGCGGCCCGGTCTCATTGATGCCGCAATGACCCTTGATAACGTGATGCAAACGGACCATCTGGCACGGATATGCGCAGATGAAGTGATGACGGAACGGACCGGGTGACAGTTTGGATATTCTGGGATTGATCCCGCAGTTCGGATCGCTGATCTGGACAATCGTGGCCTTTGTTCTTGCGCTTTCGGTGATCGTGGCGGTGCATGAGTACGGCCATTACATCGTCGGCCGCTGGTCGGGGATCCACGCCGAGGTGTTTTCCATCGGTTTCGGCCCGGTGCTGGCGTCACGCGTCGACAGGCGCGGCACCCGCTGGCAGATCGCGCTGCTGCCCTTCGGCGGCTATGTCAAGTTCATGGGCGATGCCGATGCGGCGTCGGGCAAGGACGAAGACGCCATGCGCGCGGCCTCGGCCGATCCCGCCGATCTGCGCCGCACCATGCATGGCGCGCCGCTCTGGGCGCGGGCGGCCACCGTGGCGGCGGGGCCCGCGTTCAATTTCGCGATGTCGATCCTGGTGTTTGCGCTGGTGCTGATGTCGCGCGGGGTGGCCACCGATCCGCTGACCGTGGGCGATCTGCGACCGCTGCCGGCAGCGTCCGAATACACCCTGCGCGCCGGCGACGAAATCCTCGAAATCGCGGGCCGCGCAACGCCCGACTTCGACGATTCCGACGCATGGGCCGATTTCACCGCTGGCATCCCGCTTGCGCCGGTGCTCGATTACCGTGTGCGGCGCGGCGACGCGGTGACTGTCGTCGACGGTCCGTATCTGTTTCCGCCGCATGTCCTGCAGGTCGCTCCGCAGAGCGCGGCCTTTGCATCTGGGCTGAAGGCCGGCGACGTGATCACCGGCGTCGATGGCGCCGGCGTCTTCGCCTTCGACCAGCTGCGCACCGCCGTGGAAGGATCGCAGGGCCGCGCGCTGGATCTGGAGGTGTGGCGCGACGGCGAAACGCTTTCGTTCACCCTGGCGCCGAAACGCGTGGACGAACCGCAGCCCGAGGGCGGTTTCGTCACCCATTGGCGCATTGGAATCGTTGGCGGCATGGCCTTCGATCCGGCCACCGAGGCCGCTGGCCCGATCGAGGCGCTGTCAGGCGGCGTGGCGCAGACCTGGCGCATCATCGAGGGGTCGTTCTCGGGGTTGTGGCATATGGTGACGGGCGCGATCAGCACCTGCAATCTGAGCGGCCCGATCGGCATCGCCGAAACCTCGGGCGCGATGGCCAGCCAGGGCGCGCAATCGTTCATCTGGTTCATCGCGGTCCTGTCGGCGGCGGTGGGCCTGCTGAACCTGTTCCCGATCCCTGCGCTGGACGGGGGGCACCTGGTGTTTTACGCCTACGAGGCCGTTACCGGCCGGCCGCCCAGCGACGGCGCGCTTAAGGTGCTGATGGCCGCGGGGCTGGCGATGATCCTTTCCCTGATGGTGTTTTCGCTGGGCAATGACATTTTCTGCCCGTGACACGCGCTGCATTGGTATCCGGTGAGGAACCTGCTATGGATATCCCCGGAAACGGCAAAAGGGACGCAACGACATGAGCTTGACTGGCGGATGCTACTGTGGCGCGCTGCGCTATGAAGCGGATGGAGACCCGGTCCTCAAGGCGCAGTGTCACTGCCGCGAGTGTCAGTATTTCTCGGGCGGTGGCCCCAACTATTTCCTTTTGGTCCCGGCCGACGGGTTCCGTTATTCCAAGGGCAGCGCCGCCAGTTTTGCGCGCGACGATCTGGAAGCGCCGGTCACCCGTGAATTCTGTCCGACCTGCGGCACCCACATCTGCACCGTGATCGACGGGCAGAAGAACGTGGTTCTGAAGGCAGGATCGCTTGACGACCCGTCGATTTTCGACAGCGCGCGCGTGGCGATCTACACGGTCGACAAGCAGCCGTTCCACATCATTCCCGACGGGCTTCCCAGCTTCACGCATCTGCCGCCGCGCTAGGCCGCCGCCGGCCGGCGCCACGCGGTGGGACAAACTCTTGCCACATTCCTGTGTGATATCCGCCCGAAGGTACGCATCGGAAAGGCAGTAACCATGCACACACTTCAGGAATCTTACCGTGGCCTCAGCCTCGTGATGGAACTGAACTGGGACCGCATCATCTACCTGGCAACGATCATCATAGCGCTTGGCGCGGGGGCGTGGCTGGGCACACTCTGACACCGCCATGCAACGGCACCGCGCAAATGCATCGCGGCGGGGCCTTTGTGCTTTTGACATCCCCATCCAATCCCGCTAGTCAATTCCCGGTGATGAACAAGAAAGCGGGCGGTTCGGGTATGGCACTAGGCAAGTTTGCGGGCACATCCTGCGTATCGCGGGCCGGCGGACACAAGGAGTTGATCAATCTTCTTGCCGCGTTCGGGCTAGCCCTTGCGTTGCTGTTGGTTTTTCTGCCCGGCAGAGCCATCGCGCAGGACTATCGCTTCAATTCGGTCGTGGTGGAAGGCAATCAACGCATCCAGACCGGCACCATCGTCAATTACACCGGCATCGCCCGTGGCCAGACGATCAGTGGCGGCGCGTTGAACGACGCCTATCAGCGTGTGCTCGACAGCGGCCTGTTCGAATCCGTCGACTTCGAGCCGCGCGGCAACCGTCTGGTGATCCGCGTCACCGAATTTCCCACGATCAACCGCATCAGCTTTGAAGGCAACCGTCGCATCGGCGACGAGGATCTGGCGGGGTTCATCGAATCGACGCCTCGCCAGGTGTTCAGCCCGTCCAAGGCCGAGCGCGACGCCAACACCATCGCCGAAGCCTATTCGCAGCAGGGCCGCATCGCATCGGCTGTCACGCCGCGCATCATCCGCCGTTCGGAAAACCGGGTCGATCTGATCTTCGAGATCTCCGAAGGTGACACGGTGGAAGTGGAACGTGTCAGCTTTGTCGGCAACCGGGTCTTTTCCGATCGCCGCTTGCGCCGTGTTCTCGATACCAAACAGGCCACGATCCTGCGCGCGCTGGTGCGCAACGACACGCTGGTGGCCGACCGGATCGAATTCGACAAGCAGGTGCTGCGCGATTTCTATCTGTCGCGGGGCTATGTGGATTTCCGCACCAATTCGGTGAACGCCGAACTGTCGCGCGAACGCGACGGGTTCTTCGTTGTGTTCAACGTGCAGGAAGGCCAGCAATTCCGGTTTGGCCAGATCACCACCGTCAGCGAGGTGGCCGAGGCCGACGCGGATGCGTTTCAGTCGATCCTCAAGATCCGCCCCGGTGTTGTCTATTCGCCATCGCTCGTCGAGAATTCGATCGCGCGCATGGAACGTCTGGCGATCCGCAACAGCATCGACTTCCTGCGCGTAGAACCGCGCATCACCCGCAACGACCGCGACCTGACGCTGGACGTTGAATTCGTTCTGACCCGTGGTCCGCGCATCTTCGTCGAACGCATCGATATCGAGGGCAACACCACCACGCTGGACCGCGTGGTACGGCGGCAGTTCCGGATTGTCGAAGGCGATCCGTTCAACCCGCGCGAGGTGCGCGAAAGCGCCGAGCGGATTCGCGCGCTGGGCTTTTTCGGCGATGCCTCGGTCGAGGCGCGCGAGGGGTCGTCGGCGAACCAGGTGATTGTCGATGTGGATGTCGAGGAGAAGCCGACAGGTACGCTCAGCCTCGGCGGTTCGTATTCGGTAAACGACGGCTTCGGCGTGGCGCTGGGGCTGCGCGAATCCAACTGGCTGGGCCGCGGCCAGCGCCTTCGGCTGGATTATTCGGGGGCCGAGGACGCCGAACAATACGGCATAGGCTTCTCCGAACCGGCGCTTCTGGGCCGCGACGTGCGCTTTGACTTCGACATCGGGTATTCCGAGGCCGATAGCAGCTTCGCTTCCTATGACACCGAAAGGCTGTACTTCAGCACCGGGCTCACATTCCCGGTGGCGGAAAACAGCAAGTTGCAGGTGCGCTATTCGGGCGAGCGCAGCGAGATGCTGGCGCGTGACACGCCGGTCCACGGCACAGTGATCGGCAGCGAAATCGCGCAGGGTGCCCGCACCAGCAGTTCGATCGGCTACACCTATACCTTCGACAGCCGCCTGTCTGGCCTGAATCCGACAGCGGGCGTTCTGGTGGAAGTGGGCCAGGATTTCGCTGGCATCGGTGGCGACAACGAATTCATCCGCACCCGCGCCAAGGTGATCGGTCAGCGCATGGTTCTGAACGAAGAGGTGACGCTGCGCGCAACCTTCGAGGCCGGAGCGCTGAACTGGCGCAACGGATTCAGCCGCGCGACCGACCGTTTCGTGCTGGGCCCCGACATCATGCGCGGGTTCGAGCCGAGCGGGATCGGCCCGCGCGACACCAGCGGCGGCAACAACGATGCCCTGGGCGGCAATCTCTATGCGGTTGTCAGCCTCGAGGCAGAATTCCCGCTGGGCCTGCCGGAGGAACTGGGCCTGCGCGGTGCGGTGTTCTACGATGTCGGCAGCCTTTGGAACCTCGACAACGTCAACACCACCGGCGGCACGATCATCGGCAACGACAATTCGGCGCGCCATGTGATCGGCGTGTCGCTGCTGTGGGATTCGGTTCTGGGACCGCTGCGTTTCAACTTCTCGAACGCGGTCCGCAAGGAAGCCTTCGATCAGGAGCAGTCCTTCGATTTCACGATTTCCACCACCTTCTGATTTGTCGCGCTGGCTGACGCTGCTGGCGCTTGTCGTCTGGTGCGCCTGTCCGGTTCCGGCGCGGGCACAGCAACTGGGCGTGGTCCAGAGCCCGATCCTGACGGTTGAAAGCGAAAGGCTGTTTTCGGATTCGCGGTTTGGCCTGCGTGTCGCGCGCGAGATCCAGGAGCAGGGCGCGCGACTGGCCGCCGAAAACCGCAGGATCGAGGCGGAACTGACCGAGGAAGAGCGCACGCTGACCGAAAAGCGCGCACAGATGCAGCCGGATGCCTTTCGCCTTCTGGCCGATGCCTTCGATGAAAAGGTGCAGACGATCCGCCGCGAACAGGACGCCAAGGCGCGCGCGCTGACCCAACGCAACGAAGCCGACCGCGTGCGCTTTCTGCGCGCGGCGGTTCCCGTGCTCGAGGATCTGATGCGCGAGGCCGGCGCGGCCGTGGTGCTCGAACGGGCCAGCGTGTTTCTCAGCGCCAATTCGACGGATGTGACCGATGCCGCCATCGCGCGGATCAACGCCGCCATCGGCGATGGGGAAGATCTCGACTAGGCCCGCCGTGCTTGCCACGCCGGTTGGGGATTGCTAGGCACGGGCCTGACATAACGAGAGTAGCCAGCCCATGACCGACACCCTGCAAAGCGCCGACATCCTGATGATTCAGCGCATCCTGCCGCATCGTTATCCGTTTCTTCTGATCGACAAGGTGGTGGACATCGACGGCACGCGTTCGGCGCGCGGGATCAAGAATGTCACCATGAACGAACCGCATTTCCAGGGCCACTTTCCGGGCAATCCGGTGATGCCGGGTGTCACCATCGTCGAGGCCATGGCGCAGACCGCCGCGGTGATGGCCGGGGTTGCGATGAACATGCAGGACCGCAACATGCAGGTCTATTTCATGGCGATCGACAAATGCAAGTTCCGTCGGAAGGTGTCGCCGGGCGATGTTCTCGAACTGAAACTGACAACGCTGCGGGGCAAGGCCGGGGCGCGGGTCTGGCGTTTTGGCGGGGTTGCCGAGGTCGAGGGCGAGATGGCCGCCGAGGCCGAGTTCACCGCGATGATGGAAGGCGCCGGCGCATGACCGGAACGCCGTTGATCCATCCCAGCGCGGTGATCGAGCCGGGGGCGGTTCTGGGTGCGGATGTGCGCATCGGCCCGTTTTGCGTGGTCGGGTCCGACGTGGTTCTGGGCGACCGTGTGGAACTGAAATCGCATGTGGTCATCGGCGGCTGTACCGAAATCGGAGCCGAGACAGTGGTTTTTTCTTTCGCGGTGATCGGTGAAATTCCGCAGGATCTGAAATTCCAGGGCGAAAAGACCCGCCTGGTCATTGGTGCGCGCAACCGCATCCGCGAGCATGTGACGATGAACTGCGGCACCCAGGGTGGCGGCGGGATCACCCGCGTGGGCGATGACGGGCTGTTCATGGCGGGGTGTCACATCGCCCATGACGCCCAGATCGGCGACCGCGTGATCGTGGTGAATTCGGCGGCCGTGGCCGGGCATTGCGTGATCGAGGACGATGTGATCATTGGTGGCCTTTCCGGCATCCACCAGCACGTGCGCGTGGGGCAGGGCGCGATCGTGGGGGCGGTGACAATGGTGACCAACGATGTGATCCCTTACGGGCTGGTGCAGGCGCCGCGCGGTGTTCTCGATGGTCTGAACCTGGTCGGGCTGAAGCGGCGCGGCGTGGCGCGCGCCGACATTACCGCGCTGCGCGCCGCGTTCCAGATGCTGGCGCAGGGCGAAGGCACCTTCCACGACCGGGCCGAACGTCTGGATGCCGAAACCGACAGCGCCTATGTTCGTCAGATCACCGCCTTTGTCCTGGCCGACAGCGGCCGGCATTTCCTGACACCGGGTTGAGAGATGATCGCGCTGATCGCCGGACGGGGCAGCCTGCCCGCCGCCGTGGTTTCGGCCCTGTCGGAACCGCCGCTTGTGGTCGCGTTCGAGGGGGCCACGCCCGAGGGCCTTTCGGTTGATATCCGGTTCCGGCTTGAAACCCTCGGCAGCCTGATCGCGGCGCTTCAGGCGCGCGGTGTGACATCTGTGTGCATGGCGGGCGGCATCGCCCGGCCGCGGGTCGATCCTTCGCTGATAGATGCCGCGACGTTGCCGCTGGTGCCGGTGATCGCGGCGGCGCTGGAACAGGGCGACGATGGCGCGTTGCGCGCTGTCATAGGCATTTTCGAACGCGCCGGATTGGCCGTGCGCGCGGCGCATGAAATCGCGCCGGCGCTGCTGCCGCCGCCCGGCGTGCCAACCGAGGCGCAGCCCGATACCGCCGCCCGCAACGACGCCGCGCGCGGGGCGCGGATCGTCGAGGCGATGGCGGTGGCCGATGTCGGCCAGGCCTGCGTGGCCTGGCGCGGTCAGGCCCTGGCCGTGGAAGCCACCTTCGGCACCGACTGGATGCTGGCCAGCCTGGCCAACCGGGCTGACGACGGGCGGGGCGGCGTGCTGTACAAGGGCCCCAAGGCCGGGCAGGACCGGCGCGTCGATCTGCCGGTGATCGGGCCGGCCACGGTGGTCGCGGCCGCCGATGCGGGCCTTTCCGGCGTGGTGATAGAAGCGGGCGGGGTGATGGTTCTTCAGGCCGAACGCGTGGTGGCCGCCTGCGACCGGCTGGGCCTGTTTCTCTGGGTGCGGGAGCGCGGCTGATGCGCGTTTTCATGATCGCTGGCGAACCGTCCGGCGACAAGCTGGGCGGGGCCCTGATGCGTGGCCTGCGCCAGATCGTGCCCGACATGCTGTTTGACGGGATCGGGGGTGCCGACATGCAGGCGCAGGGCCTGGTCAGCCGGTTTCCAATGGCCGAACTCAGCGTCATGGGGCTGGCCGAGATCCTGCCGCGCTACCGGCATCTCAAACGCCGGATCGCCCAGACCGCCGAAGCCGTGATCGCGGCGCGCCCCGATGTCCTGATCACCATCGACAGCCCTGATTTCTGCCTGCGTGTGGCACGTCTGGTGCGGGCGCGGGGGGCCACGCGCATCGTGCATTACGTCGCGCCGTCGGTCTGGGCGTGGCGGCCGGAACGGGCGCGCCGGATGGCAGGCTGTGTCGATCAGGTGCTGGCTTTGTTGCCCTTCGAGCCGCCCTACATGGAGGCCGCCGGGGTCGCCTGCGACTTTGTCGGCCACCCGGTGGCTGCCGAACCCGTGGCCGGCGATGCCGAAGTGGCGGCGTTTCGCGCCGCGCATGGCCTTGGGCGCGCGCCGGTGGTTCTGGCGCTGCCGGGATCGCGCCGCGGCGAGGTCCAGCGCCTAGCGCCGATTTTCGGCGCGGCGTTGCGGCGGCATCTGGCGGGGTCGGACGGCACGCGTGTCGTGGTGCCCGCCCCGGCGTCTCTGGCGGAAATGGTCCGGGCCGCCGTCGCCGGTTGGCCCGGTGCGCCCGTCGTGGTCACCCCCGCCGATCCTCTCGCCAGAAGTGCCGCGTTCCGCAGCGCGGGTCTGGCGTTGGCGGCCTCGGGCACCGTGTCGCTGGAGCTGGCAGCGGCGCAGGTGCCGATGGTGATCGGCTACCGGTTCAACTGGCTGACGTGGCAGATCATGTCGCGCATGGCGTTGATCGATACGGTGACCCTGGTGAACCTTGTGTCGGACACCCGCGTGGTGCCCGAATGTCTCGGCCCCGGCTGCACGCCGGCGGCGCTGGCTGCTGCCCTGGCACAGGTGGCGGCGGCGCCCGACGGCCAACTGGCTGCGATGGATCTGACGATGCATAGGCTGGGCCAGGGCGGCGCCGATCCGGGGCTGCGGGCGGCCCGGGCGGTGCTCGACCGTCTCTAGGCGTCCGGCATCCTATCCACGGTGAATCCACCCGCCGCCAAACACCCGTGTTCCGCCGGTTTCATAAAAGACGCAGGCCTGACCCGGCGACACGCCCTCCTCGGCGCTGAGCAGTTCAACCTCGGCGGTCGTGGCCGACAGCGGCCGCACGACCGCCTCGCGCGGCGGCCGGGTTGACCGCACCTTGACCGAGAGGTGCCATTCTGGCCTGCTGTCGAAAGGGGCGTCGCCGAGCCAGTTGATTTCAGCGATCGGCACCCGGCGCGTGGCCAGAAGCGATTTCGGCCCGACAATCACCTGCCGCTTGTCCACGTCCAGCCGCACGACATAGAGCGGATCGCTCAGCCCGCCGATGCCCAACCCGCGCCTTTGGCCGACAGTGTAGTGGATCACCCCCTTGTGCTGACCCAGAACGCGGCCTTCGGTATCGACGATGTCGCCGGGATCCGCCGCGCCGGGGCGCAGTTTCTCGATCACCGCCGCATAATCGCCGTTGGGCACGAAACAGATGTCCTGGCTGTCGGGCTTGTCCGCCACGGCCAGCCCAAAGCGCGCCGCCATATCCCTTGTCGCCTGTTTCGAGGGCAGATGCCCCAGCGGAAAACGCAGGAAAGCAAGCTGTTCGCGGGTGGTTGAAAACAGGAAATAGCTCTGATCGCGCGCGGCATCGGCAGCCATGTGCAATTCCGGGCCGGAGGGCCCGTCGATGCGCTGGATATAGTGGCCGGTGGCCATGCAATCGGCCTCGAGATCCCGCGCCGTTTCCAGAAGATCCTTGAACTTGACCCTCTCGTTGCAGCGAATACAGGGCACGGGCGTTGCCCCGGCAAGATAGCTGTCGGCGAATTCGTCTATAACCGCGTCCTTGAAAATGTTTTCGTAATCAAGGACGTAATGGGGGAATCCGCGTTCCTCGGCAACGCGCCGGGCATCATGAATGTCGATGCCCGCACAGCACGCGCCCTTCTTGGCCAGCGCCGCGCCATGATCGTAGAGTTGCAGCGTCACGCCCACCACATCGAACCCCAGATCCGACAGGTGCGCGGCCACGACCGAACTGTCGACGCCGCCCGACATGGCGACGACCACGCGCGTTTGATCTTCGGGTTTGTGCAATCCCAAGGCATTGGGGCGGTCGGGGTAATCCAGCGCCATGCGGTCCGTCCTTTAACAAATCAGTCGAAGTCTCTCGGGAATATAGGAAAATCCTAGATACTCTCAAGGGACGGTTTCAGGTTCCGTTAAGTCTGTTCGGGGCAGTTTGGCGGCAGCAATACAGGATTCTCGCCGATGTATCTGAAAAAAGTGGACGGGCCGCGCGCCGTGACCCTGCCGGACGGCTCCACCATGACAGTGGCTGACCTGCCGCCGGCCAATACCCAGCGTTGGGTTGCCTCGCGAAAGGCCAAGGTGGTGCGTGGTGTGCTCTATGGCCTGATATCGCAGAAACAGGCGCAGGACCGCTACGGGATCAGCGAGGACGAGTTTCGCGAATGGCTGGTTGCGGTGTCGGAACATGGCGAAGCCGCGCTGAAGGCGACCATGTTGAAGAAGTATAGACAACTTTGAGTTGAATAATTATGCTTTCGCATATCCGGTAACCTGTGATTAACCTTTTATGTCCAGCATCGTCGAAGTGAAGCTGAACAACCCCAAACTGGAGACGGTCTGACATGCGCGTTCTATTGGTCGAAGACGATCCGACGACATCCAAGAGCATCGAATTGATGCTGACCCATGCGAACCTGAATGTCTATTCGACCGATCTGGGCGAAGAAGGGATCGATCTGGCCAAACTCTACGATTACGACCTGATCCTGCTGGACCTGAACCTGCCCGACATGAACGGCCATGACGTTCTGCGGCAATTGCGGCTTTCGCGCATCGAAACACCGATCCTGATCCTGACCGGCGCCGACGATACGGAAAACAAGATCAAGGGTTTCGGCTTTGGCGCGGATGACTATCTGACCAAGCCGTTTCATCGCGAAGAACTCGTCGCGCGGATCCATGCGATCATCCGCCGGTCGAAAGGCCATTCGCAATCGGTGATCCGGACCGGCAAGATATCGGTGAACCTTGACGCGAAAACCGTCGAAGTCGGCGGCAGTTCCGTGCATCTGACCGGCAAGGAATACCAGATGCTCGAACTGCTCAGCCTGCGCAAGGGCACCACGCTGACCAAGGAGATGTTCCTGAACCACCTCTATGGCGGCATGGACGAACCCGAACTGAAGATCATCGATGTCTTCATCTGCAAATTGCGCAAGAAGCTGACCGCGGCAACCGCCGGCGAAAACTACATCGAAACCGTATGGGGGCGGGGCTATGTGTTGCGCGACCCTCAGAACGAAGCCCAGACCGACGATCAGCGTCTGGCCATTGGCGCCTGATCGCACCGCCGCCTCTGGACCTGTCCGGGGACGCGCCCTATCACTTCTTGGGCGTAGACCGGGCAAAGGGCAGGGCGGATGGCCGAAACCAAGGATGTGGCGGAACTGACCGCGGATGAGGCGCGTTCTGAACTGAAGCGTCTGGCGACGCTGATCGCCCGTGCCGATCAGGCCTATCACTCGGAAGATGCACCGCAGATCACCGATGCCGAATATGACAGGCTCAAGCGCCGCAACGCTGCCATCGAGGTCCGGTTTGCCGATCTGAAACGCTCCGACAGCCCGTCCGACCGGGTCGGAGCCCGCCCGTCGGAAGGCTTTGCCAAGGTGGCCCATGCCATGCGCATGATGTCGCTGGGCAATGCGTTTGAAGCCTCCGAGGTTGAGGATTTCGTTGCATCCGTGCGCAAATACCTGGGGCTGGATGCGACCGCCGATCTGGCATTTACCGCCGAGCCAAAGATCGACGGCCTGTCTCTTTCGCTGCGCTACGAGGACGGGCTTCTGGTTCAGGCGGCCACGCGCGGCGATGGCACGCTGGGCGAAAACGTGACCGCGAATGCGCAAACCATCGGCGACATTCCGACGCGGATCGAAGGCGCCCCCGCGGTGCTTGAGGTGCGCGGCGAGGTTTACATGTCGCATCCGGATTTCGCGGCCCTGAATGCGCGGCAGGCCGAACAGAAGGCCAAGACCTTCGCCAATCCGCGCAACGCGGCCGCCGGTTCGCTGCGCCAACTTGATCCGGCGATTACCCGCGCCCGGCCGCTACGCTTTTTCGCCTATGCCTGGGGCGATCTCAGTGCGCCGTTGGCCGACACCCAGATGGGGGCCATCGAACGCCTGCAGGCTTTGGGATTCACCATCAACCCGCTGACCCGTCTGTGCCGTGATGCGCCCGAAATGCTGGCGCACTACCACGACATCGAAGCGCGCCGCGCGCAGCTTGGCTATGACATCGACGGTGTTGTCTACAAGGTTGACGATTTGGCGCTTCAGCGCCGGCTGGGGTTCCGCTCGACCACGCCGCGTTGGGCCATCGCACACAAGTTTCCCGCCGAACTGGCGTGGACCCGCCTGGAAGCCATCGAGATCCAGGTTGGCCGTACCGGGGCTCTCAGCCCTGTCGCGCGGCTTGCGCCGGTGACGGTGGGCGGTGTCGTGGTTTCAAACGCCACATTGCACAACGAAGATTATATCGCCGGCCGTGATGCCAAGGGGGGCGAGATCCGCGGCGGCAAGGATATCCGTATCGGCGATTGGGTGCAGGTCTATCGCGCTGGTGACGTGATCCCCAAGCTGGCCGATGTCGATCTGTCGCGGCGCCCGCCGGATGCCGTGGCCTACCGGTTTCCCGACCGGTGTCCGCAATGCGACAGCACCGCCTTGCGCGAAGAAGGCGATGCCATACGCCGCTGCACCGGAGGTGTGATTTGTCCCGCGCAGGCCGTTGAAAAGCTGAAACATTTCGTCAGTCGTGCGGCCTTTGACATCGACGGCCTCGGCACGCGCCAGATCGAACAATTGTACCGCGACGGGTGGATTTCGGAACCGGCGGACATTTTCCAGCTGCGCGCGCGCTTTGGCGCGGGGGTGCAGCAACTGAAGAACCGCGAGGGCTGGGGCGAGAAATCGGCGGCCAAGCTGTTTCAGGCGATCGACGCACGCCGGCGCATCGCGCTCGGCCGGCTGATCTTTGCCCTGGGCATCCGCCATGTTGGTGAGGTCGCCTCGAACATGCTGGCGCGCCACTACGGCGATTGGCCGAGCTTTCAGAAGGCCGTGACCGAAGCGGGTGATCGTTCGGGCGAGGCTTGGGAAACGCTGATCGGGATTGACGGGATCGGCAGCGTGATGGCGACCTCGCTGGTGACGGCCTTCGCTCAGAGCGCCGAACGCGCATCGATCGACCGTTTGGTCGCGCATCTTGAGGTGGAAACCGCCGCCGCGCCCGATACCGCCAACAGCCCGGTCGCCGGCAAGACGGTGGTATTCACCGGCACGCTCGAACGGATGACCCGCGCCGAAGCCAAGGCCCGCGCCGAAGCTCTTGGGGCCAAGGTGTCGGGATCGGTTTCGGCGCGCACCGATATCCTGGTGGCTGGGCCAGGCGCGGGATCCAAGGCGAAGAAGGCCGCCGAACTGGGCATCCAGACCCTGGACGAGGACGGCTGGCTGGCGCTGATCGAAGACGCATGACCGGCCGCCCCGAACCGATCTTCCCGCTTTTCGCGGGTCTGGAATCTCTGGATGGCGTCGGGCCCAAGACGGCCGGGCTTATGGCGGCGCTTGGGGTTGAAAAACCGCGCGACCTGCTTCTGACCCTTCCGCATGGGGTGGTGGATCGCCGGCTCCGGGGCACGGTGCGCGGGGCCGAACCGGCGCAGATCGTTTCGGTGACGGTCACCGTGGGCGCGCACCGGCCAGCGCGCAGGAAGGGCGGCGCCTACCGTATCGACGTGACCGATGCCGAAACGGCGTTCCAGCTGGTGTTTTTTCATGCGCGCGGCGACTATTTGTTGCGGTTGCTGCCCGAAGGCGCGCGCCGGATCGTTTCCGGAAAGATCGAATACTTCGATGCGATGGTGCAGATGGTGCATCCCGATCATGTGCTGGCCGAAACCGAAGCTGGCGACATTGCGCCTTTTGAGCCGGTCTATCCGCTGACCGCCGGTGTCACGCAGAAGGTGATGTACCGTGCCACCCGCAGCGCTTTGGCGCGGGTGCCGGATCTGGACGAGTGGATTGATCCCGCGCTGCAAGCGCGCGAAGGCTGGCCCGGATGGGCGCAGGCGCTGCGCACCGCGCATGCGCCAGAAGCGCCCGAAGAGGTGCGCGCGGATGCCCCGGCGCGGGCGCGGCTGGCCTATGACGAACTGCTGGCGCATCAACTGACGCTGGCGGTCGCGCGGATGCAGCAACGCCGGAAAACCGGCCGGGAAACCCGCGCCGACGGGCGATTGCAGGCGCGTGTGCTGGCCGCCTTGCCCTATCGCCCCACCGGCGCACAGACCCGCGCGTTGCGCGAGATCGCCGATGATATGGCAGGCCCGCATCGCATGAACCGCCTGTTGCAGGGCGATGTCGGCGCGGGCAAGACGCTTGTCGCCTTTCTGACATTGCTGGGCGCGGTCGAGGCCGGCGGGCAGGGCGTTCTCATGGCGCCCACCGAGATTCTGGCGCGCCAGCATCTCGAGGCGCTGCGCCCGCTGGCCGAAGCGGCTGGCGTGGTGCTGGCGGTCCTGACCGGGCGCGACAAAGGCGCCGACCGGCGCGCGAAACTCGAGGCGCTGGCGCAGGGTGCGGTGCAGGTGCTGATCGGCACCCATGCGGTGTTTCAGAAGGATGTCGAATTCGCCGATCTGCGGCTTGCGGTCATCGACGAACAGCATCGGTTCGGTGTGAGCCAGCGGCTCGAACTGGGTCGCAAGGGTGCGGCGGTGGATGTCCTGGTGATGACGGCCACGCCTATCCCGCGCAGCCTGGCGCTGGCGCAATTCGGCGACATGGAGGTATCGGTGCTGGACGAGAAACCGCCGGGCCGCCAGCCGATCAAGACGGCGCTGGTTTCGACCGAGCGGATCGACGAGGTGGTCGCGCGGCTGCGCGCGGTGGTCGCCGATGGGCGCCAGGCCTATTGGGTGTGCCCGCTGGTCGAGGAATCCGAGGCGACCGATCTGATCGCCGCCCAGCAGCGGTTCCTCCACCTGCGCGCGGCCTTGGGCGAAGGCGTGGTCGGGCTGGTGCATGGACAGATGCCCCCGGCCGAAAAGGACGCGGCGATGGCGCGGTTTCAATCCGGCGAAACATCGGTTCTGGTGGCGACCACGGTGATCGAAGTGGGCGTGAACGTGCCGAATGCAACCATCATGGTCGTGGAACGGGCCGAGATCTTCGGTCTGGCGCAATTGCACCAGTTGCGCGGCCGGGTCGGGCGCGGCAGCGCCGCGTCGACCTGCCTGTTGATGTACCAGCCGCCGCTGAACGAAGGCGGGCGCCGGCGTCTCGAGGTGCTGCGCGAAACCGAGGACGGGTTTCGCATCGCTGAAACCGATTTGCAACTGCGTGGCGCGGGCGATCTGATCGGCACCGCGCAATCCGGCCTGCCGCGGTTCCGCATTGCCGATGTGGAACGCCAGACCGGCCTGATGGCCACCGCCCAGACCGATGCGCGCAAGCTTCTGGCAGATGATCCCGACCTGAACAGCGCGCGTGGGCGTGCGGCGCGTGTCTTGCTGTGGCTTATGGAACAGGACAAGGCGATTCAGCTGCTTTCGGTCGGATGATCGCAAAAAGTTCCGTTATGTTCTCATAAAGTTCTTTACATGCGCGTCGCAAAATGAGAACAAAGGAACAACACCACAGCAACCCAGCACAGGAGATCGCACCATGTTCCGCCGTATTCAAACCGTCGCACGCCAGAACCCCGCGAACCTGATCGAGGATACTGCCGGCGCCCTTGCCATCGCGGTGATCCTCATGGTCGGTCTCTATTTGCCATTTGGGGGCTGATCCACGGAATTCTGCCTGCGAAACCCATGCCGGACCGGCCCTTACATCCTGTCCCAACTCTGATGCGAAACGCCTTGTCCTGGGCGTTTCCGGGTCTGCCTCGACCTGCGGCGCCACGCTCTGGAACCATCATGGGGATTGCAACACCTGCCGCCGCCATCCGCCCGGATGTGCGGCGGTTTTTTTTGGCCGCGGGCCCCGGTGTGTGCGGTGTGCAATGCTGTCGGCGGGGCCGATCCCTTGCACCGCACCGCCGGTCAGGCGCAGTGGGCCTGTTCGGCCTCCTGCATCGCTTCGGCGGTGGCGTCCAGCGCCAGGAAGATCGACGCATGGCGGTTCTTGAAGGCGCGGGCCGGCAACAGAACCTCGAGCCCGTCAAATGGCGCGTCGGGCACGGGGCCTTCGGATTTCAGCATGGCCTTCAACTGATCGCGCGCCTTGTCGATCTCGGCGCGGCTACGTCCGATCACCGCCTCGCCGACCACGGCGGCGGCTGCCTGGCCCAGGGCACAGGCCTTCACGTCCTGGCCAAAGCGCACAACGCGCCCGTCCTTCACGCATAGATCAACCGTAACCGTCGACCCGCACAGGGGCGACCTGCGCTTGACCGTCGCATCGGGATTGTCCAGCCGGGCCAGATGCGGAATCGCCGCGGCCAGGGCCAGAATACGCGCGGAATAAAGCTTGATCAGATCGTTGTCACCGGACATGGCTTTCCCTCGCTTTACCTGTCCCCTACATAAGCGCGCAGCAACGCGTTTCCAAAGGTTTTTGTGCCATGTCCTTCGATCCCGCCACTTTGCGATACAATGAAGCCGGCCTGATCCCGGCAATTGCACAGGACGCCGACGATGGCGCGGTGCTGATGATGGCCTGGATGAACGCCGAAAGCGTGGCGCGCACCCTGGCCACGGGCCGTGTTACCTATTGGTCGCGCTCGCGGCAGGCATTCTGGACCAAGGGCGAGACCTCGGGGAACCTTCAGGAACTGGTGGATTTTCGGGTGGATTGCGATCGCGATTGCATCCTGATGCAGGTGCGTCAAACCGGTCCGGCCTGTCACACAAACCGGCGCACCTGCTTTTACACCGCTGTGCGCGCGCAGTCCGAAATCGAGATCTGCGCGCCGCAGGCCTAGCCGGAACCGGATCGCGGGGCAGGGTTCTTCACAGGCCCACCATGGTGCGCAGCGCCTGCGGGGTTATCCCGTCGGCGCGGTAGCGGGCAATGGCGCGCGCGTCGTCGCGTTTGGCCAACCGCTTGCCCGCCGCGTCGCGGATCAGCCGGTGATGATGATAGATCGGGGTCGGCAAGCCCAGCAACCTCTGCAACAGAACCTGAAGCGGCGTGGTCTCCAACAGGTCTGCGCCGCGCACCACCTGGGTGATCGACTGGAACGCATCGTCCAGCACGGCGGCCAGAACGTAGGATACGGTTTCGATGTCCTTGCGCGCCAGAACCGGATCGCCCATCGCCGCTGTCAGTTCCATGGCCGTCGGACATGGCGGCGTGGCGGCGCCGGTTTCACGAAAGCGCAGCGGGGCGGGCCCGACCGCCCGAGCCGCGCGCGCCATGTTCAGCCGCAGCGCATCGCCCGGCCGGCGGTCGGCCATGGGCCGGGTCCGGCAGGTGCCGGGATAGACGATCGGCGCCGGGTCGCCTTCTTGCGGGGCCGACGCAGCGGCGCGTATGTCGGCGCGGGTGCACGAACAGGGGTAGATCAGATCGTCGGCGGCCAACCTGTCGAGGCTGGCGTCATACCGCGCCAGATGATCCGATTGCCGCAGCACCGGTTCCGGCCACGTCAGGCCCAGCCAATGCAGATCGTCGTAGATCTGCGTCTCCCATTGTGGGCGGGCGCGGGCGATATCGGTGTCTTCGATCCGAAGCAGGAAGTCGCCGGCGGCCGCGACGGCCATATCATGCGCCAGAAGCGCCGAATAAGCATGTCCCAAATGCAGCGGCCCGGTGGGCGACGGTGCAAACCGCGTGCGGTATCTCAAGTTTTTTCAAGAACGTATACGGTTGACTTCAACCCGATTCCGGGCAGGTGATCGCCGTGTTCGGAAAACCGCAAGCGTGCCGCGCCACAATCGACCCATTCGTTCAGACGCGCCACATTCCTCGGGTCGGCCAGGGCGTGGTCGTTGAACGACAGCACCAGGAAACCGCCGGGCGCCAGGCCGTTCATCAGCATATCGAGCGTGGAAATCGGCGCGGCCCCGGCGCCGATCACCCCGATGGCGGCAATCGCGGCATAGGTGCCGGGCGCGAAATCCAGAGGGGCCTCGGCTTCGATCATGCGCAGTTTGCGATACACCGCCTTGGTTTCCGCCTTTGCCAGCATTTCCGATGACAGATCGACACCGTCGATCTGGCCGAACCCGGCCAGTTTCAGCGCCAGGCCCGAAAGCCCGGTGCCACAGCCGAAATCCAGTATCGGCGCCTGTGGATCGGCGATCACCGCCCGCAAGGCGCGGGCACAGCGGCCCGGCGTGGCGTATCCGTTTTCGCCCACCTCTGCATCGTAGCTGGCGGACCAGTCATCATAAAGCGCGCGTGTTGCGGCCGCGTCGCGGGGGCCATAAGCCTTGTTCAGAAATTTATCGGTCATGTCGCCTATTGTAGGGTCAGTGGCGCCCCGGCGTCCAGTGCAGCGGTTTCCAGCCACGCCAACCAGTCGGTTTTCGCCCGGTCGGTATAGGCCTTGTAGCGATCCTTGCGGCCGCGCCGTCCGCCTTTCAGCCCCTCGACCGGCGGGAACAATCCGAAGTTGACGTTCATCGGCTGGAAGCTGCGGGCGTCGGCGCCGCCGGTGATATGGGTGACCAGCGCGCCGGTCGCTGTGGTGCCGGGAGGCGCGGGCAAGTCGCGGCCGCCATGTTCGGCCGCCGCCAGTCGTCCCGCCAGCAAACCCATCGCGGCGCTTTCCACATAGCCTTCCACGCCGGTGATCTGACCGGCAAAGCGGATGTGGGGCCGCGATTTCAGCCGCATCCGATCGTCCAGAAGGGTGGGAGAGTTCAGGAAGGTGTTGCGGTGTATCCCGCCCAACCGGGCAAACCGCGCCTGTTCCAGGCCTGGGATCATGCGCAGCACGTCCGCCTGCGCCCCATACTTCATCTTGGTTTGAAAGCCGACAATATTATAAAGCGTTCCCAATGCATTATCCCGCCTCAGTTGAACAACTGCATGGGGTTTCACATCGGGCTGATGCGGGTTTGTCAGGCCCACCGGCTTCATCGGGCCGTGGCGCAGCGTTTCGCGCCCGCGTTCGGCCATCACCTCGATCGGCAGGCATCCGTCGAAGTATCCGGCGGTTTCGCCCTCGTGAAACTCGGTTTTTTCGGCGGCCATCAGGGCATCTATGAAGGCATCGTACTGCGCCTTGTCCATCGGACAGTTCAGATAGGCGGTGCGCTCGGCTTCGGTTTCGCCCTTGTCATAGCGCGACTGCATCCACGCCTTCGACATGTCGATGCTCTCGTGATAGAGGATCGGTGCGATTGCATCGAAAAACGCCAGAGCCTCGGCACCGGTTTCCGCCTGTATCGCCGCCCCCAGCGCGCTTGATGTCAGAGGGCCGGTTGCGATGATCCACCGGCCATCGTCGGGCAGGGCCGTAATCTCGTCATAAGACACTGAAATCAGCGGATGCGCCAGAAGCGCCGCCGTCACCGATTCGGCGAAAGGGTCACGATCCACCGCCAGCGCGCCGCCTGCCGGCAGCCGGTGGCGCTGCGCGCACTGCATGATCAGGCTGCCTGCGGCGCGCATTTCCCAATGCAACAGACCCACGGCATTCTGTTCGCTGTCATCCGAACGGAACGAATTCGAGCAGACCATTTCGCCCAGGTTTCCGGTCTTGTGCGCGAAGGTGCCGACCTTGGGGCGCATTTCGTGGATGACCACGCGCATACCCTGGTTGGCCGCCTGCCAGGCGGCTTCAGACCCGGCCATTCCGCCGCCGACGATGTGCAATGTATCTGTCATGCAGGGGATTTACGCGGTGGCCGCGCCCGGTGCAACGGATTTTGGTGCAGGGAAAATAAGGCCGCCGCGTACGAGGGTGAGAAACCCGGTGTGGAGGTCCGGGAAAACGCAGCGGCCTGTGCCTTATTCATGCCACAGAGCCGCCACATTTGCCAGCGTCGAAATCGAAACAATCCGAACGACATTGGAAACCGTCTGTACGGCATACCGTTTCCGGCGAAACGCTACTGGGTCCAGTCGGGGTCGCGTTTTTCGAGAAAAGCGGCGATCCCTTCTTCGGTGTCGCGGTGCAGCATGTTTTCGACCATCACCGCGCCGGTATAGGCATAGGCGTCGTCCAGCGGCATCTGCAGTTGCGCATAGAAGGCTTCCTTGCCGATCTTGACGGCGACGCCAAGTTTCGCGGCCACCTGGGCGGCCAGCGCGGTCGCCTCGGCGGCCAGGTCTTCGGCGGGAACGACGCGGTTCACCAACCCCAGCGCCTGGGCGCGGTCGGCATCGATGAACTGGCCGGTGGTCAGCATCTCGAATGCCTGTTTGCGCGGGATGTTCCGCGAAAGCGCCACCATCGGTGTCGAACAGAACAGCCCGATGTTCACACCGTTGACGCCGAAGCGCGTGCCGGTGGCGGCCACTGCCATGTCGCATGACGCGACCAGTTGACAGCCAGCGGCGGTGGCGATGCCGTGCACCTGCGCGATCACCGGCTGCGGCAGCGTCTGAACCGATGTCATCATCCGCGCGCAACGGTCGAACAGATCCTTGAAATAGGCCTTGCCACCGTCTTCGGCCTGCCGGCCCGCTGTCATCTGCCGCAGATCGTGTCCGGCGCAGAATGCCTTGCCGGTGCCCGATATCACCACAGCGCGCACCGAACGATCGTCGCGCAGGCTGTCGAACTGCGATTGCAGCGCGGCCAGCATTTCGTCGGACAGCGCATTCAGGCGTTCGGGCGCGTTCATCGTCAGGTGGGCGACATTGTCCGTGTCGCGACGTTCCAGAATTGTCATCTTGCTCTCCCTCTCTTTGGCGGCAACCTTACGCGCAACTTGATCGGAGAAAAAGACATGGCAATCAAAGGCGATCTGGCGATGAGCGCGCCGGAACTGAACGCGTTCCTCGACTCGGTGTTTCCGCAGGTGCGCGGCGAGTTTCTCATCGAAGATCTGGCGCCGGGCGAGGTGACGATGCGCCTGGCGGTGCGCGAGCGGCACCTGCGGCCGGGCGGCACCGTTTCGGGCCCGGCAATGTTTTCGCTGGCGGATGTGGCCGTCTATGCGCTGGTGCTGTCGATGGTCGGGCCGAAGGCCCTGGCGGTGACGACCAACGCGTCGCTGGATTTCATGCGCAAGCCGGCCGCCGATGCCGATCTGATCGCCACCGGCCGGTTGCTGAAGCTGGGCAAGCTGCTGGCGGTGGGCGATGTGCTGTTGCATTCCGAAGGCATGGCCGATCCGGTGGCACGGGCGTCGATGACCTACGCGATCCCGCCATCGTGACGAGACTGTTGGGGGCGTTTTACTGACCGTGCCCAGTTTTCCATGTTATACAATGGAGGGAAGGGTTTAAGTCATGTCGATTCTGTCTGCGAAGCACTTCCGCGAAGAGGTCGCAGCATACAAGTACGTTGAGGCCCGCGTCCGGCCACATGGCGCAACTTGCCCTAAGTGTGGCGAGCGCGAGCGTGTGTCGAGGATGGGCGGCAAGTCCACTCGGATTGGCGCGTAGAAGTGCTACAAGTGCTGCAAGCCTTTCACTGTAAAGGTCGGCACCATCTTTCAGAGCAGCCACGTTCCGATGCGTGTTTGGTTGCAAGCGATCTACCTCATGGTCGGCAGCACGAAAGACATCAGCAGCAACCAGTTGCACCGCATTCCAGGCGTGACCCTGAAAACCGCGTGGTTCATGTCTCGCCGGATCCGCGAAGCCATGCGCTGGGGCGGTCTGGCGCAGATGGGTGAAGGTGGTGGCATCGCGGAGTCAGTGAGAGCTTCCATGGCACCAACAATGAAAGGCGCGCCTGCCGGGCCAAGCACAACAGCCTGAAAAAGAACCATAACAAGTCTTTCTCTTTCCGCGGTGGCGCTGGCCACGAAATGGCCGTTCTCTCGCTTGTTGACCGCGCTGGGCGCGTGCAGAGCTTCCGCGTCAAGAAGGCCAACACGGCCAACGCGCTGCAAATTCTAAGGCAGAACCTGGACGCGGAAGCCAAGGTGATCACCGACGAAAGCGGCCTTTGGGGAGTGTCATGAATTCTGTGTATCTGGCCCGGTCCATGCGGGTTTCAAATATGGTCACGCATTGAAGCGTTCCTCGAACATGATAGCGAATTGATTGCGGGCGGCAAACCATTCCCGGACATTCCGTCCTCCTTTCTCG
>JANSXZ010000034.1 GCA_024742705.1 Paracoccaceae bacterium | reverse complement strand
CGAACTCGCCGGCAATGCACAGGCGCTGTTCGAACGCCAGCCCGCGCGCGAAAAGCGCCGCCTGCTCAACTTCGTACTTTCGAACTGCTCCTGGGAGGATGGTGAGGTGGTCGCCACCTTCCGCCAACCCTTTGATCTCTTGGCGGAAACGACGGCCAAAGCCGCGCGTTCAAGCGCAGAAAACAGCAACGACTTCCCGAAAAATGATATTTGGCTGGGGTGGTAGGATTCGAACCTACGGTACACGGTACCAAAAACCGCTGCCTTACCGCTTGGCTACACCCCAACTGCGATGCGTGGTACGCCGGTTGGCGCGGCTGTTCAAGACCGATTTCGCAAAAAATGGCGTTTGCCTGCCTGTGTCCCGGCCCGTGGCGGGCGGGGCTGGCCCGACCGGGTTGTCTCAGTCGCGCAGTTCGTCGGGGGCGACACCCCAAAGCGCGGTCTTGGCGGCCCAGCCGCGGTATCCGCCGGCGGTGATGCGGCACCAGTCGGGCAGGCAATCGCCCAGCCGCGCGACCACGCCCAGTTCGAGCGCGGCCACCACCTGGGCGCGGGTGTCGGGGCGGCTGCGCAGCGTCAGCATGTCTTCTTCCACCAGCACGGTGCGGGTGCCTGACAAGAGCGCATAGTGCACCCAGCCGCCGGCGCCGTCGCGATCCTGCACCCGGCGCCAATGGCCATGTTCGGCGGTGATCATCAGCGGCATGTCGCGGCGTTTGAACACCCAGTCGATGCGGTGGGTCAGCGATGGCCCGCGCCGCACGTTGCCTTCGCCGACCTTCATCGAAACGTAGCGCGGCAAGGGCAGGTTGGTGATCGGGCCGCGCTTTTCCGGCGCGGTTCCGGCCCAGACGCCGACCGTCAGGACCGCCAGCGCCAGTGCCGCGGCGCAGCCTCTGCGAAGCATTTGGAGTGACATGGTTATGCCTGTTTTGCCTGTTGTCGTTGCCGGTCCGCCGGCTTTCGTCGCGGTGGGTTCTTGTGCCCCGGCGGATCCTGCGCCACGATGGCATGGAGCGACGCGATTTGAAAAGCGGGAGGAGGCGAAAGTGCCAAGAGAACGGCTGAGTGTTGTTGTGACGCGACGGTTGCCGGAACCGGTGGAAGCTCGTCTGGGCGAATTGTTCGACGTCCGGCTGCGCGAGGACGACACGCCGATGACGCGCGCCGAACTGGCCGCGGCCATGAAGGCGGCGGACATACTGGTTCCGACGGTGACCGACGATATCGATGCGGGGTTGATCGGGCAGGCCGGCGACCGGCTGAAGCTGATCGCCAACTATGGCGCCGGCGTCGATCACATCGACGTTGCGACGGCCCGGCAGCGCGGGATACTGGTGTCGAACACGCCCGGCGTTCTGACGGACGACACTGCCGACATGACCATGGGCCTGATCCTCGCGGTGACGCGGCGGATTCCCGAGGGGCTGTCGGTGATGCAGAAGGGCGATTGGGACGGCTGGGCACCCACCGCGCTTCTGGGCGGACGCATCGCCGGGCGCCGCCTGGGCATTCTGGGGATGGGGCGCATCGGCCAGGCGGTGGCGCGACGCGCGGCGGCCTTCGGCATGCAGGTGCATTATCATAACCGGCGCCGTCTGCGCGACGAGATCGAAACGGCTCTGGGGGCGACCTACTGGGAGAGCCTGGACCAGATGGTTGCGCGGATGGACGTGATTTCGGTGAACTGCCCGTCGACGCCATCGACCTTCCACCTGATGAACGCGCGGCGCTTGCAGTTGATGAAACCCGACGCGGTGATCGTCAATACCGCGCGGGGCGAGGTGATCGACGAGAACGCGCTGACGCGGATGCTGCGGGCGGGCGAGATCAGCGGCGCGGGGCTGGACGTGTACGAGCGCGGCACCCAGATCAACCCGCGCCTGCGCGAGTTGCCCAATGTGGTGCTGCTGCCGCATATGGGATCGGCGACCCGCGAGGGGCGTCTGGAGATGGGCGAAAAGGTGATCATCAACATCAAGACCTTCGAGGACGGGCACAGGCCACCGGACCAGGTGGTGCCTTCGATGCTGTAGGGCGCTGTGGCGTGACCTGCGCGGGCAGGCGCCTCCGGCGGGAGTATTTTGTGAACAATGAAAGGTCGGGGAACATGCGGTATGTGATGGCGGCCCTGGCGGCCTGGGCGATGTCGGTGGCGGTGGCCGGGGCGCAGCAGGCGGCGGACGCGGTTCAGCCCGAGGCGGCGTCGCCTGTTGCCGGGACCGCAGCGCCGGCTGACCTGCGGGCGGCATTGGCGGCAAAACAGGCCGGGGTGCCGGTGCGCGCGCAGAACTGGATGGTGGTCGCCGCGCATCCGCTGGCGGTGCAGGCCGGCGCGGATGTGTTGGCCGCGGGCGGGTCGGCGGCGGACGCCATGGTGGCCGTGCAGGCGGTTCTTGGACTGGTCGAGCCGCAATCGTCGGGGCTGGGCGGTGGCGGGTTCCTGATCTGGTACGACGCGCAGAGCGGTGCGCTGACCACGCTGGACGGACGCGAGACCGCGCCCTTGCGGGCCGGACCGCGGTTGTTCCAGAACGATGACGGCACGCCGATGGGCTTTTTCGACGCGGTTGTCGGGGGCCTTTCGGTGGGCACGCCCGGCACGCCGGCATTGATGGCCGACGCGCACCGGCGCTGGGGCACGCGGCCCTGGGCGGGGTTGTTCGATGCGGCGGCGGACCTGGCCGATGCCGGTTTCGTTGTGTCCCCGCGGCTGGCCGCGCTGGTGGCGCGCGACGCGGATCGATTGGCCCGCCATGCCGCCACGGCGGCCTATTTCCTGCCGGATGGCGTACCTGTCGCCGCCGGTGAACGGCTGCGCAACCCTGCCTATGCCGACACGTTGCGCCGGTTGGCGCGGGCCGGTGCATCTGCCTTTTACGGCGGGCCGGTGGCGGCCGATATCGTGCGCGCGGTGCGCGAGCAGAGCGACAACCCCGGCGTTCTTTCGGCGACGGATCTGGCGATCTACGAGGTGATCGAGCGGGAACCTGTCTGTGTCGATTACCGGGCCCATGCGGTCTGCGGGATGGGGCCGCCGTCATCCGGGGCTCTGAGCGTCGGGCAGATCCTGGGGATGGTGTCGCGCTTCGACCTGGCCGCGCTGGGGCCGGATGCGCCTGAGGCCTGGCGGTTGATCGGGGATGCGTCGCGGCTGGCCTTTGCGGACCGGGGCCGGTACATGGCCGACAGCGATTACGTTCCGATGCCGACGCGCGGGCTGGTCGATCCGGTCTATCTGGCCGGCCGGTCGGCGCTTCTGGACCGTGCCGGCGCGCTGGAAGCCGTGGCGCCCGGCGCGCCCGCGTTCGATCATGCGCTGCGCCTGGCCGATGACGAATCGCTGGAACTGCCATCGACAACCCATGTTTCGATTGTCGACGCGCGGGGCAACGTGCTGTCGATGACCAGCACCATCGAAAATGCGTTTGGTTCGCGTGTGATGGTGCGCGGGTTCCTTCTGAACAACGAGCTTACGGATTTTTCGTTTCGCACGCATCGCGAGGGGGTGCCGATCGCCAACCGTCTTGAGCCGGGCAAGCGCCCGCGCTCGTCGATGGCGCCGACCATCGTTCTGAAGGATGGCGCGCCGGTTCTGGCGCTGGGATCGCCGGGCGGCAGCCGGATCATCGGTTATGTGGCCAAGACGCTGATCGCCTGGATCGACTGGGGGATGGATGTGCAGCAGGCGGTTGCGCTGCCGCATCTCGTCAACCGGTTCGGTACTTACGATCTGGAGGCCGGCACGGGCGCCGCGCGCCTGGCCGGGGCGTTGCAGGCGATGGGGTATCAGACCGACCTGCGGGATCTGAATTCCGGTCTGCATGCGATCGAGATCGGCGCGGTGCTGAGCGGCGGCGCCGATCCGCGGCGCGAGGGCATCGCGCTGGGCGATTGAGACGGACAGGCGCACGGTGCGCCTGCGATCATATGGGCAACCCCGAGGACGAAGCGAGACGCGAATGGGACAGGCGACAGCGCTGACGCGCAACGAGACCGGGATCGAAACGGTTTGCGGCATTCTGAAACAGCAGTTCGGCGACAGATTCCAGACCGGCGCGGCGATCTGCGAGCAGCACGGGCACACCACGACATGGTTGCGCACCCAGGCGCCGGACGGCGTGGTGTTTCCAGCCGATACCGCGGAGGTTTCGGATATCGTGCGCATCTGTGCCGCGCACCGGGTGCCGGTGATACCCTATGGCACGGGCACGTCGCTGGAGGGGCATGTAAATGCGCCGGCGGGGGGGATTTCGGTGGACATGAGCGCGATGAACCGGATCCTTGCGGTCCACGCCGAGGATCTGGATGTCGTGGTGCAGCCCGGTGTGACGCGCGAACAGCTGAACACGCATCTGCGCGACAGCGGCTTGTTCTTTCCGATCGATCCGGGTGCGAACGCATCGCTGGGCGGGATGACCGCCACGCGGGCGTCGGGCACCAACGCGGTGCGCTATGGCACGATGAAGGACAATGTCATGGCGCTGGAGGTGGTGATGGCGGACGGATCGGTGATCCGCACCGCGCAGCGCGCGCGCAAATCGTCGGCGGGTTACGATCTGACGCGGCTCATGGTCGGTTCGGAGGGCACTCTGGGCCTGGTCACCGAGATCACCTTGCGGTTGCAGGGCATCCCCGAATCCATCCGCGCCGCGCAGTGTTCGTTTCCCAGCATCGATGCGGCCTGCCAGACGGTGATGGCGGTGATCCAGTACGGTATTCCCGTGGCCCGGATCGAGCTACTGGATGCCTTACAGGTGAAGGCGGTGAACGCCTATTCGAAACTGAGCCTGCCGGAAACGCCGCTGTTGCTGCTGGAGTTCCACGGCTCGGAAGCGTCTACCACGGAGCAGGCGGACGCTTTCGGTGAAATCGCCGCCGAGCATGGGGGCAGCGCCTATGAGGCGGTGGCCACGCTGGAAGCGCGCAACGCGCTGTGGCAGGCACGACATGATGCCTATTGGGCGACACTGCAGCTGCGGCCCGGTGCAAAGGGCATTTCGACCGATGTCTGTGTGCCGATCTCGCGGTTGGCCGAGGCGGTGACCCGGGCCACGGCGCGGCTGGACGACCTGGGGTTCATCGCGCCGGTGGTGGGGCATGTGGGCGACGGCAATTTTCATTGCCTGCTGCTGGTCGATGTGGAGGCGCGCGACGAGGTCGAGAAGGCCAATGAATTCGTTGGATGGCTTGCCGATATGGCGATCGAGATGGAGGGCACCTGCACCGGCGAGCATGGCATCGGACAGGGCAAGATGGCGTATCTGGGCCGTGAACTGGGCGCGGCCACGGATGTGATGCGCGCGATCAAGGTGGCGCTGGATCCGCAGGATATCATGAACCCGGGCAAGATCACCCTGCGGTGACGCCTTGCCGGGACGGGGTGCGGGGCGTCTGGCGGCGCGCCGCCTCCGGCGGGAGTATTTGGCGAACAATGAAATGGCGGGCGCAAGGTCGGTTTTGGCGGGCGTTGCGTCGGAAGAATTGCGCCGCGCCGGCGCGGGTGCGGGCATAACCGCACAGGACAGCGTGCGAGAAGGTCAGGGCGATGAAAACGACGGTCAAGGCATTGGTTGTGGGCGGCGGTGCGGTGGGCACGTCGATAGCGTATCATCTGGCGCGCGCCGGGTGGCAGGACGTGATGTTGCTGGAGCGCGACGAATTGACCAGCGGATCAACATGGCATGCTGCTGGATTGCTGCCGTATTTCAACATGTCCTATGCAACGACGCATATTCACGATTATTCGATCCGGTTCTACAAGACGCTGGAGGCAGAGACCGGGCTGAATGCCGGTTTTGCGGTGGTCGGCAACCTGCGGATGGCGCAGACCGATGCGCGGATGGACGAATACATGCTCTATGCATCGACGGCGGAGACCTGCGGGGTGCCCTATGTCTGGATGACGCCGGAGGAGATCAAGGCGAAGTGGCCGCTGATCCGGACCGATGACCTGAAGGGGGCGCTTTATCACCACACCGACGGCTATATCAATCCGGCCGACGTGACCCAGGCGATGGCCAAGGGGGCGCGCCAGCGCGGTGTCGCGATCGAGCGGAAGTGGCAGGCCGACGCGTTCCACTGGACCGGCGACGTCTGGGAGGTGACCTGCACGCGGATGGTCGAGAAGGGCGGCAACCTCGTGGCGTCGGACGAGCAGGTGGTGATCACCGCCGAACATGTCGTCACTGCCAGCGGCAACCACGCACAGCGCACCGCCGCGATGCTGGGCATCAAGATCCCGGCGATCCCGGTCGAACATCAGTTCATCGTGATGGACCAGGACCCCGAGCTGGTGGCGTTTCGCCAGGCCGGGAATGGCGAACACCCGGTGATCCGCGACGCCGACGCGCAGTCGTATGTGCGCGAAGAGCGCGGCGGTTGGATTCTGGGGGTCTATGAGCGTGGCGCGCCGGCGCGCTTCGAGCACGGGGTGCCCGACAGCTTCCGCGCCGATCTTTTCCCGCTGGACCTGGACCGCATCGAAGGCCAGTACATGGCGATGAACCATCGTATTCCGTCGACCGAGGACTGCGGCCTGAAGGACGATTTCAACGGGCCGATCTGTTACACGCCGGACGGCAACCCCTTGGTCGGGCCGGCGCCGGGGCTGCGGAACATGTGGCTGGCCGAGGGTTTCTCGTTTGGCATCACCGCCGCCGGCGGCACCGGGTACTACCTGGCGCAGCTGATGGTGGAGGGCGAGGCCGAGATCGACATGGCGTCGCTGGACCCCAAGCGCTATGGCGACTGGATGACCACCGAGTATGCGGCCCGCAAGAACGAGGAAGCCTACGAACACGTCTACATCCTGCATCACCCCGACGAGGAGCGCCCGGCCTGCCGGCCGCTGCGGACATCGCCCGCCTATGACCGGCAAAGCGCGCTGGGGGCGCAGTTTGGTCAGGTCAACGGATGGGAGCGGCCGAATTACTATGCGGAACCGGGTTTCGACGATCACGCCAGCCGCAGTTTCCGGCGCGGTGGCTGGTGGCGCCATGCGGTGGAAGAGGCGCGCGCCGTGCGCGAGGGCGTGGGGCTGATCGATGCCACCGCCTTTACCAAGCACCTTGTGCGCGGCCCTGGCGCGACGGCGTTTCTCGACTGGTTCACCTGCAACCGTTTGCCGAAGGTAGGGCGCATCAATCTGACCTATGCGCTGACCGCCCATGGCACCACGCGCACCGAATACACCATCGTGCGTCTGGCCGAGGATGCATATTACCTGGTCAGCGCCGGCGCCTGGACGGCCTATGACGCGGATTACCTGCGCAAGGCCGCCGCCGACAGGATGCCGGAACTGGGATACATCGAAATTCACGACGTGACCACACAATGGGGTGTCTTCGCCATTGCCGGGCCGAAGTCGCGTGCGGTTCTGGGCGCGCTGGTGCGCGACGCCGATCCGGCCACCGCATTGTCGAACAGGCGTTTCCCGTGGTTGTCCATGCGCCAGATCGAACTGGGCATGGTGCCGGTGCGGGCCATTCGCGTGGCCTATACCGGCGAATTGGGATGGGAGTTGCACCACCCCATCGAGATGCAGAACCACCTGTGGGACCGGCTGATGGAGGCGGGTGCGCCGCATGGCCTGAAACCGGTGGGTGCGCGGGCCCAGAACTGGCTGCGGCAGGAAAAGAGCTATCGCGCCTTCGGCACCGAACTGGGCCGCGACGCGACGCCCCTCGAGGCCGATCTGCCGCGTTTCGTCGATCGGGGCAAGGCGTTCCACGGCAAGGAAGAAATGCTGGCACTGGGCGTCCGGTCGAAATGCGTGACGCTGTTGATCGACGGCCCCGATGACGCCGATCCCTGGGGGCGCGAGGCGCTGTATCATGGCGACGAGCGTGTCGGGCGCCTGACGTCGGGGGGCTATTCGGTCGCCTTCGGCAAAAGCATCGGCATGGGCTATGTGCAGCCGGCGCTGGCGGTGCCCGGCACCAGACTGCAGGTGCGGATGTTCGACCGGCTCTGGGATGCCGAGGTCTGTCATGACAGCCCCTACGACCCTGAAAACGCCAAGATCCGGATGGATGGCTGACCGGCGCGGCCCCTGGCCCTGGCTGGCCGCCGCACTTGCGGTTCTGGCGGTGGTGGCGGCGCTCAGCTATGATCGCAACCCCCTGATTTCGGTGGCGCAGGGCTATGCCGAGGACGTCGCCAAGGCCAGCGCTGCAACCTATGTGTCGCTGCGCACGCTGAACGCGTTCCTGTCGTTTGCCCAGGAGATCGAGGTGGGCGGATCTCTGGTGGTGTCGGGCACCGCGCGGCCGCTGAAGGTGCTTGAACCGATCGACGACACGATCGAACGGATTGCCAGCGTGGTCTTCGTGGTCATGCTGGCCACGGGGGTGCTTTCGGTGGCGCTGGGCCCGGTCAGCGGCACGGGCTGGGGGCTGGTGGCGTTGGCCGCTGTGCTTTGGGCCTGGCGTGGCCGGGCCCGGGGCGGCGCGGCGGCGCGCAAGCTGGGCGTTTACGGCGCGTTTCTCGGGCTGGCGCTGCCGCTGGCGTTTCTTCTTGCGTCGGTTCTGGCCGAACGGATGACGGCACGCGTATGGGCCGAACATCAGGCCGTTGTCGCCGAGATGACCGAAGGCGTGGACGGAAGCGACCTGCCGGCGCCGGGCGATGGCGGGTTCTGGCGCGAGTTGCAGGACCGGCTGGGCGGGGCGGACCGGTATCAGGCAATGGCGGCGTCGCTCTATACCCATGCCGACGATCTGATCGCCAGCTATATCGCCATCCTCGCCGTGTTCATCTTCCGCATCTTCGTGTTGCCGGTGATGCTGGTGGGGGCCTTCATGGTGCTGGCGCGGCACCTGTCGCGGATGTCCTAGGCGGCGGCACGGCGCGCCACAAAGGCCAGGTTGTTGGCCGGCATCCGGACGGTTTCGTCCAGACGCAGACCGGCATCGAAGATCCATTCCACGATCTGCGCATCGTTCTTGTAGCCGATCCGCGGATCCGCCGCGCGCAGGGCGGCATCGAAATCGGCGTCGGCGGTACTGACCAATGCGCCCTCCCGCCGGAACGGACCGTAGAGCACGAGGCAGCCGCCGGGCGCCAGCGCGTTGCCCGCTTCGGCGATCAGGATCGCGGCTTCGTCCGCGCCGATCAGATGCAACAGGTTGATCAGCACGATCAGATCGCTCGGCTCGGGCTCGGCGGTGCCCCAGCCCGGCGCACAGGCGTCCAGATTGCGCGGTGCGCAAAGATTGCCCAGACCGGCGTCGCCGGCATAGGCGCGGATGCTGGCACGGCGCGCGGCGTCCGGTTCCGACGGTGTCCAGGTCAGTTCTGGCATCCGCGCGGCAAACCGGACGATGTGCTGGCCCGTGCCGCTGGCCAGTTCCAGCGCGCGGCCCCGTTCGGGGGCGACCCGCGCCAGCAGGTCGCAAATGGCATCGGCATTGCGGGTGGCGGAGGGTGCGACCAGCCGGTCGCCCGCGCCCGGGTCAGCGCGGCTGGCGGAGGGGGGCAGGGGGCGGGTCATGCGGCGAAACGATCGGCGCGCAGCGCGGCGACCAACGCGGGTTCGACCTGCGGATCGGTTCCGTTCACCAGATCGGCCAGCAATTGCGAGGCGGCCGGCGCGGTCTGAAACCCATAGCCGCCCTGACCGGCACACCAGATGAAATCCGGCTGCGCGGCATCGCGGCCCAGCACCGGAACCCGGTCGGGGGCGAAGGTGCGTAACCCGGCCCACGAGGTTTCAAGGCGGGTGACCGGGGTGGTCATCATCGCCTCGTAGCGCGCGAGGCCTTCGGCCAGCACCATATCGTCGGCATAAGCGTCATGGGCGGTGGTCGGGTGCTCTTCGGCCGGCGACACCAGCCATTTGCCCGCATCGGGCTTGGCGTACCAGGCCTCGCGCACCGCGATCAACATCGGCCAGCCGCTCACATCGTGGCCGCCCGGCGCCGGCAGGCGCGCCATCGAACGGCGCATCGGAACCAGGCCCACGGGTGCCACGCCGGCCATCGCCGCCAGGCCGTCGGCCCATGCGCCGGCCGCGTTCACCAGAAGCGGCGCCGAGAATTCGCCGCGCGGGGTTTCCACATGCCACGCGCCACCCGACCGCCGGATCGAGGTAACACCCGCCCCGGTCATGACCGTGCCGCCGCGCGCGCGGATCTCGCGGGCGAAGTCCTGGATCATGCGGTCGGTGTCCAGATCCCACGCCGCATCGTGCAGCGCCGCGCAGGCCACCGTATCGGGATTGAGGATCGGCACCCGTGCGCGCGCGGTTTCGATATCGACCGGGGCAAGCGCCATGCTCGCGGCTTCGCGTTCGAAATCGGCGCGGTCGGCGGCGCCGGCCACCAGCATCAGGCCGCGCGGGCTGAGATAGCCGCCGTTCGCCGTCTGGTGATAGGGTGCGCTGGCCTTGTTCAATCCGACGACGGCCGCGTTGCCGTATTGCGCTTCGAACAAAGCGGCCGACCGCCCCGACGCATGATAGCCCAGCGCGGTTTCGGATTCCAGAAGTGTCACCTGCGCGTGGGCGGCCAGCCGCGCGCCGGCCGAAACCCCGGCGATGCCGCCGCCGATCACCAGAATGTCGGTCATGTCTGCTCCTCGATCCGGTCTGTTGCGGGCGGTGGTGCCGGGCTGAGCGCGGCGAGCCGTGCGTAGAGCGCGGGCGTCATCCCGAAGTTGAGCGCCGCCAGCGACGGCGCCAGCTGCGCCGCGCCGCGCGCCGATATGATCGGGGTCGGCGCCGTCTCGTGGGCGGCCACCCAGGCCACCGCCAGCGTCGCCGGTGCGACACCGGTTTCGCGGGCCACCTCCAGCAGCGCCGCGGCGGCATCATGCATCCAGCCCAGCCCATAGCGGGCAGCGTAACGCTTGTCTTCGCTCAGGCGGCCGGCGCCGTCCGGGCCGCTGTACTTGCCGGTCAGCAAACCGCCGCCCAGCGGCGAATAGGGCGCCACCGCGATCCCCTGATCGGCGCACATCGGCAGGATCTCGACCTCGGCCTGGCGTTTCACCAAGTTGTACATCGGTTGCAGGATGGCGGTGGCGATCCCCGCGCGCGCGGCGATGGCCTGCGCTTTCATCACCTGCCATGCGGCGAAGTTCGACAGCCCGACATAGCGGATCTGACCGGCCTCGAGCAGCGCCGCGAAACACTCCATGGTTTCGGCCAGGTCGGTCTGCGGATCGAACCGGTGCAGATAAAGCACATCGACCGTATCCAGCCCCAGCCTGCGCCGCGACAGATCGAACTGCGCGCGGATGTTGGCGGCGCCGGCGCCACCGGTATAGCCGGCCTTGGTGGCAATCAGAAGATCCGCGCGGTCCGCTCCGATCATCTGGCCCAGAAGGGTTTCGGAACGTCCGTCGGTATAGACATGCGCGGTATCGAAGTGATCGATGCCGGCGTCGCGGCACGCATCGAACATCGCGCGGCTTTCGCCTGGATCGGCATTGCCGCCGAACTGCATGGTGCCAAAGGCAAATCTGCCTGTACGCTTGCCGGAAATCGTAGTGAGCCTGTGCATGCGCGCATAGTGGCATGGCCGGCGCCGACGCGAAAGCCCGGCCTTGGCCGATGCGGCAAATCCGCCGCACCCACCGTGCCCCCAAAACGCAAGAAACCCCCGCCGTGGCGGGGGTTTCGCGGTGGTGTCTTCTGCCGGGGGGATCAGCCGGGAATATCGCCTTCCAGGCCCTCGACGTAGAAGTTCATGCCCGCCAGCGTGCCATCGTCGGCAACCTCGCCTTCAGCCAGCCATGCCGAACCGTCCTGTTTGTTGATCGGTCCGGTGAAGGGGTGATACGCCCCCGATCCGATCGCCGCCTTCATCGCCAGCGCCTCGGCCTTCACATCCGCCGGAACCGCATCCGAGATTTCGCCGATCGCCACCATGCCGGGGCCGATGCCGTCCCATGTGTCGGTGCTGACCCATGTGCCGTCCATCACCGCGCGGGTGCGGGCGATGTAATAGGGCGCCCAGTCGTCGATGATCGAGCTGACGCGCGGCAGCGGCGCGTATTCGGCCATATCCGACGCCTGGCCGAAGGTGATGACGCCTTCGGCTTCGGCGGCAGCGGCCTGCGGCGCGGTGGAATCGGTGTGTTGCAGGATCACGTCCGCGCCCTGTTCGATCAGCGCCTTGGCGGCATCGGCTTCCTTGGCCGGGTCGAACCATGTGTAGGCCCAGATGATCTTGAACTCGACATCCGGGTTGACCTTGCGGGCATGCAGGAACGCGCTGTTGATGCCCCGGATCACCTCGGGGATCGGGTAGGAGGCGATATAGCCGATGATGTTGCTCTGGGTCATCTTGCCGGCGATGTGGCCCTGGATCGCGCGCCCTTCATAGAACCGCGCCGAATAGGTGCTGACGTTGTCGGCGCGCTTGTATCCGGTGGCGTGTTCGAATTTCACGTCGGGGAACTTGGCCGCCACATTGATGGTCGGATCCATGAAACCGAACGACGTGGTAAAGATCAGGTCGGCACCGTTCAGCGCCATCTGGGTCATCACCCGTTCCGCATCCGGGCCTTCGGCCACGTTCTCGACATAGACGGTTTCCACCGCATCGCCGAATTCCGCCTCGACCGCCTTGCGGCCCTGATCGTGTTCGTAGGTCCATCCGCCATCGCCGACCGGCCCGACATAGACAAACCCCACCTTGGTCTTGTCTTGCGCCATGGCCCCCGTGGCCATCGCCAGCGCCACCGCGGCGCCGGTCAGTAAGGTGCTCAGTTTCATGATCTTCCCCTGGTTTTGTTTTGGCCCCTAATTCGAGGCATGGAAAATGCGTCCCAAAGCGGCGGGTGCGCCGCTGCGATCCGCCGAAAGGATCACCAGCACAAGGATGGTGACGAGATACGGTGACATTGCCAGATACTCGACCGGAATGGCAACGCCCGCCGCTTGCAGATTAAGCTGCATCACCGTGACGCCGCCGAAAAGATAGGCACCCAGCAGCGCCCGCCAGGGCTTCCAACTGGCGAACACCACCAGCGCCAGCGCGATCCACCCGATGCCGGCGGTCATCCCTTCGGTCCACTGCGGCACCCGGATCAGGCTGATGTAGGCGCCGCCCAGACCGGCGCAGGCACCGCCGAACATGATGGCGAGGATACGGATACGCACCACCGGATAGCCCAGCGCATGGGCGGCATCGTGGCTTTCGCCCACCGCGCGCAGGATCAGCCCCGCGCGGGTGAACTTCAGCATCACCCAGACGCAGGCCGTCAGCACGACACCGAGATAGAGGATCGGATCATGGCCGAACAGGATAGGCCCCACCACCGGCAGATCGCTCAGCCCCGGCAGGTCCAGGCGCGGGCTCGGCGGGGGTTTCACACCGACATACCCTTGGCCCAGCAGCGCGCTCAGCCCCAGGCCAAACAGCGTCAGCGCCAGGCCGGACGCCACCTGGTTGGCCAGCGCGACCTGCGTCAGCAGCGCGAACAGCAAAGACAGCAACGCGCCGCCCGCCGCGGCCGCGGCAAACCCCAGCATCGGCGATCCGCTTTCCACCGCCATGGCAAAGCCGCAGATCGCGCCGACGATCATCATGCCTTCAACCCCGAGGTTCAGAACACCGGATTTCTCCACCACCAACTCGCCGATGGCCGCCAGCAACAGTGGTGTCGCCGCCACCATGAGCGACGCCACCAGAAGCACCGGATTGATTGCGGTCAGGTCCATCACGAGCGCTCCCTTTGCACAAGGCGAATGCGGTAGTTCGTCAGCACATCCAGCGCCAGCAGGAAAAACAGCAGCATGCCCTGAAACACCTGGATCGCCGACGCCGGCAGGCCCAGGCTCGACTGGGCGATCTCGCCGCCGATATAGGTCAGTGCCATCAACAGACCCGCCAGCAGAATGCCCACGGGATGCAGCCGGCCCAGGAACGCGACGATGATCGCGGTAAACCCGTAGCCGACGTTGAAATCGATGCTGACCTGCCCCGCCGGGCCCGAAACCTCGAACAATCCGGCCAGACCGGCCAGCGCCCCCGACACCCCGAGACAGAACAGGATCAGCCGTCCGGGCCGCACCCCGGCAAACCGCGCCGCGCGCGGTGCCTCGCCGGTCAGACGGATCTGATAGCCCAGCATGTGACGGTTCAGCAGCACATAGGCCAGGATCACCGCGATCATCGCCGTGGCCACCCCCCAATGCATGCCTGTTCCGGCGATCAGCTCGGCATTGTGCGCACTTGGATACTGTTGCAGATTGCGGCTTCCGGGAAATCCGAAGCCCTCGGGGTTTTTCAGCAATCCCAGGGACATCGACGCAAGAAGCTGCTCGGCGACATAGACAAGCATAAGCGATACAAGGATCTCGTTGGTGCCGAACCGCACCTTCAGCAGCCCGGGTATCATCGCCCAGGCCCATCCCCCCAGCGCGCCGCCCGCCACCATCAGCGGAAAGATGTACCACCCTTCCGCCGGATAAAACGCAAGCCCGATCGCGGCGCCGCTCAGCGCGCCCACGATATATTGCCCCTCGGCCCCGATGTTCCAGATCCCGGCGCGGAATCCCAGGCTCAGCCCGATCGCGATCAGAACCAGAGGCGCCCCCTTCACCAGCAATTGCGGCCGATAATAGAACGCGAACTCGCCGAAGAGCGGCTCCCAGAAGATCGTCGCAATCGCGGCCACCGGGTTCGTGCCCAGCAGACCGAAGACGATCCCGCCGAAGATCATTGTCGCCACAACCGCGACGACAGGCGTCGCCAGAGACCACCCCCGCGACGGTTCGGGCCGTTTTTCCAGAACGATCACACCCGTCCTCCCGCGCCGCAAAGGCCCCGTGGGTCCAACTTCATCTTGCGGGAAAAACTCCCGCCGGAGGCAAGAAATCTCTTTGTTGCAGGGGTTTCAGACATCCGCGACCTCCATGCCATGCGCACCCCCCATCATCAGGCCGATCTCCTCGACGCTCAGATCCCCCACCGCGCGTGTCGGTGAAAGCCGGCCTTCGTTCAGCGCCCCGAAGCGGTCGCATATCTCCATCAACTCGTCGAGATCCTGGCTGATCACCACAACCGCGGCGCCGCCCGCCGCCAGGTCCAGAAGCGCCTGGCGGATCGCCGCCGCCGCCGCCGCGTCCACACCCCAGGTCGGCTGATTGACAACCAGAACCTCGGGCCGCTGCAACACCTCGCGCCCGATCACGAACTTTTGCAGGTTGCCCCCCGAAAGCGAGCGCGCCGCATTATCCGGGCCGGGCGTGCGCACGTCGAAACCGGCGATGATCCGTGTCGCAAAGGCCCGCGCCGCACCCCACTTCAAAAACCCGCGCGTCTCCAGCCGTTCGCGGACCGCACCGGTCAGCATCGCGTTCTCGGTCAGGCTCATGTTGGGTGCTGCGGCATGGCCCAGCCGTTCCTCCGGCGCTGTCAGCAGGCCGGCGGCGCGCCGCGCCCGCGGACCCAGGCCGCCGATGTCCGCCCCCTTCAGCCGCAAGCTGCCTTCGGTGCCCCGGATCTCGCCGGACAAAACCGCCAGAAGCTCGTCCTGTCCGTTGCCCGCAACCCCGCCGATCCCCAGAAGCTCTCCAGCGTGCACGCGGAATTCCACCTTCTTCAGCGCGGTGCCGAACGCGCTGGGCGCCGCTGCGGAAAACCCCTGCAACTCCAGCGCCACGGGCCCCAGGTCGCGGCCCGCACGCTGTGGCGTCTTCAGGCTGCTGCCCACCATCATCTCGGCCATGTCCCGCGCGGTGGTGTCGCGCGGCACGCAGGTGCCAACCTTGCGACCCAACCGCAGGATCGTGGCGGTGTCGCAAAGCCTTCGGATCTCTTCCAGCTTGTGGCTGATGTACAATATCGATGTTCCGTCGGCGCGCAGCTTGCGCAGCGTGGCAAACAGGATATCCACCTCCTGCGGGGTCAGCACGCTGGTCGGCTCGTCCATGATCAACAGCTTGGGGTCCTGCAACAGGCACCGCACGATCTCGACCCGCTGGCGTTCGCCCGCCGAAAGGTCGCCCACCACCCGGAACGGGTCGAGCGGCAGGCCATAGGTCTCGGAAACCGCCCTTATCCGGTCGGCCAGATCACGCATCCGCGGTGGCTGCTCCATGCCCAGCGCGATGTTTTCCCCAACGTTCAGCGCATCGAACAGCGAAAAATGCTGGAACACCATCGCGATTCCATCGGCGCGCGCGGCGCGCGGCTCGGCCGGTGCATAGCTGCGCCCGCGCAGCGTCATCTCGCCGCTGTCGGGTTTGACCAGGCCGTAGATCATCTTGACCAGCGTGGACTTGCCGGCGCCGTTCTCGCCCAGCAACGCGTGCACCTCGCCGGTGCCGATGTCGAACGACACGTCGTCGTTGGCGACCACACCGGGGTAGGCTTTGGTCAGACCGCTCAGGCTCAGCAGGATATCGGTCATGCGCTGCGGCTCTCCGTGGTTTCGTGCTCCGGCCGGTCGTGCGCCGCGCATCGCGAAAGCAGCGCCGTCGCCACGCCCAGGGCGATCTGCTGCGGGTGCTTGCCAAGACGCGGATCGCCGATCGGACAGTCGATCCGCCCGATCGCCTGCGCGCCGTGGCCCAAATCCGCCAGCCGCCGCCGGAACCGTGCCCATTTCGTCGCCGATCCGATCACGCCGGCGCTGGCAAAACCATGCGACAGCAAACCGTGACAAAGCTCCAGATCCAAAGCATGGGAATAGGTCAGCACCAGGTGATGCGCATGGCGCGGCGCATGTGCGATCAGCGCCGCGGGGGCCGCCGCGGGCACCACGGCAACGCGGTCGGGGCAACTCTCGGGAAACCGGTCGGCGGCCACGTCGATCCAGGTGATTGTCAGGTCCGGCAGTGGTGCCAGCACCTGCGTCAGCGCCCGGCCCACATGGCCGGCGCCCCAGATCCACAGGGCATGTGCCGGGCGGGCGAAGGGCTCGACCATCCAGCCGTCGATCAGGCCGGACCGGACGGCGCCGCCGTTGCGCGCGCCCGCCAGCGCGTGCCGCACCGCCATCGGCATTGCTCCGGGTCCGCGCGCCGCCAGCACCGGACCGGTCATCTCGGCCAGGCTCTCGGCGTCGTGTACCTCGCTCCACAGCAGCACCGACCCGCCACAGCATTGCCCCAGGTCGGGGCCCAGGGCATGGCGGCTGACAAGGGCGCCGGCGCCACCCGCCACCACGCCACGCGCCAGCATTGCCCGCGCCGCCTCCGCCGCCGCGAAGTCCAGCGCGCCGCCGCCGATGGTGCCCGACTGACCGCGCGCATCGATCAGCATCGCGGCACCCGGCGCGCGCGGCGCCGACCCGCGCACATCCGCAACCACCACCCGCGCCACCCGGCCGTGCGCGGCCACCGCCACCCGCAACGCGTCCAGATCAAAGCTCACCGCGCACCCTCCGGATCGCCCGCCATACCGTTTCAGGTGTCGCCGGGGCATCCAGCGCCGGATAGCCAAGGCCGCAGGACGCAACCGCATCGCTCAACGCCAGAAACGCCGATATCCCCAGCATCAGCGGCGGCTCGCCCACCGCCTTCGATCTGTAAACGGTGTCCTCGCGGTTCTGCCCGTCCCAGAGCGCTACGTTGAACACCTCCGGCCGGTCCGAACAGGCGGGTATCTTGTACGTGGATGGCGCGTGCGTGCGCAGCGCGCCCTCGGCGTCCCACACCAGTTCCTCGCTGGTCAGCCACCCGGCACCCTGCACATAGCCGCCCTCGACCTGGCCGAGATCCAGCGCCGGGTTCAGCGATGCGCCGCAATCATGCAGAAGATCCGCACGCAGGATCCGGTTTTCCCCGGTCGCCACGTCGATCGCCACTTCGGTCACCGCCGCCCCGTAGGCAAAATAGTAAAACGGACGCCCGGTGCCGCGCAGCCGATCCCACCTCAGCTTCGGCGTCGCGTAAAACCCCGTGGCACTCAGCGAAACGCGCGCCATGTACGCCAGGCGCACGGCCTCGCCAAATCCGATCTCGGCGGCACCCGCCCGCACCGCGCCGCGCCCGAAAACCACCTCGGCCGCCGGCACCCCATGCGCCGCGCCCACCACCTCCGCGATGCGCATCCGGATGGTGTCGCAGGCCGCCTGCACCGCCATCCCGTTCAGATCGCTGCCGGATGACGCCGCCGTGGCCGAGGTATTTGGCACCTTTCCGGTGTCTGTCGCCGTGATCCGCACCGCGCCGACATCGATCCCGAACCGCGCCGCCGCAACCTGCGCCACCTTCTGAAACAGCCCCTGGCCCATCTCGGTGCCACCATGGTTCAGATGCACCGATCCGTCCTGGTACACATGCACCAGCGCGCCCGCCTGGTTCAGATGGGTCAGCGTAAAGGAAATGCCGAACTTCACCGGCGAAAACGCAATCCCGCGCCTGATTCTGGGATGCACCGCATTCCATTCTGCCACCCGCGCGCGTCGCGCCTCATAATCGCTGCTGCGCACCAGCCGGTCGGTCATGGCGTGCAATTCGAAATCAGTCACCGCCATGCCATAGGGCGTGGTCTGCGCCGCATCGGCAGCCTTCATTGTTCCCGAAATACTCGCCGGGGGGGCCGCAGGCGGGGGGGCGGCAGCCCCCCCTCCGGACGGGGCCGCATAGTAGTTGCGCCGCCGCAGCGCCAACGGATCCATCCCGAGATCATGCGCCACGTGATCCATCACCCGCTCGATCCCCACCATGCCCTGCGGCCCGCCAAATCCGCGGAACGCGGTGGCACTCTGGGTGTTTGTGCGCAGCCGATGGCTCTCGATCCGCGCGGCGGGCAAAAGGTAGGCGTTGTCGGCATGCAGCATCGCACGGTCGGCCACCGGCAACGACAGATCCATCGACCACCCGCAGCGCACATGATGGACGAAACTCACCCCGGCGATACGGCCCGTCGTGTCGAAACCGGCGGCATAGCCGATGCGGAAGTCGTGCCGCTTGCCGGTGATGATCATGTCGTCGTCGCGGTCATAGCGCATCTTGCAGGCGCGCCCGGTCTGCCGCGCGGCCACGGCGCAGATCACGGCCAGCGCATTGCCCTGGCTTTCCTTGCCGCCGAACCCGCCGCCCATGCGCCGGGTTTCCACGCGCACGCCGTGCATCGGCAGATCGAGCGCCTCGGCGACCTTGTGTTGTATCTCGGTCGGGTGCTGGGTCGAGCTGTGGACCAGCATGTCGCCGTCCTCCTGCGGCACGGCCAGCGCGGCCTGGCCCTCGAGATAGAAATGCTCCTGCCCGCCGATCTCGATCACGCCCGAAACGCGCCGTGGCGCCGCGGCGATGGCGGCCAGCGCATCGCCTTTCTCATAGATCCGCGGGCCGTCCTCGAAGCGGCTGCCGGCGGCCAGCGCGTCGTCGATGCTCAGGATCGCGGGCAGCGGTGCATAGCCGGCCCGGCCAAGCCGCGCGGCCCGGCGCGCCTGAAGATGGCTGCGGGCGACCACGGCAAAGATCGGCTGGCCGACATAGTGAACCGTGTCTGTGGCCAGCAGCGGTTCGTCGTGGTTTGATGGCGACACGTCATTTGCAAAGGGCAGGTCCGCCGCTGTCAGCACCGCCACCACGCCGGGCGCCGCGCGTGCCGCCGCAAGGTCCAACGCGGTGATCCGGCCATGCGCCACTTCGCTCAGGCCGAAGGCCAGATGCAGCGTGCCCGCCGGGGTGGGGATGTCATCGACATAGCGCGCCGCACCGGTGACATGCAGCGCGGCGGCGTCGTGCGGCAGCGCGCGCGCGACGCTCACGCGCGCACCTGCAGGACCGAATGCACCGTGTCCGCCTCTGCGTCCGGGGCCGTCGTGGTTTCCGCGTGGCACCGCCACAGCATCGAACGCGCCGCGGCCATGCGATACCCGGCCGAAGCGCGCATGTCCGAAAGCGGGGCGAAATCCTGTGCGAAGGCCGGCTCGGCGATGCGCAGCGTCGCGGCGGTCCAGGGTTGGCCGGTCAGCGCCGCCTCGACGGCGGCGGCGCGTTTCGGCACACCGGCCATGCCGCCAAAGCCGATGCGGGCGTCTTGCACCACGCCATCGGCCACCGTTACGCTGAAGCACCCGCAAACCGCCGAGATGTCCTGATCGAAGCGTTTGGAGACCTTGTAGCACTGCACCCCGGCCTCGCGGTGCGGGATCGTCACCCCGGTCACGAATTCGCCCCGGCGCAGATCCTGCTTGCCGTAGTCCAGAAAGAAATCCTCGATCGCGATGTCACGCGCCATGTCGCCCTGGCGCAGATGCAACCGCGCGCCCAGCGCGATCAACGCCGGAGCATTGTCGCCGATCGGCGATCCGTTGGCGATGTTGCCACCCAGCGTCGCCGCGCCGCGCACCTGTTGCGAGCCATAGCGCCGCAGCAATTCGGCATAGGCGGGATAGCGCCCGCCCACCGCCGCGCGCAGGCGGTTCATGTCAACCATCGCACCGACATGCAGCGCCCCGGCGTCCTCGCTGATCGCGGCCAGGTCGTCGCAGCCATGCAGGAAGATCACCGGCCCCAGGTCGCGCAGACCCTTGGTGACCCAAAGGCCCACATCCGTGGCCCCGGCCACCAGCGTCGCGTCGGGCTGTGCGGCAAAGGCTGCGGCCAGCGCGTCGGCGGTGCGCGGGATCGCAGGATCGGGGGCGACCTCGCAACCGTCGGTCGGGGCGATCCATTCGGGCACCGGCGCCTCGGCCGCCGCCTCGGCGGCGCGCACGATCGGCGCATAGCCGGTGCAGCGGCACAGGTTGCCGGCCAGCTGATCGTTGAAATCGCGGGCACGGTTCAGATGGGCGGTGGCCATCGATACCACGAAGCCGGGGGTGCAGAACCCGCATTGACTGCCATGATGCGCGATCATCTGCGATTGCACCGGATGCAGCGTGCCATCGGGCCCGGCGATGCCTTCGACGGTGCGCACCGCCTTGCCGTGCAGTTGCGGCAGAAACAGGATGCAGGCGTTCAACGCCCGCGCACCGCGCGCATCCGTCACCATCACCGTGCAGGCCCCGCAATCGCCTTCGTTGCAGCCTTCCTTGGTGCCGGTCAGTCCGCGATCTTCGCGCAGCCAGTCCAGCAGTGTCGCCGCAGGCGCCACCGCGTTCAGGGTGACAGTCTCTCCGTTCAGAAGAAACGTGATGTTCATGCCCGAAAACCCGTCGCGTTACCTTTGGATTGCGGCCTTTGCGGTGCCCCTTCGATGCGACGTAGAAGGACAGCCGGCCATTGCGGTCTGTCTCGCAGGTTAGAAACCCCGCCGGCGTCGTGGCAAGACAAAGCTCTGCCGCGCCGCAACATTTTTCCGCCGCGCGGGTGGGCGGCGGATGGCGTGCCTGCAAATTAGTCACGCGGTTTCAGCGGTTTGCCCCGGACGGCCTTGCGGGATCGGTTGAAACAGTTTCAGTGGGCGGGCGAAAATCCCTGGCCTCGCAGCATCATGTGGCTTTGCAGCGCGCCACCGCTTGATATAGCGTTGGCGTCATGATCTCATCTCCTCGATTCATTCACCTGCGCACGCACTCCGAATATTCGCTTCTCGAAGGCGCGCTGCGGCTCAAGAAGCTGCCCGATCTGTGCCGCGCGGCGGATATGCCGGCGCTGGCGCTGACCGACACCAACAACATGTTCGCCGCGCTCGAATTCTCGGTGACGATGGCGGCGGCGGGGATTCAGCCGATCATCGGCTGCCAGGTCGCGATCGCCTATCTGGGCGTGCAACCCGGCGAGCGGGAAAAGCCGCCCGCGCCCCTGGTTCTGCTGGCGCAGTCGCAGGCGGGCTATGAAAACCTGATGAAGCTCAACTCGTGCCTGTATCTCGACAAAGCCGGCGCGGTGCCGCAGGTCACGTTGGCCGAACTCGAGGCACATGCCGGCGGCCTGATCTGTCTGACAGGCGGGCCCGACGGGCCGGTCGGGCGCCTGTTGCAGGCCGGTCAGGCGCCGGCGGCGCAGGATCTGATGGCGCGCCTGGCGCGGGCCTTTCCCGACCGGCTCTATGTCGAACTGCAACGCCACCCCGGCGAAGACGGCCAGCCCGAGGCCGAAAGGCTGACCGAACGCGGGCATGTGGAAATGGCCTATGCGATGGATCTGCCGCTGGTGGCAACAAACGATGTCTACTTCCCGAAAACCGAAATGTACGAAGCGCATGATGCGCTGATCTGCATTGCCGAGGGCGCCTATGTGGATCAGCAGGCGCCGCGCCGCCGGCTGACGGCGCAGCACTATTTCAAATCGCAGCAGGAGATGGCCACGCTGTTTGCCGATCTGCCGGAGGCGGTGGAAAACACCGTGGAAATTGCCCGGCGTTGTGCCTTTCAGGCTAGCCGCCGCGATCCGATCCTGCCCCGCTTCGCCGACGACGAGGTGGACGAACTGCGCCGTCAGGCGCGCGCCGGCCTGGCAGAGCGCCTGGCGGTCATTCCCCATGCGGCGTCGGTGGAAGAGTATGAAAAGCGGCTCGATTTCGAACTGGGCATCATCGAGGGCATGGGGTTTCCGGGCTACTTTCTGATCGTGGCCGATTTCATCAAATGGGCGAAGGATCAAGGTATCCCGGTGGGGCCGGGGCGCGGTTCGGGGGCCGGATCGCTGGTGGCCTACGCGCTGACGATCACCGATCTGGACCCGCTGCGGTATTCGCTTCTGTTCGAACGATTCCTGAACCCAGAACGCGTGTCGATGCCCGATTTCGATATCGATTTCTGCATGGATCGCCGCGAAGAGGTAATCCAGTACGTTCAGGACAAGTATGGCCGCGACAAGGTGGGCCAGATCATCACCTTCGGCGCGCTTCTGTCGAAAGCCGCGGTGCGCGACATCGGCCGCGTCTTGCAGATGCCCTACGGTCAAGTCGACAGGTTGTCGAAGATGATCCCGGTCGAGGGGGTAAAGCCGGTCAGCATCGAAAAGGCGCTGAAGGACGAACCGCGCCTGCGCGAGGAAGCCCGCGCCGAGGAGGTGGTCGCGCGGTTGCTGGAGTACGGCCAGCAGGTCGAGGGGCTGCTGCGCAACGCATCGACCCATGCCGCCGGCGTTGTCATCGGCGACCGGCCTCTGGATGCGCTCGTGCCGCTTTATCAGGATCCGCGATCCGACATGCCGGCGACCCAGTTCAACATGAAGTGGGTGGAGCAGGCCGGGCTGGTCAAATTCGACTTTCTCGGGCTGAAGACGCTGACAGTGATCCAGAACGCCGTCGAACAGATCAATGCCGCCGGCCGCCCGCTGCACATGGCCGCCGATGGCAGCCGCATCTACACGCCCGCGCCGGGCACCGAAAACGATATCAACGCCATTCCCCTGGACGATGCCGGCGCCTACCGGTTGTATGCCGCCGCGCGCACGGTTGCGGTGTTCCAGGTGGAAAGTTCGGGGATGATGGACGCGCTGAAACGCATGAAACCCACCTGCATCGAGGACATCGTGGCACTGGTGGCGCTGTACCGCCCCGGCCCGATGGAGAACATCCCGACCTATTGCGAGGTGAAGAACGGACTGAAGGAACGCGAGAGCATTCACCCGCTGATCGACGGTATTCTCGAGGAAACCCAGGGCATCATCGTCTATCAGGAACAGGTGATGGAGATTGCCCAGGTGATGGCCGGGTACAGCCTGGGCGGGGCCGACCTGTTGCGCCGCGCGATGGGCAAGAAGATCAAGGAGGCGATGGACGCCGAGCGGCCGAAGTTCGAGAAGGGCGCCGCTGAAAACGGGGTCAGCCCCGACAAGGCCCGCGAGGTCTTTGACCTGCTCGAGAAATTCGCCAACTACGGGTTCAACAAGTCGCACGCCGCGGCCTATGCCGTGGTCAGTTATCAGACGGCCTGGCTGAAGGCGAACCACCCGGTCGAATTCATGGCCGGGGTGATGAATTGCGACATCCACCTGACCGACAAGCTGACAACCTACTTCGCCGAGGTCAAGAAGGGGCTGGACCTGCCCTATGTGCCGCCCTGCGTGAACCGGTCGGACGCCACGTTCCGGGTGCGCGACGGTGCGCTGGTCTACGCGCTGGGCGCGCTCAAGAACGTCGGCGTCGAGGCGATGCGCCTGATCGTCGAGGCGCGCGGCGACAAACCCTTTGCCACGCTGTTCGATCTGGCGCGGCGCGCCGATCTGAAACGGGTGGGCAAACGGTCGCTTGAGATGCTGGCGCGGGCAGGGGCCTTCGATGTGCTCGATCCCAACCGCCGGCGCGTCTTCGACAGCCTGGATGCGCTGACCGCCTATTCGGCCGCGATTTTCGAACAGAAGTCGAGCAACCAGGTGTCGCTGTTCGGCGAGGCCGGCGACGACCTGCCCGAGCCGCGGCTTTCGCCGGTGGCCGACTGGTTGCCCGCCGAACGGCTGTCAGAGGAATTCAAGGCGATCGGGTTCTACCTGTCGGGTCATCCACTCGACGATTACATGGCGCCGCTGAAACGCAAGGGCGTGGTGACGCTGGACGAGGTGATGCGCCAGGCCGAACGCAGCCCGCTGGTGGCCAAGCTGGCCGGCGTGGTGGCCGGCCGCCAGGAACGCAAGTCGGCGCGCGGCAACCGCTTTGCCTTCGCACAACTCAGCGATCCCACCGGCGCCTACGAGGTGACGCTGTTTTCCGAAGCGCTCGAGGCGGCGCGCGAGCATCTTGAAACCGGTGCGAAGGTGGTCGTGACCGTCGAGGCGAGCATGGACAGCGATCAGCTGAAGCTGCTGGGCCGGACCGTCGCGCCGGTGGATGCGGCGGTAGCGGCGGCGGGCGCCACGGGTCTGCGCGTGTTCATGACCGATGCGGCGGCGGTGGCGGCGATCCTGGAAGACGCGGCGCGGGCCGCGCGCAACGCCGCGCGCGCGCCGATCCAGCTTTGCCTGATGGATCCGGCGCTGCCGGGCGAGGTTGACATGGATCTGGGCCGCGAGTTTCCCGTCAATCCGCAGATCAAGGGCGCGCTGAAGAGCCTTGGGGGCGTTCTGGACGTCGAGGAACTGTGAGCCTGTGCCATGCGCCAGAACCTGCCCGGCGCCGGATGTCCGGCGCGGGCGGTCACGCACCATGATACCGCAACGGTCTCGGGTGCGGCATGGCCGCCTTGCGATTGCCCTGACGGCGCTGGCGCTGCTGACGGCATGCGGCGATCCGCTGGCGGATGTGGAAAAGCTGTCGGATGTCGAATTGCAGCCCGAAGCAGGCGCGGTCGATTTCGTTCCGCAGGATGACCCCGCCGATGCCGCGCCCGAAGCCGACGCTGCCGCCGAAGGGGCGACGCCGCCGGGCAGGGGCCTGCTGGCCCGGCTTCTGGATCCTGCGCCCGGCACGCCAGGCGACCCCGCCGATGCGGATAAGCCCGACGCCGAACCCGTCGCCCCCGGCGATGACGGCGCCGATGCCGGTGCCGGTGCGGTTGCGGTGGCACCGGAGGAAAACGCGCGCGCAGATCCGTCGCCGCGCCCGGCGCGGGGCGGACTGTTCGGGTTTCTCGGCGGTGGCGCACCGCGGGCCGCGCCTGCGGCCGCACCTTTGCCCGACGTGGCCGAAACCATTGCCGAGCCGCCCCGGCCCGAGGCGGATGCCGATGTCGGGCCGCCTGTGCGGGCTGCGACTGAAACATCCGAAGCGCGCGCCGGCATCGGACTGTTCGGATTTCTGCGCGCGCGTGCAGATGGTGCGCCCGAGACGGCGGTTGATGCCGGCGCGCCCGAGGCCAAACCCGAAGCCGAACCCGCGCCCGACGCCGATGCGGCCGCAGCCGCGGCGCCATCAGCGGATGGCCCGGCCCCCGCGCCGCGCCAGGGACTGTTCGCCTGGCTGGGCAGCGGCGATGCCGGCGCGGCGGCTGCGCCGGTCGGCGGGCGCGACGCGGCGCTGAGCCCGCCAAGCCCTGTGGTCCGCGACACCACACCCGATCTGCCGCTTTCGGCCCCCTTGGCCTATGGCCAGATCGTGCGGGCCTGCGCGGCCAAGCGGCGCGACCTGGGCCGCCGGGTTGCCCGGTTCCCCGAGAAAGGCGGGCAGTATCATCTCTATGACAGCGATCCCGGCAATATCTCCGCGCATGATTTCTTTGTCACCGGCTTTGCCGATGGCTGTCCACGGCGGTTCGTGGCCGCTCTGGCGCTGTTCGGCGCGCCGTCGATGCATGAGCAGTTGCGCTATGGCAGGCCCGGCGATCTCTATCCCTATTCGGCCACGGACAAGGCTTATGAAAAGCTGAAATCGCGGATATGCGGCGTTGGCCGTCGCAAGCCCTGCGGCGCCCGGATCGCGCAGATGGAACGCAACACCGTGTTCATCAGCACCTACGAGAACTTCGAGGAAAACGCCCGGTGGGCCGATATCCTGCTGCATGACGGCGCGGTGGTGGCATCGGGGCTGAAGGAGGGCTGACGCATCCTTCAATAGTGGGGTGGGCGTTCGTCACCCAAGACCACGCCGCCACCGGCATCTGCCTGACGCTCGGCCTCGCGGCGCATCAACAGCGCCACACGCGCGTTCAGCCGGTCGATTTCGGCGGATTGCGCGGCGACGATATCGCTCAGATCGTCGACGGCGCGGGTGAGATGGGCGATTTTTTCTTCGATGCGTTCCATGACAGATGTCCCGTTGCGGCCAGTGCCGGGTCTACACCGGAGCGCGCGCAAACCCAAGGGCCGCGCCGCCCGGCGGTGCCGCGCCGCGGCACCGGCGTGACCCACCGGAGGCCCCTTGCGGGGCCACACGATGTTTTGCATCCCCATCCGGGGATGCGCGGGCGCCCGGCTGCCGGCGTGGGGCAGGGGCGGATCGGCTTGCTCCTGTTCGAACCTTGGGCTAGACCCGCGCGCGAAGGGCCAGATCCGGGGCCAAGCCCCAGGCCAGATCCGAGGACAGACGCGATGGCAAAGCCCAGGAAACAACCGCGGCCGAAGGCGGAAACACCCAAGGGGTTTCGCGACTATTTCGGGCCCGAGGTGGCGCGGCGCGACGCGATGCTGCGGACCATCGGGCAGGTGTATCACCGCTATGGCTTTGACGCGCTGGAATCGAGCGCAGTGGAGACGGTCGAGGCGCTGGGCAAGTTCCTGCCCGATGTCGACCGGCCCAACGAGGGCGTCTTTGCCTGGCAGGAGGATGCGGATGCGGACCGGCCGGGCGACTGGCTGGCGTTGCGATACGATCTGACCGCGCCTCTGGCGCGGGTCTATGCGCAGCATCGCAACGATTTGCCCACACCCTACCGCAGGTATGCCATGGGTCCGGTCTGGCGCAACGAAAAGCCCGGTCCGGGGCGGTTTCGGCAGTTTTATCAGTGTGATGCCGATACGGTGGGCAGCGCGTCGATGGCAGCGGACGCCGAAGTATGCGCGATGGTCGCCGATACGCTCGAGGCGGTGGGGATTCCGCGTGGCGATTACATCGTGCGCGTCAACAACCGCAAGGTTCTGAACGGTGTGATGGAGGTTGCCGGGGTTCTGGATCCGGCCGATCCGGCGCGGTTCGCCGATGCGCGCGGCATCGTGTTGCGCGCCATCGACAAGCTGGACAGGTTGGGCGTGGATGGCGTGCGCGCGCTTCTGGGGGCCGGGCGCAAGGACGAAAGCGGCGATTTCACCGCCGGTGCGGGGCTGAGCCAGGCACAGGCGGATGTGGTGATCGGTTTTGTCTCGGCGCGTGGCGAAACCGGTGCCGAGACACTGGCGCGGCTGGCCGATCTGGTCGGGCTGTCCGTCACCGGGCGCGAGGGCGTGGACGAACTGGAGCAGATCGCCGCGCTCTTGGCCGCCCAGGGCTATGGCGGCGACCGTATCGTCATTGATCCTTCCGTGGTGCGCGGCCTCGGCTATTACACCGGGCCGGTCTACGAGGCCGAACTGACCTTCGAGATCACCGATGAAAAGGGCCGTCCGCGCCAGTTCGGTTCGGTGGCCGGTGGCGGCCGCTACGATGATCTGGTCAAGCGATTCACTGGGCAGGCGGTGCCGGCGACGGGGGTTTCGATCGGTGTCGATCGGTTGCTGGCCGCGCTTCAGGCGAAACAGGGCGATGTGGCGCGGGCGCGGGCGCCGGGGCCGGTGGTTGTGACGGTGATGGACCGTGACCGGCTGGCCGACTACCAGGCCATGGTGGCCGAGTTGCGCGGTGCGGGCATCCGTGCCGAGGTGTACCTGGGCAACCCGAAGAGTTTCGGCAATCAGCTGAAGTACGCGGATCAGCGTGGCAGCCCGGTGGCCGTGATCGAAGGCGCCGATGAAAGGGCCCGCGGCGTCGTGCAGGTCAAGGATCTGATCCTGGGCGCGCGTATCGCCGAAAGCGCCACCCTGGCCGAGTGGAAGGAACGACCCAGCCAGTTCGAGGTGGCGCGTGCCGATCTGCGCGAAAAGGTGCGCGAGATTCTTGCGGCGCACGGTCTGTCCGGCGATGCGGCCGGGGGATAGGCCGATGCCGACCCGCGCCCAGTCATTGGCCGAAGCCGCGCGGCTGCGCGCGTTCTTTGAACGCGCCGGAGCCACGCCTGTGGAAACGCCGATCCTGCAACCGGCCGAGACGCTTCTGGATCTTTATGGCGAAGACATCCGCGCCCGCGCCTATGTCACCTCGGACGCGCTGCGCGGCGAACAGATGTTGCGGCCGGATTTCACGGTGCCTGTTGTGCAGATGCACATGGCCAGCGGTGCCGACCCAGCCCGCTATACCTATGCCGGCGAGGTGTTTCGCCGCCAGGAGCAGGACGAGGCGCGGGCCAACGAATTCCTTCAGGTGGGATACGAGGTGTTCGACCGGGCCAGCCCGGCGGCGGCCGACGCCGAGGTCTTTGCGCTGATGGCCGAGGCGCTGGGCCGTCTGCGGCTGCGCGCGGCGACCGGCGATATCGGCATCCTGATGGCGGCGGTGCGCGGCCTGGATACGACCGATGCGCGCAAGGCGGCGTTGATGCGCCACATCTGGCGGCCGCGTCGGTTCCGGGCGCTTCTGGACAGGTTTGCCGGCCGTGCGGCGATGCCGGCGGGGCGTGCCGGGCTTCTGGCCGATCCGTCCCCGGTGCCTCCCGGCGTGCCGCAGATCGGCAAGCGGGGCGCCGACGAGATTGAGGCCCGCATCGCGGCGCTGCGCGCGGATGCGGCGGCTGCACCGATTTCAGCACCGGAAATGAACGGTCTGGATGCGCTTTTGCAGGTCAGCGAAAAGCTGCCGCTTGCGTTGCAGCGTCTGGGCGATGTCGCCGTTGACCTGCCGTCGATCACGCCGGCCTTGCATCGGTTCGAACAGCGCATCGCGGCCCTGTCGCAGCGCGGGATCGACGTGGACAGCCTGGACTTCGAGGCCAGCTACGGGCGCACATCGATGGAGTATTACGACGGTTTCGTCTTCGGGTTCTATGCCGAAGGCCGCCCCGATCTGCCGCCGGTCGCGACCGGGGGGCGCTACGATGCCCTGACGCGGCAACTGGGGCGTGGCGATGCGATTCCCGCCGTGGGCGGCGTTCTGCGGCCCGGTCTGATGCTGGATCTGGCGGAGGACGCTGCGTAATGGGCAAGTCAAGCAGCATTTCGCTTCGGATCGAAGGTTTCACGCCGTTGCAGCATGGTCCACAGGACATTGACGCGGCGGCGTGCGAGGGCGATGAGGGCCTGGGTGTGGTGCTTTCCCTCTTTT
>JANSXZ010000010.1 GCA_024742705.1 Paracoccaceae bacterium | reverse complement strand
TCCGCGATCTCCCGCCGCGTGACCGCTGGTCAGTGCCAGTCCAACTGCTTCGCGCCGAAACGCCGGCGTCGGTCTGTTTCCATTTCCCATAGAACACCTCCCAGTTCCTCACTTGGTGCTCTCCACTTTTTCAGGGCAAGTCCAGATTGCTACGCAATTGCCTGCCGGACAGTGGTGCGTGGCGTGCTTGTGAAGATGGATCAACATGGTCGCGCTCCGTCCCGAAAGCCCGTCAGAGCCGATCTTGCCATGCAAAGGGCAGAGCGCCGAATGGAGACGTGATCATCCGGGATCAGACACATAGTCGACGTTGTTGCGGGATGCAGCATCGGTTGTTCTCGACAAACTCCGTTGAAAAGCTCTTTCTTGAACGGGTCTCCAGCGATGGATTCAAGCCTCTCAACGAGCAGGAGAGTTTGCGATGATGGGCCCAAGGCAAGAGGCGCAAGGCAGATGAACCCTGGGCAAAGGCAGGACGGATGGATTGCGCAAGTATGCAGTGTGGGTCGCGCTGACCAGCGGTCTTTCGCGGTGTCAGGTCGCGGATGATCTGCGGGTTGGCTTGCCGAGTCTGAACAAGTGGGTGACAGCGCGCCGCGAAACGGATGTTGTCTCGGCCGAAGACCGCGATCTGGTTTGCGAGAACGAACGGCTTTTGCGCATATCTCCCTGGAACCACCCCATGTGAGATATGGAAATTCAAAAAAACAATGAGTTACGCGGGGATTTGGTAGGCCCGGCAGGACTTGAACCCGCAACCAAAGCGTTATGAGCGCTCTGCTCTAACCAATTGAGCTACAGGCCCGCGCCAGCGTTGCTATCATTCTGCGCGTCCACGTCAAGATGCGCGAGAAGCGGTGTGCCGGGAAAAAGGGTTTGGTGGAGCCTAGCGGGATCGAACCGCTGACCTCCTGCATGCCATGCAGGCGCTCTCCCAGCTGAGCTAAGGCCCCTTTACGGGTATGCACCGCATCCCGTGCCGCGCTGTTTAGGGCCAAGACGGGGCGGGTTCAAGCAAAAAAGAACGCCCGCCCGAATTGCCCCGTTTGCCCGCCGCGCGGCTCAGTCGTCGTCTTCCGAAGGGACATCCGCGATGTCGTCCAGCGACACCGAATCATCATCGTCGTCGTCCTCCAGAACGTCATCGCCCAGATCCACATCCACATCATCGTCGTCGTCGTTCAGCACGACAACATCGTCTTCCTCGGCCTTCTTGGCCTTCAGGGTTGCGGCATCCTCGGCGTCGGCCGCGATCATCCGGGCCTTGCCGGTTTCCATCTCCACCACCTCGCCCGTGTAGGGGCTGACGATGGGATTGCGGTTCATGTCATAGAATCGTTTTCCCGTCACCGGGCACAGGCGTTTCACGCCCCATTCTTCCTTGGGCATAGCAATCCCCTTCAAAATCTGCTGAGTCGTATCGACGATTCAGGTCAGGTGCCATATGAGGTTGGCACTGTCAAAGACTTTGGCATGAGCCGGGCGGGCCGCGCCGCAGGTGATGCCGTGGGAGGGCGCACAAGATGGCGGACCATGTGCTGGCCGGCGAACCGCCGGTGGCATTGCACCTGCGACGCTCGGCACGCGCGCGGCGGATCAGCCTGCGGGTGTCGCAACTGGACGGCAAGGTAACCCTTACACTGCCGCATCGCGTGCCCGAAGCCGAGGCGCTGGCCTTCGCCGAGAGCAAGGCCCCTTGGATCCGGTCGCATCTGGACAGTTTCGAATTGCACGGGCCGGTGCGCTTTGACAGCCAATTGCCGGTCGAAGGCCGGGTCCGCCGTATCGTGCCGGGCCGGGCGCGAGGGGTTGTACTGACCGACGACAGCATTGCGGTGCCGGGCGCGGCTGAAACCCTGCCGGCGCGTCTGGGGGCGTTCTTGCGCACCCGCGCGCGCGAACGGCTGGCGCAGGCGTCTGACGAATATGCCGCGCGGCTGGGCCGGGGCTATTGCCGCCTGACGATCCGGGACACGCGGTCGCGCTGGGGGTCATGTTCGGCAGCGGGGGCACTGATGTTCTCGTGGCGCCTGATCCTGGCGCCGCCCCCGGTTCTGCGATACGTCGCCGCGCATGAGGTTGCGCATCTGGCCGAGATGAACCACGCGCCCGCGTTCTGGCGCACCGTCGAAGCCATTCACGGCCCCTACGCCGGCCCGCGCCAATGGTTGCGCACACATGGCGCAGGGCTGCATCGCTATCGCTTTGACAAGTGACCGCTTTGTGATCACAAATAGTACATGCTGATAAACCCGCGCCCAGCCGAACACGCGCCCGCGGCCCATGACCGGGTGTACCGGGCCCTGCGCACGCGCATCATGCACGGGGCCATCGCCCCGGGTGCCGCGCTGACCCTGCGCGGCATCGGCAAGGAGTTCGATGTTTCGATGACCCCGGCGCGCGAGGCGGTGCGCCGCCTTGTGGCGGAAGGCGCGCTTTTCCTGTCCAGCTCGGGCCGGGTTTCAACACCCGAGCTTTCGAACGAACGGATCGAGGAACTGGCCGCCTTGCGCGCGTTGCTTGAGGTGGAACTGGCCAGCCGCGCCTTGCCGCGCGCGCATATCGCCCTTATCGATCGTCTGAGCAGTATCAACGGCGCGATCGCGGACGCGATCTCGAACCGCGATGCTGTCGGGTATATCCGCACCAACCTTGAATTTCACCGCACGCTCTACCTGCGGGCGCAGGCGCCGGCGATGCTGGCCATGGCGGAAACCGTCTGGCTGCAACTGGGTCCGACGATGGGCGCGCTCTATGGGCGGCTGCGGCGCACGGATCCGCCGCATTATCACCGGCTGATCATGGCCGCGCTGAAGGCGGGCGACGAACCGGGCCTGCGGCTGGCGGTGCGATCCGATGTCACCCAGGGGTTGCGGATGCTGGCGTCGTAGCGGCCGGGCCGCGCGGCTGTCAGACCGGGCGCGTGTCGGGATTCGGGAAATTCCGGCCGTAATCGCCGTAGCCCGAAAGCTGGGTCAGCAATTGCCAGGCATAGGTGTCGGCAACCGGAGTGGGGCCGGCGGTGTCGTGCAACGGCGTGACCGCCGCGCTCAGCGCCGGTTCCAGAAAGAACCCGACCGATTGGCGCCGCACCCCCAGATCGACAACCCGGTGTGGCGTTGCGGGCACCCGGCCGTCGGTCAGTGTCTGCATCACCGTACCCACATGCAGCGAAATGCAATTGTCCAGCACCGGAACGTCCAGAAACGTGCCATCTGGCGCGCGGGCCTGAAGGCCGGGACCGCCCTGCCAAAGCAGCGAAAGGCCGGACGCATCGGTATGGCAGGCGGCCTGCACCGTGGGCGTGTCGCCGGGTGTCCGGCCTGACGCGGGATAGTCCAGGAACCGCAGTGTGGAATGCTGCCCGTCAAAACGCGCCATCAGGGCCGTGTCGTCGAAACCGGCCGAACGCCCCAGCGCGGGCATCACCGCCTTGCCGACCCGTTCGAGCAGCCCATAGTAGCGCCGCACCGCTTCGCGCCAGCCCGGCACCGGTTCCGTTTCCGGCCAGGGTGTCGGCTGGGTGACAAGATCCATGCCCGGCAGGTCGGGCCCCGGCGCCGGGGCATCTGGCCCGATGTCGAGAAAATCCGTGCGGAAATCGCTTTCCGGGTCGTGCGGATGATAACCCCGGTAGAGGTTGGGGTTACCCGGCACGCTGTGCCAGCTTGCCAGTTTCCGCTTTTCCGGTTCGGGCATGTCGAAGAATCGCAGGCCGGTGCGGGCGAGCGTGTCGATGGCGCCACTGTCGGGATAGCCGGTCAGACAAACCGCGCCGGTGCGCCGCAGCCCCGACCAGAGCGCCGCATCGCAGGCGTCGCGTTCGGGTGACGGCCTGGCGAACAGCGCGTTTATGTCGATTATATCAACACGGCTCATCGCATCTCTCCGGGAGCCAGCCTAAAGCGCGTGGGCCGACACTGTCAATCAGGCGGCCAGACCGGTCGCGCCGATGTTCAGGAACTTGCGCCGCCGGTCCGCCACCAGTTGCGCCGGGGGCGTCTGCGACAGCTCGTCCAGCATCTGGCGCAGGGTGTTGCCCACCGACGCCAGTGTCGCGGCACGGTCGCGGTGCGCCCCGCCCACCGGTTCCGGAATGATCCTGTCGGCCACGCCCAACTGTTTGAGATCCTGCGCCGTCAGCCGCAGCGCCTCGGCCGCTTCGCGCATCTTTTCGGCGTCCTTCCACAAGATCGATGCACAGCCCTCGGGGCTGATCACCGAATAGACCGAATGCTCCAGCATCGCCACCCGGTTTGCCGTGGCAAAGGCCACCGCGCCGCCGGATCCGCCCTCGCCGATGATGACGCTGACCAGCGGCACACCGATGCGCAGGCAGGCTTCGGTGGCGCGGGCGATGGCTTCGGACTGGCCGCGCTCTTCGGCGCCCTTGCCGGGATAGGCCCCGGGTGTGTCGACAAGCGTGATCACCGGCAGGCCGAACCGGTCGGCCAACTGCATCAGCCGCACCGCCTTGCGATAGCCTTCGGGCCGGGCCATGCCGAAATTGCGCTCGATCCTGCTTTTGGTGTCGCTGCCCTTTTCATGGCCGATCACCACGACGGGCCGGTCGTCGATGCGCGCCAGCCCGCCCATCACCGCCTGATCGTCGGAAAAGTTCCGGTCACCGGCCAGCGGCGTGTATTCGGCGAACAGCGCCTCGATATAGTCGCGGCAATGCGGGCGCTCGGGGTGGCGCGCCACCTGGCATTTGCGCCAGGGCGTCAGGGTCTTGTAGAGATCGACCAGCATGACCGCCGCCTTGGCATCCAGAGCGGCGGCTTCGTCGGCCACGTTCATCCCCGAATTCTGCCGCGCCAATGCGCGCAGCTCTTCTGCCTTGCCCTCGATTTCCGCCAGCGGTTTTTCGAAATCCAGATATTGCGTCATGCGTCGGTCCTTGCGGCTGTTGCGCCTATATGGCGCGCGGCCCGGCAAGATGCAACAAACCGCGACGGGGCAGGGCGCCCGCGGGCAGTTTCGACAGTCGCAACAAAAGCCATCATTGCGAATGATTGTTTCGCCCGGATCAGCGCGCCAGCAGTGGCCACAACGACAGGACCAGCGCCGCCGCCATTGCTCTGTTGAAGGCGATCAGGTGTCGCGGTTCGGTCAGGAATTGTGCCATCCGCTCGCCCAGCAGGCACCATGACCCGACAGCGGGCAGATTGATCGCGCCAAAGATCGCCCCGACCAAAAGGATGCCGCCGATTGAATGATCCGGCGCATGGACGGTGATCGCGGTCAGCGCCATTGCCCAGGCCTTGGGGTTGACCCACTGAAACGCCGCGGCCTGAAGAAACGTCAACGGGCGGCCTTCGGTCCCCTGTGCCGTCGACGACGCCGGCGCTGCGGTCGCGATCCGCCAGGCCAGCCACAGCATGTAGACAGCGCCCACCACGGTCAGGATCAGCCGGCTGACAGGGTAGGCATCAAACACCTGCGCCAGCCCCGAACCCACCAAAAGCACCATCACCACAAACCCGATCGCCACGCCCAGCATATGCGGCACTGTCCGACGAAAGCCGAAATTCGCCCCCGACGCCATCAGCATCAGGTTGTTCGGGCCGGGCGTGATCGACGACACAAAGGCAAAGGCCGCCAGGGCAAGAAACAAATCATATGTCATGCGGAGATATTGGCCCAGAACCGGCGACGGATGCTTGCAAACATGCGCGAAATTCCACAAATTGCGCAACACATGGCCCAATCAGATCCAATAAACGACCGTATATTGCACGAGCTGTTGCAGAACGCGCGGCAAAGCAACACCGATCTCGCCGCGCGGGTCGGCCTGTCGCCATCCGCCTGTCTGCGCCGGGTTCAGGATCTGGAACGTCGTGGCGTGATTGTCGGTTACCGGGCGGTTCTCGATCCTGCGGCGCGCGGGATCGGCTTTGTCGCCTATATCGGCGTCGGGCTGGGCCAACACACCAAGGCCGCGCAGGAGGCATTCGAACGGGCGATGGCCCGCGCCCCCGAAGTGGTCGAATGCCACAACATCACCGGCACGGTGGAGTATCTCGTGCGCGTGGAATGCGCCGATCTGGCCAGCTACAAGGTGTTTCACACCGATGTTCTGGGCACCACCCCGCATGTAACCTCGCTCACGTCCTACGTTGTCATGGGATCGCCAAAGGATCGCAGGGCGTGACAGGTCCGCGATGGCGGCGCCCCGCGGATGCGGGGCCGTAAATCGCGTGGCCTGACCGCGGTCAGGCCGCCTGTGGATCAAGGCCCATCGCGGTGCGCAACGCCAGTTCGGGCGAGGCCAGAACCGGATAGCACCGGCGCGCCAGGGGCGCCGCGCCGGCCATGGATGCCTGCGCCAGAACCGCCGCCCCGATGTCGGGCGTATCGGGCAGCCGATCGGCGATGGCGGCGTGAAACCCTGGCAGGTCACCGGCGGCGAACAGCGGCCAAACCCCGGTCAGGTCGCAGAAAGCAATGCGCCTGGCCGAACCGCCCAACGCATCGGCCAGAAGTTGGGCCGAAGGCGCGCGGGTGCTCTCGAGGCAATAGACCAGAAGGATCGTGCCATCGTATTCGGCCGCCCGGTGCATCATCGGCGCATCGATCCGCAACGCGCCGGCGGCTTCGGCGTCAGGGCCGATGGTTGTGCAGGTGCAAAGGACCGCTTCGCCGGCGTCGCGGCAGGCCCTGACAGTGGCGGCGATTTCGCCGGCCAGCCGGGTGTCGGTGCCGGTTTGCGCCCGTTCCAGCCAGTCGGCACGCACCAGTTGCCGCAGCCGCACATCCGGGGCGATCGTCCGGGCCAGCGCCGCAAAGCCGGGCTGGTGCGCGGCGGCGGTGTGCAGCAGCGTCAAACGCGCGGGCGGCGCCGGAGGTGCCGGGGGCCGCCCGTGCGGCGTGCTCATTCCGCGCCGATCATCTCGGCCTGGCGCACGATCACCTCGGCCTGTTTGATGGATGCGATATCCACCAGGCGCCCCTTGTAGACGGTGGCGCCTTCGCCCTTGGATTTCGCCTCTTCCATCGCGGCGAGGATCTCGCGGGCTTCGGTCACCGCCGCTTCGGACGGCGTGAACACCTCGTTCGACAGGGCCACTTGTTTGGGATGAATGGCCCATTTGCCCACCATCCCGAGCGTGGCCGACCGGCGTGCCTGCGCCCGAAAGCCTTCCTCGTCGCTGAAATCGCCGAACGGGCCGTCGACCGGCAGCACACCGTGGGTGCGGCAGGCGGCCACAATCGCGGCCTGCGCCCAGTGCCACGGATCCGACCAGTGGCGCGCACCGTCGTGCAGCATGTAATAGCTTTCCTGCGTTCCGCCGATGCCGGTGGTCTGCATCCCCATGGAGGCGGCGAAATCGGCGGCGCCCAGGCTCATCGCCTGAAGACGTGGCGATGCGGCTGCGATTTCTTCCACATGGCTGATGCCCGCCGCGCTTTCGATGATCACCTCGAAACCGATCGGCTTTTCGCGCCCCACGGCGGCCTCGACCGAAGAAACCAGCGCATCAACCGCATAGATGTCCGCTGCACAGCCCACCTTGGGGATCATGATCAGATCCAGCCGCGGGCCTGCCTGCTCCAGAAGATCGACCACGTCGCGGTACCAATAGGGGCTGTCCAGGCCGTTGATACGCACCGACAGCGTCTTGTTGCCCCAGTCGACATCCGAGATCGCCGCGATCACGTTGCGCCGCGCGCTGTCCTTGTCGGAAGGGGCGACGGAATCCTCGAGATCGAGGTTGATCACATCCGCAGCGCTCGAGGCCATCTTTTCGAAAATCGCCGGACGCGAGCCGGGGCCGAACAACTGGCAGCGATTGGGGCGGGCCACCGGGGCAGGCTGGACACGGAAACTCATTGATGGACCTTTCGGAGAGGGAAGGAAATTGCGTTGGTATGCTGCGAGCAGATATTAAATTGCGCACAGGCCCGCAAGGGCCGTTGTGCAGTTGCAGCATGGCACCCGGCGGATACCAAGTCCGCCGGGCGCGCAAGATTTTTGCGCAATTTCTTGTGTTGTAGGCAGGATTTGGCGCCAAATCCTCGGGTGGCTGCTGCAATTGCGAGACTCTTTCGCAAGCCGGCGGATAAGTTTTGCGAAACACCAAGGGAGATTCAGATGATCCAGACACCCTACCTTCTGTTTCTGGGCGACGCGCCGGATCAGCTTGCCGCGAAAGTGGCGCAGGGCATCCGTGACTGGCGGCCCGAAAACGCTGTCGGCCAGTTCCGGCTGCCAGGGTGCAACGTGTCGGTGGGTTTGCAGGACATGACCCTGGCCGAAGCCCATGCCGCGGGTGCCCGGACCCTTGTGATCGGCGTTGCCAACCGCGGCGGCGTGATCAGCGCGGCCTGGCAGGCGGTGCTGATCGAGGCGCTGGAGATGGGCTTTGATCTGGCTTCGGGGCTGCACAACCTGCTGCGCGACGAGCCCGCCCTGGCGGCTGCGGCGGCCGCGCATGGCCGGACCCTGCACGATGTGCGCATTCCCTCTGTCAAGTATCCGATCGCCGACGGCAAGCCGCGCAGCGGCAAGCGGGTTCTGGCGGTGGGCACGGATTGTTCGGTGGGCAAGATGTACACGGCGCTGGCGCTGGATGCCGAAATGCGTGCCCGGGGCCTGAAGAGCACATTTCGCGCGACCGGACAGACCGGCATCCTGATCACCGGCGACGGCGTTCCGCTGGATGCGGTGGTGGCCGATTTCATGGCCGGATCGATCGAATACCTGACGCCGCCCAACGACCCCGACCATTGGGACATCATCGAAGGCCAGGGCAGCCTGTTTCACGTTTCCTATTCCGGCGTCACGCTGGCGCTGGTGCATGGCGGGCAACCCGATGCGCTGATCCTGAGCCATGAGCCGACGCGGCCGCACATGCGCGGCTTGCCCGAGTACGCCATGCCCGGCCTGGAAGAGCTGCGCGATGTGGCGCTGACGCTGGCGCGGGTGGCGAACCCGGCGTGCCAGGTGATCGGGGTTTCGGTCAACACCCAGCATCTGGGCGAGGACGAGGCGCGGGCCTGCCTTTCGGAGATCGAAGCGCGGATGGGGTTGCCTACCGTCGATCCGTTCCGGCACGGGGCGGGGCGTCTGGCAGATGCGCTGAGCGCCATCTGACGGCGCCGGCGGCGTGATGCGGGAGCCTCCGGCGGGAGTTTATCCGGCAAGATGAAAAGCGGACGCGCCACCCGGTGGGGCAGCGGCGGTGTCCAACGCGAAGGAGTTCTCAAGTGCAGAAGGTTGTGAGCCGGGACGTGTTCCGGCTGGCGCAGGTTTTCACCATCTCGCGCGGGTCGCGCAGCGAGGCGCAGGTGTTGACCGTGCGGCTGACGGATGGCGACCGGCGGGGTTGGGGCGAATGCGTGCCCTATGCGCGCTATGGTGAAACGCTGACCTCGGTGGAGGCGCAGATCGTCGGCTTGCCGGAGCGGTTCGACCGGGAGACGCTGGCCGGCCTGTTGCCGGCCGGCGCGGCGCGCAACGCGGTGGATTGCGCGTTGTGGGACATGGAGGCGAAGGCAGCGGGCTGCCGGGTGTGGGATCTGGCCGGGCTGGAGGCGCCGGGGCCGGAGGTGACCGCATACACGCTGTCGCTGGACACGCCCGAAAAGATGGAGGCGCAGGCGGCGGCCCATTCGCACCGGCCACTGTTGAAGATCAAGCTGGGCACAGCTGACGACATGCCGCGGCTGGAGGCGGTGCGCCGCGGGGCGCCGGACGCGCGGATCATTGTCGATGCCAACGAGGGTTGGTCGGCCGAGGTTTACGCGGATCTGGCGCCGCACCTTGTGCGGCTGGGCGTTGCTCTTGTCGAGCAGCCGCTGCCGGCCGGGGCGGACGATGCGCTGATCGGGATGGAGCGGCCGGTGCCTGTCTGTGCCGACGAGAGTTGCCATGACCGGGCGTCGCTGGCCGGTCTGGCGGGCAAGTACGATGTGGTGAACATCAAGCTGGACAAGACCGGCGGCCTGACCGAGGCGCTGGCCTTGCGCGCGGCGGCGCTGGCGGCGGGCTATGGGATCATGGTGGGCTGCATGGTGGGATCGTCGCTGGCGATGGCGCCGGCGGTTCTGGTGGCGCAGGGCGCGATGGTGACCGATCTGGACGGTCCTTTGCTGCTGGCGGAGGATCGCGCCGAGGCTTTGACTTTCGACGCGGCGGGGGTGCATCCTCCGACCGCTGCACTATGGGGGTGATACGATACGATGCGGACGGTTTATGTGAACGGCGAATACCTGCCCGAGGACGCGGCGAAGGTATCGATTTTCGATCGCGGATTTCTCATGGCGGATGGTGTTTACGAGGTGACCAGCGTGCTGGATGGCAAGTTGATCGATTTCGATGCCCATGCGGTGCGGTTGGACCGATCCCTGCGGGAACTGGACATGCGCGCGCCTATGCAGCGTGACGAACTGTTGGCGGTGCATCGCGAACTTGTGGCGCGCAACGACATTGCGGAGGGGCTGGTTTACCTGCAGATCACCCGTGGCGCTCCGGGCGATCGGGACTTCGTGTTTCCGGATCCCGAGACGACCGCGCCGACGGTGGTTCTGTTTACCCAGAACAAGCCGGGTCTGGCCGACAGCGCCGCGGCGCGTACGGGGATGAAGGTTATTTCGATACCGGACGTGCGGTGGGGCCGGCGTGACATCAAGACAGTGCAGTTGCTGTATCCGTCGATGGGCAAGATGATGGCCCGCAAGGCCGGGGCCGACGACGCGTGGATGATCGAGGACGGTTTCGTGACCGAAGGCACCAGCAACAATGCCTATATCGTCAAGGGCAACAAGATCGTCACGCGCGCCCTGAGCAACGACATCCTGCATGGGATCACGCGGGCGGCGGTTCTGCGGTTCGCCCGCGAGGCACAGATGGAGGTTGAAGAGCGCAATTTCAGCATCGACGAGGCCTATGGCGCGGATGAAGCCTTTGTGACATCGGCCAGTGCCTTCGTGATGCCGGTGGTTCAGATCGACGATGCGGTTCTGGGCGACGGCCGGCCCGGGCGGGTGGCACCGCGCCTGCGCGAGATCTATCTGGAAGAAAGCCGCAAGGCGGCGATCTGAACGCCGCCGGCGGCCATTCCCCGCGCCGCGCGATGCGGATGGCGCGGGGGGTGTCGATCACGTCAGGACGCGGGGCCCATCATGAAACAGGTGACGTTGCGCGCCTGAAGCCGGCGGCAGGCCAGATCGGCCTCTTCTCGGGTCATCCCGAGAAAATTCGCATCGAAGCCGCGTTTGCTTCTGACCACCTTGCGCAGCGATCCTTCGAGCGTCGTCATCTCGGCCAGCGCCGTGCGCAGCAGCACCTTTTCAGCCTGATCGAGCGTGGTATAGCGCCCGACGTTGATGCCCCAATGCCGGCCGCCCGAGGTGGACACGCGTGTGACAACCTCTTGATCGGTGGCGGTGGCGCCGATTGCGGCCGCGGTGGCCACGGCGGGGCGCGCTGCGGGGCGCGGTACGGTGGACGGTGCGCTCTGGGTGGCGATCGCGATGGTTTCGGCGCTCAGCTGGCTGTCGGGGGGGGCGGTATCAGCGGCAGCCAAAACCGGCGCTGCGGCGGTGCTGCCTTGCCGCGCGACGGGGCGCAGGCTGCGGGTGATCAGGCCGCTGGCGCGTGTGATGCGCCCGGCGACTCCGGCGACCGGATCGTCCCCCGCCGGCACGGTGGTGGCGACATAGGCCGGCCGCGCCGGTTTGCGCACCACCGCGCGCGAAGGCGCCTTGTTGAAGCCGAGATCCAGCAGTTCCGCGACCCGTGCGTTCCGCGAGGTGGTGGATTTGCCGCCGAAGACCGTGGCGATGACGCGTTCGTTGCCACGTTCGGCGGATGCGACCAGGTTGAACCCTGCCGCGCGGGTGTATCCGGTCTTGATCCCGTCGGCACCCTTGTAATCGGCCAGAAGCTTGCGGTTGGTGTTGTTGACCGAGCGCACGCCGGCATCCGCCGAGGTGCGCGAAAAGAGATTGTAGTACTGCGGGTAATCGTACAGCAGATGCCGGCCCATGATCGTCATGTCGCGGGCCGTTGAATAATGCCCTTCGGCTGTCAGGCCGTGCGCGTTCAAAAACGTGGTGCGCGACATGCCCAGGGCCTTTGCGGTGCGGGTCATGCGCTGGGCAAAGGCCTTTTCGGAACCGGAAATCGCCTCGCCTATCGCCGTTGCCGCATCGTTGGCCGATTTTACCGCCGCAGCCCGGATCAGATACCGCAAGGCGATCTTCTGGCCGGCCTGAAGCCCCAGTTTCGACGGCGGTTCGGAGGCCGCGTGGCGCGAGATCCGCACCTTGGTGTCGAGCGATATCTCGCCGTTCCGCACCGCTTCGAACGCAATGTAGAGCGTCATCATCTTGGTCAGCGACGCGGGGTGCAGCCTTGAATCGGCATTGTGCGAATGCAACACCTCGCCGGTTCGCGCGTCCATGACCATGGCGGCATAGGGCGCCGCAAACGCCGGTGTCAGTGAAAACCAGACTGAAATGAGAATAAACAGGCCCAATGGGGCCGGCCTACCGATGCGCGGTTCCTGCACTTTTGATCGCCTCTGTCTGCCTCGCGCCGCCGGTTTTCCGGCTGGCTTTTGATTGCTCGGGATCACGCTAGCACAGGGGCCGGGGTAAATAAACCCATAGGTTGCAAATGGTTAAGGTTAATTCCCGAGGTGGAGGCACAACATCTGGGGGCTGGTTCCGCGCGGGCTGCTACACTGGCCAATGTGGCAAAAACAAGGCAGGTGCGGCGTCACGTTCGGCGCAATTCCGCCACCAGGCCGGGCAGCCCGGACAGATCGGGCAGCGCATGGAATCGCGCCGCGTCCGATGGTGGGGGCGCTTCTTCCAGCGCCCAGGTCAGATCGTGCGGCACATGCACCCCCCAGCCGCCGGCGGCGAGCATCGGCAAAACGTCCGAGCGTAGTGAATTGCCCACCATCATCGCCCGTTCCGCGCCATCGCCGTGGCGCCGCAGCACCTCGCGGTAGATGGCGGGTGTTTTCTCCGATACGATCTCGACCGCGTGAAACAACTCGCCCAGGCCCGATTGTGCGATCTTGCGCTCCTGATCCAGCAGGTCGCCCTTGGTGATGACGATCACCCGGACCTCGCCGGCCAGCGCGGCGATGGTGTCATGGACATGCGGCAGCAATTCGATCGGGTGGCGCAGCATCTCGCGCCCGGTGTCCAGAAGCTCGGCGATCACGGGGGCGGGCACGCGGGCGTCTGTCACTTCGATGGCGGTTTCGATCATCGAAAGAACGAACCCCTTCACGCCGTAACCATAGTGCCCCAGGTTGCGCCGTTCGGCGGCCAGCAGACGATCGGCAAGGTGGCCCGGATCGGCATGATCGCGCAGCAGATCGGCGAACCGCGATTGCGTAAGCTGGAAGAAGCGTTCGTTGTGCCACAACGTGTCGTCGGCATCCAAAGCGACGGTGGTCAGGGATTTGTGCATGCGCCGGGCCTGTGCTAACCTTTTCTAATCTGTATTCTACGTTATATACACGCAATCTGCCCCCGGAACGCGAGTCACACACGCAATGTTGCATCAGCCATTGATCATGAGCGGCAAGAACGACGATGACAGCGATGCCACCATCGCCATCGACACAAAGCCCAAGACCAAGCGACCGCCGCTGTACAAGGTGTTGTTGCTGAATGATGACTATACGCCGATGGAATTCGTGGTTCACGTTCTCGAGCGGTTTTTTGGCATGACCCACGCGCAGGCCTTTGAAATCATGTTGACCGTGCACAAGAAGGGCCTTGCCGTGGTCGGCGTCTTCAGCCACGAGATCGCGGAAACCAAGGTGGGCCAGGTTATGGATTTCGCGCGTCGTCATCAGCACCCATTGCAGTGCACGATGGAAAAAGAAGAATAGAACCGCCGTGTCGCCGCGTCTGACCCTTGGCATTGCCGAGGGCATTTATGCCTTGCCGTCCGATGGATTGATTCGGGTCTGGCATCCCGACGATGGGGCCGATCTGTCGGCGTTTCCATCCGACCGCACCGAAGTGGTGCAGCCGTTTCGCCCGGATCACGATCATTGGCAGGCGGTCGGCTATGGCTGCGCCGTGGCAGCGTCGGGGCCGGCGGCAATGTCGGTTGTGCTGCTGCCGCGCGCCAAGGCTGCGGCGCGTCACATGGTGGCGCAGGCCGTGGCCACCACCGATGGCGACGTGATCGTCGACGGTGCCAAGACGGACGGTATCGAAAGCATCCTGCGCGATCTGCGCAAGCGGGTCACTGTCACGGGGGTGCTGTCGAAGGCGCATGGCAAACTGCTGCGAATCGCCGCCAGGGCGGACGCCGGGGCGCTTTCCGATTGGCGCGCCGCACCGCGTATGGTCGACGGGTATCAGACCGCGCCGGGCGTGTTTTCGGCGGATGGGCCTGATCCCGCTTCTGTCCTTCTGGCGCGGTCGCTGCCGCGCCGACTGGGCGCGCGGGTGGCAGATCTGGGGGCTGGCTGGGGCTATCTCGCGCGGCAGATCGCCGACCGCGCCGACCTGACCGAACTGCACCTGGTGGAAGCCGATCACGCGGCGCTGGATTGCGCCCGCGTGAACGTGACCGACCCGCGTGCGCGGTTTCACTGGGCCGATGCAACCCGGTGGGACGGGGCGCGCCGCCTGGATGCGGTTGTGACGAACCCGCCGTTTCACACCTCGCGCGCGGCCCGTCCCGCACTTGGGCAGGCTTTCATCGCTGCCGCCGCGGGCCTTCTGGCGCCATCGGGGGCGCTGTGGCTGGTGGCCAACCGGCATTTGCCCTACGAGGCAGAAATCGCACGCCACTTTGCCAGATGCGAGGAAATTGCGGGCAGCGGGCAGTTCAAGATTCTCCATGCCAGCCGTCCCTCTCGCCGCCGCTCATGAAAAACGCTAGGGTCGGACCCGTACCGCAGGAGCTTTGAATGTCGTTTTCGATCGCCGGCAAGACCGCCATCGTCACCGGGGCCGCAAATGGCATCGGCCTGGCCATCGGGCGGCAGTTTCTGGAAAAAGGCGCGAACGTGATGTTCGCCGATATGGATGAAAAGCGCCTGATCGCCGAAGTGGGCGATCGGGCCGGCGATGAAAACGTGCGGTATTTCGCCGGCGACCTGCGCGAGAAACTGACGACGGCAAACCTGTTGTCGGCCACGCTGGACGCCTTCGATCAGGTCGATATCCTGGTCAACGGCGCCCGTCAGGTGATGGCTTCGGATCCTCTCGACGGCGACGACGAATCCGTTGTCGCCCTGCTGAACCAGAACGTGATTCCGACAATGCGCCTGTCGCAACTGGTGGCGCGGCGGATGATCAAGCAGCGCGGCAGCGATCCCGACCGGCCGGGCGGGTCGATCATCAACCTCAGTTCCATCGCCGCGCGGCGCACCCATCCCGATCTGTTGGGGTATTCGGTGGCCTCGGCCGCTCTGGATCAGCTGACCCGTTCGCTGGCGGTCGCGCTGGCGCCGTATCGCATCCGCGTTAACGCCGTCGCTTTCGGATCGGTGATGAGCGCATCATTGCAGGGCACGTTGCGTGAAAACAGCAGCTACCGATCCGACATCGAGGATCACACGCCGTTGTCGCGCATCGCCGCGCCGGCCGAACTGGCCGATGCGGTGCAGTTCCTCGCCTCGGAGGGGTCGGGTTTCATGACCGGGCAGATCCTCACACTGGATGGCGGGCGCACGCTTCTCGATCCGGTGGCCGCGCCGGCGCACTGACCGCCCGCGCACCTTGCATCCGGCGCCCCACGCGCCTACATACGCCCGTCATGAACCAGACCAAATCTGACCCGAATTACAAGGTGATCGCGGAAAACCGCCGTGCGCGCTTCGATTATGCGATCGAGCGCGACATCGAATGCGGCCTGCTTCTGGAAGGGTCCGAGGTGAAGTCGATGCGCCAGGGCGGCGCGAATATCGCCGAAAGCTATGCCGCCGTGGAAGAGGGCGAACTGTGGCTGGTCAACTCGTATGTCGCGCCTTACGATCAGGCCAAGACGTTTCGCCATGATGAACGCCGGCGGCGCAAGCTGTTGGTATCGCGCAAGGAACTGGCCGATCTGTGGAACGCGACCCAGCGCAAGGGCATGACGCTGGTGCCTTTGGTGATGTATTTCAACCATCGCGGGATGGCCAAGATCAAGCTGGGCATCGCCAAGGGCAAGAAAAACCACGACAAGCGCGAGACGGCCGCCAAACGCGACTGGGCGCGCCAGAAGCAGAGACTGCTGAAAGACAATCGCTGATACGCCGGCATCGGGCCGGCGCGCGCGGCGCACATCCAGAAGGATCACGGCCTTGCCGATAAAACTGTTTTCGTTCCGCCACAGCGTGTACGGGCGGATCGCACGGATGACGCTGCTGGTGCGCGGGCTGGATTACGAACTGATCGAAACCGATCCGTTCGCCGACCCGCCCGATCCGGTGCTGGCCCAGGTTTCGCCTTTTGGCCTTGTGCCGGTGCTGGAACACGACGGATTCCGGCTGACTGAAACCGCCGTGATCTGCCGCTATCTGGCGCAGGCCTTTCCCGGCGATGCGCTGATCCCCGACGATCCGCGTGCCGCCGCGCGCATGGCGCAGGTGGCGGCGGTGATCGACACCCAGGGTTATTGGCCAATGGTGCGGCAGGTGTTCGGGCAGGCGGTGTTCCTGCCTATGATGGGCGAAACCGGCGATCCCGAACTGATCGCCGATGGTCTTGCCGATGCCCGGACGGTGTTGCAGATGCTCGACGGGATCGCCGCCGAAGGTCTGGTTCTGAATGGCCCCGTCACCCTTGCGGACCTGCATCTTGCGCCGATGATGGCCTATTTCACCGGCGCTCCGCAGGGGGCCGCCGCGCTCGCTGAATTCAGCGATCTGTCGCGGTGGTGGCAAGGCATGGCCGGCCATCCGGCGCTTGGCGGGACCGACCCCGCACTTGCAACGATGCCGGCGCGAGGTTAGGCAAGGGAACCGACTGTCTTCGGAGGCTCGCATGGCGCTCGACGATCCCAAAACCCTCGTTTCAACCGATTGGCTGGCGGCCCATCTGAAGGATCCCGATCTGCGGGTTCTCGATGCGTCGTGGTACCTGCCGGATGCCGGGCGCGATGCGCGGGCGGAATACGAGGCGGCGCATATCCCCGGCGCGCGGTTCTTCGACATCGACGATGTATCCGACCACCGGTCGGACCTGCCGCACATGGCGCCCCCGGTCGAAAAGTTCATGTCGCGCATGCGTGCGCTGGGCGTCGGCGACGGGCATCAGATCGTGGTCTATGACGGCGCGGGCCTGCTGTCGGCGGCCCGTGTGTGGTGGCTGTTCCGCATGATGGGCCAGCCCGAGGTTGCGGTTCTGGACGGTGGTTTCCCGAAGTGGCAGGCCGAAGGCCACCCCACCGAGGATCTGCCGCCGATCGTCCGCGACCGTCATATGACAGTGCGCCTTCAGAACCAGATGAAACGCGACGTTACCCTGGTTTCGGCGGCCGCAAAGCTGGGCGATCACGCCATCATCGACGCCCGCGCGCCTGCGCGCTTCCGCGGTGACGCGCCCGAACCGCGCCCCGGTCTGCGCCCCGGCCATATTCCGGGCGCACGCAACGTCCATTATGCGACCCTGCTCAACCCCGACCAGACGATGAAATCGCCCGATGAAACCCGCGCCGTCTTCGAAGCGGCGGGTGTTGATCTGTCAAAACCCGCGATCACCACCTGCGGGTCGGGTGTGACGGCGGCAATCCTCAGCTTGGCGATGGAGCGTATGGGGAAAGCCGATCACGCGCTCTACGATGGGTCCTGGGCCGAATGGGGCATGTTCCCCACGCTGCCCGTCGCAACCGGCGACGCCTGATGTTCGAGGCCCTGCACGCGCAGCCCGTGGATCAGATCCTCGCGCTGATGCAGGCATTCCAAAACGATCTCCGCCCGCACAAGATCGATCTGGGCGTCGGGGTATACAGGAATGCCGAAGGGCTCACACCGGTGATGCGCGCGGTCAAGGCAGCCGAACACCGCATCTGGCAATCGCAGGGCACCAAAAGCTATGTCGGCATGGTCGGCGCGGCGGATTACCTTGATGCGATGGCCGAACTGGTCCTGGGGCCCGCCGTACCACGCGAAAGTGTCGCCGCCGCCGCGACACCCGGTGGCACCGGCGCCCTGCGCCAGGGGTTCGAGATGATTCGCATGGCAAACCCGGCCGCGCGCGTCTTCGTGTCAGACCCGACCTGGCCAAACCATCTGGCGATGCTGTCGTACCTCGGGATCGAAACCGTCCCATACCGCTATTTCGATACAGCTTCGCGGGGCGTCGACGTCGAAGGCATGCTGGCCGATCTGGCCAAGGCGCGGCCAGGCGATGTGGTCCTGCTGCACGGCTGCTGCCACAACCCCACGGGCGCCGACCTGACCGCAAGCCAATGGAACGCGGCAATCGCAACCCTGCGCGAAACCGGCGCGACGCCGATGATCGATCTGGCGTATCAAGGCTTTGGCGACGGCCTTGAGGCCGATGCCCAAGCCACCCGCAAGATGGCCGCCGCGCTGCCCGAATGCCTCGTGGCCGCCAGTTGCTCGAAGAACTTCGGGATCTACCGCGAACGCACCGGCGTTCTCATGGCGATTGCCGCCGATCCCGCCGCGCGCGGGCTGAACCAGGAAACGCTCGCGTTTCTCAACCGGCTGAACTACTCGTTTCCGCCCGATCACGGCGCGCGCATCGTAACCCTGATCCTCGGCGATGCCACTTTGCGCGCCGACTGGGCCGCCGAACTGGAACAGGTCCGCCTCTCGATGCTGGCGCTGCGCAGCCAGCTCGCGACCACCCTCAGGGATATGTCCGGATCAGACCGTTTCGGCTTCCTCGCCAGCCACCGTGGCATGTTCTCGCGCCTCGGCGCCTCGGCAGAACAGGTCGCCACTCTGCGCCGCGATCACGCGGTCTACATGGTCGGCGACAGCCGCATGAACATCGCGGGCCTCAACGTACGGAACGTCCCGGTTCTCGCCCGTGCCATCCTCGATACCGGCATCTGAACCGCACCGCCTTCCTTTCGCAATAAATATCCCGGGGGAGTCCGCAGGACGGGGGCAGCGCCCCCGAAATCCGGCCCGCGCGTCTCTGCCGAACGTAAAAAGCCCGGGCGCGAACGCCCGGGCAAGTGCTTCAGGAACTGACGGGAGGAGGTGTCAGCCCTTGGAGAATTCGGGGTAGGCTTCCATGCCCATTTCCGACATGTCGAGGCCGTTGATCTCGTCTTCCTCGCTGACGCGGATGCCCATGACCATCTTCAGGATCAGCCAGACAACGCCCGAGGTCACGACCACGAAGATACCGACAACCAGGATGGAATACAGCTGGGTCATCAGCGACGCGTCCGGGTTGGTCAGAACGACGGCGATGGTGCCCCAGATGCCGGCGAAGAGGTGCACCGGAATGGCGCCGACCACGTCGTCGATCTTCAGCTTGTCCAGGAACGGCACGGTGAACACAACGATCACACCGCCCACGGCACCGATAAGCGTGGCCATGCCCAGCGTCGGGAATAGCGGCTCGGCGGTGATCGAGACCAGGCCGGCCAGTGCGCCGTTCAGGATCATCGTGAGGTCGGGCTTCTTGTACAGGATCTGCGTCAGGATCAGCGCCGCGATCGCGCCACCGGCTGCCGCTGCGTTGGTGTTCGAGAAGATCCGGCTCACGTCGGCCACATCACCGACCGAACCCATGGCCAGCTGCGAACCGCCGTTGAACCCGAACCAGCCCAGCCACAGGATGAACGTGCCCAGGGTGGCCAGTGCCAGGTTCGATCCGGGGATCGGGTGCACTTTGCCGTCCTTGTACTTGCCGATGCGCGGCCCAAGGATGATCGCCCCGGTCAGCGCGGCCCAGCCACCGACCGAATGCACAACAGTCGAGCCGGCAAAGTCGAGGAAGCCCATTTCGTCCAGGAAACCGCCGCCCCACTTCCAGCTCGCCTGAAGCGGATAGATGATGCCGGTCAGGATGATGACGAACACAAGGAACGGCCACAGCTTGATACGCTCGGCCAGGGCGCCCGAAACGATCGAGGCGGTGGCGGCGCAGAACATCAACTGAAAGAAGAAGTCCGACCCGGTCGAGGCATAGCTGTAGTCGTCGGCCGCGTCGGCGGTCACGCCCACGGCTTCCAGAACGCCCGGACCCCAGATCCCCGACAGAACGCCGTCCACCATCCAGGTGCCCAGCGGGTACATCAGGTTGTAGCCGATCAGATAATAGAAGACGGCCGCCAGCGAAAACAGCGCCATGTTCTTGGTCAACTGCATGGTGACGTTCTTCGACCGGACCAGTCCGGCCTCAAGCATGGCAAAACCCGCGGCCATGAAGAACACCAGGAAACCGCCCACAAGGAACAGAACCGAGTTCAGGATAAAGACGGTGTCGGTCGACGGGTTCACGCCCGGCGTGGGACCGTCCTGCGCCAGACCGAGGCTGGGCAACAAGGCCACACCGGCAGCGATGGAAAGTGGTTTCAGAAGTTTCATGGAGTATCGTATCCCTTGTCTGCAGCTGCGTCTTTTACAGCGCGTCTTCGTTGGTTTCGCCGGTGCGCACGCGAATCGCCTGTTGCACGTCCAGCACAAAGATCTTGCCGTCACCGATTTTTCCGGTCTGAGCGGTCTTGGCGATCGTTTCGACGACCTGGTCGGCCATGGCGGCCGTCACAACGATCTCAAGCTTGATTTTCGGAACGAAATTGACGGCATATTCGGCGCCGCGGTAGATTTCGGTATGGCCGGACTGGGATCCGAACCCCTTGATTTCGGTCACCATCATTCCGCGCACGCCGGCTTCGGTCAGCGCCTCGCGGACCTCCTCCAGCTTGAACGGTTTGATTGTCGCAATGATGAGTTTCACCTTTGTCCCCTTGGTTTGGCAGGCATCCCTGCGAGTAATTGCCACACAAGGCCCCCCGCGCCGCGCAAAGGGAACCGGCAGACCGGAAAAATCCTGTGACGGTCAGGTAAAAACGATTACGAATTGTGCGAAAAGTTCTGAAAGATTAAGAAATGGGCATTCATGGACTCGCGATGAGCGGATCATGACCCCTCAACAAACCGGGCCAGTGTCGGTATAAGGCTGGAAAAACCAGAGGCCGGGCAGGGCTTGATATGACCGATTCACGACGCCGCAAGCCGCCTTTGGTGGCCGAACGCCGCCATCCGTCCGGCGCCGCGAAAAAACCTGCGCGCGGGGCCAAGCCGGGGGCGTCCCGCAAGAAAGCGCAGAAACCGCGTGCGACGCGGCCCGGCGGTGCCGGCCCTGGGCGCATACGCGGCTTTTTCCGCGCCATCGCGGCTTGGGTTCTGGGGCTGATCTGGGGCTTCACCTGGCGTGTGGGCATGGTCTTCGCGTTGCTGCTCGGGTTGGCGGTAGGCTATGTCTATCTCACCCTTCCACCGCTTTCGGCCCTGCTCGACGGGCGCGCGCGCGGCTCGGTCACGCTGTTGGACCGCAACGGAGATGTCTTCGCCTGGCGTGGCGATCAGTTCGGCGGGGTCGTCACAGCCGACACCGTGTCGCCGCACCTCAGGAACGCGATCATCGCCACCGAGGACAAAAGGTTCTACCGTCATTTCGGCATCAGCCCCCGCGGCATCGCCAGTGCCGTGCGCATCAACCTCAGCGAAGGCCGCGGCCCGCTGTCGGGTCATGGCGGTTCCACCATCACCCAGCAGACGGCAAAGCTGCTTTGTCTCGGTGAACCGTTCGATCCGGCGGAAGGCAGAACCGAAGCCCAGTACGAGGCGGACTGCCGGCGCGGCACGATCTGGCGCAAGGCGCAGGAGGCGGTCTATGCGCTGGCGATGGAGGCCGCATACACCAAGGACGAAATCCTGACGATCTACATGAACCGCGCGTTCCTCGGTGCAGGCGCGCGCGGGTTCGAAGCGGCAAGCCAGCGCTATTTCGGCAAGTCGGCGGCGCAGGTGAACCCGGCCGAAGCCGCGATGCTGGCCGGGTTGCTGGTCGCTCCGACCCGCTTTGCACCCACCAACAATCTCGCCCGGTCCCAGAACCGCGCGGCCACCATCGTCCGTCTGATGAACGAACAAGGCTATCTCACCCGCGCCGAGGCCGATGCTGCCCGCAGCAACCCGGCCGAATTGTCGCGCGCCGCGGCGGCGCGCGCCGGCGGCTACTTCGCCGATTGGGTGATGTCCAGCGGCCCCGAATACTTTACCCGCAACACCACCGAAGATGTGATCATCCGTACCACGCTGGATCAAAGGCTGCAAAAGGCCGCTGAAGACGCGATGATCGAAACCTTCGAAAACAAGGTGCGCGAGGGATCCGAGGCGCAGGCCGCGATTGTGGTCATGTCGGCCGACGGCGCGGTTCGCGCGATGGTTGGCGGCCGCGAGACCCAGGTGTCGGGCGCCTTCAACCGCGCCAGCCAGGCATTGCGCCAGACCGGATCCGCCTTCAAGCCCTTCGTCTACGCCACCGCGCTGGAACTGGGGTACACGCCCAACGAGTCGCTGGAAGACTCGCCCTACTGCCTGGCCATTCCGGGCTCGGGCGAATGGTGCCCGAAGAACTACACCAACGATTACGCCGGAACCGTCACCCTGACAGAGGCGCTGCGCGACTCGCTCAACATCCCTGCGGTCCGGTTGTCGGAACGGGTGGGCCGCGACAAGGTGCGCGCCGTCGCCGGTGCCTTCGGCATCGCCAGCGATCTGGCCCTCGGCCCGGCCCTGGCGCTGGGCGCCTCCGAAAGCACTCTCATCGAAATGACCGGCGCCTACGCCGGCATCCTCAACGGCGGCACCGCCGTCACGCCCTATGGCCTCGTCGAACTGCGCCTGCTGGGCGATGAAGAACCGCTGATGGGCAGCGACGGCGGCCTCGAAGAACGGGTGATCCAGACCGCCGCCGCCGAACAGCTGGTCTGGATGATGCAGCAGGTCATCGAAGCGGGCACCGGAGGCAGGGCCCGGTTGCCCGACCGCCCCGCCGCCGGAAAGACCGGCACCACGCAGGCGGCCAGGGACGCCTGGTTCGTGGGATTCACCGCCGATTACGTCGCCGGCGTCTGGATGGGCTATGACAACAACACCCCCCTGACCGGCGTCACCGGAGGCGGCCTGCCGGCGGAAATCTGGCGCGAAACGATGCTGCGTGTCCACGAGGGCCTTCCGGTCCGGCCCCTGCCGTCGCGCCCGCCGGCCGCTGTCGCCCCGGTTGCGCCCGTCGGTCCCCGCGCGCCGGAAACCACCGAAGCGATCCTGAACAGGGTTCTGCGCGAGATCATGGGCGGCGCGCCTGGCACTCCCGCCCCCGGCACCGATCGCTGAACTCCGTGCCCCTTCATCTTGCCGGATAAACTCCCGCCGGAGGCTCCCGTCGCCGGGGCCGGGCCGCGCGTCGTCCGTGGGGCGCAGCGGCGCGGTCGGCGTAATTAGCCCAGCGTGCGCAGGTCCGCGATCATCCTGTCCAGATCCCCACCCCGCCGGTCCAGCATCGCGCCGATTTCGGTCCGCTCGGTCAGCAACAGGTTCACGCCCTCGATGAACATGTTGAAGAACAGGTCGCGGCCCGATCTGTCCGATACCAGGAACGTCACCTCGAAAGGCGCTTCGCCGCGCAGATAGGCCGTGCTGCGGATCTCGTAGCCGCTGTTGATCTGGCGTGCCCCGTCCACACGGATCTCGCCGCCGATGAATTCACGGAACCGGCGTCCGTACTTGGTCGAGATATAGTCCTGGAACGCCTCGGTGAACGCGCGCAGCTGCGCCGGGCTGGCGCGGCGGCTGTCGATGCCCAGCGCATAGCGCGCCATGATCGGAACATCTGCGTAACGCGCGAAAATGCTCTCGAAATCGCGGATCATGGCGGCTTCCGACTTGCCCGAGGCGATCACCGCGTTGATTTCGCGCACCAGCCGGTCAACCAGCGACCGGGCCTCGGATGAGGTCAGCGCAATCGCCGGCATCGGGGCGACAGCAAGCCCCGCCATGCCGGTCAGCGCGGCGGCGCCAGTCATCATGCGGCGGCGGGTCAGTGTTTCACTCTGCATAAGGGTCCTCGTATGCATCTGCATATGGATCGTCGTAAGGGTCGGTCGTGTCAGCGCGGCCCGCGCCACCCGACAGTTTGAACCGGCGGCTCTGAAGATAAATCAGCCGCGCCTGCGCATAGCTGTCGGCGCTTTCGTATAGCACCGAATCCACCGTTCCGGCAAACTTGCCCCGGTCGCTCAGCCGGGCGGCGATGCCGGTGACGGTGTCGACGCTGTCTTCCGGGCTGGGCAGGCGATGATCCAGCGGATCCAGGAATAGGTCCACGATGCGCCCGGCCAGGCGGCGCACGGTCGAGGGCCCAAGAACCGGCACCTCGAGATATGCGCCCTCGGGCACGCCCCAGACGTACAGCGTTTCGCCGAAATCGCTATCCGCCTCGGGCACGCCGAAATCCGATGCCACATCGAAAAGGCCACCGAATCCCAGCACCGAATTGACCAGGAACCTTGTCGTTGCCATGGTCACCGTCTCGACATTGCCCTGCAACAACCCGTTCACCGCGACCTGTGGCATCCCGAGGTTTTCGGCCACGTTGGCGATGCTGTCCTCGATCTCGTCGGGGGCGATGGCGGTATAGCCGCGGGCCAATGGCCGCACGATGATGCGGTCCAGCCCCTTGTTGGCCTCGTGAATGGCACGGTTGTGCTGTTCGTAGGGATCGTTGATGCCGCTGTCGCGCGCCACGGTGTCGCCCGGCGTGGCGCAGGCGGCCAGAGCCGCCAGAAGCGCCGCGCCCGCGGTCAGTCTGGCCAACCGGACAAGACCGGTGAAAGGGGCTGATTTATTCAATGGAAATCCCATTTTAATGCTTGTATGCCTCTGTTCAATCGGCGCACGGCCGTCAAACGGAGCCGTGTCGTTGTGTTGCATGAAACGCCAATGATTTGAAATGCGATTCATGTCGGAAATAGGACGTTCGGGGCGATAAATCGAGCGTGGACGCCGCATGCGGCAGAAAGGTGCCTATGACGAACCCGATGCACAAGGCCGGACAGGACGAGCTGCGCGAGGCGCGCCGCGAAAGCCGGTGGCTCTACTGGGCGGTGGGGGTCTTCAGCTTCTTCGCCAACATGCTGATGCTCACCGGGCCGATCTACATGCTTCAGGTCTATGATCGCGTGCTGGGCAGCCGCTCCGAGGCGACGCTGGTCGCGCTCACGCTTCTGGTCGCTTTTCTCTATGGTATCATGGGGTTCATGGATTACACCCGCGGTCGTGTGATGGCGCGTGTCGGGGCACGGTTCCAGTCGCGGCTGGACAAGCGGGTGTTTGACGCTGTGATCCGCAAATCCGCCCTGAAGCCTTCCGAAAACGCCCAGACCGGGCTGGCGGATCTGGAATCGGTGCAGCGGCTGATGGCGTCGCCGGTGCTGATGTCGGTTTTCGACATTCCCTGGACGCCGGTCTTTCTGGCCGGGATCATGCTGTTCCACCCCTGGCTGGGCCTGCTTGCCATCTTCGGCGGCGTAATCCTGATCCTGATCACGTTTCTCAATCAGCTGTTTTCGCGCAAGCCCGCGCTCGAGGCGAACATCGCCAGCCACCGTGCCACCATGATGTCCGATGAAATCCGCACCGGTTCGGAAATGGTCCAGAGCATGGGCATGCGCGGGGCGGCGTTCGAACGCTGGGTCAAGGCGCGCGACAAGTCGCTGAAGCAATCCATTCATGCCTCGGACGTGGGGGGCACCTTCACCTCGCTCACCAAGACGCTGCGGCTGTTCCTGCAATCGGCGATGCTGGGCCTCGGGGCGTATCTTGTGCTTCAGAACGAGGTGACGCCGGGCGCCATGATCGCGGCGTCGATCCTGATGGGGCGCGCGCTGGCGCCGATCGAACTGGCCATCGGCCAGTGGCCGCTGGTGCAACGTGCCAACAAGGGCTGGGACAGCCTGTCGGAACTGCTGAGCGAGGTGCCCGTGGAACAGCCGCGCACCGCCTTGCCGCGGCCGCAGGCTCTGTTGCAGGTGCAATCGCTGACCGTGGTGCCGCCGGGCGAAAGGCGCGCATCGCTGCGCAACGTAAGTTTCGTGGTCAAGCCGGGGCAGGCGGTGGGCGTGATCGGGCCATCGGGCGCCGGCAAGTCTACGCTGGCGCGGGCGCTTACCGGTGTCTGGCGCCCGGCGGGCGGTACGATCCGCCTGGGCGGGCCATCGCTGGACCAGTACGAGGCCGACGTTCTGGGCCAGCATGTCGGTTATCTGCCGCAAGACGTCGAGCTTTTCGAAGGCACCATCGCCCAGAACATCGCCAAGCTGGCCGAACAGCCCGATGCGGAAAAGGTGGTGAACGCGGCCAAGATGGCCGATGCGCATGACATGATCGTCGAGTTTCCCGATGGCTACGACCGGCGCATCGCCCAAGGCGGCGCGCGCCTTTCGGGCGGCGAGAAACAGCGCATCGGTCTGGCACGCGCCATGTACGACGACCCCGTGATCGTCATTCTGGACGAGCCGAACTCGAACCTCGACAATGCCGGTTCCACCGCGCTGAACGCGTCGATCCGGCGTATGAAAGCCGAAGGCAAATCGGTGCTGATCATGGCGCACCGGCCCGCGGCGATCGTTGAATGCGACACGCTTTTGGTGTTGGACAACGGCACCGTCGCCGCCTTCGGCCCGAAGGAAGAAGTCTTGCGCAGCACCGTTCAGAACCACGGTCAGATCGCGCGTTCGCCGGAAATGGGAGGTGTGCAATGAGAGATCAATGGTCTGCGCGTTGGCCGGTCATGGTTGGCATGATCGCTGTCTTGATCCTGGTCGGCGGCTTCGGCACATGGGCGGTTGTCACCAACATCGCCGGGGCGATCATCGCCTCGGGCCAGATCGAGGTCGACAAGAACCGGCAGGTGGTCCAGCATCTCGACGGTGGCGTTGTCGCCGAGATCCTGGTGGACGAAGGCGATACGGTTGAACGCGGCCAGGTTCTGATGCGGCTGGAACGGTCGCAGCTGGAATCCCAGCTTGCCATCGTCGAGGGCCAGTTGTTCGAACTGATGGCCCGCCGCGGCCGTCTGGAGGCCGAGCGCGACGAGACAAACGTGATCGTTTTCGAACCCGAACTGATCGAGGTAGGCCAGAGCGAGCCGGACGTTCAGGACCTGATAGACGGTCAGAGCCGGCTGTTCGCCGCCCGCGCTGAATCGGTCGCGCGCGAGATCGAACAACTTGGCAAGCGGCGCGGCCAGATCGAGAACCAGATCGAAGGCATCCGCGCCCAGCAGGCATCGAACGCACGGCAACTGGAACTGATCCAGGTCGAGTTGAACAATCAGCAATCGCTTCTGGACCGTGGCCTGGCGCAGGCGGGCACCGTTCTGAACCTCGAACGGCAGATGGCCAGCCTGCAAGGCGAACTGGGCGAATTGCGCGCCAGCGAGGCGCAGGCCGAAGGCCGTGTCACGGAAATCGACATCGAAATCCTGAAACTGGGCAGCGCCCAGCGCGAAGAGGCGATCACCCGCCTGCGCGATCTGCGCTATCGCGAGCTGGAGTTTCTGGAACAGCGCCGCGCGCTGCGCCTGCAACTTGAACGTCTGGACATCACCGCGCCGGTCTCGGGCATTGTCTATGGCCTTCAGGTGCACACGCCGCGGTCGGTGATCCGGCCGGCCGATCCGGTTCTGTTCATCATTCCGCAGGATCGCCCCCTGATCATCACCGCGCGGGTGGAAACCATCCATGTGGATCAGATCTATGCGCTGCAATCCGTCACCCTGCGGTTTTCCGCGCTTGACCAGCGGACCACGCCCGAACTTTTTGGCCATGTGGTGCAGGTGTCGGCGGATGCCTTCCAGGATGAAACCACCGGAATGTCGTACTATCGCACCGAAATCGTTCTGGACGAAGACGAGATGAACCGCCTGCCCGAAGGCACCGTCCTGGTGCCGGGAATGCCGGTCGAGGCCTTCATCCGCACCGCCGACCGCAGCCCGATCGCCTATCTGGTGAAACCGCTGACCGACTATTTCACCAAGGCGTTCCGCGAAAGCTGAACGCCGGGCCGGCGGTGCAGACCGCGCAACGGCCGATCTGCAAGACCATCGCAACCGAGGAGCGCACAACATGAGCATCGAAGAAAAACTGGCTGAAATGGGCATAACGCTGCCCGATGCCCCGGCCCCGGCCGCCAACTATGTGCCTTTCGTCACGGTTGGCGACACTGTCTATGTGTCGGGCCAGATTTCGCAGAACGCCGATGGCCTGATCCTCGGCAAGGTCGGCGCCGATCTGTCGGTCGAAGAAGGTGCTGCGGCCGCGCGGACCTGCGCGATCAGCCTGCTGGCCCAGGTGCGCAAGGCCTGTGACGGCGACCTCGCGCGCCTCGTGCGGGTGGTCAAGCTGACCGGCTTCGTCAATTCGACTCCCGATTTCGCGGACCAGCCCAAGGTCATCAACGGCGCTTCGGATTTCCTGGTCGAGGCGCTGGGCGATGCCGGCCGCCACGCCCGGTCGGCCGTGTCCGCCGGCGCGCTGCCACTGGGTGTCGCGGTGGAAATCGAAGGCATCTTTCAGATCGGATGACCCGGCTCGCGCCCGACTTCCTGCGCCTGCCGCTGGCACATCGTGCCCTGCACGATGCGGCCTCGGGCTGCCCTGAAAACAGCATGGCGGCGATCCACGCGGCGGTTCAGGCCGGCTATGGTATTGAAATCGATGTACAGCTCACGGCGGATGGCCATGCGGTGGTGTTTCACGACTACGACACCCGGCGCCTGACCGGTCAGCCCGGTCCGATACGCCAGCGCACCCTGGCCGAAGCCTGCGCGCTGGATCTGACCGGCGGGCAAGGGCAGCACCCGCCCGACCTGCCGCAGGTGTTGGCCGCCGTCGCCGGGCAGGTGCCGCTGCTGATCGAGATCAAGGATCAGGACGGCGCGATGGGCCCGAATGTGGGGCAACTGGAACATGCGGTGGCCGATGCGGTGGCGCACTACGACGGCCCGCTCGCGGTGATGTCGTTCAACCCGCACAGCGTCGCCGCGTTTTCCGCGCGCGCGCCGCATGTGCCGCGCGGTCTGGTCACCTGCTCGTATGATCCGGCCGAATGGCCGCTCACCGCCGATACCTGTGCCGCGCTGCGTGAAATTCCGGATGCCGAACGCCTCGGCGTCGATTTCATCAGCCACGAGGCTGCCGATCTCGATCGTCCGCGCGTGGCCGGTATCGCCGCGCGCGGCGTGCCGGTTCTGTGCTGGACCATCCGTTCGCCGCAGGCCGAAACGGCCGCGCGCCGCCATGCTGTCAACATCACCTTCGAAGGCTACCGGCCTGTTGTTCCCGCTTGATCCCGCGCGACGGGGCCACAGATAACACCCGGACCAGACAGGAGAGCGGCAGGTGACGCAGGCGCAGGTGGAAATCGAAGTTCTCGGATCGCTCGGCCAGATTGATGCCGCCGAATGGGATGCCTGCGCCTGCCCGGAAGCCGCCGAAGGCGGTGCGCCGCTGGATCCGTTCACCACCCATCGCTTCCTTTCGGCGCTGGAAGACAGCGGCTCGGTCGGGCCGGGCACGGGTTGGCAACCGCAGTACCTTGCCGCGCGCATCGACGGGGCGCTGATCGGCTGCGCACCCATGTACGCCAAGTCGCACAGCCAGGGCGAATACATCTTCGATCACAACTGGGCCCATGCCTACGAACGCGCTGGCGGCCGGTACTATCCAAAGCTCCAGATCGCAGTGCCCCATACCCCCGCCACCGGGCGGCGATTGCTTACCCGGCCCGGCTTTGAACAGACTGGCCGCGCGGCGCTGATCCAGGGGGCGGTTCAACTGGCCAGCCAGAACCGCCTGTCGTCGTTGCATGTCACCTTCTGCACCCGCGAAGAGGCCGCGGCCGGCGGGGCGATGGGCCTGATGCCGCGGCTCACGCAACAGTTCCATTGGCTGAACGACCGATATGAAGATTTCGATGCCTTCCTCGCGTCGCTGTCGTCGCGCAAGCGCAAGAACATTCGCAAGGAGCGCGCCCAGGCCAACGGTTTCGGCGGCCGGATCGAGGTTCTGACCGGCGACGCGATCCAGCCACATCATTGGGATGCGTTCTGGGTGTTCTATCAGGACACCGGCGCGCGCAAATGGGGCACCCCGTACCTGACCCGGCGCTTTTTCGATCTGGCGCAGGCGCGTTTGCGCGACGACATGATCCTGTTGCTGGCGGAAGAAGACGGGCGCTACATCGCCGGCGCGTTGAACTTCCTGGGCCGCGAGGCGCTGTTTGGCCGATATTGGGGTTGTATCCGCCATCACCCCTGTCTGCACTTCGAATTGTGCTACTATCGCGCCATCGACGCGGCCATCGCGCGTGGCCTGCTGCGGGTGGAAGCCGGCGCACAGGGCCAGCACAAGCTGGCGCGCGGATATCTTCCGGCCCAGACCCACAGCTTGCACTGGGTCGCAGACAGCGGCTTTTCCGATGCCATCGCCCGCTATCTGGAAGCCGAACGCGAAGCCGTGGAAGAAGAAATCGAAGTGCTGACCGATTATGGTCCGTTCAGAAAAGCACAGGTGGAGGAACAAGAATGACCGAGAAACTTTCGTCGGAAACCCGAAAAACCCTGCTCGAGCCGCTCTTCAGCACCGGCTGGCAGATCACCGAAGGCCGCGACGCCATCGCCAAGACCTTCGTCTTTCACAATTTCGTCCAGGCCTTCGGATGGATGACCCAGGTCGCGATCTGGGCCGAAAAATGGGACCATCATCCCGAATGGAGCAACGTCTACAAGACGGTGAACGTGCTGCTCACGACGCATGATGTCGAAGGTCTCAGTGCGCTCGACATCAAACTGGCGCGCAAGATGGACGCGCTGTCCGGCTGATCTGACTCTGCTGCCGGTCGGCCCGCGCTGGCCTGGTGTCTCTGGGCGCGCGCGGTGGAGCGGGCGCGACCTGAACATGAAACGCGCGCCCCGCGCGCACAATGTGGCAGGGCCTTGCGCAACGGTTGGCGTCCCGGCGGAAAGCCCGGCGGGACGCCGTGGGATCAGAGCGTTTCCAGGATCGCTTCGCCCGCCGAAACCTCGCAGACGCCGGGGCCTTCCTCAACCTGCAGCACGCTGACGGTGCCGTCATCGACAACCATCGCGTAGCGCCGCGACCGGGCCATCAAGCCCACGGGCGGCGCATCGAAATTCATCCCGATCGCCGTGGTAAAGGCGCTCTGCGCGTCGGCCAGCATGGTGATGCCCGCTTCGGCGGCCCCGGTGGCCTCGCCCCATGCCTTCATGACGAACGGGTCGTTCACCGATATACAGATGATCTCATCCACGCCCTTCGCATCGAACTGTGCCTTGGTGCGGATGAAGCTGGGAACATGCGCGGCGTGGCAGGTCGGCGTGAAGGCCCCCGGCACGGCAAAGATTACCACTTTGCGGCCCTTGGCCTTTTCGGTGATCGAAACGGGCTCCGGGCCTTCCGCGCCCATCTGCACCAGTGTCGCCTCGGGCAGGGTGTCTCCGGTATTGATAGTCATGTGCCGTCCTTTTGTTTGGTTTTGCATGATTGTGATCCGCGTCTCACAGGATATAGGGTCGGGCGGGATCGGGAACCAGAAAATAGGCGAGGAAACGAGATGACGGGTATCGTCGTGATCGGCGCGGGGCAGGCGGGGGCGTCGTTGGTGGCCGAACTGCGCAAACAGGGGTATGATGGCGCGCTGACGCTGATCGGTGCCGAGCCGGTGCCGCCCTATCAGCGCCCGCCACTGTCGAAATCCTATCTGCTGGGCGATATGGCGCTGGAGCGGTTGTTCCTGCGTCCCGAACGGTTCTATGCGGAAAATGACATCGCGCTGCGGTTGGGGTGCAGGGTCGATGCGATCGATGCGGCGGCCCGGCGGATTCACATCGGCGAAGAAAGCCTGCCCTACGATCAACTGGTGCTGACCACCGGATCAGAACCGCGCCGCCTGCCCGCCACCATTGGCGGCGATCTGCAGGGGGTGCATGTGGTGCGCAGCCTTGAGGACGTGGACAGGATGGCGCCGGCGGTGCGCGCGGGGGCGCGGGCCCTGATCGTCGGCGGGGGCTATATCGGGCTCGAGGCGGCGGCCGTGGCCGCCAGCCGCGGTGTCGAGGTCACGCTGGTGGAAATGGCCGACCGCATCCTGCAACGGGTCGCCGCGCCCGAAACCAGCGCCTATTTCCGGGCGTTGCACCGCGCGCATGGCGTGGACCTGCGCGAAGGCGTTGGCCTTGCGCGGCTGACACAGGAAGAAGGCCGCGTCACCGGCGCCGAATTGACCGACGGCCAGACGCTGGACCTGGATTTCGTCATTGCGGGCGTCGGCATCGTGCCGGCCACCGGCCTGGCCCGCTCGGCCGGTCTTGCCATCGACGACGGCATCGCGGTTGATGAACTGGGGCGCACATCGGTGGAAGGCATCTGGGCGGCGGGCGATTGTTGCAGCTTTCCCTGGCGCGACGGCCGGTTGCGCCTGGAAAGCGTGCCCAATGCCATAGACCAGGCCGAATGTGTCGCCCGCAACCTGCTTGGGGCGCAGGAAAGCTATGTTGCAAAGCCGTGGTTCTGGTCGGACCAGTATGACGTCAAGCTTCAGATCGCCGGGCTGAACACCGGATATGACCGGATCGTCACCCGCAATGGCACGGGCGCGGCGGTGTCGTTCTGGTACTACGGCGGCGACCGGTTGCTGGCAGTCGATGCGATGAACGATCCACGCGGCTACATGATCGGCAAGCGGCTGATCGACGCTGGCAAAAGCCCCCCGGCCAAGGTTATCGCCGATCCCGATACCGACATGAAGGCGCTTCTCAAACCATGAGAATCATCGCCGGACAGCATCGCGGCCGGGCGCTGACGCCCCTGGGCAAGGGTGACAGTGCGGCGCACCTGCGCCCCACCGCCGACCGTGTGCGCGAAAGCCTGTTCAGCCGGCTGGTGCATCTGGATGCGGTGGCCGAAGCGGTCGCTCTGGATCTGTGCGCGGGCACCGGTGCGCTGGGGCTTGAAGCGCTTTCGCGTGGTGCGGCCTTTGCCAGTTTCGTTGAAAACGGCCGCATCGGCGCAGGGTTGCTGCGCCGCAACATCGCCTTGCTGAACGAAAGCGCGCGCTGCCGTGTCTGGACCGTAGATGCCACACGGTTGCCCGCGGCAGACCGTGCGCATGATCTGGTGTTTCTCGATCCGCCTTACGGCAAGGGGCTGGGCGCGCGGATCCTGGCGGCCGCGCGGGCTGGCGGCTGGCTGGCGCCGGCGGCGTTGATCGTATGGGAAGAAGATGCGCCGATGCCCGCGCCCGAAGGTTTCACGCTGGAAGACCACCGGCGCCACGGCGACACGCATGTGACCTTGCTGCGGCACGATGAAGGGCTGGCATGACGGAAACGGGGGCCGGCGGCAGCCCCTGCGCCCGGCGCAACGGGGGCTGTGCGGGGCCTTTCCGATCCGCTATGCTGACGCCATGACACCCGCGCTTCCCCTCTGGCTGCGCTTCGTGCCGCCCCGCCGCGCCGCTGCCGCCCGGACAGATCCACCACCGCCGAAGCGCGGGGGGCCGGTTTTCGTTCAGGATGCGATCACCCCATGGGGCGGCGAAACCATGTTGCTGGCCTTGCTGCGCGAGGCGTCCAAGCCCGAAACCTGACCCGTCAGTCGGCGGAATAGGTAGGGTGGAACCGCCCTGCCGGAGACAGGGTGAAGATTTCGCAGCCATCCGCGGTCACGCCCACCGAGTGTTCAAACTGGGCCGACAGGGACTTGTCGCGGGTAACAGCCGTCCATTCGTCGGCCAGCGTCTTGGTTTCCGGGCGCCCCAGATTGACCATCGGTTCGATGGTAAAGAACATGCCCTCTTCGAGAGTGGCACCGGTGCCGGGGCGGCCATAGTGCAAGACATTGGGCGGCGCGTGAAACACCCGGCCCAGACCATGCCCGCAGAAATCGCGCACCACGCTCATCCGCTGGCTTTCGACAAAGCTCTGGATGGCGTGGCCGATATCGCCAAAGGTATTGCCGGGCCGCACCTGTTCGATCCCCAGCATCAGCGAATCATGTGTCACCTGGATCAGCCTTTCGGCCTTGCGCGGCAGTTTCCCGGCGACATACATGCGGCTGGTATCGCCGAACCAACCGTCGACAATGACCGTAACGTCGATGTTCAGGATGTCGCCGTCCTTGAGCAACTTGCCGCCGGGGATGCCGTGGCACACCACATGGTTCACGGAAATGCAGCTGGCGTGCTGATACCCTTTGTAGCCGATCGTCGCCGATACGGCGCCGGCCTCTTCGACCATGGTTGTGATCAGCGCGTCGATCGCTTCGGTCGTCTGGCCGACGTAGACATGGGCGGCAACATCATCCAGAATGCGCGCGGCCAGAGCGCCGGCGCGATGCATTCCGTCGAAGTCCTTGGGCTCGTACAGGCGGATGCCGTCCTTGGTGAGACGGCCGCGCGGTTCGGTGTTCAAGGCTTGCTCCATTTTTCGTCCCCATGCCCGCGGTCAACGGGTCTGGCTGCAAGGTCAACCGGTTACACGGTCACTACAAATCGATTTCGACGCGCCGCCCCAACTGCGCCGCTTCGGGCGTGAGTATGGCGTCATAAACCAAAACTTCAACCCCAGCCCCCGTGGCGCGGTCGAAGGCCGCGGCATAGGCCGGGTCAAGGTCGCGGGCCAGTGCGAAGCCCTGGCAATCGGTGCGCTGCACAAGGTACAGCATGACCGCGCGGTGCCCTTGCGCCACCATGGCGGCCAGATCGTCGAGGTGCCGGGCCCCGCGTGCGGTCACGCTGTCGGGAAACTCGGCCAGCCCCGGCTGACGGCAAAGCGTGACGCTCTTTACCTCGACGTAGATGTCGGGCCGGGCGTCTGATTCCAGCAGAAAATCTATGCGGCTGGCGGTGGCATAGCGCACTTCGGGGCGCACCCGGTCACATTCGGCCAGTTCCGGCACCGCGCGCCGGGCCAGCGCCTGTTTCAGCAGCCGGTTCGGCAAACCGGTGTCGACGCCGGTGAAATGCCCGTTCTCGTGATCGACCAGGCGCCAGCCATAGGCCAGCTTGCGTTTCGGATCGTCGTTCGGCTCCAGCCAGACGCGGGTGCCCGGTGCCGCCAGGCCCAGCATCGAACCGGGGTTGGCACAATGCGCGGTGATGGCGCGGCCGTCGGATTCCAGTATGCAATCGGCCAGAAACCGTTTGTAGCGGCGTTCCAGCCGCGCGGGGATGAGAGGGGTTTCAAAGCGCATGGCCTTGGGCCTATATCTGCCGGGCCAGCCATTCAAGGACCATTGCAATGCCCAATCCCACCGCCGCCATGCTTGTGATCGGGGACGAAATCCTGTCGGGCCGCACCCGCGACGCCAACATGCACCATCTTGCCGGCGCCCTGACGGAACATGGCATCGATCTGCGCGAGGTCCGCATTGTCAGCGACGATGCCGATGCGATCACCGCCGCGGTCCGCGCGCTTTCGGACACCCATGATCATGTGTTTACATCCGGTGGCATCGGCCCCACGCATGACGACATCACCGCCGATTGCATCGCCGCCGCCTTCGGCGCGTCGATCGATGTGCGCGACGACGCGCGGCGCTTGCTGGCGGCGCATTACGAACGCCAGGGTGCCGAGCTGAACCAGGCCCGCCTGCGCATGGCGCGCATCCCCGAAGGTGCCGCGTTGATCGACAACCCGGTGTCGGTGGCGCCGGGTTTCAGCCTCGGCAACGTGCCTGTGATGGCCGGGGTGCCGGCGGTGTTCCGCGCGATGGTGGCGTCGGTCCTGCCGACGCTGACCGGCGGCGCGCCGCTGATCTCGCGCAGCCTGCGTATTCTGCGTGGCGAGGGCGATATCGCCGGGCCGCTGGGCGATCTGGCGCGGCGTTTCGATGACCTTTCGTTCGGCTCGTACCCGTTCCAGAAGGACGGGATCTACGGGGCGAACGTGGTGATCCGTGGCCCCGACGCGGGCCGGGTCGAACTGGCGCTGGCCGAACTGACGCGGGCCTTTGCCCCGTGACCGCCCCGGCCGACCGGATCTTCGGGGCGATTGACGGCACCTGGCCGGCGCGCGCCTTCGTCGATCTGCCGCCCTGGCGTCTGCGCGACGCGGATGGCGGCGGCAAACGCGTCGGTGCCGCCAGCGCGCTGGGCCCCATCGGCGAAGGCGACATCGCCCGCGCGGAAACCGCCATGCGCGGCTTCGGGCAAACACCGCTGTTCATGCTGCGGCCGGGCGATGCCGCGCTCGACGCCGACCTTGCCGCGCGCGGCTATGACCGGATCGATCCCAGCACCATCCGGGCCTGCCCTGTCGAACTGCTGACGGATCTTCCGATCCCGCGTGTCACCGTGTTTTCCATATGGGAGCCGTTGGCCATGATGGCCGAAATCTGGGCCACCGGCGGCATCGGCCCGGCCCGGCTGCGGGTCATGGCGCGCGCGCCGGGGCCGCACACCGGGTTTCTGGCGCGCTTTGCCGACAAACCCGCCGGCGTCGGATTCGCCGCCGTGCACGATGGCGTCGCGATGGTTCATGCCGTCGAAATCCTGCCGCATCAAAGGCGCCGGGGCATGGGCCGCTGGATCATGCGCGCGGCGGCGATCTGGGCGGCCGAACAGGGCGCCGAAACCCTTGCCGTGATCTGCACCGATGCCAACACCGCCGCCAACCGTCTCTATGCTTCCCTCGGCATGACGGTTGTGGGACAGTATCACTACCGCAAACACCCGAACGGAGATTGACGTGAGCAACGACCTTCCCACCGCACTCGACCTGCCGATGGCCGATCCGCTGCCGCCGGCCACGCAGAAGTATTTCGACATCTGCACCGAAAAGCTGGGGATGATCCCGAACGTGTTGCGGGCCTATGCCTTCGATATCGAAAAGCTGAACGCCTTCACAGCGATGTACAACGACATCATGCTGGCCGACAGCGGGCTGAGCAAGCTCGAGCGCGAGATGATCGCGGTTGTGGTTTCATCCATCAACAAGTGTTTCTATTGCCTGGCGGCGCACGGGGCAGCGGTGCGGCAATTGTCGGGCGATCCGATCCTGGGCGAAACCCTGGTGATGAACTACCGGGCCGCCCGACTTGACCAGCGCCAGCGGGCGATGCTGGATTTTGCGGCCCAGATGACCAGCGCCAGCGCCACCATAGAAGAGGCCGACCGCCAGGCGCTGCGCGATGTCGGCTTCAGCGACCGCGACATCTGGGACATCGCCAGCGTGGCCGGCTTCTTCAACATGAGCAACCGGGTGGCCAGCGCAACCGATATGCGGCCCAACGACGAGTATCACGCGCAGGCCAGATGAACGCTCTGCGGGCCGCATGTGCTCTGGCGCTGGCAGCCACCGCCGGATGGGGCGGCACCCTCGAGATGTATACCGGTGCGCGCCAGATCGCGGACCGGCCCACGCAACTGGGCAATTACCGGCTGCCGGTGGCGGCCTATGACGGTGAAACCGTGCCCTCGATCAACCTGGAAGGGCGGATCACGCGCGAAAGCTGGCGCATCGAGGGCGGCGGCATCACTTCGCTGCAACTGCTGGCGCCGTTGCGCGCCCAGCTGCGCGCGCAGGGCTTCACCGTGGTTTTCGAATGTGAGGCGCAGGTGTGCGGCGGCTTCGATTTCCGGTTCGGCACCGAGGTGATACCGGCGCCCGACATGCATGTGGACATCAGGGACTACCGGTTCCTGGCGGCGCGGCGCGGCACCGCCGAAGCCGTCGGAATATTGGTCAGCCGTGGCCGCAGCGCGAACTACGTCCAGGTGATCGCGGTTGCGCCGGCCCCGGCCGCAACCGGCGCGGCCGCCGCCCCGCCCGCCCGAGGCGCTGTCGATCCGGCGCAAACGCCCGCAGTCGGAAACCAGCCCGCGCTGCGTGGCGGCGATGGCGACGTGCCCGCCGAGGCGGACGCGGGCACCGGCGATGCGCCCGGCGATCCCGAGCGGGCCCGGCGCGTGATGCAGGAGACGTTGCTGACACGCGGGCACGTGGTTCTGGGCGGTCTGGATTTCGAAACCGGCTCGAACGCGCTGGCATCCGGGCAATTGCCGGATCTCGACATTCTGGCCGATATCCTGCGGTCACGGCCAGACCTGCGCGTGGCGCTGGTGGGGCACACCGACAGCGTCGGATCGCTGGAGGCCAACATCGCCCTGTCGCGCAGCCGCGCCGAAGCTGTCCGCGACCGGCTGGTCGGTGACTATGGCCTGCCCAGCACCCAGATCGGCGCCGAGGGCATGGGATACCTCGCGCCGATCGCATCCAACCTCACGCCGGTCGGGCGCGATCTGAACCGCCGGGTCGAAGTGATCGTCCTGTCCGTCGCGGAATGACGAGGCCCGCCGCCGCTGCGGGCAGGCCAGGTGGCATCCCGGCTTGACTTCGGGTGGCAGGGGCGCATCTGCACGAGGGCCGGATAGACACGGATCAACAAACCACATGCCCCTGTTCGTTCTCATGCTGGCGCCCTTCGCCTTTGGCACGGGTGCCTTTGTCTTTGCCGGTCTTCTTGATCCGATGGCAGCGGATCTGGGCGTGTCCGTCGCGGCGGCCGGGCAATTGCAAAGCGCCTTCGCGGTGGCCTGCGCGTTGGGTGGCCCGGTTCTGGCGGTGGTGACGCGGCGCCACGACCGGCAGCGGCTTCTGGTTGCCGTTCTGGTGTTTCTGGCCTTTGCCAACGCGGTTTCCGCCATGGCCGACAGCTTTACCCTGCTGCTGGCGGTGCGCATCGTTGCCGGCTTCTTCGGTGCGTTGGCCTTGCCGATGGCATCCACACTGGCCGTTTTGCTGGTGTCCGAAACCGAAAGGCCGCGCGCACTGGCGCTGGTGGTGGGCGGCAACACCTTGGCGTTTCTGATCGGCATACCGTTGGGTAGCCTGGCGGGCAGCGAATTTGGCTGGGCGGCGTCGTTCTGGATGACGGCGGGGCTGTGCGCGCTGGTCGCCGGCCTGACGGCGGCCCTGGTGCCTGCGACAGGCGTGCCGCCCCCGCCGCCGCCGGGGGCCTTCGCCCGTGTGCTGCGCTGGCCGATGACGGGGTTGTTCCTGCTGACGGGGCTGGGCTTTGCCGCGACGTTTTCCAGCACCGGTTATGTCGGGCCGGTGATCACGCGGCTGACCGGCTTTACCGGCACCGGAATCGGTGTGGTCCAGATGCTGGTGGGGCTGGGCAGTATCCTGGGCCTCGCCTTCGGCGCACGTCTTGCTGCGGCGGTGGGCACCCGCGCCCTGCCGGCCCTGATGGCGACGATCGTCGCCACCCAGCTGTTGTTCTTCGCAGCGATGGCGGCCAACCCCGGCCCGGTCGCGGGCATGGTTCTGACAGTGCTGGCCATCACGCCGGGCGCCGCGGCGCTGTTCGCGGTGTCGCCCATCGTTCAGAACCGTCTGGCCGCCGAAGCCGGACCCGCCGCCACCGTCGCCTTTGCATTGAACGGATCGATGATCTTCCTGGGCCAGGGGCTGGGCGTGGTTCTTGGCGGCGGCGCGATCAGCGTCGCGGGGTTGCCCGCGGTCGGATTGGCGGGAGCGGGGGTGGCGATTGGCGGGCTGCTGCTGAGCCTGCGCATCCCGGCCTTGCGACCGCGCCCCGTGGCATGAAAAAACCCTCCGGACCTGGGGCCGGAGGGCAGTCGGGTTGCCAAGGGAAAGCAACATGAAAACGGTGTGTCACCAATCGGTGGGGCCTTTGTCGGCAAAGGCATGCACCAGGAAATCGATGAAGGCACGCACCTTGGGCTGGGTGAACCGGCCCGGCGGATAGACGGCGTAGATGCCCTGGGTTTCCAGCGGCAGGTCGGGGATCGCGTCTTCCACCATGCCCTGCGCCATCGCGTCGGCGTAGAGAAAGCTGGGCAGATAGGCGATGCCCAACCCCGAGATCGCCGCGTTCAGCAGGGATTGCCCGTCGTTCACGCTCAGCCATCCGGCGGTGCGCACCTGGCGCTTTTCACCAGAGTGGGCGGTGATCTTCCATACGTTTCCGCTGGATTGATTGGAGTAATGCAAAAGCTTGTGATCGTTCAGATCGTCGATCTTGGCCGGCCGCCCGTATTTCTGAAAATAGGCGGGGCTGGCGATCATGCGCTTGGTGGTTTCGGTCAGTTTGCGGGCGCGCAGCGTGCTGTCTTCCAGTTCGCCGATGCGCACGGCCATGTCGAAGCCTTCCGAGATCAGTTCCACATAGCGGTTGTTCAACACCATGTTGACGGTGATGTCGGGGAAGTCCGACAGGAATTCCGAAAGAACCGGCGACAGGTGGTTCACCCCGAAATCCGTGGCGACGCTGATCCGCAAAAGGCCCGAGGGCGCCGATTGCATCGAGGTGACCAAGGCGTCGGCCTCGCCGGCATCGTTCAGAACCCGCCGCGCCCTGTCATAATAGGCCAGCCCGATTTCCGTGGGGCTGACACGCCGCGTCGTCCGGTTGAGAAGCCGCGCTCCCAGCCGTGCCTCAAGACTAGAGACATGTTTCGAGACGGCCGATTTGGAAATCCCCATCTTCTTGGCCGCGTCGGTAAACCCGCCCTGGTCTACGACCGTGGCAAAAGCTTCCATTTCCGTCAGTCGGTCCATCTCGCGCCTCTCGCCTTCGCCTTCTGAAGCGATGGTATGGCGGTGAATGTGGGCAACATCGCGGCGCGTATTCGACAGTGGTGGGGTTATTGGGCCGACAGTGGCCCATGTGGAAACGGTTTTCGTTGAATCGTGTCGTATTCCGCAACCGTGGGTGTACTGTTGCGCGCACCGACGGAATCGGCGGCGCGGGGCCTGGTACCCGCCCCGCCGGCGCCGCGGCTGCATCCCTTCCGATCCACGAGGCACAGACCCATGATAGCCGTCATTTTCGAAGTCATCCCGGCAGAAGGCCAGAAGGCCGCCTATCTCGATATTGCAGCGGCCATGCGCCCGATGGTCGAAAACATGGAGGGTTTCATCTCGGTCGAGCGCTTCCAGAGCCTGACCGATCCCGACAAGTTGTTGTCGGTGTCGTTCTTCGAAGACGAGGCGGCGCTGGACCGCTGGCGCACCCTTGCCGCGCACCGTGGCGCCCAGGCCCAGGGACGGGCGGGGATCTTTGCGGGCTACCGGCTGCGGGTGGCGCATGTTATGCGCGACTATGGCATGACGGATCGCGACCAGGCCCCCACCGACAGCCGGGCCGCGCATGATGGCGGTGCCGGCGACGAAACCACCGGCACCCCGCCCAAACCCTGACCCGGCGGACCGGGTCAGAGCGTGGCGGCCAGCCGCGTGCCCTGATCGATGGCGCGCTTTGCGTCCAGTTCGGCCGCAACGTCGGCACCGCCGATCACATGCGGCGTGATGCCCCGCGCGATCAGCGCATCCGCCAGCGATCGCTCGGGCTCCTGACCGGCACAAAGGACGATCGTATCGGCCTCGATCAGTGTCGGGTTTTCCCGCGCCGCCCCGAAGGACACGCGCAGCCCGCCATCTTCGACAGCCTCATAGTTCACCCCGCCGACAAACGAGACATTCTTCATGTTCAGGGCCGCGCGGTGGATCCATCCTGTGGTCTTGCCCAGCCGCTTGCCGTGCTTTTCCGCCTTGCGCTGCAACAGCGTCACCTCCCGCGCCGGCGCCTCGGGGCGCGGACCTTCGGGCGCCAGCCCGCCGCGGTGCTCGGCCGGATCGGCGACACCCCATTCGGCCATCCACTCGGGCAGGTTTTCCGTGGGGCTGGCGCCCTGGTGTACAAGGTATTCCGACACATCGAAGCCGATGCCGCCGGCCCCAACGACCGCGACGCGCGCGCCGACATCGGCCTTGCCGCGCAGCACGTCCACATAGCTGACAACATGGGGCGCGTCCTGGCCCGGAATTCCTGGATCGCGCGGCGTCACGCCGGTGGCGATGATCACCTCGTCATATCCGTCCAGATCGTCGGCCGACACGGCCCGGCCCAGTTCGACCTTGATGCCCATCTCGGCCACCATGCGCCCGTACCAGTCGACAAACCCGTGGAACTCCTCCTTGCCGGGCACCATCTTGGCCATGTTCAACTGGCCGCCGATCTCGCTGGCCTTGTCGAAAACGGTCACATCGTGGCCGCGCTCGGCGCAGGTCAGCGCCGTGGACAGGCCGGCCGGCCCGGCACCCACAATCGCCACCCGCTTCGGCGTCGGGGCCTTGGATATGACAAGCTCGGTCTCGTGGCAGGCGCGCGGATTCACCAGGCACGACGTCAGCTTGCCGCTGAACGTATGGTCCAGGCAGGCCTGGTTGCAGGCGATGCAGGGCGCGATGGTGCCCGATTTCCCGGCCTTCGCCTTGGCGACGAAATGCGCATCCGCCAGCATCGGCCGGGCCATCGACACCATATCGGCACAGCCCGTGGCCAGGACGTCCTCGGCCACCTCCGGCGTGTTGATCCGGTTCGAGGTAATGACAGGGATCGACACCTTGCCCATCAGCTTGCGCGTGACCCATGCAAAGGCCGCGCGCGGCACCGAAGTGGCGATGGTGGGAATGCGCGCCTCGTGCCATCCGATCCCGGTGTTGATGATGGTCGCACCCGCTGCCTCGACTGCCTGCGCCAGTTCGACTACCTCGTCGAAGGTTGATCCGTTGGGCACCAGGTCGATCATGCTCAGCCGGTAGATGATGATGAAATCGGTTCCCACGGCGGCGCGCACCCGGCGCACGACGTCCACCGGCAGGCGCATCCGGTTCTCATAGCTTCCGCCCCAGCGGTCCGTGCGCTTGTTGGTATGGGTGACGATGAACTGGTTCAGGAAATACCCTTCCGATCCCATGATCTCGACACCGTCATACCCGGCCTCGCGGGCCAGAACCGCCGCCGAAACGATATCGGCGATCTGCTTTTCGATTCCGGCCTCGTCCAGCTCGGTCGGCGCAAAGGGCGATATCGGCGATTTGATCGCCGAGGGCGCAACGCATTTGGGCCCATAGGCATAGCGGCCGGCGTGCAGGATCTGCATGGCGATCTTGCCGCCCGCTTCATGCACGCGCCCGGTCACAACGGAATGGTTGCGTACATCGTCTGCGGTGGTCATCATCGCCGCACCCGGCAGAACCGATCCTTCGAGGTTGGGGCCGATGCCGCCCGTCACCATCAAGGCGACATCGCCGCGCGCCCGCTCGGCATAGAATTCGGCCACCCGGTTCCAGTCGCGGGTTTCTTCCAGACCGGTGTGCATCGATCCCATCAGAACGCGGTTCTTCAGAGTGGTAAAACCCAGATCCAACGGTGCCAGCAGGTGCGGATAATCGGTCATCGTGTCTCTCCTCGTGACGCCCCGCCGTCACAAAACCCGCCGCCCGCGTGCTTGTCACCCCGAACGCAGCGTCACGGGCTTGCCTGTCGGCGCGGCTTGGGTGCACAAGGGGCGCGCACCAGAGGTTTCGCAAAAGGCCCGCCACCATGACACCCGACGACATCGCCAGACTGCCCTACCGCCCCTGCGTCGGCGTGATGCTGATCAACGCGGACAAGTCGGTCTTCGTCGGTCAGCGCCGCGACCGCGACACCGACGCCTGGCAGATGCCGCAGGGCGGCGTCGATCCTGGCGAGGATCCGCGCGACGCCGCGCTGCGCGAACTGTGGGAGGAAACGGGCGTCACCGCCGATCTCGTCGAAATCGTCGATGAAACCGCCGATTGGCTGCCCTACGACCTGCCGCACGATCTGGTGCCGCGGATCTGGAAGGGGCGGTTTCGCGGCCAGACCCAGAAATGGTACCTGATGCGATACCTGGGCACCGACGATCAGATCGACATCGCCGCCGACCATCCGGAATTCTCGGAATGGCGCTGGCAACCGGCCGACCGGCTGATCGCCAACATCGTGCCTTTCAAACGCGACGTGTACCGAAAGGTGATGGCGGCTTTCGCCGATCACGTCTGACCACGCGCCGCCTTCCTTTCGCTCCAAATATCCCCGCCGGAGGCAAAAATCTCTTTCGGCGCGCCGGGCGGTCAGATCACGGCCGTCTCGGCGAAGGCGGTTCCGCTGGCCACGCGCTCATAGGAAAACACGCTCAGATCCAGCGTGCGATAGGCGCCATAGGCGATCCATTCGGAAATGCCGCGCCCCATGGCCGGGCTCTGTTGAAACCCGTGGCCCGAGAATCCGTTCACAAAAAGGAAGTTCGCGATCTCCGGATGTGGCCCGACAATGGCGTTCTGATCCAGCGTGTTGTAGGCATAGTGTCCGGCCCATGCATTGATCAGCTTGATCGCCTCGAACTGCGGAATCCGGTGCGCGATCACCGGCCAAACCTTCTCTTCCCAGATCCCGTGGTCCATGTTGAAATCGTCGAAATCCACGGCCGGATCCGCGTCGGGCGGGCAACCGGCAAGATAGTATTTGCCCTCGGTCCGCACATGCACTCCGGATGGATCGATCGTCAGCGGCAGATCCCTGTCAAGCGGCCGGGCGGCATCGAAGATGAAGGTATAGCGCTTGCGCGGCTCGACGGGCAGATCCACCCCCAGCATGTTCGCCGTCCGCGCCGCGCGCGGTCCGGTGGCATTGACGACCGTGCCGCAGGCGATACGCCCACCCGAGGCCAGACGCACCGCTTCCACGCGGCCCGCGTTGCGCTCCATGCCGGTCACCTCGTCGGTGATGAACGTCACGCCGTTTTCGCGCGCCTTGCGTTTCCACCAGTCGAACAGCGTGTTGCCGTCGAAGTACCCCTCGTCCACGGTGTTGTGGTTGCCGGCCAGGATGCCGTCAAGGTTGTAGAACGGATAGGCCGCGGCGATTTCTTCGGGCTGCATGTGCCGCGTGCCCGCGCCCAGCGCGGCCTGGGTGCGCTGGGCCGCCGCCAGGGTGGCGGCAAAGGCTGGCGTATCGGCCAGGTACATGTAGCCGAAGCTTTGCAGCACCGGTTGCGGCACGCGCGGATCGTTGCCCATGAAATCGCGGAAACGCTTTATGAAATCGGCACCGAACTGCGAGATGCGGATGTTGATCTCGGCCGAGAATTGCTGCCGGATGCAGCTGTTGGTGCGCGCCGTCGATGTAAAGGCGTAGCTGGGATCGCGTTCGATCACCAGAACGCTGCCGCTGAAGTCCGGGTTCTCCGACAGCCACCACGCGCAGGACGCGCCCAGCATCGCGCCGCCGATGATCACCACGTCATAGCTCGGATCTGGCGCGGCACCCTGGGTCATCATTCGTCCTCCTGTTTCAGCGCGCGTTCGATCCGCGCGGCGTCCCAGCCATAGTCGCGTGCCACAGCCTCTGCGGTGACATAACCGCGCCTCAGGTCGCGGGCGATCAGGTCTGCCGCGCGGTCGGCCGCGCGCCCGTATCCGGCACCGCCCGGAAATGCCATCCGGACGCGCGCGCCTTCGGGCAGCGGCTGTTTGCCCTTGCCGCGCATTGCGGTGCCATCGGCACGCGCAATCACCGTGGGCGCGCCATCGGCGCCGCCGCGGCGGCCGCGGGCCGGGTGGTGCACACGGTCGAACATGGCCGAGAAATCGGCGACCTGGCCGGCTGCGGGGCCCACCTCCATGATCTGCCCCAGACCGCCGCGATACTGCCCGGCACCGCCCGAATCGGGCCGCAATTCCTTGCGCCAGACGATCACGGGGCCGGCGTGTTCGGTGGCTTCCACCGGCATCGTCATCACCCCCGATGGAAAGGCGGTGGCGTTCAGGCCGTCATGGGCCGGGCGCGCGCCGGCCCCGCCCGAGTTGAATGTCAGCACTTCGGCCCGCCGACCTGCCCGGCCCTCGGCGGGCCGCAGCGACAGCTGGAAGTTGCAAAGCGTGCCCGCGCCTTCGGCCGGCACGACCCCGGGAAGAAGCCGGTCGAGCGCATCGAAAACCGCATCTGGTATCATGTGCCCGATGATATGGCGCAACGCGACGGGCGCGGGGTGCGGCGCGTTGACGATGCTGTTTTCCGGTGCGGTGATGCGGAACGGTGCCAGCGACGCGGCATTGTTGGGAATGTCCGGCGCGATCGCGCATTTCAGCGCATAGCAGGCGTAGGCCTTGGTATAGACCATCGGAACGTTGATCCCCTTGGGATCGACACCCGAAGTGCCGGCGAAATCGCACAGCACCGCATCCGGGGTGATTTCGACCCGGACACGCAGATCGACCGGGGTGTCGAAGCCGTCGATGCGCATGGCCCCGTCGGCCACGCCCCGCGGCAGGGCGGCGATGCGATCGACGGTGGCGCGCCCGGCGTTTTCGAGGATGAAGCCGGCGATTTCTTCCAGATCCGCCAGGGCGAATTCGTCCATCATCTGCACCAGCCGCCGCAGCCCGATCTCGTTGCAGGCGGCGAGCGCGAAGATATCCCCGATCACCTGGTCGGGTTCGCGCACATTGCCGCGAATCAGGTGCAGCAGTGTCTGGTCCACTGTCCCGGCGTCGGCAAAGCGCATGATCGGCAGGTGCAGACCCTCTTCAAAGACACTGGCCGCATCGGCACCAAACCCGCGCCCGCCCACATCGACGACATGGGCTGTGCAGGCAAAGAACCCCACCAGATGCGCGCCGCGGAACACCGGGGTGACAACGGTGATGTCATGCAGATGGCCGGTGCCCTGCCAGGGGTTGTTGGTGATATAGACATCGCCGCCCCGCATCGTGTCGCGCCCAATGGCGATGATGAAATGGGCCACCGCATCGGCCATCGCGTTCACATGGCCCGGTGTTCCGGTCACCGCCTGCGCCAACATCCGCCCCGCCGCGTCATAGACGCCGGCGGACAGGTCGCCCGCCTCGCGCACCGATGTCGAAAAAGCGGTGCGCACCAGCGCCTGGGCCTGTTCCTCGACAATCGAGATCAGGCGGTTCCACATCACCTGGCACGCTACGGTCGAAAGGGTCATGGCCGGGCTCCGTAGGTTATCTCGATGCAGCCATCGGCCCGCACCGTGGCGCGGGCGCTTGCGGGCACGACGGTGGTGGTTTCCGCTTCCGTGATCAGGGCCGGCCCCGGAACCGTCTGGCCCGTGGTCATTGCCGCCCGGTCGCAAACCACCGCGCGCACATGTTCACCGCGCGCCGGATCGAAGAGGCGCCTTTCGCCCCTTGTCACGGCTGCGCCCGCATCCGCCGGTGTATCGGCCGGTTCGTGGCCAGTGTCGGGCAGCGGCGTCGCGGCGTGCACCGACCAGACGGTGATTTCAACGTCCATCCCCTGAACCGTGCGCCCGAACAAGGCGGCGTAGGCGGTTTCGAAAGCGGCCAGATACCGGGCCGCCCGTGGCGATTGCACGTCGTCGCGCGCCAGCGGAACCGGGATTTCCCAGCCCTGGCCGGTGTAGCGCATGAACACCTTGCAATCGGTTCCGATGGGCGCTTCGGGGTCGCAGCCGCGCACGAAACCGCGAGCCTCGGCGGCCAGCTCGTCGAGCAATGCGCGCACCGTATCCGGCTGAAAATCAGACAGGCGCATGTAAACCGACCGGGTCGCTTCGAAGCTGAAGGGCGCGCGCAGAAACCCGATCGCCGATCCGACACCGGCCCCCTGCGGCACCAGCAGGCGCGAGATCCCCAGTTTCTCGCACAGCCGGCCCGCGTGCAGAGGGGCGGCGCCGCCGAAGGCGATCATCGTGTACTCGGCGAGATCCTGGCCGTTTTCCACCGCGTGAACCCTGGCCGCGTTGGCCATGTTCTCATCCACCATCTCGGCCAGCCCGAAGGCCGCCTGGGTCACGTCCAGATCCAGCGGATCACCCAGCGTTGTGGCCACTGCGGTCTGTGCCGCGGCTGTGTCGAGAACCATCGTGCCACCGGCGAATCCTTCGGGATCCAGCCGGCCCAACAGCAGATCGGCGTCGGTGACGGCCGGGCGCGTGCCGCCCCGCCCATAGGCGGCCGGTCCGGGTTCCGAGCCCGCGCTCTCCGGTCCCACCCGGATCTGGCGCAGCGCGTCCACATGCGCCAGGCTGCCGCCACCGGCGCCGATCTCGACCATGTCGATCACCGGTATCGAAATCGGCATGCCCGATCCCTTCTTGAACCGGTAACTCCGCGCCACCTCGAAGACCCGCGCGGTTTTCGGCGTGCCGCCGCCGATCAGGCAGATCTTGGCCGTCGTGCCACCCATGTCAAAGCTGAGAACCTTTTCCAGCCCGTGCCGGCGCGCCATCGTCGCGGCAAAGACGGCCCCGCCCGCCGGGCCGGATTCCACCAGCCTGACGGGGAATTCGGCGGCGTTTTCCAACGACATCAGGCCGCCGCCCGAATGCATCAGGAAAACCGGACACCGCGCGCCCGCATCGGCCAGCCGCGCGGCCAGCCGCATGAGATACCGTTTCATCAGCGGCTTGACATAGGCATTGGCGATGGTGGTGTTGAAACGTTCGTATTCGCGCATTTGCGGCGATACATCCGACGAAAGCGAAACCGTCGCACGCGGCATCCGTTCGGCCAGAACCGCGCCGATCAGGCGTTCGTGGGCGGGGTTGAGATAGCTATGCAAAAGGCCCACGGCGACGCTGTCGAAGCCGCGCGCGGCGATCTCGTCAACCACGGCCTCGATCCGGGCACGGTCGGCGGGCACCAGCACATCGCCCTGTGCCGATATCCTTTCGGGCACGGTATAGCGGTCCTGGCGCGGCAAAAGCGGCTCGGGCAGGGTGAGGTTCAGATCGTATTGCTCGAACCGGGATTCGGTGCGCATCTCGATCACATCCCGAAAGCCTTCGGTGGTGATCAGCGCGGTCCGGGCGCCGCGCCGTTCGATCAGCGCGTTGGTGGCCAGCGTGGTGCCGTGGATGATCTGCGCCAGATCCGCGGCGCACAGCCCGGACGCGTCCAGCAGCTTGTGCATGCCCGAAAGGATGCCGTCTTCGGGCGCGCCATGCGTTGTCAGCACCTTGGTCGAGGTCATGCCGGCCGGGCCTTCGATCACCACGTCGGTGAAGGTTCCGCCGATGTCCACGCCCATGCGCAGCCTGTTTGCGTTCATGCCGTCCCCGCTGGTTTTGCCGTGCAGCTAAACCGATGCGGGCGGGTCTTGCCAAGGGGATATGGCGCGAATAACGCTTTTCCCCGGATGCGCGGGCCGTGATCCGGCCCGCGCGGGCCTGGCTGCCATATGGCAGGGCTGCCCCTTGGCAGGATTGGCCCTTAGTAGAGCGCGACCGGATTGATGATCATCTGCACCGTGCCGCGAATCCGTGCCTGGCCCAGAACGAACATGAATTCGTTCACACCCTCGCGCAGCAGCGGCCCGACGTTCATCGTTTCCAGGATGTAGATCCCGTTTTCCTTCAGCAGCACGACATGGCCGTAGAACGCCCCGTCACCGGGTGCCGGCGGCACAGGCTCGACGCCCCAGGTATCGGCGCCTACAGCCATCACGTTCAGCGATGCCAGATACCGCGAGCCCGAAACGCTGAGGCCCGGTTCGCCCGAAACCCATGCGCCGGGATCGCTTTCCAGCATGCCTTCGGTCCATCCGGTGTGGAACAGCACGATGTCGCCTTCACCGATGGTGACGCCCTGCGCTTCGGCGGCGGCGCGCACTTCGGCCTCGCCGAAATGGTCGCCAGCCTGCATCACGTCGACACCGGCGTGCGCGGCCATGTCAAGGATCACGGCGCGGCCCACCAGCGGCGGAATGTCGTGCACGCCCAGCTTGGTCAGGCCGGTGATCTGCGAGATCTCCTTTTCATCCAGGCAGTTGTAGTAGTGGCCGTTTTCCCCGAGGTGGCCCAAACCGTCGATCTGGCTGCCGATGCCGACCCAGGTCTGCAGCAGATCGTCGTTGTAGTTGCCGGGATAGCCGAACGCGGTCAGTTTCTGGCCGCCCTGCTGGTTCGGCTGCACCACCTGAAGGCTGAGCGACCGCGGCGGGAAGGCCGGGGTGTTGGCGTCGATCACAATGCCCAGCGGCATGGATTTGCCCTGCTTGATCAGCTTGGTCGCTTCCAGTGTCCGTTCCGGCGTGACCAGGTTGGCTGAACCGTGCAGATCCTCGGCGCCCCAGCGTTCCGAATGGTCGCAGTCCTGCGCCATCGCGGCGGACGCGGCAAAGCTCAGCGCGAACAGCGCGCCACCGATTGTCTTGAGTCTCATGTCTTCTCCTCCCAGAGACGCCGGGAGGGGCGGGCGAGCTGCGCCGCCCCGCGTGCCCGGCGGACTTTAACGCTAACAACTGATCGGCGGATTCCAAAGGCGGCAAAACGCAAGGTGACGTAGCGTCATTACTTGGTTTTGCCGGCTGTGTTCCGCTGTGCGGAACGCGCGCCCGGTCAGGCGCCTTGCACCGCATCGGGATGCGCCGCGGCGAAGGCCGGGTGCGTCTCGCAGCGGGCGATCACCGCGCAGGTGCGGGGCAGGTCGTCGATCCGGGCACCCCAGCGCCGCGCGTTGTAGACCTGAGGCATCAGGCACAGATCGGCCAGGCCCGGTGTCGGCCCGCAGCAGAACGGCGCTTCGGGCCATTCGGCCAGCAGGTTTTCGAAGGCTTGCATGCCGGGACGGCCGAATCGCACCATCCATTCGCCCCGCGCCTCGTCGCGGCCCGAAAGCCGCACCGCCTCCATGGCCACCGACAGGTTGCACAGCGGGTGGATGTCAACCGCGATGGCATGGGCCAGAGCGGTCGCGCGGGCCTTTTCGGCCGGATCTGCCGGCAACAGGTTCAGCCCGCGGGTTTCATCGAGATAGCCCAGGATGGCCAGCGATTGCGTCAGCCTGAGCCCGTCAATCTCCAGAACCGGCACGAACCCCTGTGGGTTTCGCGCCAGGTGTTCGGGCGTCCGGTGGGCGCCGACCGTCAGATCCACCGGCACCGCGCGATAGGCGATTCCGGCGAGGTTGAGCGCGATGCGCACCCGGTAACTGGCGGATGAACGCCAGAAGTCGTAGAGAACGGTTTCAGACATCGTCATAGTCCCTTGCCATGCGCATCAGCGCGGTCAGTTTCGCCAGATCGCCGATCTCGTTGGCCATCAGCAGCACCAGCCGTGCGTTCAGGGCATGGCTCTGCGTTTCGGACAGGCCGGTGTGGGCTGCCATCAGCGCATCATAGAAATCGTCCTGATGCGGGCTCAGGTTGTCGTGGGATGCTGTTGTCATGCGGTGGCCTCGGGCAGGTCGTTGCCGCGCGTGCGCGACAGGGCGCGGCGCACCGCGGCTTCGGTGGGGGCGCGGAAGGCGGCGCAGACGTGCCCGTCGGGACGGATCAGATAGGCCCAGCCATCGCCATAGCGTGCGCGGGCAAACCCGCCGGGATCGTCAAAACAGGGATGATCGCCGGTCTGTGCGATGCCGACGCGGGCCAGACCGTCGATCGCCGGCAGGGCCACGGCGCCAACGCCCAGCAGGACAAACCCGGCCGGAAGCACACGCACCAGCCATGTGTCGCCCTCGGGCCCGGTCAGCGGCGCGTCCGCCACCGCGCGCCCCGGCGTCATCGGGGCCGGATCTTCGGGTGGGGTTTGCAGCGCCATGCCCGCAAGCGAACAGGGCTGCGACAGGCGCCCCGAATTCAACAGCCGGCGAGCAAAGGGGTGATCATGCGCAAGGCGCAGCACCTCTGCGCGGAAAAGCGCCTCGACCGGGGTTTTCGGCGTCATGAAATTGGTCGCGCGGGCCGAGTTCAGGATGTTCTCCGCCGATCCGAAACTGCGTTCCTCGTGGTAGCTTTCGATCAGCGCGGCGGGGGCCTGGCCTTGTAGCACCGCAGCAAGTTTCCAGCCCAGGTTGTCGATATCCTGAATACCGCCGTTGCCGCCGCGCGCACCGAACGGCGACACAACATGCGCGCTGTCGCCGACAAAGATCACCCGGCCATGCACGAAACGGTCAAGCTTGATGCAGCGAAACTTGTAGACGCTCATCCAGTCGAGTCGGAAGGGTTTGTCGCCGACAATGGCGCGGATGCGCGGCAACACCTTTTCCTCGGTCGCCTCGGCGCGGCCGTCGGCATCCACGTCGAGTTGCAGATCGATCCGGTAGATGTTGTCGGGCTGCATGTGCAGCAGCGCGGACTTGCCGGGATGGAATGGCGGATCGAACCAGAACCAGCGTTCGGGCGTGGCGTGGTCGCCGAAGGGGCTGTCGGCCATTTCTATATCGGCGATCAGGAACTGCTCCTGGAAGGTCTGGCCGGTAAAGTCGAGCCCCATGCGCGTGCGTGTCGGCGATCCGGCACCATCACAGGCGATCAGGTAATCGGCTTCGAGCGTGTAGGGCCCGTCGGGCGTTTCCACCGTGAGACGGGCATGGTCGTTGTGGTCTTCGTGGGCTGTGACCTTGTTGAGGAACCGCAGATCGATCAGATCGGGAAAGGCGCGGGCGCGGTCCACCAGGTATTCTTCGACATAATACTGCTGAAGGTTGATGAAGGCGGGGAACCTGTGCCCGTCCTCGGGCAGCAGATCGAAGGCAAAGACCTCGTCGCGGCCGTGGAACTGGCGGCCGATCTTCCAGGTCACGCCCTTCTGCATCATCCGGTCGGCCACGCCGAGACGGTCGAAGATTTCCAGCGTGCGCTTGGCCCAGCAGATTGCCCGGCTGCCCACCGACACCACGTTGTTGTCATCGAGCACGACCGACGCGATGCCGTGTTGGGCAAGGTCGATCGCCATCGCCAGCCCGATGGGGCCGGCGCCGACGATGGCGACCGGGTGGCGCGGTTCGGGCGCGGCCAGGCCGGGCGGGGCGGTGTAGGGGAAGGGGGCGTAGTCATAGGCCATCGGAATGCTCTCGCTTGATCAGTTTCTTGAGGGTCCAGACCGCGGTGCCGCCGAAGAACAGCCCGGCAACGCCGATCACCTCGAACAGCGCGGGGCCGGCCGGTATGCCACGATAGACCAGCGCCGCCCCGAGCAGCGCCAGCCCGCCCATCGAAAAGAGCAGCCGCAGTTTCAGTTCAGAGCGCGACGGCGCGTGGCGGTTGCTGGGATCGGACATCGGACGGGTCTCGGGCAAGGGATGGAACAGGACGGCGGCGGGCCATGCCGCCGGGCGATCAGGATTGCAGGGCCTCCCACATCTCTATATCGCGCGCATCGGTCCAGATGCGCGGATGGGCGATGCCGCGTGCCTCGTCGTAGGCGCGGGCGACGTTGAAGGGCAGGCAGTGTTCGTAGATCGCGTAATCGGCGAACTTCGGGTCGCATTCGGCGCGCACCGCGTCCCATGCCTGTTTCAGCGTACCGCCGCCGGCCGCGACGCGCGCTGCGGGGCGATAGGTGCTGGCGACGAAATCGCGGGTGTTTTCGATGGCCGCGTTGACCATGTCGGTCCCCACCAACGCATCGCCGCGCCCTGGTGCGATGGCATCGACGCCAAAGCCTTTTATGCGGTCGAGGGTGGGGGCCCAATCGGCGAAGTAGCCATCGCCGCAATAGCAGGCGGAATGGTATTCGACGATATCGCCGGTGAACATGACGTTCTGATCGGGAACGTGGATGACGATATCGCCTGCGGTATGCGCGCGCCCCAGGTGCATCAGATCGACACGGCGGTTGCCGAGATAGACCGTCATCCGGTCGGAGAAGGTGGTGGTGGGCCAGGTCAGGCCGGGGATGCTTTCGTGGCCTTCGAACAGCCGGGGAAACCGCTGGAATTCGCTGTCCCAGTCTTCCTGACCGCGTTCGGCGACCATGCCGCGGGCCATCTCGGACATCAGGATCTGATCGGCCCCGAAAGCCGAGGCGCCCAATACGCGGACTGCGTGATAGTGGGTGAGCGCCACATGGGTGATCGGCTTGTCGGTGACCTCGCGCACCTTTTCGATGACCTTGCCGGCGAGGCGGGGTGTGGCCTGCGCCTCGACGATCATCACGCTGTCATCGCCGATGATGACGCCGGAATTGGGATCGCCCTGGGCGGTGAAGGCCCAGAGCCCTTCGCCGACCTCGGTGAAGGAGATCGTCTTTTCCGTCAGGTCGCCTTGGGATGCGAAAGCTTTTGCCATGGGTCTTTCCTTTTGGACGTTGCGCCGGTGGCGGATCGGGGCGCCTCCGGCGGGAGTATTTCTGGAACAATGAAGCGGTCAGCGGGCGTAGGGATCGGGCAGCGCGGGCAGCAGCGTGCCGGTGCAGGTGCCGAAACCGATCCTGTAGCCGTCGCCGTTGGCCTGGCCGTGCAGGGTGAGCGTGTCGCCGTCTTCGAGGAAGGTGCGGGTTTCGCCGGTGTCGAGGGTCAGCGGTTCCTTGCCGCCCCAGCTGAGTTCGAGAAGCGAGCCGCGGTTGTGCCGTTCGGGCCCGGATACGGTGCCCGAGCCGAGCAGGTCACCGGGGTTCATTGGGCAGCCCGAGGTGGTGTGATGGGCAAGTTGCTGCGCCGACGAATAGTACATTTCGCGGTAGTTGGTGCGGGCGATCGTGGTTGCCGGTTTGCCGGCCGGGGCGAGGGAGATGTCGAGGTCGATGTCGTAGAGCATCGGGCCGGTGTCGCGCAGATGTGCGAGCAGTTCGACTTCGCGCGGGGGGGGTGCGGTGCGGAAGGGATCGAGCGCCGCGCGGGTGACGATCCAGGGGCTGATGGAGGTGGCGGTGGCCTTGGCCTGGAACGGGCCGAGGGGCTGATACTCCCACGCCTGGATGTCGCGGGCGGACCAGTCGTTGAGCAGGACGTAGCCGAAGATCATCGCGTCGGCTTCATCGACGGTGACCGGGCCTTCGGAGGCGGTGCCGACGACTGCGCCGAGTTCGAGTTCGAGATCGAAGCGGCGCGAGGGCAGGAAGGCCGGTGCGCTGTGGTCGGGGGATTTGAGTTGCCCCCAGGGCCGCCTTATGTCGGTGCCCGATACGCAGACCGAGGAGGCGCGCCCGTTGTAGCCGATGGGAAGGTGCAGCCAGTTGGGCGGCAGCGCGTTTTCGGCGCCGCGGAACATCGTGCCGACATTGGTGGCGTGGTGCCGGCCGGCATAGAAATCGGTGTATTCGCTGACCACGAAGGGCATGTGCAGTGTGGCCTCGGCTGCGGGGACCAGCATTGGTTCGATCTTTGCGCGTTCCGGGCTGTCGGCGGCGAGGAGCGTGGTCAGGCGGGCGCGCAGCGCGGCCCAGACGGCGGGGCCCTGTTCCATCAGATCGTTCCAGTAGGGCAAATCGAACAACGGATCTTCGACCAGATCGACCAGGCCGGTTTCTTCGGCGCGGGCCATGTCGAGGATCATGTCGCCGATGGCCACGCCGCAGCGCGGTTCCAGTTCATCGGTCGAGAAGACGCCGCAGGGCAGGTTGTTGAGCGGAAACGGGTGATCGGCGTCGTTGGCCGAGGCGATCCAGCTTTGTGTCAGGGGCATGGTCGTTCCTTTGGAAACTAATGCGGCGTGGCGCGGGAACCGGTGGTGGCGGGGCAATGGGTGGAAAGGGCTGCGGCGCCGACCCTTTTGGAACCGGCCGGTGCAGGCGCCGGGACAGCCTGCATCGCGCAACCTATTTCTTGCCGGGGGTACCGTCGAATTTCTTTTCTATGTCGGTCCAGCAGTCGATGTAATCGTCCTGAAGCGGCGCCTCGTTTGCGGCGAAGGCGGTGAGGTGCTGCGGGAAGCGGGTTTCGAACATGAACGACATGGTGTTGTCGAGCTTTTCGGCCCGCAGATCGGCGTTGGACGCGCCTTCGAAGGCGGTCTTGTCGGGCCCGTGCGGCAGCATCATGTTGTGCAGGCTCATCCCGCCGGGCACAAAGCCCTTTGGCTTGGCGTCATACTGGCCGTAGATATTGCCCATCAGTTCGGACATCACGTTCTTGTGGTACCAGGGCGGGCGGAATGTGTCTTCGGCGACCATCCAGCGTTCGCGGAACAGCACGAAATCTATGTTTGCGGTGCCTTCGACGCCGGACGGCGCGGTGAGCACCGTGAAGATCGACGGATCGGGATGATCGAACAGCACCGCGCCCACCGGGCAATAGGTGCGCAGATCGTATTTTACCGGTGCGTAATTGCCATGCCATGCCACCACGTCGAGAGGCGAATGGCCGATGCGGGTTTCGTGGAACTGCCCACACCATTTGATCGTCAGCGTGGACGGCACATCGCGGTCCTCGAAGGCGGCGACCGGTGTCTTGAAGTCGCGGCGGTTTGCCATGCAGTTCGCGCCGATCGGGCCGCGGCCGGGCAGTTCGAACTTCTGGCCGTAGTTCTCGCAGACAAAGCCCCGGCAAGGCCCTTCAAGCACCTCGACCCGGTAGACAAGGCCGCGCGGCAGGATTGCGATTTCCTTGGGTTCGAGATCTATCAGGCCCAGTTCCGTGCAGAACCGCAGGCGCCCCTCTTGCGGGACCACCAGCAATTCGCTGTCGGCGGAATAGAAATAGGCATCCTGCATGGATTGGGTGACGAGGTAGATGTGGCTGGCCATGCCGACCTGCGTGTTGACATCGCCGGCGGTGGTCATGGTGCGCATGCCGGTCAACCAGGTGGTTTCGGCCTGCGCGTGGGGCACCGGATCCCAACGGTACTGGCCCAGGCTGATCACATCGGGATCCACATGCGGCGCGGACTTCCAATAGGGCATCTCGATCTTCGCGAAGCGGTGCGTGTGTTTCACCGACGGGCGGATGCGGTAGCACCAGGTGCGTTCGTTCTGGTGGCTGGGCGCGGTGAAGGCAGTGCCCGAAAGCTGTTCGCCATAAAGCCCATAGTTGCATTTCTGGGGGCTGTTCATGCCCTGCGGCAGGGCGCCGGGCAGAGCTTCGGTTTCGAAGTCGTTGCCAAAGCCGGGCATATAGCCGGGTGCCGTACCTGTCGGGGTCGCGGCCTGCGTAAAGCTGTGCGGTCTGGTCTGGCGGTTCATGGCATCCTCCCCTGTTGCTCTTGCTGTTAATAGTTGATTTTGTAACTAACAACGGCTTGCGGAGGAAAAACATGCATGGCGAAAGCGATTTTGATCTTCAGGCGTTTCTGCCCTACCTCTTGAATCAGGCGGCGGAACGCAGCAGCCTGGACTTCCAGAAGATCTACAAGGGGCGCTACGGGATGCTGCGCACCGAATGGCGGGTGCTGTTTCACCTTGGCATCTACGGTGCGCTGACGGCCAAGGAGATCGGCGCGCGCGCGCAGATCCACAAGACCAAGGTCAGCCGCGCGGTTGCCCGTCTGCAGGAGCGGCGGTTTCTGCAACGCGTGCGTGACACCGGCGACCGACGGTCCGAACACCTGAGCCTGACGGCGGCGGGGGCGGCGGCCTACCGCGATCTGCGGGCGGTGGCGCAACGCTATGATGCGGAACTGACCGCGGGGTTCAGCGCCGGCGAAACCGAAATGCTGCGCCGGTTGCTCCGCCGCCTTGCCGCCGAGGGCGGGCCGACAGGTGCGGCGCGGATCAGAACGTGACCTCGACCCCCGGCAGGCGCAGCGCCTTGATCATGTCGCGCAGCTCCTGACGGGCGGCGATGTTGGAGATATTGAGCTGTTTGACACCAACGTCGCGCAGATCCAGAAGCGTCAGCCCGCGGGGGAACAATTCGCGAAACACCACCCGTTCGGAAAACCCCGGTGCCACGCGAAACCCGATGCGTGACGACAGCGCCTTGACCACGCGCTCCATCTTTTGCTTGTTCACCATCCGCTGGGTGCCCAGCCGGTTGCGGATCACGATCCAGTCGATCGGTTTCAGACCGGCCTGCGCGCGCAACTGGCGCGCGTTCCATACCATTTCGGAATAGACCGATGGCCCGAGGATCTTTTCGCCCTGTTCGTCGGTGCGGGCCAGCAGATCGAAATCGACAAAGCTGTCGTTCAGCGGTGTGATCAGCGTATCGGCCAGCGAATGGGCCACCTGGCTGAGCCGGGTGTGCGAGCCGGGACAGTCGATCAGGATGAAATCGTTGTCGGCCTCCAGCAGACCGACGGCGGCGGACAGCCGGACATCGAAGATGTTTTCACCTGGTTTCAGGTCCGCGGTGTCGATTTCAGGCAGGTCAATGCAGTTGACCTGCGGCAGGTCCAGCCCGGATTTTGCCATATAGGCCTGCCGGTTTTCCATGTAGCGGCCCAGGCTGCGTTGGCGCAGGTCCAGGTCGAGGCATCCGATCCGATGGCCCAGCCGTGCCAGCGCGCTGGCCACATGCATGGACACGGTCGATTTTCCGGCACCGCCCTTTTCATTGCCGACGACGATTATATGCGCCATGCCATGACCCTCAGATTACACAGGTCTGGTTGGTGCCTGCGTCGGACACTATATTTGGGGGCTGCGCGTAAGAAAAGCGTTCACGCAAGAGGTTGGGCGGTTTCCACGAGGCGGGCGAAGTAAGACGCACCCAAAGGCGCGATCTCGTCATTGAAGTCGAAGGCGGGGTCGTGCACGAAAGGGCCTTCGCCCTGCCCGATGAACACGAAGGCGCCGGGCCGCCGTTCCAGCATGAAGGAAAAATCCTCGCCGCCCGGACGCGGCGCCAGCGTGTCCGAAACCTTGCCCGGCCCGGCCAGATCGCGCGCCACCGCCGTGGCAAAGGCGGTGGCGTCGGGATCGTTGACAGTGGGCGGCAGGGATTCCGGAAACCGAACCGTCACGGTCAGGTTCATCGCGGTGCCGATGCCATCGCAGATTTCGCGCACCCGGTTCAGAACGGTCTGGCGCACCTGCGGCTCATAGGTGCGGATGGTGCCGCCCAGCCTGGCGTTTTCGGGCACCACGTTGTGGGTGCTGCCGGTGTGGATCTGTGTCAGCGACAGAACCGCATTGGCGCCGGAATCGACGTTGCGCGCGACGATTGTCTGCAAGGCCTGGCCCAGTTGCAGCGCCCCGGCCACCGGATCACGGGTGCGGAAGGGAAATGCGCCGTGCCCGCCCAACCCTTCGATCAGGATTTCGAATTCGTCCACCGCGGCCATGATCGGCCCCGCACAGGTGTGAAACGTGCCTTGCTCGTGGCCGGGAGAGGTGTGCAGCGCAAAGACCTGCGAGATTTCGAAATTGTCCAGAATACCGGCGTCGCACATCGCCTCGCCGCCGTTTCCGGCCTCTTCGGCGGGCTGAAAGATCAGCGCGACGCGCCCGGAAAACCGCCGTGTTTCGGCCAGGTAGCGCGCCGCGCCCAGCAACATCGTGGTGTGGCCGTCGCGGCCGCAGGCGTGCATGTTGCCCGGGCGCGTCGATGCATGGGCCGCGCCAGTCGCTTCGGTGATCGGCAGCGCATCCATATCGGCACGCAAGCCGATGGTCGGGCCCGGCGCCGACCCTTCGATGATCGCCACCAGACCGGTCCGCGCGATGCCTTCGTGGATCTCGTCGACCCCGAAGGCGCGCAACCGTTCGGCGACAAAGGCGGCGGTTTCCGTGCAGTCGAACCCCAGTTCGGGGTGCGCATGAAGGTGCCGGCGCCATTCTGTCATGTCATCGGCGAAACCCGCGATCCGGTTGATAATGGCCATCGGCGTTTCTCTCCAAAGGTTCTGAGCCAGTGTTGCGTCTGTCCGGCGTGGGCGCAAACGAAAAAGGCCGCCCCGAAAGGGCGGCCCGATGCAATACACGAGAGCGGTGGATCAGAAACCCAAGCCTTCGTACTTCTTCTTGAACTTGGAGACCCGGCCGCCGGTGTCCAGCAGGCGCGAGCCGCCGCCGGTCCATGCGGGGTGCACGGTCGGGTCGATGTCCAGCGACAGGGTATCGCCTTCCTTGCCCCAGGTCGATTTCATCTGAAACACGGTGCCATCGGTCATCTTGACGTCGATGATGTGGTAATCGGGATGCGTGTCTTTTTTCATCGGTCCGGTCCTTACGCCTTGGCGCCGGCAAGCGGCTTGTAGTTGGTGTCTTCGCTGATGCGGGCCGACTTGCCCCGGCGGCTGCGCAGGTAGTACAGCTTGGCGCGGCGCACACGGCCGCGACGCACCACCGTGATGCTGTCGATGTTGGTCGAATGCAGCGGGAACATCCGCTCTACACCTTCGCCAAACGAAATCTTGCGCACCGTGAATGCCGCGGCGATGCCCGCGCCGCCCCGGCGCGAAATGCACACGCCTTCGTAGTTCTGCACACGGGTGCGGGTGCCTTCGGTGACCTTATAGCCGACACGGATGGTGTCGCCGGCCTTGAAATCGGGAATGTCCTTGCCGAGGGCGGCGATTTGCTCGGCCTCGAGTTGCGCGATCAGATCCATCGCAATTCTCCTGATGCTCGTGGTTGATCCACGAAGATGTGCGCGCGCCCAGAGCTCTTGGTCTTCGTCGGGTCCCGCAGAAGCAGCCCGCCAGAGGTAGGAACGACCGATTTTCTCATGCTTGCCGGAGGCTGCGGGTGGGGTGAAGCGACCCTGCCGAATAACCACGCCGAAAGCGTCCGCAATGCCCAAGGACACGGCGGATGCGCGCCGTATAGGGGGGAATCCGCGCCCGATCAAGCCCGATTCGCGCCGCGCGGCGCGGTTCAGGTGTCGTTGTCGTCGTGGCGTGCGAGATGCGCGCGCCACAGGTCGGGCCGGCGCGCGCGGGTCAGCGCTTCGGCCTGCGCGCGCCGCCATTTCGCTATTTCGCCGTGGTGGCCGGACATCAGGACGTCGGGAATCGTCTGGCCGCGCCATTCCGCCGGGCGGGTGTACTGCGGATGCTCCAGCAACCCGTCCGAAAAGCTTTCCTCGGCGGTCGAGGCCTGGTTGCCCAGCACGCCGGGGATCAGCCGCACGGTTGCATCGATCAGCGCCATCGCGGCGATTTCCCCGCCGGTCAGGACGAAATCGCCCAACGATACCTCCTGCGCACCATAATGGGACAGCACGCGTTCATCGACGCCTTCGAAACGGCCGCAGATCAGCGTCACGCCATCGGCGCGCGCCAGCGTCTGCATCAGGGCCTGTGTCATCGGGCGGCCACGCGGCGACAGATAGATCAGCGGGCGGTTGCCGCCCGAGCCGGTTGCGGATGCGGTTCCGGCCTGCGCGGCATCTATCGCGGCGCCCAGGACATCGGCGCGCAGAACCATGCCCGCGCCGCCGCCGGCGGGCGTGTCATCGACATTGCGATGGCGGCCGATACCATGCGCCCGCAAATCCAGCGTTTCCAACTGCCAGAGGCCGTCCTGCAAGGCCTTGCCGGTCAGGCTTTCGCCCAGCAGGCCCGGGAAGGCCGCGGGAAACAGCGTGATCACCTGGGCTTTCCAGACGCCGTGCAGATCGGGCACGTCGGTCATCAGGGCGCGCGGCACCAGGCTGGGCCGGATCGCCTTGCGGCCCAGGGCGCGTGCCGGTTTGGGGGTATCGGTCATGTCAGAACAGCCCGTCGGGCGGATCGGCCACGATGCGCCGCGCCGACAGGTCCACCGTTGGCACGATCGCGGCCGTGAAGGGCAGCAGAACCGTGTCGCGCAGCCCCGCGCCGTGCACCTCGAGCAGATCCCCCGCGCCGTGGTTCTGCACCGATTTGACCCGGCCCAGTTCGGCCCCGCCGGTATCGACAACCAGCATCCCGATCAGATCCGCGTGATAGAATTCGTCGTCGGGCAGCGATGGCAATTGCCCGCGCGCGGCGAACAGGCGCAGCCCCTTCAGCGCGTCGGCGGCCTCCTTGCTGCTTATGTCGCCGATGCGGGCCACATAGCCGCCCTTGATCGGGCGCAGCAACTCCAGAGAGAACCGGCGTTGCCCGTCCTCGGATTGCAGCGGGCTATAGCCGGCAATGTCTTCGGGGTTGGCGCAGAAACTTTTTACGCGAACCTCGCCGCGAACCCCATAGGATCCGGCGACGGCGCCGACGCAGATCAGGTCCGGCATGGCTGTGTTCCCTTGCGAGCGTGCGATGGCCATGCCGGGCCGGTGGCGGGCGGCGGTGCGCCCGTTTCCACCGGCCCGGCACCGGTGTTATTCGGCGGAAGCCGCTTCGGCACCGGCCGCGGCCTTGGCGGCCTTTTCCTCGGCGCGCTCGGTGGCTTTCTTGCCGGGAGCGCCCTTCGTGGGGTTGTTGCGCTCGGTCTTGGGGCGGGCGCCGGCCGCTTCCAGCATCCGTGCCACGCGGTCGGTGGGCTGTGCGCCGTGACCGATCCAGTGGGCCACGCGCTCAAGATCGATCTTCACGCGGTCTTCGCTGTCCTTGGGAAGCAGCGGGTTGTAGGTGCCCAGTTTTTCCAGGAACCGGCCGTCGCGGGGCATCCGGCTGTCGGCCGCCACGATGCGGTAGAACGGACGCTTCTTCGAACCTGCGCGGGCAAGACGGATTTTCATGGCCATTTGTGTTTCTCCTTTGAATGGCGTGGGGTCCGGGCCTGTGCCGGACCGGTTGTGATGGTGTTCAGGATTGGTGTTTCTGGTGGTGGTGGATGACTTCCTGAATGATGAAATTCAGGAAAGCCTTGGCGAATTCGGGGTCCAGATCGGCCCGGCGGGCCAGATCCTCGAGCCGCGAAATCTGGGCGGCTTCGCGTGCGGGATCAGACGGCGGCAGGTCGTGTTCGGCCTTGAGCTTGCCCACCGCCTGGGTGTGTTTGAACCGCTCGCCCAGAGTGTAGACGAGGATCGCGTCCAGCCTGTCGATGCTGGCGCGGTGATCCTTGAGAAGCCGTGCGGCGCGGGTGACATCGTCTGTCATGCGGAAAATCCAGTTCGGGCGGAAGCGGCGGTGGCCGTGGCGGAGCGTGGGAAATCGGGATCAGTCAAGTGCCCAGCCTTTCGGTTTGAACAAGGGGTCGGTGTAGTGCCCGATCTCCATTTCGATGCCGTGGGCCAGTTGCGTACCGTCGAGTTGCGCGGGCGATGGATGCCGGTAGACCGCGTCGTTGCCATCCACCGACGGGGCGGCGTGATCCTTGATGGCGCCCAGCCTTTCGGCCAGGCGGATGCTGTCGAGGTTCTTGGGATCGAGGTAGCTGACCATGCCTTGCCATCCGTTGCGGTAGAAATAGCCGCGCACGGCATGCGCCGCCTCGAGCGCGATGCCGCGGCCCTGGGCGTCGGGCCAGATCACCCAGGCCAATTCCGCCTCGGGCCAGCCGGCCGGTTTCCAGCCTCCGGCCATGCCGTAGGTTGCGTCGCTGATCCGGTCGTGGATCATCCACATGCCGTAGCCGCGGATCGCCCAATGGCCGATTTCCGCGGCATAGAGCATCCAGGCCTCGTAGGGGTTCAGCGGGCCACCCATGAAGCGGGCGCGGTAGCTGGTGAAGGTGGCCTTGAAATCCGGGTAGTCCTGCGGTTCGGGGCCGCGCAGGATCAGGCGCCGGGTTTCCAGAACCGGTATATTGGCGGTGGGCATCAGGCATCACCCTTTCGCGCATCGGGGCCGGGATGGCGATAGATCGTCATTTCGCCGAACCGTTCGTGCCGAAAGCGGCCATCGGGGCGGGCACCGAGCCGCCCGGCGACCGCCGCCGAAGCGTCGTTGCCATCGGCGACGAGGCTGATCGCCGTGGTCCACCCCAGCGTGTCGTAGGCGTGATCCCGCGCGGCGCGGGCCGCTTCCGTGGCGAAACCGCGGCCCTGAAATCCATCGAAGAGATCCCAGCCGATTTCCGGTTCGGGCCAGTCGTGGGGATACCACAGCCCGACGATGCCCGCGGTTGCGCCGGTGGCGCGCTCCTGAACCGCCCAGCGGCCGAAACCACGCAGGCTCCAGTGACCGATTTCGCCGGCGAGCATGCGCCAGGTCTGGTCGGCGCTGGCCGGGCCGCCGACAAAACGCGACCGCGGGGAGGCGTAGAACGCCGCGAGCGGCGCGAAATCGCCGGGCCCCGGAGCGCGCAGCAGAAGGCGCGGGGTTTCGAGAGCGGGGACGGACATCATCTGTGCGCGGCCCGTGCCGTCGGGCGCTGGCGGAACGTGCGGACGCCTCCGGCGGGAGTATTTGCGGAACAATGAAGGGAAGGGAACATCATGGACGCGGCCCGATCACTTCTTTCGGCCAAGGCCGCTGAGACCGGGTGGCAACGCCATGCCACCGCCCATGCCGGGCATCTTGCCACCCATCTGGCGCGCCGCCGCCTCGATGGCCTTGGGATCCATGCCGGCCATGTCGGTTGGCATTCCGCCTTTGCCGAACATGCCTTTCATCGCCTGTTTGAGCATGCCGCCCTTGCCCATCTTGCCCATCTTTTTCATCATGTCGCCCATCTGGCGATGCATCTTCATCAGCTTGTTGAGATCGCTGACCTGCATTCCCGAGCCGCTGGCTATGCGTTTCTTGCGGCTGGCCTGAAGCAGTGCGGGGTTGGCGCGTTCCTTTTTGGTCATGGACTGGATCATGGCGATCTGCTGTTTGAGGATGCGGTCATCGAAGCCGGCGTCCTGCACCTGTTTCGCCATCTTTCCCATGCCGGGCATCATCGACATCATGCCCTCCATGCCGCCCATCTGGAGCATCTGTTCGAGCTGCATTTTCAGGTCGTTCATATTGAACTGACCCTTCATCATCCGGCGCATCATCTTTTCGGCCTGTTCGGCCTCGATGGTTTCCTGGGCCTTTTCGACCAGGGCCACAATGTCGCCCATGCCCAGGATGCGCCCGGCGATCCGGTCGGGTTCGAAGGTTTCCAGCGCGTCCATCTTTTCGCCGAGGCCGACGAAGCGGATCGGTTTGCCGGTGACCGCGCGCATTGACAATGCCGCGCCGCCGCGGCCGTCGCCGTCCATCCGGGTAAGCACGACGCCGGTTACGCCGATGCGGTCGTCAAAGTTCTGGGCCGTGTTCACGGCGTCCTGTCCGGTGAGGCCATCGACCACCAGCAGCGTTTCGCGCGGGTTCGCGATGTCGCGTACCGCGGCGACCTGCTGCATCAGTTCCTCGTCGATCGACAGGCGGCCGGCGGTGTCGAGCAGGTAGACGTCGTAGCCTGCCAGGCTGGCCTGGGTCTTGGCGCGGCGGGCGATGGCGACCGGGTCTTCGCCCTTCACGATCGGCAGGGTATCGACGCCGATCTGGACGCCGAGGATTGCCAGCTGTTCCATCGCGGCCGGCCGGTTGACATCCAGCGAGGCCATCAGCACGCGTTTGCCGTCGCGTTCCTTGAGGCGTTTGGCGAGTTTCGCAGTGGTCGTCGTCTTGCCCGAGCCCTGAAGGCCAACCATGAGGATCGGTGCCGGGGGGGTGTCGATCCTGAGCGCGCCGGGTTCGTCTTCGCCCTTGAGCACGTCGATCAGCGCGTCGTGCACGATCTTGACCACCTGCTGGCCCGGCGTCACCGATTTGGTCACGGCCTGGCCGGTGGCCTGGGTCTGGACGCGGGCGACGAAATCGCGTGCCACGGGCAGCGAGACGTCGGCTTCGAGCAGGGCGATGCGCACTTCGCGCAGCGCGGTTTTCACGTCGTCTTCGGAAAGTGCGCCCTGTTTGGTCAGCCTGTCGAAGACGCCAGACAGGCGTTCGGATAGATTTTCAAACATGGTCCGGGCCCTTTCGTCCGTTGCAACATGCCCCAAACATAAGAGGCGGTGAGAAAACCGCAAACGCCCCCACGGGCGCAACGCGCTGGTGGGGGGCGATCCCCCGATGCGCGGGGGACCGGAAGGCACAATGCTTCCGGGTGGTCGGATGCGCTTTAGGCCGGATGCGGGCGGCTGTCAACCGGCACGGGCCTGACCCGGTGGCGGGTGGCCCGTGCCTGAAGAAGGTCCGTACCTGGAGGAGGCACCGCCCCAGGGCCCCCGCCCGGCGGTCAGGCCGCGAGATCGGCGACGGCGGAATGTGCGGCGGCAAGCGACGCATCGGGGGCGATCGCAAGCCGGTCGGCGGCGACGATCTGCACGTCGGTCACGCCCAGAAAGCGGAGGATGTGGCGCAGGTAGGGCATGGCGTGGTCGATATCCGAGCCGACCTGCGTGCCGCCTGAAGCAGTGGCCACAATGGCGCGCGTGTTGCGCAGCAGGCCCTCGGGACCGGCTTCGGTATAGCGAAACGTCCGTCCGGCCCGGGCCACCAGATCAATCCATGCGCGCAGCGCGGTGGGCACCGAAAAGTTGTAGATCGGCGCGCCGATCACGATGACGTCGGCGCGGATCAGTTCATCCACCAGTTGGTCCGACAGCGCGAGGCGGTCGCGCTGGACCGTGTCACGGTCGGCCGCCGGGGTGAAGTTCGCCTCGACCCAGCTTTCGCCGATCAGCGGCAGGCCCTGCGCCAGGTCGCGGCGCAGGACGGTTTCGGCACCCAGCCGCGCGACGATCCGCGCCGACAGGTCGCGGGTGACCGATCCCTCGCTGCGCGCAGAGCTGTCGATGTGCAAAACGGTTCTTGTCATGTCTGACGTCCTTGTTTGGGAGATTTGCCTTGTCTGTGAGGCCAAAATTGGTTCTTGCCTATTCGAACGCAACGCCGGAATATCCACACCGGATGTGAACTGACGCACATGAGGCGGGGATTGGAAAACTGGGACGAGGTGCGCACTGCCTATCAGGTGGCGCGGATGGGAACCGTCAGCGGCGCGGCCGAGATCCTCGGGGTGCATCACGCCACGGTCATACGCCATGTCGACGCGATCGAAGCGCGGCTGGGCGTGAAGCTGTTCCAGCGGCATGCCCGTGGCTATACGCCCACCGAAGCCGGCCAGGACCTGATGCGGGTGGCGCAGGCCACCGAAGACCAGTTGAACCAGCTTTCGGGGCGCATAAAGGGGCAGGGCGACGAAGTGACCGGCGATCTGGTGGTGACGTCGCTGGCCTTGCTGGCGCCTTTGATCGTGCCGGCGCTGACCGCGTTCCAGCACCTGCACGACGGGCTGACGGTGCGGTATCTGACCAGCGACCGGCTGTTTCGCCTGGAATACGGCGAGGCGCATGTGGCCATTCGTGCCGGCCGTGTGCCGGATCAGCCCGACAACGTGGTACAGCCCTTCCTGCGCCAGCGTTTCGCGCTTTACGCCAGCGGGTCGTATGTGCGTGCCCACGGCAAGCCGAACGGCATCGAGGATTACGGCAACCACATCTTTGTCGGGGCCGACGACCAGAACAACCGCGCGCCGTTCAGCGTCTGGCTGCGTGAGAACGTGCCGACCTCGGCGGTGCGGTTCCGCGGGTCGGATATCGCGTCGATGACGCCGGCGGTTCTGGCCGGGGCCGGCATCGGATTCCTGCCGGTGATGGAGGCGCAGGCCAATCCGGAACTGATCGAGATCCATCCGCCGATCGACGACTGGTCGACGCATCTGTGGCTGGTCACGCATGTGGATCTGCACCGCACCAACAAGGTGCAGAGCTTTCTTTCGTTTCTGAAATCGCGGGCCAGGGATTGGGACGCGTGACGCCGGGCATGCAGGGGCATCTGGCGATGCTGGCGTTTTCGGCGCTGGTGGCCGGATCGTTTTCGCTGGGGTCGATGGCCGCCAACGAGATTGCGCCGGCCGCTCTGAACGCGGTGCGGCTTGCGATTGCGGCGGTGATCATCGGGGCCGCGGCGCTGGCGACATCCGGCGTGCCGCGCGCCGCGCTGGCGGCGCCGTGGCGCTACATTGTTCTCGGCGGTCTGTTCGCCGTGTATTTCGTGCTGATGTTCGAGGGTCTGAAGACGGCGCCACCGGTGAATGCGGCGGCCGTGTTTACGCTGACGCCGCTGCTGGCGGGCGGGTTCGGCTGGCTTTTGCTGCGCCAGACGACGACACCGCGCATGGCGCTGGCGCTGGCGATCGGCGGGACGGGCGCGCTGTGGGTGATCTTTCGCGCGGATCTGGCGGCGCTTCTGCGATTCGAGATTGGCCGGGGCGAGGTGCTGTATTTCATCGGGTGCGTGTCGCATGCCGCCTATACCCCGATGGTGCGAAAGCTGAACCGTGGCGAGGCGCCTGTTGTCTTTACCTTCGGGGTGCTGGTGGCCGGTGGGCTGGTGCTGTTGCTCTATGGCTGGCGGGATATTGTCGCAACGGCATGGCAGGATCTGCCGCCCATCGTCTGGGTGACGATCCTCTATACCGCGGTGTTCGCCAGCGCGGCTACATTTGTCCTGTTGCAGTTCGCGACGCTGAAACTGCCTTCGGCCAAGGTGATGGCCTATACCTATCTTACACCCAGCTGGGTGATCGGCTGGGAGGTGGCGCTGGGCAACGGTGTGCCCCAGCCGGTGGTTCTGATCGGCATCGGCCTGACGGTTCTGGCACTGTGGCTGCTTTTGCGCGACGACGAGGCGGTGCGCGCCTGAGCGTCAGCAGCGGATCTTGGCCATGCCGGGGTCGTACATCGGTTTGAGCGACGCATCGGCGGCAACCAGATCGCCGGCGATCTCGATCTGCCACTTCCCGGCTTCCACCACCTGCGCCGTCAGCGGCGCGTCGTGGGTGACAAACCCGATGCCGGTTGCCGCGCCCAGGGTGTGACCATAGCCGCCGACCTGAAGATAGCCCACTTGCCGGCCATCGAGGTAGATCAGTTCGTTACCATGCAACAAGGGTTGCGGATCGCGCAGCAGAAATTGCAGCATGCGCGTGCCGGGCACGCCACGGGCCTTGATTTCGGCCAGCGCGTCGCGGCCTATGAAACCGCCCGGCTTGTCCAGTTTGACGGCAAAGCCCAGACCGGCCTCGATCGGATTGTCGGTGTTGTCCACGTCTATGCCGAAATCGCGGTATGCCTTCTCGAGACGCAGCGAATTCAGCGTCTGCATCCCGGCGTTGCGCAGGCCAAGATCGGCGCCTGCCGCGACGATCAGGTCATAGACCTGCACCGCCTGCGTTGCCGGCACATGCAGTTCCCAACCCAGTTCGCCCACGAAAGTGACCCGATAGGCCAGAACGTCGGCATAGCCCACATCGATCTGCCGCGCGGTCATGAAGGGAAACCCCGCATCCGACAGATCGGCATCCGAGATCCGCGACATCAACCTGCGCGCCTTCGGGCCATGCACGTTGATCTGCGCGCGCCCGGCGGTCACGTCTGTGACGGTCACGAATTCGTCCGGCCCGATGTGCCGGCGCATCCGCATTTCCGTATGCCCCGCCGAATTTTCGCCGACCACCACCATGAAACGGTCCTGCCCCAGCCGGGTAACGGTCAGGTCGGCCTCGAAGCCGCCCTTTTCGTTCACCCAGGCGGTATAGACGACGCGGCCCACCGCAACGTCGATCTCGTTGCACGACAGCCGCGACAGCAGCGCGCAGGCGTCGCGGCCCTGCACCAGGAACGATGCCATCGACGTCATATCCATCACGATCACGTCCTCGCGCGCCGCGCGGTGCTCTTCTGCGTGCCAGTCGAACCAGTTCTGGCGAAACCAGCTGAGGCGGTCGATGCGGGCCTCGGCGGGGGTAGGCGCGAACCAGTCGGGCTGTTCCCATCCGTTGCCCTCGCCGAACCACGCACCCGCCGCCTTCAGCCGGTCATAGAGTACGGATCGCTTCACGCCGCGCGCGGTTTTCGGGCTTTCGTTGTGGAAATGCTGGCCGAACAGCTTGCCCAGCAGTTCGGGCGTGCGGTCGCGCCGGAAGGCGGGCGTGGCCTCCGAGCGCGAAAAGCGATTGACGTTGATGCCGGTCACGTCGATCGGCGCCACGCCGTCGACAATCCAGTGGGCCAGCACCATTCCGGTGCCCGCCCCGTTGAGAATACCCAGCGAATTCATCCCGCAAGCCACCCACAGGTTGCGCAACTCGGGTGTCGGCCCGACCAGGGGCGCAAGATCGGGGGTAAAGCTTTCGGGCCCGCAGAACAGCTTGCGCACACCATAGGACATGGCATCCGGAACCCGCGAATAGGCTTTCTCGAGATCCGGGCCGACGCGATCCCAATCAGGCTCGATTTCGCCAAACTGGAAGTTGTCCGGGATGCCCTCGGGTTTCCAGGCCGCCGCGCCGGGTTCGAACAGTCCCAGCATCAGCCCGCCGACTTCTTCGCGGTAATAGGTATAGGTGGATGGATCTTCAAGCACCGGCAGATCGCGCGGCAGGCCGGGGATGGTTTCGGTGATCAGGTAGTAATGCTCGGCGGCCTGCAAAGGCAGGTTCACGCCGTGCCGCTCGCCCAGTTGTCGTGACCACATGCCGCCGCAGATCACCACGTTCTCGGCTGTGATCTGCTGGCCGTCGGCTGTGCGCACCCCGGTTGCGGTGCCGTTTTTGACGATGATTTCCGTCACCCGCACACCCTCGTGGATGCGCGCCCCGCCCATGCGCGCGCCCTTGGCCAGGGACATCGTCACATCCACCGGATTGGCGCGGCCGTCTTCGGGGATGTAGAACGCGCCCTCGACGTTGCTCAGATCGCCCACCGGGAACATCTGCTGTGCCTCGCGCGGCGAAATCTCGTGGCAATTGATCCCGAACCGCCGCATGAAGGGCGCAACCCGGCGCATTTCATGCACTCGTTCGGCATTGGTCGCGATCTGGAGATAGCCGACATCGCGAAACCCGGTGGGCAGGCCGGTTTCGGCTTCCAGCCCGGCATAAAGATCGCGGCCGTGGGTGTAGATCGCGCATTCGGCTTCGGATTTCAGAAGCCCCGCAACGATCAGGCCGGCGGCGTGCCAGGTTGTCCCCGATGTCAATTGGCCCTGTTCCAGAACCACCACATCGCGGTGGCCCAGCTTTGTCAGATGGTATGCGGTGTTCACGCCGATCGATCCGCCGCCGATGATCACGGTCTGGGCGTGGCGCGGCAGGGTGTCGGGCATGGCGGTTCTGTCCTGTCACAGTTGCGGTTTCGCCTGCGTTAGCAAACCGGCGCCCACGCATCAATCCATTGAATGATCATTCAGTCGGTCGCGTGGCCCAGTTGCCGCGCCTGGAATGCGGCGAAGGCACAGGCCACCGCCGCGCCCGCGGTGTCCAGCAGCCGCGCGCCATGCTCGGGCGTGGCCAGCGCCGAATGCGATCCGACACGCCCGTCGGGAAAATCGGCGCGATGCGCGTCAGGCGCGCCGTGACGGTCGCCCGCGTGCGCGGCGATATAGGCGGGGCTCAGCGCGCGGGGTGGCGCGGCTGCGTCCTCTGGCGGCAGTGCGCCCAGAAGCGTCTGGGTGATGGCGATTTCAGAGGGTGTCGCATGCATCCCCTCCCAATCGCCGAACAACGCCTCGCGCAGCGCCATCACCGGCTCTGGCGCCCACCAGCTGAGGATTTCGACAGCGCCCGCCGGGCAGGCGGCCTGAACCTCGGCCAGAGGCGCGAGGTTCGCGCCGTGGCCGTTGACGGCAAGAACCCCGGCGAAGCCTTGCGACAAAAGCCCGGAAAACACCTCGTGCGCCAGCCTGCCAAAGGTTTCGGCCGAAACCGAAACGGTGCCAGCAAAGGCGGTGTTGAAGGGCGCGGGCGTATAGGCCAGCGCCGGCGCCACGATCGCACCACACCGCGCGGCCGCCGCCAGCGCTACCGCCTCGGCACAGATCGTATCGGTGCCGAGACGCCCCATGGGACCGTGTTGTTCGGTCGATCCGACCGGTACCATAACGCAGGCACCTTCATTCAGACGGCGTTCGATACCGCGCCACGTCATGTGATCCAGCCGCATGTGCCCCGCGCCCTTTCTTCCGGATCGGCCCGCCGGCCGTCAGCCCTGCCCGTCTCCGAGGCCACGCGAGGCCCCCGACAGGGGCGCGGACGCGGTGGCGCGGACCACGCCGCGCCGGACCGCCATGCCGTTCAAAGGCCCCATCGGGCTTTCACGCCGTCAAAGAACCCCTGTGCCTGCTTCACCTTGACCCAGTTGTTGACGTAGTTGATCCAGACCTGATCGTCCTGCGGCAGCAACATAGCGATCGGCGTCGGCGACCGGGGTTCCGAATTCGCCACCTTCACGATAGGGAATTTCGCCTCGAGCGTGGATCCTTCGATGTTCGAGGTAATGAACACATCCGCCCGCCCGGCAAGAACTTCCTGAAACCCGCGGGCCGGCGCCTCGACAACCTTTATCTCGGCATCGGGAAACCACTCGCGGACCAGCTTTTCGAAAGTGGTGCCCAGTGTGGTCGCCACCGTGACGCCAGGCTGATTGATCGATCCATAGCCGTCGAACCTGCCGGCCTTGTCCTCGGTGGTGAAGGGCAGGATCTCGACCGCGATGTAGCTCTCGGAGAAACCTGCAACCTTCATGCGCGCCGGTGAAATCGAGGCCGACCCGGTAAGGTGATATTGCCCCGCGACGACACCGTTCACCAGCGTCTTCCAGTCCGTGGGAACGAATTCGACCGAAACCCCCAGATCGCTTGCCAACTCGGTCATCACGTCGATGTCAAAACCCTTGTAGCTGTTGGTTGCCGGATCGCGCAGTGTCATCGGGTTCCAGTCGCCGGTGGTGCCGACCTTCATGACACCGCTGTCAAGGATCTCGTTCAGCGCCGATTGCGCCTGGGCCGCGCCGCTCAGCGCAAGCCCGATAACAGCGGCGGCCGCCACCCTCATGATGCGTTTCATATCGTTCTCCTGTTGGTGAGTGTGGTTTTTCCGATGCTATCCGGATTGAAGCTTGATTTAAGAAGAACATGATCGCTAACCTCAAGAAAAAAGCTGACCGCCATGAAAATCGGCGCTTTCAGGGGTGAAAATGCCGAACATCGCGATCGAAATGACGGGTGTGAACAAGTGGTTCGGCAGCTTCCAGGTTCTGCGCAACATCAATCTCAAGGTCCATAGCGGCGAAAAGGTGGTCATCTGCGGCCCGTCAGGCTCGGGCAAGTCAACCGTTGTGCGCTGTATCAACCGCCTCGAACAACACCAACAGGGCATGATCCGCGTGGATGGCACGGAACTGACCGGCGACAGACGCTCGGTTGCGGCGATCCGGTCGGAGGTCGGCATGGTGTTTCAGCAGTTCAACCTCTTTCCACACCTCAACGTACTGGAAAACCTGATGCTGGGGCCGATGAAGGCGCGCGGCCTGCCACGCCGCGACGCCGAGGCCCGTGCCCGGCACTACCTGGATCGGGTCCGCATTCCGGATCAGGCGCTCAAGAAACCGGCCCAACTGTCCGGTGGCCAGCAGCAACGCGTCGCCATCGCCCGCTCGCTGTGCATGGAGCCGAAGGTCATGCTGTTCGACGAACCGACCTCGGCGCTGGATCCGGAAATGATTTCCGAAGTGCTCGACGTGATGGTGGCCTTGGCGCAAGATGGCATGACAATGGTGGTGGTAACACATGAAATGGGTTTCGCGCGCCGCGTGGCCGACAAGATGATCTTCATGGATGAAGGGGAAATCGTTGAGGAAGGTCATCCCGAAGCATTTTTCGCTTCACCGCGCTCTGAACGATGCCGCAAGTTTCTCGGCAGGATCCTGAAACACTGATGACCCGCCCGGACGCCAGAACCCGCCCCGCTGCCTTATCCGCAACACCCGGTGGCCGCGTGCCCGCGGGCGTGTTGGGCAAGAGAGCCCTCATTTTCCAACGCTTTTTCATTGTTCTCGAAATACTCATGGCATTTCACCGAAATGCAGATGTGGGATTTGAGTATTTGTGGAACAATGAAACCTGCTTGGAGCCGCTGTGAGCCGGCGTTGGATCACCTCGGCACTGTTTGCTGCTCTGTTGCTGCTGGGTGGGTGTGCTTCGTCGTCCACCTGGGGGTGGTATGTGATCAATCCGATGACGGAGGCCGGGTGGATCAACGTCCGGTTTCTGATTTCGGGTATGGGTGCAACCATCCTGCTGTCGGTTGTGGCGGCTTCAATCTCGATCGTGCTGGGGCTGCTGGTTGCGCTTCCGGGGTTGTCCGAGCGTTGGGGCGTGCGGATGATCAACCGGGTTTATGTGGAGTTTGTCCGTTCGATCCCGTTGTTGCCCATGTTGTTCTGGGTGTTTTACGGCTTGCCGATCATCTTCCGGTCGATGGGGTTGAATGTGCCCATCGATCCTTTCTGGGGGGCGGTGATCACCCTGGCGATTTCCGACAGCGCGTTCACCGCCGAGATCTATCGCGCGGGCATTCAATCGATCGCCCGTGGTCAGCGCGAGGCGGCGCAGACCATCGGTTTGACATATATGCAGACGATGCGTTTCGTGATCATGCCGCAGGCCATCCGGCGTATTCTGCCGCCTCTGGCCAACCAATTCATCTATATCGTCAAGATGAGCGCCTTTGCATCGGTTATCGGTATGCAGGAGTTGACGCGCCGTGCCAATGAATTGGTGGTGACAGAGTACCGGCCGTTGGAAATCTACACATTGCTGATACTGGAGTATCTCGTTCTGGTGCTGATCATCAGCCAGGCGGTGCGGTGGCTTGAGCGGCGGATGGGTTCGGATGAAAGGCAATAAGGGGGCAGGCGGCATGGACTGGCAGGATTTCATGAACGGTGTCGAAGGTGACATCGCGGTTCTCGCGGCTGAAATCCCCGACACGGCACGCGGTTTTGCTGCCATGGGGCGCGCGGCAAAGGCCGAGGGCGCGCTGGATCTGCGCACCAAGGAATTCATGGCGCTGGGCATTGCCATCGCCACGAGGTGCGACAGTTGCATCGGGTTTCACGTTCGCGCTCTGGTTGGTCTGGGGGTTTCGCGGGCCGAATTCTGCGAAGCGCTGGCGATGGCCACCTACATGGGCGGCGGACCTTCCTACGCCTACAGCGCCAAGGCTTTGCGGGCATACGACTGCTTCGCCGGCTGAGTTTTCGTTGTAGAAGGGGCGGTGCATCATGCGGGACGATTTGGCGGGCGGCGAAGGGTTCTTGCGCGAATACTGGTATGTGGCGGGGCGGTCCGAGGATTTCGATGCCAGCCCCACGGCCCTGACCATTCTCGGCGAACCTATAGTTGTGTTTCGTGGCGCGCAGGGCGAGCCGATCGTCCTTGAAGACGCCTGTCCGCACCGCAAGCTGCCGCTTTCGCGCGGTACGGTTTCGGGCAGCACTGTGATCTGTGGCTATCACGGGCTGACCTTCGATGGCAGCGGGGCATGTGTGGCCGCGCCGACCCAGCCCGATTCGGTCCCGTCGCGTGCGCGGGTGCGGGCCTATCCGGCAGTGGATCGTTGGGGGTTTGTCTGGGTCTGGACCGGTGCCGGAACGGCGGACCCTGCGGATATCATCGACATCCCCCAGTTCGACAACCCGGAGTGGGGCCGTACGCCGAAGGGCGCTCTGGAGATGGGGTGCCACTATCTCTACATCACCGACAACCTGCTCGATCCGAGCCATGTCGCCTGGGTGCACCTGACATCCTTTGCCGGGGCCGGCACCGACAATCGCCCGCTCGAGATCGACGTGACAGAAGACGGTGTGACCGTTTCGCGCTGGATTCCGGATGAGCCGGCGCCGCCCTACTATGCGGCGATGCTGCCGTTCGGGCCAACCTGCGACCGCAAGCAACACTATGAAATGCGGCTGCCTTCCACCGCCCTGAATTTATCGGTCTACACGCCTTCGGGCGAGGGCGGCGGGCATCGGCCGCTGTCGCCGAACGCCTTTCTGAACATCAACTACAATTTCATCACCCCGGTCGATGCCACGCGCACCCGGTATTTCTGGTTTCAGCATCGCAACATGCATGCCGACGACACCGCGTTGTCGCAGCGCATGTTCGACGGGGCGGTAATGGCTTTCAACGAAGACAAGGACGTGCTCGAACGGGTGCAGGCCGGGATGGCCGGGCGGACGTCGCCCTATCTGAACCTGGGGCTGGATGCCGGTGCCATGCGTTTCCGGGCGATGGTGGCGCGGGGCATTGCCGCCGAAGCTGCCGCGGCGCCGCGCGGGCATCCGGATCGCGCGTAGCGGTCGCCGGGCATCGCCCGCTGGCCACGGCACAACAGCCCGAACCGCCGTCAGGCCGGGGCAACAGAGAGGAACACCACATGACCGCATGGATCCGGATGATCGGAGATGACGAAGCGGATGGACGGCTGCGGGAGTTGCTGGACCATGCGCGCACCCCGCATGGCACCGTCGATACGGTGATGCGGGTACATTCGCTGCGGCCGGAAACGATGAACGGGCATGTCACGCTGTATCGTTCGGTTCTGCACTCCGAAGACAACACGCTGCCGTTCTGGTTTCTCGAGGTTGTGGCCAGCTATACCTCGATCCTGAACGACTGCACCTATTCGCTGACCCACCATTTCATGAACGTGCGCAACCTGCTGCGCGATCAGCCCCGGTCTGACGCGATCTTCACCGCGCTCAAGGCGCAGCGCCCCGAGGATGTGTTCGAGGGAAGGGAACTGGCGCTGCTGCGCTATGCCGCCAAGCTGACGACGGATGTCGGGCGGATGGTGGTTTCGGATTTCGAGGCTCTCAAGATCGCGGGCGCCGAGGATGGCGAAATTCTCGAGGTCAACCAGGTGTGCGCCTACTTCAACTATTCCAACCGGTTGCTGAACGGGCTGGGCGCGACGACGGAAGGCGACACCATCGGCTATTACAAGGGCGACGACTGATCCTCGGCTTCTCCGGCGTCGGGCAACTCCAGTGCCAGAAACCGTTCGAAGGCATCCAGGTGCACCGGCTCGAACTGGCCAAATCCCTGCATCCAGACCGATGCGGCGCGCAGGGCGTCGGGCTCGAGCTTGCACCATTTCACCCGCCCGCGCTTTTCCTGACTGATCAGGCCGGCGCGGGTGAGGATGGCAAGGTGCTTGGAAATCGCGGCCAGCGACATGGCGAAGGGATCGGCCACATCGGTGACGGCCATGTCATCCTCGAGCAGCATCGACAGTATCGCGCGGCGCGTCGGGTCGGCAAGGGCGGCGAATGTGGCGTCAAGCGCATCGGTCATGCCCGCACCTAGCGCGCGTGCCGTGAAACCGTCAACCGTTTGGTTGAATGAGCCTGCGCGCCCCTGATTGCGGTAACGCGGCCGCGGCACCTGCGCGCGGCGCTCACTGTCAAATGTCATGTCTAGTGTTTTCAATGCCTTGGCTTGCTGCTTGGGCGGCGTTTCGGGCGGTTGACTCATGCCGCCGTGCGGCATAGCACTGCTGCAAGCCGTCAAGGGGGAAGTGCCGTGCCCGACGCCGAGCATCAGCAGCGTATGCAGAAGCTGGAAGAGCGGATCGCGGCGGCACGGAAGGGCCAAGAGCCCAGACCCCGCGCGGACGAGCATTATTCGCAGGCCCAGCTGGCCTGGCGCATGGTGATCGAACTGGTGGCCGGTCTGGGGATCGGCTTTGGCATCGGATACGGGCTGGACAGCCTGTTCGGGACGATCCCGATCTTCCTGGTGCTGTTTACATTGCTGGGTCTGGCGGCGGGCATCAAGACGATGATGCGCAGCGCACAGGAGATCCAGGAGAAGAAGTTGGCCGAAACGGCCAGGGATGAACGGCCTGGCGATACGTCGGGCACCGAGGATTGAGAGGACGCGGAACGTGGCAACCGAAGCGCAGGGCGAAAGCGGGGGTGGACTGGAGTTCCACCCGATGGATCAGTTCATCGTTTCTCCGTTGTTCGGGGACGGTGGCGTGGCATGGTACACGATCACCAACGCCACGCTGTGGATGGCGCTTGCCGTTGCAGCGGTGTTCGCGCTGCTGGTGATGGGTACGGCGCAGCGCCAGATCATCCCGACGCGGATGCAATCTGTGGCCGAACTGGCTTACGGCTTCATCTACAAGATGGTCGAGGACATCTGCGGCAAGGACGGGGTGAAATACTTCCCCTACATCATGACGCTGTTCATGTTCATCGTGTTTTCGAACTTTCTGGGCCTGCTGCCGATGGCCTTTACGCCCACATCGCACATCGCGGTCACGGCGGTCATGGCATTTGCGGTGTTCATCGCGGTGACGGTTCTGGGCTTCGTCAAGAACGGCGCGGGCTTCCTGGGGCTGTTCTGGGTGTCGAGCGCGCCGTTGCCGCTGCGCCCGGTGCTGGCCCTGATCGAGGTGATCTCGTATTTCGTGCGTCCGGTCAGCCATTCCATCCGTCTTGCCGGCAACATGATGGCCGGGCACGCGGTGATCAAGGTGTTTGCAGGCTTTGCCGCCATCGCTGCCATCGCGCCGCTCTCGGTCGTGGCCATCACGGCGATGTACGGGCTTGAGGTTCTGGTGTCGTTCATCCAGGCCTATGTCTTCACCATTCTCACTTGCGTCTACCTGAAAGACGCGCTGCATCCGCATCACTAATCGTCCGGCGGGCCCGCATTCGGCCCGTCAACCGATCATCCGACACGGTGCCTCGGCATCACACGACACAACAGAATTCCATCGTAAGGAGATAAAGACATGGAAGGCGATATCGTACAAATGGGCGCATACATCGGCGCGGGTCTGGCATGCATGGGCATGGGCGGCGCGGCAGTCGGTGTGGGCAACGTGGCCGGCAATTTCCTCGCTGGCGCTCTGCGCAACCCGTCGGCGGCCGCTGGCCAGACCGCGACGCTGTTCATCGGCATCGCATTCGCAGAAGCCCTGGGGATCTTCTCGTTCCTCGTCGCTCTGCTGCTGATGTTCGCCGTCTGATCCTGCCGGCATTCCATCCTTACGATCGGGCGGGCGCATCGCGTCCGCCCGGTGTAACGGCAGGTTTCCAGGGAGAGCAACATGGCAACTGACACACATTCTTCCGCAGGCGACGGCGTGGCCGCAGCTTCGGCGCCCGGCATGCCGCAGCTGGACTTTTCGACGTTCGGCAACCAGATCTTCTGGCTGGTCCTTGCGCTGATCGCGATCTATCTCGTGCTCTCGCGGATGGCCCTGCCGCGCATCGGCGCCGTTCTGGCGGAACGCCAGGGCACGATCACCAATGACATTGCCAAGGCGGAAGACCTGAATAAACGCGCCAAGGAGGCCGAGGCCGCCTATGAGCAGGCGCTGGCCGATGCCCGCACCGAAGCGCAACGCATCATCGCCGAAACCAAGGTGGGTATCAAACAAGACCTGGATGCCGCGATCGCCAAGGCCGATGCGGAAATCGCGGCCAAGTCTGCCGATGCCGAAAAGGCAATTGCCGAAATTCGGGCCGGTGCGATGGATGCCGTCCGCGACGTCGCCACCGACACGGTCGGCGAAATCGTGACCGCCATGGGTGGCAAGGCCGATCCGGCCGATCTGGCCGCCGCGGTCCAAGCCCGCATGAAAGGATAACGCCATGCGCGCAACACTCGCTCTGCTGTTCACCCTCGGCGCGGCAACGCCCGCGCTGGCCGCCAAGGGCCCGTTCTTCTCGCTGGGCAACACAGATTTCGTGGTGCTTCTGGCCTTTATCCTTTTCATCGCGGTGCTGTTCTACTTCAAGGTGCCGGGCATGATCGGGGGCCTTCTCGACAAGCGGGCCGAAGGTATCCAGTCCGAGATCGACGAAGCCCGCGCTCTGCGCGAAGAGGCGCAGACGCTTCTGGCCTCCTACGAGCGCAAGCAGAAGGAAGTTCAGGAGCAGGCCAACCGGATCGTCGCCGCGGCCAAGGAAGAGGCGCAGAATGCCGCCGATCAGGCGCGGGCGGATCTGGACAAGTCGATCGCCCGGCGCATGATCGCCGCCGAGGATCAGATTGAATCGGCTCAGGCCGGGGCGATCCGCGATGTGCGCGACCAGGCGATTGCGATCGCCATTTCCGCCGCGCATGAGGTTCTGGCAAAACAGATGTCTGACGTGCAGCGCACCGCGCTTGTCGACAGCGCCATCGGCGAGGTTGAGGCGAAGTTGCACTGAAGCAGCGCGCTGACGCATGATCGCAGAAGGCCCGGCCGAAAAGGTCGGGCCTTTTTGCGTACCGCCCCCCCCTGACCGCCGTGTCCGATCGGGGCGGCGCCAACCAATCATTCGGGCACATGATCTTACAGTCTCAGGCCCGAGATGCGGCGCGCCGCCTGCTAGGACGGTGTCGGCTGACCGGGTTTCGCGCGACCGGTTTCATGCTCCAGCCGTTGCCGCGCTACTCTTTCGTTGCGCTCGGCCTTCTGCTGATCCGACAACGCCTTTTCCACATAGTCCAGATGCGCAGCGATGGCAGCCCGCGCCGCACCGGGGTCGCGCGCCTGAACCGCATCGTTGATGGCGCGGTGCTGGGCCAGAAGCGCCGCGCGGGTCGTGCGTTGCTTGAACATCACCTGGCGGTTGTAGAAGACGCCGGTGCGCAGCAGATCGAACATTGATCGCATCATGTGCAGCATGACGACATTGTGGCTGGCTTCGATGATCGCGGTGTGGAACTGCGCGTCGAGGGCGGCCTCTTCTTCCGAATTCCGCCTGTTGTGCGCCTGTTCCATCTTGTCGAAGATCGCCTGCAACACCTTGAGATCGCTATCCGATCCCAACTGCGCGGCGCGCTCGGCGGCCAGGCTTTCCATATCGCGGCGAAACGAGAGGTAGTCGAAAACCGCCTCGTCATGGGTCGCGAACAGGCGTGTCAGGGCCGGAGAGAAGGCCGATCCCAGGACATCGGCGACAAAGATACCCGATCCCGCCCGCGTGCACAGCAGGCCCTGCGCCTGCAATTCGGCGATCGCATCGCGCAGCGATGGACGCGACACACCCAACCGTTCCGACAGCTCACGCTCGGGCGGCAGCCTTTCGCCGGGCCGCAGAATGCCGCGCAGGATCAACAACTCGATCTGGCGCACCACCGAGGTCGACAGTTTTTCCGGCAGAACTTTCTGAAAGGGCATCGGGAACTCCGCGTCTGGTCAAATTATATGACCACGCTGCATCTTCAGCAATGGGCAAGGTGGCGGATACGGTTTGTTAACCCTTTTGCGTCAGACAGGCAGGCATGTTCCTGTGGTTGTTCTTTTGTCTATTTTGCTGCACGCCTGTCTGGTTGCGGTTTCGGATTGCGCGCAGTCTGGCCGTCCGCTCCGGTGTTGGGGTGCCGGGCGGTGTCGATGCGGCGGCGCGTGCGCCACCGGCATGGGCAAGGGCGTGCCGGAAACTCAATATCTTGGGGATAACGCCCGGCGCGAGACGATATGCTGTTCACCTGCGTTGACAAACGGGCGGTGACTTCGCCACCCTGAATGGGATGCGGAATCATCGCGGAGCGCGCGCAAGGTGCGGTTTTCAAAACTCAGACTGACAGGCTTCAAAAGCTTCGTGGACCCGACCGAACTGGTGATCTCGGACGGGTTGACAGGCGTTGTGGGGCCCAACGGCTGCGGCAAGTCGAACCTCCTTGAGGCGCTGCGATGGGTGATGGGCGAGAACCGCCCCACCGCAATGCGCGGCGGCGGCATGGAGGATGTGATCTTTGCCGGGGCCGCGTCGCGCCCGGCGCGGAACTTCGCCGAGGTTGGTCTGGTTATCGACAACTCCGAGCGCCTGGCGCCTGCTGGGTTCAACGACGCGGACATGTTGGAAATCGTGCGCCGCATCACCCGCGATATTGGCAGCGCCTACAAGGCCAACGCGCGCGAGGTGCGCGCGCGTGACGTGCAGATGTTGTTCGCCGATGCATCCACGGGTGCGCATTCTCCGGCTCTGGTGCGCCAGGGCCAGATCGCCGAACTGATCAATGCAAAACCCAAGGCGCGGCGGCGAATCCTGGAAGAAGCCGCGGGGATATCCGGGCTGTATCAGCGCCGGCACGAGGCCGAGTTGAAGCTGAGAGGGGCCGAAACCAACCTGTCGCGGGTTGACGACGTGCTGGAGCAGTTGGCACAACAACTCGCGCAATTGGCGCGGCAGGCCCGGCAGGCGGCCAGATACCGCGAGATCGGCGCCGAACTGCGCCGCGCGGAAGGCATGTTGCTGTACCGCCGCTGGCGCGAGGCCGATACCGCGCGCGCGGCCGCCGAAACCGCGCTGCGCGCGGAGACCACGGCAGCCGCACAGGCCGAACAGGCCGCCGTGCGGGCCGCCCGCACCCGCGCCACCGGCGAAGATGCGTTGCCACCGCTCCGCGAGGAAGAGGCCATTGCCGCGGCTGTTCTGCAACGGCTTCAGGTGCGGCGCGACACTCTGGCAGGGGAAGAGGCGCAGGCCCGCAAGACCATTGAAACCCTGCAGGCCCGCATCGATCAGCTTGGCCGCGATCTTGAACGCGAGGCGGGCCTGAACCGCGATGCTGTCGATACGGTCGCGCGTCTCGAATGGGAGCAGGGCGAACTGTCGAAGGCTTCGGAAGGCCACGAAGCGCGGCTGGACGACGCGGCCGCGGCCGCGCGCGCCGCTGCGGTGACACTGGATCAGGGCGAGGCCCGGTTGAGCGAACAGAATGAAGATGTGGCGCGGCTTTCGGCCCGTCATCAATCTGCCCAGAGGTTCCTTGCCGACAGCGAGAAAACGCTGGCCCGATCCGAGGGCGAGGCAGCGCGCGCCAAGGCTGCCGTGGCATCGGCCCGTGAATCCGCCGAACGCGCGGCATTGGATTTCGAGGCGGCGCAGGGGGCCGCTGTGGCGGCCGAAGCTGGGGCAACCCGTGCCGAAGCAGAGCTGAACGCCGCCGAAGCGGCCCGCGCCGAAACCCAGTCTGGCGAGGCCCGCGCCCGCGCTGCGCGTTCGGAAGCCGAGGGCGAGTTGGGCGCGCTGGGTGCCGAGGTCAAGGCACTGACGCGGCTGGTGCAGCGTGACAGCGCCGGGGACGGGCAGGTTCTTGATCTTCTGACCGTGGCGCCCGGCTATGAAAAGGCGCTGGGGGCCGCGCTTTCGGACGATCTGCGGGCGCCGGAAGTTGCCGAAGACGGCCCGTCCGGCTGGCGTGCGCTGCCGGGCTACGCGGCGGATGTGCCTCTGCCGGACGGGGCCGAACCGTTGTCGCGGCATGTGGTGGCGCCGCCGGTTCTGGCCCGCCGGCTTGCCCAGATAGGATTGGCGGATCCGGGCGACGGGCCCCGGTTGCAGGCACATTTGCAACCGGGCCAGCGGCTGGTTTCGGTTGCCGGCGACCTGTGGCGCTGGGATGGCTACCGGGCCTGGGCGGCGGACGCGCCCAGCGCAACTGCGTTGCGACTGGAGCAGGTGAACCGCCTTGCGGCGTTGCGCGGTCAGCTCGAAGATGTGACCCGACGCGCCGAAACCGCCCGGGCGGCGCATCAGGCGCTGTCCGAGCGTCTTGCGCAGGAAACCGAGGCCGATGCCGCCGCCCGGGCCGCCCGCCGCGAGGCCGACCGGCAAGTGGCCCAGGCCGGCCGCGCCCTGAGCCGCGCCGAGGCCGATCGCAACATGGCCGAAGGGCGTCTGGAAACGTTGGGCCTGACGGTGCGGCGCCACTCGGAAGATGCGGCCACCGCGCGCCAGCAGGTTCAGGAGGCCCGCGCGGCCCTGCACGAACTGGGCGACCTCGGGACGGCACGCGCCGCTGTGGAAGAGATCAAGACCACGGTCGATTCCGCCCGGTCCGAGATGCTGGCGCGGCGGGCGGCCCATGACGAACTGCGCCGCGAAGGCGAAGCCCGTCTGCGGCGCGCGCAGCAGGTGGCCAAGGAAATCAGCGGGTGGCGGCACCGTTTGGACACTGCCGAAAAACGTGGTGCCGAGCTGAGCGAACGCCAGGCGCTGTCGCTGGAGGAACTGGCCGCCGCCCGCGCTGCGCCCGAGGCGCTGGCCGAACAGCGGTTGGCGCTGGGCGCCGATATCGCTGTCGCGGAAACCCGGCGCAAGGCGTCGTCGGACGCGCTCGCTGCCGCGGAAAACACCCTGCGCGCGGCAGTTCAGGCCGAGCGCGACGCCGAGCGCGCGGCATCCGACGCCCGCGAGGCCCGTGCCGGTGCCGAAGCCCGCGCCGATGCCGCGCGCGAGGTTGCGGCGCAATCCGCCGCGCGTATCGCCGAGGATCAGCAGGCGACGCCGGCGCAGCTTCTGGCGCGTCTCGAAGCCGATCCCGACACGATGGCGGCGGCGGCCGCTCTCGAGGCTGACGTGGCGCGGCTGAAACGGCAGCGCGACGCCCTAGGTGCCGTGAACCTGCGCGCGGACGAGGACGCGCGCGAGGTTCAGGCGGAACACGATACGCTGCTGCAGGAAAAAACCGATCTGGAAGAGGCGATAAAGGCGCTGCGCAGCGGGATTGCCAGCCTCAACCGTGAAGGCCGCGAACGGCTGCTGACAGCCTTTGAACAGGTGAACAGCAATTTCTCGATGCTGTTCCGCAGTCTGTTCGGCGGCGGCGAGGCCAACCTGGTGATGGTCGAGAGCGATGATCCGCTGGACGCGGGGCTGGAGATCATGTGCCAGCCGCCGGGCAAGAAGCTTTCGACGCTCAGCCTGCTTTCGGGCGGCGAACAGACGCTGACGGCGATGGCGCTGATCTTTGCGGTGTTCCTGGCCAACCCCGCGCCGATCTGCGTGCTCGATGAGGTGGACGCGCCGCTGGACGACGCCAATGTGACGCGGTTCTGCGATCTTCTGGATGAAATGTGCCGTCAGACCGAAACCCGGTTCCTGATCATCACCCACCACGCGGTGACGATGGCGCGCATGGATCGGCTGTTTGGCGTCACGATGGCCGAACAAGGGGTGTCGCAGTTGGTTTCGGTGGACCTGAAGCGGGCCGAAACCCTGGTGGCCTGAACGCCGATCACCGTATCGTGACACGCGGCGCGGCGCTGGCCGGGTTAGATGTGGCGCATGATACGGATCGTTCTTCTGGGGCTTGCGCTGGTTTCAGCGCTGCCCGCCGCGGCGCAGCAATGGGCCTTTCGCGACACCGACGCGCGGCTCGACCGGGCGCAGGTGCGCGCGGCCACCACCGGGCAGACACTGGTGTTTTACGACGACGGCCAGTCGCGGTATTCTGCCGGAGGGTCTTACTCCTACACCTATGCCGGCGGCGCCACCGCCTATGGCCGCTATGAAATCCGGCAGGACGGCACCGTCTGCATCGCATTTCGAAACGGTTTTGGCCGCTGCGACCGCTATGTGCGCAATGCCGGCCGGCTGATCCTGCTGACCGAAAAGGGCGAACGGTTTCCGGTTCGCCCCTGATCTGTATTCAGAGACGGTTCAGCAATGCAGCCGTGGGCCATGCATCCGCGGGCAGGCCCAGACGCGCCTGTTCGGCGCGCACCGCGGCGCGTGTTCCGGCGCCCAGAATACCGTCGATCTTGCCCACGTCGTGGCCGCGCGCGCGCAGTTTGGTCTGTAGCGCCTTCATCTGTGCGCTGCTCAGGGCCGGCGCCGGATTGCCGGCGTCGAACACGGCCGCGCCTTCCAGACGGGTGGCAAAATAGGCCGCTGTCATCACATAGACAAAGCTTTGGTTCCATTCGAAATAGACCCGGAAATTCGGATAGGCGATAAAGGCCGGCCCGCCGCGCCCTTGCGGCACGATGATCGACGCCGACAGGTTTGCCGGCCCCAGCTGCCCCTCGCGCGGCCGCACCCCCAGCGCCGCCCATTCGGCAACTGTTTTTCGGGTGGTCAGGCCGGTCTGGCTCCAGTCGATGTCGCCGGGCAGGCGCACCTCCTGCAGCCAGGGTTCGCCCTTGCGCCAGCCCAGGTGCGCCAGCATCTTGCCGCCCGACATCAGCGCATCCGCGACCGAGGTTTTCAGCCGGACATGTCCGTCGCCGTCACCGTCGACACCATTGTCGAGTATGTCCTGCGGCAGCATCTGCACCATGCCGATTTCACCGGCCCAGGCGCCGGTGGTGCGGGCCGGATCGAAATCGCCCTGTTCGAACAGCCTGAGCGCCGCGAAGATCTGCGGCCGGAACAGCTCGGGGCGCCGGCAATCGTGGCTCAGCGTGACCAGCGCGTTCAAGGTGTTGAAATCGCCCTGAAACGCGCCGTAGTCGGTTTCGAATGCCCAGAAGGCCAGAAGCACACCCGCCGGAACGCCGTAATCCCGTTCGATACGGTCGAAGATCGCGCGGTACTCGCGCGCGTTGCGGCGCCCGCGATCCATCCGGTTCTGCGAGATCAGCCGCCGCGCGAATTCGGTGAACGGCAGTTGAAATACTCCCTGCGCACGGTCGGCGCGCAGCACCTTGGCATCCTGTGCCGCACTGCGAAAGAACGCGTTGACCTGGCTTTCGTTGTGGCCGCGCGCCACGGCTTCGGCTTTCAGGTCACGCACGAAGCTCTGGAAATTGCCGCCGCAGGCGGCCTGCGCGGCGGGGGCGGTCAGCGTGACCGCCAGGCAAAAGGCGATGATCCGTTGCATGAAAATCCCTGTTCAAATCAGCCTTTGCAGAATAGGCGCGGCCCATGAAATCGCAAGCGCCGCGGTCAGCGCGAAGGCGCAGGCCCAGGCGCGCCACAGCCGGGTGATGGCGGCGTCGATGTCGGCCGCCCCGGCCGATCGCCGGCCCTGTTCATGCACCCAGTGCAGATCGCGCAACCTGCCATCGTAGACGCGCGGCCCGGCCAGCGCGATGTTCAATGCGCGGGCCATCGCGGCCTCGGGCCAGCCTGCGTTGGGCGACAGATGGGCGCGGGCATCTTCGGCGATCCGGTGCCACCGGCCCAGACCGCCTGTGGCAAGCGCGATAAGCCCGGCGGTCAGGCGCGCCGGCACCAGGTTGAGAAGATCGTCGAACCGTGCGGCGGCCCATCCGAAATCGGCATGGCGTGGGGTGCGGTAGCCGATCATGCTGTCGGCGGTGTTCGTCATCTTGTAAAGCAACAGGCCCGGCAGGCCGCCCACGAGGAACCAGAAGGCCGGGGCGATCACGCCGTCCGACAGGTTTTCCGCCGCGCTTTCGATGGCGGCGCGCGCCACCGCCGGTTCGTCCATCGCGGCGGTGTCGCGGCTGACGATCATGGCGACGGCAGCCCGCCCGCCTTGCAGATCTCCGCGCAGGCCGTCGGCCACGGCCCGCACATGATCGACCAGCGCGCGCTGAGCCAGAAGAATCGCCGCCGCAACGATTTCAACGGCGGGCCCGCCCAGTTCCAGAACGGCCCCCAGTGCCAGCGCACCCAGACCCAGGGCCACCATGGCGGCAACGCCGCGCGCCCGCCGCGCCGTGCCCCGGTTCCAAGCGCGGTCCAGCGCCGAGATCGCGCGCCCCATCAGCACCGCGGGATGTGGCAGCCGCGACCACAGCCACCGGGGTTCGCCAAGCGCCGCATCCAGCAGCATCGCGGCGCACAAAAGGGCGGCGGTGTCTACCATGCGGCCTCGATCCTCGGCCAGTCGTCGGGATGCGGCAGGCCCAGCCGCAGCAGATTGTCCGAATAGGGGAAGATCCGGCTCCAGATGCGGACCGTGGCCAGACGGGCCTGCCAGCGCCGTGCAGCGGACACCCTGTAAAGCCGGAACAGATCGGTTCCGCCGGCCAGCGCCGCGCCGCGCGCTGTCATGATCCGGTCGAGCCGGGCCGCGTCGTGCGCCAGGCGCTGGCGGGTCTGGGTGGCCCATGCCGTATCGGTCAGCGCGGCGGCCCCGATCCGCAGCGCCGGGCCCGAAACCGGCCAGGGCCCCAGCATGTCGGACAGTGGCGCGATCAGGTCGGGCGGACCAAAGGCGAACCCCAGCCGCAGCCCCGCCAGGCCCCAGAATTTACCAAAGCTTTTCAGAACGATGCGGCCCGGTCCGGCGGCGTGGTCGATCAGGCTGTGTTCGGGCGCGGTATCGCAGAAGCTTTCGTCGATCACCGCGAAAGGTGCCCGCAGTTCTTCGGCGCGCCAGATCCGCCCATCGGGATTGTTGGGGTTCACGATCACCTGTGCATCCGCGCCCGGCATGTCATCGGCGATCCGCCACCGCGCTGCGGAAAAGGCGGCGGCGTGTTCGTTATAGGTGGGCCGGGCGATTGCCACGGTGCCGGTGGGCCGCAATGCGGGCAACCGCGCGATCAGGGCGGATGCGCCGGGCGCGGCCAGCGCCGATGCCGTGTCGGGCACCCGCCAGAACCGCCGCGCCGCCGCTTCCAGTGCCTGCTGGGCGGGCCGGTCGGGCAGGGCGGTCCAGTCCGACGGGGCCAGGTCGGGCAGCGGGTAGGCACAAGGGTTGATGCCGGTCGACAGGTCGATCCAATCGCCACGCGCGCCACCGAAGGCGGCGATGGCGGCCGACAGGCTGCCGCCGTGGTCGCGCGGCGGGACGGGCGGAGACGTGCGGCGATCGGATGGCATATGCGGCGGCCTGACTGCGCGGGAACTGCCCCGGTTCAACTGCAAAGCGGCGGCGCTGGCAACCCTCGAAGATGTCATTCACCCACTTTCGCGCCCGCGCCTGTTTCTGTATATGAAAATGGGGAGTGGCATGCGCAACAGGGATCCTCTGGGGGAATGCGCAGACCGCCGGTGACGGTAAATCGTGATGAATGTTCTTATTGTGGAAAGCCGGTCGGAACTTTCCGACCTCTGGGCGCGGCACCTGCAACGTCAGGATGGGGCGATCGTGACGTGCGTTGCCGATCAGGAAGAGGCGATTGCCGCGCTTTACAGCAGTGATTTCGACATCATCGTCCTGGATCTGGTCTTGCGCCAGGGCAGTGCGCTGGCGGTGGCCGATTTCGCCAGTTATCGCCGCCCCGACGCGCGGGTGATCTTTGTCACAAATACGACGTTCTTCTCGGACGGATCGATCTTTGCGCATTCGGCTAACGCCTGCGCCTACATCCAGAGCGAAACGCCGCCAGAGGATCTGGCGGCGATGGTGGAACACTATGCCGCGTCGCGCTAGCCGCGCCCATGCGGGGCGGCGTGATCGAGAACCGGGTTGATCGGGATGATCCGGTGCGGATTGATGCTCTCGTGGCTGTAGTGATAATGCCGCACGATATGGTCCATGTTCACGGTTTCTGCGACGCCCGGCCATTGGTACAATTCGCGGGTAAAGCCCCAGAGGTTCGGATAATCGACGATCCGGCGACGGTTGCATTTGAAATGCAGGTGATAGACGGGATCGAACCGGATCAGGGTGGTGAACAGACGCCAATCCGCTTCGGTAATGCGGTTGCCCATCAGATACCGTTGCTTCGACAGCCGATCCTCGAGCCAATCGAGGCTTTCGAACAGCGCGGCGACGGCTTCGTCATAGGCTGACTGGCTGGTGGCAAATCCGGATTTGTAGACGCCGTTGTTGACGGTGTCGTATATCCTCTCGTTGACCGGTTCCATCGCCGCGCGCAGGGATTCGGGCCAGTAATCGTCGGTGTTGCCGGTAATCCCGTCGAAGGCCGAATTGAACATGCGGATGATTTCCGAACTCTCGTTCGAAACGATGGTGTTCCGTTCGGTGTCCCAGAGGATCGGCACGGTCACGCGGCCGGAAAAGACCGGATCGGCGCGGGTATAGATATCGCGGGCAAACGCCAGCCCATGCAGCCGGTCGCCGGTGGCGCCTTTGTCGTCGGTCTGGAAGGTCCAGCCATCCGAAAGCATGTCGGGATGCACCGTGGAGACGCCGATGTGATCGGCCAGCCCCTTGATCTGACGAAAGATCAGCGCGCGATGCGCCCAGGGGCAAGCGGCGGAAACATAAAGATGGTAGCGGCCCGACGCTGCGGCAAAGCCGCCTTCGCCCGAGGGCCCGGCGCTGCCGTCGGCGGTGATCCAGTTGCGGAACCGGGCGGCCGAACGCACGAACTTGCCGTCGTTCGCCTTGGTGTCATACCATTTGTCCTGCCATTTCCCGTCGACCAGAAGTCCCATCGGATGCCCCTTTGTTCAGCGTTGCGTCGCCCTTTCAGGTAGGCCGCGCGCCGCCGGTTGCCCAGACGGGTTGCCCCTGCGCGTGCGCACAGGGGGTCTGCGCCGCAGCGCGCGGGTGTCATTGCAGATCGGAAAACGCCATTGCCAGCCGATCGCAGGCTTCCATAACCCGCGACCGGGGCGTGGCGATGTTGAACCGCAGGAAGGTTTCGCCGCCGCTGCCGAAGGTGGGGCCGTGGTTGACGGCGATGCGGGCGTCCTTCTGCACCCGGCGGGTGAATTCCTCGCGCGGCATTCCGGTGCCGTCGAAATCGACCCAGGCCAGGTAGGTCGCATCGAGTGGCATTGATTTCAGCCCGGGTATGGCATTGACGGCGGTATCGAAGACCTGGCGGTTGCCATCGAGGTAGAGCATCAGCGCATCGACCCATTCGGCGCCTTCCGGCGAATAGCCGGCGGTGGCCATCACGACGCCGAAGGCATTGGGCGACATGCCCATCGCGCCCATCCGCCGGGCGAACCGCGCGCGCAGCGCCGGATCGGCGATGATCACGTTGCCGATATGGGCGCCGGCGATGCTGAAGGTCTTGGTGTTGGCGGTCATCATCACCAGCCGATCCGATATCGACGGGTCCACCTTGGCCATCGGCACATGCGTCTGGCCAGGATAGATCAGATCGTGGTGGATTTCGTCCGATACAAGGATCAGGTCGTGGCGCCTGGCGAAATCGGCCAGCGCCTGAAGTTCTGCGCGCGACCAGGCGTTGCCGCCGGGATTGTGCGGCGAACACAGCACCACCATCTTTTCAGCCCCGGTCATCGCGGCATCGTAGGCGTCGAAATCCATCTCGTAGCGCCCGTCGCGCATGACCAGCGGGCATTCAACGACCGTGCGGCCGGCGGCTTCGATGACGCGGGCGAAGGCATGATAGACCGGGGTGAACAGGATCACGCCATCGCCCGGCTGGGTGAAGGCATCGACACACATCGCGGTGCCGTTCACCAGGCCGTGGGTCATGAAGATCTCGTCGGGGTTTTCGATGGTCCAGCCGTGGCGGTTCTGCATCCACCACTGGATCGCGGCGCGGTACTTGGCGTCATTGCCGTGGTAGCCGTAGACGCCATGGGCCACCATGTCCTCCAGCGCCCGCTGGATGATCTGTGGCGGCCGGAAATCCATATCGGCCACCCACATCGCAATTCCATCATCGGCGGGCACACCATAGACGGCTTCCATCTTGTCCCATTTCGCGCAATCCGTACCGCGCCGTTCGATCAAAGTGTCGAAATCCATCGTGCTGTCCTTTTTCGATACCTGTGCAAACTATTGCTCTGGCCGCGACATGCAAGGCCGTTGCGGCGCGGCGACGGATCGCCTAAATCCTCGTCTATGAAGCTTCCGATCATCCTGCACCCCGATCCCCGGTTGAAAACCTCCTGCACGCCTGTTGCCGACGTGTCCGACGCGCTGCGCAAACTGGGCGCCGACATGTTGGAAACCATGTACCTTGCGCCGGGCATCGGGCTGGCCGCGCCGCAGGTTGGCATCATGTCGCGCGTGGTTGTCGTGGATTGCATGAACGGCGAAGGCGATACGCCGCGCCCGATCGTGATGCTGAACCCCGAGGTCGTGTCGCGCTCGGACGAAACCAGCGTCTACGAGGAAGGCTGTTTGTCGCTGCCGGATCAATTCGCCGACGTGACCCGCCCCGCAGAAGTCGAGGTGGCGTGGATGGATCTGGACGGCAAGGCCAACAGCGAAGTGTTTCGCGGGCTTTGGGCAACCTGCATCCAGCACGAGATCGACCATCTCGACGGCAAGTTGTTCATCGACTACCTCAAGCCGCTGAAACGGCAGCTGATCACGCGCAAGATGAAGAAGATGAAACGCGAGCTGGCCCGCGCATGAGCGTGCGCGCGGTACTGGCCTGGCCCGATGCACGGCTGTCGCAGGTCTGTGCGCCTGTGGGTGAAGTCACCGGTGACATCCGCGCGCTGGCCTCGGATATGCTGGAAACGCTTTACGCGGCGCAGGGCCGTGGCCTTGCGGCACCACAGGTGGGTGTTCTGTCGCGATTGTTCGTCATCGACATGACGTGGAAGGAAGGCACCGCCGCGCCCCTCGTCTGCATAGATCCGGTGCTGACGCCGCGCCCCGGCGCGTTGGTTGCGGGAACCGAGGAATGTCTTTCGATCCGGGGCGCCCCGGCGGAAGTGCTGCGCGCACCTGCGATTGATCTGGAATGGACCGGCGTCGATGGCCGGCGCACCAGCGGCACCTTCGGCGGCATGACGGCGCGCTGCATTCAGCACGAAATGGATCATCTGGACGGTCTGGTGATCTTTGACCGGCTCGACCCGGACGCGCGGGCCTTGGCCGAAGCGGCCTATGCCGCATGACCGTGCGCCGCATCCTGCCCTGGCCCGACCGGCGGTTGCGCACGCCTGCCGATCCGGTGCCGGCGATCACCGACGATATCCGCACAATCTGGGACGACATGATCGACACGATGGAAGCGATGCCCGGCGTCGGGCTTGCCGCGCCGCAGATCGGGGTGATGCTGCGGCTGGCGGTTGTGGATGCTTCGGCCGAAAGGGGCCGCGCGGTGCGATTGGCCAACCCCGAGGTTCTGCACGCATCTGTCAAGTTGCGCGATCACGAGGAGGCCAGCCCGAACCTGCCCGGCGTTTCGGCCCGGCTGGCCCGTCCGCGCGCTGTCACCGTGCGGTATCTCGATGACACCGGCGCCCCGGTCGAACGCGATTTCGTCGGCCTCGCGGCAACCAGCGTCCAGCATCAGATCGATCATCTGAACGGGCGGATGTATTTCGACAATCTCAGCAAGGTGAAACGCGACATGCTGTTGCGCAAGGCCCGCAAGGTTTCGCCATGAGAGTGGTCTTCATGGGCACGCCCGAATTCTCGGTGCCGGTGCTGGACGCCCTGATCGCCGCCGGGCACGAGGTGATATGCGTTTATTGCCAGCCGCCACGCCCGGCCGGCCGTGGCAAGAAGGATCGGCCCACCCCGGTGCAGGCGCGCGCCGATGCGCTGGGGCTGCGGGTGCGCCATCCCGTCACCCTGCGGTCGGCCGGGGCGCAGGCCGATTTCGCCGATTTGCAGGCCGATGTGGCCGTTGTGGTGGCTTATGGCCTGATCCTGCCGCAGCCGGTTCTGGATGCGCCGGCGCATGGCTGTCTGAACATCCACGCCAGTCTTTTGCCGCGTTGGCGCGGGGCGGCGCCGATTCACCGTGCGATCATGGCGGGCGACGCCCGGACTGGCATCTGCGTCATGCGCATGGAGGCGGGGCTGGACACCGGCCCGGTGCTGACGCGCGCCGAGATCGAGATAGCGCCCGACGAAACCACCGGCACCTTGCACGACAGGCTGTCGGCGCTGGGCGCGGAACGGATCGTCGACGCGCTGGCAAGGCTGGGCGATCTGACGCCCGAACCGCAGCCCGAAGACGGCGTCAGCTATGCCAGCAAGATCGACAAGAGCGAGGCGCGGATAGACTGGTCGCGCCCCGCGAGCGAGGTTGACCGGCAAATTCGAGGTTTGTCGCCGCACCCCGGCGCATGGACCGAAACCGGCGGCGCGCGGATCAGGATCCTGGGATCCACCATTGCCGAAGGAACCGGCGCGCCGGGCGAGGTTCTGGAAGCCGACGGCGCGCTGCGGGTGGCCTGCGGCACCGGCGCTATCGATCTGTTGCGTCTGCAGCGGGCGGGCAAGGCGGCGCAGGACTGGCAGACGTTTCTGCGGGGCTGGCCGATTGCGCCCGGCACCCTGCTTTAGGCGCGGCGCATGTTTCCCACGCTGATCGGAACCGTCGTGATCGCAGCGCTAGTGGGGTATGCCGCCGAACGCTCGGGGTTCACCCGCAACGGTGTGCTGCAATCCGTGATCATCTGCATCGGCGGCGCGTTCCTGTTCTATTTCGTGCGGATCATGTTCGGCATCGGCTTTGCCAGCCCGGGGGTGAATGCCATCGTCTCGAGCATCGGGGCGCTGGTGATCGTGCCGTTTCACTGGCGGCGATGACGCCCGGCCGGTGGGCGATCAATCGGTGCCGGGTTTGTAAGGCTTCATGCCGGCGCGCGCCAAGGCATCGGCGCGTTCGTTTTCGGGGTGTCCGGCGTGGCCCTTTACCCAACGCCAGGTCACGCTGTGGCGTGCCTGCGCCTGGTCCAGTGCCTGCCACAGTTCGGCGTTCTTGACGGGTTTGCGGGCGGCGGTTTTCCAGCCGTTCTTCTTCCATCCGTGAATCCACGACGTAACGCCGTTGCGCACATACTGGCTGTCGGTGACGACGGTGATGGTGCTGGGGCGTTCCAGCGCCGCCAGAGCATTGATCGCGGCCAGAAGCTCCATCCTGTTGTTGGTGGTATTGGCCTCGCCGCCCTTCAACTCGCGTTCCTTGACGATCCGGTCGCCGTCGACCGCGCGCAGCAGCGCACCCCATCCGCCGGGGCCGGGATTGCCGGAACAGGCGCCATCGGTATAGGCGAAGATTTCAGCCATGCGCCAGCATCGCGATCCAGTCGGCGGGGACGCCGTCATAGCCCACATCGCAGCCGGTGTGACGTTCGGTGACGGTGAAGCCGGCCCGCGTCAGAAGCGCGGTCAGTTCAGCATCGGTGAAATAGGTATAGAGCCGCCCGATCCGGTCGCGTTTCTCGCCTTCGCCGGTCTTCAGCGCGATATGCAGCACGCCGCCGGGGCGCAGGGCGCGGTGCAACCGGCCGAGGTGGTCGGGCATGTCGGCGCGCGGCGCGTGCAGCAGGCTGAAGTTGGCCCAGATCCCGTCATAGACCTGTACCGCGTCGATGTCTTCGAACCGGGCCTGCCATGCGCGGACACCGTTGTGCCGGGCCGCGAGCGCGACCATTTCCGCGGCGGCGTCCACGGCATCGGCTTGCAGGCCCGCATCGGCCATGCGCGCGGCCGCGGCCCCCGGACCGCACCCCAGGTCCAGAACCCTGCCCGATGCGGGGCAGGCCGCGATGAAGGCGGTCAGCCGCGGATCGACGGCCAGCGCCGCATCCGTCATCCTGGCATAGCCTTCGGCCTGGTCGTCGTAGAACCTTATGGTCTGTTCGTCGCTCACATGAACACTCCGACGGCCAGGCACGCCAGCACCAGCGCGGTCAGGATACCGCGCAGGGCCATCCACCACGACGGTGTCAGCCCCCACCGCCAGAAGGCGAAATCCAGCACCAGCAGCCCGGCAAAGCCGAACATCAGGTTCAGGCCGGCACTGACCGGGCCGCCGCCCGTCATGAAAAACGCCCAGAGCGCGGGGAGCACCGACAGGCCATATCCGGTGGCCGCGCGCGCGCCTTCGGTGCGGGTGGCAAAGCCCCACAAAACGCCCGACATGAAGCTGAGAATGACCGAACCATAGAACAGCTGCACATAGGGTCCGACGAATCGCGGCCCCAGGTTGGCCGCCCCCCATGCCTGCAAATCGCCGTTCATATAGGTCAGCGCGCCCCAGGCGAAGGGGATCACACCGAAAAGGCCAAGCAGCAAGGGCGCGCGGGGGATCTGCATCATGCCGCGCAACATGCCGCCGACATCGCGGCGAGGCAAGACCGCAGCGCCGCAATTTCCGCAAAGATCCACGCCGGGGCCAGGGGATTATCCGCCGGCCTGGACGGGCGTGCCCCGACCGGTTGCGTCAGGCCGGCACGCGCAACACGCGGGGCACCTTGAATTCGACATTCTCGCGGGCGGTTTCCACCAGTTCGACGGTCACGTCGTAGCGCGCGCGGAATGCATCGATCACCTCTTCGATAAGGACTTCGGGTGCCGAAGCCCCGGCGGTGATGCCCATGCTGGAAATCCCGTCCAGCGCGCGCCAGTCGATATCGCCGGCGCGCTGCACCAGCTGCGCATAGGCGCACCCGGCCCGCGCGCCCACTTCGACCAGGCGCCGCGAATTCGAAGAATTCGGCGCGCCCACCACCAGCATCGCGTCGGCCAGCGGCGCCATCGCCTTGACTGCCTCCTGCCGATTGGTGGTGGCATAACAGATATCTTCCTTGTGCGGGCCCACGATGGCGGGGAAACGCGCGTGCAGCGCCGCGACGATTTCGGCGGTATCGTCAACGCTGAGCGTGGTCTGCGTGACATAGGCCAGCTTTTGCGGATCGCGCACGGCGACTGCATCCACATCCGCGACCGTTTCGACCAGCAAAACCTCGCCCTCGGGCAGCTGGCCCATGGTGCCGACGGTTTCGGGATGCCCCGCGTGGCCGATCATGATCATCTGCAGGCCGTTGTCGGCGTGCCTTTGCGCTTCGATGTGCACCTTGCTGACCAGCGGGCAGGTGGCATCCACAAAGACCATCTGGCGCGCGGCCGCGGCGGCGGGCACCGATTTCGGCACACCATGCGCCGAGAAGATCACCGGGCGGTCGTCGGGGCAATCGCCCAGATCCTCGACAAAGACCGCGCCCTTGTCGCGCAGCCCGTCAACAACGAACTTGTTGTGGACGATCTCGTGGCGCACATAGACCGGCGCGCCCCATTTCTCGAGAGCCATCTCGACGATCTTTATGGCGCGGTCGACACCGGCGCAGAAGCCGCGCGGCGCGGCCAGGTAGACGGTCAGGGGCGGTTTGGTCATCGGCACTCTCCTTGCGCCCAGAGGTAAGGGTTTCGGGCCCGCGCGTCCAGCCGCTAGGCCATGTCACGGCGTTGTGAGGTGACGCCGGAAGCCGGACTGGCGAAAGATGAGGGGAAAGATCGGCAAGGGGGGCGACAATGCGCTGGAAGATTGCGGCGGTGGCGGCCTTGGCGCTGGTTGGCGGCGGCACATGGCTGGCCCTGGCCCAGACAGGCGACGCGCTGCCCGGCTACCGCGACCCGCAGGTGATCGCGCAGGGCGTGGCGCTGTACGATGCGCATTGCGCGGCCTGTCACGGTGCCGATCTGGAAGGTCAGCCCGATTGGCGCAGCCGCGATGCCGATGGCTATCTTCCGGCTCCGCCGCATGATGCGACAGGCCACACATGGCATCATTCCGACGCGGTCCTGCTGCACATCACCAGGGTGGGCAGCGCGGCGGCCGTGGGCGGCGGATACCTCAGCCGGATGCCGGGATTCTCGGATACCCTGACCGATCCGCAGATCCGTGCCATTCTCTCCTATATCAAAAGCACCTGGCCGGATCGCGTGATCGAGCATCACAACCGCCTGAACGCCGCCGAGGGCTGATCCGCTTCAGCGGGTTCCGGCGGCGACGCCGGCATCGCGGTCGGGTTGCGACTGATCGCGCGGGGGCCGACCGATCACGTCGCGCAGCTCTTCCAGTTCGATGAAGTTATCGGACTGTCGGCGCAGATCGTCCGAGATCATCGGTGGCTGGCTGCGGATGGTCGAAAACACCGAAACCCGCACGCCCTGGCGCTGCAGGCTTTCGACGAGGGGGCGGAAATCACCGTCGCCGGAAAACAGCACTATGTGATCGACACGCGGCGCAAGCTCCATCGCATCGACCGTCAGTTCGATGTCCATGTTGCCCTTGACCTTTCGCCGGCCCATGCTGTCGGTGTATTCCTTGGCCGGCTTCGTCACCATGTTGAACCCGTTGTAATGCAACCAGTCAACCAGGGGGCGGATCGGCGAATATTCGTCGTTTTCCAGCAGCGCGGTATAGTAGAAGGCGCGCAGCAACTTGCCGCGCCGCATGAATTCCTGCCGCAACAATTTGTAGTCGATGTCAAACCCAAGCGACTTGGCTGCCGCGTAGAGATTTGAACCATCGATGAACAGAGCCAGACGCTCGTCCTTGTAAAACATAAAATCAGTCCTTCTGGTAAGACTGCGGTGCCGTGCGCCCTTCGTGAGTGGTATGTGAAAGGCAACACCGCAGATCGACTAAAATAAAGATTTCGCAGACTACCACAAGTCCAGCTTTCGAACCATCAGAGGTGTGTCTTGCACGATTCCGATAAAACTTGCCTGATCGCACTGGGCAGCAACCTCGCATCCTCGCAGGGCGGGCCGTCCGACACCCTGATCCGGGCGATCCGGGCCCTGGCCGAGGGGGGCCTTGCCGTCTCTGGGGTCAGCCGGTTCTTTGCCACGCCCTGTTTTCCGGCCGGGGCGGGGCCCGATTATGTCAATGCCGCCGTCGCGGTGCGAACGGTGCTAGCGCCCGGCGCGGTTCTGGACGCGCTGCACCGGATCGAGGCGGAACTGGGCCGCGAACGCCAGCAGCGCTGGGGCATGCGCACCGCCGACCTGGACCTGATCGCGCAGGGCGACGTGGTGCTGCCCGATGCGGTGGTTCAAAGGCACTGGGTCGACTTGCCCCTCGCCGATCAGGCCGCGCGGGCTCCGGATCGGTTGATCCTGCCGCATCCCAGGGTGCAGGACCGGGCCTTCGTACTTGTGCCGCTGGCGGATATCGCGCCGGATTGGGTGCATCCGCTGACCGGCCTGTCGGTCCGCGCCATGCTGGAAAGGCTGGCACCGGACGAGATTGCCGCAGTACAACCGCGGTTTGCGCTCGAACCGGCTTGATCCGGCCTTTTCTGCGCTTGTCAAGCGGTGGATTCGCGACTACACATCCGCTTTCTGGACCACACCACGATTGGAGTATCCCATGGCCCGCGTGACCGTTGAAGACTGTGTTGACAAGGTTCCGAACCGCTTTGAACTGGTTCTTCTGGCGGCGCACCGCGCACGCGAGCTGTCGTCGGGCGCGGCCATCACGGTGGACCGCGACAACGACAAGAACCCCGTCGTGTCGCTGCGCGAAATCGCCGAAGAAACCCAGAGCGCGGACGAACTGCGCGAGCGTCTGATCGAAAGCAACCAGACCCAGATCGAGGTGGACGAACCGGAAGAGGACGCAATGGCGCTTTTGATGGGGGCCGAAGCCGACAAACCCGTCGAAGACGATATGTCGGAAGAGAAACTGCTGCGCGCCCTGATGGAGGCGCAGGGTCAGGGCTGAACCTGACGCCGTCTTTGGGATGCGGACCGGATGATAGCAGTTGAAGATCTGATTGCGCTGGTCCGCAACTACAATCCCCGAACCAACGCCAACCGCCTGGCCGAGGCCTATGCCTTTGGCATGGCAATGCACGAAGGCCAGAAGCGCCATTCGGGCGAACCCTATTTTACGCATCCCGTGGCCGTGGCCGCCCTGCTGACCGAACAGCACCTCGACGATGCGACCATCATCACCGCGCTTCTGCACGACACCATAGAAGATACCAAGGCATCCTATTCCGAGGTTGCGCGCCGCTTCGGCAGCGAGGTGGCCGAACTGGTGGACGGGGTGACCAAGCTGACCAACCTTCAGCTGTCCAGCCACGAAACCAAGCAGGCCGAGAACTTCCGCAAGCTGTTCATGGCCATGTCGAAGGATCTGCGCGTGATCCTCGTGAAACTGGCTGACCGTTTGCACAACATGCGCACCATCAAGGCGATGCGCCCTGAAAAGCAGGTTCAGAAGGCGCGCGAGACCATGGACATCTATGCGCCGCTGGCCGGACGCATGGGGATGCAGTGGATGCGCGACGAGCTTGAGGATCTCAGCTTTCGCGTGCTCAACCCGGACGGGCGGCAATCGATCATCCGGCGCTTCATCACCCTTCAGCGTGAAAGCGGCGATGTGATCCAGCGGATCACGACCGACATGCGCCGCGAACTGGAGAAAGCGGGCATCGAGGCCGAATTGTTCGGGCGCGCCAAGAAACCCTATTCGATCTGGCGCAAGATGCAGGAAAAGGATCAGGGGTTTTCGCGGCTGTCCGACATCTACGGCTTTCGCATCATCACCCGCAGCGAGGAAGACTGCTATCGCACGCTGGGTGCCATCCACCAGCGGTGGCGCGCGGTGCCCGGAAGGTTCAAGGATTACATCAGCCAGCCCAAGACCAACGGCTATCGTTCGATCCACACCACGGTGTCGGGCCGCGACGGCAAGCGCGTCGAGGTGCAGATCCGCACCGGGCAGATGCACGACGTGGCCGAAACCGGGGTCGCTGCGCATTGGTCGTACCGCGACGGCCAGCGTTCGGAAAACCCGTTCGCCGTAGATCCGGCCAAATGGATCGCCAGCCTGACCGAGCAGTTCGACAAGGAGGAAGATCACGAGGATTTTCTCGAGGCTGTGAAGCTTGAGATGTTTTCGGATCAGGTGTTCTGCTTCACGCCCAAGGGCGATGTGATCAAGCTGCCGCGCGGCGCCACGCCCATCGATTTCGCCTATGCCATCCACACGCGCATCGGGTCGGCGGTGGTGGGGGCCAAGGTCGACAATGTGCGGGTGCCGCTCTGGACGCGGTTGAAGAACGGGCAGTCGTGCGAGGTGATCATCGCCGAAGGCCAGACGCCGCAGATCAGTTGGCTGGACATCGCGACCACCGGCAAGGCGCGGTCGGCGATCCGGCGCAGCCTGCGCGAAGTGGACCGCGAACGTTTCATCAAGCTGGGCCGCGAACTGGTGCGCGCGGCGCTTGAAAACATCGGCCGCAAGGCCACCGACAAGGTGCTGGACACCGCCGCGCGCCACCTGCGACTTGACGATCGCGACGTTCTGCTGGCGCGGTTGGGCAGCGCCGAACTGACCACCCACGAGGTGGTGCAGGCGGTCTATCCCGAGGCGCTGCCGGCGGGGGGCGAAACCGTGCCGCCACGGCGCGCCGTGGTCGGCCTGGCGCCGGGCCAGTCGTTCGAGCGCGCGCCTTGCTGTCAGCCCCTGCCCGGCGAGAGGATTGTCGGCATCACGTTCCGCGGCAAGGGCGTGGTGGTTCATGCGATAGATTGCGACCGGCTGAGCGAATATGAAAGCCAGACGGAACGCTGGGTTGACCTGCAATGGCAGGATGGCCGGCATCCGGCGGCCTATGGTGCCACGGTCGATCTGACCATTGGCAACGATGCTGGCGTACTGGGGCGGATTTGCACCTTGATCGGAGAGCGCAAGGCCAATATCTCGGATCTGAACATTGTCGACAGAAAGCCCGATTTTTACCGTCTTCTGGTCAATGTGGAGTTGCGGAATGTCGAACAGCTGCACTCGCTCATGCTGGCTCTGGAAGCGGAAAGCGATGTTGCCGAGGTCAGGCGTCACAGGCAGAAACCCCCGGCCCGCGCCAGCGCCGCCGGTTGAAAGACAGCCTTAGAGGCGCGAGGAACGACAGTTGGTTTTCAAACGCCGAGACAAGCGATCAGCCTTGCGCATCGCCGGGGATTTTCTTTATCCCCGCGGCGGCTGGCGACGCGCGTTTCAATATGTGCGCCACCGGGTGCACAGGCTGCCGGATTCCCCCGAACGTATCGCGCGCGGCATATGGGCAGGCGTTTTCACCACCTTCACGCCGTTCTATGGCCTGCACTTCCTTGTCGCCGCCGTGATCGCGCGGGTCATGCAGGGCAATCTGCTTGCGGCGCTGATGGCAACGTTCTTCGGCAATCCGCTGACCTATGTGCCCATCGGTCTGATCGCGCTGGAAACCGGCCATTGGTTGCTGGGACACGATTTCGACGAACGCCACCACCGGTCGTTCGTGGGCAAGTTCGCGGATGCGGGGCGGGATCTGAAGGATAACTTCGTCGCGCTGTTCAACGGCCAGCCGCGCGACTGGCACGGTTTGTCGGTGTTCTACGACGAAGTGTTCTTCCCCTACCTTGTGGGCGGCGTGGTGCCGGGCGTCATCGCGGCGACCATCTCGTTTTACCTCAGCCTGCCGTTGATCCGCGCCTATCAGCATCGCCGCAAGGGCGCGATCAAGGCGAAATTCGAAGCACTGAAGAAAAAGGCGGCGGCAAAGGCTGATGCCAAGCGCAAGGCCGAATAGACCCAAGCAATCGAACCCATCTAGCGGAAAGGGCAAGGCATGACATCGGAGACGAGGCTGCGGCTGGGCGTGAACATCGACCATGTGGCCACCGTGCGCAATGCGCGCGGCGGGGCCTATCCCGATCCGCTTCGGGCGGCCCGGATCGCCGAAGCCGCCGGAGCGGACGGCATCACCGCGCATCTGCGCGAGGATCGGCGGCACATTTCGGACGCCGACATAGAAGGCCTGATGCAGGTGCTGACGGTGCCGTTGAATTTCGAAATGGCGGCCACGGATGAAATGCAGCGGATCGCGCTGCGCCACAAACCGCACGCAGTCTGCATCGTTCCGGAAAAACGCGAAGAGCGCACGACCGAGGGTGGGCTGGAAGTGGCCCGCGAGGAAAACAAGCTGGCCCATTACATCGCGCCACTGCGCGCGGCGGGATGCCGCGTGTCGATCTTCATCGCCGCCGACCGGCGCCAGATCGAAGCCGCCAACCGCATCGGCGCCGAGGTGATCGAACTGCACACCGGCGCCTATTGCGATGCCTTCGCCGAAGGCCGCATGGACGAGGCCGACAGCGAACTGGACAAGCTGCGCGAGATGTCGGCCTTCGCGCATGAACTGGGGCTTGAGGTGCACGCCGGCCACGGGCTGAGTTATGATACCGTGTCGCCGGTGGCCGCCTTTCCCGAGGTGCGTGAACTGAACATCGGGCATTTCCTGATCGGCGAGTCGATCTTTCTGGGGCTCGAACCGGCGATCCGCAAGATGCGCTCGATGATGGACGCGGCGCGGGCATGACCTACCGCATCGGGATCTGGCGGTTCTGCGCATGGTTCATCGGGCTTTCGATAGGGTTGCCGCTGCTGTTCGAGGCGTTGCGCAGCTTTGCCGGGCTTGACCTTGCGTCGTCGGGTGCATCCATTCTGCCGATGATGATCGCATCGATGCAGGAGGGCAGCGCCTTCGCCCGGACCGAAAGGCGCCGTCCGGGCAATGCCGAAGCCTGGCGTTTCGCCGTGTCTCTGACGGCGCTGGGCGCGGGGCTGACGGTTGTGACGGCCACGGCGTCGGTGTTGCTGGTGCCTTCGGCGATGGCGCTGGCAGCGGGCATGTCGGTGGGGGCCGTGGCCATGATCGCCGGGGTGGTGATTGTGCTCTATCTCGGGCTGGCGCGGATTTTCTTTGGGCTTGGGGCGCGCAGCCGCATGAAGGTGATCGAGCAAGACCCAGCGGATGGCGAGCGTTGATGGGCAGCGCGATGCCTGGTGCGGCCGCCCAATGATCCTGGGGATCGGCACCGACCTGGCGAACATCGACCGGATCGCGGCCACGCTGGACCGCTTCGGCGACCGGTTCCGCAACCGTGTCTTCACCGAAACCGAACAGCGCAAGGCCGAAGCGCGCCGCGATGTCGCCGGCACATATGCCAAACGCTGGGCCGCAAAGGAGGCTTGTTCAAAGGCGCTGGGCACCGGTTTGCGCATGGGCATCGCATGGAAGGACATGGCGGTCAGCAATCTGCGCACCGGCCAGCCGGTGATGGAGGTCACCGGATGGGCCGCCGAACGTCTGGCCAGCTTGACGCCGCCGGGCCATGAGGCGATCATCCATGTCACCCTGACCGACGATCACCCCTGGGCCCAGGCCTTCGTGCTGATCGAAGCGCGCCCCCTGACGCCGCCCCCGGCTTGACTTCACCGCCCCGGCCCCGCATGTAGCGCCCAATCACACGGTTGGAGCGGCGCATGGCCAAGGCTGAGAAAAAGGGCAATCCCTTTGTGGAAACGATCAAGACCATCGTCTATGCCCTGCTGATCGCCGGGGTGTTCCGGACGCTGTTCTTTCAACCCTTCTGGATCCCTTCGGGTTCGATGAAGGAAACGCTTCTGATCGGGGATTTCCTGTTCGTGAACAAGATGGCCTACGGGTACTCCTATGCCTCGTGTCCCAGCGTGCAGATCCCCAGCGTCGGCATCGACATAGATGCGGCCGACCTTTGCGGATTTCTGGACGGCGACAACACCCGCATCTGGGGCGGTACCCCGGAACGTGGTGATGTGGTGGTGTTCCGGCATCCAGTGTCGGGCCGCGATTTCATCAAGCGCCTCGTGGGCCTGCCGGGTGAACGCATCCAGATCAGCAACGGCGTTCTGCGTATCGACGGCACGCCCGTCACCCTGACCGACGACGGCAACTTCGAGGAAATCGTCGAGCCGCAGGGCCCCGGCCGGGTGCGCCCGCGCTGTGAAAATGGCCCGGTCGGCCTGCGTGGTGTCTGCCTGAAGTCGCGGCAGATCGAAACGCTGCCGGGTGGGCGCAGCCACAAGATCATCAACATCACCAATCAAAGCTCGGACAACACCGGCGTCTATACCGTGCCCGAAGGGCATTACTTTTTCATGGGCGACAACCGCGACAATTCCTCGGACAGCCGGATACCGCAGACCGCGGGCGGCGTCGGGTTCGTGCCCTACGAAAACCTGGTGGGACGCGCCGACCGCATCCTTTTCTCATCTGCCGGCGCGTCGATGCTGTTTTTCTGGACCTGGCGGGGCGATCGCTTTTTCAAGGGGATCGAGTGAAGCTGTCGGCCGAACTGAAGGCGTTCGAACGTCGCATCGGGCACAGCTTTGCCAAACCCGAACTTCTGATTCAGTCCGTGACCCACGCGTCGATGTCGTCGCCCACGCGCAGCCACAACCAGCGGCTCGAGTTTCTGGGCGACAGGGTTCTCGGGCTGGTTCTGGCCGAGACGCTTCTGGCGCATGATCCGGCGGCCACCGAAGGCCAGCTGGCCCCGCGCTACAACGCACTGGTGCGCAAGGAAACATGCGCCGATGTGGCCCGCGCCATCGATCTGGGCGCGGTGCTGAAGCTGGGCCGCTCCGAGATGATGTCAGGCGGTCGGCGCAAGCAGGCGCTTCTGGGCGATGCGATGGAAGCGGTGATCGCTGCCGTCTATCTGGATGCCGGATTCGATGCCGCCAAGGCGATGATCCTGCGGCTGTGGGACGCGCGGGTCGGTCGGGTCGAGGATGATGCCCGCGACCCGAAGACCGCGTTGCAGGAGTGGGCGCAGGCGCGCGGGATGGCGCCGCCGGCCTATACCGAAACCGCCCGCAGTGGCCCCGATCACGCCCCGGTTTTCACCATTCGCGCGCGGCTGGAAACAGGCGCCGAAGCCATGGCCAGCGCGGGATCGAAACGTCAGGCCGAACAGGCCGCCGCCGCGCAATTGCTTGCGCATCTGGAGAGCGAAGCATGACCAAGGCCGGATTTGTCGCCCTGATCGGAGAGCCCAACGCGGGCAAGTCAACCCTTCTGAACCGCATGGTCGGCGCCAAGGTGTCGATCGTGACCCACAAGGTGCAGACCACGCGCACGCGGATCCGCGGCGTGGCGCTGGAAGGCGAAAGCCAGATCGTGTTCGTGGATACGCCGGGCCTGTTTCAGCCCCGTCGCAGACTGGACCGCGCGATGGTGGCAGCGGCCTGGGGTGGCGCCGCGGACGCCGATGTGGTGGTCTTGCTGGTCGAAGCGCAGCGTGGGGTGACCGAAGGCGTGGCGCGGATTCTCGAAACCCTGTCCGAGATCGCCGCGGACCGGCCCGTGGCGCTGGCCATCAACAAGATCGACAGGGTGCGTGCCGAGGTTCTGCTGGGTCTGGCCCAGGATCTGAACACGCGGTTCGGGTTTGTCGAAACCTTCATGATATCCGCCGAAAAGGGGCATGGCGTTGCGGCGCTGCGGGAATGGCTGGCACAGGCGGTACCGGAGGGGCCGTGGCTCTATCCCGAAGACCAGATCGCCGACCTGCCGATGCGGATGATCGCGGCGGAGATGACCCGCGAAAAGCTGACACTGCGGTTGCATCAGGAACTGCCCTATCAGATGACGGTGGAAACCGAGAACTGGGAAGAGCGCAAGGACGGTTCGGCCCGCATCGACCAGTTGATCTATGTGGTGCGCGACGGGCACAAGGGTATCGTTCTGGGCGCGCGGGGCGAAACGATCAAGGCGGTGTCGACGGCGGCGCGCGAGGAACTGGAGGCGTTTCTGGGGCGTCGGGTGCACCTGTTCTTGCAGGTGAAAGTGCGACCCGGCTGGCTGGACGAGGCGGAGCGCTACGAAGAGATGGGTCTGGAGTTCAGGGATGGCGACGGGTGAGCCCCTTGGCCTGTCGACCCTCCGGGGGGAGTTTTCCGGGCAAGATGAAGGGGGCCGTGTGACCCGTCTGGCAGCGCGGTTCTGGGTGGATGCCTATCGCCGGCGGTTGGAGGCCATGGGGATCGTCGTGATGGTCGTGGCCCATGGAGACGATGTGGCGGGCGCGGTTCTGATCAAGTTGAACACGCTGGACGGCAGTGCGCGTGCCTATGTTCGCGGATTTGCGGCGGATCGCGACGGCCCGGTCTGGGTGCATCTGGCGGATGGGCCAGAGGCGGAGGTGGAGGCGGCGATCGGTCGGCAGCGCGGCTTTGATCCCGACCTTTGGGTTCTGGAGGTCGAGGATCGCGCCGGACGTCACATGCTGGATGCGGAAGGGCTGGGGTAGGCGGGTGGAATGGCGCGATGAGGGTATCGTTCTTTCCGTGCGCCGGCATGGTGAGACCGCTGCGATCGTGGATGCCTTTACCCGGGAACACGGGCGTCATGCGGGGATAGTGCGCGGGGGCACCAGCCGCAAGATCGCCCCTGTGTTGCAGCCGGGCGCGCAAGTCGATCTGTTGTGGCGGGCGCGCCTGGAGAGCCATCTGGGAAGTTACCAGGTAGAACCGGTGCGCAGCCGTGCCGCCGCGGCGATGGGATCGCGGCTGTCACTGGCGGGGTTGAACGCGGTGACAGGGATGTTGGCGTTTTGCCTGCCTGAACGCGAGGTGCATTCGTTGTTGTATCAGCGCAGCGAGCAGTTGCTGGACCTGTTGGGCCAGGACGAGATATGGCCGTTGGCCTATCTGCGTTGGGAAATGGCGTTGCTGGAGGACATGGGATACGGTCTGGACCTGACGCGCTGCGCGGCGACGGGGGCGGGCGACGAGCTGATCTATGTGTCGCCTAAGACCGGGCGCGCGGTTTCGCGCGATGGGGCGGGTGCGTGGGCCGACCGATTGTTGCCTTTGCCCCCTTGTCTGCGCGGCCAGGGTGACGCGGGAGATGCCGAGATTGCCGAGGCATTGGGGACGACCGGTTACTTCCTTCAGCACCACCTTGCGCCGGGTCTCGGGCAGGGGCTGTTGCCATCGGCGCGGGCGCGCTTTGTGGAACGGTTGATCCGAAGCGGGTGAACCGCGAGCGCTGTGGCCAAGAGGCGGCTGCGTGCAACCGCGTGGCGGGATAGTGGCGGTAGCCCGAAACCCGCCGCAGGGTGGCGCCCTGTGCCCGACAGGGGCCGCCCGGCTGACCGGACGGCCCGTTGTATCAGCCGAGCAGGCGGCGTGCGATGACCTGTGCCTGGATCTCTGCCGCACCTTCGAAGATGTTCAGGATCCGGGCGTCGCAGAGCACGCGCGAGATCTTGTATTCCAGCGCGAAACCGTTGCCGCCATGAATTTGCAGGCCATTGTCGGCTGCCGCCCAGGCGACGCGCGCGCCGAGCAGTTTCGCCATGCCTGCCTCGACGTCGCAGCGCCGGCCTTCGTCTTTCTCGAAGGCGCTGAAGTAGGTAAGCTGACGTGCCACCATGGTTTCGACCGCCATCATGGCCAGTTTGCTGGCGACGCGGGGAAAGGCGATCAGCGCCTTGCCGAACTGCTTGCGGTCCTGTGCATACTGCATGGAAATATCAAGCGCGGATGCGGCCACGCCCACGGCGCGCGCTGCGGTCTGGATGCGCGCCGATTCGAAGGTTTCCATCAGCTGTTTGAAGCCTTTGCCTTCCTCGCCGCCCAGAAGGTTCTCGCCCTTGACGTGGAAATTGTCGAAGCCAAGCTCGTACTCCTTCATGCCGCGATAGCCCAGAACCTCGATTTCGCCGCCTGTCATGCCGGGCGTCGGGAAGGGGTTGGCATCGTCGCCGGGCGTCTTTTCGGCGAGGAACATCGACAGGCCGCGGTAGTCGGTGGTTTCAGGATCGGTCCGTGCCAGAAGCGTCATCACATGGGTCCGGCTTGCGTGGGTGATCCAGGTCTTGTTGCCGGTGATCTTCCAGTCGTCGCCATCGCGCACGGCGCGGGTGCGCAGCGAGCCCAGATCGGAGCCGGTGTTGGGTTCGGTGAAAACGGCTGTGGGCAGGGTTTCCGCGCTGGCCAGTCGGGGCAGCCATTTTTCCTTCTGCGCGTCGGTGCCGCCCGCGAGGATCAGTTCGGCGGCGATTTCCGACCGAGTGGCCAGTGATCCCACGCCGATATAGCCGCGCGACAATTCCTCGGACACCACGCACATCGATGCCTTGCTGAGACCGAGGCCGCCGTATTCTTCGGGGATGGTCAGGCCGAAGACGCCCATTTCGCCCAGTTCCTCGATGATCTCGATCGGGATCAGCTCGTCCTTGAGGTGCCAGTCATGGGCGTAGGGTTCGACTTTTTCCAGCGCGTAGCGGCGGAACTGCTCGCGGATCATTTCGAGTTCGTCATCGAGGCCGGTGGCGCCGACGGTGATGTTGGCCGAGTGTTCCTGCATCAGTGCCACAAGGCGCAGGCGCGCGGCCTGGGTATTGCCGGATTGTGTCAGGCTCTGGACCGCGGGCACCATCATGGCGCGCATGTCGTCCTGCGACAGGCCCATGTCCTGCGGGCGCAGAACCTCGCCCTGGTTCATCTGGATACCACCGTAGATCTGCCACAGGTATTCGCCGAAGGCGATCTGGTGGATCAGCTGCTCGGTTTCACCGAACTTGCCTTCGGCATCCAGTTTCTCTGCCCAGCTTTGCATCTGCCGCAGGCTTTCGGCATAGGTGGCGAGCCACGCGATGCCGTGCGCGGCGGTCTGGTTCGCCTCGATCAGACCGGCGGATACGCGCCCGTCGGCGGTGACCATCGCGCGCACCGCGGTGCGTGCCCGTTCCAGAACGGTTTCAACCGGCGCCACGGCGGCGGCGGTCAGCGTCAGAAGATCGGGAAGGACGACCGGAGCGGTCATCGTCAGATCCTGTCCATCATGAGCCATGAAATTCATCCTTATCGCTGTTTCGGCGGAGATAGAGCGTTTGCAGGTGCAGCGCAACTTAAATACCGTGGGATGCGCCGAAATGACGGAAAATTGCGTGCCTGATTTGGGCTGTCGGGCGCTGTTGGTGCCGGATAAGAAAGGGCATGGATGTTGTCTTTGCCCTTGTGCCACCCGGCGCCCTGTTGATTGCCATGAGCGTGGCGGCGCTGGCCGGTCTGGTCAAGGGATTGGTCGGATTTGCCATGCCGATGGTGCTGATTTCGGGGCTGGGCTTCTTCTTGCCGCCGGAACTGGCCCTGGCCGGGCTGATCCTGCCGACAGTGGCAACCAACATCTTTCAGTCGCTGGCGCAGGGATGGCGGGCCGCGCTTGCTTCCGTGCGCCAGTTCGGGGTGTTTCTGGGGTTTGGCCTGGTGTTCCTTCTGGGCAGCGCGCAATTGGTGACCGTGGTGCATCCCGAGGTTCTGCTGCTGCTGATCGGTGGCCCGATCTGCGTGTTCGCCGTGCTGCAATTGCTGGGCGTGGGGTTCCGGATGGTGCGGCGCAACCTGAAGATCGAGGCAGCGGTGGGCAGCCTCGCGGGGTTTCTCGGGGGGTTGTCCGGCATCTGGGGGCCGCCCACGGTGGCCTATCTGACCGCCCTGAACACGCCGAAGGCGGATCAGATGCGGGTGCAGGGCGTGGTCTTCGGGCTGGGTGCGGTCGCTTTGGTGGGGGCGCATGTGGGATCGGGTGTTCTGACGGTGCCCAGCGGTGCGTTTTCGGCGGTTCTGGTGGTTCCTGCACTTCTGGGCATGGCGGCGGGCACGCGGTTGCAGCCTCTGGTGGATCAGAAGGTGTTTCGCCGGATGACACTGGTGGTTTTGCTGATCGCTGGATTGAACCTGCTGCGGCGCGGTTTGATGGGGCTGTGACGGTCTGCAAAAAGGAAACGCCCCGCAAGCGGGGCGTTGCACGATTTACAGTCTGGCGCCAGGCCGTGCCGCAGCGCGACGATCAGCCGATGGCGGCGGCTTTCACGTCGTCGTCGATGTAGGGCAGGTACTGGGCGAAGTTGTTCGAGAACATCTCGACCAGTTTGGCCGCCTGGGCGTCGTAGGCCTGGGGATCGTTCCAGGTGCGCCGCGGATCGAGCAGGATGTCGGCCACGCCGGACACCGAAACCGGGACTTCGAAGCCGAAGTTGGGATCCTTGCGGTATTTGACGCTGGCCAGGCTGCCATCCAGCGCCGCCGTCAGCAATGCACGGGTTGCGCGGATCGGCATGCGGCTGCCTGCGCCATAGGCACCGCCGGTCCAGCCGGTGTTGACCAGCCAGCAGGTGGCACCATGGGTTGCGATCTTTTCGCGCAGAAGGTTGCCGTAGACTTCGGGACGGCGCGGCATGAAAGGGGCGCCGAAGCATGTGGAGAAGGTGGGTTCAGGTTCGGTCACGCCGCGTTCGGTTCCGGCCACCTTCGAGGTGAAGCCCGACAGGAAGTGATACATCGCCTGCGCCGGGGTCAGCCGTGCGATCGGCGGCAGCACGCCGAAGGCATCGCAGGTCAGCATGATGATGTTCTTGGGGTGGCCGCCCAGGGCGGTGGCCGACGCATTCGAGATATACTCGAGCGGGTAGGCGCAGCGCATGTTGGCGGTCAGGCTGTCGTCTTCGAAATCCAGCGCGAAGGTTTCGGGATCAAACACCATGTTCTCGATCACGGTTCCGAACTTCTTGGTCGTGGCGTAGATCTCGGGCTCGGCGGTGGGGCTGAGCGAGATGGTCTTGGCATAGCAGCCGCCTTCGAAGTTGAAGGTGCCGCGATCGGACCAGCCGTGTTCGTCGTCGCCGATCAGCGTTCGGGCCGGATCGGCCGACAGCGTGGTCTTGCCCGTGCCCGAGAGGCCGAAAAACACCGCGGTGTCGACCGGGTTGCCGGTGGCGTGGTTGGCCGAACAGTGCATCGGCATGATGCCCTTTTCCGGCAGAAGATAGTTCAGCAGGGTGAAAACGGATTTCTTGTTTTCGCCGGCGTATTCGGTGCCACCGATCAGGATCAGCTTGCGGTCGAAGTTCATCGCGATGACGGTTTCCGAGCGGCAGTCGTGCTTTTTCGGGTCGGCCTGGAAACTGGGGCAATTGATGACGGTAAAATCCGCGGTCCAGTTGTCGAGATCTTCCCGGTCGGGCCGGCGCATCATGTGGCGGATGAACAGGTTGTGCCACGCCAGTTCGCTTACAAAGCGCACGTCGATGGCATGTTCGGGGTCGGCGCCGCCGGTCAGGTCCTGAACGAAGTAGTCGCGGCCCTTCATGTGTTCCAGCATGTCCTGATAGAGCGCGTCGAAGCCGGCCGGCGACATGGCGGCGTTGTTGTCCCACCAGATGGTTTTCTTGACGCTGTCGGATTTGACCACATGCTTGTCCTTGGGCGAACGGCCCGTGAACTTGCCGGTGGTGACCAGAAACGTTCCGCCCTCGCCCAGCGTGCCTTCGCCCCGTGCCAGGGCGGTTTGCACCAGCGCCGGCTCCATCAGGTTGTAATAGACGCTGCCCAGGCCCTCGATCCCTTGGTCTTCGAGGCGGAATTTCGGGTTTACCCGTCCGGTTGTCATGATTTCATGTCTCCTGTGGCCGCCCGGTTCGAACCCGGTCGCGGCTGCTGCTGTGACGCGAAGGCGCTGACGACTTCCCTGCGCCCGCCGGTCTTAACATGACGATTTATGACATGAACAGAAGGGTTTGGCGCAGTTAGCGCCACCACGGCAGCATTTAGCGCAACCATGAATCCGGTTTGCCGAACCATGGCGTGACTGTGCGTCAATTCAGTCATTGGTAAGGAATTTCTGTCCAAATCACGACACGGAGCCGGGGTGATTCGCAGTTAATGATTGATTCGGTCCAGAAAAAAGGCGCATACTCAGCGAAAAAATACGAGTAAAGAGCAGTAAAAGGGCACATGGAATGTCAAGGATCGCATTGGTTGACGACGACAGGAACATCCTGACGTCGGTTTCTATGACTCTCGAAGCCGAAGGCTTTGAAGTGGAAACATACAACGACGGGCAGGCCGCGTTGGACGCGTTCAACAAGAAGCTGCCGGATATGGCCGTTCTGGACATAAAGATGCCGCGCATGGACGGCATGGACCTGCTGCAGCGGCTGCGCCAGAAAACCACCATGCCCGTCATTTTCCTCACGTCTAAGGACGACGAGATCGACGAGGTTCTCGGCCTGCGCATGGGCGCCGACGACTATGTGAAAAAGCCATTTTCGCAACGCCTTCTGGTCGAACGGATCCGCGCCCTGCTGCGGCGGCAGGAGGCGATGGACGGCGACGTTGTCGGCGATACGCCGGAAACCAAGGTCATGGAGCGTGGGCACCTGCGCATGGATCCGCTGCGCCATTCCGTCAGCTGGAAGGGCCGCGACGTTTCGTTGACAGTCACCGAGTTTCTGCTGCTTCAGGCGCTCGCGCAGCGCCCCGGTTTCGTCAAGAGCCGCGACCAGTTGATGGACGTGGCCTATGACGATCAGGTGTATGTAGACGACCGGACGATTGACAGCCACATCAAGAGGCTGCGCAAGAAAATGCGCAGCGCCGACGAGGAATTCTCGGCGATTGAGACACTCTATGGCATCGGGTACAGATACAACGAAGAGTGACAAGACAATTGGCGCTTGCTGAAAGGACTTTCGTGCGCGACGCGAACCCGCCAGAGGTACACGCGGGCGATGTCGTTCTGGGCGACGACTGGGTCGCGCCGGACGGCTCGGTCGAACGTGAGATGCGGGCCAGCCGGGCAAACAAGGGCCTGTTTTCGTTCAAGTCTTCGCCGCTCACCCGCAAGATCATCACGTTCAACCTGATTGCGTTGAACGTGATGGTGGCCGGTATTCTCTACCTCAATTCATCTCGCGACAGTCTGATCAACCAAAGGTCGGTATTCCTTATCAGTCAGTCAGAACTGATCGCCGATGTCTTCGAGGCGCAGGTGCCCCCGGACGAGCAGATGTTTCTGGGCACGCGCGGGGGGCTGGATGTTGCCCAGACCCTGTCGGGCCTGAACCTGCGCAACGGCATCGAAGTCTATGTTTTCGACGCCTCGCGCAACATGATCGCGCATACCACGGGCGCGCCGCAGCAAGGCGCGGGGCCAGGCGGCCGCACGGTGATCACCGATGCGCTGGCCGCGACCTGGACCCGTATTTCGGGCATGGTGGGCGTGGGCCCGCAGGACAGTCTGCCGCCGATCGAGAGCCGGCTGAAGGACCTGGTCGCGCCGGCGCTGGCCTCGGGTTCGCTGTTCGAACCTGACATCGCCACCGTCGATGGCACGGTTTTCGCCGCCGCTTCACCGATCCTGCAAGGTGATCGGCCCCTGGGCATGGTGGCCGTGATCAGCGCGGCGGGCGAGGTTGACGCACTGGTGCGATCAGAGCGCGAACGTGTGTTGCAGATGTTCGTGATCGCAACGCTGGTTTCTATCGGCCTCAGCCTGGTGCTGGCCTCGACCATTGCCAATCCGCTGTCCGATCTGGCCGCGGCGGCCGAATTGGGGCGCGATCGCAATGCCCGCAAGATGAACCCCGGCCGAATCCGGATACCCGACCTGACGGCTCGTCCCGACGAAATCGGCCGTCTCAGCGGCGCGTTGCGGGGCATGGTTTCCGCGCTCTACAACCGCATCGACAGCAACGAACAGTTTGCCGCCGATGTCGCCCATGAAATCAAGAACCCGCTGGCTTCGCTGCGCTCGGCGGTGGGCACCCTGAGAATGGTGAAACGCGAGGATCAGCGCGAGAAACTGCTCGACGTGATCGAGCATGACGTGCGCCGGCTCGACCGCCTGGTCAGCGATATTTCCAACGCGTCGCGGCTCGACTCAGAACTGGTCAAGGAAGAGGAAGAGCAATTCAACCTTCTGACAATGCTCGACAACCTCAATCAATATCTGGGCGATGACGCCCGGTCGAAGGGCATTGAATATATCACCGACATGCCCGAAGAACCGGTGCTGATCCACGGGCTGGAGGCACGTCTGGCGCAGGTTTTCGTGAACCTGATCACCAACGCAATCTCGTTTTGCGAAGATGGCGACGCGATCCGGGTCTGGGCGCGCAAACGCGAGAACCGGGTGCTGGTCGTGGTCGAAGACACCGGGCCGGGCATTCCCGATCAGGCTCTCACGAAGATTTTCAAACGCTTCTATTCGCAGCGCCCGGATGAGCATTTTGGCAACAATTCCGGCCTCGGTCTGGCCATTTCGAAACAGATCGTTGAGGCCCACGGCGGCGTGATCTGGGCCGAGAACATCCGTCCGACCGAAGCGGATGTCACTTCGGATCCGCTCGGCGCCCGCTTCGTCGTCGGGCTTCCGGTCTGAGGTCGCATCGGGCAGCGGTCGCATGATGGTTCTGCACGCGTCCTGCGTGGCAATTGATCGGCGCGGGTTGCTGATCCGCGGTGCGTCGGGCCGCGGCAAATCGGCGCTGTGCCTTCAGCTCATGGCTTTCGGAGCGGTTCTGATCGGCGACGATCGGGTGGAAATTCGCCGTACAAAAGAAGGTGTTTTGCGTGTGTCCGCCGTGCCGGCGTTGCGGGGCCTGATCGAAGCGCGCGGCGTCGGAATCCTGCGCGCAGCGGAACAGGACTGGGCGGCACCGGTCGCCATCGTGGATCTGGACCACAGCGAAACCGACCGTCTGCCACACCCTCGAACCTGCGATCTTCTGGGCGAACGCCTACCATTGTTTCACGCGGTGGCGGCGTCACATTTTTCTGCCGCATTGCTGCAGTATCTCAAGTCCGGACTATATGAGATGCCATGATGATCGCGACAGATGCGCCATTCGAACTCGTGCTTGTGACAGGCCCCTCGGGGGCCGGCCGTTCCACGGCCATCAATGTGCTCGAGGATCTCGGGTTCGAAGCCATCGACAACATGCCGTTGCTGCTTCTGCCGCGCCTGCTGGACGGTGATCCGCTGAAGAAACCGCTCGCACTTGGCATCGATGTGCGGAACCGCGATTTTTCGGCGTCCGCCCTGATTGCCCTGATCGACGGTCTCGAGGCGCGCTCCGCGGTGCGGCTCACCGTCCTGTATCTGGATTGCCGGCCCGATGTCCTGCTGCGCAGGTTCTCGGAAACCCGGCGCCGCCACCCGCTTGCCCCGGCCGAAACCCCGCAACTGGGGGTCGAACGTGAAATGGATCTTCTGGCGCCGGTCCGCGCGCGCGCCGACACCCTGATCGACACCTCCGACCTGAACGTGCATCAACTGCGCGAGGAGATCACCGAATGGTTCGGTGCCGGAGATCGCGCGCGCCTCGCTGTCTCGGTGCAATCCTTTTCGTACAAACGTGGGTTGCCACGCGGCATAGACATGGTGTTCGATTGTCGTTTTCTCTCAAATCCTTACTGGCAAGTCGGCCTGCGCGATCTTGATGGCCGGGACCGCGAGGTCGCCGATTTCATCTCCCAGGATCCGCTGTTCGAGCCGTTCTATGACCGGGTGCTCGATCTGACCCGATTGCTTCTCCCTGCCTATCAGGACGAAGGAAAGGCACATCTGTCGATTGCCTTCGGCTGCACAGGCGGGCAACATCGGTCTGTGGCTCTGGCGGCATTGCTGGCCGGGGCGCTGGTGTGTGATGGCGCGCAGGTGTCTGTCCGGCACCGCGAACTTGAACGCCGCAAGCAGGGTGAAAAGGTGTGATCGGAATTGTGATCGTGGCGCATGGCGGTCTGGCGCGCGAGTATCTCGCTGCGGTCGAACATGTGGTCGGCCGTCAACCCGGTGTGAAGGCAATCGCAATCGAGCCTGATCACGATCGCGCCGTGAAACAGGACGAGATATGTGCCGCCGCCGATGCTGTGGATCTCGGAGGCGGCGTGGTTATCGTCACGGATCTCTTTGGTGGTTCACCGTCGAATCTCAGCATCCGCGCCTGTCGCCCTGCCAACCGGCGGATCATCTACGGCGCCAACCTTCCCATGCTGATTAAACTGGCAAAATCGCGCCATATGCCGGTTCCGGACGCTGTGCGCCTCGCACTGGATGCCGGAAAAAGATACATCGACAGCCAGAACATAGGCGCGGAAGACTGAAAAGGTCCGAATATGGTGCACAGAACGCTGAAAATCGTCAACGAAAAGGGCCTGCACGCCCGCGCCTCGGCCAAACTGGTTGAAGTGGTCGAGGCTTTCGACGCCCGCGCCGAGGTATCGCGCGAAGGGCTCTCCGCCTCGGGCGACAGCATCATGGGCCTGCTGATGCTTGCGGCCTCGAAAGGCACCAGCATCGATGTCGAAACCTCCGGTACCGACGCGCAGGCCCTTGCCGACGCGCTGGCGGCCCTGGTCGCGGACAAGTTCGGCGAAGGTTTCTGACCGCTTCCCAAGACTACGCCCGCTTCCTTTCGCCTAAAGTATCCCGGGGGAGTCGCCGTATGGCGACGGGGGCAGCGCCCCCGCTTCACCGCGTGGGAACAGGCACGTCGCCGCGATAATCGTAGAAGCCGCGTTGTGTCTTGCGTCCCAGCCATCCCGCCTCGACATATTTCGTCAGCAGCGGGCAGGGCCGGTACTTGGTGTCTGCCAGGCCGTCGTGCAGCACGTTCATGATGGCCAGGCAGGTGTCCAGACCGATGAAATCCGCCAGTTCCAGTGGTCCCATCGGGTGGTTCGCGCCCAGCTTCAGCGATTCGTCGATCGATCTGACCGAACCGACCCCCTCATACAGCGTATAAACGGCCTCGTTGATCATCGGCATGAGGATCCGGTTGACGATGAACGCCGGAAAATCCTCGGCGCTGGCGGCGGTCTTGCCCAACCTGTCGACAACCGCCTTGCAGGCGGCGAAGGTCTCGGCGTCGGTGGCAATTCCGCGGATCAGTTCCACAAGTTGCATCACGGGAACGGGGTTCATGAAATGGAATCCCATGAACTTCTCGGGCCGGTCCGTTCGGCTTGCCAACCGGGTAATCGAAATTGACGAGGTGTTCGATGTCAGGATGGTGTCGGGCTTGAGGTGCGGCACGAGGTCTTCAAAGATCGCCTGCTTGACGCTTTCGCGTTCCGTCGCCGCTTCGATTACCAGGTCGGTGCGGCCCAGATCGGCCAGTGCAAGGGTGGTCGATATCCGGTCCATCGCGGCGGTCATCGTCGCTTCGCTGATCTTGCCGCGGCCAACCTGGCGGGACATGTTCGCCGTGATCGCCTCCAGAGCGCGGTCCAGCGCCTCCTGGCTGATGTCGGTGATCAGCACGTCGTATTCGGCCAGTGCCATTACATGCGCGATGCCGTTGCCCATCTGGCCGGCGCCGATGATGCCGATCCTTGCTATCTCCATGTTTCATTCCCCCGCCAAGACTGTGCCCCAGTCTACGCGCCGTGCCGGTTGGGCCGCAAGGGCGCGTCGTCGCTAAAAGTCTTGGAAAAGTCGAAGGTTAGTCATTTTGAAAGACACTCATGCGATTCTGTCACCGGGTGAGAAAACAACAAGTGGTGGGATTCATGAGCTTTGCCGAGCCGGGTGTCTCCCTGTCTGATATCGAACAGACAAGGTATGGAACATCGAGACTCAACTTTCGCGGCCCCAAGCGGGACCTTTCCGAAGACTACATCGCCTTTCTCGGTGGGACCGAGACATACGGGAAATTCGTGAACGATCCCTTTGCGGCGCATGTCGAGAGGCAGATCGGAATGACCTGTCTCAATCTCGGGTTTCCGCAGGCCGGTGTGGATGCCTACCTCTATGACAGCGAGGTGATGCGCATCGCCCAGCAGGCGCGTGCCGTTGTTCTGCAACTGGCCGGGGCGCAAAACGTGTCGAACCGCTTCTACAGGGTGCATCCGCGGCGCAACGATCGCTTTGTTTCCGCGTCGGAGCGGCTGATGACTTTGTACCCCGATGTGGATTTCACCGAATTCCATTTCACCAAACATATGCTGAGCGCATTGAAGCAACGGTGTGCCGACCGTTTCTCGCTGGTCGAATCCGAACTGCAAAAGGCCTGGGAGGCGCGGACCGCGCTGTTGATGCGGGTGATTGAACGCCCGGTGGTGGCGTTGCATCTGCGCTGCGGCGGGCAGGGCGATCTGGGCGGCGATCCGCTGTTCGTCACGGCCCCGATGGTGGACCGTTTGCGCGATCTGCCGGTGCACATGATCGAAATGGACATGCCGCCGGCGGACATGCAACTGGGACGGATGGATTTCACGCCATTCCAGATCGCCGAGGCGTCGGCGGTGCCCGGCCCGGCGGCGCATCGCGCCCTCGCCCGCAAACTCGCACCGCTTCTGTTGCCCTACGCGCGACACGAAAAAAGGCCCGCCGGTTAGGCGGGCCTTCGGGCGGTGTGCAGGATGGCGCGCGCCGCTGTCAGAGCTTTTCGGTCAGTTCCGGGACCGCATCGAACAGATCGGCGACCAGACCAAAATCGGCGACCTGGAAAATCGGTGCCTCTTCGTCCTTGTTGATCGCCACGATCACCTTGCTGTCCTTCATGCCGGCGAGGTGCTGGATCGCGCCCGAAATGCCAACGGCGACGTAAAGATCCGGCGCAACGACCTTCCCGGTCTGCCCGACCTGCCAGTCATTGGGCGCATAGCCGGAATCGACAGCGGCCCGCGAGGCACCGACGGCTGCGCCAAGCTTGTCGGCCAGCTTTTCGATCATCGCAAAGCTTTCCTCCGAACCGACACCCCGGCCGCCCGACACGACGACACCCGCCGACGTCAGTTCAGGGCGATCGCTGGCCGCAACCTTGTCTTCCACCCACGACGACAGCGCCGGATCCGCGGCGGCATCGATGTTTTCCACGGGCGCCGAACCGCCGACGGGGGCGGCATCGAAGGTCGAGGTGCGGAAGGTGATCACCTTCTTGGCATCCGAGCTTTTGACCGTCTGCACGGCGTTGCCGGCATAGATCGGACGTTCGAACGTATCGGCGTCGATGACGGCCATCGCTTCCGAAATGATCATGCTGTCCAGCAACGCCGCAACGCGCGGCATGATGTTCTTGGCATCGGTCGTGGCGGGTGCGGTGATATGGTCATAATCCGCCGCCAGAGAAGCGATCAGCGCCGCAGCCGGTTCGGCCAGGCGTTTGCCATAAAGCGCATGTTCGGCGCAGATCACCTTGGCAACGCCCTGGATCGTGGCCGCTTCCGCCGCCGCGGCGGCACAGGTGGCGCCCACGGCCAGAACGGTCACATCGCCCAAAGCGGTGGCCGCCGTCACGGCCTTGGCGGTGGCATCCATCGCCAGTTCGCCATCGTTGATTTCCGCAAGAAGAAGTACCGACATCACACTGCCCCCGCGTCCTTGAGTTTCGACACGAGTTCGTCGACCGAACCCACCTTGATCCCGGCCGCGCGCGCCGCCGGTTCGACCGTCTTGACGATTTCCAGACGCGGCGTCACGTCCACGCCGTAGTCGGCCGCCGTCTTTTCTTCCAGCGGCTTCTTCTTGGCCTTCATGATGTTGGGCAGCGACGCATAGCGCGGCTCGTTCAGGCGCAGATCGACCGACACGATGGCCGGCATCTTCACCTTGATCGTCTGAAGCCCGCCGTCGACCTCGCGGGTGACGGTGGCCTCTTCGCCTTCGACCGACAGGTCAGAGATGAACGTCGCCTGGCTCCAGCCCAGCAGCGCCGAAAGCATCTGGCCGGTGGCGTTCATGTCGTTGTCGATCGCCTGTTTGCCACAGAGCACCAGGCCGGGCTGTTCGGCTTCGACAACGGCCTTCAGGATCTTGGCGACGGCCAGCGGTTCGATGTCCTGATGCACATCGTCGGCGGCCACGACCAGGATCGCACGATCCGCGCCCATCGCCAGCGCCGTGCGCAGGGTTTCCTGCGCCTGTTTCACGCCGATGGACACCGCGATAACCTCGTCGGCCTGACCCGCTTCTTTCAGGCGGATCGCCTGTTCGACGGCAATCTCGTCGAAGGGGTTCATCGACATCTTCACGTTGGCAAGATCGACCCCGCTGCCATCCGCTTTCACGCGGACTTTGACGTTATAGTCGATCACGCGCTTGACAGGTACGAGCACCTTCATCTGCGTTTCTCTCCTCTGGCTGCGCGAGCGCGTCTGCGACTCGCGTTATTTTCCGATCTCGCTGTAGATAGCCCTGCCGCCGCAGTGGAAACAGCGGAAAATCGTCACATTCCGGCCCTCAGACGTTGCGTTTTCGGCGAATTGGGCGCCGGCGGCGCGGTGTGCGCCTAGCGGTTCGCCCCCGGCACCCACAGCACGTCCGCCTTGCCGTTGTCGTTCACGACGCGCCCGGCGACGAAAAACCAGTCGCTCAGGCGGTTGAGATAGCGCACCGCCACCTCGTTGACCGATTCCACCGTGGCCAGTTCCACCACCATGCGTTCCGCGCGCCGCGCGACGGTGCGGCACATGTGCATATGCGCGGCAAGCGGCGTGCCGCCCGGCAGGATGAACGACCGAAGCGGTTGCAGATCCTTGTTCATGACGTCGATCTGGCGTTCCAGCCGCGCGACCTGTTCGGGCACCATCCGCAGCGGCGGGTATTCTTTCTCGGCGTCGGCTTCCATGTCGGGCGTGCACAGGTCGGCCCCCAGATCGAACAGATCGTTCTGGATCTCGCTCAGATGCTTCTCGATCTCGCCGCTGCTGTGCAGGCGCGCAACGCCCAGAACCGCGTTCAGTTCGTCCACGGTGCCATAGGCGGTGACGCGCGGCGAATGTTTGGCGACGCGCGTGCCATTGCCCAGGGCGGTTTCGCCCTCGTCGCCGGTGCGGGTGTAGATCTTGTTCAGCACAACCATTTCACCGGCCTCCGTTGCCGCGCATGTAGACATAGCCAAGGATCAGCAAAACCGCCACGAACTGCGCGGCGATGCGCAGCCGCATCATCTTGTTGCCGTACTTCAGGTTGAACGCCCCGCCCTTGGCAAAACCGCCGATTCCCACCATCAGAACGACCACGACGGCCAGAACCGCCAAAACGATGAGTATGAAAAGCGGGTCCATGGGAACGTCCTCCTTGTGTGTCAGGCGCATGTAGCCGGTTCGGGCCGAAAAGCGAACGGTTTTTCGCCGACATGCCACACCGCGTGACGCACGCGGCTTCTTTACGGCGCGTGACGGTGCGCGTATCACCGCCCTCATGAGCGATCCCGCCAACCCTCCCGCCGCGAACCCGTCTGAGGTATTCGAACCGCTGCGCCGCGCGATCGGCGAACGGTACCTTACCTATGCGCTGTCCACCATCATGCACCGCGCCTTGCCGGATGCCCGCGACGGTCTGAAGCCGGTGCACCGGCGCATCCTCTTCGCGATGCGCGAACTGCGGCTGGCGTCAAACGGCGGGTTTCGCAAATCGGCAAAGATTTCCGGCGATGTGATGGGCAACTATCACCCGCATGGCGATGCGGCGATCTACGACGCGATGGCCCGCCTGGCGCAGGATTTCAACGTGCGCTACCCGCTGGTGGACGGCCAGGGCAACTTCGGCAACATCGACGGCGACAACCCGGCCGCCGCCCGCTACACCGAAGCACGCATGACCCCGGTGGCCGAGGCGCTTCTGGAAGGGCTGAACGAAGACGCGGTCGATTTCCGCGACAACTACGATGGCACGCTGACCGAACCGGTGGTTCTGCCGGCCTCCTTTCCCAACCTTCTGGCCAATGGCGCGTCGGGCATCGCGGTGGGCATGGCCACCAACATCCCGCCGCACAACATCGCCGAACTCTGCGATGCCTGCCTGCACCTGATCCGCGCGCCCGACGCGCGCGACGACACCTTGCTGAACTACATCCCCGGGCCGGATTTTCCGACCGGCGGGGTGATTGTCGAACCGCCCGAAAACATCGCCAGCGCCTACCGCACCGGCCGTGGCAGTTTCCGGCTGCGGTGCTCGTGGCATGTCGAGGATCTGGGCCGCGGCCAATGGCAGATCGTGGTGACCGAAATCCCCTACCAGGTGCCCAAGTCGCGGTTGATCGAAAAGATCGCCGATTTGATCCAGACCAAGAAGATCCCGATCCTGTCAGACATCCGCGACGAAAGCGCGGACGACATCCGCATGGTGATCGAACCGCGCTCGAAGAACGTCGATCCCGAGGTGTTGATGGGCATGCTCTACCGGTCGTGCGATCTCGAGGTGCGGTTCTCGCTGAACATGAACGTGCTGATCGACGGGCTGACGCCGCAGGTCTGTTCCCTGCGGCAGGTGTTGCGCGCCTTTCTCGATCACCGCCGCGAGGTTCTGCAACGCCGCGCGCGCCACCGTCTCGAAAAGATCGATCACCGGCTCGAGGTGCTGCGCGGCTTCATCATCGCGTTTCTCAACCTCGACCGGGTGATCGACATCATCCGCTACGACGACGATCCCAAGGCCGCGCTGATGCGCGAAAACTGGGAGCGTGACCACCCCCGCGCGATGACCGAGGCCGATTATGTGGCGCCGCCGCCCGCCGGGGATCTGTCGCTCAGCGAGGTGCAGGCCGATGCGATCCTCAACATGCGGCTGCGCAGCCTTCGGCGGCTGGAAGAGCTGGAACTGCTGCGCGAACAGACCGCGCTGACCGCCGAACGCGAGGATCTTCAGAACCTGCTGGCGCATCCGAACCTGCAATGGGACCGGATTTCACAGCAACTCCGCGAAACCCGCAAGACCTTCGGCAAGGATTACCCCGGCGGCGCCCGGCGCACACGTTTCGCCGAAGCCGGCAGCATCGAAGAGGTGCCCCTGGAAGCGATGATCGATCGCGAACCGGTCACGGTGGTGTGCAGCCAGATGGGCTGGATCCGCGCCATGACCGGCCACATCGATCTGGGCCGCGCGCTCAAGTTCAAGGACGGCGACGGCCCGCGCTTCGTGTTTCATGCCGAAACCACCGACCGCCTGCTGGTCTTTGCCTCCAACGGCCGCTTCTACACGATCCCGGCCGCCAACCTGCCCGGCGGGCGCGGTATGGGCGAGCCGCTGCGCCTGATGGTGGATCTTCCGAACGAAGCCGGGATCGTCGCGCTGTTCATCCACCGTCCGGGGGCGCGGCTGCTGGTCGCTTCCAGCGCCGGCGACGGGTTCCTCGTGCCCGAGGACGACGTCATCGCCCAGACCCGGACGGGCCGCCAGGTTCTGAACCTGCGCGATCCCGCCCGCGCCACGATCTGCCACCGCGTCACCGGCGATGCCGTTGCTGTGGTGGGCGAAAACCGCAAGATGCTGGTCTTCGGGCTCGACGAACTTCCCGAAATGGGCCGCGGCAAAGGCGTGCGCCTGCAACGTTACAAGGACGGCGGCCTCAGCGATGTGACCACCTTCACTCTCGCGTCGGGTCTCAGCTGGCTCGATCCCGCCGGACGCACCCGCACGGTAACCGACCTGTCGGAATGGCAGGCGAAGCGTGCCACCGCCGGCCGGATGGCGCCGCGCGGCTTTCCGCGCGACAACAGGTTCTCCTGACCGCCGCCCGTTTCCTTTCGCCGGAAATATCCCGGGGGAGTCGCCGTCAGGCGGCGGGGGCAGCGCCCCCGTCCAGCGGTTCGGCTGTCAGCCAGACACCGCCCTGAGGGCGCAGCGTCAGGATCATCACCGGCTCGGGGGTGCGGCCCGTGACCGGCGAAAACCGGAACCGCGCCAACAACGTAGCCAGGATCACGATGGCCTCCTGCATCGCGAACGAGGCGCCGATGCAGATACGCGGCCCGTCGCCGAAGGGCAGATAGGCAAACCGGTCCCGGTCCCTGCGCCCGGCGAAACGGTCGGGGCGGAAACTGTCGGGATCGTCCCACAGCATGTGATTGCGGTGCAGCGCATAGATCGGCACGATCACCGTATCGCCGGGGCGGACCTCGGTGCCGCACAGCACGTCCGCCGCGCGCGCGGTGCGCGACACCATCCCCGCTGGCGGATAGAGCCTCAGCGCCTCCTCGACGATCCGCCGCACCAGCGGCAAACGCGCGACATCCGCGCCGGTGGCCGCGCGCCCGCCCAGCACCGCGCGCGCTTCGGCGCGGGCGCCGGCCTGCACATCGGCGTCGAAGGCGCACAGGTAAAGCGCCCAGGCCAGGGTCAACGCGGTTGTTTCGTGCCCGGCGACGATGAATGTCAGCAGGTTGTCGCGCAATTCGGCCGTGTTCATGCGCCGGTGTGTCTTCGGATCCTCTCCGGCCAGCAACAGGTCCAGAAGGTCGGGCACGCCCTCGGGGCCGCGCGCGGCGCGCGCCTCGATCGCCTTGTCGGCCTCGCGCTTCATCTGCGCCATCGCATCGGTGGTGGCGATGCGTCCCGGCCGCGGCACCCAGTCGGGCAGGCCCAGCACATCGAACAGCGTGATCCGGCCGGCTTCGGCGATGTATCCGTCGATCGCTGCATGGACCTTGGCGCGGTCAAACGATCCATCGGCGGAAAACGTGACATCGGCGATCACGTCGAAGGTGGCGGTGACCATTTCGTCCAGCATGTTGACCGCGCGGGGATGCGCCGCGGCAATCCGGGCTGCGGCCCGTTCGGCGGCGCGGGTCATCACCGGCGCCAGGTTCAGCACGTTGCGGTGCGAAAACACGGGCGCCGCGGTGCGCCTTTGCCACCGCCAGTGCGCGCCCTCGGCGATGAACAGCGATTCGCCGATTGCCGGGCGCAGAAGGTTCTTCGTCACCACCGATTTGGGATATTGCGCCTCGTTCTCCAGCAGCACCCGCCGGATCGCGCCCGGGTCCGTCAGCATGTGCCAACGGCGTCCGGTGCGCCCCGAAACGATGGGTGCGCGGGTCGACAGTTCGGGAATGATCGAAAGCACGTTGCGGCGCGCTTCGGTCATGCTGCGAAATACATTCATGGGCCGCGTCGCCAGGGCGACACGCACCGGCTGTTGGCGGGTGGCGGTCTGATGGGGCATCGGTGATCTCCGGGCCGGGCGTGTGGTCTGGATATAGGCGGCGCCGGGCCGCGGGCAAAGGTTTGCACATGGACCAAGGGTGCGGTAACGAGACGGCGCAACATGGCTCCGGGGTTTCGAATGGCACGCTTTCTGGCATGGTTTTGCGGTCTGGCCCTGCTGGCCGCCTGCACCGTCAACGATCTGGATCAGCCGCCCGCGCCGCTGGGGGCGTTTCAACTGGGCCACAATATCGTCGTGGCGTCCAAGATGCAGAAGGTGCCGATATCGCGTCCGGCCACCGAGGAAGAGTGGATCACCGCCATGACAGCGGCGATCGACGAAAGGTTCGGGCGCTACGACGGCGATCAGCTTTATCATTTCGGCATCTCGATCGAAGGTTTCGCGCTGGCGCCGCCGGGCGTGCCGCTGGTGGCCAACCCGAAATCGGTTCTGGCGATCAACGTGACCGTATGGGACGACGCCGCCGCATCGAAGCTGAACGATGAGGTGCGTCAGTTCATCGTGTTTGAAAACGATCCGGGCAACTTTATCGTCGGCTCGGGGCTGACCAACACCCGTGAAGAGCAGATGCAGAACCTTGCGCGCAGTGCCGCCAAGACCATCGAACGCTGGCTGGTGTCGCAAAACCGCGAGGTCGGCTGGTTCGCGCCGCGCAGCGCCGCCGGCCCGGCCCCGGTCACCGCCGAAGACCCCGACACGCCTGCACCGCGACCGGCCGACGGATGACACCCGCGCAGGCCGGGCGGCGATAGACGCTTGATTTTCCCCTGCGAAGGTCATATTTGCCGCGCGCAATGGAACCGGGTCGCGCAGACCCCATCACGCAAAAGGGCGCCTGAAGAATGGCAAAGGCAAAGTTTGAACGCACCAAACCGCATGTCAACATTGGCACGATCGGCCACGTTGACCACGGCAAGACGACGCTGACAGCGGCGATCACCAAGTATTTCGGCGATTTCAAGGCCTATGACCAGATTGACGGT
>JANSXZ010000040.1 GCA_024742705.1 Paracoccaceae bacterium | reverse complement strand
GGGCACTCCTTCGTCGTCCTGCAGCCCAAAGGCGACACGGACCATCCTCGTGATCGCCTGAAACGTGCTCACCGCACCGTCAAATCCCTCTGATCAGGCGCCGCGACCCCGCTCAGCGACCGTTCCGGTGAATAATGTGGGGTCAGGCGACATTCATCGCTCGGCTTTCCAAGCCCCATCGCATTCGAGCGAAAGGCCAGGAAAGTGAGCTAAACGCTCTCCACAAAAGCCGGGCAAGTCCAGCGTGTCTCTCATCGCGAACTGGATCAAGCGCAATCTACGCCCTGGCCCATGACCGATCGCTTGCAATCTCGCCCGGTGAGATTGTCCCTGTCGAGAACGAAATTCTGCCAAGCAGCACCGTGTTTCGAGCAGGCGAAGCAATTCGACTGGTTGTTCAGGGGCGTGATCTGTTCGAGCATCCGATGCTTGCATATGCCGGTACGGTTAACGAAGGGCGTCACACGATCCACACGGGCGGCGACTACGACCTGCACCTGCTGGTCCCGATGGTGCGCCACGAGGCGCCAAGGCCATAACCGGTTACAAAGGTCCTTTGGTTCTCTGGCGGCTTTGTCCAGACTTGCAGTCACCCAACGGGAACCCGCGCTTGCACATGGGTGCGGGCGCAAGGAATTGCAGCAATACCTCACCGCGTGCACATCGCCGGCCGTGCCAAGGGTGGCCATCGAAAGACTGTGACACCCGCCAGTACCTTTTGATTTTTCAAATGTAGTGCGCATTGCGAAACGCGCCGCATATGCCCTCGCGCCGAACGATCAACCTGCCGCTTGCCTTTGTCTGGCCGTTGGTTATCAGATGATCCTGAGCGCGCGAACCCGGTGCTTTCCGGGCCAGGCCTCGATACATTTCTTCCTGCTGAAAGAGGGTTACGAGTTTGACCAACTCCATTTTCGAACTGTCCGGCAACCGTGTTCTGGTGTTCGATCAGGGCAACATTGCCCGTGATCGCTTTGCGGCCGGAAACGCAATTTCCACGTTTCGCATCTTCGAATCGGATGGCAGCGCCTCGTCCTCGATTGCGCTGACAAATGCCGCCCCGGCCGAAGGCGAATGGGTGGCCAACCGTGTAAGCCAGGTTGAACTGCTGGAAAACGGCGGCTTTCGTGCGTTGTATCAACAGGTGGATTCAACCGGGGCCACACTGGCCGGCACGGTCTGGCGCGATTTCAGCGCCAATGGCACCGGCGGCCAAGAAGCCAAGAACGACCTGATCGGCGGCCGCTATTCGAACGCCGAAGCCTTCAACGGCGTGATCACCCGCGCCGACGGCTCGATTGCCTTTTCCAATTTGTCGACGATATCGATCTTTCCCGATATCGGCTCGTCCTTCGCGGATGTAACCGTCAACGGCTTTGTGCGTTTTGACGGGAATTCCGTTCAGAGCGGCGGCGGCGCCGCGGTTGCAGCGGTTGCGGATCTGGGCAACGACGGCATTGCCGCTCTCTATTTCCTGGGTGCGAACCTGGGCAACAGGCTGTTTTCGATGGTCGGCGTACAGATCATGGCCCTTGACGGCACCCTGACCGAGGTACTGTTGCCGGGCTATTCGCCCAACCGGCGCGGCAGCGATCTGGCCTATACCGACGCAGCGATGATCCAGTTGACCGATGGCCGGATCGCCGTGATCACCGCGGATGGGTATTTCGGCGATCCGCAGGCCAGCTTCAAGACACCTGGAATTCACATAACCCTGCTGAACACCGATGGGTCGGTGGCGGTGCCGACGCAGGTTCTGACATCCTTCGGCGACAACCTCGTTGCCCGCGCCACCAGCGACGGCGGCTTCATGCTTGCCTTTGACAGCATCTCCGACAGCGATGGCAATACCCGTCTGGAAGTGCAACGTTTCAACAGCGGCCTGCAACAGACCGACGCCTTTCAGAAGGACTTTGCCTCGGCCGCGCACATTCTGCTGAAACCGGACGGCCAGGTTCAGGATTTCTCGGGACCGGCGCGCGTGATCTACGACACGCTGGACGCGGTTGTCGATGTGCCCGGCGCGCGCGGCAATTTCGAAGCGCCGACGCTGGGCCCGATAGCCGCCTTGTCCCAGTTGAGCCTGACCAACTTCGAACTCTCCGCCGAGGATCAGGGCACCGAGCGCATGCCTGACGGTACGGTCGTCGTGGCCTATGACTATGGTAACCTGAGCGTCGTGGTAAACCGGTACGATCCGGCCACCGAAACGCTGACGCGGCTCGACAGTGTGCCGAACGGCCAAAGCCCGGATGTTGCGCGGCTGAACGACGGAACCTTCGTGGTGGCCTATGCGTCGAACCGGCTGGCCGGCGATGTCTTTGCCCAGATCCACCGCGCCGACGGCACCGTGGCCGCGGAAGGCATACGCATCAACGGCAGCGCCGGCCCGGCCAACGAGGTGCAGGTGGCCGGCACCGCCGATGGCGGATTTTTCGTAACGTGGAACGCGCTGAACAGCATGTTTGGCCGGTTCTTCGATGCGGCCGGTACGGCGCGCGGGGACACCATTACGCTTTACACCACACCCAACGCCAACGCCGACGAACAGACCGACATGACCGTTCTGAGCGACGGCCGCATCGTCGTCAGATGGTCGGGGCGCGACAACGTCGGCGCGTCGTACATCACTCAGTTCCGCATCTTCGACACCGCCAATCAGCCGGTGGGCGATGGCCCGACCAGGGTGCGCCTGGAAACCATTGACACCCTTACCCAGGTTGCCGCCACGCCTGATGGCGGCTTTGTCTTCGTGGCCGGCTCCGCGTTCCAGAGGTTCGATGCCCAGGGCAATGCGGTGGGCGGCCATGTGGATCTGGATTTCTCGGTCCTGGGCCAGCCCGGTGTGATCGCCACCATAACGGACAGCAACGAAAGCGCGAGACAGGACGTGCTGGTTACGCCCGAAGGGCAGGTCTTTGTCGCCTGGCAAAGCCTGTCACCCACCGACAACAACGCCCCACAGGTTTTTTATGCGGTCTATGATCTGGCCGGCCAGGTGCTGCTGCCCGCGGTGCGTGTCGATGAAGGCACCCGCGGCGCCGAGACACCGGAACTTTCATTGGTCGGCGACAAGGTTCTGATCAGCTGGAGCGACAATGACGTCAACACCAAGACAGTCCTGTCGCGCCTGCTGGATGCCGCCGAAGGGCCCGTGTTCACGCCGGTCACCGCCATCGGCGCTCCGGGCACGCCGGACACCCTGGCCGGGGGTGCCTTCGGCGACGTGCTGTTGGGCGACGGCTATCAGGCCGCGTATTTCGGGGAAACCGCGAACGCGGTCTACCGGCTGTATCAGGCAACGCTCGACCGTGCGCCCGACCGGCTGGGCCAGATCGGTTGGTCGCAGAACCTCGACAGCGGCACCCAGACCCTTGCGCAGGTGGCGCAGGGCTTTGTGGGCAGCCAGGAGTTTCTCAATGTCTATGGCGCGCTGGCCGATACCGGGTTTGTGGAACTGCTGTATCAGAACGTGCTGGGCCGCCCCTCTGATGCCGGCGGTCTGGCCGGCTGGACCGCCCAGCTGAGCGGGGGCACGCAACGCGCCGAGGTTGTCATCGGCTTTTCCGAAAGCACCGAGTTCGTGAACACCACGCGCGCGGCCGCCAGCGGTTTTGCCGCCAATGCCAACCCCGCCAACTGGTCGGACGAGGTGTTCCGGCTGTATCAGACCACCCTTGACCGGGCGCCGGATCAGGCCGGTTTTGCCAGTTGGACCAGCCAGTTGTCCGAAGGGCGGGCGTTGTCCGAGGTCATCGCCGGATTTACCGACAGCGTCGAATTCCAGAACACCTATGGCAGCCTGGTGAACGACGCCTTTGTGCAGCTTTTGTATCAGAACGTGCTGGGGCGGGCGGGCGATGCCGACGGCCTGGCGGCATGGACGGCACTTCTGGGTTCGGGCACCGCGCGGGCCGAGGTGGTGCGCGGGTTTTCCGAAAGCCCCGAGTTCATCAACGCGACCGCCGAGGCGTTGCAATCATGGATGCGCGCAACGGCGGATGACACCGTGACAGGCGGCGCCGGCAACGACACATTGGGCGGCGGCCGCGGGGCCGATACCTTTGTCTTCAATCTGGGCGATGCGGGAACCGATCGCCTGCTCGATCTCGAGCCTTGGGACACGCTCCGGTTCACCGGTTTCGGCTATGCGTCGGACACGGATGTTCGCGCCCGGATGACCCAGACGGGCAACAACGTCACCTTCGAGGATCGCGACGTGACCATTGTCATCGAAAACACCACGCTGGCGCAGATAACCGATGCGATGATCGAATTCTAGCCGGCCTTCGGGCAGGCCCGCCGCCTGCCCGATACGAAACCTAATTCCAGCGGCGCCGGGATCAGCCAGGCAACTGGTGGCCCGGCGTCGACCGCGAAATCTCTGCTTCTTCTTCGGTCATGTCCTCGGGGATACCTTCGAACAGCGGCGACGACAGATATCTTTCGCCAGTGTCGGGCAACATGCACAGCAACACGCTGCCTTCCGGTGCGGTTTCGGCAACCTTCATGGTCGCCGCCAGGGTGCCACCGCCAGAGATGCCGGTGAAGATGCCCTCGTGCCGGGCCAGCTTGCGCGACCACGCGACGCTTTCCTCGCCCGAAACCGGCACCAGCGCGTCATAGCCCGAGGTGTCCACCGCCTCCTGCAACACGAAGGGAATGAAATCCGGTGTCCAGCCCTGCAAAAGATGCGGGCTCCAGGCCGGGTGACTGACGGCCGGGCCGTTGTCCGCGGAACGGTCCTGGGTTGTGCCGCTGCCCAGAAGCTGCGCGGTGTCAGGTTCGCTCAGCATGATCTTGATCTCGGGGCGTTGCGCGCGCAGCGCCCGGCCCACGCCCGTCACCGTGCCGCCGGTGCCATAGCCGGTGATCCAGTAATCCAGCCGCTGCCCGTCGAAATCGCCCAGGATCTCGCGGGCGGTGGTGTTCTCGTGGATCTTCGCATTGGCGGCGGTTTCGAACTGACGCGCCAGAAACCAGCCGTTCTTTTCGGCCAGTTCGCGCGCCTTGTTGTACATGCCCATGCCTTTCTCGGCGCGTGGGGTCAGAACAACGCGCGCACCCAGAAATCGCATCAGCCGGCGCCGTTCGATCGAAAAGCTGTCGGCCATCGTCACCACCAGAGGATAACCCTTGGCCGCGCAGACCATCGCCAGCCCGATGCCGGTGTTGCCGCTGGTCGCTTCCACAACGGTCTGGCCGGGGCGCAGCGCGCCGCTCCGCTCGGCCTCTTCTATGATGCTGATCGCGAGGCGATCCTTGATCGACGAAAGCGGGTTGAAGTACTCGGCCTTGACGTAAACCGTGCGGCCTTCGGGTGCCAGACTGTTCAGGCGCACGCAGGGCGTGTTGCCCATGGTATCGAGAATGTTGTCATAAAGCTGTCCGCGACCCGAGGTCGTGCGCGATGCGCTGTCCATAGATCAGGTTCCTTTCGTCGGCGCGGCGCGATTGCGGGCGCGTTGCCGGCACCGCGCTGCGCGGAAATGGCGGCGAACGTGTGGTTGCGCCGATATGGTCCGACACTATGCCCGCCGGGTCAATCCCGGAACCCGCCGGTCAACGTGTCCGCAGGGTTTGCGCCGCCCGCGCGGCCATCAGATCGGGTGCCACCCGCGCCCCGGCCACCGCGCGCCTCGCGTCGCCTGCGACATCTGCCGGCAGGACAACGCCGGCGGCCCGCTCGAGTTCGCGCATCAGGTAGGCGGCGTGAAACTCGGGGTGGAACTGGGTGGAAAAGGCCGGAAAATCGTAGGCCAGAACGCCCATCGGGCAATAATCGGCCGCCCCGAGGATGCGGGCGCCGGGCGGCAGGCGGGTGACCTGATCCTGATGCCACACATGGGTGTCATGATCGCGGCCTTCGATCCGGTAGCGGCGCACGCCCACCACCATGCCCTGCCCCACCAGTTCGGCGCGCCCACCGAAGGTGTCGGCCATGATCTGATGGCCAAAGCACAGGCCGACAAGCGGCTGGGCGGCGGCCCGTGCATCCGCCAGAAGCGCACGCAGGTCGGCCATCCACGGCGCATCGTCATAAACGCCCTTTTCCGACCCGCTGAGGATAAATCCGTCGTGATCGGCCAGTCGCGGCAGCGGCGCGCCTGTGGCCACCGGAACAATGGTCAGACGGGCCTCGGGCAAGGCCGGCGCGATCCACGCCGCGATCAGCGCGCCGGCCGTATCGGCGGGGGCGCTGGTGGCAAAGGGCGTTGTCAGGTCGATGATGGCGATCCTCATGCCTGTCGTTCTCTCACAGCCGAACCGGCGCGACAATGGCGTCGCGCCGCCGATCCGCCCGACGCGCCCCATGCGGGATCCACTTGCGCCGCTTTGGCATTGGGCGATGTTTGTGGTGCGTCAATCCTGCCCATGGTTACGGGAATGCAGACATAGAATTTTCTCGGCAAGATGGACGAGGAGATTCCGATGAAAAAAAGCCGTTTCACCGAAGCGCGGATTGTGGTCGTGCTGTGCCAGGCGGAGGGCAGAGGGCGGGATGCCCGCGCCCGAACCTTGCCGCGAGCATGGGATCGGCAGCGCGACGTTTTACAAATTGCGGGCCAGGTATGGCGGCATGGATGCGTCCATGATGAGCAATATGAAGGCCCTCGAAGACGGGAACCGGCGCTTGAAACGCATGTTCACCGATCTGAGCAGGCAGGCCGATCTGCTGCGAGAGGTGCCTGAAAAAATGACTCCGCTACCCACTGTCCGGCAGGGCATCACGACGTAATGTCACGAGAGGGGTAGCGCCGGGAGTTGGCCGAGAAAGCGGTGGCGACGAAAGGGCATCAGCATCGCGCTGACATGCCGGGCGTTCAGTGTCGGTAAGACCTGCTTCCGCTATGTCCCAAAGCGCGACGAAGAGAACGAGATGATCGCCGGCCTGCTGGTGGGGCTTGCCAATGTCCACAAGACCTGGGGTTTCGGCCTGTGTTTCCGACACCTGTGCAACGTGAAGGGGCATGTCTGGAACCACAAGCAGGTCCACCGGCTCTATTGCGAACCGGGGCGGAACCTCCGGATCAAGCCGCGGCGACAGCTGAAGCGCGAAAAGCCCGGGGAACTGGCGATGGGAAGCCCCGAACCTGGTCTGGTCGATGGACTTCATGGCCGATCGCCTTGCCGTCAGGCGACAGTTCCGGCTCTTGAACGTGCTGGATGATTGCAATCGTGAAGGGCTTGGCATCGAGGTCGATTTCTGGCTCCCTGCCGAGCGGGTCGTCCGAGCCCTGAACCAGATCATCGAATGGCCTGGCAAACCTTGGGCAATCCGAATCGATAACGGCCCCGAATACGTCAGTCCAACGCTGGTGACCTGGGCCTGGAAACAGGGCATCGCCCTTACCTGCATCCAGCCTGGCAAGCCGCAGCAGAACGCTTGTGTCGAGCCCGACAACCGGACGGTCCGGCACAAATGGCAGAACCTATTTGCAACCATCGAGGAAGCGCAGCAGATCGCCACCGAATGGCTATGGACCTGCAACAACGAACGCCTCAACGTGGGTATCGGCGGGGTTACACCTGCAATGAAGCTGAAAATGGCCGCGTAAGTTCTATGGTCGTGCCCCGTTAGAACGGGGAGGATCACCGCCGCAACGCATCATCACGCGGTCAGTCAGAACGCCTCTGGGCCTTGGGCTTTCGAGCATCGACCATTCTTTGGATATCCGCGGTCTTCTTCATCTGCGACATGGGCAGCAGTTTGGCGAGGCGGGCGTTCAGTTCCGTTTTGGTCATGGTCTGTCTCCGTTGCTGATATTCGAAAGAACAATACGCGAACAGGTGGGTTCATAAGGTCTGTGACGGGGCGGTCGTCAACTGGCACTTTTCGGCGATACCTATTGCGCTTGTCATACCAGCCATCTAAGAAAAGACGCGTTGCGGGTATGGTGTAGTGGTAGCGCGCCGGCTTCCCAAGCCTGAAGTGCGGGTTCGATTCCCGCTACCCGCTCCAGCGCCGTTCGACTTCTTTGCTTATCGTTGGTGACAGCACATGGTGTTGCGCTGCGCTGAACCAACAAAACCAGTAGTATGGCACCTGATTTCGAGTGCCAGCAGACGAAGTTGACAGGGTTCCTAGTTACCAATTTTCGGAGATTGCATATTTGACAAACCCACCCCTAAAGCGGGAAGTACTCTGCATCCTTGAAGGTTGGTGACGCAATCGTATTAACTTCGTGACACCATCCTTCTGCATTCTTCTCATTCAACGAGTGGCATAGGTGGGACCAATCTGAGAAACGCGCGAAAGTTGGTGATGCCCTGAGGGGCGGCATATCATGGCGGTGTTCAGACGCCGTCAATTCTCTACCGAGAAAGGGATATGCCACATGTCAGAGACTACCATCACCCATCTGCCCGATCCATCCATTGCCG
>JANSXZ010000037.1 GCA_024742705.1 Paracoccaceae bacterium | reverse complement strand
TTGTCGTTGATCTTCACGCCTTGCAGACGATAGACCTCCTGAACCTCGTTGATCATGTAGTCGGCCAGCGCCTCGACCCCGAGGATCGACAGGATGTCATGAGGGGCGGGGTTGCCATCCATGATATAGTCGCCCTTCTGGATGAAGTCGCCCTCCTGCACCGGGATGTGCTTGCCCTTGGGCACCATGTATTCCACCGGCTCCATGCTGTCGTCGGAGGGTTCGATGCTGATCCGGCGCTTGTTCTTGTAGTCGCGCCCGAACCGGACATAGCCATCGATTTCGGCGATGATCGCGTGGTCCTTGGGCCGGCGTGCCTCGAACAGTTCCGCAACCCGCGGCAGACCGCCGGTGATGTCCTTGGTCTTGGCACCCTCGCGCGGGATCCGCGCCACCACGTCGCCGGCCTTGATCTCCGAACCTTCCTCGATCGAAAGAACCGCATCCACCGACATCGGATAGGTCACCGGATTGCCCGCATCGTTGCGCACGGGTTCGCCATCCGGGCCTTCCAGAATGATCTCGGGCTTCAGTTCGTTGCCCTTGGGCGCGGCACGCCAGTCGATCACGATCTTCTGGGTCATGCCGGTGGCATCGTCGGTCTCGTCGCGCACGGCGATGCCGCTGACCAGATCGACAAACTTGGCCGTACCGCCCTTTTCCGCGATGATCGGCAGGGTATAGGGATCCCATTCGAACAGCTTGTCGCCACGCGCAATGGTCTGCCCGTCCTTGACAAACAGCTTGGTGCCATAGCCCACCTTGTGGCTGGCCCGGTCATCGCCGTTCTCGTCGCGGATGATCAGTTTCATGTTGCGGCCCATCACCATGATCTCGCCCATGGTGTTTTCCAGCGTCTGGGCGTTTTCGAACACAACCGCCCCGGCGGCCGAGGCCTCGAGGAACGACTGCTGGCCGCCCTGCGCCACGCCGCCGATGTGGAATGTCCGCATCGTCAGCTGGGTGCCTGGTTCGCCGATCGACTGCGCCGCGATGATACCCACCGCTTCGCCGGTGTTCACCATCGTGCCGCGTGCCAGGTCGCGGCCATAGCACATGGCACACACGCCTTCCTCGGCCTGGCATGTCAGCGGGCTGCGGATGCGCGCGGTGGCAACCGCCGCCACGTCGATGTCATCGGCGGTGCGTTCGTCGATCAGTTCACCGTGACGGGCCAGAACCTCGTCGGTGCCCGGACGCAGGATATCCTCGGCGGCGACGCGCCCCAGAACCCGTTCCGCCAGCGACGACACCACCTCGCCATCGTTCACCGCCGCTTCCGCGGTGATCGCCGCATCGGTGCCGCAATCGTGCATCCGCACGATGCAGTCCTGTGCCACGTCCACCAGACGCCGGGTCAGATACCCCGAGTTGGCGGTCTTCAACGCCGTATCCGACAGGCCCTTGCGGGCACCGTGGGTCGAGTTGAAGTATTCCAGAACCGTCAGGCCTTCCTTGAAGTTCGAGATGATCGGCGTTTCGATGATGTCGCCGTTCGGCTTGGCCATGAGGCCGCGCATACCGCCCAGCTGCTTCATCTGCGTGACCGAGCCACGCGCCCCCGAGTGGGCCATCATGTAGACCGAATTCGGTTCCATCTCGGCGCCGTCTTCGTCGGTGCGACTGGCCGAGATCGAACCCATCATGGCCTCGGTCACCCGATCGTTACACTTCGACCACGCGTCCACGACCTTGTTGTACTTTTCGCCCTGGGTAATCAGGCCGTCCATGTACTGCTGTTCGAAATCCTTCACCAGGTCGCGCGTCTCGTCGACGATCGGCCATTTGGTTTCGGGGATCAGCATATCGTCCTTTCCGAACGAAATCCCGGCCTTGAACGCCTCGCGGAAACCCATCGTCATGATCTGATCGCAGAAGATCACGCTCTCTTTCTGGCCGCAGTAACGGTAGACCGTGTCGATAACCTGCTGAACTTCCTTCTTGCGCAGAAGACGGTTGACCAGTTCGAAAGGCGCCTTGGCGTTCAGCGGCAAAAGCGCACCAAGGCGGACCCGGCCCGGCGTGGTTTCAAACCGGCGCTGCACCTCGTTGCCTTCGTCGTCGATCTGGGTGATGCGGGCCGTCACCTTCGAATGCAGATGCACTTCGCCGGCGTCCAGCGCGTGCTGCACCTCATCGATCGAGCCGAAGATCTTGCCCTGGCCCTTCATGCCCTCGCGCGCCAGCGTGACGTAGTAAAGCCCCAGGATCATGTCCTGCGACGGCACGATGATCGGCGCACCGTTCGCGGGCGACAGCACGTTGTTCGTAGACATCATCAAAACGCGTGCTTCCAGCTGCGCTTCCAGCGACAGCGGAACGTGCACGGCCATCTGGTCGCCGTCGAAATCGGCATTGAACGCCGAACAGACCAGCGGATGCAGCTGGATCGCCTTGCCTTCGATCAGCACGGGTTCGAACGCCTGAATGCCCAGCCGGTGCAGCGTCGGCGCGCGGTTCAGCATCACCGGATGTTCGCGGATCACCTCGTCAAGGATATCCCAGACTTCCGGGCGTTCCTTTTCCACCAGCTTCTTGGCCTGTTTCACCGTCGATGACAGGCCCTTGGCCTCGAGCCGCGAGTAGATGAACGGCTTGAACAGTTCGAGCGCCATCTTCTTGGGCAGACCGCATTGATGCAGCTTCAGTTCAGGGCCCGTCACGATCACCGAACGGCCCGAGAAATCGACCCGCTTGCCCAGAAGGTTCTGACGGAAACGGCCCTGTTTGCCCTTCAGCATGTCGGAAAGCGATTTCAGCGGGCGCTTGTTGGCGCCGGTGATCACGCGACCACGGCGGCCGTTGTCGAACAGCGCGTCCACCGATTCCTGCAGCATCCGCTTTTCGTTGCGCACGATGATGTCGGGCGCGCGCAGCTCGATCAGCCGCTTCAGGCGGTTGTTCCGGTTGATCACGCGACGATAGAGATCGTTCAGATCCGAAGTGGCGAAACGCCCGCCATCCAGAGGCACCAGAGGCCGCAGTTCCGGCGGGATCACCGGGATCACCGTAAGCACCATCCATTCCGGCCGGTTGCCGGATTCCAGGAAGGATTCCACAACTTTCAGGCGCTTGATGATCTTCTTGGGCTTCAGTTCGCCGGTCGCTTCCTTCAGATCGGCGCGCAACTGTTCGGCTTCGGATTCCAGATCGATCTGGGCCAGCATCTCGCGGATGGCTTCGGCACCGATGTTGGCGGTGAACGCGTCCATGCCGAAAGCATCCTGCGCGTCCATGAATTCCTCTTCGGTCATCATCTGACCGTAGGTCAGGTCGGTCAGACCGGGTTCGATCACCACATAGTTCTCGAAATACAGAACCCGCTCAAGATCGCGCAGGGTCATGTCCAGCATCAGGCCGATCCGGCTGGGCAGGGATTTCAGGAACCAGATATGCGCCACCGGAGCGGCCAGTTCGATGTGCCCCATGCGTTCGCGGCGCACCTTTTGCAACGTCACCTCGACGCCGCATTTCTCGCAGACGACGCCGCGGTACTTCATCCGTTTGTACTTGCCGCACAGGCATTCGTAATCCTTGATCGGGCCGAAGATACGCGCGCAGAACAGGCCGTCACGTTCGGGCTTGAACGTGCGATAGTTGATGGTCTCGGGTTTCTTGATCTCGCCGTAGGACCACGACAGGATCCGCTCGGGCGACGCCAGCGACACCTTGATCTCGTCGAAGACCTTGGGCGGGGTGAGCGGGTTGAACGGGTTGTTTGTGAGTTCCTGGTTCATTTTCTTACCTCGAATATGTGCAGTGGACGGGGCACGGCGCCACGATGGACGCCACGCCCAGGGGCCGGAAGGCGGGGATCAGCCCGCCGGTCGGCTCACTCCTCATCCTCCGCATCCAGGAGTTCCATGTTGAGACCCAGGCCACGGACCTCCTTGACCAGGACGTTGAACGATTCCGGCACGCCGGCCTCAAAATTGTCCTCGCCCTTGACGATCGATTCATAGACCTTGGTCCGGCCTGCCACGTCGTCGGATTTCACCGTCAGCATCTCCTGCAGGGTGTAGGCCGCGCCATAGGCTTCCAGCGCCCAGACTTCCATTTCGCCGAACCGCTGGCCGCCAAACTGTGCCTTGCCGCCCAGAGGCTGCTGGGTGACGAGGCTGTAAGGCCCTGTCGACCGCGCGTGGATCTTGTCATCCACAAGGTGGTGCAGCTTCAGCAGGTACTTGATCCCCACGGTCACCGGACGCGCGAACTGCTCGCCGGTGCGCCCGTCGAACAGAACCGACTGACCGCTTTCCGAGAAACCCGCGCGACGCAGGGCATCGTTCACGTCGATCTCTTTCGCGCCGTCAAAGACCGGAGTGGCGATCGGCACGCCGCGGGTGACATTGCCCGCCGCTTCGACCAGATTGTCGGTGCCCATGCCGGCGATGCCCTCGTCATAGACATCGTCACCATAGGCCAGCTTCATCGCGTCGCGCACCGGGGTCAGGTCGCCCGAACGCCGGTACTCCTGCAATGCCTCGTCCACGTTCAGCCCCAGACCGCGCGCGGCCCAGCCCATGTGGGTTTCAAGGATCTGGCCCACGTTCATGCGCGAGGGCACGCCCAGCGGGTTCAGACAGAAATCGACCGGTGTGCCATCGGCGAGGAATGGCATGTCCTCCTGCGGGACCACCTTGGAAATCACACCCTTGTTGCCATGCCGGCCGGCCATCTTGTCGCCCGGTTGCAGCTTGCGCTTCACCGCCACGAACACCTTGACCATCTTCATCACGCCGGGGGGCAGATCGTCGCCGCGGCGCACTTTCTCCACCTTGTCCTCGAAACGGGCGGTCAGCGTGCGCTTTTGCACCTCGTACTGCTCGTTCAGCGCCTCGACGATCTGGGCGTCCTGCTCTTCGGCCAGCGCCAGTTGCCACCACTGGCCACGGCTGAGCATCGACAGAAGGTCTTCGGTGATCTCCGAGTTCGGGCGCACGCCCTTGGGCCCCTTCACTGCCGTCTTGCCCAGGATCATCGATTTCAGACGCGCATAGATGTTGCGATCGAGGATCGCGAGCTCGTCGTCACGGTCGCGCGCGAGGCGCTCGACCTCTTCGCGTTCGATCTGAAGCGCGCGCTCATCCTTTTCGACGCCGTGCCGGTTGAACACCCGCACCTCGACGACCGTGCCGAAATCGCCCGGTTTCACACGCAGCGACGTGTCACGCACATCGCTGGCCTTTTCACCGAAGATCGCGCGCAGCAGCTTTTCTTCCGGGGTCATCGGGCTTTCGCCCTTGGGGGTGATCTTGCCCACCAGGATATCGCCGGGCTCCACATCGGCACCGATGTAGACGATGCCCGCCTCGTCGAGGTTGCGCAACGCTTCCTCGCCCACGTTGGGAATGTCGCGGGTAATCTCTTCCGGCCCCAGCTTGGTGTCGCGGGCGGCCACTTCGAATTCCTCGATATGGATGCTGGTGAACACGTCGTCCTGGCTGATCCGCTCCGAGATCAGGATCGAGTCTTCGTAGTTGTAACCGTTCCAGGGCATGAAGGCGACGACCACGTTCTTGCCCAGCGCCAGCTCGCCCATGTCGGTCGACGGGCCATCGGCGATCACCTCGCCCTTGCCCACCGTATCGCCAACCTTCACCAGCGGACGCTGGTTGATGCAGGTGTTCTGGTTCGAACGCTGGAACTTGCGCATGCGGTAGATATCGACACCCGCATCGCCCAGTTCCAGATCCTCGGTCGCGCGGATCACGATCCGCTGCGCATCGACCTGGTCGATGATGCCGGCACGCCGGGCCATGATCGCGGCGCCGGAATCCCGGGCCACAACTTCTTCGATGCCGGTGCCGACCAGCGGCGCCTCGGCCCGCAGAAGCGGCACCGCCTGGCGCTGCATGTTCGATCCCATGAGCGCGCGGTTGGCGTCGTCGTTTTCCAGGAACGGGATCAGCGACGCGGCCACCGACACCAGCTGCTTCGGCGAAACGTCGATCAGATCCACGTTTTCCGACGGCGCCAGCGTGTAGTCGCCCGACTGGCGGGTCGATACGAGATCGTTCTTGAACCGCCCGTTTTCATCCAGCTGCGCGTTCGCCTGCGCCACGGTGTGGCGCATTTCCTCGGTGGCCGACATGTACTGCACCTCGTCCGACACGACACGGTCGTGGACCCGACGATAGGGTGTTTCGATGAATCCGTACTTGTTGACCCGCGCAAATGTGGCGAGGCTGTTGATCAGACCGATGTTCGGGCCTTCGGGCGTTTCGATCGGGCACATCCGGCCATAGTGGGTGGGATGCACGTCGCGCACCTCGAAACCCGCGCGCTCGCGGGTCAGACCGCCCGGCCCAAGCGCCGACAGGCGCCGCTTGTGCGTCACTTCCGACAACGGGTTGGTCTGGTCCATGAACTGCGACAGCTGCGACGAACCGAAGAATTCGCGCACGGCCGCCGCGGCGGGCTTGGCGTTGATCAGATCCTGCGGCATCACCGTGTCGATTTCGACCGACGACATACGCTCCTTGATCGCGCGTTCCATCCGCAGCAGACCGACTCGGTACTGGTTTTCCATCAGTTCGCCGACGGACCGCACCCGGCGGTTGCCAAGGTGGTCGATGTCATCGATGTCGCCCTTGCCGTCGCGCAGTTCGACAAGCGCCCTGATGCAGGCGACAATGTCTTCGCGGCGCAGCGTGCGCTGGGTGTCCTCGGCATCGAGCGCGAGGCGCATGTTCATCTTGACCCGGCCGACCGCGCTCAGATCGTAGCGTTCGGAATCGAAGAACAGCGTGTCGAACAGCGCCGATGCGGCATCGACGGTGGGCGGCTCGCCCGGGCGCATGACACGATAGATATCCATGAGCGCGGTGTCGCGGTTCATGTTCTTGTCTTGCGCCATGGTGTTGCGCATGTAGGGGCCGACATTGATGTTGTCGATGTCCAGAACCGGGATCTCGGTGATGCCCGCATCGATCAGTTCCTTGGCGCTGCCGCCGATCAACGTGCCGTCCTTGTCGTATTCCAGCGTCAGTTCATCGCCCGCCTCGACGTAGATCGCGCCGGTTTCCTCGTTGATGATGTCGCAGGCCACGAACTTGCCGGTGATGTGATCGAACGGCACCAGAAGATCGGTGACATTGCCCTCGTCGATCAGCTTCTTCACAGCGCGCGGCGTGACCTTCTTGCCGGCCTCGGCGATCACTTCCCCGGTGGACGCGTCCACCAGATCATAGGTCGGACGGGTGCCGCGCACGCGCTCGGGGAAGAACGGCGTGACCCAGCCCTGGTTCTTGCGCAGGCTGTAGGTAACAGTGTTATAGTAGGCATCCATGATGCCTTCCTGATCCATGCCCAGCGCATAGAGCAGCGTTGTCACCGGCAGTTTGCGGCGCCGGTCGATCCGTGCGAAGACGATATCCTTGGCATCGAATTCAAAGTCCAGCCACGACCCGCGATAGGGGATGATCCGGCACGCAAACAGCAATTTGCCCGAGCTGTGCGTCTTGCCCTTGTCGTGATCGAAGAACACGCCGGGGCTGCGGTGCATCTGGCTGACGATAACCCTTTCGGTGCCGTTCACGATGAAGGTGCCGTTGGGTGTCATCAGGGGCATGTCGCCCATGAACACGTCCTGTTCCTTGATGTCCTTCACCGATTTGGCGCCGGTGTCCTCATCGATATCGAACACGATCAGACGCAGCGTCACCTTCAGCGGCGCGGCGTAGGTCATGTCGCGCTGCTGACACTCCTCAACGTCGTACTTGGGCTTTTCCAGTTCGTACTTGACGAACTCGAGAACGCTGGTTTCATTGAAGTCCTTGATCGGGAACACCGACTGGAACACGCCCATGATGCCTTCGCCGGGCGTCGGGGTGTCGGCATCGCCGGATTTCAGGAACAGATCGTACGAGGATTTCTGAACCTCGATCAGGTTCGGCATTTCCAGCACTTCGCGGATTTTGCCATAGTATTTCCGAAGACGTTTCTGGCCAAGGAAGGATTGCGCCATGTCAGGTGTCACCTTTTCAGTTTCTCACCGGTCAGACCGCCGCCGGGGCTACGGCGATCCGCCCATACGAGACAACGGGTTCGGATCAATTCATGGCGACCGTCCCAATGGCCGCCTCCCGATCCTGTGAACCACGCCCGGGAAAATGCTGAGCCTTCAGCACTTACCGAGACGCGAGAAGCTGGACCCGGACGAGCCGGATCCAGCCTTGTGTTTATGTCTGCCAGACGCTTGCGGCGCAGGGCGCGACAAGGCCCGGTTGCAGGCACGAAATCGGCTCAGGCCAGTTCGACCTCGGCGCCAGCTGCTTCCAGCTTGCCCTTGACTTCTTCGGCTTCGTCCTTGGAAACCGCTTCCTTGATCTTGCCGCCGGCTTCGACCAGGTCCTTGGCTTCTTTCAGGCCCAGACCGGTCAGTGCGCGCACTTCCTTGATCACGTTGATCTTGGACGATCCGGCGTTCTTCAGAACGACGTCGAATTCGGTCTTTTCTTCTTCGGCTGCCGCGCCTGCATCGGCGGGGCCAGCCATCATGACAGCGCCGCCAGCGGCGGGCTCGATGCCATATTCATCCTTCAGGATGGTTTTCAGTTCTTGTGCTTCCAGCAGGGTCAGACCAACGATCTCTTCCGCCAGTTTCTTCAGATCAGCCATGTTCAGCTCTTTTCCGTTAACGATATGTGTGTTCCAACGTCGCGATTTTCAACCACGCGCCGGTCTTACAGTGCTCAGGCCGCAGCCTTGTCCTCGATCGTGGACAAGATAGAGGCAATGTTGCTTGCAGGTGCGCCAATGGCCCCGGCGATGTTCGAAGCGGGTGCGCCGATGCAGCCGACGATCGAAGCGATAAGCTCCTCGCGCGACGGCATCTTCGACACGGATTCGACACCGGCCTGGTCCAGAGCGTTCTCTCCCATTGCGCCGCCAAGAATGATGTACTTCTTGTTCTCTTTGGCGAAATCCACGGCCACCTTGGCGGCTGCCACGGGGTCTTCGGAATAGGTCAGAACGGTCATGCCCGTCAGGAATTCGGCAATGCTTGCGCATGGCTTTCCCTCAAGGGCGATTTTGGCGAGCCTGTTCTTGGCAACACGCACAGATCCACCCGCCTCGCGTGCACGCGCGCGCAGATCCTGCATTTCGGCAACTGTCAGACCGGTGTAGTGGGCAACGACCACGACGCCAGAGCTTTCAAAGATCTGGCCGAGTTCATCGACCAACTTCTCTTTTTGTGCTCTATCCACAGTTTCACTCCAATTGTGGCAGGTTTCCCCACCGTGGGGGTTGCCCCCCGGCTCAGGTCTGGGCGCCCGAAAGCGCCCGTTCGGGTCCAATTCAGGGTCCCGAGGCCAAAACCACCCGAGGGTGTCTGGTAAGTCTCGTTTCCCATCTCGGGAAGGAATTATACCCGCGGCAAGCCACGCGAACCCTCCGTCTCGGACAGAACAGGGCCGATGTTCTGGCCCTGCCAAACCCCTGTCGCAGCGATTGCGGCAGGGGAATCTCGGTGTGCCGCCTACTCGGAGACGGCGTTGTCGACAGAAATGCTCACGCCCGGCCCCATCGTCGAGGTCAGCGAGATCTTCTTGACATAGGTGCCCTTGGCGCCGGCCGGCTTGGCGCGCGAAACTGCGCCGACAAAGGCACGGACATTCTCGACCAGCTTGCCTTCGTCGAACGAAGCCTTGCCAACGCCCGCGTGGATCACGCCGGCCTTTTCAACCTTGAACTGCACCTGGCCGCCCTTGGCGTCCTGCACGGCCTTGGCCACGTCCATCGTCACGGTGCCGACCTTGGGGTTCGGCATCAGGTTACGCGGGCCCAGAACCTTGCCCAGACGGCCGACGATCGGCATCATGTCGGGGGTTGCTATGCAACGGTCGAACTCGATCTTGCCACCCTGGATGGTTTCCATCAGATCCTCGGCACCGACGATATCGGCTCCGGCGGCCTGCGCCTCTTCGGCCTTGGGGCCACGGGCGAAGACAGCCACACGAACGGTCTTGCCGGTGCCGTTGGGCAGGCCGACAACGCCGCGGACCATCTGGTCGGCGTGGCGCGGATCGACGCCAAGGTTCATCGCGATCTCGACGGTTTCATCAAACTTGGCCGATGCGGCGCCCTTGATCAGCGCAACCGCTTCTTCCACCGTCAGGTTGTCCTTGCCGACAACGGCGGCACGGGCCGCCTTGGTGCGTTTTCCCAGCTTTGCCATCTTACTTAACCTCGATGCCCATGGAGCGGGCCGAGCCCAGGATGATCTGCATTGCGCCTTCGATGTCGTTGGCGTTCAGATCCTTCATCTTCGCTTCGGCGATTTCCTTCACCTGAGCCACGGTGACAGTGCCCGCGGTTTCGCGCGAAGGCATCTTGGCGCCGGATTTCAGCTTGGCCGCCTTCTTCAGGTAATAAGACGCGGGCGGCGTCTTGATTTCCATGGTGAAGGATTTGTCCTGGTAATAGGTGATCACGGTGGGACAGGGCGCGCCTTCGTCCATATCCGCTGTCTTGGCGTTGAACGCCTTGCAGAATTCCATGATGTTGATGCCGCGCTGACCCAGCGCCGGGCCGACGGGCGGCGACGGGTTCGCCTTGCCTGCCGGCACCTGCAATTTCAGCGAGCCGATACGTTTCTTGGCCATTGGCCGTCTCCTTGTTCAACACCCGGCGACGCGACGCCAGGGCTTGCTGTCGATGTGGTCCGGCCCCGACGCGCGCGGCGGGCACCTCCCACGGATGTGCGTGGCCGAAACCGGCCACGATCGAGCGCAGCGCCTAGCCCGGTTCAACCCAAACTGCAACCCGGAATCGCACGCCACGGAGAACTTTGCGGAAATCCGCCGGAATTCAGCTGTTTACCCCGGCTGACCGAAGGGCAAGCCGCGCCATTGCAACCGCCCGCCCCACCGAAGCCCGCAGGATCAGCCCTGCTTGTTGACCTGCGTGAATTCCAGTTCGACCGGGGTTTCCCGGCCAAAGATCGAAACCGTCACCTTCAGGCGCTGGTTGTCCTCGTCGACCTCCTCGACCATGCCGTCGAAGTCTTCGAAGGGGCCGTCGTTCACCTTGACGCGTTCGCCGATCTCGAAATGGATCAGGGTGCGCGGTGCTTCCTCGCCCTCCTGAACCCGGTTCAGGATCGCGTTAACCTCGGCATCGCGCATCGGCATCGGCCGGCCCTGCGGGCCAAGGAACCCGGTGACGCGGTTGATCGAGTTGATCAGGTGATACCCCTGATCCGACATCTCCATATGCACCAGAACATATCCGGGCATGAACCGGCGTTCCGCCGTCACCTTCTTGCCACGGCGCACCTCGATCACCTCTTCGGTGGGCACCAGAACTTCGTCGATTTCATCTTCGAGACCGTTTTCGGCGACCGAAACCCGGATCTGTTCAGCGATCTTTTTCTCGAAGTTCGAGAGTACACTGACCGAATACCACCGTTTCGCCATGACGCCTGCCGCCCCTGTATTGTCCTGGCGCGATCGTCGGATCGCGCGGTTAGCCGTTTAGCGGGCGGCTGCCCGCCCCGGTCCCGAATAAAAAGCGGCGCGCAACACGAATCGCCGCACGCCATTTCCGGAAGGTTGCAGCGGGGTACAGCCGAATGCGCCCGCATTCAAGAGCGGCGGCCAAGTTTTTGGCCGCCCGCCCGGCGTCAGAACAGGCTCAGCAATCCCTGAAGGCCGCTGCGGATCAGCAAGTCGACCAGCGCGAAGAAGATCGCCGTCAGCGCCGCCATGATGAACACCATCACCGTGGTCAGAAACACCTCGCGGCGGGTCGGCCAGACAACCTTGGCCACTTCGGCGCGCACCTGCTGGACGAACTTGATCGGGTTGGTGGTGGCCATGGTCTGCGCGCTTTCCTCTTGACTGAGCCGCATGTAACCGGCCCGGACGGCGAATTCAAGCCCGCTCGCCAACGTGCGCCTTGCGCAGGGCCATCGGGCTGTGGCCCATGGCGCGCCGCACCATATGCGTCAGCGCCTCGCCAGACCCGTAGCCATAGCGCCGGGCCACCGCATCGATCCGGTCGCCGCGCGCGATGTCCTGCTTGGCCAGCGTCAGGCGCCAGCCCCGCAGGTAGGCCCCCGGCGTGGTTCCGACCGCGCGGCGGAACAGATCGGTAAAACGGCTGACCGAAAGGCCCGCCACATCGGCCATGTCCGCGTTGCTCCAGGCGCGGCCCGGCGCCTCGTGCAGCGCAACGATGGCACGGCTCAGCCGCGGATCCGAGAGGCCGCCCAGCAGACCGCCCTGCACCGCGCCCCTCTCGAGCAGGCCACGCAGCAGCTTGACGATCAGAACCTCGACAAGGCGGTTGCGCACCGACACACCACCACAGCGCCCCATCCGGTGTTCGCTGATCAGCAGATCGACCAGCGCGCGCAGCTCGGGATCTTCGTCGGCGTCCTGTTCGATCACCGGCGGAAGGGCCGCGCGCAAGGGATTGTCGGCACCGCCCCAATCGATCCGCGCCGCGATCCGCAGCGTGCCGTCAGCCGGCGGAACAAAGGCGCCGGATTGCCCCAGAAGGATCACCCGCGCGCCCGCCGGATCCGCCACCACAAGAAAATTCGCCGTCTCTGGCGCCGAAGGTTCCGCCGACAGGGCAAACCGCGTCATCAATGCAGACAGACGATCATATTCGGCCATTTCAGGTGTTCCGATCAGTTAAATCCGTTTTTTCGTATCATGAATTCCGGTAGATCTGCAATCATTCAAAGCCCGAAAGGACCGACCATGCTCATGCCCCGCCAGAAAACGCCCGATCTCGGCGTGCCCACCCTGGATCACGGCGCCTTCGATCTGGCATCCGACGCCAGCGAACGCGGCACCGTCATCTGCTTTTATCGCGGTCTGCATTGCCCGATCTGCGCCAACTACCTGAAAGAGCTGGAAAGCCGCGTCGATGCCTTTGCCGAACGCGGCGTCAAGACCATCGCGATCAGTTCCGACAACGCCGAGCGCACGCGCCAGATGGCCGACGGCATCGGCGCCACCAAGCTGCGTTTCGGCTACGACCTGTCGCTGGCCAAGGCGCGTGAATGGGGGCTGTATATCTCCACCGGCCGCGGCAAGACCTCGATCGGGATCGAGGAACCGGCGCTGTTCTCCGAACCGGGCCTGTTCATGGTGACGCCGGAACAAACGCTCTACTACGGTTCGGTCCAGACGATGCCCTTCGTGCGGCCGCATTTCTCTGAACTGGTCAGCGCGCTGGATTTCGCGATCGAGCGCAATTACCCGGCACGCGGCGAATACACCGGCGCGCTCTGACGCCGGGCCGGCGTCAGGCCGGGACGCCGGCGCCCGACCGCGCACGCAGAAACGCCGCGCAGCGTTCGGCGATCATCATGGTTGGCGCGTTGGTGTTGCCGGAAACGATGTTGGGCATCACCGACGCATCGGCAACGCGCAGCCCCTCGAGGCCGCGCATCCGCAGGGCCGGATCGACAACCGCGCGGCTGTCGTCGGCGGCGCCCATGCGGCAGGTGCCCACCGGGTGAAACACCGTCTTGGCCTGCGCGGCGATATGCGCCTCGAGCACCGCATCGCTGACCGGCCCGGCCGCGGGGAAGGTCCGTTCGGCGACGATGGCGCGCAGCGCCGGAGCCTCAAGTATGCGCAGCCCCAGCCGAAGCCCGCGCATCATCGTCTGCACATCGGCGCGCGCGCTCAGGACATTGGCGCGCACCCGCACCGGGTGGCCCGGCGCGTCACCGTCCAGCAGCACCTCACCGCGCGACTGCGGACGCAGCACACAGGCGGAAAAGCTGATCCCGTGACCGGGCGCGCGGGTGCCATCGGACGCCAGCGAAAACCCAGGCATGAAATGGAACTGGATATCGGGACGGCCGGTGCCGGCGGTATCGATGAAACCGCCGCATTCGATGATGTTCGACGACAGCAGCCCGCCCCGGTCGGCCAGATAGCGCAACATGTGGCGCGCGCCGCGCAGCCCGCGATCCTGCCCCAGAACCGATTCGGGGCGTTTCAGGCGCGCTTCGATCGGCACCGCCACATGGTCCTGAAGGTTCTGTCCGACGCCGGGCAGATCATGCGCCACCGCCAAGCCGACATCGTGCAGATGATCGGCGGGCCCGATGCCCGAACGCATCAGCAGCGCCGGCGTCGCCAGCGCGCCCGCCGTCAGGATAACCGAATCGCGGGCGAGGATTTCGGTGCCGTCCTCAAGCAGAACCCCCACCGCGCGCCGCCCCTCGAGCAGAACGCGCGCCACGCGGGTCCGCGTGCGCACCGTCAGGTTGCGCCGCCGCGCCGCCGGGGCCAGGAATGCACGGGCCGCCGAACACCGGCGCCCCCGGCGCGTGGTGGTCTGGAAGAACCCCATGCCCTCTTGCGAGGCGCCATTGAAATCGTCGGTGCCGGGCAGCCCCGCCTCGCGCGCGGCTTCCAGAAAAACCCGGCTGAGCGGATGCCGGAACGCCGGTGTCGATACCCCCAGAGGCCCGTCGACGCCGTGATGCGGATCGTTGAAGGTGTCGTTGCCTTCCTGCGCGCGGAACACCGGCAGCGTATCGGCCGCCGACCAGCCACGGCACCCCATCTGCGCCCATGTGTCATAGTCTTCCGCCTGACCGCGTATGTAGATCATCGCGTTTACCGAAGAACCGCCGCCGATCACCTGCCCCTGCGGCAAAAGGAAATGTCGCCCGCCCAGTTCGGGCTGCGCCTCGCCGTGATACACCGTAACATCACGGCGGCCCCTGTTCACCTTGAAGAAGGTCGCCGGGATGTGGATGTAGGGATTGGTATCGGGCGGCCCGGCTTCGATCAACAGCACCTGGCAGGATGCGTCTTCTGAAAGCCGACCGGCCAGCACACAGCCCGCCGAACCGCCGCCGACGATGACGTGATCATAGATCACGGCCGCGATCCTGTGGGCGCATGTTCGGATCCCGCCAGGAAAGCCTCGCGCGTCCAGCTGTGAACCTGCGCCTGTGCCGGCGGACCGACAGCCAGATCCATTTCGAAACCACAGCGGATCATGTCGCTGCGATGGCGGGTTTCGCCCGTCAGGATCGGGTGGCCCCCGCTGTCGCGGTAGGTCAGTGCCCGCACAAGGATCGGATCGGACGGGCGGATCTGCAGAAGCATGCCGTCACGCTGGCCGGCGAGACGGGCGCTCAGCTCCCATGCCGCGCGGGCCGGGCGAGCTTCGCGGCGCACCAGGTCGATGATCGAACCGGTGGCCGCCGCGCGGTTGAAGCCAAGCCGTTCGGCCATCGGCACCGACATCGCCCGTTCGTCGATGGCCACCGGCACATGCGCGACCGCGCGCAAACGGCAAAGCGCGACAACCGGCGCGTTTTCAGCAAGCCCCAGCGCCCGCGTTTCCGCCGGTGTCGCGGCGCGGGTTTCGAAAGACAGCACGCGATGTGTCATCGCCGCGCCCGCCAGTTCGTATTGTTTTTCGATGTCGAGATCAGGTGTCAGCCGTTCGACCACCAGCGGCGGCGCAACGAATGTGCCCGACCCGCGCCGCCGGAGCAGCAGCCCCGACTGCGCCAGATCCGCCAGCGCCTGCCGGACGGTCGCCTTGGCGACATCGAAATGCCGGGTCAGCTCTTCATCGGTGTAGAACCGTGCCTCGGGGTCGGGCCAATCGGAAATCATCGCCACAAGATGTTGGCGGATCTGAAGATAGAGCGGCACCGGGCTGGCCCGGTCCAGTGCCCGGCCGGCGGTGTCCAGAGGCGGAACGGCGCGATCAAAAGAAAGGTCTGTCATGGTGTCCTGCGATGCCGGCGTAACGTAAAGCCTAGCAAATGATTTGAAAAATTAAAAGTCTAGTCTTGTATACCAATTTTGTGCTAGCGTCCGTCTTATCCAACAACCAACAGGAGGAGCGGCGCAATGGACGCATCGATGCTCGAAGAAACGGTACAGAACCCCAATCCGTATCCTATCGTCGCCGAACTGGAATACCCCGACATCTGGCACCTTTTCGTGCAGGCGCGTGATCTGGCATGGGATGCGGATCGGGCAATCGACTGGGCCTCGCTGAAGGAAGAATGCAAGGATCTGCCGCCCGAGGTTCTGGAATCGGGTGCCGAATGGTGGAGCCTGCGCGCCTGGATGGAACATGGCGCCACCCCCTATGGCGCCGAACGCTACCGCCAGGCGGTGTTCGAACACCTGCCGTTCGAGATCAAGCAGCACGTCACCAACTTCATCTTCGAAGAACTGCGGCACCACGAGGCGTCATGGCGGATCGCAGATGCCCTGGGCGGGTATCAGCCGCTGCCACGCAGCGACTATTTCAAGATGGTGATTCCCAAGTTTCACGATGAAAAGGACGAAACCCAGATGTCGTTCTACGGCGGCATGGCGGTGAACACGCTGTTCGAACAGCTGTCGGGCGAACTTCTGACCGCGCGCTACAAGAACGCGCGCCCGCCGCAGATCCGCAAGGCCTGCGAGCTGATCCTGCGCGACGAAGCGCGGCACATCCAGTTCGGGCGCATCCTGATGAAGCGGTTCTTCGAGGATCTCAGCGAGGCGGAAAAGGTGATGCTGGGCGAGAAGTTCACCAAGAAGCTGCGCGGCAGCCTTCTGAACGGGGTCTACGCCGTGGTCAACCTGCCCAAGGAAGAGCGCAAGCGCGCCGCGCGGGCGCGCACGCTGGCTGCCGAATATGGCCTGGGCGCGACGCATCCCGACGAAGAGGTGGGCATCATCGTTTCCGCGCTGCGCGACATCCGCGAGGACGTGGCACCCTACGGTGTGCCGATTCCGGCGATCCCGGAAATCGAAGGCGCCTGACGGCGGCGCGCTCTGGGCCCCGCGGCGCTGCCAGGACGCCGCGGGGTCAGGTACGGGCCGCGACCACCTCGACCTCGACCCGCCATTCCGGTTTCACCAGGGCGGCCACGATCACCAGGGTGGACGTCGGCCGCAGATCGCCCAGAAACCGCGTGCGCACCGCACCGTAGGCCGGCAGATCGGCCGGATCGACAAGGTAGGCGGTGACCTTCACGATGTCTTCCAGCCTCATGTCCGCATCGGCCAGAATGGCCGCGATATTGGCCCAGACGATTTCCGACTGCGCGGCCGTATCCGCCCCGGTGGTGCCGTCCGGGGCGATGCCAACCTGCCCGGAAACATGCAGGACACGGGCCGTCGCGGGATATTCCACCGCGTGCGAATAGGCCCCGACCGGGGCTGCGATGGTTTCGGGATCGTATCGGCGCATTGGATGTCCTTTCCTGTGCGGGTCGCGCCGGCCTCGCGCCGGGCGTGTCTTCAGAGATCGAGCCGCGGCCGCGCGCCGCCGGTGGGACGGCGCATCGCCTCAAGCAGCGCGCGCATGTCAGCCAGACTGGGACGGCGCGGGTTCATGGCGATCTGGCCGCTGGTCATTGCCGCGCGGGCGACCGCATCGAGATCGCCGGTGACGTGTTCGTCAAGCCCCTGATCGAAACCCAGATCGTGACGCAGGCGCGAAATTCCGCTGGCCGCATCCGGTGCGCCGAACAGCGCCCCCAGCGTTGCGTCCTTGGCCGCCATGGCGGGCGCGTTGAAGGCCATCGCCCAGGGCAGCGCAAGCGCATTCGCCAGCCCGTGCGGGACGTGATGCAACGCACCCAGCGCCCCCGCGATGGCGTGTGAAATTCCCAGATGCGCCGAGTTGAACGCAATGCCCGCCTGCGCCGATCCGATCAGGCAGGCGCCGCGCGCGTCCAGATCGTCGGGCCGGTCGGCACAGAGCCGCAGATTGTGCGCCAGCAGCGCGGCGCCCGACAGCGCCAGCGCATCGGTCAACGGGTTGACCGCACGCGATGTATAGGCTTCGACCGCATGGGTCAGCGCATCGAAGCCCGACGCGATCGTCACCCCGCGCGGCGCCGAAACGCCCAGTTCGGGATCGAGGATCGCAACCTGCGGCGCCATGTGAACGGATCGAAGATGCGCCTTGTAGACGGTGCCAGGCACGTCGATGATCGTGGTTTCCGAAACTTCGCTGCCGGTGCCCGCCGTGGTCGGAACGGCCACGAACAGCCCCGGCCAGGCCCGCAGCCCCGCAGGCCCGGCCGCAATCAGATCGGCAAAGGCACCCGGATTTGCGGCGTTGATCAGCGCCGATTTCGCGGTGTCGATGGCCGACCCGCCACCGATGGCGACGATCAGGTCCGCCTGCGCCGCCACCAGGGCTGTGCGCGCCATCTCGACCGACGCGATGCCGGGTTCGGCGTCGGGGATCACATGGCATACCAGATCGGCCGGCGCCACCAACGCGGCAAGCCGGTCGCGGATCGGATGATCGGCGAAATGCGGATCGAGGATCGCAAGGCACCGGGCACAGGCGTTTTCGGATGCCACATCGGCCAGCCGCGCCAGGCTGCCCGCGCCGAAAATCACGCTGGGCGTGGCATGGCGGAATTCGAACCCGCCGCCGGCCGGCCATACCGCCTGCATCGGATCAGTCCTGCATCGCCGGTTCGCCGCGCTCCAGTTCCGAGATCAGCTCGAGGATGATCGGAAGGGGCCGGCAATCGCGCAGGTACTCCAGCATCAGGTCGCGGTGGTCCGGCCGGGTCCAGATCGTTTCGCGGGTGACATCCGGGTGGCCCTGCCGGTTCGCCGCTTCGACCGACATCACGATGATTTCGTGGCGCATGGGCCCGTCGCGCAGGAAGTCTTCCTCGGGAAAGCTTTCAGGGAGATCGGGGATGGGGAATTTCGTTGCCATGTCAAAGTATCCTGCAAAGAGGCCGCGGGCCATCGCCCGCGACAAGGGAGAAAACAGGCGGCGTGGGCGCGCCGCCTGAAGATCCGTGAATGTTGCGCTTGATCAGCGCGTATCGACAACCGCCTTGATGCGCTCGATGCCGCCCACCTTGTCGGCGTAGCTGTCCCAGAACGGCTCCATCGCGGTTTGCCATGCGCCGATATCCGTCGCGACGACCTCCGCTCCGGCGGCCAGCGTCTTTTGCAGCGATGCATCCTGTTCGGCGGCGGCCAGCTCGTCGAAATAGTCGGTCGCCTCGGCCGCGACCTCCTGGAACACCGCCTGCTGTTCCGGGCTGAGCTTGTCGAAGAAGTTGTTGCCGAAGTAGATCACGCCCAGAGCCCAGATATGATTGGTTTCCGTGAGATAGGGCGCCACCTCGAACAGTTTGAGCGCATCGAAGCCCGATTTGGTCATGTCCATGTAATCGACCACGCCGGTTTCCAGCGCGCCATAGGCTTCCGTGATCGGAACCGCCGTCGGGTTGGCGCCAAGACTGTCCCACAGATCGACGTGCAGTTCGCTGGGCAGCACGCGCATCGTCTTGCCGGCCACGTCATCGGGGCTGTCGATGGGCGCCTTCGAGATCACGTTGCGCGACCCATAGGTGATGAAATCGAGAACGGTGAAGCCCTGTGCCTTGTACAGCCCTTTCATCTCCTGGCCGATGGGGCCGTTCATCACCGCATCGATATGCGCCTGGTCACGGAACATGAACGGCATGTCGAACAAGGCGCCTTCGGGCACCCATGTCGTCAGGTTGGCGATGGTCGACAAGCTGCCGTTGATCGAACCCAGAAGGATGCCTTCGGCCTCCTCCTTTTCGCCCCCCAGCGCGCCATCGGTGATGATGCGCACCTCGAATTCGCCGGGCAGGCGATCTTCCAGCAGTTCGCCGAACTTGACCCAGACCAGAGTCTGCGGTTTCGACGGCGCATAAAGCGACGTGACCGTCACGCGCATCGGTTCGGCAAAGGCCGGCGGCGCGACGGTGGCCGCGGCCAGCCCAAGGCAGACCGCGCCGAACGTCGCGGCGATGGAACCCCGGTCGGATTTGAAATGAAATGACATGTTTTTTCCTTTCCCCTGTTGCTTTCGTAGTGTCATGGATTTCCTGAGACGCGCCCCGTCACCAGGCGTCCAGAATGTACCCCAGCCCCAGCGAAATGCCGGGAATGTAGGTGATCAGCCCCAGCGCCAGCAGCAGAACGCCCAGAAACGGCAGCAATTGCTGAAACACATGGTGCACCGGCGTGCCCGACACCGAACTGGTGATGAAGGCCAGCATTCCGACTGGCGGCGTCAGCCCGCCCAGCATGAGATTGACGACGATGACGATCCCGAAATGGATCGGATCGACGCCCACGGCCACCATCGCAGGCATCAACAGCGGCGTCAGGATCAGGATGGCGGCCCCGATATCCAGAAGCATTCCGAAGGCCAGCAGCAGCAGGTTGGCCAGCAACAGCATCACCAGCGTGTTCTGCGTCAGTTCGGGCAAGCCGCCGGCGATGGCCTGCGGCACCTGTTCGCTGACCAGCACGAAGGCAAAGGGGCTGGCCGCGCCGATCAGGAACCCGACCAGCGCCGCCTCGACAGCGGCCGTGCGGACGTTGGTGTAGAGCGAGGCGGGCGTCCAGGCGCGATAGACCACGGCGCCCAGCCCGAAGGCATAGACCACCGCCAGAACGCCGGCTTCCGTCGGGGTGACAACACCCATGCGGATGCCGCCGATGATCAGCAGCGCCAGCGCCAGAACCGGCGCGGCATGCATCAGCGCCCGCGCCCGCGCCGCCGCGCCCGCGCGTTCGGTGGCGCCGCCAAACCCGCGCCGCACCGATATCACATAAATCAGCCCCATCAGCAGCCCGGCCATCAGAAGGCCAGGAAAAACCCCGGCCAGCCACAGCTTGCCCACCGAAAGGTTGGCAGCCGCCGCAAGGATCAGCAGGGCGATCGAGGGCGGAATGATGTTCGGCAGGGTCGCGGAAGCCGCAGTGACCGCACAGGCGAAGGGCGCGGAATACCCCCGCTGCACCATCTGCGGCACCAAAAGCTTGGTGCCGAGCGCGGCGTCGGAATAGCTGGATCCCGAAACCCCGGCATAAAGCCCGCTGGACACCACGTTCACCTGCGCCAGGCCGCCGCGCATGTGCCCGACCAGCGAAAAGGCGAAATCCATCAGCCTCCCGGTCAATCCGCCGGAATTCATCAAGGCTCCGGCAAGGATGAAGAACGGAATCGCCAGCATCAAAAACTTGCTGGATCCGTTGACCATGTTCTGCACCACCGCGGCTGGCGGCAGGATGTCGCCTGCGAAATTGGCGATGAAGGCCGAAAACAGCATCGCGAAGGACACCGGCGTGCCGATCGCCAGGGCCGCGGCAAAGGCCACCCCCATCGCCGCCGCCGGATCATAGCCGCGCAGCGCGCCGGCCACCCAGTCCTGCGCCAGCCCGTGCACCAACGCGGCGGCCAGGATGGCGGCCATGCCTTGCCACCAATAGGGCGCCGCTTCATCCAGCCCGCGCAGCGCAAGATAGATCAGCCCCAGACCGCACGAGATCGGGATGGCGACATAGGGTGTCCATTGCGGCAATTGCAGGGTCACGTTGGTGCCGCCGATCACCGAAATCAACGTGGTGCCGCCGAACATCAGCATGATCGTGGCATAGGCAACGATGAAATCCGCCACGAACACCGCCAACCGCCGCAACGGCGCGGGCAAGGCATCGACCAGAAGCGTGATCACAAGGTGCGTCCGCATCCGGTGCGCCAAAGGCACCCCCAGCAGAATGACCGCGATGAACAGCCACCGCGCCGCTTCCAGCGCGCCGATGAACGACGATCCGAAACCGTAGCGCGCGACCACATTGGCAAAAACGATTGTCACCAGGCCCAGAAGCGCGGCAACCGCGAAGGCTCCGACGACATGATCGAGAAACCACAGAACGTTGCGCGCGGCACGCGTCAGCGCCGATGCGGGCGGCGGCGCGACGGGGGGCGTGGCCAGGGTGTCAGCGGGCAACGGCAAGGGCCTGTCCTCCTCTGCGGGTGACAGCGGCGCGGCGTTCGCCATCGGCGGCGGCGCGAACGGCACAGACGCGCCCTTCGGCCCAGGGGCCAACCACGGTCACACCATGGCCGCGCGCGCGCAGGTCGTCGATCTGATCACCGGCGAACCGTTCTTCAACCACCAGCGATCCGGGCGTCGCCGCGCGCGGGTAGAACGAATTCACCACATGGTTCGTATGATGACCGGGCAGATCCAGGGCGGTCTGCATCGGCAAACCCTGCGCCAGATGCCGGACCAGAAAGCTCAGCTGCCACTGCTCCTGCTGGTCGCCGCCGGGTGTTCCCACCGCCAGAACGCCGCCATCGGGATCGGTGGCCAGTGTCGGCGTCAGCGTTGAACGTGGCGTGCCACCGGGCGCCAACCGCGCCGGCGCCGCCTCGTCGGGCCACATCATCTGCGCACGGGTGCCCAGGGGAAACCCCAGCCCAGTCACCACGGGCGACGATTGCAGCCACCCGCCCGAAGGTGTGGCCGAAACCACGTTGCCTGCCGCGTCGGCCACGGTCAGATAGCTGGTATCGCCCACGGCGCGTTCCACATAGGCCCGGCTATGGGCCGGGGCGGCATCCGGCACCGGATCATAGACAACCGTCGGCTCGCCGCCGCCATAGGCCGCCAACAACCCCGCTTCGCGTTGCCTCGCCGCGGCCGCCGCATAATCGGGCCGCCAGGTCTGGCCGGGCACTGCGCCGGGCCGGAATTCATGCGATGCGCGATCCGACAACAGCCGACGCCGCGCCGCGCTGTAATCGTCGGACAGCAGCAGGGCCAGACGGGCCTCGGCCCGCGTTTCGGCTTCGGGGCCGCTGAGCCCATAGTGGGCGTCGCGGTCGGCCAAGGCCAGCTTCATCGCTTCGGTCAGCAGGTGCACCTGCTCCGCCCCCGCCGGATCGAGATCGGCAAACCCTTCGGCATCGAGCAGGTTCAGCGCCTGCAGCAACGTCGGCCCCTGTGTCCACATCCCGCATTTGTGCACCTTGTGGCCTGCGAATTCGGCGCTGATCACCGGCCTGTCAAACGCCCGCCATCCGGCCATGTCCGCGCCGGTCAGAAACGCGCCGTGAATCCGCCCACTGACATCCATGACCCGCGTGTCGCGGCAGAATGTGTCAATGGCAGCCGCGACAAACCCGTCCGACCAGGCATCGCGCGCCGCCTCGATCGCCAGGACACGATCCGCCGAAGTCGTTTCGGCGATCTTGATCATGCGCCGCCACACCGCCGCCAGTTCGGCGTTACGAAACCGCGCCGAACGCGCCGGCGGCTGCCCATCGCGGTCCAGATACTGTTGCGCGGACGTAGGCCAGTAGCGCGTGAAGACAGGGGCCGCCGCTTTCAGCGTCTCATGCAGACGCTGATCGACCTCGACCCCCTTTTCGGCATACTCGATCGCCGGTGCCAGGGCGTCGCGCACGTCCAGCGTACCACGTTCGGACAAAAGCCGCATCCACGCATCGAAAGCACCGGGCACCACGGCGGGCAGAAGGCCCGTTCCCGGTACCGCATCCAGACCAAGCGCGCGGATTCCCGACACTGTGGCACCGCGCGGCGCCGGCCCCTGGCCGCAGATGCTGTGCACGGCATCACCGCCGGCCGCGCGCAGAAGGATCGCAACATCCCCCGCCGGGCCGTTCAGATGGGGCTGCGCCACCTGCATGACGAACCCCGCAACCACCGCTGCATCGAAAGCATTGCCGCCACGTTCCAGAACGCCCATAGCCGATTGGCTGGCCAGCCAGTGGGTGGACGCCACGGCGCCGAACCAGCCGAATACTTCCAATCTGGCGTCTGTCATGGCTCCCCGCTTTGGCATGGCCTTGCGGGAACGGTCTCATACAACCGCGACTCAAACAAGACCAATCTGAACCAAAGCGCCTTATTGGATCACAATGGCGCGGTGGCGGGTCAACCTAGCCCAAGATTCCGGCGCACATCCATCAAGTGCCGGCGCAGGGCCGCGCGCAGCGCGTCGGTGTCGCGCGCTTCCAGTGCGGCAACTATGGCTTCATGCTGATCCTGATAGGTACGCTGGCGGTCGCTGGTCAGCCCGCGCCGGCGCACGGTGCTCCAGGCCTGCGACTGTCGCACCGCCTGAATCCGCGCGATGATCCCGGTGAGGTATGTGTTCTTGGCCGCCTCTGTCAGCGCCATGTGAAACCGGTGATCCAGTTCCTCGAATTCAGCCATCGACCGGCTGCGCCGACCCAGGGCGACCAGATCGCGAATATGGCCCAGATCTGCCTCGGACGCGCGCCGAACCAGCAAGTCGGCCATCTGCGGTTCGATCATAAGGCGCACATCCATCAAATCCTCGGGGCTGACCGACTTGATGTCAGCGTCGGACATGGGCGTCGATAGATCCGTCCGGCTGACGAAGGTGCCGCGCCCCACGGTTCGGGTGATGCGGCCCTCGCGTTCAAAGACATCCAGAACGCGCCGTACCCGTACGCGACCGATACCGAACTTTTCGGAAAGCACCCGCTCGGTCGGCAATCGCATCCCGCCTGGCCAGGCCCCCGAACTCAGATTGGCCTCAAGCTCTTGCCGAAGCCTCTCCTCACCGTCGGGCAGGGCCATATCGTCGGCCACGGGCGCGTTTTGCATCGATGTCCTCCAGCAGAACCTGCGTCGTTATAGACGCAATGGCCCGGAAGAACAACATTTGAGCGGATTGGTTGGCTATTGGTTCGCGCAACTACAGCGCAAAGAAAAACCCTCAGGTTCGCATCCAAACATGCTGGATGAAAGCCGGAGGGTTTTTTTGGTACGATCACCGCAAGGATGGGGTATCGTTTTTTGTTTACAGAGAACTGAGTGATTATCAGGTTTGGCGATGACCTACTCTCCCACGTCTTGAGACGCAGTACCATTGGCGCGACAGCGCTTAACTTCCGGGTTCGGGATGGATCCGGGTGTTTCGCTTGTGCTATGATCACCAA
>JANSXZ010000024.1 GCA_024742705.1 Paracoccaceae bacterium | reverse complement strand
GAAAAGAGGGAAAGCACCACACCCAGGCCCTCATCGCCCTCGCACGCCGCCGCGTCAATGTCCTGTGGACCATGCTGCAACGGCGTGAAACCTTCGATCCGAAGCGAAATGCTGCTTGACTTGCCCATTACGCAGCGTCCTGCTTGAGGCTTTTCAGCGCCTCTTCCAGATCGGAATAGGAGGGCCGGTGCTGCGAAGGGGTGTTCTGTCGTCCCACCTCGATGCAGATGTTGGTCGCGTGATCATGCAGGTTGGCCACCAGGACTTCACGGATAAGTTGATAGAAATGCGCGTCTTCCTCGACAACAGCCTTCAGGCGCGTGGCAAAGGGGCCGACCAGGCCATAGGCAAGAAACACGCCAAGAAACGTTCCGACGAGGGCACCGCCGATCAACTTTCCCAGAACCTCTGGCGGCTGGTCGATCGATGCCATCGTCTTGATCACGCCCAGCACGGCAGCCACGATCCCGAGCGCCGGCAAGGCGTCGGCGACCGTCTGGAGGGCGTGGCTTGAGTGCATGGCATGGTGCAGACTTGTCTCCATGCGCTTTTCCAGAACCTCTTCCACCTGATGCGGATCGTCGTAGTTCATCGAGGCCGAGCGAAGCGTGTCACAAATAAGCTCCACAGCCTCGGCATCCTTCAGGATCCGCGGATACTTGCCGAACACCGAGGATTCGGACGGGCTTTCGGTGTGCTCTTCCAGCGCGACCGGGTTCTGCTTGCCGATCCGGATCAGCTCGAACAGAAGGCACAGCAGGTCGCGGTAGTCCTCGTTCTTCCAGCGCGGTCCCTTGAACACTCGCGCCATGTCGCGGAGCGTGTGCTTTATCGCCTTCATGTCATTGCTGATCATGAAGGCGCCAACGGCGGCCCCACCGATCATCATCATTTCGAACGGAAGTGATTTCAGGATAATGCCCATCTTGCCGCCGGCAGCCAGGTAGCCGCCGAAAACCATGACGAAGATCATCACGATCCCAATTATACCAATCATTCCGATACCCCGTGAATCATCTGAGGTGTCAGCATCCCAGCAATCGGTAAAGAAAACCCTGATCGGACTTTCATGTCATCGGATGGGCACATTGGCGTTGCGTCCGGCAAGAATGACACTGATCGAATAGGCGACAGCGGGGCTGAGCCCGGTCATGACCCCGGCGGCGGCGTCCGGGCGCATTCGCGCAAGAAAACCTGCTGCAAACTGTGGATCCATCTCCTCGAACAGCTTGGCAGCGTCCTTGGGTTTCATGTTTTCGTAAACCGTGGTCAGCCGTGCAACGTCGTTCTCTGCGGCATTGTCGGCAACCGCCAGGGTCGCGCGGAGTTGGGATTCAGCGGCTTCCAGAGCGACGAGTTTCTCGTCGATCTGGCGTTCGGCAAGCGCCAGCGCCTGCATCCGGTCCTCAACCCGCCGCTCGCGGGACTTCAGCCGTTCCTCCCTTTGCTGAAACGCTTCCAGCGCGGCACCGATGTCGAGGGCCGGTTGCCCCTGCGCCATCGCCTGCGGCGGATCATCAGCCTGTGCGGTTTCACGGGCGATGGCGGCACCGGGCCCCGATGCCAGCCGGACGAGGGCCGAAGCCACCAGAAGACCGGTCACGAGGACAAGCACGCCACGCCCCTGGCGGCGGCGGGCCTTGCGTCGGAACAAGCTGTTGAACATGGTATCTATCCTCGGCTGTGGCGCATGAAGACAGGTTCTTCCTTGCGCGGCGGGTTCTGGGCGGGCGCGCCTTTCGCGCTCAGGCCGTCCGCGTCGGGCATGTCATGCAGTGAAGCCATCATCAGCTCGAGCCGCTGCGCGACGCCTTCGGCCCGTTTCGTCAGATCGTTCAAGGCATCCGTCGATGTCGCCGAGGTGGTCTGGGCGGCGGTGAGCGTGCGGGTCAGATCGTCAACCTGGGCCGACAGCACGGCGACCGCGCCGCCCACACCTTTTTCCAGATCGTTGAACCGGCTCAGCCGACGTGCAAGAATGTAGCAATAGAACCCGGCACCCAGAGCGCCGGCAACGAGCAGGATATCGGCAATGATTTCCATCTGTTTTTCTCCTAACTCAGTACAAATTCCATGATCAGCAGATCGCCGATCCGGCCTTCTCCGACGACCACCTGGATCCGCCGCAACATCTGGACCCGCAGGCGGGTCAGCGCCTGCGCATCGCGCAGGTCATCCAGGTCGAGCGCCCGCATGTAGGTGTTCAGAACATCGACGATCCGCGGCATCAGCCTGGTCACGTCCGCCTTGTACCGCGCGTCGACCTCGATCTGTGCGCTGAAACGCAGATGCAGGATGCTGCCGTTGTCGTTCAGCGAAATGATCATCGGATCGATGGGCACATATTCAACCTCGGGCGCCGCGCCGGGTGTGGCGGTTTCGGCCGTTTCGGATGGCGATTCGCCCAGCCTGACGATCCCGCTGCTGACACTGAAATAGCCGGCGCCACCCCCCAGCATCGCCAGGAATATTCCCAGCAAAAGCGGTAGCTTGGAACGTTTTACCCCTGGTTCCGGCGGGCTGGCCGCTGCATCCGTCATTTTCGAACCTCATCGCTGCTGCACGAAACCGTTCTAACCCGACAGGCACTAACCGATTGTTAAGCCTGATCGGTCATTGATGGCCTCATCCGGGCAGAACGTCCGGGCTCAGCGGAGGTTGATGTGCAGCAGATCAGAAATGTCTGGGCCGGGTTGGACGGGCGTCGCCGCGCGATCGTCATACTTGCTACGATCGGCGTGTTCGCCTCGGTTCTGGCGTTGTCGCGGTTGGCGGCGACACCTTCGATGTCATTGCTTTATGCCGGTCTGGAAACCAGCGCGGCGGGCGAAGTTGTCCGCGCGCTGGAACAGAACGGCGCGGCCTACGATGTGCGCGGCGGATCGATCTATGTCGACGCGACGAAACGCGATCAACTGCGAATGACCCTGGCCAGCGAAGGACTGCCAGCAACCGGTGGGCGGGGCTATGAACTGCTTGATTCACTCAGCGGGTTCGGCACCACGTCGCAGATGTTCGATGCCGCCTATTGGCGCGCAAAGGAAGGTGAACTGGCCCGGACGATCGTCGCCAGCGCCTCCGTTGCACAGGCGCGCGTCCATATCGCCAACAGCGGCACCACCCCCTTTGCCCGCTCGGCGCAACCCACCGCATCGGTTGCGATCACCGCCACTGGCGCACCCATCAGCGCCGCGCAGGCCAAGGCGTTTCGCCACCTCGTTGCCTCGGCGGTAGCCGGATTGTCGGCAGACGATGTAACCGTGATCGATTCGTCGGGCGGGTTGATCGGATCGAATGACGCGACCGCGCCGACTCCCTTGGCGCAGGACAAGGCACAGGTGCTGCGCGACCGGGTTCAGCGCCTCGTCGAGGCCCGTGTGGGACCGGGAAATGCGGTGGTCGAGGTCAGCGTGGATACGGTGACGGAAACCGAATCGATCCGTGAACGACGGTTCGACCCCGATAGCCGCGTTGCCGTCAGCACCGATACAGAAGAACGCTCGAACACCTCGTCGGACGCTGGCGGAGATGTGACCGTCGCATCCAACCTGCCGGACGGCGATGCCGCGAATGGCGCAGGCGGATCGGCAGAGACCAGCGAAACCCGCGAGCGGGTGAACTATGAGGTGTCAGAAACCGAACGGGAGGTGTTGCGCGCGCCAGGCGCTGTCAAGCGGCTTTCGGTCGCCGTTCTGGTGAACGGGCTGCCGCAGAACGGTCCGGACGCGCAATCCGGCTTTGTACCCCGCCCCGATGCCGAGCTTGCCGCCCTGCGCGATCTGGTGGCTTCTGCGGTCGGCTTTGACGAGGCGCGGGGCGATGTGATTACGCTGCGCAGCATGGATCTTCCCGCTATCGCGCCCCTGGGCACGCCGGCTTCACAATCCTTTCTGGACGGCTTCAGTTTCGATCCCATGGCGCTGGTGCAGATGGCGGTTCTGGCGTTGGTCACGCTGATACTGGGGCTGTTCGTCGTACGGCCAATCCTGGCGAAGGCGCCCGAGGGGACGCCATTCGAGCCTGCGGCCCTGCCGCCCGGCCCCAGAACGGTTGAAGCGGGCCCCGACGCCCCGGAGATGGCAGCGCTCACCGGTGAGATCGCCGACTCCGGGGATGCCGGTTTTGGCGATGGGCTGGATATGGGCGTTGCCGACTTTGCGTCGCTGGCCTCCGCGGATGCCGATCCTGTTGAACGCCTGCGCCATCTGATCGGCCAACGCCAGGAAGAGACCGTAGAGATCCTGCGCAGCTGGCTGGAAGAAGAAGATGAGGAGACCGCCAGATGACCATTGCCCATCTGCTTGAGGATTTCGGGCCAGGCGGTCGGTTGTTCGCAACCGGACAAGACGAAGAAAACATGGAACTTGAAGAACAGAAACTGACCGCATTCGAGAATGGCTATTCCGCTGGCTGGGAGGATGCGGTCAAGGCGCAGGATGACGATCACATGCGCCTGTCGACGCAACTGTCGCGCAACCTGCAGGATCTGTCGTTCACTTATCAGGAAGCCTACACACAGATGCTTGGATCTGTGGCACCTGTCTTGCAGGCCATAACCCACCAGATGCTGCCCCGCGCGGTGCACCGTTCACTCGGGGCCGTGGTGGTGGAAGAGCTTCAGACAATTACGGCGCACCAGGGTGCAATGCCCGTAGAGATCGTCACCGCACCCGACAGCCTGCCCGCCGTCGAGGCGCTGTTGCCCGCTGACCTGGCGATGCCCGTGCGCATCATCGGTGACGCCACACTGATGGAAGGGCAAGCCTTCCTGCGGGTCGGCCGCGAAGAGCGCGAGGTCAACCTCGATTCGCTTCTTATCAACATAACCGATGCCATCGACGCATTTGCCTACCAGGTTCAAAAGGAGCTTTCTCATGGATGATCTCACCGACTCCCCTCGCCGGCCCGCCGACGCCGGCAATCCATTCACTTCGGTCCCGATCGAGGTTGTGGTTTCGGTCGGAAAGGCGCGGCCGCTCGTCCGTGATCTGGTCAGACTGGGCGAGAACGCGGTTCTGACGCTGGACAAACGGGTTGAGGACCCGGTTGAACTCTATGTTGGCGACAAGCTGATCGCGCGCGGCGAGCTGGAAGAGATGGATGGCGATCGCAAGGGTCAGTTGGCGGTGAGGTTGACGGAAATCGCCGACCTGCAAAATGGCCTGTGATGCCGAGACATTTTCCGCTTCTGCTGCTGGCGTGCCTTTGCATCCTGTCGGGGTCCACCGCGGGCCTGGCTCAGGAGCTTTCCATTTCGCTTGGCGAAGGCGGATCGGTCACCGCGCGGTCGATACAGTTGATCCTCTTGATCACGGTGCTCAGCCTTGCACCGGGACTTGCCATCATGGTCACCTGTTTTCCGTTCATCGTCACCGTACTTTCGATCTTGCGGCAGGCGATCGGCCTTCAGCAATCGCCGCCCAACATGCTGATCGTCAGCCTGGCCCTGTTTCTGACCTACTTCGTCATGGAGCCTGTGTTCACCACCGCATGGGAAAACGGTGTCGCACCGCTTCTGGCGGAAACAATCGATGTGGAAGCCGCAACACGCGAGGTTCTGGCCCCTTTCCGCAGCTTCATGGCGGCCCGGGTCGATTCGGACACGTTCATCGCGATGGCGGATCTGCGTCCCGACACCGATGCCACCGCGCCCTCGCCGGATGCGCCGCTGTCGATCCTGGTGCCCAGCTTCCTGCTGTCAGAGATCTCGCGCGCGTTCCAGATCGGTTTTTTGATCTTCCTGCCGTTTCTGATCATCGACCTTGTGGTGGCCGCGATCCTGATGTCGATGGGCATGATGATGGTGCCGCCGGCCATCGTTTCGCTGCCGTTCAAGCTGGCGTTCTTCGTGGTTGCGGACGGCTGGGCCCTGGTGGCCGGTTCCCTTGTCCGCAGCTATTTTTAACGCGATGATCAGCGCCGCGCATGCCTGATTGTCACGCCGACGCGGGCTAGGGCGTCCCGCCATCCGCTGCTGGCGTATCGGGGGCATCGGGTCCGAGAACCTCGGCTTTGGGCATATCTTCAGGCACGGGCACATCGGCCGGCGGCGCGCCCACGATCATCGGCAGCATCTGGACACCAGTTGCCGACCCAAGATCCGTCTGCACGGGCGACCGCCACGACAGGGTGTCAAAAGCCTTGCAGCTCTTGCACACCGGACCCCATTCCGCATTAACGGTCTGGCAGTTGTCGCAAACCCACTGCGGGCCGCGTGGTGCAGACAGCGCGCGGGTCAGCCACCCCTTGACCACCACGTCGGATGCGCCCTCGCCACGTTCGATTGCCGCCATGATGGTAAGCGCGCGGGCATCGGGATCGTTTTCCAGCAAATCGCCCAGCGCGCGGCGTGCGCCCGGAAAGTCTTCATCGGCGATATGCAGTTCGGCCATCACCAGACGCGCCTCGACCTCATTTGGCTTCTGCTTGGTCAGCTGTGCAAACCGCTTGATCCGCGCCGCGGGCGTTTCCTCGGGTTCGATGGCAGCAAAGGCCGCGGCCAGTTCGGGGTGCGGGCGCGTGTCCCACGCCTTCTGGATCACACGGGTGGCATACCGCGGCTTGCCCTGTTCGACATAGGAGCGGGCCGCCATGACGGCCGCCGGGATCAGGTCGGGCGACTTGCGATTTGCCTCGATCGCAGCCTCGCGGGCCTCGATTGTCTTGTTGTCGTCCATGATGTCGCGGGCTTCGGAAAGCGCGAGGACCGCATCGCGGCGCTTGTGGATGTCGCGCGGCAGGGTGCCATGTTTGAGCTTTGCGCTCAGCGTCGCGCGGGCACCGGCCCAGTCTTCGGCCTCGGCCTGCAGGCGCAGCAGCACGTCCTGGGTTTCGGAATGCTTCGGTTTCAGCTTCAGAGCCCGTTCGGCCAGTTTGCGGGCGGTCTCATTGTCGCCTTCGGCCAGCTTTTGTTTGAGAATCCCGCGCACCCCGACGAACCGGGTGGATTCGTTCGCCACCAGAAGCTTGTACGTTTCGGCCGCCTTCTTCGTATCGCCCGAAAGCTCGGCCGCCTGAGCGGTCAGAAGGTTTGTCAGCTCGGGGCGCTGAAGGTATTTTTCAGCCTTCGCGGCCTTCGCCAGCGCCAACCGGCCTTCGCCGGATGCCAGCGCCAGCATGCCCTCCGACAGCGCCTGAAAACCCTTGCGTTCGCGGTTGCGGTCGAAATACCGCGAAATCGCGGTTTCATCGCCGTTCAAAAACCGCAGTACCGCCACCAGCAATGACAACAGCTTGAGGAAGATCCACACCGCGACGACAACGATCACCGCGGCGATCACCGATTGCAACGGCCCCAGGGTGAATTCGGTTCCGGCGACGGTGATCTGTATGCCACCTTCGGATTCCATCAGGTATCCGGCCCCGAGGGTCAGCGCCGCCACGATCGTGACGAAGAGAAGAATTTTAATCAGTGACCAAAGCATAGGGGAAACCTTCAGTTGGAATTCAGGCTTTGCGCCAGATCTGCGGCGGCCTGCATCGCGCCGGTGCGGGCGCGGGCCGACGCGACCCAATCCGACAGTTCCGCCTGCGCGGATTCGGGCAGGGTATCGAACTCGGACAGCGCATCGCCGATATTGCCGGCGGTGACGGCGGCGTCCATGCGCGAAAGAACCGCGTCGGGATCATCGCCATCGCGCGGCTCGACCGAACGCGCACCGAGCTGGCGCAGAAAGAACGTGCCGACGCCGCCGGCTGTCTGATCGTCCTTGCGCGCGGCGGCAAGCGCGCGGCGCGCGGCATCGGGAAAGGTTTCCTGCAGGCTGGCGAGGGTGGGCAACCCGCTATCGGCCCAATCCGAGAGGGCCGGCGGAACGTCCGCACCGGCGTTTTGCCGAAACGCGGCGAGGGCGCCCTGAAACGGCGCGCCCGCATCCAGCGCGATACGCAGCTGTGTCAGCGCGTCACGCGCGGCGGTGCCGCGTTCCGACTGGGCCGCCTGGCTGGCCTGCGCCTGGGCTTCGGCGATCATGGTTTCGATTTCCGCGCGCTGGGCCGCAACCGATCCTTGCAACGCCGCCAGCTCCGCTTCGTAGGCGGCGATCGCCGCCTCGGAGACGCCTTCGGAGATCGGGCGTTTCTCTACATCGGTCAGCCGCTGGTCGAGGGCATCGATCCGCGCTACCAGATCGGCCAGGGCCGGTTGGACCGCCGCAACTGCTTCGGCGTTGCGGGCTATGCCGGCGTCGAGAGGCGCCAGATCGGGCATGGTGATGCCGCCGATCCGGCCTGCGACATCTGCGATTCGGTCGGATTGCTCGCCTATCCGCGCATCCAGTGCGGCGATTTCAGCGGCGGTGTCGGGCGCGCCGGGCATCAGCCCCTCGATCAGGTCGGTGCTCGCAGCGAGATAACCAAGCGCTGCCGCCGCAACACCGCCCAGAAGTGCCGGAAATCCACCGCGCTTGCGTTCGATGACCCGTTCGACAACCTTGGTTTCGGGCTGAGGCGCCGGAGATGCCACGGCATCATCGGCCGGGGGCGTATCCTGCGGTTCGGGTTTTGCCCAGGGATCCTCCATCGGGGCCGCCTTGAGGGGCGCGGCGCTGGAATCGGCGGACGCCGGGGTTTCGCCATCATGCGCGGCCTCTGGCGTGGGCGATTTCGTGGTCTCTTCTGCGCCGGACCCGGCCTCCGGCGCGTCATCGGCTTGCGGATCCGTATCCTTCACCTCGCCCGACAGGGGCGGCAAATCCGTCTCGCCCGTTGCGGCGGGCGGATCCGCCGCGTCCGGCACGGGTGCCTCGGCTTCGGTTTCGTCCTTGCTGGCGGCCTCGGTTCCGGGCTCTGCCGGCGGTGGCGCCTGGGTCTGACCCTCTGGTGTGTCGGGTTTTTCAGACGCGGCGGCGGTTGCCGTTTCCTTCGGCGGTGTGGATCCCTCCTCCAGCTCGGAAGTCTTTTTGTCGGCCAAAGCGGTCGCCCCCCAATTCGATTCTACATGCAAAACGGCAGATGCACCCCGCGACATTACTGTGGGGTCGGGCCACCCTCAACCCGGCAGGTCTGTTTTACCTGATTTTCCACCAGCTTCCGCATGGCCTCGGCGTCCGGTGACGGAGAGGTGAGCACTGTAACCCGATCAAGCCCGTCCATTTCCCGCGCCGTCGCGGCGCTGATCGCGATCGCGCAGACCGGAGCGGTGCCGGTCAGGGCCTTGCGGAACGCCTGGGCGCTGCGCGGGGAAAAGAGCGGCGCGATCACGATCTGCCCGCCGTCCAGAACCGCGCAGGCGTCGGGCGACAGCGGAACATGGCGCTGGTCGTAAAGCACGCGGCCAGTTGTCGGAACCCCGTGGCGGGTGAGGGTTTCGGCCACTGCCCCGCGGCTGTGCACCCCGTGCAGATGGATCAGCGGCGCCTCGGGTGGATCGCGCAGCAGCGCGTCGATCAGCGTTTGCGCATCGTCTCCGGCCTGCCGGGCGTGCCACCCGGCCTGCTGCGCCGCGCGGGTGGTGGCGGCGCCGACGCAGAACGCCGGCAATCCCGCGCCAATTCCCGCCGCCGCCGCCATCCGCACACCGTTGGCCGAACTGAAGATCACACCGCGGATGCCCGTTGTATCCGCGCTGGCCGGAACGGCGGCGATTTCGGTCAGCGGGGCCACGATCACCCGCAGCCAGCCGCGCAGCGCCGGGTTCAGCGCTTGCACGAACCGTTCCGAAGCCGGTGCCGGCCGCGTCATCAAAAGCGTCGGGCGCGGGCCTGTCATCGCGGCCACCGGGATTGTCTGGGCCGGCGGCGGGTGTTAGCTGCGCTATATCCACCCATGAACGGACCCCACCGCATGAAGGCGACCTGCACGGTACTTGGCATCGAAAGCAGCTGTGACGACACAGCAGCCGCCGTGGTGCGCGATGACATGGGCGAACTCGGGATCATGTCATCAGTGGTGCATGGTCAGGACCGGCTCCACAAGGGGTTCGGCGGCGTGGTGCCTGAAATCGCCGCGCGCGCGCACGCCGAAAAACTGGACGGTACCGTCGCCGAGGCGCTGGAGCAGGCAGGGCTGACGCTGAGCGATCTCGACGCGATCGCGGTCACGGCAGGGCCGGGTCTGATCGGCGGGGTGATGGCGGGGGTGATGTGCGCAAAGGGTCTCAGCGCGGCGACCGGCCTGCCGCTGATCGGGGTGAATCATCTGGCGGGTCATGCGCTGACCCCGCGCCTGACCGATGCCGTGGCCTATCCCTATCTGATGCTGCTGGTGTCGGGCGGGCATTGCCAGTTTCTGGTGGTGCGCGGCGCGGCGGATTTCACCCGTCTGGGCGGCACGATCGACGATGCGCCCGGCGAAGCCTTCGACAAGGTCGCGCGGCTTCTGGGCTTGCCGCAGCCCGGTGGCCCCTCGGTGGAAACGGCTGCCGCGCGGGGCGATCCGGATCGGTTTCGGCTGCCCCGCCCGCTGGCCGACCGGGCCGATTGCAACCTGTCGTTTTCCGGGCTGAAAACCGCACTGTTGCGCGCCCGCGACGATCTGGTGCGCGCGCAGGGCGGGTTGTGGCAGCGCGACCGCGACGATCTGTGCGCCGGATTTCAGGCTGCGGTTGCCGATGTTCTGGCGATCAAGACGCGGCGCGCGCTGGCGATCTATGGCGCGGAACAGCCGGCGGTGCCGGTGCTGGCCGTTGCCGGGGGCGTGGCGGCCAACACCGCGATCCGCCGCGCGCTGCAATCGGTCTGCGCGGCTGCCGATGTCGGATTCGTGGCGCCGCCTCTGGCGCTTTGCACCGATAACGGCGCGATGATCGCCCATGCCGGCATCGAACGCTTGCGTTTGGGCCTGATCGACGATCTGACGCTGCCGGCCCGGCCACGTTGGCCGCTGGACACCGCGCAGCCGGGAATGCTGGGCGGCGGGCGCAAGGGGGCCAAGGCATGACATGCGCGGTCATGGGGGCCGGCGCCTTTGGCACCGCTCTGGCGATCGCACTGGCCACACGGGGCCCGGTGACGCTGTGGGCGCGGGATGCGGCGCGCGCCCGTGCCATCGACAGCGCGCGGGTCAACGCCGCGCGGCTGCCCGACAGGCCATTGCCCGACAACCTGCGCGCAACCGCCGATGCCGCGCGGCTGGCGATGGCGCGGGCGGTTCTGGTGGCGGTTCCGATGCAACGGTTGCGCGCCACGCTGATGGCGCATCGCGCGGTTCTGGAGGGCCGGCAGCTTGTGCTGTGCTGCAAGGGGATCGAGCTGGCCACCGGGCTGACCCCCTCGGCCGTGGCCGACCAGGTGCTGAAGCCGGCGGGTTGCGCGGTGCTGACCGGGCCCAGTTTCGCCGCCGACATCGCGCTGGGCCTGCCGACGGCGCTGACGTTGGCCACCCGCGATCCGGAGCGGGGCGCTCGGCTTCAGGCGATGCTGACCACCGGCGCGCTGCGGCTCTACCGCACCACGGATGTAACCGGCGCCGAAATCGGCGGCGCGCTGAAAAACGTCATCGCCATCGCCTGTGGCACCGCCATCGGCGCCGGACTCGGGGAAAGCGCGCGCGCCGCCCTGATGACGCGCGGCTACGCCGAGATGCAGCGATTTGCACTGGCGCGCGGGGCGCGGGCCGAAACGCTGGCCGGATTGTCGGGTTTCGGAGATCTGGCGCTGACATGCACGTCGCCGCAATCGCGCAATTTTCGGCTGGGCCTTGCACTGGGCGCGGGCGGGCCGGGCGCCGGGGACACCGTCGAAGGCGCCGCGACCGCCGCGGCGGTTCAGGCGGCGGCCCGGGCCATGAACGTCGAGATGCCGATCACCGAAGCGGTTGTCGGGCTGCTGGACGGCAGGCTAGACTCGGACGCAGCGGCGGCGCTTTTGCTGTCGCGATCGCTGAAGGAAGAATGACATGCTGGTAGCCCTCATCGCACGCGACAAACCGGGTGCCCTGCCGATCCGAATGGAAACACGCCCCGATCATGTGGCCTATTTGCAGGCTTCGTCAGATACGGTGGTCATGGCCGGCCCGCTTCTGGAGGGCGACGCCATGATCGGATCGCTGATCATCCTGGACGTGGCCGATATGGAGGCCGCGCACATCTGGGCGGATGGCGATCCCTATGCCAGGGCGGGTCTGTTTGCGTCGGTCGAGCTGACCGCGTGGAAGAAGGTGATCGGCTGATGGCCCATTGGCTGTTCAAATCCGAACCTTCCGCCTGGAGTTGGCAGGATCAGGTCGGCCGCGGCGACCGGGGCGAGGAATGGGACGGCGTGCGCAACTATCAGGCGCGCAAATTCATGCGGCAGATGGAGGTCGGCGACACAGGGTTCTTCTACCATTCGCAGAAGGAAAAGGCGATTGTCGGCATCGTCGAGGTGATCGCCACCGCGCATCCCGACAGCACCACCGACGATCCGCGGTGGGACTGTGTCGACATCCGCGCTGTGGCGCCGGTGCCGGTTCCCGTCACCCTTGATCAGGTCAGGGCGGAACCTGCGTTGGCCGATATGGCGTTGCTTCGCAATGCGCGCCTGTCGGTGCAACCTGTTTCCGACCGTGAATGGCAAATCCTGTGCCGCATGGGCGGCGTAGATATCTGATCTGTCGGGGGTCGGAAGATGGGGTTCCGGCGTCAACCAGAACCCCGCACCCGTTTCCCCCACGCGCACCACGCGCATTTCGATAGGTTTGGACCGTTCTGGCCTGCCACATTCCGGATACGATGATCGAGCCGCGCAAGCAAGCTGCAAGTCTTTGCAATTTAACGAAACTGGCCCGCGTCCGTCACCCGTAGACCGATTCCCGGCCGAAGTGTTTTGTCAGCATATAGTAAACCACGGCGCGGTACTTGTTGCGTTCGGATCTGCCATAGGTTTCGATCACGCTGTCGATCGCGGCCGTCAGTTCGGGGCCGTCGGGCAGCCCCAGTTTGCGGATCAGGAAATTCGTCCGCACGGTCTCCAGTTCACCGGGTTGCGTCGCCGCAACGGTTGATGAATCCGCGTTGTAGATTGATGGACCGCACCCGATCGTGACCTTGGTCAGCAGGTCCATGTCCGGTTCGATTCCACATTTGGTTTTCAGATCGCTGGCATAGACAGCAATCAAATCGTCCCGTTTGCCCATCTTTTCCTCCGTAATGTTGCCTGTCGCCATGGTGCAACACTACCGCGCAAAACGGCTCTGAACACCCCAATTTTGCGCTGGACGTGCCACAGTTTGGCCGTGAAGCGCTGGTTTGCGATCCCGAAACACACTGTTTCGCGCGAATCATACAAATCCATAGCCGGTTTATTGTATAGTTCAGTGGTTATCCTAAATCCCGAGGGTAACAGTATGTTAATCGGTACGGCCACCAGTTTCGCAAAGGGGTAACGAGGTATGGGAAATATGCACGCGGATTTTCGCAACGCATTCAACAGCGACGACCCGGAGGCGGAGTTTCAGCCCGCACGCCGGCAACGGTCGCAAGGGGTTCTGACAGGTGCGGAGCTTCGGAAATACCGCGCCGACGGTGTGCAACTGGCCTATGATGCCTTGCAGACCGGCTGGGTGACCGCCTGTTGCGTCGACGATCTCAGCGAAACCCAGCCCGACGACGATCACATCTGGGCCGAGGGGCCGGCCATGTCGCAGGGTCTTCGCCTGCGCGCCTGGGCCCGTTCGGATGCCGACCGCTTTCTTGAACTGCTGGGCGATCCGGATCTATGGCGTTTCATGCCCGAAGCCCGGCCCGAACCCTTTGACCGGACCGTCGCCGAGGCGCTTATCGAAGTGTCGAACGCCAGCAACCACCACAAGGTACGCGCCATCGAAATGCAGGGCCGCATTGTCGGCCAGGTGCGCCTGAAGTTCGACGATACCGGACAGGCCGAGGATACCGCCGAAGTCAGCTATTGGCTGGGCCGTTCCTATTGGGGCCAGGGCATCGGCACCGAAGCGATGCGCAGCTTTTCGGCAATGGTGTTCCGCGATCATCCCGACCTGCGCCGCCTTTTCGCGCGGGTGCATTGCGACAATGCCGCGTCTCTGCGTCTTCTGGCCAAGGTCGGCTTTGAAAACAAAAGGCCGGACCCCGCGGATCCGGCCTGGTGTCTGGTGGATCTCAGGCGCTGGCGCGCCTGATCCGTTTCAGTAACGGTAGTGTTCGGGCTTGAACGGCCCGTCCGGCGAAACACCGATATATGCCGCCTGCTCAGGATCAAGCTTGGTCAGTTTGACCCCGATGCGATCCAGATGCAGGCGCGCAACCTTTTCATCCAGATGCTTGGGCAGGATGTACACGTCGTTGCCGTACTGATCGCCCCGGGTCCACAGTTCGATCTGTGCCAGAACCTGGTTGGTGAAGGATGCCGACATCACGAACGAAGGGTGGCCGGTGGCGTTGCCCAGGTTCAGAAGGCGGCCTTCGGACAGCAGGATCAACCGGTTGCCGTTCGGCATCTCGATCATGTCCACCTGTTCCTTGATGTTGGTCCACTTGTGGTTCTTCAGCGCGGCAACCTGGATTTCGTTGTCGAAGTGGCCGATGTTGCCGACGATCGCCATGTCCTTCATCTCGCGCATGTGCTCGATGCGGATCACGTCCTTGTTGCCGGTGGTGGTGATGAAGATGTCGGCCGTGGCCAGAACGTCTTCCAGAAGCACCACTTCGAAACCATCCATCGCCGCCTGCAACGCGCAGATCGGATCGACCTCGGTCACCTTGACGCGCGCGCCCGCACCAGCCAGCGACGCCGCCGAGCCCTTGCCCACATCGCCATAGCCCATGACCACGGCAACCTTGCCGGCCATCATGGTATCGGTCGCACGGCGGATGCCGTCCACCAGCGATTCCTTGCAGCCATATTTGTTGTCGAACTTCGACTTGGTCACGCTGTCGTTGACGTTTATCGCCGGGAAGGGCAGCTGCCCCTGCTTGACCAGTTCGTACAGACGGTGCACGCCGGTCGTGGTTTCCTCGCTCACGCCCTTGATCTGGTCACGCACCTTGGTGAACCAGCCGGGCGTTTCGGCCATCCGCTTGGCGATCTGCTTCTTGATCACCTCTTCCTCTTCCGAGGTCGGAACCGGGATGATTTCTTCGCCCGCTTCGGCGCGCGCGCCCAGCAGAACGTACAGCGTTGCGTCGCCGCCATCGTCGAGAATCATGTTCGGCCCGTCGGGGAACTGGAACGACTTGTCGACATAGTCCCAATGCTCTTCCAGCGACTGGCCCTTGATCGCAAAGACCGGGGTTCCACCCGCCGCGATCGCCGCTGCGGCGTGGTCCTGCGTCGAGAAGATGTTGCACGAGGCCCAACGCACATCGGCGCCCAGCGCCACCAGCGTTTCGATCAGAACAGCGGTCTGGATCGTCATGTGCAGCGATCCGACGATCCGCGCGCCGGTCAGCGGCTTGCTCTCGCCATACTCGGCGCGCACTGCCATCAGACCCGGCATTTCGGTTTCCGCGATGTCCAGTTCCTTGCGCCCGTATGCGGCCAGTTCGATGTTCTTAACGATATAGTCTTTCGCCATTTCTGCGCCCTTCATGATCGGTTTGGCAGGCCCATAGCAATTAAGCGCCCCATGCTCAACGCAGGAAAGACACGGTTCCGCGCCAGATGGCGGCAATTCTCACTTCCGCTGCGTCATCCGGCGCAAAACCGCCGCCCTGAACGGCACAAACGCCCTGCCCGGGCCCTGCGGGCTGCCCGCCGCCGGCATCGCGGCGACCCGTGGCCCCACGACCCGGGCGCTTTCGGAAGATCCGGGGAAAAGGGGTGGAAATGACGCCTCCGATGCGGCACATCGACGGCACGCACGGAAAGGAGCCTGGCATGAAAACCCCTGCGCGCGCATGGCAAAGAATGCTGTCGGGCCGCCGTCTCGACCTGCTGGATCCAACGCCCGTCGACATCGAGATCGAGGACATCGCCCACGGCCTGGCCTTCGTCGCACGCTGGAACGGCCAGACCCACGGCGATTTCGCCTATTCCGTCGCCGAACATTCCTTGCTGGTCGAAGAGATTTTTGGCCGCATCGGGCCGCGCGTCCAGGCCCGCTGGCATCTGGCCGCTCTGCTGCACGATGGCCCCGAATACGTCATCGGAGACATGATTTCCCCGGTCAAGGCGGCGGTCGGGCCGGGATACGCGGCGCTCGATCAACGGCTTGCCACCGCCATCCGCCTGCGCTTCGGGCTGCCCGCCGACATCCCCCGCCAGATCAAGACGCGAATCAAGAAGGCGGATCGCATCAGCGCGTGGATGGAAGCAACCCGCATCGCCGGCTTTTCCACCGCCGAGGCCGATCGCTTCTTCGGCGCGCCGGATCCCGCCACGATCGCGGATCTCGCGATCGTTCTGCGCACACCGACAGAAACCCGCGCCGCCTTCACCGCGCGCCATGCCGACCTGATGGAGCAGATTGCATGATCCGGATCCGCCGCGCCCTGCCCACCGACACCCGCGAGATGGCCGAACTTCTCAACGCGATCATCGCAACCGGCGGCACCACCGCCTTCACCAGCCGGATCGCCGCGTCCGATCTGGCCGACTGGATGGCCGCCGATACGCGCCGTTCAGCCTGGCATGTCGCCACCGACAGCGAAGACACGGTACAAGGTTTTCAATGGATCGGTCCGCATCGCGATCTGCCGCCGGAAGCGGCCGATATCGCCACCTTCGTGCGCGAGGGCCAGACCCGGCTGGGCATCGGCTCGGCGCTCTTTCAGGCCACCGAATCCGCCGCGCGCAGACTCGGCTACGCCTGGCTCAATGCCACCATTCGCGCCGACAACGCCGGCGGGCTTATCTATTACCAGTCGCGTGGCTTCCGGCCCTGGCACCGCGACAAGGATGTGGTTCTCGGAAACGGGCTCCGCGTCGACAAGATCAGCAAACGCTACGATCTTTGACCACTCCGGCTTTCCACTCGCCCCAAATATCCCGGGGGTCCGGGGGCTGGCCCCCGGCCCACGCCTACCGCGGACTGCGCTTTGCCAGTATGCGCTGCAAGGTCCGCCGGTGCATGTTCAGCCGGCGGGCGGTTTCGCTGACGTTGCGGTCGCACAGTTCGTAAACGCGCTGGATGTGCTCCCAACGCACCCTGTCCGCGCTCATCGGGTTTTCCGGGGGCTCCGGCAGGCAATCCTGATTGGCCAGCAGCGCATTGGTGATATCGGTCGCATCCGCGGGTTTCGAAAGATAATCCGTCGCCCCGATCTTCACCGCGGCCACCGCCGTCGCGATCGCCCCATAGCCCGTCAGCACCACCACCCGGCTGTCAGGGCGACGGTCGCGCAACACCTCGACCACGTCCAGCCCGTTGCCATCCTCCAGCCGCAGATCGATCACCGCATAGGCCGGTGGCCGCGCGGTGGCGATCGCACGCCCCGCCGCGACAGAACCCGCCGTCTCGATCTCAAAGCCGCGCTTTTCCATCGCCTTGGCCAGACGCCGCAGGAACGGCTCGTCATCGTCGACCAGAAGCAATGTCTTGTCCGGACCAATATCCGGCACGACTTTGTCGAGCATTCATCTTCTCCCAATGGCATTTTTTCTTGTTGTTGGGGCGAGTATGCCTGCCGATCCGGCAAAGTCAAACCTCTGATCGCTCATGCGTTATCGATAAAGCAGGCGATCTTTTCAGCCATCGCCTCGGGTTCCAGATCACGCCGGAAAAACTCGACGAAACCATGTTCGGGAAACACCAGGTAGCTGAAGGTGGAATGATCGACCAGGTAGTATTCATCCTCCGCCGGGTGGGCCTTGTAGTAGGTCTTGTAAGCGGCGCTGGCGGCCTTGATCTGCTCGGGCGATCCGGTCAGCCCGATCATGTTCTCATGCAGGTTGGCCGCGAAATCCCCGACCACAGCCGGCGTGTCGCGCGCGGGATCGACGCTGATGAAAACCGGTGTCACGGTCAGGCCCTGTTCTTCCAGAACATCGACGGTCAGCGCGTTGCGCGCCACGTCCAGGGGGCAGACATCCGGGCAGAATGTATAGCCAAAGTAGATCAGGCTGGGCCCGGTGATCACATCCACATCGGTGACGGTGCGCCCGGCGCTGTCGATCAATTCGAAAGGTCCGCCGATCTGGCCACCGCCTCCGGCGATCTGGGTGGTGCGGCAGGGCGCGAACGGATCGTCCGGGCCGGCCATGCGCATGCCGATCCACGCGCCGCCCAGCGCGGCGGTGGCAACGACGACGGATGCTATGGCAATTGCGGGCTTCATCGGCATATGCTCCCTGGAAATGTGGCCCGGCACGGGCCTCTGGCAGACACGGCGAAGGTGGTAACACCGGCACGCGCCTTTGCAACCGATTTAGGAATTTCATGACCAATTCCAACCCGAGCATTCTCAGCGGTCAGACCCGCAGTAACTGGATCCGCCTGCGCACGCTGATCTTTCTGCGCTGGGTCGCCATTGCCGGTCAGCTTACGGCGATCACCGTTGCCCAGCAGCTCTACAACCTGCAACTCGAACTGGGGCTGTGCTACCTGGCGGTGGGCGTGTCGGTCATCGGCAACCTGATCGCGATCTTCGTTTTCCCCGAGAACAAGCGCCTGTCGGAATCCGAAAACTTCCTGATGGTCCTGTTCGACCTGCTGCAACTGTCGTTCCTGCTGTATCTCACGGGCGGTCTGCACAACCCCTTCGCGCTTCTTCTGCTCGGCCCGGTGACGATCTCGGCCACTGTCATGCGGCTCGGATCGACGCTTCTGATCGGGTCCACGGCGATCGTTCTGGTCACGCTTCTGGCCGGATATCACCTGCCGTTGCGCACCGAACAGGGTTTTGTCCTGCGTATTCCCGATATCTTCGTTTTCGGCAACTGGCTGGCCATCGTCATAGCGACGGCCTTCATGGGGGCCTATTCGCGGCGGGTCAGTTCGGAAATCCATTCCATGTCCGATGCTCTCGCCGCCACCCAGATGGCCTTGGCCCGCGAACAGAAGCTGACCGATCTGGGCGGCGTGGTCGCCGCCGCCGCTCACGAGATGGGCACACCCCTGGCGACGATCAAACTGGCCAGCAGCGAACTGATAGAAGAGCTTGAACGCTTTCCCGAACTTCAGGACGACGCCCGCCTGATCCGTGATCAGGCCGACCGGTGCCGCGATATCCTGCGCGACATGGGACAGGCCGGCAAGGACGACCTGCACCTGCGCCGCGCCCCGCTGAGCACTGTCGTCAACGAGGCCGCCGCGCCGCACATGAACCGTGGCAAGACGATCCATTTCGAAGAGGGCCCCGGCTCTGGCGGGCGCTTGCAGCAGCCGACGATCCTGCGCAAACCCGAGGTGATCCACGGCCTGCGCAACCTGATCCAGAACGCCGTGGATTTTGCCCGCGCCAACATCTGGGTCGAGGCGATGTGGACCGACGACATCATTTCGGTGCGTATTCTCGACGACGGCCGCGGGTTTCCACCGCATCTGTTCGGGCGCATCGGCGATCCCTTCGTGCGCCGCCGTAAATCCGAAGGCGAACGCCGGCAGAGACCGGAATACGAAGGCATGGGTCTGGGCCTGTTCATCGCCAAGACCCTTCTGGAACGGTCGGGCGCCGAGCTGAACTTTGCCAACGGATCCGACCCCTACCAGAACCTGTCGCCCGACAAGGAGCGACGCGGCGCCATCGTCGAAGTGGTCTGGCCGCGCGAGAAAATCGACGCGATGACAGGCGAAAACAGCGAACCGCTTGGGTCAAACCGTCCCATCGAGGTGTAAACCTTACTTGTGTCATGCGCGGTTAACACCTGCTTAACCATTCCTGATGAATCTGACTCCCGAGTTGGGAGACGGACATGTTGGATTCGCAGGTATGGCAGTGGGCGCTGCTGGTCCTGTTGTGTGGCGCCGCTGTCGGCGTCACGCTCAGGTGGGTTTTGCCGGTTATCGATCGTTGTGCCGGCCGAATGCCGGTCAGCGGCGCGCCGCCGCGTGCGGTGGTCTGGCTGTTCGATGGCGCGCATCTGATCGAGGCGACGCCGGCGGCGCGCGGCCGGGTTCCCGATGGCCATGACTGGGGCGCCGTCTGCGCCACGCTGCGGTCGCGGTTTCCCGAACTGCCCGACGACCCCGCCGCGATATGCGATCTGGGGCCGGTCGTTGTTCCCGCCGACGCATCGCGCGACGCCGAAGAGCTGACCGCCGAGTGTACCGGCGGCATCACCCGCATTGAACTGCGCCCGGCCCCCGCCTCTGGCCTGCCCGGCGGCCTGAACCTGCACCGGCTGCGGGTGATGGAGACCGAGCTTGACCGGCTGCGCCGCGTAACCGAAGGCACCCCCTATCCGGTCTGGCAGATCGATTCCGACGGGCGCCTGGTGTGGTACAACGCGGCCTACCGGCGGCTGTGCATTCAGCTGCGCGCGGCCGAACCCGATCCCGACAAGCGGCTGTTCCAGTCCGCGCTCGACGAAAAGCCGTCGGGCAGCAAGGTGCGGTGTTCGCTCGCGGCCGGGGGCAAGTTCCTCTGGTACGATGTCACCATCACCCGATTCGACGATATCCGCCAGTTCAGCGCGGTCGATGTGAACGCCGTGGTCATGGCCGAAACCGCCCAACGCAATTTCGTGCAGACCCTCGCCAAGACCTTCGCGCAGCTTTCCATCGGCCTTGCGATCTTCGACCGCAGCCGCCAGTTGGCGCTGTTCAATCCCGCGCTGATCGACCTGACCGCGCTGCCGGCCGAGTTTCTCAGCGCTCGCCCCAACCTCTTGTCGTTCTTCGACAAGCTGCGCGACAACCGGATGATGCCCGAGCCCAAGAACTATGGCACTTGGCGCGACCAGCTGGCCGATCTGGTCGCCGCTGCCGCCGATGGCAGCTATGTCGACACCTGGACGTTGCCCTCGGGCTGCACCTACCGCGTCAGCGGCCGGCCCCACCCCGACGGCGCAGTGGCTTTCCTGTTCGAAGATATCACCGCCGAGGTATCGCTGACACGGCGGTTCCGCGACGATCTTGAGCTTAGCCAGTCGATCCTCGATCATCTGGACGAAGCGATCGCCGTGTTCGCTTCGAACGGTGTCATGACGCTCAGCAATCTGGCGTTTCGCGATATGTGGCAGATCGACCCCGACGGCGGTTTCGCCGAGGTATCGGTCGTCGATGCCATCCGCAAATGGCAGGCGCAATGCGCGCCCAGCCCGTTCTGGGGCGATCTGCGCGATTTCGTGCTCAGCCACGAAAACCGCAGCGACTGGGGCGCGCGGGTGGTCGATCGCTCTGGCCGGCCCATCGAATGCCTGGTTCAGCCGATCCGCAACGGTGCCACGATGCTGCGGTTCCGCTGCCCGCGTGCCGCCCGCGAGCCGCCGCGCGCACAGGCACAGCACAGCATGGCTTGAACCTCGCGGCGCGGCCCGTCATTGTGCCGCCATGACCCCGCCAGCAACGATTTTCCACAGCCTGTCCGAAGCCGAAACCGCCGATCTGGCGCGCCGTCTGGGCTTGTGTCTGCTGGCCGGCGATACGGTTTTGCTGTCGGGGCCCATCGGCGCCGGCAAGACGCATTTCGCCCGCGCGTTGATCGGATCGCTGCTTCGGGTTCCCGAAGATGTGCCATCGCCCACCTTCACCCTGGTCCAGACCTACGACACCCGGATGGGCGAGCTTTGGCATGCCGATCTCTATCGCCTGACTGACACGGCGGAGATCGACGAATTGGGCCTGATCGATGCCTTCGGCACCGCCATCTGCCTGATCGAATGGCCCGACCGTCTGGGCGATCTGGCGCCCGATGACGCGCTGACCGTGACGCTGTCGCCCGACCCGGACGATGCCGGCGCGCGGCACATCGGACTGCAAGCCGTGGATGCGCGCTGGCCGCACCTACTGGAGGCACTGACATGACCGGGCGCGGGGATCTGGCGGCGGCGTTTCTGGACAAGGCGGGCTGGGCCGGGGCCACGCGGGCGGCGCTGGCCGGGGATGCGTCAAACCGGCGATACGAAAGGCTGACGGCGCGCGAAACCGGTGCAAGCGCGGTGCTGATGGATGCCCCGGCCAGCCGCGGCGAGGACGTGCGCCCGTTTCTGGCCATCGCGCGGCATCTGTCGGGCATCGGGCTGTCGGCGCCGCAAGTCATGGCAGCCGATCCCGAAAACGGTTTCCTGCTGATCGAGGATCTGGGCGATGCGCTGTTCGCGCGGGTTGTCGTGGCCCGGCCCGACCTCGAGCCGACGCTTTACCGCGCGGCGACCGACGTTCTGGTGCATCTGCACCGCCATCCGCCGCCCGAGGCCCTGCAGGCCTATGACGCACCCCGGATGACCGACCTGGCCGCGTTGGCGCTGGACAAGTACCGCGCGATCCTGCGCCCCGATGATCCTGCCCTGCGCGCGGCTTTCACCGATCGTTTCGCAGCGATCCTGCAACAGGCCGCCGCCCCCGCCGGGGTTCTGATCCAGCGCGACTATCATGCCGAGAACCTGCTGTGGCTGCCCGAGAGGGAAGGCGTCGCGCGGGTCGGGTTGCTGGATTTCCAGGACGCCATGCAGGGCCATCCGGCCTACGATCTGGTCAGCCTCTTGCAGGACGCGCGGCGCGACGTGCCGGCGCAGATCGAAACCGAGATGATCGAACGCTACATAACCGCAACCCGGATGGATCCCGGCGCCTTCCGCACCGCCTATGCGGTGCTGGGGGTGCAGCGCAATCTGCGCATCCTCGGGGTTTTTGCGCGTCTCTGCACGGATTATGGCAAGCCGCACTATGTCGACCTGATCCCGCGCGTCTGGCGGCACGTGACGCGCGGGCTGTCGGATCCCGCCCTCGCGCCGGTCGCCGACCTTCTGTCGGACGCGCTGCCGCCGCCTTGCCCCGAAACCCTGTCGCGGATCAGATCGCAATGCAACGCCCCGAGGCCGTGATGCTCTTTGCCGCCGGGTTCGGCACCCGCATGGGCGCGCTGACCGCCACCCGGCCCAAACCTCTGGTGCCTGTAGCCGGCCGCGCGCTGATCGATCACGCGCTCGATATCGTCGACACCGCGGGCCTGAAGCGGATCGTCGCCAATGCGCATTACCGCGCGGATATGATCGCCGCGCATCTCGCGCCGCGCGGCATCGCGATCTCGCATGAAACGCCCGATATCCTCGACACCGGCGGCGGGCTGCGCGCCGCGCTGCCGATGCTGGGCGCGGGGCCGGTGGTAGCGATCAACACCGATGCGGTCTGGCGCGGGCCGAACCCGCTGCGGGCGCTGCTCGACGAATGGAACCCGCATGAAATGGACGCGCTGTTGCTGTGTGTGCCGCCGGCACGGGCACGGGGCCACGCCGGCACCGGCGATTTCCACCTTGCGCCGGACGGCCGGCTGAACCGGGGCGGCGATCTGATCTACACCGGCGCCCAGATCCTGCGCACCGAGCGTCTGGCCGACATCGCCGATCCGGCGTTTTCGCTGAACCGGGTGTGGGATGCGATGGCCGCCGACGGCCGGTTGTTCGGCACGGTCTGGCCCGGAACGTGGTGCGATGTGGGCACACCCGAAGGGATCGCGCTGGCCGAGCGGATGCTGGCCGATGTTTGAAGCAACGCCCCGGCCCCGCCTTTTCGGCCTGCCACCGGGCGCGGATTTTCCCCGCGCGCTGGCCGATGGGCTGATCCACAGGCTGGGCGATGCCCCGCCCGAGGCGATGGCGCGGGTGCACCTCATCGTCAACACCCGCCGCATGGCCCGACGGTTGCGCGATCTCTTCGACGCCGGGCCGGCGCGGCTGTTGCCGCGCATCTCGCTGATCACCGATCTGCAACCGCCGGTGCCGCTGCCGCCGCCGGTGCCACCGCTGCGCCGAAGGCTGCAATTGACGCAGTTGATCGCGCGGCTTCTCGACAGGCAGCCCGAGCTCGCGCCGCGCGCCGCGCTGTACGATCTTGCGCTGTCGTTGGCGGATCTGCTGGACGAAATGCAGGGCGAAGGCGTGCCGCCAGACACCATCGCGGGCCTTGATGTCAGCGATCAGTCGGGCCATTGGGCCCGCGCCCAGAGCTTTATTCGGATCGCCCAGAGTTTCTTCGAGGCCGATGACAGCGCGATGGACCCGCAGGCCCGGCAACGGCGGATCGCGGGGATGCTGGTGCGTGAATGGGCCCAGAGGCCGCCCGCCGATCCGGTGATCCTGGCCGGCTCGACCGGATCGCGCGGCACGACGCAGCTGGTGATGCAGGCCGTGGCCGCGCTGCCGCAGGGCGCCGTGGTTCTGCCGGGCTACGATTTTGATCAGCCAGGCGCCGTCTGGGACCATCTCGACGATGCGATGACCGCCGAAGATCATCCGCAGTTCCGGTTCCGCAAACTGATGCACCTGATGCAGATCGGGCCACGCGACGTCGCCTTGTGGCACCCGGCGGCGGTGCCGTCGCAGGCGCGCAACAAGGTCGTGTCGCTGGCGCTGCGCCCCGCGCCTGTCACCGATGCCTGGCTGCGCGAAGGGCCCGCGCTGGGCGATCTGCGCGCGGCGATGGCCGGTGTCACGCTGGTCGAAGCGCCCACGCCCCGCGCCGAGGCGCTTGCCATCGCGATGCGCCTGCGCGAGGCCGCCGAGACCGGCCAGCGCGCCGCCCTGATCACGCCCGACCGGATGCTGACACGGCAGGTGGCGGCGGCGCTGGACCGATGGGACATCGTGCCCGACGACAGCGCCGGCCTGCCGCTGCACCTGTCACCGCCGGGCCGGTTCCTGCGCCATCTGGCCAGCCTGATGGGCAAACGGCTCACCTGCGATACGTTGCTGACGCTTTTGAAGCACCCGTTGACACATGACGGCGCCGGGCGCGGCGATCATCTGCGCCACACCCGCGATCTTGAGCTTTCGTTGCGCCGGCACGGCCCGGCCTTTCCCGACCGGGCGTCGATGGCCGCCTATGCCGCCGATTGCCGCGATCCGCAGGCCGCTGCCTGGGCCAGGTGGGTGGCCGAAACGGTCTGCGTGCCCTTCGAAACCGACAACCGGCCGCTGTCGGAGTGGATGGACACGCTCTATGATCGCGCGCGGGCGGTTTCGGCCGGCCCCGACGCCGATGAAGGCGGGCTGTGGGATAAGGCGGCCGGTCAGGCGGCATTGGCCGCGGTGCAGGCGCTGCGCCGCGAATCGGTACATGCCGGATCGTTGTCGCCGCGGGATTTCGCCGATCTGCTGGGCGCGGTTCTGGCCGGAGAAGAAATCCGCGACCGCGATGCACCGCACCCCTGCATCAGCATCTGGGGCACGCTGGAGGCGCGGGTTCAGGGGGCCGATCTGTTGATCCTTGGAGGGCTGAACGAAGGCGTCTGGCCCGAAGCGGCACGCCCCGATCCCTGGCTGAACCGGGCGCTGCGCCATCAGGCGGGACTGTTGCTGCCCGAGCGCCGGATCGGCCTTTCGGCGCATGATTTCCAACAGGCCGCCGCCGCGCCCGAGGTCTGGCTGAGTCGCGCCGTGCGATCGGAGGATGCCGAAACCATCGCGGCGCGCTGGGTCAACCGTCTGACCAACCTTCTGGGCGGCTTGCCCGCCGGCGGCGGCCCCGATGCGCTGAAGGACATGCGGCGGCGCGGCCGCGACTGGCTGGACCGGGCGCAGGCGCTGGAACACGCGCCCGCGCTGACACCGGCCCGCCGGCCTTCGCCACGGCCGCCGGCCGAGGCCCGCCCGCGCCGGCTTTCGGTGACCGAGATCAAGACGCTGATCCGCGATCCCTATGCCATCTATGCGCGCCATGTGCTGCGGCTGCGGCCACTGGATCCGCTGGTCAAGGATCCCGATCCGCTTTTGCGCGGCATCGTGGTGCACGGCATCCTGGAAGATTTCGTGCGCGCCGTGCGCGATGCCGAACTGCCTCTGGCCCGCGACGCGCTGATGGCGGTGGCCCGCGACAGGATCGAAGCCGAAGTGCCCTGGCCCACCGCCAGGCTGATGTGGATCGCGCGGCTGGAAAAGGTGGCCGACTGGTTCGTGAGCACCGAAGCCCTGCGCATGTCCCGCGCCACGCCTGTCGGATTCGAGGTGAAGGCCCGCGCCGAATTGGCCGATTCCGGTTTTGTCCTGACCGGCACCGCCGACCGGATCGACCGCGATCCCAACGGCGATCTGCACATCTACGACTACAAGACCGGCGCGGTGCCGACGACCGGCCAGCAGATCGCCTTTGACAAGCAACTGCTGCTGGAAGCGGCGATTGCCGAACAGGGCGGTTTTGAAAACCTCCCCGCCGCGCCGGTGGCGCGGGCGGTGTTTGTTGGTCTGTCGGGGACGCCCGCCGAGGTGGACGCGCCCTTGGTGAAAACACCCGTGGCGCAGATCTGGGCCGAGTTTCACGCCCTGATCTTGGCCTTTGCTGATCCCGGTCAGGGGTTTACCGCGCGACGGATGCTGGAAAAGGAAACCGACCGGGGCGTCTATGACCATCTCGCGCGGTTCGGCGAATGGGATGCCACCGACGATCCGACCCCCGAGGACATGACATGACCGCCCGCAATGCCGCCAGCGAACGGCAGGTGCAGGCCGCGCGGCCCGATGCATCGACATGGCTTTCGGCCAACGCCGGGTCGGGCAAGACGCGGGTTCTCACCGACCGGGTGGCGCGGCTTTTGCTGGACGGCACCCAGCCCCAGCACATCCTGTGCCTGACCTACACCAAGGCCGCCGCCGGCGAGATGCAGAACCGGCTGTTCCAACGCCTGGGCGCCTGGGCGATGCTGGATGATGCGGCGCTGCGCGGTGCGCTGACCGATCTGGGCATTTCCGGTGCGATCACGGCCGAACGGCTGCATCTGGCGCGCACCCTGTTCGCGCGCGCCATCGAAACCCCCGGCGGCCTGAAGATCCAGACGATCCATTCGTTCTGCGCCTCGCTGTTGCGGCGCTTCCCGCTCGAGGCCGGGGTCAGCCCGCAGTTCACGGAAATCGAGGACCGCGCCGCCGCGGTGCTTCAGGCCGAACTGGTCGAGGACATGGCCCAAGGCCCGGCGCGCGATCTGGTTCTGGACATCGCGCGGCACATCGGCGGCAGCGACCTGGCCGGTTTTACCGCCGGGCTGGTGCGGATGCGCGCCGCCTTCGAGAGCGAAATGCCCTGGTCGGCAATCTGCGACGTGATCGGAATTCCGCACGACCTGTCGGAAGACCGGATTGCCGCGGGGGTGTTCACGGCAGACACCGCCGATCTGCTGTCCGAACTGGCCCGTGCGCTGGCCTCCGGATCGGCGAACGATGTCAAGGCCGCCGCGCGTCTGCGGCAGCTGGGCGCGCCGGGTTTCAACGCCCTGCCCGACCTGGAATCGCTGTTTCTGTTCGGAGCCGCGGCCAAGGCGCCGCATCAGGCGAAGCTGGGCCAGTTCCCCACCAAGGGCACGCGCGGTAAGATCGCGCATCTGTTGCCGGCGTTGGACGACCTGATGCAGCGCGTGGAAGCCGGGCGCAACGACCGGATCGCCCTGAAAACCGCACGCAAGACCGATCTGATGCACCGCTTTGCCCGCGCGTTCCTGCCTGAATACGCGCGGCGCAAGGAATTGCGCGGGTGGCTCGACTTTGATGACCTGATCTTTCGCGCGCAGGCGCTTCTGACCGATCCGCGCGTCGCCGAATGGGTGTTGTTCCGGCTGGATGGCGGGATTGACCACATCCTGGTGGACGAAGCACAGGACACCAGCCCGGTGCAGTGGAGCGTGATCGAAAAGCTGGCGCAGGAGTTCACCAGCGGGCAGGGCGCGCGCGCCGACCGGGCACGCACGATCTTTGTCGTCGGCGACAAGAAGCAATCGATCTATTCGTTCCAGGGCGCCGATCCCGAAGCCTTCGACAGGATGCAGGCGGCCTTTTCGGACCGTCTGGCGGCGGTGGGGCAGGGGCTGACCGACCTGACGCTCGAATATTCGTTCCGGTCGGCGGAATCGATCCTGCGCCTCGTCGATCTGGTGTTTGGCGCGCAGGCGCAGCCCGGCTTCGGCAAGGACAGCCTGCATATCGCCTTCCGCGAGGCGATGCCGGGGCGGGTGGATTTGTGGCCATTGGTCGAGCCGGTGGAAACCGAGGACAGCCGCAAGTGGTACGAGCCGCTGGACCAGCGCAGCCCGCAGCACCACAGCGTCATTCTGGCACGGCGGATCGCGGACCGGCTGCGCCGGATGATCGACGACGGCGAAACCGTGCCCGACGGCGATGGAGGCCGCCGGCCGCTGCGTGCGGGCGATATCCTGATCCTGGTTCAGCGCCGCTCAGATCTGTTTGCCGAGATCATCCGCGCCTGCAAGGCGGTGAACCTGCCGATCGCCGGCGCCGACCGGCTGAAGGTGGGCGCCGAGCTTGCAGTGCGCGATCTGGCGGCTGTGCTGACGTTCCTTGCCACGCCCGAAGACGATCTGGCGCTGGCCGTTGCGCTGCGGTCGCCGCTGTTCGGGTGGAGCGAAGCGCAGCTGTTCGATCTGGCGCACCGGCGTGACGGCGCATACCTGTGGCAGGCGCTGCGCGCGGCGGGCCCGGATCACGCCGAAGCGCTTACGGTTCTGAACGATCTGCGCGACCGGATCGATTTCCTGCGGCCCTATGACCTGATCGACCGCATCCTCACCCGGCACGACGGGCGCAAACGCTTGCTGGGGCGGTTGGGCCGCGAGGCCGAAGACGGGATCAACGCGCTGCTGGCGCAGGCGCTGGCCTACGAACGCAGCGAGGTGCCATCGCTTACCGGGTTTCTGGTGTGGATGGAAACCGACGATCTGGAGGTCAAGCGCCAGATCGACAACACCGGCGACATGATCCGCGTGATGACGGTGCATGGCGCCAAGGGGCTCGAGGCGCCGGTGGTCATCCTGCCCGACTGCGCCGAACGCAAGCCGCCCCGCGACAACGATGTTCTGATGCTGGGGGATCTGCCGGTCTGGCGCGGGCCGGCAACCGAATTGCCGCAGGTCGTGAAAGCCGCCCGTGACGACCGCGCCGCCTTGCAGCAGCAAGAGCGTATGCGGCTGTTGTATGTGGCGCTGACACGGGCCGAGAAGTGGCTGATCGTTGCGGCGGCGGGCACCGTAAAGGACGATGGCGACAGTTGGTATCGGCTGGTGCGGGATGCGCTTTCGCAGGCCGGCGCGCAGACCGTGGCGCACCCCGGCGGGCCGGGCCTGCGCCTTTCGAACGGCGATTGGGAAGCCGGCGTGCCGGTGTGCGCGGAAGCCGACACAGGGCGGGCCGTCACGCTGTCGCCGTTCTTCGGGCGCGCCGCCGCACCCCCCGCCGCCGCCCCGGCCACGCTGGGCCCGTCCGATCTGGGCGGTGCCAAGGCATTGCCCGGCGAGGCGGGCCAGGACGAAGATGCGGCCAAGCTGCGCGGCACCCGGCTGCACCTGCTGCTTGAACATCTGCCGAAACTGCCGCACCCCGACTGGCCGGCCGCGGCACGGGCGCTGCTGGGGATGGACGAAGCGGGCGATCTTCTGACCGAGGCGCAAAAGGTTCTGGAAGATCCCGCGCTGGCACCGTTTTTCGCGCCGGGCACCCTGGCCGAGGTGTCGATCACGGCGGATGTCGGCGGCCACCGGATGCACGGAACAATCGACCGGCTGCGCATCGCCGACGGTTCGGTTCTGGCGCTGGATTTCAAGACCAACGCAGTGGTGCCCGATGGCCCCGATACCTGCCCCGAGGGCCTGTTGCGCCAGATGGGTGCATATGCCGCGATGCTGGAACAGGTCTATCCAGGCCATAAACCCCGCGTGGCGATCCTGTGGACCCGCGAGGCCCGGTTGATGCACCTGCCCCACGATATGGTCACGCGCGCGCTTTGGCGGTCCCCGCATCTTGACGCGGCGCGCCGGGGTTCATAGGTTCACCGCCTGTCCCTGCCCCCCCGAAAGGAGAGCCGTCATGTCCACCGTAGCCGTAACCGACGCCACGTTCGACGCCGAAGTGAAACAATCCCAAATCCCCGTCGTGGTGGATTTCTGGGCCGAATGGTGCGGCCCCTGCAAGCAGATCGGTCCGGCTCTCGAAGAGCTGTCGGAGCAGTTCGGCGGCCGCGTGAAGATCGCCAAGGTCGATGTCGACAGCAACCCGAACGCCGCCGCGGCGATGGGCGTGCGGGGCATCCCGGCGCTGTTCATCTTCAAGGACGGACAGGTGGTATCCAACCGGGCCGGCGCAGCACCCAAGGCCGCGCTGCAAAGCTGGATCGAAGAATCGATCTGAAGCCGGCGTTGCGACAATGGCGGGGGCGTTGCATCGGCAACGCCCCTTCGCCGTTTCGCGCCGCCCTTGCGGGCCGGTGCGCGCCGCGCCATATCTGGCGGCACAGGCAAGGAGGGCCCCATGTCCAGGCAAGAGTTTCCCGGCTGGCACGGCACCACGATCATCGGTGTCCGCAAGGCAGGCACAGTGGTGATCGCCGGAGACGGCCAGGTTTCGCTGGGCCAGACCGTGATCAAGGGCACCGCGCGCAAGGTGCGCCGACTGTCGCCCGGTGGATACGATGTGGTCGCGGGCTTTGCCGGTTCGACCGCCGATGCCTTCACCCTTCTGGAACGCCTCGAATCCAAGCTTGAGGCGACACCGGGCCAGCTGGCGCGCGCTTCGGTGGAACTGGCCAAGGACTGGCGCACCGACAAGTATCTGCAAAAGCTCGAGGCGATGCTGATCGTGTCGGACGGGCGTGACCTGTTCGTGATCACCGGCGCCGGCGACGTTCTGGAGCCGGAACACAATGTGACGGCGATCGGATCGGGCGGCAACTATGCGCTGGCAGCGGCGCGCGCCCTGATGGACAGCGACGCCAGCGCCGAGGACATCGCCCGCCGCGCAATGGCCATCGCCGCCGATATCTGTGTCTATACCAACGGCAACCTGACAGTCGAAACCATTGCAGGCGGATCCTGACCAAAACCGCGCTCCGCATCCCGACCGCCCGGAAAGGCCCGAAATGACCGACCTTACCCCCCGCGAAATCGTCAGCGAACTTGACCGTTTCATCATCGGCCAGAACGACGCCAAGCGCGCCGTCGCCGTGGCGCTGCGCAACCGCTGGCGGCGCAAGCAGCTGGCCGATGACCTGCGCGACGAGGTTTACCCGAAGAACATCCTGATGATCGGCCCCACCGGTGTCGGCAAGACCGAGATCAGCCGCCGCCTTGCCAAACTGGCGCGCGCGCCCTTCATCAAGGTCGAGGCGACGAAATTCACCGAAGTCGGGTATGTCGGCCGCGATGTCGAACAGATCATCCGCGACCTTGTCGACGGGGCCATCGCGATGACCCGCGAACAGATGCGCGACGACGTGCGCGCCGCCGCCCATTCCGCCGCCGAAGAGCGGGTGATCGAAGCGATCGCAGGCACCGATGCCCGCGAAAGCACCCGCGAGATGTTCCGCAAGAAGCTGAAGTCGGGCGTGCTGGATGACAAGGTGATCGAGCTTGAGCTGAACGATACGTCGAACCCCATGCCGGCCTTCGAAATCCCCGGCCAGCCCGGTGCGAACATGGGCATGATGAACATTGGCGACATCTTCGGCAAGGCGTTCGGCGGGCGCAAGGTGCGGCGCAAGACGACCGTGGCGGAAAGCTATGAGCTTTTGATCGGCGAAGAGGCCGACAAGCTTCTGGACGACGAAACCGTGACGCGCAGCGCGTTGAACGCGGTTGAACAGAACGGCATCGTCTTTCTGGACGAGATCGACAAGGTCTGCGCGCGCAGCGATGCCCGTGGTGGCGATGTCAGCCGCGAGGGCGTGCAGCGCGACCTGTTGCCGTTGATCGAGGGCACGACCGTGTCCACCAAGCACGGGCCGGTCAAGACCGACCATATCCTGTTCATCGCATCCGGTGCTTTTCACATCGCCAAACCTTCGGATCTGCTGCCGGAACTTCAGGGGCGCCTTCCGATCCGTGTCGAACTGCGGGCCCTGACAGAAGCGGATTTCGTCCGCATTCTCACCGAAACCGACAACGCCCTGACGTTGCAGTACACCGCGCTGATGGCCACTGAGGAAGTCACCGTGACCTTCACAGCCGATGGCATCGCCGCGCTGGCGCGGATCGCCGCCGATGTGAACCAATCGGTTGAAAACATCGGGGCACGCCGGCTTTACACGGTGATGGAACGGGTGTTCGAGGATCTCAGTTTTGCCGCACCGGACCGCGCCGGCGACATCGTGACCGTGGATGCCGGTTTCGTCGAGGAAAACCTGGGCGCGCTGACCCGCTCGGCCGACATCAGCCGCTACGTTCTCTAGCGGCCGGTCCGCCGGATTGGCGGCGTGTTTCATCGGCGCCAACACAATGATCCACCGTGCGCCGCGACCGGCCGCCGAGACAAAATCCGGTGCTGTTCCGGCTAGGCCGTTTCCAGCTGCATAATGGCGGATACCTTTGCCGCGATGGCCTTTCCCAGAACCAGGTTGTTTTCCGGTGTAAAGTGGATGCCATCGACACCGTCGGTCGTGATGTGATCGCCGGCATTCAGGAAATGCACCTTCATGAAGTCGGCCAGATCGCCGTAGAGCTTTCCGAACTCGGCCGATTTTTCATGGGCTCCGCCAAAGAGCGACTGGAAATAGGCATGCGGCATCGGTGTCAGGGGGGGCGGCGCGACGATCAGAACCTGGGGTGCCGGATAGGCCGTTCCGACACCGCCCGCCGATCCCAGGACCTGACCGACCAGTTTTGACATGCCGGCGGCAATCTCGAACGGTGTCCGGTGGAAATAGGCCTTGGTGTCATTGGTGCCCAGCATGAGGATCACCAGATCCAGAGGCAGGTGGCTGGCCAGCGCCGAAGGGAGATAGGCGCTGCCATCGAGCCGTGGGTCGGTTGGATCGTTCAGCATCGTCGTTCGCGCGCTCAGGCCCTCTTCGACGATCGTGAAACCGTCACCCAGATGCGCCTGCAACACGCCTGTCCAGCGCACGTCGGCAGGATAACGGGTTGTCGGGACGCCCTCGATGACGGGAATCCACCCCCAAGTCAGGGAATCTCCGAAACACATGATGCGCTTGTCAGACATGGCACTCTTCCTTTCCGAATACCTTCAAGAATTGCGTGTGCTGAGGCCGTAGAAGACTGCGGCCAAAAGGATGATTGCCCCGCGGGTGATCTGCTTGCCGGGTTCAGGAACGCCAAAGCTTGTCATCACCACGAAGAGGAAGGCAAAACACATGACGCCGAAGAACGGGCCCCAGACACCGCCATCGCCTCTGCCGAACACGACGCCGCCCAGGATCGTCGCGGCAACCGCGTCGATGGGCATTTCCAGACCCAGCCGCAGGCTGCCGACCGCCACGGAAGCCGATTGCACGATAGCCGCGACGCCGGCGAAGAAGCCGGCAAGGACATGGGCGATCAGCACGGTGCGTTCGACCGGCACGCCGCTGAAATGCGAGGCGGTCGGGTTCTCGCCCACGGCCATCACGAAACGGCCATAGACGAAGCGGGACAGGAAAACCGCCATCAATCCGGTCAGCGCAACCCACAGCACGACGGGCAGCGGAACCGGGCCCCATTTCATCTTGTAGATGTCGTTCATCACATCCGGCATGTTGCCCGGAGGCTTGCCACTGGCCAGGAACTGGACAAAGCCGGTGATTATGACCGTGACAGCCAGCGTCGCGATGACGGCAGAGACCCGGCGCCGGGCCACGAGGTAGCCATTGAACAGCCCCACCAGGCAGCCGATCCCGAGAGAAAGCAGCAGCACCAGAGGCAACGGCACGTCGCGCAGCAGACCGGACGCGATCAGGTAGTTCACCAGAAGCAGCACCCCCGCGCCCGACAGGTCGATCGAACGGACCCGCATCACCAGCATCTGGCCCAGCACCAGGATGCCAAGCGGGGCCACCTGCCTGATGAAGATGCCCAGGACGTTCATGTTCATCAGTTGCGGCTTGGTGATCCAGAGTGTCGCCAAAAGCGCCGCGAAGACAAAGTAGGCCGGGGGGATACGGGACATGGACCGCAGGAGGTTGCCCATGCTCACAGCCCCATCTTCTTGCGCGATTGCAGGGCCACGACCAAAAGCAGGATAACCCCCTTGATCGCCCCCTGAAGGAATGCAGACAGGTTGGCGAGGTTCATGCCATTGGCCAGCAGCGCCATCAGGATTGCCCCGAGGATGGTGCCGTGCAGCCCGCCAACACCACCCGAAAGCTGCGTGCCGCCGATGGCCACCGCGGTGATCGAATCCAGCGCGAACTGCGATCCGACACCCGGATCGCCGGAAGCGATGCGCCCGGCGATGAAGAACCCGGCGAGCGCGGCGAACAGGGCGCTGAGGATGTACGCCAGAACGATGTTGCGGCGGTCTTTCAGGCCGAAGTTATGCGCCGTGTCGGACTGACCGGACGCGACCCCGCCGCCAATCGCAAAGAGATGCAGGCCAAAGCGTGAGCCGTGCACGATCTTCCATCCGATGGCGACAACGGCAACAGCCCAGAAAACTGGCGCCGGAATTCCCAGGAAGGCCCCGGTGACGACATTCACAACCACATCGGGCACCGATCCTCCCGCCACCGGGCGCAGCAACTGCGCGATCCCCAGTACGATGAACTGCATCGATAGCGTCGCGATGATCGGGTGGACGTTCAGCCGCACGATGGCGATGCCGTTGACAAGCCCGATGGCCGCCGCTGCCAGAAACACCAGCGGGATCAGGACGATCGGCGCGCCATCCAGCGCCAGTATCGCTGTTGTCAGGCTCATGACCGATCCGACCGAGAGGTCCATGCCGGCAAGGACGATCACGATCATCTGTCCGATGGCAACGATTATCAGCGGCATCGCCTGCGCCAGCAGGTTCGACGCGTTGCGGGGTGTCGCGAAATCGTCGGTCGTGGCGATCAGCAGGATCGTCGTCATGACGATGATCAGCAGGGCCGCCCACCAGTTGCCCTGGCGGGAATTCCTGCCGAACAGGCGGTTGGCCGCGCGGGTCTTGCGCGATGTTCCGGTTGGTTGCGTCATGATGTCAGTGCCGCGTTGAGAATGGCGTGTTCCGTGGCGTCGCGGCCGGCAAGTTCGCTCACCAGCTTGCGGTCGTGCACGATGAGAAGCCGGTCGCACAGGCCGATCAGTTCGACGGTTTCGCGCGACAGAACCAGGATCGCCTTGCCTTGCCCGGCCAGGGCGCGCAATAGCCGGTAGATTTCGGCCTTGGCCCCGATATCGACACCGCGTGTCGGTTCCTCGATGATCAGAACGTCCATGTCCGCGGCAAGATAACGGCCCAGCAACACCTTCTGCTGGTTGCCACCGGACAGCGCCCCGACGGGCATCGCCGGGCTTTGCGCCTTGACGTCCAGATCACGCATTATGCGTTTGGCCGTGTCGCGGACGCGCGCCAGAAGCGCAAACCCCGGCCGCGCCGCTTGCAGGCCGATGCCGATGTTTTCGGCGATGGATGCGCCCAGCAGCAGGCCTTCTTCCTTGCGGTCCTCGGGGACGAAACCGACACCAAGCCGCTGCATGAAACGGACACCGCGTTCGGGGGAAATCGGCAGGTGCAACGTCTGGCCGCCCACGGCAACTTCGCCGCCGAAGGGCGTGTGACGCCCGATCAGAGAGCGCACGATCTCGCTCTGGCCCTGGCCTTCCAGCCCGGCCAGGCCCAGGATTTCGCCGGCGTGCAGATCGAAACTCAGCGGGGTCGCGGCAGATCCGAGCGTCAGATTCTTGCACGACAACCGGACTGGTCCGACATCCGCCGCGCGATCCGGAAACAGATCGCTCAGCTCGCGCCCGACCATCAGGGCGATCAGGCTGTCGGGGGTCAGTTCGCTCAGAGGTTGGGTTGCAACGTGATTGCCGTCCTTCATGACGGTGACATCGTCGCAGATCGCAAAGATCTCATCCATCCGGTGCGAGATGTAGATGATCGCCTTGCCGGCGGCCCTGAGCTTTTCGATCTGTGAATTCAGCACCTGCACGTCGGCGGCGTTCAGCGCGGCGGTGGGTTCGTCGAGGATTAAAACCTGCGCGTCGGCCTTGATGCCATGCGCGATTTCAACGAACTGCCGGTCGGCGATGCTGAGATTCGCAACCAGCGTGTTCGGATCGAGATCCATTCCAAGCTCGGCCAGCACCGCCGTGGTGCGGCGTGCCATTTCGGTGCGGTCCGGGATGCCCATGCGGCCCACGGGTTCGCGGCCCAGAAACAGGTTCTCGGCAATCGACAGGTTCGGCAGCAGCGAAAGTTCCTGAAATACCGTCGAAACACCCGCCGCCAGGGCTTCGCGCGGGTTCGCGAAGGTTACACCGCGCCCCGCTATGGCAATCTGGCCCGCGTCGGGGCGGTGAACCCCGGCGAGCATCTTCATCAGGGTCGATTTGCCGGCCCCGTTTTCACCCATGAGCGCATGAACACGGCCGGGCCATATTTCGAATGACACATCGTTCACCGCGATGGTTGGACCAAATCGCTTGGTCACTCCTGTCATTGTGACGGCTGGCAGCATGATTTCGCACCGATCGGGGTGAAAAGGCGCTCTCGCGGGGGTTTCACCGCGAGAGCGAGTCTGACAGGGAGGTCGTCAGTTACCGTAGAGACTTTGCAGGGTCTCTTCCGGCAATTCGGTTGGCCACCACACGTTGGCCGACAGGTCGTCGCGGTAGTATTCCGCGGCCTTCGCTGCATCCCAGCCCTCGGGCTCGTAGATGTAATGCTTGTGCAGTGCCTCGCCTTCCAGCAGTGCAACCGCGGCGCGCACCCCGGCGGCGGCCTGCGATGGGCTGTATTCGGCCACGATCGACGGGTATCCCATCTCGAGCCACTGGCCGAAGAAACCGTTGTTGCCTTCGCCCGTGATCGGCGGGATATCGGCGCCGAACTCTGCCAGCACGTCCACGCAGGCGCGTGTCATGTCGGCGCCCGACGACCAGATGCCATCGACATCGGGATCATTCAGATAGAACGTCTCGCACAGGCTCTTGCCCAGGTCGTAGACCCAGCTGCCGTAGTCCTCTTGCGTGATTTCGATGCTTGTCCCTTCGAGCGACTGCACCAGACCGTTGTAGCGGTTGATGTCTTCAGGATGCGATGGCAGGCCGCGCAAGACCCAGATCTTGCCTTCGCCACCCAGTTGATCGACGAGGAAATCGCCCATCACCCGCCCGAAGTTTTCCGCGCCACCCTGGATATCGACGGTAAAGTTCTGGTTCTCGGTGCGGCCGGTGTGAACCACCACGGGAATTCCTGCGTCGATGGCCTTCTGGATGCCGGCATCCGCCGAGGTCGGCGTGACCGGCATGACGATCAGCACATCGGGGTTCTGCGCGATCAGATCTTCGATGTCGGCGACCTGCTTGGCCTGATCGAAGTTCGCGTCCAGCATGATGAAGTTCTCGATCCGCGCATCCGCGTTGGCGATGCCCTGCGCTTCGTGGGCTGTCTGCACGGTCCAGGTGTTCGCGTTCACGCCGAAGTGGCTCATCGCGATGGTCCAGGGGGCTTCGGTCTTGAACGCGCCCGCCGCAACGACCGAGTTGCCTTCCGGGCGTGGCTCGACGCCGGCCATCAGGTTTACATCCTGTGCCAGAGCGGTCGATCCAAGAAGTGCGGCGAACAGCGCCGCTGCTGCCATGCGTTGGGTAGTCATTTAGGGTCTCCTCCCGTTTTGTTTTGCCCAAGGTTTCCCCGCTCCCGAAGCGACGCGCGGTTCGGGCGGTTGGGGCCCATACCGGGCGCCACCGGGTGCGGCTTGAGTCTCCTCTTGCTACTTTTCAAACAGTGCGCAGGGTGTGTGTCAATACTTATTCAGACTGAATGAATAAGTATTCCGTTTGCGCTGTTCGCTGTTCGCTGACATGTTCACGCAAACTGAACGATTGGGGCCGCGACGGCGGACGCGGCCCAAAGGCGAGAAATTCACAAATGAAAACAGTGCTTTGCTTTGGCGATTCCAACACACATGGGCAGGTTCCCGGTGGCACCCCGCTGGATCGGTTCGGCCCGGATGAACGTTGGCCCGGCGTTCTCAGGAAGCAACTGAAACCCGATTGGTACGTTCTTGAGGAAGGGCTGAGCGGGCGAACGACCGTGCACAAGGATCCTATCGAAGGCGATATCAAGAGCGGCCGGCTTTATCTGCGGCCCTGCCTGATGAGCCATGCACCTATTGATCTGGTCATCCTGATGCTGGGAACAAACGACCTGAAGGCGCGCTTCAACCAACCGGCCACCGAAGTTGCGATGGGCATCGGTTGCCTGATCCACGATATTCGCGAACTGAACCCCGGACCGGGCGGGCACTGCCCTGAAATCCTGGTGGTGGCGCCGCCGCCGATGCGCGACGACATCGGCGAATGGGAGGGCATATTCTCGGGTGCGCAACCCAAGAGCCACCAGCTTTCCCATGAGTTTGAGTTGATCGCGGATTCGCTCGAGGTGCATTTCTTCGATGCCGGCACTGTCATCGCGTCCGATCCGGCGGACGGCTTCCACCTGAGCCGCGACGCCCACGACATTCTGGGCAAGGCGATCGCCCAGGAAGTGATCAACATCGGATGGGCCGGCTGATGCCCGACATGCGTTTCGCCCCCCCGAACCCGATCAGGATTGCCGACCGCGCCAGCGGCATGAACGCCGTCAGCGTCCGCAGCTATAACGAACGCCTCGTCCTGTCGCTGTTGCTGCAGAACAAGGGGCTTTCGCGGATGGAAATCGGAAACCGGACAGGCCTTTCCGCGCAAACGGTTTCCGTGATCGTGCGTTCGCTTGAACAGGAGGGGCTGGTTGTCAAGGGCGAAGCGGTCAAGGGCCGGATGGGCCCGCCGACGATCCCGCTTTCGTTGAACCCCGAAGGCGCCTATTCGGTGGGTATCAGCCTTGGCCACCGCCACACCGATGTCGTCATGATCGACTTTGTCGGGCAGGTGAAGTTCTACACGTCGCTTCCATTGCCCGATGAAAGCGACCCGACCAACCATTCGAAGCTGGTGGCGACGGTGCAGAAGGCGCTGGCGCTGCTGCCCAACAAACAGGAAGGCCGGATGGCCGGCATCGGCATCGCCATGCCCGAAGATCAGGAGGAACTGGCGCTGGGGCCCACGGGCATGGCCGAAAGGTTCGAGGCCATCGGCAAGGAGATCGAAGACGCCCTTGGCATGGAGGTTTACGTCCAGAACGACATCACCGCCGCCGCCGCCGGAGAGAGCATGTTCGGTGCCGCGAAATCTCTGGACGATTATCTGTTCTTCTACATCGGCGCGCGGTTGCACCACAGACTTGTCCTGAACCACCAGATTTTCCACAGCCGGACGCAGGCCAGCAAGCCCGCGGGGCTGATCGACCTGGAACAGCGGCTTGCGGCCTCGGGCACGCCGACCGACATGTTGTGGGAGCGCGGCGCCGCCTGGCCCGCCTTTGGCGAGGAAAGATCGCGCTGGCTGCAAGACTGCGTGGCCGAGCTGAAATCCTCGCTCGATTCCGCGTCTCAGTTTCTTCCGGTCAGCACCGTCATCGTTTCGTCCTACGCTCCGAAAGAGGTGTGCGTGGAAATCACGGAAACGCTGAAATCCGTCTGCGATGCCATTGATGCCAGACCGGGCGAATTGCACCCCTCTCCCAAGGCATTGGGCGCGGCCAGCCTGCCGTTCAGTTCAAAGTTCACTGTCGAAGTCTAGCGGCCGAAGATCGCGGTGCGTTGCGCCCGTGGGCTGTCGGGTTTTCCCCAAAGGGCATCGTGCCGGGCAAGATCTGGCCACCATGACGCGGATTCAGCGCCGCGGCCGGGCAGTCTGGCCCCAGAAACCGATAAGCGTCTTGGCCAGTTCAACCTTCTGGTCGGCATAGATGACGACCTGCAGCGGTTCCTTGCCATACTGTCTTGCAAGCGAAACCAGCGCGCCGCTTTCGATCTCCTGATGAATCATGCTGAGCGGAAGCCAACCGACGCCCAACCCCTTCAGCACCATTTCCCGCGTGCCGCTTGAAAACGCGGTCATGCCGAAAGGCGGGGCCTCTGCGCCGGGCGTCCCGAACGACCGCTGGCCCTTTTGCAGAACCTGTCCGAAGTAGCTGTCATCGGGGTAGACGATGGCCGGCGTGTTTGCCGGCGCGTGGCCTGTATCTGTCACCTTGTAGCGCAGCGCGCCGCCCACCACCGGGACGAGGTAATCGTTGCCCCAGATCTCGCGATGGATATCGGGCCCGAATTGCAGCGCGCCCACGCTTTCGGCCTCGTAGCACAGCAACATGCTGGTATCGCCGCGCAGAAACATCGAAACGCAATCGTTCAGGTTGCCGGCGCGAATCCGAAACTGGATGCCGGGAAAAAGCGACCTGGCCCGCAGCGCCATGTCTGGAAAGGCCGAACAGGTGGCCGCATGTTGTGCGGCAATCGCCAGGGTGGCCCGAGATGCATCGAAGTGCCCGATCTTTGTGCGCAGTTCCTTGAGGCGAACAATCAAGGCGCGGATCTCGCCCTCGTTCGACCTGAGCGCAGGGCTGAGCACGACGCGGTTGGTACTCCTTTCCAGAACCTCCACACCCAGCCAGTCCTCAAACCCGCGAATCCGCCGGGAAAATGCGGGCTGCGTGATGTTGCGGCGTGCGGCGGCACGCGACAGGTTGCCCTCTTCCAGCAAGACCAGCACGTCATTGAGCCACTGTAAATGCATCGTTTCCCCCGTTTACCCATATCAACGGTATGGGCAGCCATAGAAAAAAGCACTGTCTTTTTTGGTTTGTCCCAGATGATGCTTTGATCAAGAAAATAAGGGAGTTCAATGGCTGTGACCGAAACACTTGTCGATCCTCATGAAAACGGCACGTCCGATCTGGCGGTGAGCCGCTGCAAGGATCTTGCCATTCAACTGGCCGAGTTCCCGCGCGTGTCCCTCGGCCATCTGCCGACACCTCTCGAACCGATGGACAGGCTGAGCGCACTTCTGGGCGGGCCGCGGCTGTGGGTCAAACGCGATGACTGCACGGGCCTGTCATCTGGCGGCAACAAGACCCGCAAACTGGAATACCTGATGGCCGACGCCCAGAAGCATGGCGCCGACACGATCATCACCCAGGGCGCGACCCAGTCGAACCATGCCCGCCAGACGGCGGCGGCGGCGGCCCGGCTGGGCATGGGCTGTCATGTCCTGCTGGAGGACCGGACCGGTTCGAACGACGAAAACTACATCATGAACGGCAACGTTCTGTTGGACCGCCTGCATGGCGCAACCGTGTCCAAGCGCGGCGGTGGCAGCGACATGAACGTGGAAATGGAAACGCTGGCCGGCACGCTGCGTGGCGAGGGCAAGACGCCCTACATCATCCCCGGCGGTGGCTCGAACCCGATTGGCGCGCTTGGATATGTCAACTGCGCCAGGGAACTGGTGGAACAGGCCAGCGCGATGGGGCTGCACATGGACGCCTTGGTGCACGCCACCGGCAGCGCCGGCACCCAGGCGGGGCTGGTTGCGGGCCTGGCCGCCATCAAGAGCGATATCCACCTTCTGGGGATCGGTGTCCGGGCGCCTCGGGAAAAACAGGAAGCCATGGTCTACGATCTGGCCCGGCGGACGCTCGAACATCTGGGCGCGCCGGTGGACATCACGCCATCGGACGTGCGGGCGAACTGCGATTATGTCGGTGCCGGCTATGGCGTGCCGACCGAAGGCATGGTGGCCGCCCTCAAACTGCTGGCCGAAACCGAAGGCCTGCTGTTTGACCCGGTGTATTCCGGCAAGGGCCTCGACGGCCTGATCGACCTGATCCGCAAGGGGTATTTCGACGGCATGAGCAATGTGGTGTTCCTGCACACCGGCGGCAGTGCGGCGTTGTTCGGATACCCTGATGCCTTCGATCTGCCCGGATATGTAACTTAATACGAATAAACGATAAAGTGACCAACAAGGAGACAACCAAATGACAACCAAGAACAAACTGATGGCCGCCGCGCTGGCCAGCGTGATCGGCGTGCCGGCCTTCGCCGAAGAGGTCAGCATCGGCGTGCCCACATGGACGGGCGCACAGGCCATCGCCTATGTGCTGGGCGAGGTCGTCGAAACACGCATCGGCGGCAAGGTCGAATATGTGCCCGGCAACAACGCCACCATCTTCCAGGCGATGGATCAGGGCGAAGGCGACATCGACGTGCACCCCGACGTCTGGTTGCCCAACCAGGAAAGCTTTACCAAGCAATATGTTGACGGCGCGGGTACGGTCACCCTGTCGTCGAACCCCTATCAGGGCAACCAGGGTTTCTGCGTGTCCAAGGACTTTGCCGCCGCAAACAGCATCACGGATATTGCCGATCTGGGCCGTCCCGACGTGGCGGCCCTGATGGACAGCGATGGCAACGGTCTGGGCGAGATGTGGATCGGTGCGCCGGGCTGGGCCTCGGCGAATGTGAACGAGGTAAAGGTCCGCGACTATGGCCTGCTGGATTTCATCGAGCCGATCCGCGCCGAGGAAGCCGTGAAAACCGCCCGCATCAAGGACAGCATCGCCAAGGGTGAAGGCTATGCCTTCTATTGCTACGAACCGCACGCGGTCTGGTACATGTTCGATGTTGTCATGCTGACCGAACCGACATTCGATCCCGCGAAATACGTCATGGTCCAGCCTTCGGACGATGCCGACTGGTACGAGAAATCCATGGTGGCAACCAAGGACGATCTCAAGCAGGTGCAGATCGCATGGTCGAATTCCCTTGCGGATCGTTCGCCCGCGATCGCCGAGTTCTTCATGAACTTCGCGCTCACCGCCGATGACGTCAGCAGCCTTGCGTTCGAAATCAGCGCGAATGGCCGCGAGCCGGCCGAAGTCGCGTCGGATTGGGTTGCCGCCAATTCGGACCGCGTCGACGCGATGCTGGGCCTCTAGGGTCAGACATCAACTATGGCATGGCCGGCACGGGATGATCCGTGCCGGCACCTTATGCGGTGGGCAAGGCGATGACGAACAGCGATGACCGCGTCATAGAGATCTCGAACGTGTGGAAGATCTTTGGCGGCAGACCGGAAATGGCCCTGAAGGCCATACAGGAACGCGGGCTCACCAAGGCCGAAGTGCTGGCCGAGTTCAACGCCGTGGTGGGCGTTGCCGATGTCAGCCTGTCGGTCAACCGAGGCGAGATCTTCTGCGTCATGGGCCTGTCGGGGAGCGGGAAATCGACGCTGGTGCGCCATTTCAACCGTCTGCTGGAACCCACCGCCGGCAAGATCGAGATCGAGGGCACCGACGTGATGGCCCTGGGTCCGAAGGAATTGCAAAGCTTTCGAAACCGCAAGATCGGGATGGTGTTCCAGAACTTTGCATTGATGCCGCACCGGTCGGTTCTGGACAACGTGGCGATGCCCCTGGAAATCCGGCAGGTCGCCAAGAACGAGCGGATGCGGCAGGCCGCGGCGATCCTCGATATTGTCGAACTGGGGGCATGGGGCGCGAAGTTCGCCCATGAATTGTCGGGGGGGATGCAGCAACGCGTCGGCCTGGCCCGCGCCCTGGCCGCCAACCCCGATGTCCTGCTGATGGACGAGCCGTTTTCCGCGCTGGACCCCTTGATCCGCCGCCAGCTGCAGGACGAATTCATCCGGCTTTCCAAGATCCTGAAGAAGACAACCATTTTCATCACGCATGATCTGGACGAGGCGGTGCGTATCGGCGACCGCATCGCCATCATGCGCGACGGCAAGGTGGTGCAGATCGGGACCGCCGAAGACATCGTGATGAACCCGGCGGACGATTATGTCGCCGATTTTGTCGCCGGTATCTCGCGTTTGAAAGTGGTTCACGCCCATGCGGTCATGCAACCGCTCGACGCCTATATCGCCAGCAAGGGGCCGCTTCCGGCGGATGTGGCGCGCGTCGACGGGGATGAAACTCTGAGCAAGCTGATCAACCTCGCGATCGACGACGAGAACCCGATTCTCGTCCAGACCGATGGCAGCGACATGGGCGTCATCACCCGCGCAGACCTGTTGCGCACGGTCATTGAAGGAACAGAGGTGTCATGATGGACGCTACAGTGAATCCGCTCGACGATCCCAACAGCGAAGCAGCCCTGGCCTATGCCGAAGAAAGGCGCGCCAACATACATCGGTTCGTGCGCACCAATCCCGACTATTATGTCAGCAATTTCAACAAGATCGGCGCATCTGCGCGGTTTACCCCCACGTTCAACCCGATGGCGGGCCTGTTTGGCCCGATCTGGTTCGGGGCACGCGGGCTTTGGTCATGGGCGCTGCCGTTCCTGATCCTCGAGGCGCTTGCGCTGGTGCAGATCGCGCGCGGCCTGTTCGGCGATCTAGGCGCCGATGCCATGGCACGGATCGCGTCGATCGAAGGCACGCTGGAACTGCGCCGCAGGCAGTTGGCCGCGGCCATCGAAGACGGCTCGGACCGGGTGGATGCCTTCCGCCGGGCGGTGGAAGGGCTGGAACAGAACATCGGCGGCATCCGGGAAGAGGCCGCGGCGCTGGCCGCGCAGGGCCCGCAGATTGCCCTGATCGGCGCAATCATGCTGTTGCTGGCCAAGGCGGCACAGGCCACCGTCGCCAACTGGGCGCTGGAAGCACGTTTTTCAGATTGGGTGTCCGACAGGTCGATCCGGTCCGGGATGCCGGTTTCGCACATCGTCTTCAGCGCCGTTTTCATGATCCTGATCGTTATGGCGGCGATGCTGCACTACAGCCTGCCGGGGCGGTTTGACCTGCTGAGCAGCTTTCCCACCCATCCCGACATTCGGCTGACCAGCATCGACTGGGTCGAAGAATTCTTCAACTGGGCGGTGCTGAACGGGGATGCGCTGTTTGACGGGATCACCTTTGTGATCCGGTTGGTGCTGGACGCGCTCGAGATCGTTTTCGTCAGCACCCCCTGGATCGTGATCGCGGCGCTGATCATCCTGCTGACCTGGCTGACGGCCGGTGTGCGGATGGCGATCTATTCCGGGGCGTTCCTGTCGTACATGGGGTTTCTGGGCTTCTGGGAAAAGGCGATGACAACCCTTGCGTTGCTGGGAACCGCGGCCTGCCTTTCGATCCTGATCGGTATTCCACTGGGTATGTTCGCGGCGCGGCGTCCGCGCTTTTACGCGGCCATACAACCGATCATGGATTTCATGCAGACAATGCCCGCCTTTGTTTTCATGATCCCGGTGATTGCCTTCTTCGGCACCGGCAAACCCGCCGCCGTGGTCACCACGATGATCTTCGGCGGAACGCCCGTGGTGCGCCTGACTGTTCTGGGTCTGCGCGGTGTGCCCGAAAGCGTGCGCGAGGCGGCGATCTCGTTCGGGGCCAACAAATGGTATCTGCTGACACGGGTCGATCTGCCGCTTGCCAGCCCGTCAATCCGGGCCGGGATCAACCAGACGATCATGCTGTCGCTTGCGATGGTGGTGGTTGCGTCGCTGATCGGGGCCAAGGGTTTGGGCGAGGACGTGTTGGAAGCGCTGCAATACGCAAACGTGGGGCAGGGTATTCTGGCCGGCTTTGCGATCCTGTTCTGTGCCATGATCCTTGACCGTATCGTTCAGGGCCAGCGCAAGTGACACCGCTGGTGCTGGTGCATGGCTTCATGGGTGGCAGCGCACAGTGGGACGCCCAGACCAAGGCCCTGGCGGACCACTGCGCAACCATTGCGCTGGATCTTCCCGGTTTTGGCCGCAACGCGCATTTGCCCGCGATCCCCACGATCGGCGGTTTCGCGGAATGGGTGATCGCCGAACTGCAGCGTCGCGATGTCGGCCGGTTCAACCTGCTCGGCCACTCGATGGGGGGCATGATCGTGCAGGAGATCGCGGCACGTATCCCGGATCGGATCGAGAGGCTGATACTCTACGCGACGGGTGCGGTCGGCGTTCTGCCCGGCAGGTTCGAGACAATCGCCCAGAGCAAGACCCGCGCCAGCGCCGAAGGCGCGCAGGCCACCGCCCGGCGTATCGCGGCCAGCTGGTTCCTGCACGGCACCGCGTCACCCGCCTATGAGGGCTGTGCCACCATTGCCGAACAGGCGGGTCTGGATGCCGTCCTTGCAGGTCTGGACGCAATGGAGGCCTGGTCCGGGGAAGATGCGCTTGCGCGATTGAACTGCGATACGCTGTTGATCTGGGGCGACCGCGACCGCACATATCGTTGGCCCCAGATCGAGAAGCTGTGGCAGACCATCCCGCAAACCAGCCTTTCGGTGTTCCCGAACTGCGCACATGCTGTCCACCTTGAAAACCCGTTGATGTTCAACGACGTGCTGCTGAATTACATTCGGTCGTGACACCGCCGCGCTGGGGGCAAGCGCCACGGACACGGCTGTTGTTCGGCGCCATTTCTGGCCGGGCGATGCACTGCTCCACAAGGTGCGGCTGAAAGGCGTGTCGCGGGGTGCATGGGCAAAGGTGGCATCCCGAAAAACCGGCGCGTCATCTTTCGAGACGCAGCATCGGTTCAAAGTGGTGCATGGTTTCAAAACGGCACAATTCGATTGGTCCAAGGGTCAGGTGCGGCATTTGGACCAGCAGCGTCGCCGTCACATCGGCTGCAAGTTCGATCACCTGACGCGCTTCGTCCGCGGTCAGCCATCTCAGCAGGTAGGCCAGGGTGATGTGGAACATGTAGGCATCGTGATCGGGCCTGTGCAGGTTCAGCGCCGCGCGCAGCCTGTCGCGCGCTTGGCGCAGGCGTGCCTCTTCGGCCTCTGTCGCGCCAGCCATGCGGACCGAGAAGCCGCCAAAAACCTCAACGGGGCGCAGGATGAAGGCCGTGCCTAGATCCAGCCCGCGCAAACGTTCCCGCGCGTCGCTGGCCACCTGCGCAACCGTGGCATCCAGAGCCAGGTGGCCGGGCCAGTTGTCCTTGGTTCTGGCATGGTCGATGACGCCTTCAAAGATCGTCATGTGCAGGCTGGCCTTGGGCAGGAAGGTGAACGCAGGGGCCAACGGGCCGGCCTTCAGCCGGTCCTGTGCGGCGACAAGAGCGGCGAAAGCATCCGATGCGGGATCGACATGGCAAATCGTGGTCGTGCCGGGACAGGTGCGCGCCCTGCCATCGGGCGTGAATTTAAGGCCCACGGCATCCGGCCTTTCGCCTCCGGTCAAGGTGCCGGTCAGATAGCGCAGGGCCCTGTCGGTGTCACGCATGGGATTTCCTTTCGTTCAGCAGGCGCGCTCCGATACCCAGTGTCGCCGCCAGACCGCACAGGCCAAACACCACACCGGTGAGGGCCAGGTTGCTGATTTCGGCGGCCAACCCGAAGACAAACGCCCCGGCGGCCGGCCCGACGCGGAATATGATCGTGTAGAGAGCCAGGATTCGGCCCAGCCGGTCCTGCGGCGCCTCGATCTGCACATAGGCGAGGGCCGCGATGTTCGAGGCGGACATCGCCGCGCCATGTACCACGAGGATCAGCAGCGCCAGCCAGAACAGGCCGGTCACGGAAAACACCAGCAAGGTCAGCGCAAAGACCGCTCCGGTGATCACGATCTGGCGCAGGGCATCGCGTGTGCCGCGCGTCTTGGTGAACGCCAACGCACCCAGAACAGCCCCCACGCCCAGCGCGCCATTCAGAAGGCCAAGGCCTGCGGCGCCCTTGTCGAAGGCGATCTCGGCATAGGCGGGAAACAATTCGCTGGCCGGGCGGATCAGGATCCCCTGCGCGAACTGCAAGATCAGGATACCAAGGATCAGGGGGGTTTCGCGAAGATCGCGCAGGATCGTCAGCGCGCCGTCGGTCGATGCGGGTTGCGGGGTCTGTTGCGGCGGGATGTTGCGGATCCGGTGCAGCGCCACGGCCAGGGCCAGGAATCCCAAGGCCGACACGGCAAACACCAGCCCCGCTGACCCAAGCACAAGCAACCCCGCCGCAAGGGCCGGGCCGACAAAGCGCGACAGGTTGAAACCGGTGGAATTGACCGCAAGCGCCGAAGGCAGCAACTCCGGCGGTGCCAGATAGCGCGCCATGGCCAGCCGCGCAGGCAGCAGCAGCCCGGACACCGCGCCCAGCGCCGCCATCAGCGCAACGATGGCCAGAGGGGTCAGCGCCCCGGCGAAATACAGCAGCGCCAATCCAACCGACACCGCGGCCGAGGCGATCTGCCCCCAGTACATGATCCTCGGCGCCGGGTGACGATCGGCCAAGGCACCACCCCACATCGCCGTCAGGATCGAGGGGAAAAGCTCGGCCGAGGCGACAATGCCCAGCCAGGCTTCCGACTGTGTCATCTGCCATGTCACCCACCCCACCCCGATGCGCTGCATCCAGAAGCCCGTGGTCATCACCACGTTGCCCAGCTGATAGGTGCAAAAGGCGGGAATGGAGAAAACCGCGCGAAAATCGGCGGTTCGCGCCCGTATCATCTCAAGCGGATGCGCACGCACGCGGCCCTAGGCCTTCAAGGTCACGAAGATCGGCTGGTGGTCGGAACCCACCGCATCGTCGCCGATGGTCATGCTCTCGACCCGATCCGCCAGATCGGTGGTGACAAAGCAATGATCGATGCGCCGGGCCGCGCGGCCTTCCCGGGGTATCGTGTCGCCCGCGTCCTCGTCATGCCCCGCCAGCGTCCAGGCATCCGCCAGCCCATGGGCGCGGGTGGTGCGCCCGTGCCATTCCGACACATCGCCCAGAACCGCCGTGTATTCGGCACTGTCCGGAGTGAAGTTCATATCGCCCATGACGATGGCCGTCATCGGCTGCGGCGGCATCGGCGCGTCGAACCATGTATCGTCGGCAACCGGCCCGCCGGCGGATGCGCCGCGTTCGTGGCCGCGCAGCATCACCTTGGTCATGTAACCCACCTGCGCCATGCGCGTATCGGTCGAGACATGGTCGAGATGCACCGAACAGAACCGCAAGGCCCGGCCCGGCGTGTCGATCACGCATTCCACCAGCGTGCGTTGCAGATGAAAGATTCCGTGCAGGGCAATCTTGGGCAACGTGTGGTTGATCGACGACAGGATCGGCCAGCGCGACAAGACCATGTTGCCGAACTGGCGGCGGCGCCCCGGCTTCCCGGGAGTCGAAGCGTCGAGATCGATGCCCGGCCCGTAGACCCAGTGCAGGCCCGGCAGACGCGCGGCAATCTCTTCGGGCTGATGCACCATGCCCGAGCGAGCCACATGGGTTTCAACCTCTTGCAGGGCGATCAGATCCGCGTCTCCCAGTTCGGCGACGATCCGGTCCAGGTCAAACCGGCCATCCTTGCCCCTGCCAAACTGGATGTTGTAGCTGGCCAGCCGCATCATGCCATCACTCCGATCCTGGCGGTCCCGGCGGTGTCGATGCGCCGGCCCGTCTCGGCACCAAAGATGTGCAGCGCCTCCTGCGGGATGATGACACCGATTTCAGTGCCCTCCTCAAGCCGCATCTTGGTTTCCGACAGAACCGAGAACGGCACGTCTTCGATCTTGAGGTGGTGCAACCCCTCCGAGCCAAGCTCTTCGTAGAACTCGAAGGTCGCGGTCAGCGATCCGGTGCCGGGCTGGCACAGGGTCAGCGCTTCGGGCCGCACGCCGATCTGCACCAGTTGGCCGTCCATGGCCTGTGCCAGCCTGGCGTCGACAGGCAGCATCGCGCCGTTTTCCAGCATCACGGCACCATGCCGCGCGGAAAGCTGGCCGCCCAGGAAGTTCATCGCGGGCGACCCGATGAACCCGGCCACATAGGCGGTTGCCGGGGCATTGTAGACCTGTTCGGGCGTGCCGACCTGATCGATGGTGCCCTTGTTCATGATCACCATGCGGTCGGCCAGCGTCATGCCTTCGTGCTGATCGTGCGTGACGAAGACCGAAGTGGCCCTGACCCGGTTGTGGATGCGGCGGATCTCGTGACGCATCTGCACCCGCAGCTTGGCGTCGAGGTTCGACAGCGGCTCGTCGAACAGGAACACCTGGGGCTCGCGGATGATTGCGCGCGCCATGGCGACCCGCTGGCGCTGTCCGCCCGAAAGGGCGCCGGGGCGCCGGTCGAGAAACTCTTCCAGCCCTACCGAGCTTGCCACCTGCCGGACCTTTTCGGCGCGCTCGGCCTTGGGCATGCCAGCCACCTTCAACGCATAGCCGATGTTGTCGGCCACGGACATGTGCGGATAAAGCGCATAGTTCTGAAACACCATGGCGCAACCCCGCTCGCGCGGTTCGAGGGCGTTGACGACCTTGTCGGCGATGGCGATTTCACCGCTGCTAATGTCTTCGAGGCCGGCAATCATCCGCAACAGCGTGGATTTGCCACAGCCCGAAGGCCCCAGGATCACCACGAACTCGCCGCTTTCGATCTCGAGGTTCACGCCGTGAACAACCTCGTCATTGCCATAGGATTTCCGGACTTCACGGATGGATATGTCGGCCATTTGGCTTTTTCCTCTTGCGCTGCCGCCGTGCTGCTTGCGCGCGGCTACTTGTCTGTGTTGATCAGGCCGCGCACGAACCAGCGCTGCATGAAGATGACAACGGCCACGGGCGGCAGCATCACGATCAGCGTGCCTGCCATGGCCCAGTGCCAGTTCGGGATGTCGCCGCCCGTGGTGTTCATGTTGGGCACAAGGCGGCTCAGCTCGACGGCGGCGACGCCGTAGTTGGGATCGGTGATGATCAGCAGCGGCCACAGGTATTGGTTCCAGCCCACGACGAACATGATCGTCGCCAGGGCGGCCATGTTAGTGCGGCTGAGGGGAATCAGGATGTCCCAAAGGAACCGCAGCGGCCCGGCACCGTCCATCTTGGCGGCTTCCACCAGTTCATCCGGGATCGTCAGGAAGAACTGGCGATACAGGAACGTGCCCGTGGCCGTGGCCACCAGCGGCATGATCAGCCCGGTGTAGGAATTGAGAAGGTTCCATTCCAGCGCCACTTCGATCCCTGTCAGCGCGTCGATCAGCCAGGTGATGCCCGCAGCGTCGAGGATCGTCTGGAACGGCGAAAGCACGTTGGCCGCCACCGCATAGGTTGGAACGATGCGCACCTCCAGCGGCAGCATCAGCGTAATGAAGACCATCCAGAAGATCGGCATCCGCAGGCGGTGGTTGAAGAACACGATGCCAAAGGCCGTCAACGCCGCGATTGCAATCTTGCCGACGACAACCCCGGTCGCAAGGATCAGGGTATTTGTGAACTTGGTGCCGAACTCGGCCTCTTCCCAGGCGGCGCGGATATTCACCACAAGCTGGTCGCCGGGCAGCAGCTTGGCTGGGATCGCCATGACATCTGGCAGGGTCTGGCTGGCCGCGACAATCACCAGGTAGATCGGCACGACCAGGATGAACAGCCCGGTGAACAGGATCGCGTGGGTGGCGAAATTGAGCCAGGGTGTGCGTTCGATCATTGGGCTTGCCTCAGGTGTAATGCACGCGCCGCTCGATATAGCGGAACTGTATGAAGGTCAGGGCGATGACGAGGACCATGAGGATGATCGACTGTGCGGCAGCGCCGGAGTAATCCAGCCCGCGGAACCCGTCCTCGTAGATCTTGTAGACCATCAAGTTGGTGGCCCGCGCCGGGCCGCCGCTGGTCATTGTGTCGACGATGCCGAAGCTGTCGGTGAAACTGTCGGTGATGTTGATCACCAGCAGGAAGAAGAACGTCGGCGTGAGAAGCGGCAACTGGACATCCAGCATCCGCCGCAAGGGGCGTGCGCCATCCATCGCGGCGGCTTCGGTCAGGCTGCGCGGAATCGCCTGAAGGCCGGCAAGAAAGAAGATGAAGCTGTAGCTGACCTGCTTCCAGGCGCCGGCAATGATCACCATGGTCATCGCGTGGCTGCCGTTCATCACCGGGTTCCAGAGGTCCGGGAAGGCATAGTTCAGATAGCTTGCAACCCCTGCCGAGGGGTTGAAGATGAACCGGAAGGCCAGGCCGATCGCGGGTGCGGCCACGGCATAGGGCCAGATCAGTCCGATGCGAAAGCTTTTGTAGCCGCGCAGTTGCCGGTCGGCGAAAAGCGCAAGGATCAGCGCCATCCCCATCGCCAGGGCCGTGGTGGCCAGCGCGTAGATCACCGAGATGCGGACCGAATGCCAATACCGGTCGTCCGACAGCAGAAAGATGAAATTCTCGAGCCCCACCCATTCATTGCCGCCGCCCCAGGGCTGTTCCAGCGTAAAGGCCCAGTACAGCGCCTGGCTGGAGGGCCAGTAGAAAAAGATGAAGATGATCAGCAACTGAGGCGCAACCACGAGGGCCGCAATCCAGTTATTCTTGAAATACGCGCGTCTCATGTCGCCCCCCGCAGCACCGCAAAAGCCCCCGCCGCGGTGGTGCGGCGAGAGCGATGTTCATCGAGCGAAGGGCTCAGGGCAGTTCTTTGCCGCGATAGGTGCGGGCGAACTTTTTCAGGACCGCGTTCGAACGCGAAACCGCGGTGTCCAGGGCTTCCTGCATGGTCTTCTGGCCTGCCAGGGCGGCCTGAACCTCGTTCGACCATTCCGAACGGGCCTGAATGAAGCCACCCAGACGGATGCCGCGGGTCAGCGGGCCCGGCTCGGTGTAGGTCAGCGACTGCAGAGCAAGCTCGCGGCCCTTGTAGGGGGCGTTGTCGTAGAAGCCCTTGGCCATCAGCGCATCGAAACCGGTCTTGGTGACAGGGATGTAGCCTGTGTTGGTCGACCAGAACTCTTCGCTTTCCGGCGTGGCGAGGAACTTCAGATACTCGGCGGCGCCGCGATATTCGTCGTCGGACTTGCCGGACAGAACCCAAAGCGATGCGCCGCCCACCACGGTGTTCTTGCGCTCGGTGCCCTCATAGACGGGGATCATGGTGACACCCCAATCAAACGAACCATCGACCAGATTGGTCACAGCCTGGTGCGACGCGATCGAGCCGAAGTAATGCGAACATTCGCCCTGGCTGAAACTGTCGCGCGCGTTCAGTCCGCCCTGCGAGGTGCGGATTTCCAGCATGTCCTCATCCAGCCAGCGCTTGATGTTTTCCATGTGCTTGACGTGGATCGTTGTGTTGTAGACGTATTCGCTGTCCAGACCGTCATAGCCGTTGTTGTTGGTGGCGATCGGTATACCGTGCGCCATCGAGAACTGTTCCAGGTCGATCCATGTCGAAGGCGCATAGGCATAGGCACATTCCTGGCCGGCGGCCTTGAGGGCCTTCAGGTTTGCCTCGAACTGCTCCCATGTCTCGGGGTGTTCCGTGATGCCGGCAGCCGCGTAATGCTCGTTGTTGATGTAGAGCATCGGCGTGGACGAGTTGAAGGGCATCGAGAACAGTTCACCCTTGGACGACGCATAGTAGTTCGCGATGCCGGGAAAGTAGTCGTCCCAGTCGATTTCGATGCCGAAATCCGACATCATCTGGTGCACCGGGTAAAACTCGCCCGACATCATCAGATCGGCAGTACCGGCGTCATAGGCCTGCACAACTGTCGGATGCTGCTTGGCGCGGAACGCCGCGATCGAGTTCTGGACCGCGTTGGCATAGCCGTCCTGGCCAATGCAGGTGATTTCATACTGGTCCTGGCTGGCGTTGAAGCGGTCGCATGTCTGCTGAACGGCATCGCCCAGCTGGCCGGACAGCCCGTACCAGTATTCAAACTTGATCTTGTCCTGCGCAAATGCGGCGGACGCGGACAGCGCGGCGGTGATCGCCGCGGCGCTGACGAAGGAAAGTCTCATGACGTTGTCTCCCAGACGTGGATTGCGCGAAAGGCGCTGTCCCTTGGGTGGGCGTGGAATGTAAAACGAGCCGAACGAATACATGAAGATTTCGCGTCTGTTGCGTGACGATTGGCGCTCGGTTTTGCGACAGTACGGGCCGGGCTTGGTGTCACGACAGGACCGGGTTGCCATCGAGATAGTTCTCGAAATGCACCAGCGTCTGGTCGTCGTCGCACAGAACGACCGCCATCTGGGCCGGACCCCAGAGCCTGTCGATCTTGCGTTCCGCGCCATTCAGCGGAACAGTCACGCCATAGTGGCTGCCGGCCAGCGTGGTGAAGGGGATGCCGTGCCACATCGCGGTCGAGGTGTAATGCACATGCCCCGCGATCACCTGGCGGATATCGCCGTGTGTCTTCAGCACTTCGGCAAAGGCCTCTGGCGCTTCCAGCCGGATCCGGTCGACCATCGTGTGCAACGGGTTCGCGTGGTGATGCAGGATCACGTTGACGGGGCCGGGATGTTCGCCCAGCCGCGCGGCAAGCCATTCAAGTTGCGCCCGTGAAAGCGCGCCGCCGTGGGTGTGCTCTGGGCCCTCCACCACGCTGTCCAGCAGGATGGTGCGGTGGCCCTTGGCGTCGATCACTTTGTCAATGCAACCGGTTTCGGCGCGCAAGCCCTCGCCGAAGAACGCAAGGAAGGTGTCGCGGTTGTCGTGGTTGCCGATGGTGATGTGGCAGGGCACGGTCAGCCGCGCCACCTGGTCCTTGAGACGCTGGTATGGCTCGGTCGCACCCTGAAACCCGAGATCGGCCAGATCCCCGGCCAGCACACAGAAATCGGCATCCGCATGGTGTGTGTTCACCCAGTCGATGCCGGCGGAAAAGCGGCTGTGGGTGTCAAGGCCATGCGACGTTGCACCGGTGTCGACCAGATGAATATCGCTGAAGACAAGAAATTTGAGCATAGGTTTGTCCACGTCCCGAGATGAGTTCCGGGGCGCAATCAGGGCGCGTTGCGCAACATCGCGGTGACAGTCGTGCGACAGTTTCTCGAATTCGCCCACAACCATCCGCCGATGGCCCGTCTCGGGCCGCGCGGACAGTTGCACCCCGATGTTCTGGGCCGCGAGCAGGGCGCTTTCGGCATGTGCGTTGTAGCCCCCGTTCAGTTCGATCATGCTTAACATGCCTTGTCGGAAGGCCATGCGCGGCAGAAGATAGGCCCGGGGTATCGCGCCCCAGTACACGGGAAGATAAAGATCGCCTTGCCCGAAAGCGACCTCGTCGCCGGCATCCTGAAGCATGGTACCGCCCCAAGGGGCGCCCGAAGCTGCCACGAAGGTGCGGGTTCCAGACGTGGGGGCGCAGCCCGGCCACCGCGTCGGGGAAATCAAAGCCCGGCGTGCTTGCCGACAAAAAGGCATGCCCCGAAGCACGGATTGTCCGTTGCCGCCAGTTTGCGCCACCAGAGCAAGCGGATCGGTGCCATAGCCGAAAATCCGGGTTGGGCGGGGCTTGCGATGGTGGTCTCGACGGCAAGGTTGCAGCCGGCGGTTTCAGCCAGATTCCCCAGACGGAGCAACAGATCCTTTTCTTCGGCCAGCAGGATACCTTTCTGAACGACCCATTTCTGCAACTGCGCGAAACCCGAATGCAGCACCATCGACGCGCAGCCGGTGACCCGGCAGAATTCGATCGCGGCCTCGGGCACCACCACATGCATGTCACAGCGGGGTCGGTCTGTCAGGTTGATGCCGTGTGGCGCGTGCAGGACCGGCGCCATTCCGTAGCGTTCGATCATTGCCGCGACGCGTCGCACAGCCGGCATGTTCAGGCGCCCGCCGACAATGATGTCCAGCCGCCGCGCGCTGATCTCTACATGGGTGCAACCGATACCGGCCCAGCGCGACATCAGCCGGTCGGCCTCGTCCAGATCGCCTGGTGTCACCGAGGCCAGGTTCAGGCCGCAGCCCTTGATGACGCTCATTTCAATCATCCGGAGACTGATCTTGGTGCCCGACGCCACCGCCGGTCTGACGGATCCGGGCAGGCGATTTTTCGTGGTTGTGATCCTGCGGCTGCGGCGGCCATGCCCCGAAAGGAGCAGGGGCGCGCGTTCCCTTCTCACGCGGCAGGCTGCGGAAGGGGCTTCGATTCCCTTCGGCGGGGCCTGGGCGCGGGGACCGCCGAAAGCAGCTTGCGGGTATAGGCGTGTTGCGGATGGCGCAGCACCTCCTCGGTGGGCCCGATCTCGACGATCCGGCCTTGGTACATCACCGCGATCCGGTGGCTGACGCGCTCGACCACGGCGGTGTCGTGACGGATGAAGAGGAACGCGATGCCCAGCGTGTCCTGAATGTCCTGCATCAGCCGGGTCACGTGGGCAGCGGTAGAGACATCCAGCGCCGAAACCGCTTCGTCTGCGACGATCACCCTGGGCGAAACGCTCAGCGCGCGGGCAATGCACAGCCGCCGGCGTTGCCCGCCCGAGAACTGGTGTGGGTAGCGGTCAGCGTCGCTGCGGCTGAGCGTGACTTTTTCAAGAAGATCGCCGGCCAGTTCGGCCCGTTCCGCCCTGTTGATCCCGGAATGAAGGTAGGCCGGTTCGGTGATCAGGTCGCGCACGGTCATCCGCGGGTTGAGGCTGGCGTAGGGATCCTGAAACACCATCTGCATGTTGGCCCGCGCCTGCCGCAGGCCCGCCGCGTCCATCGCGGTAATGTTCTGGCCCGCCAGTGTCACGGTGCCGGCGACGGGTTCGATCAGGCGCATCAGCGCCCGCGACAGGGTGGATTTGCCACAGCCCGATTCCCCGACCAACCCCAGTGTTTCGCCCGGCCGAATATCAAATGACACATCGCGCACGGCCTGCACCACCGACCGGGGTTTCAGAAAACCGCCGCCCAGTGTGAAATCCATCGACAGGCCTTCGACGGACAGCACCGGATCGGCGGGCGCAACCGGGGGGCGCAGCGGCGAGAGGCCCAGCCTGGGTGTCGCGGCCATCAGGTCGCGGGCATATTGCGATTGCGGCGCATCGAACAGGCCGTCGACCCGCGCCACCTCTTCGGTCTGACCATGACGCAGCACGACCACGCGGTCGGCGACTTCGGCCACCACACCCATGTCATGGGTGATGAACAGGACGGCCATCCCAAGCTCTGCCTGCAAGCTGCGCAGCAGTTTCAGCACCTCGGCCTGGGTCGTGACATCCAGTGCCGTCGTCGGTTCGTCGGCGATCAGCACATCGGGCCGGCACGCCAGTGCGATCGCGATCATCACACGCTGGCGCAGCCCGCCCGAAAGCTCGTGCGGGTACTGCCGCAGACGCCGCGCGGGTTCCGGGATACGCACCTGGCCCAGCGCATCTTCAGCGGCGGCCATCGCGGCGCCCTGCGACAGGCCCTGGTGACGGCGGAACACCTCGCACAGCTGTTCTCCGATCCGCATGACTGGGTTCAGCGAGGTCATCGGCTCCTGGAAGATCATCGAAACCCGGTTGCCGCGATAGGTCTGCATCTCGCGGTCTGTCAGGGCCGCAAGATCCACCGGCGCGGCCCCGCCCAGGCGCACCTGCCCGCCGGTGATGCGCCCGCCCTCGCGTTCGATCAGCCGCAGGATCGCCAGTGCGGTGGCGGATTTGCCCGATCCGCTTTCGCCCACCAGTGCCAGCGTTTCGCCGGCGTGGATGTCGAAGGACAGGTCGCGCACCGCCTTGTGCGGCCCGAAGGCCACCGACAGCGACTTGACCGACAGAACCGGTGGCTCGAGCATCTCAGAAAGGCGCCATCGGGGGCGTCCAGCGCCCGGTTTGCGGGGTCACGCGGGCCTCGAACGGGTCGCGGCCCATGACCTGCCAATGCGCGGTCTCGGCCAGCGTCAGCATTCCCCAGGCGCCCGCGGGTTCACCCTGGGTCGTGAAGCTTTCGGTGAGGCTTTGCTGGGTCAGATGCGGGATGCCGTCCACGGTGGTGACGGTGTTCCAGTGCACGTGCCCGGCAAGGCAAACCACCGGCACCCGCGCCTGTGCCAGCGCCTCGCGGACCCGCGCGCTTTCGGGATAGCGCGAGAACTGCGGGCTGCGCTGGAAGTAGTAGTTGCCGGTCTGGTCGTGGCCGGACACCGGCACATGGCTGACCACCAGCGTCGGCTTTCCGGCGGCCTGCATCGTCCGCGACAACCACAGCAGATCGGATTCCGGCAGGATGAAGCCGCGCCGTTCAGGGGTGCGGCAGATCCTTGCATCGGCACGCCAGAGCGCGATCTGCCAGTTGCCGGCATCCAGAACCTGGTTTTGCAGCGGCTGGCCAAGTATCTCTTCGTTCTGGGCCACGCTCAGATGGTCGCGGTCATGGTTGCCGCAAATGTGATGGATCGGCGCGTCGATCGCGCGGAATGCGGCGGCCACCTCGGTTTCGAGCCGCAAATCCGTCGCTTCGTCGATATCGGAAATCCGATCGCCCAGGTCCAGCACCATGTCCGGGGCCTGCGCGTTCGTCCAGTCGGCGAAGGCGGCCAGCAAACCCAGAGCGGCATCTCCGCGTTTCGTATGGCTTGGGGCGCCGTGGTGGATGTCGGCGACAATTGCAATGCGCAGGGTCATGAGAGGCTCCGGGGTCTGGAAGGTGGCGGCGGAGGTCAACCCCCGCCGCCTTTGGTGGTTCAGCTGTCCGCAAGGCTGATCGAGCCGGCGCGGAAATCGAGCACATAGGGGATGTGGCCCCGCAGCGGTGCCCAGTTGACCGATTCCTGCATCCCCCAGCTTTCGAACGGGCGGTACAGCGGCAGCACCGGCGGATCCTGCTTGATCCGGTCCATCAGCTGGGCATAGGCGGCCTTGCGCGTATCGACATCGGCCGAGAAGCGAAAGCGTTCCCACATTTCGGCGTATTCCGCATCGGTGTTGAAGCGGCCGGCGCCTTCGGAGGGGCCGTCAGGTGCCCACATCACGCCGAAGCTGCCGAACGGGTCGGCGAAGTACATCGGATTCGACCAGCTGCGCGACATCATCTCGGGGTCGTTGCCCGTCCATTTGTCGGTGACGTTCAGCTTGCCGTTGATGCCGACTTCGGCCCACATTTCCATGATCGCCTGCGCGGCCAGCACACCGTTGGTGTAATAGACCGGAAAGGCGTCAAAGACGATTTCCTCGCCATTGTAGGACGATGCGGCCAGCAGTTCCCGCGCCATTTCCGGGTTGTATTCGAAGGTTGTCAGGTCGGGTTGGTGCAGCGCGCCCATCTCTTCCATCGTGTGGGTCGACGGCACGATGGCCTTGCCCAGCCACAGCGCCTCGTTCAACAGGTCGCGGTCGATAGACATCGACATCGCCTGGCGGATCTTCGGGTCGGTCAGATTGGGATGGTTCACGTTCATGATCATGACGTGAAACAGCGCGGTGGCCGAGCCTTCGGTCTTGAGGTTCGGATCCGCGTTGATCAGGTTCAGCTGGTCGGGCGCGATGTTGGTGACGATATCCGCCTCGCCGGTCTTCAGCGCGGTGATGCGGCCGGCGGTTTCGGGGATGCGGATCACGGTTGCCTTTTCCAGCGGCGCGGCATCGCCCCAGAACCCGCCGAAGCGCGTGTATTCCACCTTTTCGCCCGGTACGAATTCCGAGATCGCGTAGGGCCCGGTGCCGACAGGCGCGAGGCTGAACGCTTCGAAATCGCCATCCTCGGCCACGTCCGGATCGCCCGAAAGTGCCTTTGTGTAATCTTCTGGGATGATCATGACCTGCTGCAGCGAAACCAGCGTCTCCCAAAGCGGTTCGGGCCGTTCGACCTTGATCTGAACCGTATGGTCATCGATCTTCACCGCCTCGGCGAAATTGCCCAGGCGGTCCTTCGAGCGTACGACGTAAGGCGCGAACGTCGCCTGGTACATCCGGTTCAGCGAAAAGACCACGTCATCGGCGGTCATGGCTTCGCCATTGTGGAAGGTGACACCCTCGCGCAGCTTGAATTCCATCGTCAGGTCGTCGACGAGGGCCCAGCTGGTGGCCAGAGCGGGCCGCCAGATCGGCTCCAGCTTCGAATGATCGCGTTCGATCAACGTGTCGAAGGCGTTGTAGTAGAATTGCGAGCCGACGTTCGAATGATCGCGACCGGGGTCGAGATAGCTCGAGACGTTGGCGGCGCCCACGGTGATTTCCTGGGCGTATACTCCGGAAGCAGCCAGAACGGCGGCGGTCGTCAGAAGGAACTTTTTCATGTCAGTCTCCAAGTTTCGGTTGCGGGCATTCTTGGCCTCGTTGTGTCAGCGGCCTTGCAGGCGCACATCGGCGCGGTCTCTCAGCCAGTCGCCGAGGATCTGCACGGAAAACGTCAGAAGGATGATCGCCACGGCCGGCGCGATGACCATCCAGGGTGCCGTCGGCATGTAATCGCGCCCATAGCCCACCATCGAACCCAGCGTCGCCGTGGGCGGCTGCACGCCAAGCCCCAGAAAGGACAACGTCGATTCCAGGATCACGATGTTGCTGAGAGCCAGCGTGAACTGCACCACCAGCGGCGAGACGATGTTGGGCAGGACATGGCGCAGCGCGATGTAGCGCGGCCCGCCACCAGAGGCGCGCGCGGCCTCGATAAAGGGCATTTCGGTGATCTTGCGCACCTCGGCACGGACGATGCGGGCGTATTGTTCCCAGTAGGCGATACCCAGAATGCAGACCATCACCTGTATGGATGTGCCGAAGATCGACAACGCCAGAAGCGCGACCAGCGTGAAAGGCACCGAGATCTGCAGATCGACACCCGCCATGATCACGTCTTCGGTCCAGCCCCGGCGCAGCCCGGCCAACAGGCCCAGCGTGCCGCCGATCATCAGCCCGATAAGCGCCCCCAACAGCGCCAGCCCCAGCGTCAGCCGCAGACCGAACAATGTGCGCGACAGAACGTCCCGGCCCAGTTCGTCGGTACCGAGAAGGAACCCGTCGCGGTAGCGATCGAAGCCCAGCGGAGGGCGCAGCCGCGAGATCAGCGATTGCTTCAGCGGGTCGAAAGGCGCGACAAGAGGCGCCAGAAGCGCAGCAAGAACCAGTGCGATCGCCAGCAGCGCCGCGATCCGCTGAAGCCAGTTCGCGTCATGCCACAGCGTGACCAGAGCGCGGCGCGGATTGCTGTGGGGAAGCGCCACCATCGCCCTATGCCTTCCCCAGCCGGATGCGCGGATCGGCGTAGGCATAGGCGATGTCGGTCAGCGCGTTGATGACGATCACGGCGGCCGCCACCGTGATTACCCCGAATTGCAGCACCGGGTAGTCGCGCGTGATGGCGCTTTGCACCAACAGTTCGCCGATGCCCGGCCAGCTGAAGATCGCCTCGACGACCACGTTGCCGGCGGCGGCAAGGCCCGCGATCTGAAGGCCCAGAACCGACAGAACCGTCACGCCCGCGTTTCGCAACCCATGTTTCAGGACAACCACCGTCTCGGGCAGCCCCTTGGCGCGGGCGGTACGCATGAAGTCCTGGCCCAGCACATCCAGCATCGCGTTGCGTGTAAAGCGCGTGACACATCCACCTTGTAGCCGCCGTTCACGTCACGCCCGGCATCGATTATCTCGGTATTCATGGGTTTTCTCCCGCGACGGGCGGCCGAAAGCCTCTCTCTCGACCTCAAAACCTGTCACGGGCCGGAATGGCTCCCCTCTGAAATCTCGGGTCACTCGGCAGGGCTCTGTTGCACAAATCGGCTGATGGTCAAGCTACCCCTTTCCCCGGACACACTTATCCCACCGCCTTGGTCACGGGTATGCCGATCGCGGTGAAGCCATTCATGACGGCGACACGGATCTGAAGCT
>JANSXZ010000006.1 GCA_024742705.1 Paracoccaceae bacterium | reverse complement strand
TGGCACCCTACCTGCGCAAGTTCGGCAAGTTCACGGTGTCCGAGTTCATCGGCGACCGGTTCTATTCACCGACCGCACGCATGGTGGCGGTGATCTGTCTGATCGTCGCGTCGCTCACTTACGTGATCGGTCAGATGACTGGCGTCGGCGTGGCCTTTGGCCGCTTTCTGGAGATCTCCAACACCGCCGGTCTGCTGATCGGGGCCTGTGTGGTCTTTGCCTACGCGGTGTTCGGCGGCATGAAGGGCGTGACCTACACGCAGGTGGCGCAATATGTCGTTCTGATCATGGCCTACACCATCCCCGCCGTGTTCATTTCGCTGCAACTGACCGGCACGCCGATCCCGGCGCTGGGCCTGTTCAGCGAAACCACCGGCACCGGCGGTGAAGGCAGCGTCTATCTGCTGACCAAGCTCGACCAGATCGTGACCGAGCTGGGCTTTGCCTCCTATACGGAAGCGCACAAGGACAACCTGAACATGGTTCTGTTCACGCTGTCGCTGATGATCGGCACCGCGGGTCTGCCGCATGTCATCATGCGCTTCTTTACGGTTCCCAAGGTCAGCGATGCACGCTGGTCGGCGGGTTGGGCGCTGGTGTTCATCGCGCTGCTCTATCTGACGGCCCCGGCCGTGGGTGCGATGGCGCGTCTGAACATCTCTGAAATGATGTGGCCGAACGGCACGACCGGCGAAGCCGTATCTGTCGAAACCATCGAAACCGATCCCCAGTACAACTGGATGCTGACATGGCAGAAAACCGGTCTGCTGGATTGGGAAGACAAGAACGGCGACGGCAAGATCCAGTACTACAACGACAAATCCGACGCGATGGCGGAAAAGGCCGCGGCGAACGGATGGACCGGGAACGAACTGACCAACTTCAATCGTGACATCCTGGTTCTGGCCAATCCCGAAATCGCCAACCTGCCGGGTTGGGTGATCGGCCTGGTCGCGGCCGGCGGTCTGGCGGCGGCACTGTCCACGGCGGCGGGTCTGTTGCTGGCGATCTCGTCGGCGGTCTCGCATGACCTGCTTAAGGGTCAGCTGACCCCGGACATGTCGGAAAAGGCCGAACTGATGTCGGCGCGCGTGGCGATGGCCGTGGCCATCGGCGTGGCAACGATCCTCGGTCTCAACCCTCCGGGATTTGCGGCGCAGACCGTTGCGCTTGCCTTCGGACTTGCAGCGGCATCCATCTTCCCGGCGCTGATGATGGGGATCTTCTCCAAGCGGGTGAACAACGTTGGCGCGGTTTCGGGCATGTTGGCCGGTCTGGGCTTCACGCTGATCTACATCTTCCTGCACAAGGGTTGGTTGTTCATCGCGGGCACCAACAGCTTTGCGGATACGGTGGACGGCTCGCTGCTGGGCATCCAATCCACTGCGATCGGTGCGGTGGGCGCGGTCATCAACTTCGCCGTGGCCTACGCGGTGTCGCTGTCCACAGCCGACACCCCGCAGGAGATCAAGGATCTGGTCGAAAGCGTGCGGGTTCCCGCCGGTGCAGGCGCGGCGGTCGATCACTGAGATCGCCGCAACACATCAAGGGCCGGCGGCGGGTGATCGCCGCTGGCCTCTCGCCGCCGGACCGGATCGGGCCCGGCGGCCCTACGAAAGCAAAGCGGAACGTTTCCCATGACCGACGATGCCCTTGCCTTCCTGCAAACGCTTCACCCCTACGACACCCTGCCCGAACCGGTGCTGGCCGATGTTGCCGGCCAGATCGAATGGCGCGACGCGCCGGCGGGTGCGCAGATCTACCGGCCGGGGGACCGGCTGACCGGCCTTTACATCGTGTTCAGCGGACAGATCGCCATCTCCGATGAAACCGGCGCGCAGATTTCGCGTCTGCACACCCGCAATTCCTTTGGCGAACGCGGCCTGATGCGTGATGGCCTTGCCGTCACATCCGCCCTCGCTGAACAGCCCAGCCGCCTTGCGATCGTGCCGCGCGCGCTGTTCAACCGGTTGCTGGCCGAGGAGGACGCGTTCCGCCGGTTCTTCGATCGCAGCCGCGCCGATCAGCGCGAGGCCGCGCCGCGCGGGCTGGATCTGACGCGCGTCCGCGTCGAAACCCTGATGGTTGCCGGGCCCGTGACCTGCACCGCCGAAATGCCGATCCGCGAGGCCGCGGCGCTGATGCACACGCACCGCATCTCATGCCTTTGCGTGCTGCGGGAAACCCGGCTGGTCGGCATCGTGACACTGCGCGATCTGGTGGGCAAGGCGCTGGCCGCCGGGTTGGCGCACGACACGCCAGTGTCGCAGGTGATGACAGCGGCGCCGCGCACCTTGCCGCCATCGGCCATCGGGCTGGACGTGTTGCACACGATGATGGAGCACCGGCTGGGCCATTTGCCTGTCGTTTCGGGCGAACGGCTGGTGGGCATCGTGACACAGACCGACCTGACCCGCTTTCAAGCTTCGAACGCGGCGCGCTTCGTGGCAGATGCCGCGCGGGCCGAAGATGTCGCCGCTTTGGCGGCTGTCACCGCGCGGATTCCCGCGTTGCTGGTGCAATTGCTGGCATCGGGCAACCGCCACGACGTGGTCACCCGGATGATCACCGATATCGCCGATGTGGTGACGCGCCGGTTGCTGGCACTGGCCGAAGCACGGTTCGGCGCGCCGCCCTGCGCCTATGTCTGGCTTGCCTGCGGCAGCCAGGGCCGCCAGGAGCAGACGGGGGTGTCGGATCAGGACAATTGCCTGATCCTCGCCGATGGGGCCACGGCCGAGGATATCGTCTATTTCCGGGCCTTAGCGCAATTCGTCAGCGACGGTCTGAACGTCTGCGGATACGTCTATTGCCCCGGTGACATGATGGCAACCAATCCGCGCTGGTGCCAGACGCTTTCGGTCTGGCGCGGATACTTCGCCCAGTGGATCGCGCATCCCAGCAAAGAGGCGCAGATGCTGGCATCGGTGATGTTCGATCTGCGCCCCATCGGTGGCGACAGCGCCCTGTTCGAAGGTCTCCAGGCCGATACCCTGCGCGCGGCGGCCGGCAATTCGATCTTTACCGCGCATATGGCCGGCAACGCGCTCACCCATGCCACGCCGCTGGGCCTTTTGCGGGGGCTGGCCACGATCCGGTCGGGCGAACATCGCAACGCCATCGACCTGAAGCTGAACGGCGTCGTGCCGGTTGTCGATCTGGGCCGGATGTATGCCTTGCAGGGGCAGTTGGGCGCGGTCAACACCCGCGCGCGCGTCGCCGCCGCCATTGAACACGGCATCGTCAGCCAGAGCGGCGGGCGCGATCTGCTGGATGCCTACGATCTGGTCGCCGAAACCCGTCTGGAACACCAGGCACACCAGATCCGCACCGGCGAACCGCCCGACAACTTCCTGTTGCCGGCCAAGCTGTCGGATTTCGAACGCAGCCATCTGCGCGATGCCTTCGTGGTGATCAAGACAATGCAATCGGCACTGATGCAGGGGCGTGGCGTTTTGGGCTAGACCGGGGTGTAACGAAGGGAGGAGAAGATGTTTTTCGAATTGATCGGCACCATCGTGGCCGGGGTTGCGGCGGGACTTCTGGTCTGGGCGCTGAACCGCACGCTGAAGGGGCGCCTGCCGAAATGGCTGATGCCGGCGGCGGCGGGGGCCGCGATGCTTCTGGCCACCATCAGCAGCGAATACGGCTGGTTCGCGCGCACGCAGGCGACCATGCCGCAGGGCCTTGTCGTCGCCGAAACCGTCAACGAACAGAGCTTTTACCGCCCGTGGACCTATGCCCGGCCCTTCGTGACACGGTTTGTCGCGGTCGACACGGTCAGCACCCGCCAGCATCCCGCGCACCCGGATCAGCGTATCGTCGATCTGGTGTTCTACGGCCGCTGGTCACGCACGGCCAAGGTTCCGATGCTGTTCGATTGCGCGGCGGGCCGGACGGCCGATATTGCCGATGGTGTCGAATTCGCCGCCGACGGTGCGGTGCGGGGCGCGGTCTGGCGCACCCCGGCGGCGGGCGATGCGGTGCTGGCCGCCGCCTGCCGGGAGACCTGACATGCAACGGCTGGGCCTTCGCGTCAGGGTGTTGCTGTTCTTCTGCCTGATCTGCGCGGGCGGCATCGCGGCGCTGCTGCTGGCGCTATGGCTGGGCTATCGTCAATTGGGCGACAGCGCCGCGCTGTCGGCGCTGATCACCGTTGCCATCGTGGCGGGCCTGGGCCTGCTGGGCATCTGCACCTTCGTCTGGCGGCTGTTCGATGAGAACGTCAGCAAGCCGATCGAACGTCTGGCGGCCCAGTTTCGCCTGCGCACCGATGCCGCCCGGCCCGCGCAGCTGAACGCCGGGATCGGCCAATACCTCGGTGATCTGGTCCCCGCCGCCGAAAGGTTTCAGCATCAGCTGGTCGATATGGAGGCCGCGGCGGCCACCGCAGTCGCGCGCGAGACCGCGGCTCTGGAACGTCAGCGCGCTCAGCTTCTGCGTATCCTGTCGGACATTCCCGTGGCGGTCATCGTCGCCTCGCAGGATCATCAGATCGTGCTGTACGACGGCCAGGCCGCCGATCTGATGGAATGTGAAGCGCCCGCCCGCCTGAATGGTTCGGTTTTCGACTATCTTGAACCGGCCGCGATCCACGACGCGCTTGACCGGCTGGCACGCGAAGGCGGCACCCGCTGCGCGATCACCGTTCAGGGCCGGTCCGCCGCCACCTATTCGGGGCACCTGCGGCTTTTCGGGGCGGCGCAGGGCTATACCCTGATGCTGGAACCGCTGGACCCGGACGCGGCGCGCCCGCTGGTCTACGATTTTGACCTGCTCGAAAGACCGCGCGGCGAAAACCCCGAGCAAACCGCGCTGCGCGATCTGACATTCATGGTGTTCGACAGCGAGACGACCGGGCTGAACCCCGAAACCGATGCGGTGGTGCAACTGGGCGCCGTGCGCGTCGTCAACGGGCGGATCGTTCCGGGCGAGGTGTTTGAAACGCTGGTCGATCCGGGGCGTCCGATTCCCGCAGCCGCGACCCGGGTGCACGGGATCGGCGACGACATGGTCCGGGGCGCGCCGGACATGGCACATGCCTGTGCGGCCTTGCACGCCTTTGCCCGAGGGGCCACGATCGTTGCGCACAATGCGCCGTTCGACATGGCGTTCGTGCATCGTGAAACCGGGGTAAGCTTCGACAACCCGGTGCTGGATACCGTGCACCTGTCGGCGGTGGTGTTCGGCGGATCGGCGGATCACACGCTGGACGCGATCTGCGACCGGCTGTCCATCGAGATCCCCGAAGCGCTGCGGCACACCGCGCTGGGCGATGCGATGGCCACCGCACAGGCGCTTGTTGCGATGCTGCCGGTTCTCGAGGCGCGGGGCCTCACCACCTTCGGTGCGCTGCGCGAGGCGTGCCTGCGTCACAGCCGCATCCTGAAGGTTCAGACCTGAACGCCGCGGCCCCAGGGGGCACGGATCGGAAGGGATGTGCCCCTGGTCTTAGGGCGTGGGGCCGACCATGCCGACGATTTCGTAGGTCTGTTTCAGGATCGGCGCGGTGATGGCGCGGGCGCGTTCCGCGCCACGCATCAGGATGCGGTCGATCTCGCCGGTGTCGGCCATCAGCCGCGACATCTCGGAACTGATCGGCGAAAGCCTGGCAACCGCCACGTCGGCCAGCATCGGCTTGAACGCACCGAATTGCAGGCCGCCCACCTCGGACAGGGCGGCGTCGATGCTCTGGCCGTTCAGCGCGGCGTAGATGCTGACCAGATTGCGCGCCTCGGCACGACCGGCCAGCCCTTCGGCCTCGGATGGCAGGGCGTCGGGATCTGTCTTGGCCTTGCGGATCTTGCGGGCGATGGTGTCGGCATCGTCGGTCATGTTGATGCGGCTGGCATCGGACACATCGGATTTCGACATCTTCTTCGACCCGTCGCGCAACGACATCACCCGTGTCGCCGCACCTTCGATCACCGGCTCCGTCATCGGAAAGAAATCCACGCCGTAGTCATGGTTGAACTTGGCGGCGATGTCGCGGGTCAGCTCCAGATGCTGTTTCTGATCCTCGCCCACCGGCACATGGGTGGCGTGATAGACCAGGATGTCGGCCGCCATCAGCGCCGGATAGCCGAACAGCCCCAATGACGCGTTCTCGGCATTCTTGCCGGCCTTGTCCTTCCACTGGGTCATGCGACCCATCCAGCCCATGCGCGCCACGCAATTGAAGATCCAGCCCAGTTGCGCGTGCTCGGGCACCTGGCTCTGGTTGATCAGAATGGACTTTTCCGGATCCAGCCCGGCGGCGATGAACCCCGCGCACATTTCCCGCGTCGAACGGCGCAGGTCGGCGGGATCCTGCCAGACGGTGATGGCGTGCAGATCGACCATGCAATACACCGTTTCAACACCCTTGCCCTGCCATTCGACAAAGGGTTTCAGGGCACCGAGGTAGTTGCCCAGGTGCAGGTTGCCCGATGGCTGCATCCCGGAAAAGACTCGCGGGGCAAAGGAGGTCTCGGTCATGGCGGCACTCTCGACTGGTAATGACAGCCCCGACCGCTTACCCATGAGGCCGAAGCGCGTCAAGGAGCCCCGGACATGAGCCAAGGCGGCACAATCAGCCCGATCAATCCGCTGCCACCGGTGGTGGCGGCGCTGTTTCTGGTGATCCTCGGGATCGAGGTGGTGGTGAGCCTGGGATCAAGAGGCGTGATCGGCGGGCCGCAGGCCGTCGGGTGGCGGCTGTTGCTGATGCAGAATTATGCGTTCTCGGGAGATATCTTCGACTGGATGCTGCAACAGGGCCGCTGGCCGGCTCAGCATGTGATCCGCTTTTTCAGCTTTCCCTTCATTCATGCCAGTTTCACCCATGCGCTGTTTGCCGGGGTGATCCTTCTGGCGATGGGCAAGATGACGGCCGAGCGCTTCGGTGCCATCGCGATGCTGGCGATCTTCGTGCTGTCGGGGGCGGGTGGCGCCCTGGCCTATGCGCTCTTGCTGAACGATCCGGTGCCTCTGGTCGGTGCGTTTCCCAATGTCTACGGGTTGATCGGGGCGTTTACCTTCATGCTGTGGCGGTCGCTTTCCACGATCGGCGCAAATCAGGCACGGGCCTTCACGCTGATCGGTTTCCTGATGGGGTTTCAGCTTCTGTTCGGGTTGCTGTTCGGCGCGCAGAACGATTGGGTTGCCGATCTGGCGGGTTTCGCGACCGGCTTTGTGCTGTCGTTCGTTCTGGCGCCGGGCGGATGGTCGGGGTTGCGCGGGCGGATCCGCCGCGACTGATCCGCCGCAGGCCGGCAATCAGCGCCTTGACCGCGACAGGTTGCTGCGGAACTCGGACAATCTGAAGGCGCCCAGTGCCTGTCCTGCAAGCGCATAGCTGATCATGCCGATGGCCACCAGGAAGGCCAATGCCACATAGCGCAGGCCCGGCGTGCCGAGAAACGCGGCGCCCATCACCGATGTCGCCCAGAGCGCGAAGCCCATCGCGGCCGCCGCGACCGTGCTGCGCAGCATCCGCCGCCGACAGCGCGCGTCGAACTGCGCGACCTGGCCGAAGCGCCGGGCGCCACGGGCCAGAAGCGCGACCATGACCCAGGCCGCCACCGTGGTGCCGATGGCAGCCCCCAGAAACCCGATGGTCAGCGCCAAAGGTATCGCCAGCCCCGCGTTGACCAGCATGGCAATCAGCGCAAAGCGGAACGGTGTGCGTGTGTCCTCGCGGGCAAAGAACACCGGTTGCAGAACCTTCTGCATCACGAAGGCGGGCAGCCCGAGGCCGTAGACCGCCAGCGCCAGGGCAGTGGCGGCCACATCGTCGGCGTCGAACGCGCCACGCCCGAACAGAACCGACACCAGCGGCGTGGGGATGACAACCAGGGCCACCGCCGAAGGTATCGTTAGCGCCATCGAAACCTCGGCGGCGCGCGACAGCGCGTCCTGGCCTCCGGCATCGTCTCCGGCACCGAGCCGCCGCGACAGGTCGGGCAGAAGCACCACGCCGATGGCGATCCCGACGACACCCAGCGGCAATTGATAGAGCCGGTCGGCATAGGACAGCCACGCAATCGCGCCCTCGAAGAAACTGGCGACCTGGCGGCCGACCAGCAGGTTGATCTGAACCACGCCGCCGGCCAGCATCGCCGGGCCGGCCACCACCGCGAGGCGGCGCATTTCCGGGGTCAGCCGGGGGCGCGACAGGCGCAGGCTGAACCCGGCGCGGCGCGCCGCCCACCAGACCAGCGCCAGTTGCGCAAGCCCGGCCACCGGCACCGCCAGCGCGAGGGCATCGCCCACGTTCAGCCCGACCGGCGCCTCGAGCCCCAGCCCGAGCGCCACCGAAGGTGGCCGCGCCAGCGCCGCGCCGATGGCGATGGCCAGGATGAAGATCAGGTTCAGCAACAGCGGTGCCGCCGCGGCCGCCGTGAACCGCCCGGTGGCGTTGAGCACGCCCGAGGCCAGCGCCGCGAGCGAGATGAACAGGATGTAGGGAAATGCCAGCCTGCCGTAGACGACCGCCAGGTCGAACCGGGGGTCGCCGACGAAGCCCGATGCCATCAGCGCCACCAGCGCGGGCATCGCCACCACACCGGCGATCGTGAACAGCGCCAGCAGGAAGGCCATGCCGGCAAAGGTTTCCTGGGCAAAGCGCTGCGGCGCGTCGTCGGTTTCGAGCCGTTTCGAGAACATCGGCACGAAAGCGGTGTTGAACGCGCCTTCGGCAAAGAAGCGCCGGAACATGTTCGGCAGTGAAAAGGCGACAAGGAACGCTTCGGCCACCGGCCCGGCCCCGAGATACCCGGCGATCAGGATATCGCGGGTGAAGCCCATGATCCGGCTGAGCATGGTCCAGAGACCAACGGTGAGAAAGCCCGAAAGCAGGCGGATCGGTTTCACCGGCGGCCCACCGTTCCCGGCGCGCCCGCGCAGGGACGGGCGTGGGCGCTGATGGGACCGGCGGGAGCCTCCGGCGGGGATATTTCAGGCAAAAGGAAGGCCAGACCCATGCGCCGTTGCCAGCGGGGCGTGCGCGGCGGGGGGATCATTCGGCCGCACGCTGGGCGCCTTCGGCGATCGCCTCGTGCAGGCGGTCCTGAAGGAAACGCTGTTTGCTTTCAGAATGGTATTTCAAGCCGAACATGTCCTTGACATAGAATGTGTCGACGACCTGTTCGCCGTAGGTCGCGATCACCGCGTTGGCGATGTAGACATTCGCGGCGGCGAGGGTGCGCGTCAGGTCGTAGAGCAGGCCGGGGCGGTCGCGGGTGTCGACCTCGATGATGGTGTAGATGTCCGAGCCTTCGTTGTCGAAGGTGATGTGGGTGGATATGCTGAAGGCTTTTTCGCGCGGCTTGAACTTGTCGCGCGATTTCAGCGCGTCGCGGGCGACGACCTGGCCTGCGAGTGTCTTGTGGATCATCTGGGTGAGACGTGGCAGGCGGGCGGCCTCGTAGGGGGCGCCATCGTGATCCTGAATCCAGAAGGCGCCGGTGACGTAGCCGTCCTTGGTTGTGTAGCCGCGCGCATCGACGACATTCGCGCCGACCAGCGCCAGTGCTCCGGCAAGGCGGGCAAAGATGCCGGGATGGTCGGCCATCGTGAAACAGGCGCGGGTGGCGGCGCGGTCTTCGTCGGGGTGCAGATCGATCATGACGCGCGAATCGTCGGCCGCTTCGGTCAGTTGGCGCAGCTGATCGGCGAAGACGCGGTGGGCGGTGACATGCAGGCCTTGCCAGTAGGGCGGGTAGTGGCGCGCGATTTCGGCGCGCAGGGCGGCCTTGGGCCAGTCGGGCAGCGCCTCGCGCAGGGCGCGCTTGGCTTCGTCGCCGCGGTTCTCGCGGTTGAGATCCTCCATGCCGGTTTCCAGAGCGCGCCGCGCCTGCCGGTAGAGCGCGCGGATCAGGGCCGCCTTCCAGTTGTTCCATGTGTTTGGGCCGACGCCGCGGATATCGCATACCGTGAGCACGCACAGCAGATCGAGCCGCTTTACCGTCTGCACCGCCTTGCAGAAGTCGCGCACGGTGCGCGGATCGGCGATGTCGCGTTTCTGCGCCATGTCCGACATCAGAAGGTGATAGCGCACCAGCCATTCCACGGTTTCGCAATCGGATTTGCTCAGCCCGAGGCGTGGCGCCACCTTGCGCGCAATCTGCGCGCCCAGGATCGAGTGATCCTCGGGGCGGCCCTTGCCGATGTCATGCAGCAGCAGCGCGAGGTAAAGCACCTTGCGGTTGATGCCGTCGCGCAGGATTCCCGAGGCAACCGGCAGCGCCTCGATCAGCTCGCCTTTCTCGATCTGGGCCAGATTGGCGATACACTGGATGATGTGTTCATCCACCGTGTACGAGTGGTACATGTTGAACTGCATCATCGCGACGATGGGTTCGAATTCGGGCAGGAAGGCCGACAGCACGCCCAGTTCGTTCATCCGGCGCAAGGCGCGTTCGGGATTGCCGTGCTTCAGCAGCAGGTCGAGAAACAGCCGTGCCGCCTCGCGGTTCTGGCGCATGTCTTCGTCGATCAGGTCGAGGTTTGCCGTCACCAGGCGCATTGCGTCGGGATGTATCAGCATGCCGGTGCGCAGCGCCTCTTCGAAGAGGCGCAGGATGTTCAGCTTGTCGCGCAGAAACACCTTCGGGTCGGCCACCGAAAGGCGGTTGTTGATCACCGCATAGCCCGGTTTGATCCGCGGCTTGCGCCGGAAGATCCGTTCCAGAAGGGGTTCGGGCTTGACGTGGTCGGCCTCGAGCTTGGTCAGGAAGATCCGCGTCAGATCTCCGACGGCGGTGGCATGGCGGAAGTAGTCCTGCATGAACACCTCGACGCCACGGCGCCCGGCGCGGTCGGCATAGCCCATGCGCCCGGCCACATCGACCTGCATGTCGAAGGTCAGCTGTTCGGTGGGGCGGCCGGTGATCAGGTGCAGATGCGCGCGTACCGCCCATAGGAAATCCTCGGCCTGAATGCAGCGGCGGAATTCCTCGGGGCGGAAAACGCCCATCCGTTCCAGTTCGGCCGCATCGGTCACCCCGTGCACATACTTGGCGATCCAGAACATCGACTGGATGTCGCGCAGGCCGCCCTTGCCTTCCTTGACGTTGGGCTCGACCATGTAGCGCGCGCCCTGCTTGAGGTGCCGCTTGTCGCGTTCTTCCAGCTTGGCCACGACGAAATCGCGGCCGGTGCCCTGGAACAGTTCCTTGCGCAGACGCTTGTCGAGATCGCCCGCAAGGGCGGCATCGCCGGCGAGGTAGCGGTGTTCCAGAAGCGCGGTGCGGATCGTGAAATCCTCGCTGCCCAGGCGCAGGCAATCCTTGATCGTGCGGCTGGCGTGCCCGACCTTCAGCTTCATGTCCCACAGGATGTAGAGCATGGATTCGATCACGCTTTCGGCCCAGGCGGTGATCTTGTAGGGCGTCAGGAACAGCAGATCGACGTCGGAGAACGGCGCCATCTCGCCGCGTCCATAGCCGCCGACGGCGATCAGCGCGATGCGTTCGCTGCGCGTGGGGTTGGACAGGGGGTGTTTGTGCGTGCGCGCCACATGCAGGGCGGCGGTGACCAGGCAGTCGGTCAGATAGGTATAGGCGCGGGTCAGAGGCCGCGCGGCGAAAGGTTGCGCGGCAAAGGCTTCGGCGATCTGCGCGCGGCCCTGGTCCTTTGCGGCGCGCAGCAGTCGCACCGCCCTGCGGCGCATCTCGAAGGGATCGCCGTCGGCCGAAAGGCAGGCGGCATCCAGTTCGGCCATGACCGCAGGTTGATCGAAGATAACGGTCTTTTCGCAGATCAGCGGCTCGGCCGGTGCGGGAACCAGAGGGTGGAGCGGATCAGAATCCGCTTCCGGCGAAACTTCTTGGAGCTGGGTCAATAATCACCACGCGTTTGTTTTCGATTGTCGCGACGGCCAGGCCGCGTTCGTTGGTGCCGTCCGGCAGAAGCCGGAATATGCCGCTGACACCCTGGAAGCCGGCACCCTGGGTCAACGCCGCGCCGGTCAGCGCGTCGGATTTGCCGGCCCCGACCAATGCGCCGATGGCGGCTATTCCGTCATATGCCAATCCGCCAATGGGGTGCGGCGGCGCGCCATAGGCCGCAGCATAGCGGCTGCGAAAGCGTTCGGCCATGCCCGGATCCGGCATCGCGAACCAACCGCCCTGAACGCCCGGCAGGTCCAGCGTCTGGGCGGGTATGTCCCAACGGGTCAGGCCGATGAACTGGGTCGCCTGCGGCGAAACCCCCGCTTCGGGCAGCAATTGCGTATAAAGGGGCAGCGCGCCGGCGGTCGTCGAGGTGAAGAAGACTGAATCGGCCCCCGAGGCCGAAATGGTGTCACGCACCTGAGGGATCGTGGCAATGACCCCCTGTTGCGACAATTCGTAGGGCACGATGCCGGCCACGGCCAACCGCGCGCTGCTGGCGGCCGACTGGATCGCGTTGCGGCCGACCTGTCCCGCCACATCGATCGAATGCACTATCACGACGTTGCTCTTGCCCTGGGCGGAGGCGAAACGCGTGAGCCGGCGCGCGGTGTTTTCGAAGGTCGGGCCCAGAACGAAAACGTTGCCGCCGGCTATGGAAGCGTTGTTGGAAAACGAAAGCACGTTCACGTTGCGGCCGGACACCGCGACGCCGGCGGCATTCGCGGCCTCTCCGTAGACCGGCCCCAGGATGATCTTGGCGCCGTCGTTTACCGCCTGGCGCGCCGCTTCGGCGGCCTGGGTGCCATTGCCGGCGGTGGCATAGACACGCAGATCGATCTGCACGCCCTCAAGATCGCCGATCGCCAGACGCGCGGCGTTCTCGAGGCTCTGCGCCAGGACATCGTCGCCCGCCCCCCCAGATCCGCGCGGCACCAGCAAGGCCACCGGAACCGGCCTGTCGGTGTTGATTGTCGGACCGCCGCCGCCGATCGCAACGGGTTCGCAGGCCGCAAGCCCAAGAATTCCCAGAAGGGCGAAAAGGCGCAGGCTCAGCTTGCGGGCGGCAGACATTCGGGCAAACATGGTTGGCGGTAACTCCCTGAAACAGCGCGCATGGCCCGCTTGGACGATGCCACGATCATAAACGTCATGGAAGGCGGGTCCAGCTTTGAATCATCAGATCGTCCGATTGACGCCCGGATTGCACTTTGTGGCCACGCCGATCGGGGCCGCCCGCGACATCACCCTGCGCGCGCTTGACGTATTGGCATCGGCCGATGCGCTGGCGGCGGAAGACACGCGCAGCCTGCGGCGGCTGATGGAAATCCACGGCGTGCCGCTGGCCGGGCGGCGGGTGCTGTCGTATCATGATCACAGCGGGCCGGGCGCGCGGGCGCGTCTGATGGCGCTGCTGGCCGAGGGGCGGTCGGTGGCCTATGCCTCTGAAGCGGGTATGCCGCTGATCGCCGATCCCGGCTATGACCTGAGCCGCGCCGCGGCGGAGGCGGGCCATACCGTTACCGTGGCCCCGGGCGCTTCGGCGGTTCTGGCGGCGCTGACGCTGGCCGGCCTGCCGACAGATGCCTTCTTTTTCGCGGGCTTCCTGCCCAGCGCGTCCGCGGCCCGCCGCAAACGTCTCGAGGCGCTGCGCGCGGTGCCCGGCACGTTGGTGTTCTACGAATCGCCGAACCGCATCGCCGCCTGCCTCGCCGATGCCGCCACGGTGCTGGGCGGCACGCGCCGTGCGGCGGTGGCGCGGGAACTGACGAAAAAGTTCGAGGAAGTGATCCGGATGCCACTGGCGGATCTGGCCGAAACGGTCGCCGAGAGAACCTTGAAAGGTGAGATCGTGGTGCTTGTGGATCGTACGGATTCAACAACTGTTAGCGAATTTGACCTACCCTCTGAAATTGGCCGGGCATTGGTAAGCCATTCGTTGAAGGATGCGGTCGATCTGGTGTCGCGGGCGCACGACCTGCCGCGCCGGCAGGTTTATCAGGCGGCGTTGACGCTGACCAGGAACAGGGATGAATGACATATGACAACACATTGCGCACGGCACCATCGCGGGCAAATGGCGCATCTGGCCGGCGATGCCGCCGAACAGCGGGTTGCCGAAGACTATGAAAGGCGCGGCTTTCAGGTTGCACGGCGGTGGCGCGGACCGGGTGGTGAAATCGATATCGTGGCGCGTGGGCACGGTGGCGTGGTGTTTGTCGAGGTCAAGAAAAGCAGATCCTTTGCCGAGGCGGCGGCGCGGATCACGCGGCGCCAGATGGATCGGATCTGCGCGTCGGCGTCCGCCTTTCTGGAAACCGAACCCTTCGGCCAGCTGACGCAGACACGGTTCGACGTGGCGCTGGTGAATGCGGCCGCGGAATTCGAGGTGATCGAAAACGCCTTCGGCACGGCGTGATCCGCCATTGAACCCCCGTCGGCTCTGCGTCATGTATCGGGACGGCATGGCGGAGGCGCAGAATGAAGATCGCATTTCAGATGGACCCCATCGGGTCGGTGGACATCAACGCGGACAGCAGTTTCCGGCTGGCCGAGGAAGCGCAGGCACGCGGACACAGCCTGTTTTTCTACGGGCCCGATCATCTGGCCTATGACGAAGGCCGCATCACAGCGCGCGGCCATGACATGCAGGTGCAACGCGTTGCGGGCGATCCGGCGATTCTGGGCCCACGCCGCAGCGTGGACCTGTCGGAATTCGACGTGGTCTGGCTGCGCCAGGATCCGCCCTTCGACATGCACTATATCACTTCGACCCATCTTCTGGACCGGCTCGCGCCGACGACACTTGTCGTCAACGATCCGTTCTGGGTGCGCAATTACCCCGAAAAGCTTCTTGTTCTGGATTTTCCGCATCTGACGCCGCCGACCACGATCGCGCGCGATCTCGACACGATCCGTGCCTTCAAGGCCAGGCATGGCGATATCATCCTGAAGCCGCTCTATGGCAACGGCGGGGCTGGTGTGTTCCGGCTGGATGAAAACGACCGCAACCTGTCGTCGCTCTACGAGCTTTTCACCGGGTTTTCCCGCGAACCGCTGATCGTTCAGAAGTTCCTGCCGGCTGTCTCGAAGGGCGACAAACGTGTCATCCTTGTGGACGGAGAGCCAGTGGGCGCGATCAACCGTGTCCCTGCGGCGGGCGAGACACGGTCGAACATGCATGTCGGCGGCCGGCCGGAAAAGGTGGGCCTGACCGACCGCGACCGCGAGATCTGTGCCGCCATCGGTCCGCTGCTGCGCGAAAAGGGCCAGGTGTTCGTCGGCATCGACGTGATCGGCGAATGGCTGACCGAGATCAATGTCACCTCGCCGACCGGGATCCAGGAGCTTGAGCGGTTCGACGGTGTGAACATCGCCGGCAAGATCTGGGACGCCATAGAAGCCCGCCGCGGCTGAGGTCAGGTGGGTCCGGCAGCGGGGCCGCCGCGAAAGCTGAGCGCCTCGGCCAGGTGCGGCCGCCGGATCGCATCGGCACCGTCCAGGTCCGCGATCGTGCGCGCCACGCGCAGTACCCTGTGAAAACCGCGCGCCGACAACTGGAAGCGCGTGGCCCCGCGATCCATAAGCGCGCGGCCTTCGGTATCAAGCGCGGCGATCCGCATCAGGGTTTCGCCATCGGCATCCGCGTTCTGCCGAAGCGCGGGCCGGTCATGGAACCGGCGGTCCTGCACCTGGCGTGCGGCAGCGACGCGCGCTGCAACGACATCGGAACATTCGCCATCGGCGGGCAGGTTCAGATCGGTGAAGGCGACCGGCGGCACATCGACCCGCAGGTCGAACCGATCCATCAACGGCCCCGAAATGCGGCCCATGTAATCCTCGCCACAGGTGGGCGCGCGGCTGCATGCGCGGGCCGGATCGGGCAGATAACCGCATTTGCAGGGGTTTGCCGCCGCGATCAGCTGAAACCGGCAGGGATAGGTGATGTGCGCATTGGCCCGCGATACCATCACTTCGCCGGTTTCGATGGGTTGGCGCAGGGTTTCCAGAACGTTGCGCGGGTATTCGGGGAACTCGTCCATGAACAGGACGCCATTGTGCGCCAGCGAGATTTCGCCTGGTTTCGCGCGCCGGCCCCCGCCGACGATCGCGGCCTGCGACGCGGTGTGGTGCAATGCGCGGTAGGGGCGGTCGCGGCTGATGCCGCCATGATCCAGCAGGCCGGCCAGCGAATGGATCATCGACGTCTCGAGCGCCTCGACCGGGGTCAGCGGTGGCAGCAGGCCGGGCATGCGCGCGGCCAGCATGGATTTACCCGATCCCGGCGTGCCGACGAACAGCAGATGGTGACGCCCCGCCGCGGCGATTTCCAGCGCCCGTTTCGCGCGCTCCTGCCCCTTGACGTCGCGCAAGTCGTTCACGGCGGCCTGTTGAGTCACCTCGCCGGGTTCGGAGGGGGCGATTGGGCGCGCACCTGTCAGATGGCGAAGCGCATCGCCCAGCGTGGCGGGCGCGATCACCTCGGCGCCCTGCACCCATGCGGCTTCGGCGCCGCAGGCCGCCGGGCACAACAGGCGCCGGCCTTCGGCGGCGGCTGTCATTGCGGCGGGCAGGGCACCGGGCACGGGCATCAGCCGCCCGTCGAGCGATATCTCGCCCAGCGCCACGGTCTCTTCCGCGGCTTCGCGTGGAATGATGTCGAGCGCGGCCAACAGCGCGATGGCAATGGGCAGATCGAAATGGCTGCCTTCCTTGGGCAAATCGGCGGGTGCCAGGTTTATCGTGATCCGTTTTGACGGAAGCGCTATGGCCATCGACGCCAATGCGCTGCGCACCCTGTCGCGTGCTTCGGAAACCGATTTGTCGGCCATGCCCACCACCGAAAAACCCGGCAGGCCCGGCGCCACGGCGCATTGCACTTCGACCAGTTGCGCCTCGACGCCCATGAAGGCGACAGTGTAGGCCCGCGCTGCCATCCGCACCTCTTTTCCCAATGCCGACATCAGTAGGCAGGCTTGGTTTAAGAATGGTTAACGGATTCTCGCCATGCTGGTCAAAGGGGCCAGGGCCGGTTGGGCAGGTTCAGCGCATGGGGCACCGGATCATAGTGTACGCCCACGGCCAGACGGCGCCATTCGCGTACCTCCTCATGGGCCAGCAGAGCCGTGCAATAGGCGCGTGCCCCATCCGATACCGGCAGGTCATAGCCGACGATCCGCGCCGCGACCGGGGTGAAAAACACATCTGCAAGGCTGTAGGCGCCGAAAAGCCATCCCTCGGACGCGCCCGACACCTGCCGCGCATGCGCCCAGAGCGTTTCGAGCCGCGCGAGGTCGGCCCGCACCGGCGCGGTGGCGTTGAACCCTACATGGCAGTGCATCATCTGCATCGGGCAGCCGTCGCGCAGCGCTTGGAAACCGCTGCTCATCTCGGCGCAGAGCCAGCGCGCCGTGGCGCGGGCGGCGCGGTCATCGGGCCACAATCCGGCGGCGGGGTTGTCTTCGGCCAGGGTTTCGGCGATCGCCATCGTTTCGCCGATGATGGTGCCGTCGGGGCAGCGCAGCACCGGCACAAGGCGCGCGGGATGAAGCGGCAGCAGATCGTGTGCCAGCGTCCCCGAGTAGAGCCCGGTCTCATGCGTCCGGTGCGGCAGGCCAAAGCCTGCCAGCATCAGTTTCCCGCGCAGGGACCAGCTGGAAAACATCCGGTCGCCGATGTAGAGATCATACGTCATGCCCACAGGTTAACCGGCGCAGGCGCCGCAAGGCCAATGGCGAATTGTGCGCCCTTCGATCACGGAATGTGATTGATCAGCCGCACCTGCCAAGGGTCGGCCGCGCAATGGATCTCGGTCACCGAAAGGTTGTCGATCTTGTGCCCGAAGGCGACCGTCGCGTCGACGCGCATGGCGCGCTGGACCTGTGTCAGGATCACCCCGAAATGCGCCACGACAACGATATCGCGGCCGGCATGTTCCGCGATCAGCGCATCAATGGCGCCGTCCACCCGCGCGCAGACCTCGTGCCAGCTTTCGCCGCCGGGCGGGCGGATGTCGCCGGGGCTTTCCCAATAGGCGCGGATGCGTTCGGGATCCTCGGCCTCGATCTCGCGGAAACCGCGCAGCTCCCATGCGCCGAAGTTGATCTCGCGCAGCGCCGGCTGATGCGGCAGGCGGTCGCGGTCGCGTTGCACCGCATCGGCGGTGTCACGGGCGCGCGACAGATCGGATGACACGACCACCGCCGCTTCGGGCAGATGATCGGCCAGCCGCGCCAGAGCGGCGGTGTCCGACAGATCGGCGGGCAGGTCGGACCAGCCGACCATCGTTCTGGCATGGGTGGGGCCGTGCCGAACCATGTGCAGCCGGGTCATGGCAGGCGCCCCTTGAGAACCTGCGGCAGCCCGGCGATCACCATCACCGCCAGATCGGCCTGCGCGGCAAGCGCGATGTTCAACCGGCCCTGCGCCTCGCGGAACCGGCGGCCCAGTGGCGTGTCGGGCACCACACCCTGCCCGACCTCGTTCGACACAACCACCACGGGCGCGGCACAGCGCTGCAAGCCGGACAAGAGAGCATCGGCCGCAGCGTCGGTGTCGTGGTCGGCCAGCATCACGTTGCTCAGCCACAGCGTCGCGCAATCCAGAAGCACCGCCTGATCCGCGCCCGCATTTTCGAGCGCGGGCACCGGATCCAGAGGTGTTTCAACAGTGGCCCAGCCGTCCGTGCGGATGTTTTTGTGGCGCGCGATCTTGACTTTCATTTCATCGTCGAACGCTTGGGCAGTTGCTATGTAAGTCTTTGATACAGAATGGGCTTCCACCAGGCTTTCGGCCCATTCGGATTTGCCCGAAGCGGCACCTCCCAGCACCAGGGTGAGTTTTGGCAATGATTTGTTCATGTATTCGAGTGATCCATTTTGTCGGGCGGGCCGTAACCTGAACAATTGGTTGAAAGAGAAGCGCAATCAACAGCGCACCTTCATCAGGGGATGTTACATGGCACTGGACACTGCAAGAGACATGTCGCTGTCGCGGCGCGCAATGAAGGCGGAACTGCTCGATGCCGAGACCGAACTGAGGCTGGCCTACGCCTGGCGCGACCAGCGTGACGAGGCCGCTCTGCATCGGCTGATCACGGCTTACATGCGGCTGGCGATTTCTATGGCTTCCAAGTTCAAACGGTACGGCGCGCCGATGAACGACCTGATACAGGAGGCCGGGCTGGGCCTGATGAAGGCCGCCGACAAGTTCGACCCCGATCGCGGCGTGCGGTTTTCCACATATGCGGTGTGGTGGATCAAGGCCAGCATCCAGGATTACGTGATGCGCAACTGGTCGATGGTGCGCACCGGTTCTACGTCGTCGCAGAAATCCCTGTTCTTCAACATGCGCCGGGTGCAGGCCCGTCTGGAACGCGAGGCGGCGGCTTCGGGCCAGAAGCTTGACCGGCACCAGCTGCACCAGATGATCTCGACTGAAATCGGCGTTCCGCTGCACGATGTCGAGATGATGGAGGGCCGGCTTTCGGGATCGGATTATTCGCTGAACGCCACGCAATCCGTCGATGATGAAGGCCGCGAATGGATCGATGCCCTGGAAGACGACAGCGCACAGGCCGCCGAAAAGGTTGAAGAAAGCCACGACACGGCGCAATTGCGCGAATGGCTGCTGTCGGCGATGGCCACCCTGAACGACCGCGAGCGTTTCATTGTCCGCGAACGCAAGCTGCGCGAGGCACCGCGCACGCTGGAAAGCCTCGGTGACGAACTTGGCCTCTCCAAGGAGCGGGTGCGCCAGCTGGAAGCGGCGGCGTTTATCAAGATGCGCAAATCGCTCGAAACCCAATCTCGCGAGGTCCAGCACTTCCTGCTATGAAGCGCCTGATCCTGATCTTGGCGTTGGTCTGGGCCGCGCCGGCCTGGGCCGACTTGCCGCCCGAGGTTCTGGACCGTGCGCGCCTGGCGGATATCGTGATTGTTGGCGAATACCACGACAACCCCGATCACCACCGCAACCAGGCCCGGATCGTGGCGGCGCTTCGCCCTGCCGCCCTTGTCTGGGAAATGCTTGACACGAACCAGGCGGCGCGGGTCACCCCCGAAGCAGTGTCTGGCGGCCCCGCACTGGGCGCGTTGCTGGAATGGGAGCAATCCGGCTGGCCCGATTTCGCGATGTATGCGCCGATCTTTCAAGCGGCCCCTCTGGCGCGAAGCTATGGCGCCGCGGTGCCCCGGGCGGCCATCCGCCAGCATCTCGAGGCTGATCCGATTGCCGCTTTCGATGGCGATGCAACGGCATTCGGGCTGCGCGATCCGCTGCCGCGCGCCCAGGAGGCCGCGCGCATGGCGCTGCAATGGGAGGCGCATTGTCAGGCGCTGCCCGAAGAGACGCTGGCGCCGATGGTGCGCATCCAGCAGGTGCGTGACGCCACGCTTGCCGCTGCAGCGATCCGCGCGCAGGCCGACACCGGAGGGCCGGTCGTCGTGATCACCGGCAATGGCCATGCGCGGCGCGACTGGGGCATGCCGGTTTATCTGGCGCGGGTGCGGCCCGATCTTTCGGTGTTCGTGCTGGGCCAGACGGAAGATGGCGCGCCGCTGTCCGGCGGTTATGACGCGGTGCTTTCGGCGCCTTCGCTTGCGCGCCCCGATCCCTGCGCCGCGTTCCGCTGATTTCATACTGGCACAGCATGGGGTGCCGCCCTATGGTCCGGAAATCGCAAGGGAGCCAGGACATGCTGTCGGGAAAACGGATTTTGCTGATCGTGGGCGGCGGGATCGCGGCGTATAAATCGCTTGAACTGATCCGCCGGTTGCGTGACCGGGGCGCCATGGTCACGCCGGTCCTGACCCGCGCGGCGGAAGAATTCGTGACCCCGCTTTCGGTTGCCGCACTGGCCGGCCAAAAGGTTTACCGCGACCTGTTCGACCTGACGGACGAGGCCGAAATGGGCCATATCCAGTTGTCGCGCAGCGCCGATCTGGTGGTGGTCGCGCCTGCGACGGCCGACCTGATGGGCAAGATGGCGGCCGGGCTGGCCAACGATCTGGCCTCGACGCTGCTTATGGCGACCGACACGCCGGTTCTTCTGGCCCCTGCGATGAATGTGCGGATGTGGGAACATCCGGCCACCCGCCGCAACCACGCCTGCCTGCAACAGGACGGGATCGGCTTTGTCGGGCCCGCGGAAGGGTCGATGGCCTGCGGCGAATATGGGCCCGGTCGCATGTCGGAGCCCGGTGAAATCGCCGCTGCGATCGAAACCCGCCTGTCCGGCGGCCCGCTGCTTGGCAAACGCATTGTCGTCACCTCGGGGCCGACGCATGAACCTATCGACCCGGTGCGCTACATCGCCAATCGGTCGTCCGGGGCGCAGGGCACCGCGATTGCCCGCGCGCTGGCCGACTTGGGCGCCGATGTGGTGTTTGTTACCGGTCCGGCAGATGTGCCCCCACCCGCCGGAGTAGAGGTGCACCGTGTCGAAACCGCGCGCCAGATGGCCGACGCGGTGGCGCGCGCGCTGCCTGCCGATGCCGGTGTATTCGCCGCTGCCGTCGCCGATTGGCGCGTTGCCAATGCCGCATCCAGCAAGATGAAAAAGACAGCCGGGGGCCTGCCCACCATGCAATTCGCCGAGAATCCCGATATCCTGGCCGGTGTCGCACAGCGCACCACGGATCGCCCCCGGCTGGTGGTGGGTTTCGCCGCCGAGACCGACGATGTGATCGCACATGCCACGGCCAAACGCCAGCGCAAGGGTTGCGACTGGATCATCGCCAACGATGTCAGCCCGGCGACCGGCATCATGGGGGGCACGGAAAACGCGGTCACGCTGATCTCGGAAGCGGGGGCAGAAACCTGGCCCCGCATGACCAAGCAGAAGGTTGCCGAAACGCTCGCCCGGCGCATCGCCGGCGCGTTGACATGACCGTCGGGTTGCGCGTGATGCGCGAACCGGGGGCGGATCCGTCGATTGCCCTGCCGGCCTATGCCAGCGCCGGTGCCGCCGGCGCCGATCTGCGCGCCAATCTTCCGGATCGCACGGAGATGGTTCTGGAACCCGGTGCGCGCGCGCTGGTGCCTACGGGCCTGCGCCTGGCGATCCCCGAAGGCTATGAGGTGCAGATCCGGCCGCGCTCGGGGTTGGCATTGCACCACGGCATCACCTTGCCGAACGCGCCCGGCACCATCGACAGCGATTATCGCGGGCCCCTGGGTGTGATCGTGATGAACGCGGGCGACACCGCATTCCGGATCGCGCATGGCGACAGGATCGCGCAGATGGTCGTCGCGCCGGTGACGCGGGCGCGGTTTCATGTGGTGGCCGATCTCGATCCGACGGTGCGCGGCGCGGACGGCTTTGGATCGACCGGGGTGAACTGATGGTTCTGGTATTCGGGCTTGCGGCGCTGCTGTGGGGGGTGGGCGCGATGATGAAGGCGCCTGTGCGCGCGCGCGCGATGATGATCGCGCTGCTGTTCGTGGGCGTACTGGCGGTTCAGATCGCCCTGCCCGAGGGGCATCCGCTGCGCGAGGCGACAGGCGGTTCGCCGGCGCTCTGGCTGATCATCGCCGGCTTTGCCGCCATCGCGCTGGCCTATCGGCGCGGGCTGCAATGGCTGCGCGCGCGGGCATCGGGCCCGGCCCCTGTGCAGGCCGAGCGGCCCGCGACCATGTCGGAAACCGAACTGAACCGTTATGCGCGCCACATCGTTCTGCGCGAACTGGGCGGCGCGGGCCAGGCACGGCTGCGCGCGGCGCGGGTTCTGGTGGTGGGCGCCGGTGGATTGGGGGCGCCGGCTCTGCAATACTTGGCGGCGGCCGGTGTCGGATCGATCGGCGTGATCGATGGTGACACCGTAGAAGGCACCAACCTGCAAAGGCAGGTGATCCATCGCGACGCCGACATCGGAATGCCCAAGGTGTTCTCCGCCCAGGCGGCGATGCAGGCGCAAAACCCCTTCGTGACCGTGCGCCCCTATCACCGACGCCTGACCGCCGACATCGCCGAAGAACTCTTTGCGGACTATGACATCGTGCTGGACGGCACCGATAATTTCGACACGCGGTACCTGGTGAACCGCATCGCGGTCCGGCAGGGCAAGCCGCTGATTTCAGGGGCTTTATCGCAATGGGAAGGGCAACTGAGCGTGTTCGATCCGGCCCGCGGCGCGCCGTGCTATGCCTGCATCTTTCCCGCGCCGCCCGCCGCGCACCTGGCCCCGTCCTGCGCCGAGGCCGGCGTTCTGGGGCCCTTGCCGGGGGTGGTTGGCGCGATGATGGCGGTTGAGGCGGTCAAGACGATCTGCGAGGCGGGCGCACCGATGCGCGGCCAGATGCTGATCTATGACGCGCTCTATGGCGAGACCCGCAGCATCGTTCTGGAGCGCCGGGCCGATTGCCCGGTCTGCGCGGCTGAGGCATCTGGCGCAAGGCTGGACGCCGGCACCGGCGCGTCCTAGCTATGGCACAAAGGAGAGCCGCATGACCAACCCGATCCTGGCCGAGTGGAACACGCCGTTCCAGATCGCCCCCTTTGCCGATATTTCCGACGATGATTTCGCACCGGCGCTGGATGCGGCGCTGGAGCGCCACAGCACCGAGATCGACGCCATAGCCAAAGCGCCGCAACAGCCCGATTTCGCCAATACGATCGAGGCGCTTGAAGCGGCGGGTGCGGATCTGGACAAGGTTCTTTCGGTGTTTTTCACGCTGGCCGGCGCCGACAGCACTCCGGCCCGCGAGGCCATGCAGCGGGCGTTTTCGCCGCGTCTGTCGGCGCATTTCTCGGCGATTTCGGGCAACAAGGCGTTGTTTGCACGGGTTGCAGCCCTGTGGGAGAACCGCAACGCGCTGGCGCTGAACCCCGAACAGGAGCGGGTTCTGATGCTGACGCACCGAGGCTTCGTGCGCGCCGGCGCGGCGCTGGACGGCAACGACGATACCAGGATGCGCGAGATAAAATCGCGCCTGGCCGAACTGGGCACGGCGTTCACCCAGAACCTTCTGGCGGACGAACGCGCGTGGTTCCTGCCGTTGGACGAGGACGACCTGGAAGGCCTGCCCGGCTTCGTGGTCGATGCGGCATGGGCGGCAGGGGCGGAGAAGGGTCTGGACAGGCCGGTTGTCACGCTGTCGCGTTCGCTGATCACCCCCTTCCTGCAGTTTTCCCCGCGCCGAGACCTGCGCGAGACGGCCTATCGCGCCTGGGCGGCGCGCGGGGCGAATGGCGGTGAAACCGACAACCGGGCCATCGCAGCCGAAATCCTGGCGTTGCGCCAGGACCGTGCGGCGCTGCTGGGCTATGACAGCTTCGCGGACTACAAGCTCGAGACGGAAATGGCCGGCACGCCGGATGCGGTGCGCGACCTTCTGATGCGGGTGTGGACGCCGGCGCGGGCGCAGGCCGACGCAGATGCGCAGGTGCTGACGGCGATGATGCACGCGGATGGCGTGAACGGCGATCTGGAGCCGTGGGACTGGCGGTACTATGCGGAAAAGCGGCGGCGCGACGAACACGATCTGGATGAGGCTGAGCTGAAGCCCTACCTGCAACTCGACCGGATGATCGAGGCGGCCTTCGATTGCGCGCGCCGCTTGTTCGGCCTGGAATTCGCGCCCCTGGACGTGCCGCTCTATCACCCCGATTGCCGGGCCTGGGAGGTCACGCGCGAAGGCCGGCATGTGGCTGTCTTCATCGGCGATTACTTCGCGCGCGGCTCGAAACGGTCGGGTGCGTGGTGCAGCGCGATGCGGGCGCAGGCGCGGTTCCCCGAAGAGCAGAGGCCGATCGTCATAAACGTGTGCAACTTCGCCAAGGCCGATCCGGCGCTGCTGTCTTATGACGATGCACGCACCCTGTTCCACGAATTCGGCCACGCGTTGCACCAGATGCTGTCGGATGTGACCTATGAAAGCATATCGGGCACATCCGTTGCGCGGGATTTCGTGGAACTGCCCAGCCAGCTTTACGAACACTGGCTGGAAGTGCCCGAGGTTCTGAGCGGTTTTGCAACCCATGTGGAAACCGGTGCGCCTATGCCCGAGGCGATGCTGCAATCGGTGCTGCGCGCGGCAACATTCGACATGGGGTTCCAGACAGTGGAGTATGTGGCTTCGGCGCTGGTCGACCTGGAGTTCCACCAGGGCACGGCCCCGGCCGATCCGATGGCCCGCCAGGCCGAGATACTGGAGCGGATCGGGATGCCTCGGGCCATCGGGATGCGCCACGCGACGCCGCATTTCGCCCATGTCTTTGCCGGAGACGGGTATTCCGCGGGATATTACAGCTATATGTGGTCCGAGGTGATGGACGCCGACGCCTTTGCCGCATTCGAGGAGGCGGGCGGCGCGTTTGATCCCGAGCGGGCCGCGGCGCTGGAGCGGCACATCCTGAGCAAGGGCGGAAGCGCCGAGGCGGATGCGCTTTATACTGCGTTTCGCGGCCGCTTGCCGGGGGTTGACGCTCTTTTGAAAGGGCGCGGCCTGATCGCGGCCTAGGCGCCGGTGGATCGGACGGGAGCCTCCGGCGGGAGTTTATCCGGCAAGATGAAGCGGTGCGGTGGCGCGCCGGATCAGTAGCCGCGTTCTGGATCCACGAGGTAGCGCAGGGGTTGGCCGGCTTCGCTGCGACGGATGTTTTCGGCGACCACCTGCGCGGCGGTATCGGCGCGCGTTTCGGCGGCGATATGCGGTGTGACGGTAACGTTGGGGTGTGCCCAGTAGGGATGATCGGCGGGCAGCGGTTCGATGCGGAAGACGTCGAGCGTGGCGTGTGCGATCTGGCCGGTGTCGAGCGCGCTGAGCAAGGCGGTGTCGTCGATCAGCGGGCCGCGTCCGGGGTTCATGACGAATGCGCCGCGTGGCATCCAGCCGATGGTTTCGGTGTTGAGGATGTTTTCGGTCGCCGGTGTGTCGGGGAGCAGCAGGATGCAGATGTCGGCGGTGGCCAGCGCGGCGCGCAGCCCTTCGGGACCGGCGCGGCAGGTGATGCCTTCGACGATTTTGGGGGTGCGGCTCCAGCCGGTGACGGGAAACCCGATGCGGGTGAGGGCCGCCGCGCAGGCCTGACCCAGTGTGCCGAGGCCCAGGATCGTGATCCGGCGATCTTCGGCCAGCGGTGGCGAGATCGGATTCCATGTGCCGTTCTGGCCGTGGATATGGCTGTCGATGCCGAGATGGTGCCGCAGACTGTGCCCGACGACCCATTCTGTCATGCCCTGCGTCAGCCCGTGATCCACCATCCGGGTGAGCGGGATTTTCAGTGTCGGGTTGCCGACGATCGTTTCGACCCCGGCCCATAGGCTGAGCACCGCGCGGGCGCGGGTGTAGGGGGTGAAGTCGCGCAGCGGTCCGTTCGGGGCGTAGACGATGTAATCGACGGTTTCGGGGGGCAGGTCGGTGCCGAGGTTCACATCGAGACCTTCGGCCGCAAGCGCGGATTCGAGTGGCGCGCGGTATTGCTGCCAACGTTCGGGACGGGCGGCGAACAGGATGTTCAGGGTCATGTCAGGGCCTTTCGGATCAGCGGGGGCGGTGGATATGTGCGCTCTGGACCAGGCCGAAGGCGATCATCAGCACCAGCATTGCCGACCCGCCGTAGCTGACCATGGGCAAGGGCACGCCGACCACCGGCGCAAGGCCCATCACCATCGACATGTTCACCGCGAAGAACAGAAAGAACGTGACCGCCACGCCCATTGTCATCAGTGACGAGAACCGGTCGCGGGTGGCCATTGCGGTTGTCACGCAAAAGACGATGATCAGCGCGTAGAGCCCCAGCAGCGAAAACGCCCCGATGAAACCGAATTCCTCGGCGAGGGTGGTGAAGATGAAATCGGTGTGTTTCTCGGGCAGGAAGTTCAGCCGGGACTGGGTGCCCTGCATGAAACCGCGCCCGGTCCAGCCGCCCGAGCCCAGGGCGATCTTGGATTGGGTTATGTGATAGCCGGCGCCCAGCGGATCGGTCGAGGGATCGAGGAATGTGTCGATGCGGCGGTACTGATAGTCCTTCAGCATCTGCCAGGCCGTGCCGCGGCTCTGGAAAACAGCGACCAGCAGGCCGATGCCGGCGGTTATCACGGTCACGAAGTAGGCCCAGTGCACGCCAGCCAGGAAGATCACACCGCCGCCCGCGGCCACCAGCAGGATCGCCGTGCCCAGATCGGGCTGGCGCAGCACAAGGAAAGTGGGCAGCAGAACAATCAGCAGCGGTACAAGCAGCCATTGCGGTTTCGACGTATTGCGCGCCGGCAGCCAGTCGTAGTAGGCGGCCAGAAGCATCACCATCGTGATCTTTGTCACCTCGGACGGTTGCAGGCGCATGAACCCCAGATCGATCCATCGCTGCGCCCCCATGCCGACCGCGCCGAAGAATTCGACCGCCAGCAGCAGCACGATAGACCCCAGGTAGGCCACGGCGGCCATGTTGCGCCAGAACCAGATCGGCACCATTGCCACCACCAGCATCAGCACCAGCCCCATGGCAAACCGTTTCATCTGCGGTTCGGCCCAGGGGCTGAAGGATCCGCCGGCCACCGAATAGAGCATCAGGAAGCCGATGCTGGCCACGGCGATCAACAGCAGGATCAGCGGCCAGTTCAGGTACAAGACCTTGCGCAGACCGGTAGGCGTGTATTTGACGGAATATTCGAGATAGCTCATGCGCGGTCGCTGCCACGGATGTCGGCGTCGGGCCGGGCGCGCCGCAGGCGGTCTTGCTGGGCCTGGATGCGGGGGCGATCCTTGGCCGGGTAAGCCTCGAGCGGGGGGGTATCGCCGTAGAGCGCCTGAAGCGTGATGTCGCGGGCGATGGGCGCGGCGGCGCTGGAGCCGCCGCCGCCGTGTTCGACAACCACGGATACCGCGTAGCGCGGCGCATCGAAAGGCGCGAAGTTCACGAACAGCGCATGATCGCGCCGCTCCCAGGGCAGATCCTCGTTGCGGATCACGCCGCGTGCGCGTTCGGCTGTGGTGATGTTGCGGACCTGGCTGGTGCCGGTCTTGCCGGCCATTCGGTAGGCATCCTCGATGATGCGGCTGCCGTAGGCGGTGCCGCGGCGGTCGTTCGACACGGCAAACATCGCGCGCCGCATCTTGCGCAGGTTGTTTTCGTTCATGCCCAGGCTTTCGCCCGCGCCCGAGGGTTGTTCGACGCCGTCGATGGATTTCACCAGCCGTGGCGACAGGCTGCGCCCGGTTGCAAGGCGCGCGGTCATCACCGCCAGTTGCAGCGGCGATGCCAGCATGAAGCCCTGGCCGATGGATGCATTCGCCGTGTCGCCGACCAGCCATTCCTGGCCATGCACGCGCTGTTTCCACGCGCGATCGGGGGCAAGGCCGCGCGCCACGGCGGACATCGGCACATCGTGGCGAACGCCCAGGCCAAAACGTTGGGCCATCGCCGATATTTTGTCCTGCCCGACCTTCAGGGCGAGATCGTAGTAATACACATCGCACGATTGCTTCAGCGAGTTCTGCAGATCCACATGGCCGTGGCCGGCGCGTTTCCAGCAATGGAACCTGCGGCCGGATACCTCCAGGTGGCCGGGGCACCACACGGTGTCATCCGGTCCGATCAAGCCGGCCTCGAGCGCGGCCATCGCGGTGATCATCTTGAAGGTGGATCCCGGTGGATAGACACCCTGCACCGCCTTGTTGGCCAGCGGGCGATAGGGGTTTTCCGTGAGCCCGCGATAATCGGCCACGGAAATCCCGCGCACGAAAAGGTTCGGATCGAAGGTGGGCGCCGATGCGCTGGCCAGGATATCGCCGGTGTCGCAGTCGATCACCACGGCGCTTGCGCTTTCCTCGCCCAGGCGCGCCTGGACATAGTTCTGAAGGGCACTGTCGATGGTGATCTGGACATCCGCGCCGGCCTGGCCCTCGCGGCGGTCGAGTTCGCGCATCACCCGTCCGGCGGCGTTAACCTCGACGCGCTTGATGCCCGCCGCGCCGCGCAGCCGGGCCTCCTGTTTGGATTCCAGACCGACCTTGCCGATCTGAAACCGCGGAATACGCAACAGCGGGTCGGGGTCTTCGATCTGTTTCAGGTCATAGTCGCTGACCGGGCCGACGTAGCCGACGACATGGGCATAATCCGAGCCCTGCGGATAAATCCGGGTCAGCCCCACTTCGGGCACCACGCCGGGCAGGGCGGGGGCGTTCACCGCCACGGTGGAAACGTCGCGCCATGAGACCTGTTCGGCCACCGTCACCGGCAGGTACGGGGGCGAACGCTTCATTTCGGTCATCGCGCGGTTCAGATCTTCCTCTTCCAGTTCGACAAGCTGGCCCAGCCGGGTGATCACCGCGTCCACGTCGCCGGCATCCTCGCGCACCATGACGATGCGATAGCTCTGCGAGTTCTGGGCGACGGGCCGGCCGTTGCGGTCGTAGATCTCGCCGCGGGCGGGCGGGATCAGGCGGATGTTGATGCGGTTTTCCTCGGCCAGCAGGCGGAACTGATCGGCCTGCTCGACCTGCAGATACTGCATCCGCAGACCCAGCGCGCCGGCAAAGGCCAATTGCGCGCCGCCCAGAAGGATGGCGCGCCGGCTCAGCGTGCGATGGGTCTGTTCCAGTTCGCGTGGATTGCGTCGCATTACCGCGCCCCCGTCGTATCGTCGCCGCCGGGCCGGGGATTGCGCAGATCCAGCAGCACATGCAGCACCGCGATCCCCAGCGGGTAGGAGGCCACTGTCATCAGCGTCTGGATCGCGGCCAGCGCCAGCGATGCCTGATCCACCATCAGGATGCCCAGCACCACACGGTTGAGCAAGCCCAGCGCGATCACCATCATGCCGACGGCGGCCCATTCGCCGAGGAAACTGGCGTCGCGCATCCCGCCTGCGTGCCGTTTCAGCTGCTCGGCACCCAGAACCGCCAGCGCCGCATAGAGCCCGGGCGGACGTTGCAGCAACAGATCCGCCAACAGCATGACCGCCGCCACCGACAGCGCCGGCACATAGGCCGGATTGCGCATCGCGCAGGCAAAGGTCAGCAACAGCAGAAGATCGGGCCAGGCCCAGCGTGGCGGCAGCGTGCCCAGCGGCAGCAGGTGAAAGAACAGGATTACCGCCGCCAGCATCATGTAGCTCGCGCGCATCGTCCACAGCCGCGATGCCGACAGGTTATCCATCCTCGCCCCCCGGCGTCGCCTCGGCCACCGGCAGCGGCACGGGCATCACCAGTCCACCGGGATCGCGGACCGTTTCGGCGCCGTGGTGGCGCAGGATCCGCAGGAATTCCAGCCGTTCGAAATCGGCCGAGAGGCGCACCCGAAGGCGCCCGCCGGGATCGACGGCCACCTGCCCGATCAACAGGCCGGCGGGAAACACGCCGCCATCGCCCGAACTTACAACCCGGTCGCCGGGGCGCACAAGGTCGGCGTTCTCGATGAAGTCGATCAGCGGCGCCGCCGAATTGTCGCCTGTCACCAAGGCGGTCTGCCCCGAAGGCTGGACGGTGGCGGGGATCGCGCTGGAGGCGTCGGTCAGAAGGATCACCCGCGCGGTGTCACGGCCCACGCCGGAAATGCGCCCGACCAGGCCGATTCCGTCCATTGCGGCCCAACCGTCGACGATGCCGTCACGCTGCCCCACGTTCAGCATCACCGATTGCCGGAATGGCGATCCGCTGTCGGCCATGACGACGCCGGTGATGAACGTCAGGCGCGGGTCCAGCCGCACGTTGTTGAGATCCAGCAACCGCGCGTTTTCCTGTTCGAGTTGCAGCGCGGCCTCTTTCCACGCCTGCATCTGGCGCAATTCGCTGCGCAATTCGCGGTTCTGGTCGGCCAGCCGCTGATAGGACTGGAAATCGCGGATCAGGTTGATCGTCCCGGTCACCGGCTTCATGGCCCAATCCATGCTGGGCAGAACCGTATCCGCAACCTGCGCGCGAAACCGTTCGACCCGCGGGCTGTCGATCCGCCAGACCAGGAAAATACCCAGCAGGCACAGAACGATAACCCCCAGCAGCAAGCGGCGCAGGGGCCCCGAGTATTCGTCTCGTCGGTCGCGGTCCTTGGCCAAATGAGACCCCCGTCAGGCTCGGTCAGCTGTCGTAGTCGATGGCGTGGCGCAGTTGCTTTTCATACTCCAGCGCCTTGCCTGTGCCAAGTGCGACACAGTTCAGCGCCTCGTCGGCGATCGAGACGGCCAGACCGGTCTGTTCGCGCAGCGCCAGGTCCAGATCGCCCAAAAGAGCGCCGCCGCCGGTCAGCATCACGCCGCGGTCGACGATATCGGCGGCCAGATCCGGCGGTGTCGCCTCCAGCGCGGTCATCACCGCTTCGCAGATCTGTTGCACCGGTTCGGCCAGCGCCTCGGCGACCTGCGCCTGGCTGATCTCGATCTCCTTGGGAACGCCGTTCAGCAGGTCGCGGCCCCGGATCTGCATCGATGCGCCGCGCCCGTCGTCGGGCATCCGTGCGGTGCCAATGGATGTCTTTATCCGCTCGGCGGTGGATTCGCCTACCAGCAGGTTCTGCTGGCGCCGCAGGTAGCCGATGATCGCCTCGTCCATACGGTCGCCGCCCACCCTGACCGACCGGGCATAGACGATGTCGCCGAGGCTCAGCACCGCGACCTCGGTTGTGCCGCCGCCGATGTCGACCACCATGTTGCCGGTGGGATCGGTGATCGGCATTCCCGCGCCGATGGCCGCGGCGATGGGTTCCGCGATCAGGCCGGCCTTGCGCGCGCCGGCCGACAGAACCGACTGGCGGATCGCGCGTTTCTCAACCGGAGTAGCCCCATGCGGCACGCAGACGATGATCTTGGGTTTGGAAAACGTCGAGCGTTTGTGCACCTTTCGGATGAAATGCTTGATCATTTCCTCGGCGGTGTCGAAATCGGCGATCACACCTTCGCGCATCGGCCGGATGGCCTGGATCGATCCGGGCGTGCGCCCCAGCATCAGCTTGGCGTCCTCGCCCACGGCCAGCACCTTCTTGACGCCGTCCTTGATATGATAGGCCACCACGGAGGGTTCCGACAGGATCACCCCGCGCCCCTTCACATATACCAAAGTGTTGGCGGTGCCGAGGTCGATCGCCATATCTGACGTGAACAGACCACCGAAAAAATCAAACAACGCCATGAACCGCCCCTGGACAGGATTAAGTGACTGGCCCGCGACTCGGACCGAGGCAGGCGTGTCGGTTATAGGGCCGCGCCGGCATGGGCGAAAGGGGGGCCTGCGGAGGTTTCAGCGCATATCCGCCATGCCGCCGCGCCGGCCCCTCCGATGCTGCCCGGCGGGCCCGCGATCCGGGCCCGCCGGCAGGCGCGGGGCGGATCAGCTGAGGTACTTGTAGCTGACCTCGCGGCGGTCCTCTCCGGGGGCCGATTTCTCGCGACGGACCACCAGATTGTTGAGCGCGTTGATATAGGCCTTGACGCTGGCCACCACCGTATCGGTGTCGGCCGACTGGCCGGTGACGACGCGGCCGGCCTCTTCCATGCGGACCGAAACCGTGGCCTGCGCATCGGTGCCTTCGGTCACCGCATGCACCTGATAGAGTTGCAGCCGCGCCTCGTGCGGGAACAGCGCCTTGACGGCGTTGAAGCTGGCATCCACCGGTCCGTCGCCTGTCTGGGTGGTGCTGTGGGGCTGGCCTTCGATCAACAGGGTCATGTCGGCCTGCTGCGGGCCTTCGGTGCCGCACTGCACACGCAGTGATTGCAGCCGGATGCGATCGTTCTCGGGGTCCTCGCCGCTGCGCATCAGCGCCACGAGATCGTCGTCGTAGACCTCTTTCTTGCGGTCGGCCAGTTCCTTGAACCGGACAAAGACATCGCGCAGCTGGTTGTCGCCCAGTTCGAACCCGAGTTCGCCGAGCTTTGCGCGCAAGGCGGCGCGACCCGAGTGCTTGCCCATCACGATGTTGGTTGCCAGCAGCCCGACATCCTCGGGGCGCATGATCTCGAAGGTTTCGGCGTTCTTCAGCATCCCGTCCTGGTGGATGCCGGATTCATGCGCAAAGGCGTTCTTGCCCACGATGGCCTTGTTGAACTGGACCGGGAAACCCGAAACCGTGGCGACCCGGCGCGAGATGTTCATGATCTTGGTGGTGTCGATGCCGGTGGTGTAGGGCATGATATCGCCCCGCACCTTCAGCGCCATGTCAACTTCCTCGAGCGCGGTGTTGCCGGCGCGTTCGCCCAGACCGTTGATCGTGCATTCGACCTGGCGGGCGCCGCCGGCGACGGCGGCCAGCGAGTTGGCGGTGGCCATGCCCAGATCATTGTGGCAGTGCGTGGCGAAGACCACGTCCGACGCACCGGGCACTTCCGCGATCAGGCGGCGGATCAGGTCGGCGCTTTCGGCGGGGGCGGTATAGCCGACGGTGTCGGGAATGTTGATCGTCGTGGCGCCCGCCCGGATCGCGATTTCGACGACCCGCGCCAGGTAGTCCCATTCGGTGCGCGTGGCGTCCATCGGCGACCACTGCACGTTGTCGCACAGGTTGCGCGCGTGGCTGACGGTTTGATGAATGAGATCGGCCATTTCGTCGCGCGTGAGGTTGGGGATCGCGCGGTGCAGGGGCGATGTGCCGATGAAGGTGTGGATGCGTGGCTGTGCCGCGTGGCGCACCGCTTCCCAGCAACGGTCGATATCGCCGTAGTTGGCACGTGCCAGCCCGCAGATCACCGAATTGACCGAGGCGCGGGCGATGTCACTGACGGCCTTGAAGTCGCCTTCGGAGGCGATGGGGAACCCGGCTTCGATGATGTCTACGCCCATCTCGTCGAGCAGACCGGCGATTTCGAGCTTTTCCGCATGGGTCATGGTGGCGCCGGGCGATTGTTCGCCGTCGCGGAGCGTCGTATCGAAGATGACGACGCGTTCTTTTTCGGATTGTGTCATTTCAGGTATCTCTGATGTGGTGTCTGTTCCGTCTTGCCATGGCGGGCGGCGTGCCTCCTCTGAGCGGGCGCGCCGGTTGGCACGCTCAGAGGCGGGATAGAACAGCCAGGCCGCGCAACGGCGCGCCGGAACGCGGCAGAAGGATATGGGCGGCGCAAGACATGCCAGCGTTTATAACGGGCACCGCGCGAATGAAAAGCCGGAAATTGCCGGCCGGGCGCGGGACGCGGGCGTGGTTGCCTCCGGCGGGAGTATTTCGCGAACAATGAAGCCGGGCGTGCGGATTGACATGCCGGCGCCCGCGTCTAGCTGGGGGGCATGAAAAGAGCATTGGTGATAGGCGCGTCGGGCGGGATCGGCGGCGCGTTGGGCGACGCGCTGGCGGCGCGGGGAGATAAGGTTTCGCGGCTGTCACGGTCGGGCGATGGCCTGGACCTGACGGACGAGGCGTCGGTGACGCGGGTTCTGTCGACGCTGGAGGGGCGGTTCGATACGGTTCTGGTGGCCACCGGGGCGCTGGAAATCGCCGGCGCGGCGCCGGAAAAGACCATTCGGGCGGTGTCGCAGCGGGCGATGATGGATCAGTTCGCGCTGAACGCGGTGGGTCCGGCGCTGATCCTCGCACATGCCGGGCGGCTTTTGGTGCGTGACCGGCGGGCGGTGTTCGGGGTCTTGTCGGCGCGGGTGGGATCGATCGGCGACAACCGGATCGGCGGCTGGATCAGCTATCGTGCGGCAAAGGCCGCGGTGAACCAGATCGTGCATACCGGAGCGATCGAACTGGCACGGACGCATCCGCGCGCGGTTTGTGTCAGCTTGCATCCGGGCACCGTGCGGACCGCCTTCACCGAGCGGTATGTGGGGCGGCATCCGGCGGTCGCGCCCGATGTGGCGGCCGCGCGTCTGGTGCGGGTGATCGACGGGCTGACACCGGCGCAGAGCGGCGGTTTCTTCGACTGGGCCGGCGAGGCGGTGCCGTGGTGAGCCGTCTGGTTCTGGTTCTGGGCGATCAGCTGAGCGCGGATCTGTCGGCCTTGCGGGCGGCGGACAAGGGCCGCGATACGGTTGTGATGGCGGAGGTGGCCGACGAGGCCGATTATGTGGCGCATCATCCCAAGAAGATCGCCTTTTTGCTGACGGCGATGCGCAAGTTCGCGGCGTGGTTGCGCGCGGAAGGGTGGGATGTGCGGTACACCCGGCTGGACGACAGTGAGAACGCCGGATCGGTCGTGGGCGAACTGTTGCGCCGGGCGCATGAGACCGGCGCCTCGCGGGTGGTCGCGACGGAACCGGGCGAGTGGCGGCTGATCACTGCGCTGACCGATGCGCCGATACCTGTCGAGATCTTGCAGGACGACCGGTTTCTGGCGTCGCACGCGGATTTCGAACGCTGGGCCGAAGGCCGCAAGGTGCTGCGCATGGAATACTTCTATCGCGAGATGCGGCGCCGAACCGGATTGCTGATGGAGGACGACAAGCCAGCGGGCGGTCAGTGGAATTTCGATCATGACAACCGCAAGCCGGCGCCGGGCACGATCGATCACGACGGCCCCTTGCAGTTCGCGCCCGACGCCGTGACCCGCGAGGTGCTGGACCTGGTGGAAGCGCGCTTTGGCAACCGGTTCGGCGATTTGCGGCCGTTCGGCATGGCCACCGAGCGATCTCAGGCGCGCCAGGTTCTGGCGCATTTCGTTACCCATGCGCTGCCGCGGTTCGGCGATTATCAGGACGCGATGCTGCGCGACAGCCGGTATCTCTATCACGCGGGTGTATCGGCCTATCTGAACGCCGGTTTGCTGTCGCCGATGGAGATCTGCGAGGCGGTCGCGGTGGCCTGGGCCGAAGGCGCCGCGCCGATCAACGCGGCCGAAGGGTTTATCCGGCAGATCATCGGCTGGCGCGAATATGTGCGGGGCATCTATTTCCTCCGCGGGCCTGGCTATGTGCAAAGCAACGCGCTGGAGCATGACCGCGATTTGCCGGCGATGTACTGGGGCGGCGAGACGCGCATGGCGTGCATGGCCCATGCCGTGGCCCAAACGCGCGAAGATGCCTATGCGCATCACATCCAGCGCCTTATGGTGACCGGCAATTTCGCGCTTTTGGCGGGGGTGTCGCCGCGGCAGGTGCATGAATGGTATCTTGCGGTCTATGCCGATGCCTACGAATGGGTCGAGGCGCCCAACACGCTGGGCATGAGCCAGTTCGCCGATGGCGGCATCGTCGCGTCCAAGCCCTATGTGTCGAGTGGCGCGTACATCAACCGGATGTCGGACTATTGCAAGGGGTGCCACTACAGCGTGACCGCCAAGACCGGCGCGAAGGCCTGCCCTTTCAACCTGCTCTACTGGGATTTCCTGATACGCCACCGGCCGCGGTTTTCGGGCAACGCCCGGATGGGCAACATGTACCGCACATGGGACAGGATGGACGCCGACCGCCGCGAGACCGTGCTGCGCGATGCAGCCGACCTGTTGGCGCGGCTGGACGATGGCGCGGTGATCTGAAACTTAGCGCGGCGCTGCAACCGGGCCGGGATCGAGCCGCCAGATGTGCGGCGCGACGCCGGGTGCGAAGCGCTGGCGCACCAGCGGATCATGCCCCGGCACGATCAGTTCGGGCGTCGAGGCCAGGGTTTCGAGCCGGGCAAAGCCGTCCAGCATCGCCTGGAGATCGACGACAATGGGGAAAGGTTTGCGCGCGGTGATGTTCTCGTAGAAATGTGCCGCGTCCGAGGCGAGGACAAGCCAACCGGCGCGGGTGCGCACGCGCACGGCCTGAAGCCCGCGCGAATGGCCGCCGATGCAATGCACGCTCACGCCGTCGTCGACCTGGGCATCGCCGTCCACGAAGCGCAGCTTGCCCGCGTGGAGCCGCCGCACCGCTTCGCAGACATGCGCGCCGGTGAACGGCATCCGCAGCGTTTCGTGGCACATGCAGGGGCCTGTGGCATAGGCCATTTCCGCCGCCTGCATCCACAGCGTCGCATCGGGAAACAGGTGCAGGCCGCCGGCGTGATCATAGTGCAGATGCGTCACGATCAGCGTGGTGATATCAGCGGGCCGCAATCCCAGCGGCGCCAGGGCAGCAGCCGGATCCATGCGGATCGGTCGGCCGCGGGCCTGCGCCTCTTCGCTGTCATAGCCGCTGTCGACAAGGATCACCCGGTCGTCGCGGCGCAGCACCCACATGAAGTAATCCATCGGATGCGCTGTTTCCGGCGCGTCGTCGAACAGAAAGCTGTCGGCGCGGGTGCGATCGTTGCGTTCGGCGTATTTGACGGCGTGAACCTGCCAGTCGCCCATCATTGCACCGTTGCGTAGGTGGCAATGGCCTTTTCGGCGATCATCCCGCCGGCTGCGCCATCGAAGCTGCGGAAGTGGTCGGTCTGCATATGCGCATCGAATGCGGCACGGTCGGTGTAAAGTTCATAGAGAAACACCTCGTCCGGGCGGCCCGGATCGGTGGCCACGTCGAACCGGTGGCAGCCGGCTTCGGTATCGCGCGAAGCCCGCGCATTGGCCACGATCAGCGGCAGGAATTCGGCCATCCGGCCGGCGGAAATCCGAAAGGTGACGGTGACGGCAAACATGGGTTGTCCTTGACTGGTGACTCAATTAACGTATGCATTAAGCAATACGTTGTCAATCGGCCCCTCCCATGGCGCCCCGCGCGGCAGGACACAACCGGCATGCAGACAGATTTCCAGATCGCGCTTTTCGAAGGCGATGGCATCGGCCCCGAAATCATCGCTCCGACCGTGCGCCTTTTGCAGGCGACGATGCGGGGCTATCGGCTGAACTTTGCGCCCGTGCCCGCAGGTGCGGCGCATTATGCGCAAACCGGAACGGCATTGCCGGCGCAATCGCTGGCCACCGCGCGGGCGGCGGATGCGATCCTGCTGTCGGCGATGGGCTTGCCCAGCGTCCGTTATCCCGATGGCACCGAGATCTCGCCGCAGATCGATCTGCGCAAGGCGCTGGGGCTGTTCGCGGGGGTGCGGCCGGTGCGCATCTTCGCCGGCCAGCCAACCCCGCTGCGCAGCACCGCCGAGGTGGATTTCGTGCTGATCCGTGAAAGCACCGAAGGATTGTTCCACACCCAGGGCCGTGGCGAGGTGACAGATACCGAAGCGCGCGAAACGCTTCTGATCACGCGCGAGGTGTCGGAAAAGCTGTTTGCATTTGCTTTCGATCTGGCGCGGCGGCGCAAGGCGTCCGGGCGCGGACGTGGCCATGTCACCTGTGTGGACAAGGCCAACGTGTTCCGCGCCTTCGCGTTCTTCCGGGGGCTTTTCGATGCCGAAGCGGCCCGCCATCCCGATCTGACGTCGGATCATGCCTATGTGGACGCAATGGCGCTCTGGCTGGTGCAGAGGCCGCAGGACTTCGACGTACTGGTCACCGAAAACATGTTCGGCGATATCCTGTCGGACCTTGGCGCCGGCCTCATGGGCGGGCTTGGGGTTGCGCCTTCGGCCGACATCGGCGCCGATCACGCGGTGTTTCAGCCGTGCCACGGATCCGCCCCGGATATCGCCGGGCAGGGCTGCGCCAATCCGATGGCGATGATCCTGTCGGCGGCGATGATGCTTGAATGGCTGGGCCAGCGCCACGGTGTCGAAGCGATGCAGCGCGATGCCGCGCGGATGCAGGCTGCGGTCGAGGCGGTGATCGCCGAAGGCGCGGTGCGCACCCCCGACATGGGCGGGCGCGACACCACCGAAGCCGTCGCGCAGGCGGTCGCGGACCGGATGGCCCGGTGACAGGGCTGCGGGTTGCCAGCCTGGGGGCCGGCTACTTTGCCGGGTTTCACATCGATGCCTGGGCGCGCATCCCGCGCGCGCGGGTTGTCGGCGTCTGCGATACCGATCCGGCGCGGGCAGGGGCCACCGGCCTGCCGGTCTACGCCACGCCGGATGCGATGATCGCACAGGCGCGGCCCGATATTCTTGACATCGTGGTGCCGCCGGCGGGCCATGCGGCGGCGGTGCGCCTGGCAATCGCGGCGGGTGTGGGGACAGTGATCTGCCAAAAGCCCTTCTGCCGCGACCTGGCCGAGGCGCAGGCCGTCACATCCGAGGCCGCGGCGGCGGGCATAGTCCTGATCGTGCACGAGAATTTCAGGTTTCAACCGTGGTATCGCGCGGTGGCCCGGGCGCTGTCCGAAGGCCATGTGGGGCGTCTGTTGCAGGCGACGTTCCGTTTGCGGCCAGGCGATGGCCAGGGTGCCGGCGCCTACCTGGACCGGCAGCCGTATTTCCGCCAGATGCCGCGGTTCCTGGTGCATGAAACCGCCGTGCACTGGATCGATACGTTCCGCTACCTGCTGGGCCCGGCAACAGCGGTCTATGCCGATCTGCGGCGCATCAACGATGCCATTGCCGGCGAGGACGCGGGCATGATCCTGTCGGATCATGCCGACGGTGTGCGCGCGCTGTTCGATGGCAACCGCCATCTCGATCATCCCGCCGACAACCTGCGCCGCACGATGGGCGAAGCCTGGTTCGAAGGCACAAAAGGCGTTCTGTACCTGACAGGCGACGGTGCGGTCGCGCTGCGGCCTTTCGGTGCCCGGCAGGCCCGGCAACTGCTTGGGCCCGATACCTGGCCGGGTTTCGGCGGCGATTGCGTCCATGCGTTGCAGGCGCATGTGGTGGCCGGGGTGCTGGACGGTGCACCGATCGAAAACCTCGCGGCGGACTATCTCGAGGTGCTGCGCGTGGAAGAGGCGGTGTATCGCTCGGCGCGCAGCGGCGCCAAGATATGGCTCTAGGCGCGCCCACATCGGCCGACCGCGCGACATCGGCGCTGCGCGACCTGATCTTCGATGGCGAACTGCCGGCGGGGTCGGACCATCTGGAATCCGAACTGGCGCGGCGTCTGGGCATGTCGCGCACACCCATCCGCGAAGCGGCGCTGCGGTTGGCGGCGCAGGGGCTGATCGAACTGCGCCCGCGCAAGGGCGTACGGATCCTGCCGCTTGCGCCCCGCGACATGCGTGAAATCTATGAGGTGCTTACCGAACTCGAGAGCCTGGCCGCCGCGCGCGCCGCGCGGGCCGGTCACCCGCCACAGGCACTGGCCGGGCTGGCCGCCGCGATCGACGATATGGATCGCGCGCTGAACGCCGGCGACCGGCTGGCCTGGGCCGAGGCCGACGACAGGTTTCACGTTGAACTGGTGCGGCTTGGCGGCAACGCGCGTATCGTCTCCATTGCCGCGATGATGTCGGACCAGGTGCGCCGCGCGCGCCGCGTCACGCTGTTCATGCGGCCGCCGCCGGTCCGGTCGAACGACGATCACCGCGCGGTGCTCGACGCCATCGCGCGCGGCGATGCCGACGCGGCGCAGCGGCTGCACCATGCGCATCGCAGCCACGCCAGCAAGATGCTGACCGCCCTTCTCGAGACCCACCGGCTGAAGCGGGTGTGACCGCCGCGATTGCCTGTGTGGCCCTGCCGTGTCAGGGTGCCGGCACCGCCCCTTTGCAATCATCCCCCCGAGGCCGCGCCGATGCCACCGCCGACCGTCCTGATCCACAACGACACGCCCGACGCGGCGTTGGCGGCGCTGGCGGCGGCGCATCCGGACATTTCGGCGCGGTTCTGCGACAGCTATGCCGCGCTGGCCGAAACTGTCGAACGGCTGCGCCCGGACATCGTCTATTCGATCTGCTTTGCCGGGCGTGCGGGATTTCCGCGTGCGCCGCTGCTGGATGCGGGGATCGTGCGATGGGTGGCTGTCGGCGGATCGGGCACCGATCATCTGGCACACTGGAACCCCGGCCGCGTTACAGTGACCAATGCCGCCGGAGTGGCGGCCGACATGATGGCCGAATACGCGGTGGGCGCGATGCTGCATTTCGCCCAGGAGATGCAGGGTTTTGCCCGCGCGCAGGCGGCGCGCCGCTGGGGCGTCGGCATGGTCCGGCCGGTTGCCGGCAGCCGGGTTCTGGTGATCGGGCTTGGCCATACCGGGCGCGCGGTGGCGCGGCTGTCGCGGGCGCTGGGGATGCATGTGACAGGTTTGCGGGCCCACCCGGCGCCGGATGAAAACTGTACCGAGGTTCTGGGCATCGACAGCCTGGCCAGACAGTTGCCGCTGGCCGATCATGTGGTCGTGTCGGTGCCGCTGATCGATTCCACGCGCGGCCTGATCGGGGCGCGCGAACTGGCCGCGATGCGCCCGGATGCCGTTCTGATCGACATATCGCGCGGCGGCGTGGTGCGTGGCGACGCGCTGATCGATGCGCTGGGCGCGGGGCATCTGAAAGGTGCCGCGCTGGATGTCTTCGAAACCGAACCGCTGCCCTCCGACAGCCCGCTGTGGACAATGCCGAACGTGCGGCTGACCCCGCATTGCTGCGGTGTCACCCCCGATTGGGGGCCGGCGTCGGCACGGTTGTTCGCCCGCAATCTCACGCGCTACCGTGCGGGCAAGCCCTTGTTCAACGTGGTCGATCCGGCGCGGGGGTACTGACCGCCCAATGCCTGTGCAGCGTCCGCGCGGGGCCGGTCCGGGACGGCGCGGTGCCTTGTCGAATGGCTTTTCTTCGCGGCGCTCTGGCCTTAGTCTGGGTGCCATAAACAATATCCAACGGGAGAGACCTCATGAAGAAACGTAACCTTTTGTGCGCGGCGGCGGCGATTGCGCTGATCGCGCCGATGGCGTCCGCCGAAACGCTGCGATGGGCGCGCGCCGGCGATGCGCTGACGATGGATCCCCATGCCCAGAACGAAGGCCCGACTTCGGCGCTGGCCCAGCAGATCATGGAGCCGCTGGTGATGCGCGACATGACCGGCGCGATCGTGCCGGCGCTGGCGACCGAATGGGGCCCGTCGGAAGCCGATCCCAACGTGTGGATCTTCAAGCTGCGCGAAGGCGTGACGTTCCACGACGGCGCAGCGATGGACAGTTCGGACGTCAAGTTTTCGCTGGATCGCGCGATGACACCGGATTCGGACTTCAAGGAACTTCTCGCATCGGTGACAGAAGTGCGCGCGCCCGATCCGATGACCGTTGAAATCGTGACCGACGGCCCGAACCCGATCATGCCCAGCAACCTCACTGGCCTGGTGATCATGGATCAGGGATGGGCCGAGGCCAACAACGCCGTGAAGGTGCAGGATTATGAGGGCGGCGAAGACACCTACGCCGCCAAGAACGCCAACGGCACCGGCCCCTACAAGCTGGTCAGCCGCGAACCCGACGTGAAAACTGTTCTGACCCTGAACGAAAACTACTGGGGCAAGGACGAATTCGCGATGGAAGTGACCGAGATCGTCTATACTCCGATCCAGAACGCGGCTACCCGCGTCGCGGCGCTGCTGTCGGGCGAAGTCGATTTCATCCAGGACGTGCCGGTGCAGGATCTGGCGCGCGTGGCGGCCGCTGATGGGCTGGACGTGCGCACCGCGCCGCAAAACCGGGTGATCTTCTTCGGGATGAATCTGGGCGACGCGGACCTGGCCAACGACAATGTCGATGGCGCCAACCCGCTGGCCGATGTGCGCGTGCGCCGCGCCATGAGCATGGCGATCAACCGCGATGCGATCAAGCAGGTGGTCATGCGTGGCCAGTCCGAGCCGGCGGGCATGATCGCGCCGCCCTTCGTCAACGGCTGGAACGAGGCGATGGACAGTTCGTCGCGCACCGATGTGGAAGGCGCCCGCGCGCTGATGGCCGAAGCCGGCTATGGCGACGGTTTCTCGATTCAGCTGGATTGCCCGAACGACCGCTATATCAACGACGAGGCGATCTGTCAGGCGGCGGTTGGAATGCTGGCGCAGATCGGTGTCACGGTCAACCTCGACGCCAAACCGAAGGCCCAGCACTTCCCTCTGATCAACACGCTGGAAACCGATTTCTACATGTTGGGCTGGGGTGTTCCGACCTACGATTCGGAATACATCTTCAACTTCCTGGTGCACAGCCGCGACGACAAGTACGGATCGTGGAACGGCACCCGCTTCAGCGATGCGGAACTGGACGCCAAGATCGAGGCGCTGGCCTCGGAGACGGATCTGCCCAAGCGCGACCAGATGATCAATGAAATCTGGCAGGTGGTGCAGGACGAACAGCTCTACATTCCGATCCACCATCAGGTTCTGAACTGGGGCATGGCCTCGCGGGTGGGTACCATCGTGGCCCCCGACGACATGGCCCGTTTCAAGTACTTCGAAATGAACTGATCGCCGCCGCGCGACATGGAAACGGGGCTCCGGCATTCGCCGGGGCCCTTTTTTGCGCGCAGGGCGGGCCGGTTCAGTGCAGGCCGGCGACCGGGTGCATGGCCATCAGGCCCGGACGGCGCAGCGCCAGAAGGTTGCGCGCCTCGTCGCCGCGGCCCAGCCGCAGCAGGATGCCCATCAGCGCGAATTCCAGCAGATCGCGCTGGGCCCGGCTGCCGCCCAGCCTTTCGTGGTTGGCCATGCCCGCGATCATGTGCTGGGTCGCCGCCTGCCAGTCGCGCGCGGCGACGGCCCGCCATGCCTTGGCGATCTCGACAGCAAGATCACCGGCAAACCCGCTGCCCGCTTCGGCGATCACCCGTTCCAGTTCGGCGGTTTCGCCGGCCATGGCATGTGCCAGTGCGGCGTGCGCGTCGACAAAGCTCTGACCGCATCTTGGAAACTGCGCCGATGCATAGGCGCTCAGTTCGTGCCAAAGCGCCGGATCGATCCGCATACCGGCCAGTTCCGCGCGATAGAGGATCGATGCCATATCGGTGAGGATGTTGATCGGCAGACCCTGGCACACGGCGGGGCGCACGGCGGTTTCGATACGATGCCAGAACGCCGCTTCGTCGCCGGTTTCCAGCGCCCAGAGTGCGCTGTGCCAGTTCAGGTGCCCGTGCACCAGCCCGCGACGGTCGTACCCGGCCAGCCAATCGTTGAGAAAGGTCAGGCCCGCTTCGGTCTGGCCCTGCTCGTAAAGGCTGTGCGCCTTGAAATGCGCGGCCTGGGCGTTTTGCCATTTCATTGCCAGGGCGCGATCCATCATCGCATCCGCCGCCGCCGGCTGCCCGATTTCGCACAGCGATACGGCGTGGGTGGTCAACATCCACCAATCGTCTCCGTAGTGCGGCAGCAGCGACGCGGTAAAGGCCAGAAGTTCGGCCTCGCGGCCGGTGCGGCCGGAAAACCCGATGAGTCCGAACACGCTGCTGCAGCACTGCGCGATCATCGCGTCCCTTGGTTGCGTGGCAAGATGCGCCCGCGCGGTTTCCAGCGCCGCGGCCGGCTGGCCGGCCAGCAGTTGTTCGAAGACCGTCACATGGCTGTGCAACTGCGCGGCGCCTTCGGGCCGGCGGGCGCGCGCCTCGGCCAGCGCGGCGCGGGCGCCGGGGCCATCGGCATCCATCATCCGCGCCCGCGCCAGCGCCGCGTGGCCCAGCACGAAACCCGGATCCGCCGCAACGGCGGTTTCAAACTGCGAAACCGCGCCGTAGTCGACGGCCAGAAACAGATCGACACCGGCGACATAGGCGTCGCGGGCCTGCGCCGATTCGGTGTGAAGCGGATTGTCGTATCGGTCTTTCAGCACGGGCGGCCTCCGGGGTTGGATCGGGGCCATCTTGGGGCGCGTGTGGGGGCTTCTGCAAGGGGCAAGCCGGTTCAGCTTGCACCGCGCCCCGGCTTTTGCCAGCCTGCACCGGACGAACGGGCGGAGATGCGATGTGGGCTGGGCCCGGTTGATGTTCTGGGTGGCGACCTGTCTGGCGCTGGCGGTTCCGCCTGCGCAGGCCGGGCGCGCCGACGAGATCGCGCTGGCGCGGTCGCTGCTGCACGATCTTCAGGCCCGCTCGATCCGCACCAGCCGCGAATACTGCGGCCTGATCGGACGCCGGGGCGACGGAGGTCTGGTTGTGTTGGCCGCCCGCCGCGGGTCGCGGGCGCGTTGCCGGTATCCGCAGGCGCCCGAAGGGCTGCGGATCGTCGCGTCGTATCACACCCACGGGTCGTACCTGCGGCGCTACGACAACGAGGTGCCTTCGGTCATGGACGTGCTGATGGACATCCAGTTCGGCACCACCGGTTTCGTTTCCACACCCGGTGGACGGTTCTGGATGATCGACAGCCGGGCGCGCCGGGTCACCCTGCTGTGCGGGGCGCGGTGCCTGCCGTGGGATCCGCGCCATGACGACCGGGCGACCGGGCTGATCGCGCCTTCGTACACGCTGGAAGAACTGCACGCGCGCCAGCGCTGAGGCCCACCATGCACGCCCGCCGGGCGGGGCGAACAAGGGCGCGATGGCGGGGCAGCGGGGCGCGGTGCGGAAAGCTGTGGCAATCGCCACGGCGGCGGGCGCGGTTGTGTTCTGCGCGGGTTGACCGCGTCAATGCGGTGCGACACTAATCTGAAATGCTCGCCTTTGTCCTTCGCCGTGTGTTTCAGTCTGCCATCGTCCTGCTGGTTGTCGGGCTTGTGGCGTTTTCGATGTTCCGTTTTGTCGGCGATCCGGTCGACAACATGCTGGGCCAGGAGCGGACCCAGGCCGATATCGAAAGGCTGCGGGCCGACCTGGGGCTGGATCAGCCGTTTCCGGTGCAATACTACAAATTCCTGCGCGGCGCGGTGCAGGGCAACTTCGGCGTCTCGTACCGGCAGGGTCGACCGGTGGCCACGATCATAAAGGAGCGCGCACCCGCGACGCTTGAACTGGCGGCGGTATCGGGGGCTTTCGCAATCCTTCTGGGCATCGGCCTGGGCGTGTTCACCGCCATCCGAAGGCGTGGAATCGCCGCCAACGTGATCATGACGCTCAGCCTGATCGGCGTGTCGCTGCCCACCTTCCTGATCGGTATATTGCTGATCTACGTTTTTTCCGTGGAACTTGACCTTTTGCCGTCGTTCGGGCGCGGTGACACTGTGATGGTTGGCGGTTGGTCGACCGGTTTTCTCACCCAGAGCGGGCTGTTGGCGCTGATCCTGCCGGGCATCACGCTGGGGCTTTACCAGATGACGCTGATCATGCGCCTCGTCCGTTCGGAGATGCTCGAGGTGCTGCGCGCCGATTACATCCGCTTTGCCCGCGCGCGCGGGCTGCGGGACCGGGCAATCAATTTTCGCCACGCAATGAAGAACACCCTGGTGCCGGTGATCACGGTGACGGGCCTGCAACTGGGATCCATCATCGCCTTTGCGATCATCACGGAAACGGTGTTTCAGTGGCCCGGCGTGGGGCTTTTGTTCATCAACGCGGTGCAGTTCGTCGATATTCCCGTGATGGCGGCCTATCTGATGCTGATTTCGGTGATGTTCGTGGCAATCAACCTTGTCGTCGACCTGCTGTATTTTGCCATTGATCCGCGCCTGCGCGTGGACGGGAGGACCGGATGACCGATACGCGCGCCCCGCACCCCGCAACGCCCGGCCCCACGCCGGCCCGGCGCAGCCGGTGGACCGAATTTCGCCAGTCCGATTTCATGTACGCCTTTCTGCGCGCGCCGGTGGCCATCGCCGCCTTCGGCTTTGTCGCGTTGCTGGTGCTGGGGGCCGTGTTCGCGCCGCTTATCGCGCCGCACGATCCGTTCAACCCCGCATCGCTGAACTTGATGAACGGGTTTACCGCGCCGGGCGTTCCCAATGCCTTTACCGGGGATGTGTTCGTTCTGGGCACCGACGATCAGGGGCGCGACGTGTTTTCCACCATTCTCTATGGAATGCGCATATCGCTTTTCGTCGGGTTCGCGGCGGTGCTGTTCGCGATGGTGCTGGGCGTCACGCTGGGGCTGGTCGCCGGGTATCTGGGCGGTTGGACCGAAACCCTGATCATGCGGATCGCCGATATCCAGCTGACCTTCCCGGCGATCCTGGTGGCGATGCTGATTTTCGGCGTGGCCAAGGGCTTTACCCCGGTGGAATACCGCGATCAGATGGCGATCTGGGTCTTGATCGTGGCCATCGGACTGTCGGACTGGGTGCAGTTCGCCCGTGTCGTCCGGGGCGCCACGCTGGTGGAGAAGAACAAGGAATACGTTCAGGCGGCCCGGATGATCGGCCGCAGCAAGGCCGCGATCATGCTGCGCCATGTTCTGCCCAACATCCTCTCGCCGGTTCTGGTGATCGCCACGATCTCGCTGGCGCTGGCCATCATCGCCGAGGCGACGCTTTCGTTTCTGGGCGTGGGCGCGCCGCCGACCCAGCCCAGCCTGGGCACGTTGATCCGCATCGGCCAGGGGTTCCTGTTTTCCGGCGAATGGTGGATCCTGTTCTTCCCGGCCGCGACGCTTCTGGCGCTGGCGCTTTCCGTCAACCTGCTGGGCGACTGGCTGCGCGACGCGCTGAACCCCAGGCTGCGATGACCGCGATGCCCCAAGCCTTCACCCCGCGCGCGGCGCCGGGGGCGATCCCGACCGCCGCGGTTTGCGCGCGCGCCGGGTGCGCCGTGCCGACCGGTATCGCGGTATCCGTTGGCGTTTCGGACCGGCGATCGCCGGTGCCGCGCCACGGCCTGCGCGCCGCCGTTGCAACCAGCCAGCCCGAAAGCGTGGTATCTTGACACAGCCCGTTCTCTCCGTTCGTGACCTTGTGGTCGAAATTCCTACCCGCGCCGGGGTGCTGCGGCCCGTGGACAAGGTTTCGTACGATCTGGCGGCGGGCGAGATTCTCGGCGTCGTGGGCGAAAGTGGCGCGGGCAAGTCGATGACAGGCAATGCGGTGATCGGGCTTCTGGACCGCCCCGCCCGCATCACCGGCGGCGAGGTGATCCTGCAGGGCGAACGGATCGATACCCTTTCGGATGCGCGCATGCGCCGGATTCGCGGCCGGCGCATCGGCATGATCTTCCAGGATCCGCTGACCTCGCTGAACCCGCTGTTGCCGATTGGCGCGCAACTGGCCGAAACCATCGCAGAACACCTGCCAGTCGGGCGGGCCGAGGCCCGCGCGCGGGCCGTGCGCGCCCTGGAAGAAGTTGGCATTCCGGCCGCCGCGGAACGGGTCAATTCCTATCCGCACGAGTTTTCCGGCGGAATGCGGCAGCGCGTCGTGATTGCTCTGGCGCTCTGCGCCGAGCCGGTTCTGGTGATCGCGGACGAACCGACAACGGCCCTCGATGTGTCGGTGCAGGCGCAGATCATCGCCTTGCTGAAACGGCTGTGCCGCGAACGCGGGACCGCCGTCATCCTGGTGACGCATGACATGGGCGTGATCGCCGAAGCGGCCGACCGCGTGGCGGTGATGTATGCCGGGCGGCTGGCGGAACTGGGCCCGGTGGCCGAGGTTCTGCAAAGGCCGCGTCATCCCTATACCGAAGGCCTGGTCGGATCGATGCCGATGGCCGCGGCGGGGCGCGCGCGGCTGCACCAGATACCGGGCGCGATGCCGCGGCTGGGCCAGTTGCCGCCTGGCTGTGCGTTTCACCCGCGATGCCGATACGCGCGCGCCGAATGTCAGCGTGATCCGGGACCGACGCGGGCAGATTGCGACGGGCGGGCGGCCTGCTGGTTTCCGGTGGGGGCAAGGGCATGAGCCTGGTATCGGTGCGCGGCCTGACCCGCGTGTTCGACGTTTCGAAGCCCTGGTTGAACCGGATGATCGAACGGTTGCCCAAACGCATCCTTACAGCGGTTTCCGAAGTCAGTTTCGACATCCGCGCGCGCGAGGTCTATGCGCTGGTTGGCGAAAGCGGATCGGGCAAATCCACCATCGGCAAGATCCTGGTGGGGCTGTTGCCGCCCAGCGCGGGCAAGGTGACGATTGCCGGGGTCGATCTGTCGGGCGGTGACCGGGCGGCCATCGATGCGGTCCGTTCGGATATCCAGATGATCTTTCAGGATCCATATGCCTCGCTGAACCCGCGCTGGCGGGTGGGTGACATCATCGCCGAACCGGTGGCCGCGCGCGGTGGTGACACCCGTGGACTGGCCGCGCGGCTTCTGCAACAGGTGGGGCTGGCGGCGGAGGACGCGCAGAAGTTCCCGCACGAGTTTTCCGGCGGTCAGCGGCAGCGCATCGGCGTGGCGCGCGCCCTGGCATCCGAGCCGAAGCTGATCGTCTGCGACGAGCCTACATCGGCGCTGGACGTATCGGTGCAGGCGCAGGTTCTGAACCTGATGTCGGATCTGAAGGACGAATTCGGGCTGACCTATCTGTTCATCAGCCACGATCTGACGGTGGTGCGCCATATGGCCGACCGGATCGGGGTGCTGTACCTGGGCCGGCTGGTCGAGGAGGCCGACCCCGCGTCTCTGTTCGAGACACCGCGCCATCCCTACACGCAGATGCTGTTGGCCGCCGCGCCGCGTATGGACATGATCGGCCGCGAGGTGGCGCCGCCGCAGGGCGAGATCCCCGATCCGATCAACCCGCCGACAGGATGCGCCTTTCATCCGCGCTGTCCGATTGCCGTGGCGCGCTGCAGCGTAGACCGTCCGGTTCTGCGCGAGGTCGGGATCAGCCGCGTTGCCTGCCATCTGGCGGGGGGCAGCGGGTCGGGGATCTGAGGCGGCCGGCGCTGCCTGGCCGCTGTTTGCACCGATCCGAACCTTTGATCGCATGGCCCGGCTTGGGGTGGCACCTGAGGATCGGCAAGGCGCGATGTTGGCATTCGTCACGCAGGAAACCCTTGCATTGCGAAGCGTACCCGTTTTCCTGGGCGTATGGTGAAGCTCGTTCTCCTTCATAAAGCCGACTCGATCTACGATGACGAACCGGACGTCGTCTACGACTTTCCGCGCAGCTACCTGAAGGCCATCGAGGAGGCCGTGGGTGACTGGATCGTCTACTACGAACCGGTCAAGGCGGGGCCGCGCGGCTACTTCGCGGTGGCCAGGATCGAGAGCGTGATCCCGAAGCCCGGTACCGAGGGGCGGTTTCTTGCCATGATCGCGCCGGGCAGCTTCCTGCCATTTGACCGTGAAGTGCCGCGCCTGATGGACGGACGCCCCATGGAAGCGGCCCTGACCGAACCGGACGGGGGGCCGAAGAAAGGCGGGGCGGTGCAGCTTGCTGTCAGGCGTCTGCCCGAAGCAGACTTTGCGCGCATCGTCAATCTGGGGCTGCCGCAGGACCTTGAGCTGATAGAGGCAAGGCGATACGAACCCCAGCTGCCTGAATTCGGTGAGGGTGCCGGAACCTTCGAGCGACCGGTGATCGAGCGGCTTACCAAAAGGCCCTACCGCGATGTCGCGTTCCGCCGGAAAGTGCGCGGGGCCTATGGCTACCGCTGTGCCATGTCGGGGCTGATGCTGCGCAATGGCGGCGGGCGGCCAGAGGTTCAATCGGCGCATATCCGCCCGGTCGAGAGCCAGGGCAGCGACTCGGTGCGCAACGGTCTCGCGCTTTCCGGCACGTTGCACTGGATGTTCGATCGCGGGCTGATTTCTGTCGCCGAAGACTGTCAGACGATCCTCATTTCGCACAACAAGGTGCCCGGCGATGTCGTCGGGCGGCTGCTGGCGCCCGATGGCAAGCTGGTCAGCCCGGAGAACCCGATAAATGCGCCGCATCCTGAAAATCTGCGCTGGCACCGTGAAAACAAATTCGGCCGGTCGGTGCCCGGTGAGCCCGTTCCCTGGGGCTAGCGCAAACCTCGGCCAGGTCGCGGCGCCGCATTCAGACGGCTCCTGACCGGGTGTCACCGGAACCCCCGGCCGGGTTTATCGGCGCCATTCTGGGGCGCGGGGCTGCGTTTCAACAATTCGCATAACCACCGCGCACGGGGCGCTGCCCCCGTCAGAGTTTACTGGGCAAGATGAAGCGGGGGCCTTCGGCCATTGGTGCAGGGGCCGGCGGTTCAGGCCGGGGCGGGGTTGTCGGGCGCCATCCCGCCAATCGCGCGGGTCAGACGGTGCGCGGCGCCTGTCACCAGATCGGCGAGCGCGGCGGTTTCATGCATTCGCCCAGTGGGGCCGGAAACCGAGAGGCCGGCCACTGCTTCTCCGTGGACGTCGAACACCGGCGCGGCCACGCATTTCATCCCGAGGTTGCGTTCCTCGTCGTCGATGGCATAGCCACGGGTGCGGATCTGCGCCAGTTCGTCGGTCAGCGCGGCGGCGGTTGCCAACGTGTTCGGGGTGAACCGCTCGAGCGGGGTTTCCGCAAGGATCCGTTGCTGGCGCGCCGGTGGCAGCTGTGCCAGCAGCGCCTTGCCGATGCCAGAAGCGTGCATCGGCGACATCGTTCCCGGCGGAAAGAACGCGCGGATGCTGGCATGGGTTTCGACCTGGCTGAGAAACAGCACTCGGCCGTCCTTTTCGATGGCGAGGTTTGCGGTTTCGCCTGAGGATTCCATCAGGCTGCGCAGCACCGGGCGGGCCCGTTCCACCAGCGATGTGCGGCGCAGGAACCGCGATCCGATCAGAAAGGCGCCGGATCCGATCTGCCAGATCTGCCCGACCGGATCGAATTCGACGACATCACGGCCTTCGAGCGTTATGAGCACGCGGTAGATGGTGGCGGGTGATTGCCCGAGGTCGGCGGCCAGGCCCGACAGCGTGGTGCCGCCCAGTTCGCCCAGCCGTTCCAGCACCTCGATCGCGCGGTCGAGCGACTTGATGGTGTTCTGTTCGGTCTTGTCGTCCCAGTCGCGCGGGCGGCCGCGCGGGCGCCGGGCATCGGCGGCGGATTTGTCTGGCATCTTGGATTCCTACAGAATTTGAAAATTGATTTCGTGATATGAAAAAAACAAAGCATTGTAAATGCTGAGATTTTCAGAAATCGAAGAAAATGAAAATGTTTTTCAAAAAAATTGCGAACGGGTTGATGATAGCACATAAGAGGGCAGGCACCATCCAAGGGAGGATACGATGCGCTTTCAGAACCCGGTTTTCATTCCCGGCCCGACGAACATACCCGAAGCGGTGCGCAAGGCCTGCGACATGCCCACGATCGATCACCGGTCGTCTTTGTTCGCCGATATGCTGTTTCCCGCGCTGGATGGGGTGAGGCGCGTTCTGAAGAGCACACAAGCCGAGGTGTTCGTGTTCCCGTCGACCGGGACAGGGGGCTGGGAGACGGCGATCAGCAACACGCTGAGCCCCGGTGACACGGTTCTGGCGGCGCGCAACGGGATGTTTTCGCACCGCTGGATCGACATGTGCCAGCGGCACGGGCTGAACGTCGAGATCATCGAAGTCGCCTGGGGCGAGGGTTTGCCGGCAGATCGCTGTGAAGAGGCGCTGCGGGCGGATGGCGGGCACCGAATCAAGGCGGTTCTGGCGACGCACAACGAAACCGCCACGGGCGTGCGTTCGGACATCGCGGCGCTGCGGGCGGCGATGGATGCGGCCGGGCACCCGGCGCTGTTGTTCGTGGACGGGGTCTCTTCGATCGGGTCGATGGATTTCCGTTTCGATGAATGGGGCGTGGACGTTGCGGTGACCGGATCGCAGAAGGGTTTCATGCTGCCCGCCGGACTGGGCATCGTTGGATTTTCGCCCAAGGCCGCGGCAATGACGGAAACCGCCGGCCTGCACCGCACGTTCTTCGATATCCGCGACATGCGCCGGGGCTATGCCGCGGGCGCCTATCCCTATACGCCCGCCGTCGGCTTGCTGAACGGGTTGAAGCTGTCGTGCGACCTGTTGCTGGAAGAGGGGCTCGACAATGTGTTTGCGCGCCATACCCGCATCGCACAGGGCGTGCGCGCGGCGGTTGACGCCTGGGGGCTGCGGCTGTGTGCGGCCGATCCTTCGGTCTGGTCGGATACGGTCAGCGCGATCTGCACGCCCGAGGGCTTCAATGCCACCGATATCGTGACACGCGCCGCGCAATCCTATGATGTCGCTTTCGGCGTCGGACTGGGCGAGGTGGCCGGCAAGGTGTTCCGCATCGGCCATCTGGGCAGCCTGACCGACGTCATGGCGCTGAGCGGGATCGCAACCGCCGAAATGGTGATGGTCGATCTGGGCCTCGATATCACGCTGGGATCGGGAGTGGCGGCGGCACAGTCTGTCTATCGCCACGGCCCGGCCGAATTGAAGGCTGCAGCGGAATGAAGGACGCAGGAACGATGATCATCCCGACGTTTCAGGACATGCTGGACGCACATGTGCGGATCGCCCCGCATATCCACCGGACGCCGGTCCTCACGTCGAGCTACTTCAACGAGCTGACCGGGGCCGAGCTGTTCTTCAAATGCGAGAACTTCCAGAAGGCGGGCGCCTTCAAGGTGCGCGGCGCATCGAATGCGGTGTTCGGGCTGTCCGACGACATGCTGGAAAAGGGCGTCGCGACCCATTCTTCGGGCAACCATGCGCTGTCGCTCAGCTATGCCGCCGGGCGCCGGGGCATCCCGTGCACGGTGGTCATGCCGCGCACCGCGCCCGAGGCGAAGAAGGCCGCCGTGCGCGGATATGGCGGGCGGATTGTCGAATGCGAGCCGTCGACCAGCAGCCGCGAGGCCACATTCGCCGAAGTCGTCGCCGAAACCGGTGCGGAATTCGTGCATCCCTACAACGATCCTCGGGTGATTGCCGGGCAGGGCACTTGCAGCCGCGAACTGATGGAGCAGACGGACGGACTCGACATGGTGATCGCGCCGATTGGTGGCGGTGGGATGATTTCAGGCACCTGCCTGACCTTGTCGCACATGGCGCCCGAGGTGCAGATCATCGCCGCCGAGCCGGAACAGGCCGACGATGCCTACCGCAGCTTCAAGGCCGGCCACATCATTGCCGACGACGCGCCGGTGACGGTGGCCGACGGGCTGAAAGTGCCGCTGAAGGATCTGACGTGGCACTTCGTCAGCAACCATGTGACCGATATCCTGACCGCCAGCGAACAGGAGATCATCGACGCGATGAAGCTGACGTGGCAGCGGATGAAGATCGTGATCGAATCGAGCTGCGCCGTGCCGATGGCGACCATTCTGAAAAACCGCGAGCGGTTCGCCGGCAAGCGCGTGGGCGTGATCATAACGGGTGGCAACGTCGACATGGACACCCTGCCCTGGTTGCAGGGCTGAAACCCGGCCACGCCATCCTCTATCCCAAGAACAGAAAGTGAAATCATGAACGACATGACCCCCTTCGCCGACTTCGAGGTCGGATTTGACATCCCGGCCAAGCCCGGCATGGCCGCCGCCGATGTGCAGACCCCTGCGCTGATTCTGGATCTGGATGCGCTCGAGCGTAACATCCGCAAGATGGGCGACTATGCCAAGGCGCATGGCATGCGCCACCGGGTGCACGGCAAGATGCACAAATCGGTGGATGTCGCGCTGTTGCAGGTTGAACTGGGCGGGGCCTGCGGCGTGTGCTGCCAGAAGGTGAGCGAGGCCGAGGTTTTTGCGCGCGGCGGGATCACCGACGTTCTGGTATCGAACCAGGTGCGTGACCCGGCCAAGATCGACCGGCTGGCGCGGATGCCGAAGCTGGGCGCGCGCACGATATGCTGTGTCGACGACCTGGCCAATGTGGCGGATCTGTCGGAGGCGGCCGTGCGCCACGGCACGCAGATCGAATGCCTGGTGGAAATCGATTGTGGCGCGGGCCGCTGTGGTGTGACCACCACGCAAGCCGTCGTGGAAATCGCCGAGGCGCTGAACGCCGCAGAGGGGCTGAAGTTTGCCGGCATCCAGGCCTATCAGGGCGCGATGCAGCACATGGACAGCTATGCCGACCGCAAGGCCAAGATCGATGTCGCCGTGGCGATGGTGCGCGACGCGGTCGATACGCTGGCGGACCGCGGGATTGCCTGTGACATCGTCGGTGGAGGTGGCACCGGCAGCTATTACTTCGAGAGCAATTCGGGTGTCTACAACGAGCTTCAGTGCGGGTCTTATGCGTTCATGGACGCCGACTATGGCCGTATCCTGGATGCCGAGGGCAAGCGGATCGATCAGGGCGAGTGGGAGAATGCGCTGTTCATCCTGACATCGGTGATGAGCCATGCCAAGGCCGACAAGGCGATTGTGGATGCCGGCCTGAAGGCGCAGTCGGTCGACAGTGGCCTGCCGGTGATCTTCGGGCGCAGTGATGTGGCCTATGTGAAGTGCTCGGACGAACATGGCGTGGTGTCCGATCCCGACGGTGTTCTGAAGGTGAACGACAAGCTGAAGCTGGTGCCGGGACACTGCGACCCGACTTGCAACGTGCACGACTGGTATGTGGGTGTGCGCGGCGGGACGGTCGAGACGGTATGGCCGATTTCCGCGCGCGGCCGGGCCTGGTGAACCGCGCGATGCGCGGTGCCTCCGGCGGGAGTTTGCCGGGCAAGATGAAGCCGGGGGCGGTTTGCTGCCCCTGGTCGGGACAAAAGGAAGCGAGCGATGTGGATTGTACCTGAGGCGGCGGTGAGCGGATTGATCACCGCGGAGGCGTCTTTCGATGCGGTGGAGGCGACATTCGCCGCGATGGCGCGTGGCGATGCGTATAACTTTCCGGTCATCCGCGAGGCGATCGGACATGCGGACGCTCTCTATGGGTTCAAGTCAGGGTTCGACCGGGCGGGGCTGCACCTGGGGCTGAAGTCGGGTGGATATTGGCCCGGAAACGCCGACAAGGGGCTGACCAATCACCAGTCGACCGTGTTTCTGTTCGATGCCGACACCGGCCAGTGCCGCGCGATCGTTGGCGGCAACCTGCTGACCGCTCTGCGGACGGCGGCGGCCTCGGCGGTTTCGATCAAGCATTTGGCCCGACCGGATGCGCGGGTTCTGGGGATGATCGGCGCCGGCCATCAATCGGCGTTCCAGATGCGCGCCGCGGTGACGCAACGGGCCTTCGAGAAAGTGATCGGGTGGAACCTGCATCCCGAGATGCTGTCGCGGCTGGCGCAGACGGCGGACGAACTGGGCCTGCCATTCGAGGCGGTGGATCTGGACCGATTGGGCGCGGAGGCGGATGTGATCGTTTCGATCACCTCGTCTTTCGATGCTATTCTGGCCGATGCGCAGGTGCGGCCCGGCACCCATCTGGCCTGTATGGGCACCGATACCAAGGGCAAGCAGGAGATGGATGCCGCTCTGGTTGCGCGGGCCACGGTGTTTACCGACGAGGTGGCGCAATCGGTCAGCATCGGCGAAGCGCAGCACGCGGTTGCAGCCGGGCTGAAGCAACCGACGGACATTCATGTGATCGGCGATGTGATCAACGGCGTTCATCCCGGGCGGACCGATGCGCAGGAGGTGACGCTGTTCGATGGCACCGGTGTGGGGTTGCAGGATCTCGCCGTGGCGGCGGCGGTCGTCGAACGGGCCATCGCGCAGGGCGTGGCGGTTTCCGTCGACTTCTGAGCGATCACAATTCGCATAACTCTCTGGTCTCTGCCGCCGCGCTGGCCTAGCGATAGGCGGTGCGGCGGCGGAGCCGCGTGCGCGCAGACATCGAGGGGGCGATCATGCGGGTTGCGATTGGCGGATTGGGCCGGATCGGGCGGACGGTTTTGCGGCAGATCCTGTTGCAGCGGCCGGATATCGAGATACTTGGTCTGAATGATATCGCGCCGATTGAAACCTGCGCTTACCTGTTGCAGTTCGATTCGGTTTTCGGGCCTTTTCCGCAGCCTGTCACGGTTGAGGGTGACGCGATGGTCGTGATGGGCCGCCGTCTTCCGTTCGCGCGTACCGGCGACGTGCGCGAGATCGACCTGAGCGGCGCGGATGTGTTTCTGGATTGCACCGGAAAGGCGCAATCGCGCGCATTTGCCAGCCGTCCGATCGAGGCCGGCGCGCGGCAGGTTCTGATATCGGGCCCGTCCGGCGTGGCCGATGCGACCGTGGTTCTGGGCGCCAACGAGGCCAGCCTTGGCGCGGCGCGGATCGTTTCGAACGCCTCCTGCACGACCAATGCGCTGGCGCCGTTGTTGAAGGCGCTGGACCTGCGGTTCGGGGTGTTGCGCGCGCATATGACCACCATTCATTGCTACACCGGCAGCCAGCCGATGATCGACGCGCCGCGCGACGATCTGGCGCGCAGCCGCGCGGGGGCCTTGTCGATGGTGCCCACGACCACCAGCGCCGCGCATCAGATCGACGTGGTTCTGCCGCATCTTTCAGGCCGCGTGACCGGTGCCGCGGTGCGGGTGCCGGTTGCCAGCGTGTCGGCTGTCGATCTGGTGGTGCAATGCGAAACCCCGCCCGACGGGCCGCTCGGCACGGCGCTGCGCGACATGGCCGACGCATCGGCGGTGATGGGGTGGACGGCGCAGCCCAACGTATCCACCGACATGCGCGCGCGGCCGGAATCGATTGTGCTGGCTTTGCCCGAATGCATGGTGGCAACGGGCGGGCAGATCCGGGTTTTCGGGTGGTACGACAACGAATGGGGGTTCTCGGCGCGTATGCTGGACATGGCCGAGCGGATGGTGGCGCGCCCGGAATTTCAGCGGTCGCCTTAGAAATGTGCAGCGATGCCATGGAAAGGCTTGGGCAGGGCTGCGGTTTCTGACAAGGTGAACCGGCAAGGCAAGGAAAGGTCACAGGCGGTGTCGCACAGGGCGTTGGTTGTGTTTACGGACCTGGACGGCACGCTGCTGGATCACCATACATATTCCCATGACGCTGCCGAACCTGTTCTGGCACGGTTGCGGCGGCTGGGGGTGCCCCTGGTGCTGGCCAGTTCCAAGACCGCGCCCGAGATGATCCCGCTGCGCGACAAACTGGGTTTTGCCAGCACGCCGCTGATCTGCGAGAACGGGGCCGGCGTGGTGGAGGGCCAGACCCCGCCGGCGCGCACGGAATGGTATCGGCTGCGCAGCTTGCTGGACCATGCGGCGGGGCGCGCGCACTTCGAAGGTTTCGGTGACATGTCGGTTGCGCGGGTCGCCGAGGTCACCGGGCTGCGCCGGGACGAAGCAGCGCTTGCGGCGATGCGCGCGTTCTCGGAACCCGGGCTGTGGCACGGCCCGCCCGGATCCGAGCCGGGCTTCATTGCGGCATTGGCCGGGCTGGGCGTGTCGGCCCGGCGCGGGGGGCGTTTTCTGACGCTGGGCTTCGGCGCGACCAAAGCCGACCGGATGGCCCAGATCGCCGGGCGCCACGACGCCGCGCTGACGGTCGCGCTGGGCGATGCCCCGAACGATATCGAAATGTTGGAGCAGGCCGATTATGGCCTGATCGTGCGCAACCCCGATGCGCCGGCTCTGCCGGTGCTGCATGGCGAAACCGCGGGCAAGATCCGCCGCAGCCGGGCATCCGGCCCGCAGGGCTGGGCCGACATGCTGGGGCCCTTGCTGACCGAACTGGGCTATAGATAAAGGGAGGCCCCGTCATGGCCGATTTTCAACAGAACGGAAACATCGCAACGCTGCACAAGCTGCGACCGGGAGGCGCCGAAGCATTGGTGCGCGAGCTGAACGTGTTTTCGCAAAGCCGGAAAATGACGCTTATCCTGCCATCGCTGTTTTCCGAACTCGAGGGCGCGGCCCTGTCGGGGATCGTCGACGAACTGAGCCAGGTCACCTATCTGCACCGGATCATCATCGGCCTGGACCGGGCCGATCAGGCACAGTACCGCCATGCCGTCGAATACTTCAGCCGTCTGCCCCAGGATCACGTGGTGATCTGGAACGACAGCCCGCGCCAGCAGGCGATCATGGCGCGGCTGGCCGATATGGGGTTGAGTCCGGCCGAGCCGGGCAAGGGCAAGAACGTGTGGTCGTCGCTTGGATACCTGATGGCCTGCAAGGACAGCGCCGTTGTGGCGATCCATGATTGCGACATCACCACCTACCACCGCGATATGCTGGCGCGGCTGATCTACCCGGTGGCCAACCCGAATTTCCCCTATCAACTGGCAAAGGGATATTATCCGCGTATCGGTGGCGGCAAGATGAACGGCCGGGTCACGCGGCTGTTGGTCAGCCCGCTTTTGATTGCCCTGAAAAAGGTGATCGGCGATCGCGACTACATCGATTACCTGCGCAGCTTCCGGTATCCGTTGTCGGGCGAATTCGCGATGCGCACGACGATGTTGCCAGACCTGCGGATTCCGTCGGACTGGGGCCTCGAGATCGGTGTGCTGTCGGAAGCCTGGCGCAATCTGGCGCCGAAATCGGTCTGTCAGGTCGAGATCGCCGACAACTACGATCACAAGCATCAGGATCTCAGCGCCGAAGACGGCAACGAAGGGCTGAACCGGATGTCGACGGATATCTGCAAGGCGGTTTTTCGCAAACTTGCCGCCGATGGCACCGTCTTTACCACGCATATCTTTCGAACGCTGAAAGCGACTTATTACCGGTCCGCCCTGGACCTGCTTGAAAGCTATTACAACGATGCGGCGATGAACGGGCTGTCAATCGACCGGCACCGCGAAGAGCAATCGATCGAGCTTTTTGCCAACAACATCATGCGGGCGGGGCAGGTGTTTCTCGAGAACCCATCCGAGACGCCGTTCATTTCGACGTGGAGCAGGGTGCACGCCGCCGATCCGGACCTGATGCGGGACATGTTGATGGCCGTCGCCGCCGATTATGACGACCTTGGGCAGTTTCAGCCGGTGGCGACCACCTGATCCGGCTGCGGTGGCGCCGCGCCGATATGCGCGTCGAGACATCGGATCATTTCGGTTTTCGACAGCGGCTTGGAAAGATACCCGTCCATGCCCGCGGCCAGGCATTCCTCCATGTCGGCCTTCATGGCATTGGCTGTCAGCGCGATGATCTGGCATGGGGGCAGTCCCTGCGCGGCCTCGTGGGCGCGGATTTCGCGCGTTGCCGTAAGCCCGTCCATCACCGGCATCGACACGTCCATCAGGATCAGGTCGGCGGGTGCGGCACGCGCCGCATCGACAGCTTCCTGCCCGTCCTTCAACAGCACCAGATCCGCACCGGTGGATTTGAGCATGTGGCTTGCCACCAGAAGGTTCGTGCGGTTGTCATCGACGACCAGAAGGCGTTTGCCGGCAAACCGTGGGGGCGCGTCGGCGCCGGCCGCGCGGCGGGGCGCCGGTGGCAACGCCTGCGCACCCAGCGCGCGGGCGATGGCCTGTGACAGCAATTCTGTGCGCACCGGTTTCAGAAACACCGCGGCAAGCCCCAGTTCGATCAAATGGGCGTTGCTGGCGCGGTGATCCACCGACGACAGCAGGAACACCGGAAACTCCTGCCAAACCGGATCGTTGCACAGCATCTTGAACAGGTCGATGCCGTCGGTGCCGGGCATCTGGCAATCGAAGACGCCGAAATCGAAGGGCCGGCCTGCGGCCTGCGCCGCGCGGATCGCATCGCGGGCGGATTCGGCGCCCTCCACCGACGTGACGGCGATTCCCCAGCCGCGGAACCGGTGTTCCAGGATGCGCCGGTTCATGGCCAGATCGTCGACGACCAGCGCCCGTCGGTTGTGCAGGTCCACCGGTGGATCGGCCTGATCCGAGATCATCTGCGCGCTGGGCTGGAACGGCAGGCGCAGCGAGAATTCCGACCCCACCCCGGTTTGCGACCGCAACAGGATCTGCCCGCCCATCAGCTGCGCCAGCCGCTGGGATATCGCCAGCCCCAGGCCGGTGCCGGTGAAGGTGCGGTTCGATCGGTTGTCGACCTGTTCGAAATCCACGAAAACCTTGGCCTGTTTTTCCACCGGGATGCCAATGCCGGTGTCTATGACCGCGATGTCCAGCAGTGGCGGATCGCTTCCCGGTGCGCGCCTGAGCCGGATCAGGACGTGGCCCTGCGGCGTGAACTTGATCGCGTTGCCCACAAGATTGACCATGATCTGCCTGATCCGCCCTGCATCGCCGTCATACCAGCGGGGCAGATCGGGGGCGATGTCGATGCAGATTTCAAGGTTCTTTTCCGCCGCGCGGGCCGCCAGAAGCGCGCCGACGTCATAGACCAGCGCCGGCAGATCGTAGGGTTCCGTGACCAGTTCGATACGCCCGGCTTCTACTTTCGAGAAATCGAGAATGTCATTGATGATCGCCAGAAGCGATTGGCCGGAATCCACGATCGTCTGGGCATAAAGCTTCTGGTCCGGGGTCAGATCGGTTTCGGCCAGAAGTTCGCCCATGCCGATGATTCCATTCATCGGGGTGCGGATTTCATGGCTCATGTTGGCGAGAAACCGCGATTTGGTTTCCGATGCCTCTTCGGCGCGGATCCGGGCCGCTTGTGCCGCGCGGCTTTCTTCGCGGGCGTGGCTTTCCGACCGCGCCAGCGCCGCGTTCTGACGTTCCAGTTGCGACATGCTGGAGCGGATCAACCGGTGCGCCGGCATGAAAATGAACATCATTTCCAGAAGTATGGCCAGGATGGCGAGGGCAAAACCGATCCGCGCGACCAGCATCGCCTGATCGGTCGAGGTGGTGGCCGCCTGCGAAAACATGGTGACCGAGGTGTTCAGCTTGCGCAACAGCGCCTCGGCATCGAAGGCGCCGAAGGCCCGCAGCGCCGCTTCGCGGTGGTGCGGGGCGGCATTCAGAACCGCGCGCGCCAAACCCGCGAATTCGAGCGAAAGCGCATCGAGCCGCAGGTCCGGGGCCGGATCGAAGTACAACTGGCGGTGTGCATCGGTCAGCCGCCCTTCCAGGCCCAGATCGCCGCCCCGTGTCAGCGCGTGGTGGGCCCGTTCGAAACGGTCGATGGCAAAGGCCAGTTGGGCGCGCAGTTCGGGGCGCGAGCGGTTGCCCTGGCCCAGCATCGCAATCTTGTGCTGGATGCGCTGGCTGAGCATCCTCTGGGCGCCGCTGATGTCGATATAGGCGCCGGCATCGCGCTGCGCGGCCAGCACCGCGCGCGAAGCGAAATGTGACACGCCGACCAGCGTGGCGATGATCGACAGGGCCAGCACATATCGCCACAGCAATCTGCGTCCCGCCCGCGCCGTGGGCAGCGTACCTTCGGAGAGGGCTTCGTGATGCATCTGGCCTGCCGGTTTCGGTATCCCGGTGTGACCATCCCCTATTTGGTCTTAAGACTTGGTAAGCGCCGTGCGACTGGCCGCAACCATCTGTCTAAACATGGCCGGATCCGCGCCGGTTGCCGATCCAGCGGCTTTGATAGGGCGCGAAGACGATCGGCGTTCCCATTGTATCGATGCGCTCGCCGCTCAGAAGGTCGGTCCAGGTTTCGCCGTCGATCATGTTCAGGGTCAGCGGATCCACGGTGACCGTCTGGTCCGACACGTTGTGCAGCGCAAAGATCGACTGGTCGCGTTCCAGGCTCTGGCGCCACAGGCCGAAGATGCGGTCGTCGACCTGCAAGGTGAACTGCGTGGCATTGGGGTGAAACGCCGGTTGCTTGCCGCGCAGCCGGATGCGCTCTTTCAATGCGCCCAGCACCCGCGATTGAGCGCTTTCGGGATCGGCCAGCAACGCCCGCAGCGTGGGGTAATCCCAGCGGTGCCGGTTGATCGCCCGTTTCATGCCGGTCTTGGCGACCCGCGCGTGATCGTTCGGCGTGGCCAGCAGGGAATGGATGTAGAAGGCCGGAATCCCCTCCAGCGCCATGACGATGGTCTGCGAGGTGATGAACCGTTCGAGGTGCAGATCGTCGGCCCCCTTCAAAGTGCCCTGGAGCGCTTCGAAGAAGGTGATGTTCAATTCGTAGGGGCTCTCCTTGCCGCCGCCCAGCGCCCGCATCGAAACCTCGCCGCCGAACCGGCGGACCGTGGCGATCATCGCGTCCTTTTCGGCATCGGGCAGGATGCCTTCGGCCGGGCGCATGCCGATGCCGTCGTGGCTGGCCGAGAAATTCAGATAGGCGCAGCCCAGCTGCGCGGGCGGCATGGTGGCCTGCCAGCGGTTCAGATAACGCGCCGACCCCGACAGCATCGCATGCAGCAACAGCGGTGGCAGCGAAAAGTTGTAGACCACATGCGCCTCGTTGCGATTGCCGAAATAGCTGAGGTTCTCGGCGTTGGGCACATTGGTTTCGGTCAGCAGGATCAGCGGTTCGTGGGCAAAATCCGAAAGCAGCCGCATAAGCCTTACAATGGCGTGGGTCTGGGGCAGGTGGATGCAGGGGGTGCCGATTTCCTTCCACAGGAACGCCACCGCATCCAGCCGCAGGATACGCACCCCGTTGTCGATGTGCAGCCGCGTGATGCGCAGGAATTCCAGCAGCACCTCGGGGTTGCGGAAATCCAGATCGACCTGATCGTGGCTGAAGGTGCACCAGACGTGCTTTTCGCCGGCATGGGTTTCCGAGGGCCGCAGCAAAGGATGCGTGCGCGGCCGCACGACCATGCTGAGATCGTCATCGGGTGAGGCTTCGAAGAAGAACCGGTCATAGGGCTGATGCCCCTGAAGATAGGCGTTGAACCATGTGCTCTGGCTGCTGACGTGATTCAGCACCAGGTCCGACATCAGCTTGAATTCGTTGCCGATGCGCGCGATGTCGGCCCAGCTGCCCAGCACCGGGTTGACCGCGCGGTAGTCGCTGACCGCGAAGCCATCGTCGGAGGTGAAGGGAAAGAACGGCAGGATGTGCACCCCGTTCACCACGCCGCGCAGGTTGCGGTGCAGAAAATCGTGTAACAGGTCCAGAGGTTTGTGTTTTCCGTCCTTGATCGTGTTGCCGTAGGTGATCACCAGGCTGTCTTTTTCCGACCAGAAGTTGTTGCCCGGCCGCCGGCCTTGCTTGCGGCGCGCGCGACCTTCGGGCCAGAACGCCTCGACGATCTGGCTGGCCAGGATGTCGGCGCTGTGATCCGGGTAGATCTGGCGCACAAGGTCTTCGAGACGCAGGGAAAAGGCCTCGCTCATTCCGGTTTTCTCCCGCATCGCCTTACGTCTTGCCTTTGTGTTCGTCCTGATCTTGCGGACTGGTGTGTCCGGTCGCAGAAAAAATCCGTCGTTCATCTCGGTCCCGCCATTCGGTGCCGGCACCGACATGCGGTGCCCTGCGCGTTGTGCACGCGGGGCGGGCGGGATGGCTATTCGGCGGCGCTCTGCGCCGGGCGGGTCAGACCGCCCAGTGCCAGGATATGCGCCGCGATCCTGTCCACACCGGCCCCGGATCTCAGCGCGACAAACTCGAACGGGCGGTCGGCGCGCATCCGGCGCGCATCCCGGTCCATGACCTCGAGAGAGGCCCCAACATGAGGCGCAAGATCGGTCTTGTTGATCACCAGAAGATCCGACCGGGTGATGGCCGGGCCGCCCTTGCGCGGTATTTCCTCGCCTGCCGCTACATCGATGACATAAAGCGTGATATCGGCCAATTCTGGGCTGAAGGTGGCCGAAAGATTGTCGCCGCCGGATTCGATCAGGATCAGGTCGAGATCGGGGTGGCGGTCGCGCATGGCCGCCACCGCGGCAAGGTTGATCGAGGCGTCCTCGCGGATGGCGGTGTGCGGGCAACCGCCGGTTTCAACGCCCATGATGCGGTCTTGCGGCAGCGCCTGCATCCGCATCAACGCTTCGGCATCTTCCTGCGTGTAGATGTCGTTGGTGATGGCCGCGACGGAAAAATCGTCGCGCAGATGCCGGCACAATGCTGCCGTCAGCGTGGTCTTGCCCGCGCCTACCGGGCCGCCGATGCCCACGCGCAGCGGGCCGTTTGGGGATGTCATGTCGTGGGTCTCCGATTCGTGGAACCTGTGCCCGGCCTGCCGCCGCGCCCGCATGTCCTGCATATGACACCGTTCCGGCGCACTTCGCAAATGCGTCGGTCTGGCGCATCCGCCGGACCCGGCCGGTGCTGAAAATTGCGGCAAAGAGACGGGATCATGACCTGAACAGCCGGCTGTACATGGTCTCGTGCTGCATCGACGCGATGTCGGCCAGGAACACGCAGCTGCCCAGATCGTCCAGCCCGGCGGTCTCGGCCTCGCGTGCGATCTGGCGGCACAGCGGTGCGACCCCGGCCAGAACGGTGTGCGCTTCGGTCTGGCCCAGCGGTACCAGCCGGATGGCTGCCGATGTCAGGTTGGCGGCAAAGGCATGCACGAAGATTTCCAGAACCGCGCCGAGCGGCAGATCCTGGGCCGCCGCCGCAGCGCCCACTGCCACCGGGTAGGTCAGCGCCACGGCGTCCCCGCCCCAGATCGCCGCGGTCGTCCGGGCAAAGGCTTCGCCCTGCAACGTGGTTTCCATGGCCCGTTCACGCGACGGCGAAAGCGCGCGCGCCAGCGCATCGGTTTCGGCCAGTTCATCGGCGTCGCCGGCGCGGTACGCGCAGGCCAGAAGGACGGCATCTGCCCGCCCCGCGCCCAGTTCCAGGATGTCGCGCAACCATGCGTCGAAGGTGGCCGCGTCGCGGACCACGCCCTGTTCTACCGATCGTTCCAGGCCGTGCGAATAGCTGAAGGCACCGACAGGATAGGCCGGCGACAGCCAGTGCACCAGCGTCAGCAGGTCAGTGGTCATGCCCGTGCCCGTGCGTGTGGTCGTGCCCATGCCCATGCCCATGCCCGTGATCGTGGCCGTGGGTGCGGCCGTGGCCATAGGCGCCGCCTTCCGGCGTGAAAGGTTCGCACACCTCGCGCGTGGCTGCGCCGATCCGTGCCAGCATGTCGACAATCACATGGTCCGGCTGGATAAGAAGCCGCCCGGATTCGATCTGGCACGGGGTGTGGCGGTTGCCGACGTGCCAGGCGATCCGCGCCAGCGCGTCGCCTGTCACCTCGATCAGCGGTTCGGCGGCTGCCTCCACCGCGATTTCCGCGCCCTGTGTGGTGATCAGAACCCCGCCATGGTTCAGGGATGTCGTCTGCGGCAGGTCGATCAGCACGTCGCGCCCGTCGGTTAGCGCGATCACCTTGCGGCGCAGGAACCGCGCCTCGTAGGTCAGCCGCAGCACACCCGAGGGCGCGGCATGCGCATGGTCGTGATAGCGCCGCGCGGTCAGCGCCGGCCCGGTCATGCCGGGCCTCCGCGGGTCAGACCCAGTAGCTGTCGGCGAAGACGTAGCGCGCGATGTCCTCGCGCTTCAGGCCACGCGCCGCCAGTTCCGCGTCGCTCAGCGCGTGCAGGGCTTCGGCCTGGCGTACCTTCGAGTTCGCTTCGCTGATCGCGACAATGGCGTTGCCGACCGATGTCAGCGCAGCACCGACCGCATCGAGGATCGGGTTGGTGCGGGCGTCCGAATGCGTGGTGAAATAGGCCATCTGGGTGTCTCCGGTTGCAATGACGTGTCTGCAAACGAAGGTAGGTGCCGCGGTGCAGCGAGGGTAGCGCCAATCCGGAATACCCGATGTGCGCTACGCGCAAGGCTGTGTTTCCGGTGTTTGGGTCAGATTTGAATGCCAGATTCATGTTTTAACGCCTGTAGGTCGTGTTGCGGAATATTCTGCCGATGGCGCGCGGCACCATCTGATGCTGCAAGTGCATTGGTGCCCGGTGCCGGGTTTCAGAACAGGAAGTACCGCTGGGCCATCGGCAGAACCTCGGCTGGCTCACAGGTCAGCAACTCACCGTCGGCGCGCACCTCGTAGGTTTCCGGGTTCACCTCGACATGGGGCAGCGCATCGTTCAGGATCAGATCCTTCTTGCCGATGCCGCGGGTCTTGCGCACCTCGACCGTCGACTTCGCCAGCCCCAGCGACGGGCCGATGCCCGCCGCCTGTGCCGCCTGGCTGACGAACAGCACCGCCGACGCCTCGACCGCGCGTCCGAAGGCGCCGAACATGGGCCGCGTATAGACCGGCTGGGGCGTGGGGATCGACGCGTTGGGGTCGCCCATCTGGGCGCAGACGATGGTGCCCGCCATCAGCACCATTTCCGGCTTCACGCCGAAGAAGGCCGGCGACCAAAGCACCAGATCGGCCCGCTTGCCTTCTTCGATGCTGCCGATTTCGTGGCTCATGCCGTGGGCAATGGCCGGGTTGATGGTGTATTTCGCGATATAGCGACGGACCCGGTAGTTGTCGTTGTCGCCGGTTTCCTGCGCCAGACGGCCGCGTTGCTTGCGCATCTTGTCGGCCGTCTGCCAGGTGCGGATGATCACCTCGCCCACGCGGCCCATGGCCTGGCTGTCGCTGGCGATGATCGAAAACGCGCCCATGTCGTGCAGGATGTCCTCGGCGGCGATGGTTTCGCGGCGGATGCGGCTTTCGGCAAAGGCCACGTCCTCGGGGATCGACTTGTCGAGATGGTGGCAGACCATCAGCATGTCCAGATGTTCTTCCAGCGTGTTCACGGTGAAGGGCCGCGTCGGGTTCGTCGACGATGGCAGCACGTTCTCGTCGCCGCAGATCTTGATGATGTCCGGCGCATGGCCGCCGCCCGCGCCTTCGGTATGGAACGCATGGATGGTGCGGCCCTTCATCGCCGCCACGGTGTTTTCCACAAAGCCGCTCTCGTTCAGCGTATCGGTGTGGATCATCACCTGTACGTCCATGTCGTCGGCCACGCTCAGACAGCAGTCGATGGCGCCGGGCGTGGTGCCCCAATCCTCGTGCAGCTTCATCGCACAGGCGCCCGCCTCGACCATTTCCACCAGCGCCTCGGGCTGGCTGGCGTTGCCCTTGCATGACAGGCCGAAGTTCATCGGGAAGGCGTCCAGCGCCTGCAACATCCGTCCGATGTGCCACGAACCGGGCGTACAGGTGGTGGCCAGCGTGCCATGCGCCGGGCCGGTGCCGCCGCCCAACATGCAGGTAATACCGGAATGCAGCGCATCCTCGATCTGTTGCGGGGCGATGAAATGGATATGGCTGTCAAAGCCGCCGGCAGTCAGGATCTTGCCCTCGCCGGCGATCGCTTCGGTGCCGGGCCCGATCACGATATCAACGCCGGGTTGCGTATCGGGGTTGCCGGCCTTGCCGATCTTGTGGATGCGCCCGTCGCGCAGCCCCACATCGGCCTTGTAGATGCCCGTATGATCCACGATCAACGCGTTGGTGATCACCGTATCGACAGCCCCCGAGGCGCGCGTCGCCTGGCTCTGGCCCATGCCGTCGCGGATCACCTTGCCGCCGCCGAACTTCACCTCTTCGCCATAGGTGGTCATGTCGCGCTCGACCTCGATGATCAGATCGGTATCGGCCAGCCGCACCCGGTCGCCGGTGGTGGGGCCGAACATTGCGGCATAATCTGAACGGGCGATCTGTCTGGGCATCGGTGGTCTCCTAATCGAGCCAAAGGTTGCGGGTCCGGTGCCAGTCTTCGATGGACTGATCCGGATAAAGGGAAAAGGCGCTGTCGCCCTCGCGGATTTCGGGCGCGCACCAGGCGGCCCGATACGCCAGCATGATGTGGCTGCGTTCCGGCGGCACAGGCAGCGGCGTGTCGATCGCCGAGGCAAAGGGATGCAGCAGGTCCGGCCAGGTCGGATCGAAATTCCACAGGTACGATCCACAGTCCGTGCAGAAAGAACGCCGCGCCGGCCCCTCGGCGCCGCGCTCGGCCACGATGCCATAGGCCGACATCCGCGCCCGGCCGGTCACCTCCAGACTGTCGGCGCGCGCCATTATGTTGATCGCGAACCCGCCGCCACCGGCGGTCTTGCGGCAGGCATTGCAATAGCAACGCATGTAGGGGTACGGCGTGTGGCTTGCACAGGTGAAACGCACCGCGCGGCAATCGCACGATCCGGTCAGGGGCATCGGCACGGCATGGCCCCCCGTGCGCCCGGCCGCACCGTCCGGTACCCGACCCGCATCGCCCGGCGCTTCGGGCCGCCGCGCATCAGGGCGCGTCCACGCGGAAGGCGGCATCCACCGGCACCTGCATCCCGGTGACCAGTGCGTTGGTGGTACTGGCCATGCCGATCACGCTCAGCAACTCGCCATACTGCGCGTCGCTCATGCCCCGCGCCCGCGCGGCGGCGGTGTGCGAGTGGATGCAGTACGAACAGCCGTTCGCCGTTGACACCGCGACATAGATCATCTCCTTGACCAGGGGGTCCAGGGCGCCGGGGCCCATCACCTGTTTCAACCGCTCCCAGGTTGCCCGCAACAGCGCCGGATCCTGCGCCAGCGCGCGCCAGAAATTGTTGATGAAATCGCTCCCGCGCGTGGCTCTTATGTCCGCGAACACCGCCAGAACCTCGGGATCCGCCTCCGCGTCTTCGATCAATGCGACCGTTGCCATCTCACAATGCCCCCATGACCTGCTGGTTGAACCCAAAGATCCGCCGCGCACCGCCTACCGGGATCAAATTGACCTCGCGCCGCTGGCCAGGCTCGAACCGCACCGCCGTTCCCGCCGCGATGTCCAGACGCATGCCGCGCGCCGCCGCCCGGTCAAACGACAGCGCCGCGTTCGCCTCGCCGAAATGATAGTGGCTGCCCACCTGCACCGGCCGGTCGCCGGTATTGGCAACCATCAGCGTGATCGCCTCGGCCCCCTCGTTCAGCGTCAGGTGCCCCTGCGCCGTCATCACCTCTCCGGGTATCATCGCCTCTCCTTTCGCTTCCGCCCGGCGCCGGTCACGATCTCCCGCAGCGCCTTCATTGTTCCTGAAATACTCACGCTCCCGGCCTCGAAATCCGCCTCAACGGATCGGATCATGCACCGTTACCAGCTTGGTACCATCAGGAAACGTCGCCTCGACCTGCACGTCGTGGATCATCTCCGGCACCCCTTCCATGCACTGCGCGCGCGTCAGCACCTGCGCCCCGGCCTGCATCATGTCCGCAACCGACCGCCCGTCGCGCGCTCCCTCCACAACCGCATCGGTGATCAGGGCGATCGCTTCGGGATGGTTCAGCTTCACACCGCGCGCCAATCGCTTGCGCGCCACCTCGGCGGCCATCGCCACCAACAGCTTGTCTTTTTCTCTGGGGGTCAGTTGCATGTCACAAAATCCATGTTCGGGGCAGGGGGGTTACGCTCATCGACGCGATAAGCGGCAACAGGGTCCGGCGCAGCGCAAAGCCGTCTTTGGCCAGCACACGGGCAAACAGCACACCGTCACGCACCAGGCTGACACCGCCACGGTGCTGCACGATCTCCCGCGCCGGGGCAACGAACCGCGCGGCATCGGGCGCCGCATAGACCAGGCTCGCCATCGCACCGGCACCGGCGCCGACAGCGCCACGGCGCATCAGGTCGCGCGCGTTCCCGGTCAGCCGGGTGCGGTCGGCAAAGACCGGCAGGCCATCGCGCCGGACATCGATACGGTCGCGCAACCGCAGGTCGGTCACCGTCTCGCCCATCGCGGCACGGCCGAAAATCACCGGTTCGACCAGCAACAGCACCGCATCCGCGGCCATGTTCACCCGCAGGTGCCGGTCCAGCGCCGCACCATCGTAAACGATTGTCTCTTGCGGCAGCCAGTCGACACGCGCCCCCGGCGCGACCTCGATCCGGGTGCGCAAACGGCCGGTTTCGCCAGCCTGCGCGCGATACGCGCGCTCCGCGGCCTGCGTCGTTGCCACAAGATGCCCGCCCGCCTCCGCCTCGATCCGCGTCTCGAAACGGTCGCCGCCTGTCACCCCGCCCGCCGTGTTCAGCAGGACGGCGGTCATCGCATCCGCGTCGCTCCGCGGAAACAGCAGCTTCAGCGAACCCTGCTGACGCAGATCCCCGACAACCGTTGCGTCGCCGCGCCGCCGCCCCACAACCGAAACAGCGCCGCGGGCGCGCGGCTGTTTCAGGGCCGTCTCAGCCTTCAGGACGTCAGGTCGGGTGATGGCGGCCTCCTCGCGCTCTTGCCCGTCAGCGTACCCAAGGTTGCTGCGACAACAACAGAAATCTGCAAGCGGCAAACAAAAACCCCTGATTTCAAATCCTTGCAAGCACCCCTGTGATCGCTTGCCTGCCCATTTCTTGATCGTTTGCTGCCCGCGCGCCCGGCTTGGGCTTCCTTTCGCGCCAAATATCCCCGCCGGAGGCTCCCGCAAGAGCCGCCCGCGCACCGCGCCGGGCGGATCGCCGCACATCCGCCAGCGTCGCCTTCGCGCCCCTGCGGGCGCGCTCCGGGTCAGGCCCGGACGATCCGGTTCGACAAGGTGCCGATCTTCTCGATGGTCAGGTCGAACCGATCGCCCGGTTCCAGGCGCCGTCCCAGTTCCAGCCCGCAACCGGTGCCGACGGTCCCCGATCCGATCACCTCGCCCGGATACAGCGTCTCGGACTGTGAGATATGTTCGATGATCCGTGCGAAATCGTGGTGCATCCGCGCCGAGTTGCCTCCGCCCCAGCGCTCGCCGTTGACATGCAGCTGCATTTCCAGAGCGGCAGGATGCGCGATCTCGTCGGCGGTCACGATCCATGGGCCCAGGATGTTGCCGGTGTCGAAATCCTTGCCCTTCGCCGGGCCCAGCTGCCCGGGCATTTCCACCATCTGCGCGTCGCGCGCCGAAACGTCGTTCAGAATTGTATAGCCCCATATGTGGCGGGGCGCATCCGCGCGCGACACGGACGTGCCGGTCTTGCCGATCACGATGGCCAGTTCCAGTTCCACATCCAGATGGGCGGCATAGCCGGGCCAGATCACGTCCTCGCCGTGGCCGATGAAGCTCATCCTGTTGCCCTTGTAATAGATTGGCTGGTCGTACCAGACCGGCGGGATGGCAAAGGCCCGGCCTGTCATTCGCTCGGCCTGGGCAAAGGATCCGATCAGATGATCCTCGAATACCAGACAATCGCGGTACTGTACCGGCCGCAGCGGACAGCGGAACGCGCAATCGGTCAGCGATACCGTTTCGCCACCGCCTTCCAGCGCCGCGCGCGCCGCCGCCAGCGCGGCGTCGCCGGCCTCGATCATTTCAACCATGTTCGCGAAGAGATGCGACAGGTCCACCGCCTCTGTGCCGGATTTGCGGACCATGACCCTGTCGCGGCCATCGTGGTGAAGGGTGCCCAGATGCATGGCGGTTCACTCCTCGAAAATGGCGACGGCGCGGGTGAAGCCACCCGATGCCGCCTTGATCTTGAACGGGAAGGCCGAAACGGTGAACCCGGTCGCCGGCAACTGGTCGAGGTTGCTCATCTTCTCGATCTGGCAATACCCCTGGTCCATGCCCGCGCGGTGGCCTTCCCAGATGATGCTGGCATCGCCGGTTTCGGCATAGCGTCTGGCGGTATGTACGAAAGGCGCGTCCCAGCTCCAGGCGTCGGTGCCGCACATGCGCACGCCCTGCGCGGTCAGGAAATTGGTTGCCTCGCGCCCCATTCCGCAGCCTTTCGCCAGGTAGTCGGGCTGCCCGTAGGCGGCGCCGGCGGCGGTGTTCACCACGACGATGTCGAGCGGTTGCAGACGGTGGCCGATGCGCTCCAGTTCGGCCTCGATTTCCGCCGCGCGCACCACATGGCCGTCGGGCAGATGCCGGAAATCCAGTTTGACGCCGGGCCCGAAGCACCATTCCAGCGGCACCTCGTCGATGGTGATGGCGCGTTCGCCGCCGTTCATCGTCGAATGATAGTGATAGGGTGCGTCCACATGTGTGCCGTTGTGGGTGCTGATGTTCAACTGTTCGATGCCCCAGCCTTCGCCGCCGGGCAGATCCTCGGTTGTCAGGCCGGGAAAGAAGCTGGCGATCTGTTCGGCGGTCTGCCGATGATCGAAATAGGCGATCTGCGGCAAGGCCATCGGCGGATCCGATGCGATGCCCATTTCCAGAGGCACGGACAGGTCGACAAAACGGCGCGGCATGGTGTGATCCTTCTTCAGGGGCCGGGAATCAGCCCGGTGGCAATGACCGGAAAGCCGAGCACGAGGCCCAGCACGAACAGCATCATGACAACGAAAGGCGCCGCGCCGCGGAAGATATCGGTCAGCGTGATGTCGGGGCTGTCCAGCGTCGCCTTGATCACATAGACCGAAAGGCCGAAGGGCGGCGTGATCAAGCCGATCTCGACGGCCAGAACCGTGACGATCCCGAACCAGATCAGATCCACCTCGAGAGCGGTGACCACAGGCAGCATCAGCGGCACCACGATCAGCATGATCGACGAACTGTCGAGTATCATGCCCATGGCAATCACCACCGCGCAATAGATCGCCATCACTCCCCACAGCCCCAGCCGGGCGTCGGCGGCCAACATGCCCAGCCCGGCGGGCACACCCGAAAACGCCAGCATCCGCGCATACATCTGTGCCGCGATGATCAGAAAACAGACCGTCGCCGTGACCAGCCCGGTTTCGATCAGCACCGCGCCGAACCGGCGCAACGTCAGGCGGCGCATGCCGAACCCCATCAGCAGCGCGCCGATGGCGCCCATGGCGCCGGCTTCCACCGGGGTGAACAGCCCGGCATAGATCCCGCCCAGCACCAGCACGATCAACACCGCGATCGGCAGCGTCCGCGCCACCAGCACCCGCGCCGGCATCGCGCCGGCTTCGGCGCTGCGGGTCTGCCCCACCCGGCCGGGCGTGAACCGTGCCATGGCCAGAATGCCCAGCGCGAAAACCACCGCCAGAAGGATGCCCGGACCGATCCCGGCGATGAACAGATCGCCGATGCTCTGTTCGGCCAGAATACCGAACAGGATCAGCAACAGCGATGGCGGTATCATCATGCCCAGAACCGAAGATCCGGCCACGACGCCGACAGCAAAGCGCGGCACATATCCGTGGCGGATCATCTCGGGCACCGCGATCTTGGTGAATACGGCCGCCGATGCGATCGAAATGCCGGTGATCGCCGCGAAGATGGCGTTGGCCCCCACCGTGCCCACGCCCAGACCGCCCTTCAACCGCCGGAACGCGGCATTGGCCACGTCGAAGGCGTCGCGCCCGAAGCCGGCCTCGGAGACGACAAACCCCATCAGCACGAACAGCGGCACGACCCCGAAGAAATACGATGAAATCGCGTCGTTCGCGGCCAGCGCCAGCAGTTTGGCGGCCAGAACGGGCGAGCCCTTGATCGCCCAGACCCCCACGAAGGAACAGGCGATCAGCGCGATGGGCACAAACAGCCCGGCCAGCACCAGACCGCCCATCGCCAGCAACGACAAAAGGCCGATGTCGAAGGGCGTCATGAATGGCGCCGTGCGATGCGCGCCGCGAACTGCGCGATCAGAAATCCGCCACCCACAAGGATGGTCAGCTTGACCGGCCAGACCGGCGCCGTGAAATCGCCTACCGCGCCGACGAACTCGCCGCGCTGCCAGGCGCGCGCGAAGATCGGCCAGGTGCCGTGGACGATCACGCCGGTAACGGCAATGGCGATCAGGTCGAACAGCGTGTCCAGCGCGCGGCCCGCCGCCGGATACCGCCGCGCCAGCCACCCGCCAAGCCCGTCCGACCGCGTCATCCGCCCGGCCCGCAGCGCTTGCGGGATTTGCAGGAAAACGATCGCCACGATCGACATCGTGACGATTTCAGGCACGCCGCTGATCGGCGTGCCGAAGGCCGCGCGCCCGATCACGTCGGCCCCGATCAGCAGCATCAGCACCAGAATCAGCGCCGACCCGGCGAGGTTCAGGCCCTGGGTCGCCCGGTCGAGGATGCGCAGGCTCAGCGACACGCCGGGCCTATTCGCTGTCCCAGTTGCGCAGCGGCTGCGCGCCGGCGTCGCGCATCCGGGTCATGTAGTCGCTCAGAACTCCGGTTGCGTCCTTGCCCTGGGCGTCGATCGCGGCGGCCCATTCGGCGGCGGCATTGGTCATCCCGGCGGCCCAGGCCGCGCGCATGGCATCGGGGGCATCGCTGATCGTCGCGCCGGCGCCGGCCATGGCATCGAGCGATGCGGTCACCGCCGCCTCGAGCTGATCGACATACCACGTCTGCGCCGCGTCGGCCCCGGTCTTCAGCGCCGCCTGTGCCGAAGCGGGCAGCCCGTCGTACCAGTCCTTGTTGGCGCAAAGCGATCCGGCGTATTGCGCGCCAAGCCCCGCCTTGGTGATATAGGGCGCGACCTCGAACAGCTTGCCCGGCAGCGCCGCCGAGGCGAAGACGATCACACCGTCGTACACCCCGGTCTTCAGTTCGTTGTAGTAGGTGGTCAGGTTGCCCGAGACACCCACCGCCCCGGTCCCGGAAAGCCAGTTGATCGCAGCGCCCGGCGCGGCGATCTTGCGGCCGTCCAGATCGCCCAGCCCGCTGACCGGAAAGTTCGTCATCAGCAGATAATCGTCGATGACGATGGGCGCGCCGATATAGACCACGTTGTTTTCGCCATAGGCTTCGGTCATCGCCGGCAGTTCGGCGTGCATCGCGTCGATCACGGTGGCCACCTTGCGCAGATCGGGGCTGACGAAGGGGGTGTAATAGGTGACGTTCTGCACCGCCAGCTTGGCGGGATCGAAAAGCGACTGGCAGGTGCCGATCTCGGCCAGCCCCACCTCGACGGTCTCCAGTTCTTCGCCGACCTTGGCGATGGCGCCGCCATATTGTTCGGAGAACGTGATGCTGTGGCCCGCGGCCTGCATTTCGGCGCTGACCGTGGGCACGAAGACTTCCGAGATCATCCGGATCCAGCGAAACACCGGCGGATGGCCCGCCGCGATCGTTGCGTTGAAGCTGTCGGCGAAGCCGGCAACGGGAACCGTCGCCAGTGCCGCGCTCAGTGTCAGTGTCAGTGTCGTCAGTTTCATCGATTCTCCTCCCAAAGAAATGATGTGTCGCCTTCTTGCGGCGCATGCCCCGGGCATGATCCGCGCGACCGGAACCGCGCGCCCGGCGCCCGCGGCTGCCTTTCCCGAACCGTGCCGGCACCGGCGCATCGGGTCAACAGCTTTGTCGGAACCTCCTGAAAAGGCGCGGAACGCGACGTCGGAAAATTGGCGCTTGATCTCGGGTGGGGCTGCGCTCAAATTGCGCCGCAATGGCGAAAGGGCGTTCCGCAGGTCGGAATGTGACGTTTACCGACGCGCGCAAGGGGGAGTTTGGCATGAGTGATGCGATCGCATACGAACGGATCGGGGATATCGCGGTTCTGAAGGCGCAAAACCCGCCTGTCAACGCGCTCGGACAGGCGGTGCGCATCGGCCTGATAGAAGGGATGGACCGCGCCGAGGCGGATGGCGTGCGCGCGGTGCTGATCTATGGCGATGGCAGCACGTTCTTTGCCGGCGCCGATATCCGCGAGTTCGGCAAGACCCCACTGGAGCCCTATCTGCCCGACGTCTGCAACCGGATCGAGGCCGCGCCGATGCTGGTGGTTTCGGCGCTGCATGGCACGGCGCTGGGCGGCGGGCTCGAGGTGGCGCTGGCCACGCACTACCGGGTGGCGGTGCCGGCGGCCAGGGTCGGTCTGCCCGAGGTTCTGCTGGGCGTGCTGCCGGGCGCGGGCGGCACCCAGCGCCTGCCGCGGGTGGCCGGGATCGAGGCGGCGCTCGACATCATCACAACCGGTCGCCATGTCGGTGCGGCCGAGGCGCTGGAACTGGGCGTGATCGACAAGCTGGCCGAAGGCGACCCGCGCGAAGTCGGGCTGGCCTTTGTCCGCGAATTGCTGGCCGATGGCGCGCCGCGCCGTCCGGTCAGCGAACTGCCGGCCCCGACGCCGGTGGATTTCGATGCGATCCACGAACAGGTGCTGCGCAAGGGCCGGGGCCAGATCTCGCCGGCCACCGCCGTGCGCGCGGTTCAGGCGGCGACCGAACTGCCCTTCTTCGAGGGTTTGGCGTGTGAACGGGCGCTGTTTCGCGAACTGATGGAAACGGATCAGAGGCAGGGCCTGATCCACGCATTCTTCTCGGAACGCGCGGTCGGCAAGCTGCCCGAACTCGTCGGTGTCGAGCCGCGCCCGGTGTCGGCCATCGGCGTGATCGGCGGCGGCACCATGGGGGCCGGCATCGCCACGGCGGCGCTTCTGTCCGGGCTGCGCGTGGCGCTGATCGAAATGACCGGCGAAGCCGCCGAAGCGGCACGCGGGCGCATCGAAGGCAACCTTTCGGGCGCCCGCAAACGCGGCAAGATATCCGATGCGCAATATGCCGCGCTGATGGGGGACGCGCTGGCGGTGTCCACCGACTACGGCGCGCTGGCCGATGCCGATCTGGTCATCGAGGCGGTTTTCGAATCGATGGATGTCAAGAAAGAGGTCTTTGCCCGGCTCGATGCGGCCTGCAAACCCGGCGCGGTGCTGGCTACCAACACTTCGTACCTCGATGTGAACGAGATCGCCGCCGCGACAACCCGCCCGGCCGATGTGATCGGGCTGCACTTCTTCTCGCCCGCGCATGTGATGCGCCTGCTCGAGGTGGTGGTGGCCGATGCGACCGCGCCCGACGTGGTGGCCACCGGGTTCGCGCTGGGCAAGCGGCTGAAGAAGATCAGCGTGCGCGCCGGGGTCTGCGACGGCTTCATCGGCAACCGCATCCTCGCCACTTACCGCACCTGCGCAGATCACATGGTGCTGGACGGCGCATCGCCCTACCAGATCGACAAGGTGCTGACCGGCTTCGGCTTTGCGATGGGCCCTTTCGCGGTGGCCGATCTTGCCGGGCTCGACATCGGCTGGGCCACCCGCAAGCGCAAGGCCGCAACGCGCGACCCGCGGGAACGCGTGCCCACCTACGCCGATGTCCTGTGCGAGGAAGGCAACTTCGGTCAGAAGACCGGAGCGGGGTACTACATCTACGAAGCGGGACGCCGCGCGGGCGTGCCCAATCCGCGGGTCACGGCGTTGATCGAAGCCGAGCGCGCCGACCGCGGGATCACGCCGCGCGACTTCAGCGACGATGAGATCCTGCGCCGCTACATGGCCGCGATGGTCAACGAATCCGCCAGGGTGGTTGGCGAGGGCATCGCCCGCCGCCCGCTCGACGTGGATATGACGCTGTTGTTCGGCTACGGGTTTCCGCGCTATTATGGTGGTCCGTTGAAATGGGCCGACATCCAGGGGCTCGACGGTCTGCTGGCCGACATCCGGCGCTTCGCCGAGGACGATCCGTGGTTCTGGCAGCCCGCGCCGCTGCTGGAACAGCTTGTCGCCGAAGGCCGCCAGTTCGACGATCTGAACAAGGCGGGCTGAGGCAATCCGCGCGGTGAAACCGCGCCCGCCCGACCCATCTGACCGGCTGCGGCGCCGCCTGTGCCGCCCGCCGCACCCGAACCAAAGAAAACGGAGACCCAAATGGACCTCAGCTATTCCCCCGAAGAACAATCCTTTCGTGATGAAGTGCGCGCCTTTCTGGCCGAAAAACTGCCCCGCGAGATGTCGGATGTGATCCGCGCCGGCGGCGAACTGGGCAAGGCGCGGCAGGAGGAATGGCACGCCATCCTCAACGAAAAGGGCTGGCTCGCTCCGAACTGGCCGCGCAAGTTCGGCGGTGCCGAATGGAACGCGGTGCAGCGCCATATCTTCGAGGAAGAGGCCGCCGCCGCCCATGCGCCGCGCATCGTGCCCTTCGGCTTGTCGATGCTGGCGCCGGTGTTGCAGAAGTTCGGCAGTCAGGCGCAGTGCGACTATTACCTGCCGCGCATCCTGAACGGTGAACACTGGTGGTGCCAGGGCTACTCGGAACCCGGCGCGGGATCCGATCTGGCCTCGCTCAAGACCCGCGCGGTGCGCGAGGGCGACCATTATGTCGTCAACGGCCAGAAAACCTGGACCACGCTGGGCCAGCACGCCAACTGGATCTTCTGCCTGGTGCGCACCGACACCGAGGTCAAGCAACAGGAGGGCATTTCCTTCCTGCTGATCGACATGGACACGCCCGGCGTCGAAGTGCGCCCGATCATCCTTCTCGATGGCACCCACGAGGTGAACGAGGTGTGGTTTACCGACGTCAAGGTGCCGGTGGAAAACCTGGTGGGCGAGGAAAACAAGGGCTGGACCTATGCCAAGTACCTGTTGACCCATGAGCGTACCAACATCGCCGGGGTCGGGTTCAGCCAGGCGGGCCTTTCGGCGGTCAAACGCGCGGCGCGCGCGGAAAACCACAACGGCAAGCCGCTGATGCAGAACCCGCATTTCGCCGCGCGGGTGGCGCAGGTCGAGATTGACCTGATGGCGATGAGCACGACCAACCTGCGGATCGTCTCCGCCGCTGCCGCCGGTGCGGCGCCGGGGGTCGAATCGTCGATGCTCAAGGTCAAGGGCACGATCATCCGCCAGGAGATCAACGACCTGGCCCGCCGCGCCGCGGGCCCCTACGCGATGCCCTTCGCATCCGAAGGCATCGAAGGCGACAACGATCCGGTCGGCCCGGATTATGCCGCCGCCACCGCGCCGCAATATTTCAACAATCGCAAGCTGTCGATTTTCGGCGGATCGAATGAAATCCAGCGCGGAATCATTTCCAAGGTCATGATGGGAGGTGGCCGATGAACTTCAACCTTACCGAAGAGCGCCAGATGTTGCAGGACACGCTGCGGCGGTACCTGCGCGACAAGTACGACACCAAGACGCGCAACGCGATCATCGACAGCGACACCGGGATGAGCGCCGAGATCTGGGCCGAACTTGCCGAACTGGGTGTGATCGGCGCGCTCTTCACGGAAGAGCAGGGCGGCTTCGGCGGCGCCGGTTTCGACATCGCGGTGGTCTTCGAGGAACTGGGCCGTGCCGGTGTGGTCGAACCGTTTCTGGACACCGCCGTACTGGGCGGTGGATTGCTGGCCGAGGCCGGCGACGCCGCGCAGCGGGCGCTGGTCGATGACGTGATCGCCGGCGGGCTGCACCTGGCGCTGGCCCACGGCGAACCCTCCAGCCGCTATGACCTGACGCGCGTCGCCACGACGGCCGTGGAATCCGGCGGCGAAGTGGTGCTGAACGGGCGCAAGGCCGTCGTCGTGAATGCCGAGAACGCCGATCATGTCATCGTCACCGCCCGCGAAAGCGGCGCGCTGGACGAAGCCGCCGGCATCTCGGCCTTTCTGGTGCCCGCGGGCACCCGTGGCATGACGCTGCGCGGCTATGCCAACCTGGCCGGCGGTCGCGCCGCCGAAGTGGCGCTGGACAATGTCGCGCTGCCGGTTTCGGCGCGGATCGGTGCGGCCGGTGCTGCCTTTGGCGTGCTGTCCGACCGGATCGCGGCGGCCAATGTCGCCTTGTCGGCCGAAGCACTGGGCGCGATGGAAACGGCAACCCGCCTGACGCGCGACTATCTCGGCACGCGCAAGCAGTTCGGCCGCCCGATCGGCACGTTCCAGGCGTTGCAGCACCGGATGGCGGATCTGCTGATCGAACTCGAACAGGCCCGTTCGGCGGTGATCAACGCGGCGGGCCACCTGCACGCCGATGCCCCGCTGCGCGACCGGCACATCGCCGGCACGCGCAACCTGATCGGCCGTGTCGGCCGTCTGGTGGCCGAAGAATCGATCCAGCTGCATGGCGGCATCGCGATGACCCAGGAATACGAACTGGCGCATATCGCAAAACGGATCGTCATGACCGACCATCGCTTTGGCGATACCGACTGGCATCTGGAGCGTTTCATTGACCTCAGCGCCGCCTGAGGCAGCCGCACAGTCCGGCGATGGCCTGATCGTCGGGCAATCCGGGGCGCAGGCCCTTGTGGGCTATATCGTGGACGTGGGCCAGCCGGATCGGCTGGGCCGCGCCTATCTGGACATCGACGCGCGCCATATCAACCGCAATGGCAAGCTGCATGGCGGGATTCAGGCGATGCTGCTGGATGCGGCCTGCGGGTTCACCGCTTCGCTGCACCTGGGGCAGGGGGTGGCGCTGACGCCGCTGGTTACCGTATCGCTGACGCTGCAATACGTCGGGGCGGCGGATCTGGGCCAGCGGGTGACAGCCATCGGCCACCTGGTGGGCGGTGGGCGCAAGATCGCCCATATCCACGGCGAACTGACCGATGACAGCGGCCGGATGATCGCCACCGCGCTGGGTGTGTTCAAGAAAGTACCGGGAGAGCGATTCACATGACATTGGCCCGTATCGACGACCTCGGCGACCGTCTCGTCGTCGTCAACATGAACAGCGCGCGGCGCGGGGCGCTCTCGCCCGAACTCTACGCCCGGATCGCGGAGGCCTGTGCCGCCGCCGCCGCGCCACGAATCCGTGCGGTGATCCTGACGTCGGAGGGGACGTATTTCTGCGCCGGGGGCGATCTGAACGTGCTGATCGAACGCGCCCGTCTGACAGAAGACGAACGCCGCACCAAGATCGACGGGTTGCACGGCGTGATCCGGGCGATCCGCGATTGCCCGGTGCCGGTGATTTCGGCGGTCGAGGGTGGCGCCGCCGGTGCCGGGGCATCCATCGCGTTGGCCTGCGACCTGATCGTTGCCGCCGAATCGGCCCAGTTCACCGCAGCCTATGTCAAGGCCGGGCTGGTGCCCGACGGCGGGCTGACAGCGGCCCTGGCGCGGCTGCTGCCACGGCCGCTGGCGATGGAAATGTGCCTGCTGGGCCGGCCGCTTTCGGCCGAACGCCTGGCCGCGCTGGGAGCTGTCAACCTGGTGGTGCCGCCGGGCCAGGCGCAGAGCGAGGCGATGGCGCTGGCCGATGCGCTGGCGCGCGGTCCGCGCGGCGCCCAGGGCGCGATCCGGGCTCTGGTGGCATCGGCTTATGACACCAGCGAAGCCGCGCAACTGGATGCGGAACGCGCGGCCATGGCGCGCGCGCAGGGCGGTCCCGAGGCCGCCGAGGGCATCGCCGCCTTTCTTGAAAAACGCCGGCCGGAGTTCGGAACATGACCACAAGCGCCCGCTGGCACGATTTCATGGATCAACAGATCGCCGCTCAGCCGACGGCACCCGCGGTCACCGACGATACCGGCGCGGCCTGGGACTATGCGCGCCTGGGCGCGGCCTGTGATGAAATGCAGGCGCTGCTGCACCAGAATGGCGTGCGCCCCGGCGACCGCGTTCTTGCGCTGATCGAGAATTCGGCGGCGGCGCTGGCGATCCTGTTCGCGACGTCGCGGATGGGGGCGGTGGCGATCCCGGTCAACGCCCGGCAGACAGCGGCCGAGGTGGCGCGTATCATGGCGCACGCGGAACCCGTGGTGGCGGTGATGACATCGGGCGCATCGCGCGATGCCGCCGCCCATGCCGCCCGTCTGGGTGCGACGCCCGCGCAGGGTGGCTTTGGTGAGGTACATATCGCCCGGACGCATCCCAGTGCCCCGGACGACGATCGCGACATCGCGGTGCTGATTTACACCACCGGCACCACCGGCGCGCCGAAGGGCGTGATGATGACCCATGCCAACCTGCATTTCGCCGGTCTGGCCGCGCGCGGTTATCGCAGCCTGGCGCCCGGCCACCTGGTTTATGGCGTGGCGCCCATGGCGCATGTGATCGGCCTGGCATCGATGATGACGGCCAGCATGGCCGGGGGTGCGACGGTGCGGCTCGAGGCGCGGTTCTCGGTCGAGAGCCTCTATACCGCCCTGCAAGAGGGGGTGACGCATCTGCCGGCGGTGCCGCAGATGCACGCCCTGCTGATGCAGCATGTGCAGGCGCGCGGCTATGCGACGCTGGACAGCCCGTTTCTGCGCTATGTCTCGTCGGGCGGCGCGCCTCTGGATCCGGCGTGGAAACGCAAGGCCGAAGCCTTCTACGGCCTGCCGCTGCAAAACGGCTATGGCATGACCGAAACGACCGCCGCCGCCAGCATCACCCACAGCGCGCTGGGCGACCCGGACGTATCGGTGGGGCCGCCGCTGGACGGTGTTTCGCTGCGCATCGACGAGGACGTGCCCGGCGGTGGCACCGGCACCGGAGAGGTGGTGATCCGGGGGCCGAACGTGATGAAAGGCTACTACCGCAACCCCGGGGAAACCGCCAAGGTTCTGAGCGCGGACGGCTGGATGCGCAGCGGCGATCTGGGCCGCATCGACGAGGACGGTCGTTTGCACATCCTGGGGCGCACCAAGGAGTTGATCATCCACGGCGGCTTCAACGTCTATCCGCCCGAGGTGGAAGCGGCGCTGAACGATCACCCCGACGTGGTGCAATCGGCGGTGATCGGCAAGCTGGAGGACGGCGACGAGAAGGTTCTGGCTTTCGTGCAGGTCGCCGAGGGCGCGACGCTGACCGCCGAAACCCTGCGCGCCTTCGTGGCCGAGCGGTTGGTGGGATACAAGCGTCCCAGCCGGATCGTGATGGCCTCGCATCTGCCAGCGGCCGCGACGGGCAAGATACTGAAACACAAGCTTCTGGAAACCTTCGCCGACGCGCTGGGCTGAACCGGCTTGGCCCGCCGCTGCGGCGCGGGCTGCACCGGGCGCCTGGTCCATGCGTCGCGGCGGGCAGGAGAGCCGCTGGCGCGCCGCGTCGGCATCGCCGGCAACGCCTTGCGGAACCGGCCTGGCCCGCCGCTCAGCCCTTGCGGGACAGGTCCGCGAAGGCCAGCCGGAAACCGGCCAGAAGTGCAGCGGTGTGATCGCTGCTGCCGGTTTCGACACCCTGTGCGCGCAGCGCCTGCGCGTGGCCGGGCAAATCGCCCAGGATAACCAGCCGCTGACCCAGCCAATAGGGTTTGGCAGCGGCGATTTCGGCACCGATCAGATGCGCGGCGCCCAGCCCCGCACCACTGGCGGCATCGCTGGCCAGATGCGCGGCCAGCCGTTCGGGGCGCGCCAGTGTCGCTGTCATCGCTTCGGTGAAGTCCGCGCCGGGCCGCTGCGGTGTCGGGGCGCCGAGCGCGTCTTGCAGCCGTGGCGTCAGGAAGGTGGCAAAGCTGACCACTTCTCCGGCGGAGACATGCGCCCAGAGGTTTTCAGACCCGGCCACCAGCAGAACGCCGTCGAAACCCGGGGCCATGGCCAGGTATCCGGCGATCACGGTCTCTGCGCCCCGGCTGCGCGCGGCGGGGCTGGCTTGAACCAGTTCGGGGATCACGGCCAGCACGCGGTTTTCCGCGCTGTGGCGCGTCGGCTGCATCGGCGCGGCGGGCACCGCGACGCCGGGGACATCGAGCCCGGCGATCACCGTCGGATGCGTGATCCCGGCCAGGTCCGCCCGTGCGCCATGCCGCCTGTTGCGCCCCGACGGCATGTCCCACAGCGTCAGCGTGGCGGGGCCCGCCAGCGCGGCCTGCCATGTATCGTAGCTTTCAGACATAGACACCCGATGCCGCGGCGCGGATCGCCCGGATGTTTTCGCCGTAGACCGCCGGCGCCTGGGCAGAGCCGCCGCGGAACACGGCGGAACCGGCCACCAGCACGTCGGCACCGGCGCGCGCCACCGCCGGCGCAGTTCGCACATCGACGCCGCCATCGACCTGGAGGTGGATCGGCCGGTCACCGATCATCCCGCGCAGTTCGGCCACCTTCGGCACCTGGCTTTCGATGAACGACTGGCCGCCAAAGCCGGGGTTCACGGTCATGACGCAGATCAGATCGACCAGATCCAGCAGCGGGGCGGCGGCCGTGGCGGGGGTGCCCGGATTCAGCGCCAGACCGGCCCGCGCGCCAGCCGCGCGAATCGCCTGAAGCGTGCGGTGCACATGCGGCCCCGCCTCGACATGGGCGGTCAGGATATCGGCCCCGGCATCGACAAAGGCGGCGATAAAGGGATCGACCGGCGCGATCATCAGGTGCACGTCCATGACGCCACGGATATGCGGCCGGATCGCGGCGCAGGTGGCCGGCCCGAAGGTGATGTTGGGCACGAAATGGCCATCCATCACGTCGACATGCACCCAATCGGCGCCCTGCGCCTCGATGGCGCGGCATTCGGCGCCGAAATTCGCGAAATCGGCGGCGAGGATGGACGGGGCGATCTTCACAGAACGGTCAAAGGCCATGGCGGGGCTCCGGGCAGACGGGAAGGATTGCGCGGGCTATAGCGAAAGCCGCGCCGCAGGAACAGGGGCGAGACGCCCCGCCTGCGTTACAAATTCTTCACCAATCTGACACACAGGTTTTGAACGCGGCCCGTACCCCGACGCTCAGCCACTTGGGGGTGATGCGTGCTTCGGATCGAAAAACTGACCAAACGCTTCGGCGTAAATACTGCTGTCGACGCCGCCACGCTGGACATCGACAAACCGGCAATGATCGGGATCATCGGGCGTTCGGGCGCGGGCAAATCCACGCTGCTGCGCATGATAAACCGTCTGGCGGACGCCAGCGAGGGGCGCATCCTGTTCGAAGGTCGCGATGTGACGGCGCTGCGCGGGGCGGCAAGGCGCGCCTGGCAGTCGGATTGCGCGATGATCTTCCAGCAGTTCAACCTTGTGCCGCGCATGGACGTGGTCTCGAACGTGCTGCACGGAACGCTGAACCGGCGATCCACGCTGGCGACGGTGTTCAACCTCTATCCGACGGCCGACATTCACCGTGCCATCGAAATCCTCGATCGTCTGGGCATCGCCGAACACGCGCCCAAACGGGCCGAGGCGCTTTCGGGCGGACAACAGCAGCGCGTCGCGATCGCGCGGGCGCTGATGCAGGATCCGCGGATCATCCTTGCCGACGAACCGATCGCCTCGCTGGATCCGATGAACGCCCAGACCGTGATGGAGGCGCTGCGCCGCATCCACGACGAAGACGGCCGCACCGTGATCTGCAACCTGCACACGCTGGACACCGCGCGGCGCTATTGCGACCGGGTTGTCGGAATGCGCGACGGGCGCATCGTCTTCGACGGGCTGCCGGCGCAGCTGACCACCGGCGTGGCGCGCGAGATCTACGGCGCCGGAGCGGATTTTTCCGAAGCGGCGACGTCAACCGAAATCGACACGCTCGATGCCAGCATCCGCGCGGCGCGCAAGGGTGCGGCCCCCGTTTACTGAAACCTGAAACCTGACGGCCCCATGTGGGCAAAACCATCGGAGACGACAATGAAACCCATCTATGCCGCGATTCTGGCAACCACCGCGCTGGTCGTGCCCGCCTATGCCAGCGACGACGCAATCACCGAATTCCGCATCGGCCTGCTGGGCGGTGAGAACGCCCAGGACCGCCTGAATTCCAACGAATGCCTGCGCGCCTACACCGAAGAAGCGCTGGGCGTGCCCACCAAACTGTTTGCGCCCGCCGACTACAACGGCGTGATCCAGGGCCTGCTGGGCGGCACGCTCGACATGGCCTGGCTGGGCGCGTCGTCCTATGCGGCCGTGTATCTTCAGGATCCCGAAGCGGTTGAACCGATCCTGGTCAAGATCAACCTGGATGGCTCGTACGGGTATCATTCGATCGGTTTCGCCCGCAAGGACAGCGGCATCGCCTCGCTTGAGGACATGCAGGGCAAGGTCTTCGGGTTCGGCGATCCGAATTCGACATCGGGCTACCTGATCCCGTCGATCGAGATCCCCCAGACCACCGGTTCCACCATGGAAAGCGGCGCCTACTTCGGCGAGGTGAAGTTCACCGGCGGCCACGAGCAGACCATCGTCGCGGTCAACAACGGCGATGTCGATGGCGGCGTGACCTGGGCCGATGGCCAGGGGGAATGGGAAGACGGCTATAACTCGGGCGCGCTGCGCAAGGCGGTCGATGCCGGCCTGGTCGACATGAACGATCTGGTTGAAATCTGGCGGTCCAAGCCGATCCCCGAAGGCCCCGTCGTTCTGCGCTCGGACCTGCCGGCGGACGTCAAGGCGACGATGACCGCCCTGGTCGACGGCCTGCACGAAGCCGATGCCGATTGCGCCTATGGCGTCGCGGCCGGCGAAAGCCTGGGCTTCAACCCCATCACCCATGACGCCTATGTCTCGATCGTCGAGGCGCGCAAGGCGAAATCGAATTGATCCAAGCCATTTAAGTGCAATCCGCGGGTCCGGCGTCAGCCGGGCCCGCAATTCAATCCGGGGGGCACATCGCGTGGCCGAAGCAAGCGACAATTCGATCCGCGTCGATGGCATCCAACTGGCCTACATGGCGCAGGTGCGTGCCCGTCGGATCATGAACCTGATCCTGATCGTGCTGTTCGCGGCGCTCATGTTTTCCGGGTTCGCCACCGCCGATGCGCGCAATGCCGGCGGGTTCTGGGACGGTCTGGGCAATGTTCTGGACTTCCCCGCCGATGTCTTCGGCGAGGCGATGGAGCGCGCGCACCTTCTGCCCGGATACCTTCTGAAATACCTGCCGTCGCTTCTGGAAACCGTGAACATCGCCGGCGCGGCGACGCTTCTGGGGGCGGTCATGGGGCTGTTGCTGTCGCTGCTGGCGACACGCGGCCTGGCGCCGTTTCCCTGGCTGATCACCCCGGTGCGCCGCCTGCTGGACATCCTGCGCGCGGTTCCTGAAATCGTGATTGCGCTGGTTCTGATCTTTCTGCTGGGCGGCGGCCCGGTGCCCGCGATGATCGCGATCGCGCTGCACACCACCGGCGCACTGGGCAAGCTTCTGTCCGAGGTGAACGAGAACGCCTCGCTCAAACCGGTCGAGGGCCTTGAAAGCGTCGGCGCGAACTGGTCGCAACGCATGGCGCTCGGGGTTCTGCCGCAGGTCGCGCCCAACCATCTCAGCTATGTGCTTCTCAGGTTCGAGATCAATATCCGCGCCTCGGCGATCCTGGGGTTCGTCGGCGCCGGCGGCATCGGTTACGATCTGCGCAATACCATGTCCTGGGGGCAGGGTAAATTCGACGAGGCGGCAGCGATCTTCGTGCTGCTGTTTCTCACCATTGTCGTGGTCGATCAATGCTCGAGCGCGCTGCGCAACCGGCTGACCCACGGCACCAGCCCGTCAAAGGTGACATCGTGACCGCCGCTACCATCCAACACCAGGCCACCGGGCTGATCCGGCGCAAACGGTTCACCGCATTCGCGCTGCCGGCGGTGATCCTGGCCTATCTCGCCTATACCTTCATCAGTTTCGACGTGCTGGGCCTGGCCGAACGGGCCAGCCTGAAAAACGCCGCCACGCTGGTCACCGATCTTTACAGCTACAAGACCCACGTCAGCCGCGACAACCGCTCGGGCGAGATCGAGATCGCCATCGAAGGCGAACGCAAGGGCCGCTACCCGGCGGGCACCGGCCCCGACTGGGTGGCACTGGGCGATGCCGAAACGGTCATCGATCTGGGCGGCGGCCATGTGGTCCGCTTTGGCGCACAGGTAACATACGACATTCCGGGCTATGGCCGCGTCGTCACCGAACCCGGGCGTTCGGGCGTGAATGCGCAACTGCCCGAAGGCGCCGTGCCCGAATGGATCAACGCATCGCGCAACCGCCTGTCGATCACAACCGACGCGGGCCGCCTTACGGTCACGCGCAACCGCGCCGAGGTATTCCGCTACTTTACCGGCTGGGAGCTGTTCTTCTTCACCCTCGACAGCCCCTATCACGGTGAAAGCTTCGGCACGCTGGTGGGGCGCGCCATGTCGGGCGAGGCCGGCGCCATCGCCACCGAATTCTGGACCAACAAGATGTGGCGCCATGGCGATGTCGCCTGGGCGATCTTCGAAACCATGCTGATGGCCTTCCTCGGAACCTTCGGCGCGGCACTGATCGCCCTGCCGCTCGGCTTTGCGGCGGCACGCAACTTCGCGCCGCTGGGCGGGTTGCGCTTCGTGGTGCGCCGGGTGTTCGATTTCCTGCGCGGCGTCGATGGCCTGATCTGGACGATCGTACTCAGCCGGGCATTCGGCCCGGGTCCGATGACAGGCGCGCTCGCCATCCTGCTGACCGACACCGGCACCTTCGGAAAGATCTTTTCCGAGGCGCTCGAGAACGTCGACGACAAGCAGATCGAAGGCGTCGCCTCGACAGGCGCGCGCCCGATCCAGCGTTACCGCTTCGGCGTGCTGCCCCAGATCACGCCGGTGCTGCTCAGCCAGGTGCTGTATTTTCTTGAATCCAACACCCGCAGCGCCACAATCATCGGTGCCATCACCGGCGGAGGAATCGGGCTCTTGCTCACACAGGCGATCATCACGCAGAAAGACTGGGAAGAAGTGGCCTATTACATCGTCCTGATCACCTTCATGGTGATGCTGATGGATTGGGTCTCGGGCTGGCTCCGGCGCCGGTTGATCAAGGGCGACGAAAGCGGGATCTGAACCCATGCCGCGCCTCCAGGCGGATACGCCGCTGATTCACGACGGATGCCAGATCGCCGGCAGCGCCCTTGGCCGGTACACCGAAATCGGCGCCGGCACACGCATGGCCAACACCGAACTCGGAGATTACTCCTATTGTGATCGCACCTGCGACATCGCCAACGCCCGCATCGGCAAATTCGCCAATATCGCCAGCTTCGTGCGTATCGGCGCCACCGACCACCCGCTCGACCGCGCGTCGCTGCATCATTTCCTCTACCGCTCCGCCGATTACTGGCCCGATGCCGAAGCCGATGCCGGCTGGTTCGAAAAACGCGCCGCCCGCCTGGCGCATGTGGGCCACGACACCTGGATCGGCCACAACGCCCAGATCAAGCCCGAGGTGACGATCGGCCACGGCGCCGTCGTCGCATCCGGCGCTGTCGTCACCCGCGACGTGGCACCCTACACCATCGTCGCGGGGCTGCCCGCCGCGCCGATCCGGCGCCGGCTGCCGCAGGAAACCGCCGACCGGATGATCGCCCTCGCCTGGTGGGACTGGGACCACGAGCGTCTGCGCCACGCTCTACCCGAATTCCGCCGCCTGACCGCCGAGGCGTTTCTCGATGCCCACGGCGGCTGATCCGCGCGGTGCGCCGGTTTTCCTTTCGCAGTAAATATCCCCGCCGGAGGCTCCCGCGGCGGCAACCCGCGCGGCCGCCGGGCGTGGCGCGCTCAGTCTTCGTTCAGAACCAGCGTCACCCGGTCGCCGGCGAACCAGGTGCGCCCGTATTCCACCGGCCGCCCGTCGGCATCCGCATTGATCCCGACGGTCCGCAAGATCGGCGCGCCTTCGCAAATGCGCAGGTGCAGCGCCAGCGTGGCATTGGCGTCCTTGGCGGTTATCCGGGTCGAAACGCGGGTGTAGTCGGCAACGCCGCAGGCGGCCAGCGCATGGGTCACCGACGTATTGTCGCGCAGCGCGTCGGGCAGACCGGGCAGGCGTTCGGCGGGAAACACGCTCTGAAAAACCGCGACGGGCTGCGCATCGGCCAGGGACAGCCCGTCGTATACATGTACCGGCGCGCCTTCGGGCAGGTCCAGGGCCCGGGCTTCGCGCGGATCTGCGGCGCGCGTCAGCAGCGACAGCAGGGTTTTCGTCGGGCTTTGCCCGCCGGCCCTGATGTTCTGGTGAAACCGGACGCGGCGGCCGATCGGATAGTCGGTGGGGCGCGCGGTCACGAACACGCCCGCTCCCCGCCGGCTGCGCACCAGGCCCTGTTCCGCCAGCGCGCCCAGCGCCCGGCGCACCGTGTGCCGGTTGACACCGTATTTCGCGGCCAGCTGTGCCTCGGTCGGCAACCGGTCGCCGGTGGCGAAACGCCCTTCGGCGATATCGCCGGTCAAGGACCGGGCAATCGCGGTCCAGAGAGCGGTGCGGGCCAAGATCTTTGCTCCCGTCATGAAATGTTCACGCGAATCCGATTGCGGAGCGCGCCACAAACCTCTACTATTTGTATAGTTGTATAGCAACCCTGGACAACACCGTTCCATTCAAGCGAGGGCCAATGCCTCTGACCGCCGAACAGGACCGCCGCCGAAGCTGGATCAGTCTTCTGGCTCAAAGCGATGCGCCCACCCTTGCCGCGCTCTGGGCCGAATCCGGTCTGGCGGCGGATTTTCACTGGCTGCGCGCTCCGGAAACCGGCGGCGTCATGGTGCAGGGCCGCATGGGGGCCAGCGGCGCGGCCTTCAACCTGGGCGAAATGACCGTGACCCGGGCCAGCCTGCAACTTGACGACGGCACCGTCGGCCACGCCTATGTGCAGGGCCGCGACAAGACCAAGGCACAGATCGCAGCGCAGGTCGATGCGTTGATGCAGACCGGTCAGGCAGAGCGTGCGGAAGCGGCCATTCTGGCGCCGTTGCGCGCGGCCGGCGTGGCACGGCGCAGCGCGCGCGCGGCGCGGGCGGCGGCGACCAAGGTCGACTTTTTCACCATGGCGAGGGGAGACGTCTGATGCCTTCCGCTGCTCACAGTTTCACCGGCGGTTTCGCCGACGCGCCCCGCGATGCTGCCGAGGCGTTCCGAAGCGCGATGACCGTGCTGGCGCGGCCGGGCGAAATCCGCACCCTGCATGGCGCCCTGCCGCCCGCGCCGTTGGGCGTGGCGGCGGGCGCGCTGCTGCTGACGCTGTGCGACGCCGATACATCGGTGCACCTTGCCGGTGCCTGCGACCGTCCCGATCTGCGCGACTGGATCGGTTTTCATACCGGTGCACCACTGGTGGCGGCGGACCAGGCGGACTTCGCGATAGGCGCCTGGCCGGATCTGCGCGCGGCGCAGGGCCTGCGCATCGGCACCGCCGAATACCCCGACCGGTCCTGCACCCTGATCGCGGAACTGCCCGCGCTGGATGCCGCCGGGGCTGCGCTGACCGGGCCGGGGATCCGCGACACCGCGCATCTGTCGCTGCCCGAAACCGCGTGGTTTCAGGCCAACGCGGCGCGCTTCCCGCTGGGCATGGATGCGTTTTTCACCTGTGGCGCGCGCGTCGCGGCGCTGCCGCGCAGCACTACAATCCACAACGGGGGCTGATCCATGTATGTTGCGGTGAAGGGTGGCGAAAGGGCCATCGAGAACGCTCACGCCTGGCTCGACGAGGAGCGCCGGGGCGACCCGGCCTTCGCGGCGCTGTCGCTGGCGCAGATCCGCGAGCAGCTTTCGCTGGCGGTGGATCGGGTGATGGCCGAGGGCTCGCTCTACGATCCCGATCTGGCGGCGCTTGCGATCAAACAGGCGCGTGGCGATCTGATCGAGGCGATTTTCCTGATCCGCGCCTACCGGACCACCTTGCCGCGGCTCGGCACCTCGCGCCCGGTCGACACCGGCGCGATGGCCTGCGACCGGCGCATTTCGGCCACCTACAAGGACGCGCCGGGCGGGCAGGTTCTGGGGCCCACGTTCGATTACACCCACCGCCTGCTTGACTTCAAGCTGGCCGCCGAAGGAACACCCGCCCCGGCGCCCGCACCTCAGGCCACGGCGCGCACCGCACCCACCCCGCACATTGCCGCCTATCTCCAGGACGAAGGTCTGATGCAGTCCGAACCGGCGGACGACACGGCGCCGTCGGACATAACCCGCACGCCGATGTCCTATCCGGCGGGGCGTGCCGTGCGGCTCCAGTCGCTGGCGCGCGCCGACGAGGGGTTCACCCTTGGCATGGCCTATTCAACCCAGCGCGGATATGGCTACAACCACGCCTTCGTAGGCGAACTGCGCATCGGCCGGGTGCCGGTGGAAATGGATGTGCCGGAATTGGGGTTCGCCGTCGAAATCGGCGAGATCGAACTGACCGAATGCGAGACAGTGAACCAGTTCAAGGGATCGCGCACCAGCCCGCCGCAGTTCACCCGCGGCTATGGCCTGGTGTTCGGCAAGGGCGAGCGCAAGGCGATCTCGATGGCGCTGGTGGACCGGGCGCTGCGTTGGGAGGAACTGGGCGAGGACAACACCGGCGCTGCCGCCCAGGACGAGGAATTCGTGCTGAGCCACGGCGACAACATCCAGGCGACCGGGTTTCTCGAGCATATCAAGCTGCCCCACTACGTCGATTTTCAATCGGAACTGGAACTGGTGCGCAAGATGCGCCGCGACGCCGGGGCGGGCAACACCGCCGAGGCGGCGGAATGATGCGGCCCGGTGGCGATCGGGTCGGCGATGACCGAACGGAGGCAGCCGTGACAGATCCGGCCTACAACTTCGCCTATCTCGACGAACAGACCAAGCGGATGATCCGCCGCGCGATCCTGAAGGGCCTGGCTGTGCCGGGCTATCAGGTGCCCTTTGCCAGCCGCGAAATGCCGATGCCCTATGGGTGGGGCACCGGCGGCGTGCAGGTGACGGCCGCGACGCTTACACCGGATGACACGCTGAAGGTGATCGACCAGGGCGCCGACGACACCACCAACGCGGTGTCGATCCGCAAGTTCTTTCAGAAGACGGCCGGTGTGGCGGTGACCGAACGCACCGCCGACGCGACGGTGATCCAGACCCGGCACCGTATACCCGAACATCCGCTGACCGAGGACCAGATCCTGGTCTATCAGGTGCCGATCCCCGAACCGCTGCGGTTTCTCGAGCCGCGCGAGACCGAGACCCGCAAGATGCACGCGCTTCAGGACTATGGCCTGATGCATGTCAAGCTGTATGAGGACATTGCCCAGAACGGCGCCATCGCGAAGTCTTACGCCTATCCGGTGAAGGTGTCGGGCCGCTATGTGATGGATCCGTCGCCGATCCCCAAGTTCGACAACCCCAAGCTGGACATGCCCGCGATTCAGCTGTTCGGCGCCGGCCGCGAACAGCGCATCTACGCGGTGCCGCCCTATACGCCGGTTGTCAGCCTGGATTTCGAGGATTTCCCCTTTGATCCGTCCAAGGCAGATCACGCCTGCGATCTTTGTGGCGCCGACACCAGCTATCTGGACGAAGTCATCGTCGATGACGCGGGCGGGCGCATGTTCGTCTGTTCCGATACCGATTTCTGCGGCGAACGCCGCGACGCGGGCCACCGAGGTGCGATGTCGCCCCCCGACGCGGCCGTGCAGGCATGACCGATCCCCGAGGAGGCCAGACATGACACCCCTGTTGCAGGTGACCGGCATCACCCGAACCTACGGCGCGCGCATCGGCTGCCGCGACGTGTCGTTCGATCTGTATCCTGGCGAGGTGATGGGCATCGTCGGCGAAAGCGGTTCTGGTAAATCCACGCTGCTGAATTGCCTTGCGGGGCATCAGCGCCCCGATTCCGGCCAGGTGGTGTTTGACACCCGCGCCGACGGCCCCCGCGACACCGTGGCCATGTCCGAGCCCGAGCGCCGCATGCTGGGCCGCACCGACTGGGCCTTTGTGCACCAGCACGCCCGCGACGGGCTGCGCATGGGGGTCAGCGCGGGCGGCAACATCGGCGAACGGCTGATGGCCGTCGGGGCGCGGCACTATGGCGACATCCGCGGTCAGGCCACCGACTGGCTGGGCCGTGTCGAAATAGACACCGCGCGCATCGATGACCGGCCCGCCGCGTTTTCCGGCGGGATGCAGCAAAGATTGCAGATCGCCCGCAACCTGGTGACCGGCCCGCGCCTGGTGTTCATGGATGAACCGACCGGCGGTCTGGATGTCAGCGTTCAGGCGCGGCTGCTGGACCTGGTGCGCGGGCTGGTCCGGCAGATGGGGCTTTCGGCCCTGATCGTAACCCACGACCTGGCGGTGGTGCGCCTTCTGGCCGACCGGCTGATGGTGATGAAGGATGGGAATGTGGTGGAAACCGGCCTGACCGATCAGGTGCTGGACGACCCGCAGCACGGCTACACGCAATTGCTGGTTTCCAGCGTCCTTCAGGTCTGAGCGGAGGAACACGCCATGATCGTTCTCGACCGAGTCTGCAAAAGCTTTACGCTGCACAACCAAGGCGGCACCGTCATCCCGGTGATGCAGGACGCCAGCCTAGTGGTGGCCGCCGGTGAATGCGTCGCCTTGACAGGCGTGTCCGGCGCCGGAAAATCCACGTTGATGCGGTTGATCTACGGCAACTACCTGGCCGCGTCGGGGCGGATCATGGTGGGCGATGTGGACGTTGCCCGCGCCGCCCCGCGCGACATCCTGAAACTGCGGCGCGAAACCCTGGGCTATGTCAGCCAGTTTCTGCGCGTGGTGCCAAGGGTACCCACGCGCGCCGTGGTGGCGGAACCGTTGCTGACGCTGGGCGTGCCGGAAGACGAGGCCTTCGCCCGCGCCGAGCGGCTGCTGGCGCGGCTCAACATTCCAGAACGGCTCTGGTCGCTCAGCCCCACGACGTTTTCGGGCGGCGAACAACAACGTGTGAACATCGCGCGCGGATTTGCGCATGATTACCCGGCGCTATTGCTCGATGAACCCACGGCCAGCCTCGACGCCACCAACCGCGACACGGTTCTGAACCTGATCGAAGCGGCCAAGGCGCGCGGTGCGGCCATAGTGGGGATCTTTCACGACACCGCGGCCCGCGACCGGGTGTGCGACCGCCAGGTGGATGTATCGGCCTTCGCACCGCGGGCCGCCGCATGACCGGACGCCTGATCGCCGTGGTCGGCCCGTCCGGCGTGGGCAAGGACAGCGTGATGGCGCGGCTGGCCGAGGCGCGGCCCGACATCGTCCTGGCGCGGCGGGTGATCACGCGCGCCGCCGACGCAGGCGGTGAAAATTTCACGCCGGTCAGCGTTGCAGCCTTTGACCGGATGCGCGAAGCGGGCGATTTCATGCTTTGCTGGGGCGCGCACGGGCTGTTTTACGGCGTCCCGCGCAGTTGTCTGGATTGTCTGCGGCAGGGTGCCACGGTTCTGGTCAACCTGTCGCGTGGCGTGCTGGCCGAAGCCCAGGCGCAATGGCCCGAGCTTGAGGTGATCCACCTGACAGCCACCCCCGCGGCCCTCGCCCGGCGGCTGCATGCGCGCGGGCGCGAAACCGCCGATGACGTGCAGCGCAGGCTGAGCCGGGCCGCCGAAGGATTGCCGCCGGGGCTGCACCGGGTGCATGTGATCGACAATTCGGGCGCTCTGGACATGGCGGTCGCGGCGGCGCTTGCCGCGCTTTATCCGGCAAGGGTGTAGCTGTGCAAAAGGTGAAACCGCCCGTCCTCGGCCTCGCCGGCCAGCGCCAGCCGTCCGATGTGGAAAGGGCGCGGCAGCATCGGGGCCAGGTGCCGGTCAAGAGCGGCTTCGGTCTGGGAAATCAGCGGGCTGGGCAGGCGCCCGGTCAGGGTGATGTGAAACCGGAACCCGTCCATGACGTAAGGATAGCCCCAGCGTTGCAGGTTCTCCTCCTGCGCCGCGGTCAGACCCGCGGCACGCCGGCGGACCAGTTCGGATTCGGTGGGCGGCGCGCGGAACGGATCGAGCGTTTCGACCCATTGCGCCGCAAGCGCGTTCAGCGCCGTCTCGCGGCCTTCCGGGCGCAGTGCCAGGAACCGGCCCAGCCGGGCAACGCGCAGCGCATCCAGCGCAACCGGAGCACAGCGCCCGGCCAGCGCGGCGCAGGCATCGCCCAGCGCGTCGGCGGTTTGTCCGGCGGCAAGGCGAAAGGGCGGTTTGATGGTGGCGTGAAGCCCGTATTTGCGCGGCGTTTCGGTGATTTCATCCACCGGCAGCCCATCCACGCCGGGGTGCGTGGCTTCGGCCCCGGCCACACAATCCCAGCCCAGCCAGTCGGTGGCGAACCGCGCCCATTTGGCGCCCGCTTCCGCTTCGGCGGGCACATAATAGATGGCATAGCGTGTCGGGGTCATGGCCCTGCCTTTCTTTGCCCGAAACCTTTGCAAGACGGGATGACACGCAGATGACACAAGAGTTGATCCTTGCCAACGCCACGCTGGTTCTGGCCAATGAAACCCTGCGCGGCAGCCTCCGGGCCGTCGACGGGCAGATCGTTTCGATCGACAGCGGGACGGCGGTGCCGCCCGGCGCGGTGGACTGCGGTGGCGATTTCGTGGCGCCGGGCCTGATCGAATTGCACACCGACAACCTGGAACGCCACATCATGCCGCGCCCCAAGGTCGACTGGCCGCACATGTCGGCCATCCTGGCCCACGACGGCGAACTGGCCAGCACCGGCATCACCACGGTTTTCGATGCCATGCGCGTCGGATCGAACCCGAACGGCAAGGCGCGCTATGTCAAATACGCGCGCGGCCTGGCGTCCGAGCTTTGGCAGCTGCGGGATGCCGGCCTGCTGCGGATCAGCCATTTCCTGCACCTGCGCGCCGAGGTCTGTTCGGAAACGCTGCTGGACGAATTGGCCGAATTCGGCCCCGATGATCGCGTCGGAATCGTCAGCCTGATGGATCACACCCCCGGTCAGCGCCAATTCCGCGACGTATCCAAACTCGAGGCTTACGTGAAGGGCAAGCACGGTATGGACGATGCGGGCTTTGCCGAACACATCGCCTATCTGCGGGATCTCAGGGCCAGCGTGGGCGACGATCACGAGGCGGCCACCGTGGCCGAGGCGCGGCGCTATGGCGCGGTTCTGGCCAGCCATGACGACACGACCCCGGAACAGGTGGCGGTTTCGGCCGGCCACGGCATCAGGGTGGCCGAGTTTCCAACCACTGTAGACGCCGCGCGCGCCTGTCACGCGCATGACATCGCGGTGATCATGGGGGCGCCGAACCTGGTGCGCGGCGGTTCGCATTCGGGCAATGTGGCGGCGGCCGATCTTGCGGGGCTGAACCTGCTGGATATCCTGTCGTCGGACTATGTGCCGGCGGCGCTGTTGCAAGGTGCCATGCTGCTGGCCGATCAATGGGGCGATTTGGCGCGTGGCATGCGCACTGTCACCGGCGCGCCCGCCGCCGCCGCCGGGCTGACCGATCGCGGGACGCTGGCGGTGGGGCTGCGCGCCGACCTGATCCGCTTCATGCGCCATGACCGGGTGCCGGTGATGCGCGGCGTCTGGTCGCGCGGGCTGCGGGTCTGACGTTCAGCAGCGGTAGAACAGATATCGGTCCGGTGCGATTTCCGACGGGCCGGGCACCTGTTCGAACCCTACCAGCGGCTGGCCCGACACGATCATGCCACCCGGTTGCATGACGGCGGCGATATGCGGGCTGAGACGTGCGGCCTCGGCCACGTCCTCGGCCTTGATCCCGAAACCCAGATCGTAATGCGCAAGCGCGATGCGCACCTGCCGGGCCGCCAACCGGGCCAGCATCGGCTCGGCTTCGCCTTCCAGGAAGTTGGCTTCGGGCGGAACGCATGAGGGATGGCATTGCAGAACGCGGTCGATCACCCAGATGCGCCGGTCCGGCAGGATTTCGCGCAGATGGTCGTAGGTGCGGCCATTGCCCAGGCCCAGGTCCAGAACATCGCCCGGCTGGTCGGCTGTTTGCGCGGCAGCCCAGTTGAGGCCGTCGCGTTGGGCGGCGAGGCGGCGCAACATGCTGTCCAGTCGGCTCATGGCGGCGGTTCTCCTGTGGGGTGGGTCCAGATGTCGACCGGCCCCTGTTTCATCTCATCCAGCCAGCCGGCGGTAAAGTCCCATATGGCGTCGTCATGCACCAGGTGATGCGTCAGCAGGCCCAGCGGTTCGGTGGCGTCCTCGTGGCCGGCGCGCCGCGCGTCCAGCCGCGCGACCGTGGCGGCGATCAGGTCGGCGGGATCGCGCAGGCCCCGGTGACCGCGCCAGTCGATCGGATCGACATGCGTGTTGATCAGGGCCACCCCGCCCTGATCGGCGCGCGCGCGCGGGCCGAAGGTGGACAGGCTGGCAAACCCCGCCGCCGGCAACTGCGCGGCCAGATCCGGGCTGATGCGGTTCCAGGGCGGAACGAACATCGGCGCGCAATCGGCGCCGAAAATCCCGCGCAGGCGGGTCAGGCCGGCCCGCGCCTCGCCGACAAGAACCGGCAGGGGCCGGTGCGCCCCGAATTCGGCCTTCTTCTCGTGCGCGGGCGCATGCGACACATGGGCCCAGCCGTGGACCACGGGCACAAACCGCCGCTTGGCGGCGATCCCGGCCAGCACGGGCAGCGCATTGGCCGGCACCGTGGCCAGATGCACCGGCACTGCCACCGCATCCGCCAGATCGGCCAGACGCGTCAGCGCCGGCGATGCGTCGGTGGCATCGTCGTCGCGCCACCACAGCGGCACCCGCAGCCCCGCATCGCGCATCCGTGCCAGCGCCGCGCGCAACGGGGTCCAGTCGGCGCGTCTCATCCGCGACGATCCAGCAGGTCGGCGCATATCTCGACGCTGCGGGCCGCGCCGTCGTACCGCAGGCCGGCGGTGTCGCGCCGGGGCGCGCGGGCCATGCGCCCGACCGCCTCGGCCAACGCGGCCGGATGCAGATCCGCATCGCGCAGCACCGTGACCGACGGCAGGCGGGCGAGGCTTTCGGCGCGCAGGCCCTGTTCGGTTTCGCCACCCGCGTCAAAGGGCACCAGCACCGATGGCGTGCCGGCCTGAAGCACGTCGAGCGCGGTGTTGTAGCCGCACATGCTGACCGAACAGGCCGCATGCCACAACATCTGCCGGAAATCCGGCCGCGCCGTTTCAACGATGGCGGCGCCGCCGGACAGCCGCGCGACCCGCGCCTGCGCATCCCGGCCACCCACCAAAAGCCGCCAGCGCAGGCCGGGGGTACGCGCGGCGGCAGCGGCGGCGGTGGCAAACAGGTGATCGCCCACATCGCCGCCGCCCGCGCTGACCAGAACCTCACCGGCGCCGGCGGCGTCGGGATGCGGCCCGGCGGGCGGTGCGGTGACATAGCCTGTATAATGCAGCCGTGCCCGCAGGTCGGGTGTCACCGGCCAGCTTGCCTCGAGAGGGGTGGCCGTGGCGTCCGAATGGACCAGAACGCCGTCGTAGAACCCGGCGATCAGATCGGCGGTGCGCCTTGCCTTGGCCGGCTTCGACGGCGGTGCCAGGATGTCGCGGACCGATGCCAGGATCACGGGCGGGTCTGCGCGGCCGCGCGCCTGTTCCAGCAGCGCGGTGAATTCATCCGCCAGAACCCTGCGGCCGAAGGGAAAGAGTTCGGTGATCAGGACGTCGGGCCGCGCCGATTCGAGCGCGGACAAAGCGGCGGTGCGGCGGGCTTCCAGATAGTCGAGGCCGGCGGTGGCGCCGTTTTCGTCCAGAAGGTGGGCGAAATCGGTGCCGTCCGATCGCAGCGGCGGCAGCTGGACCATGCCCGCGTTTTCCATCCCCGCGACCGGCATGCCACCCGATACCACGGTCGCGCTGTGCCCCGCGGCGCGGAACGCACGGGCCAATGTGTCGGCGCGCCGCAGGTGCCCGGTGCCCAGAAGATGCGTGACAAAGATCACGGCCCGCATCTCAGCGCGCCTCCAGCCGCACGCAGGTGTCTTCGGCCCGCAAGCCTGCGGCCTCGATCCGCAGCACATACAGCCGGTTGCGCTTGATCCGGAATGGCGCCGGGCCGGCGAAATTCCAGCCATGCGCGCGGGCCAGCAATATGCGCATCGTGCCGATGTGGCACACTGCGACCGCGTCGCGCCGCAGCGTGGCGACCCAGGGTGCCAGCCGGCCCCAAAGCTCGCGCGGGGTTTCGCCCTGCGGCGGCCGATAGTCCCAGCCCCAGTCTTCGATATGGCGAAAGCCGCTGGCCGGATCGGCGGCCAGATCGGCGCCGTGGCACCCCTCCCACCGGCCCCAGTTCATTTCCACCAGTGCAGGCGCCACGCGCGGGTCGCGCCCGGATATCAACCGGGCGGTTTCGGCGGCGCGCGACAGCGGACTCGACCAAAGGGCGGCGGTGTCCCAAGGGGCGGGCAGGCGCAGCGCGGCCAGCCCGGCGCGGGCTTCGGGATCCAGCGGCACATCGCTGCGCCCCTGGATGCGCCCGGCGCGGTTCCAGGCGGTGTGGCCATGCCGGATCAGCGCCAGACGGATCATGCCGCGCCCCTTGTGGCCAGCCGTTTCAGCACGCCGTCCAGCCGCGCGGCGGCGGCGGGCAACAGGTGGTTCCGGGCGATCGCGGTGCGCGCGGCGCAGCCTTCGGCGCGGCGCCTTGGCGCGTCCCGCAGCAGGCCGTCGATCCGCGCGGCCAGCGCGGCGGCCCCGGCCTCGGGCCGCGGATGGGTGCCGGCGCACAGCACGTCGCGCACGCCGGGGCGGTCCTGCGCGACAACCGGCAGGCCGGCGGCCTGCGCCTCGAGATAGACCATGCCGTAGGCTTCGTTCACGCCGGGCCAGAAAAACAGGCCCGCCCGTTCGTAGGCCGCATCCATCCGCGCGCGATCCAGTTGGCCCAGAAACCGCACCCTGCCGGCGAAAGGCGCAAACAGCCGTTCGACGCCGGCGCGTTCGGGCCCGTCGCCGGCGATTTCCAGCTGCGCTGCCGGGGTTTCGATCTGCGCAAGCGCGTCCGCCAAGATACGGTACGAGGCCATCTTGTCGCCCGCGCGCATCATGCCCGCGCTGAGGATCGCCGCGCCGGTCGCGCGCGGCGGCAGATCGCTGCGGGGCAGAAACGGCGGCAGATGCACCAGTTGCTGATGCGCCGGGCGATCGCGTTCCAGCGTTTCGCGATCATGCGCGGTGAGATAGAAAATGGTGGCTGCCCGATCGCTTGCCGCCTCGGCGCGGGCGGCGAAACCGGCCCACGGACCGGTCAGCCGCTTGCGCGCGCGGCTCGATTCGATCAGCACATAGGGCAGCCCCAACGCATCGCAGACCGCCGGACCGACAAGATCGGGGGCCTTGTAGTAGTTGTGATAGCTGACCCACAGCGCCACGCGGCCGCGCAATTCGGCAGTCAGCCGGGCAATCTCTGCTTCTGCCGCGTCGAGCAGGCGGCGTTGCGTCGCGGCCTCGCCTTTTGCCTCGCGGGTGCGCAACCGCGAGGCCAGGACAACAGGCCATCCGGCATGGCGCAGCGCCGCCATCAGCCCGCGGGCCATCGTCCGGTCGCCCGAGGGCCGGGGATGATCGGGGGGCTTGAGCGGGGCGTAGAAGGCGATCGCGGTCATGTGGCGCCGACCGCCGCGCCCAGCATTGCATCCAGCCGTTGCATCAGGCGCGCGATGCCCGGTTCCATCCGGAAATCCGACCGCAGCCTTTCGCGCGCGGCATCCGCCATAGCGGCGGCCCGGTCGGGGGTGCGGGCCATGTACAGGATCGCCGCCGCCAGGGCGTCGGGCGCATCGTCGCTGAGCAACCCGTGTTCGCCCGAGACGATGAACTCGGGGATCGCCGACACCGGGGTGGACAGGATCGGCAGCGATTGCGATGCCGCCTCCATCAGAACGTTGGGCAGCCCGTCCCGGTCGCCGTCGGTGGCGATGCGGCTGGGCAGGACGAACAGATCGCTGGCGCGCATCGCGGCGATCACGTCGGGCTGGGCGCAGGCGCCGCGCCAGTCGATGCGCCGTTGCAGGCCCAGCGCCTTGGCCTGCGCCCGCAACGGCGCGGCCATGTCGCCGCCGCCGATATGCGTCCAGTGCCAATCCAGATCGGGTGGCAGCAGCGCGAACGCCGCCAGCAGCCGGTCAAAGCCCTTCTTTTCGACCAGCCGGCCCACCGAAAGCATGGCAAAGCGCGCATCCGCCGCACGCGGCCCGCGCGGTGGCGGCGCGGGAAACCGGGCCAGGTCCAGCCCGTGGTACACCAGGTCGATGCGCGCGGGATCGGCGCTGAGCGCGCGCAGATGCGCCGCGCCGAATGCCGTGCAGGTGGCGCCGAACCGTGCTCCGGCGGTGGCGGGATCCAGTTTTTCGCGCAGCTCCCATTCGGGCGATGTCCATATGTCCTTGGCGTGGGCCGAGAAGCTCCAGGGCAGTTCACGCATCACCGCGGCATAGCGCGCGACGGATGCGGGCGTGTGCAGGAAATGCGCATAGAGACCGCCCACATCCGCGGGCATTTCAGTGGCCAGAACGCAGGCCTGTCCGAACCGACGGATGCGGTTCGGCGTGGCATCGCGGCGCAGATCGGCGCGCCACATCGCATAGGCGCGGTCAAATCCGGGCAGGCGGCGTGCAGCGGTGCGCGCCCGCCAGTGCCGTGCGGGATCGTGGTGCAGGTATTCCGGCAGGTGATTCACCTGCGCGCGCAGCCGGTCGTGCAGCGGGTGGCGCTTCACATCCGTCGGATGGCGCAGCGACCAGATATCGAACCGCAGGCCCGCCGCCTCGAGAGCGACCAGTTCCTGTGCGATGAAGGTTTCGGACAGCCGCGGCCAGCCCTTGACCACAACCGCCAGACCCCGGCGCCCGGCTGTCATTCCGCGGCGCAACTGGCGCGTGGGTCGATCAGCTTGGTCACCCGCCCGGTCACATAGGTGAGCCCGTCCAGCAGACCGTGCGAAATCGCCGCCGACGAGGGTGGCGGCTGCTTCACAACGCCCCGGATCGCGCGGATCATCGCCTCGGGGGTCATGCCGTCGCGCTCTTCGTCGAGCATCCGCACCAGGCCCAGATCCTCGGCGCGGCTGGCGCGGATGTATTGCTCGAGCCGGGGCACCGTGCGCGGCACGATGACGGCGGGTTTGTCAAACGACAGCACCTCGCAGAAGGTGTTGTAGCCGCCCATGCAGATCACGCCGGACGCATTGGCGAAAAGCGTCTCGATCTCGGATTCGAAGCCGATCGCGCTGACCCGCCCGCCAAGAGCGGCAACGCGGCGTTCGAAATCGCCGCGCTTTTCGCCCGACAGGAACGGGCCGTAGACCAGTTTGGCATCGGGGCGCAGCGTCGGGTCGCGCTCATAGGCGGCCAGCACCAGGTTCACCATGCTCTGGCCGTCGCCGCCGCCGCCGGGGGTGATCAGCACATAGGGCTTGTCGGGCGCCGTGCCGGGTTCTTCGGCGACGCGCCGCAGATAGCCGGTCCAGTGCATCCGCATCCGCGCCGCATCGCTCAGGTCAAGTCCGGCGGTGGGGTCGTAGACCGATTTCAGCCCGTAGACCCAGATCTCGTCATAGAAGGTTTCCACGGCCTCGATGGCGCCCTTGCGTTCCCATTCGGCGGCCAGAACATCGGGGGCGTCGAGCACGTCGCGCAGGCCAAGCACAAGCTTGGTGCGGCCCGAATCCAGCAGCTGATCCAGCGCCGGGATCAGTTCGCCGCGAAACCCGGTGGGTTCCTTGTCGACGATCAGCAGATCGGGATCGTATTGCTGGATCGCCGACTGGATCAGCCCGGACCGCAGCGCGGTGGTGGCGTCGATGTCCATGCCCAGCGTCTGGCTTACATATGAGCCATCGCTGCGTTTGGTCACGCCGGGCAGGCGGATATGATCGACACGGCCGGGAAAGGTGAACCGGCCGGCAACGGGCGATCCGGTCAGGATCAGCGCGGATGCCTCGGGGTTGGCGCAGGTGATGGCGCCGGCCAGCGCGCGCGCACGGCGCAGGTGGCCGAGGCCGAAGGTGTCGTGGCTGTAGAGCATGACGCGCGGCGAGCGTCCCGCGCGATCCGGTCCGACGGTTTCGGAAGTCTGAGCCATGTCCGCGCCCCCGTTCTCTGCCATTCTTCGCTATGCCCCTGTCACAGCCTCAGATCCGAACCGGATCTGCCGAAGATGCCCTTGATGTCATAAAGAAGCGCGCCGGGTTTGCCCAGCTTGCGAATGCCTTCGCTGCCCAATGAAACGAAATCCTGATGTGCCACGGCCACGATCATGGCGTCATAGGTGCCGCTTTGGGGCGCATCGACCGGCGAAATCCCGTATTCGCGCCGCACCGACGCGGCATCGACCCAGGGGTCGAAAAGATCGGCGGTCACCGAAAAGTCGCGCAGTTCCGCGATGATGTCGGCGACGCGGGTGTTGCGCGTGTCGGCACAGTTTTCCTTGAACGCAAAGCCCATCACCAGCACCCGCGCGCCGCTGGGATCGGTCCGGCGCGCCAGCAGCGCCTTGACGGTTTCGCGGGCCACATGTTTGCCCATCGCGTCGTTGATCCGCCGTCCGGCCAGGATGACCTCGGGGTGATAGCCCAGCTGTTCGGCGCGGTAGGTCAGGTAATAGGGATCGACGCCAATGCAGTGCCCGCCCACCAGGCCGGGCTTGAACGGCAGGAAATTCCATTTGGTGCCCGCGGCCTCGAGCACCTCGAGCGTGTCGAGCCCGAGCCGCGAAAAGATCAGCGAAAATTCATTGACCAGGGCGATGTTCAGGTCGCGTTGGGTATTCTCGATCACCTTGGCCGCCTCGGCGGTGGCGATCGACGATGCGCGGTGCAGCCCGGCCTTGACCACCGGCGCATAGATCGCCTCGACCCGATCCAGCGTGGCGGCGTCCTGCGCCGAAATCACCTTGATCACGTTTTCCAGCGAATGTTCGGCATCGCCGGGGTTCACCCGCTCGGGCGAATAGGCCAGCCTGATCTGGCTTCCGGTGGCCAGACCGCTGGCGCGGGCCAGAGCGGGGCCGCAAACATCTTCGGTGACGCCGGGATAGACCGTGCTTTCCACGATCACCAGGGCGCCGGGTGTCAGATGCGGCGCGATGCTGGCGCAGGCGCCCAGAAGCGGCCCCAGGTCGGGCGCCTTGGCATCCGTGATCGGCGTGGGCACGGCCAGGATGAAGGCGCTGCACCCGGCCAGATCCGCCGGATCATGCGAGAACCGCGCTTGTGTCGCGCGCAGCGATGCGGCCGAAACCTCGCCGTTGCGGTCGCGGCCCGCGCACAGCCCGTCCACCAGATCGCGATCCGTGTCGAAGCCCAGCGTATCGAAACCCGCCCGCGCCAGACCCAGCGCCAGAGGCAGGCCGACATAGCCCAACCCCAGAACGGCAATCCGCTTCTCCGCCATCACCCGTGTTTCCCCGACTTCAAAGCCACCGCGCGGGGGGCCGATTTTCTTCCGCTTTCTGGCCCTGCACGGCCCGGAAGGGGCGCGGGGCCGCCGCGATGGGTAGCGGCAGGCCCTTGGTATTGAAATCGGTCGCGAATGCAAACACGGTTTGCCACAGCGCGTGGCCGAACGCGGCATTTCTGCACATGACCGCAGGCGAATTCGCCGGCGAGGTGAATTACTCCCTCACAATCGGGGCGAAACGTGGCAATGGTTTGTGTGCGGCCATCGTAGCGGGCCAGGAAAGGGAGAGCGAAACATGCGGTTCATCATCGTGATGTTGGCGGTTCTGACAGCCGTCTTCGCAGCACCGCAAGCGCGTGCGCAGGCGCAACTGCTGAGCGGCGCCAGTTCGGGCGAGGCCCGATCCGACCCGCAGGGCGCATTGGCCGAAGCGCTGAAGGAAGCGGCCGGCGCCGGGCTGAGCGTGGTCGTCATCGACACCGCCGGCAACGTGATCGCCGCCCCGCAGGCTGGCGTGGCACAATCGGCGGACGGCACCGCAGCCGAAGGCGATGCCGGACATTCGGCATCGCCGCTGATGCAGGCGCAGGCGCAGGTGGACACATTTCGCAGCACCTTGCGGGACCGGTTGCAGGCGCTGCCCAATTCGTTGATCGAAGTCGCCTTCATCCTGCGCGCCACCAGCCCGGATGGCCGTATAATGACCTATGTCGAGGCGCTGTTCTGGACCCTCTTGCTGTTTGTCGCGGGACGGTTCTTTACAACCGAGGTCTACGGCAAGCGCATCGCGCGGCGGTTTGTCGTGTCGCGGATCAAATCCGATCCGCAGGGTTATTCGGAAAAAATGCCATTTCTGGTGTTCCGGTTCTTCATGGGGATCATTGGCACGCTGGTGACGATGGTCTTTGCCTATGCGGCCGGATCGCTGATCTTTGGGTCGGTCGACGATCTTTCGCTGCAATTCACCATAACCGCGATCTACACGACCTTTTTCGCCTGCCGGGTCGTGGCCGACCTGTGGCGGATGATCCTTTCGCCGTTCCTGACGCAGTACCGGATACCGCGGTTTTCCGACCGCGATGCCCTGCGGCTGTATCGCTGGGCGATCGTTCTGGCATCGCTCGACATCAGCTTCCTGGTGTTCGCCACCTGGCTGAACGATTTCGGGCTGAATTACAACGTCTACGCCATCATGTTCGGCGCGCTGACACTTCTGACCACGATCCTCAACATTGCCATGATCGGGTTCAACGGACGGGCGATTTCCAGCGCGATCCGCAATGGCCGCCGGCCCGAAGAGGTAAGCGGCCTGATCCGGTTCCTGTCTTATGCCTGGGCGCCGGCGGTGATTGTCTATTTCGTCTTCGGCTGGCTGAAACTGGCCTTCGACCTGGTTCTCGAAGCGCCCACGTCCATCCCTCTGATCGCCGGCCTTTATGGGGTTCTGGCGTCGATCATCGTGGTTTACGGGGTCATCAACTACTTCATCGAAAGGTTTTTCGCCCGGTCGCGGGCGCTGCGCGACATGAACGCAGCCGATGCGGTGCCGGCACAAGGCGAAACCGAAGGTGAGGACGCCGCCACCGCCAGCGCGGCGCCTGCCGGCATCCGGCCGCAGCAGCCGATCACCACCTACGAGGAACTCGCGCGCCGGGTTTCGGGTATTCTGGCCTTTGTCGCGGGCACGATGATGACCGTCCAGATCTGGGACGGCGGCGAACTTCTGGCCGATGGCACCGTGCCGGACCGCGCGCTGGACGTGGTTATCATCCTGTTCATCGGCTATGTGATCTACCACGCCTTCCGGATCTGGATCGACAGCAAGATCGCCGAAGAAGGCGGGGACGCGCCTGAGGGCGAACTGGGCGATGAGGGCGGCGCCAACAGCGCCAGCCGTCTGGCGACGCTGCTGCCGCTGTTTCGCAACGTCATCCTGATCGTTGTGGTCGTGACCATCGGCCTGATCGCGTTGCTGGAGGTCGGGATCAATGTAAGCCCGCTGTTCGCCGGTGCAGGTGTTGTCGGCCTGGCCGTCGGTTTCGGGGCGCAGGCCCTTGTGCGCGACATCTTTTCGGGGGCGTTCTTTCTGTTCGATGATGCCTTTCGCAAGGGCGAATACATCGACATCGGCAGCGTCAAGGGCACGGTCGAGAAGATCTCGGTACGGTCGCTGCAGTTGCGCCACCACCTCGGTGCGCTGCACACGATCCCGTTTGGCGAAATTCAGGTTCTGTCGAACTACAGCCGCGACTGGGTGATCATGAAGCTGAAGCTGCGGCTGACCTACGACACCGACGTGGAGCGGGTGCGCAAGCTGGTCAAGAACCTGGGGCAGGACCTGCTGAACGATCCGGTCATTGGCGACAACTTCATCCAGCCTCTCAAGAGCCAGGGCGTGATCGAGATGCAGGACAGCGCGATGATCGTGCGGGTGAAGTTCATGACGAAACCGGGCGACCAGTGGCTGGTGCGCAAGAAGGTTTATGAGGAAATTCGCGCGATGTTCGAACGTGAGGGCATCAAGTTCGCGCATCGCGAGGTGACCGTGCGACTGGCCGACGAACCCAAGGCCCCGCTGAGCGATGCGCAGAAGGAGGCGATCACGGCCGCCGCCGAAGCGGCCATCGACGAGGACATGATGGAAGGCGGCCCGTCCGGCGGCGACGACCGCTGAGCGCCGGACCCGCCTTTCGGGTCTGTCGCGGGTGCCCGGCGCGTGGCGGCGGCGGTGTTTGCACCGCCCGCCCGGGCAGGGGGCGCTGCCCCCGTCGCGCTTGCGCGACTCCCCCGGAGTTTTCCGGGCAAGATGAAGCGCTGCGGGATCAGGGCTTTTCGCGCTGGGCGAGGGCGTCGGCGAAGCCGTGGTTCGTGTCGCGGTGGGCGGCTTCGTCGGCACGGACGGCGATGACAACGTCGCGCAGGCGCGCGGTTTCGGGCAGATCCCAGTATTCGATGGCGATTTCCGGGGCCGGAATGTTTTCGATGCGGCCCGCATCGATTTCCGCCAGGTAGCTGGTGTAGCTGATCACGGCTTCTTCCTCGAGGTAGCCGACGATGCGGTGTGCGGTGCGTGGCGCCAGCAGATAGGTGAAGAAGTAGAGATTGAAGAAGACTGCCTGTCCCAGCATGATGATCCAGCGTTCGAGCACGCTGGGCCTTGCGATCTTGATGAAGGTCATCAGGTGCATGCGCTCGTTTTCGGCCTCGTCCAGCAATTCGCGGATCCAGCCCTGATCGTCACGGATGTGGCGGATCGATTTCAGATGCTGCAAAAGGCCGCCGACCATGCCGGGAACCGCGGCCACGGTTTCGAGAACCACTGCCCGGTGGCCATAGCGTTTGGCGAAGAAGGCATCTGCGAAGACGCGCATGAAGCGCACCGTGCGCAATGCGATCCGGTCGTGGATGTCGCGGGGTGTCTGATGATGGGTGAGGTCGATGTCACCCTTGCGGTTCATGTCGAACATGGCTCTTGCTCACTGCTGCTTCTGCCCGGAAAGATCGTGCGTTTTCGGGTTGGGGCAAGGCCGTGCGGCAAGATGCGCGGTGTCAGCTTTCGTAGGGGTCCAGACTGTCGCGCAGGTCGTCGCCGAGGAAGTTGAACGCCAGCACGACGACGATGATCGGCAGCATCGGGATGGCTGTCCAGGGGTAGATCTCGATCGAAGCGAGGTTCTGGGCATCGTTGAGCATCACCCCCCAGCTGACCGCCGGGGCCCGCAGGCCGAGGCCGAGGAACGACAGGGCGGTTTCGCCGAGGATCATCGCCGGGATCGACAGGGTAGCCGAAGCGATCAGATGCGACACGAAGTTGGGCAGCAGGTGGCGCCGGATGACCCGGCCCGAGGACGCGCCCATCATTTCCGCGGCACGGACGTATTCCTCTTCGCGCAGCGACAGGAATTTGGATCGGACCGCCCGCGCCAGGCCGGGCCAGTCGAGTATGCCGAGGATGATGGATATAATGAAGAACACCGCCACCGGCCCCCAGTTCGACGGCACCGCCGCCGACAGGGCCAGCCACAACGGCAGTTCCGGCAGCGACCGCAGGATTTCGATGGTGCGCTGGATGATCCAGTCGGTCTTGCCGCCGAAGTATCCGGCGATCGAGCCGAAGCCGATCCCGAGGATGAAGGACACGGTGATCCCGATCAGCCCCACGGTCAGCGACAGCTGGGCGCCGTAGAGAATACGGCTGAAGACGTCGCGGCCCAGCCGGTCGGAACCCCACAGGAACACGGTTGCCCCCTGCGGCGCGCAGAACAGATGCGTGTCGGACCGGATCAGCCCGGCCAGCCGGTATTCCGAGCCTTCGCAGAAGAATTCCAGCGGCATCGGCCGGGTGCGGTCGGTTTCATAGGTCCAGCGGAAATTCTCGAGATCGGCCGTGGCCGTGCGCGGATAGACGAAGGGGCCGACGAAACGGCCCTCGTGGAACAGCTTGATCGCCTGTGGCGGCGCATAGAGATGATCGGCGTTGCGTTCGGCTGGCGTGTAGGGTGCGATGAAGCCCGCGACCGGCAGCATCAGGTAGCTGAACAGCAAGAACGCACCGGACAGCAGCCCGAGACGGTGCCGCCGGAACTTGCGCCAGACCAGCAGCCAGTTGGGCGCGTCCATGTCGGCACGATCGAGCCGGTTGATGTTTTCGTCGGGATCGAAGGGGGCATCGTCGATATAGCGGCCGTCGGGCAGGGTGCTCATGTTTCACGCGCTCCGTAGCGGATGCGCGGATCCAGCAGAACCAGAAGCACATCGGATATCATCGTGCCGACCAGTGTCAGCAGCGCAACGAACATCAGCACGAAACCGGCCAGGAACTGGTCCTGGCTTTTTAGTGCGGCCAGAAGCGCCGGCCCGATCGTCTGAAGCCCCAGAACGACCGACACCAGAACCGACCCCGACACCATCGCGGGCAGCAGGTTGCCGATGTCGGCGACAAAGGGGTTGAAGGCCATGCGAAGCGGGTATTTCGTGAGCATGCGCGACGGCGACAGGCCCTTGGCCTGCGCGGTTTCGACATAAGGCTTGCCAAGCTCGTCCAGCAGGTTGGCGCGCAGCCGCTGCATCATCGCGGCGGCGCCGCTGGTGCCAATCACGAAGGTGGGAACGATCATGTGCACCAGCACCGATTTCACCTTTTCCCAACTCATCGGTTCGCCTTCGAAGGCCGGATCCATCAGCCCGCCGATCGGCAGATTGAAGTATTTGTTGCCATAGTAGAACAGGATCAAGGCCAGAAGAAAGTTGGGCGTCGCAAGGCCCAGGTAGCCGACGAAGGCGGCGGTGTAATCCACCCATGTCTTGGACCGCGCCGCCGCGATCACGCCCAGAGGCAGGGCCACCATGTAAACGAACAGCACCGCCGACAGGTTCACCAGAACCGTCATCCACAGTGCGCCGCCGACGATGTCGGCCACCGGCTGATCGAATTCGAAGGACCATCCGAAATCGCCTTGCAGCAGGCCGGAAAACCCGTTCGGGCCGGGCGCAAAGCCGACCCATATCAGGTATTGTTCCCAAAGCGGGCGATCCAGCGCGTATTCGGTGCGCAGGAACTCTGCCTGTGCCACGCCCTGGCTCTGACCGGTCGCGCGCAATTCGTTGATCTGGTTCGACAGATAGTCGCCGGGCGGCAGGTTGATGATCACGAACACCATCACCGATACCACCACCAGCGTCAGCAGCATGGTGAGAAAACGGTAGATCGCGTAGCGCAATATCGTCATTGCGTGACCTCGGCGGGGGGCGCGTAGAAAAACTCGTCGGGGCGGTGGATGCCGAAATGCGCGCCGGGCTCCCAGGCCCAGGTGGCGGTTTCAGGCACGTTGCGCAGGCGCCGCGATACCACGACCGGCTGCGGCGCCTCCGACAGGATGCCGATACCGAACACCTGATCCGCGTGGATGTCCAGCATTTCGCGCCAGATGGCGGTGCGCGCGGCATCGTCGGGGGCGTGGTCCCAGGCCTGCGAAAGCGCCATCAGTTGCTGTGCCGCTTCCAGGTCGGGCGCTTCGCCGGCGGCGCCATGGGTCTGAAAATACTGCCCCCACATGGGCCAGGCAAAGAACTCCTGATGCCGCGGCGCGAGGTAGTCGGGCGATGTATAGGGCTGGGGAATGCCATTGTCCCAGCCGTACCAGACAGCCGCCATGCTGACACCGGCATTCACGCGATTGCGCAGGATGTCGCGATCCAGCGGGCGCATCACCAGCTTCACGCCGATATCGCGCCAGGTGTCGGTGATGATCTGAAGCGCGTTTTCAACTTCCTGGCGTTCGCCGGCGGTTTCAACGACCAGTTCCATCGGCCGTCCGTCGGGCAGCAGGCGGACGCCCGCCGCCGAACGCCGGTCGAGACCGGCCTCGTCGAGCAGGCGGTTCGCGGTGGCCGGATCGTAAATCGCCCAGGCCGTCAGGTTGGCGGTACTGAACAGCGGGCTGCGCGACAGAACGGTCATCCCGCCCTCCTTGCCCAGCCCGAAATAGAGCGCGCGGTTGATCATGCGCCGGTCGATGCCCAGGCTGAGCGCGCGGCGCACGCGCACATCGCGAAGCACCGCGCGCCAGACCGGATCGGCGAAGTTGAGGTTGGGATAGATCGCGATCTGGCTGGCGGTGCCGTTGGCCCAGAGGAACGTGCGGTAATTGCCGCCGTCGATCTCGCCTTTCTTCAGAATCGCTACATCGCGGAAATCCAGCCCGCGCGCCTGAAGATCGCTTTCGCCGGCGTTAGATTTGGCTGCCACGAGGCCGCCGCCGACCACGCTCATTTCCACCGTGTCGATATAGGGCAGTTGCACGCCGTTGCTGTCGATGCGGTGATAGAAGGGGTTGCGCACGAAAATCTTGCGGCTGCCTGCGCCGGTGTCGGCATTGATCCAGGGTTGCAGCGTCGGCTGTTCGGGATTGTCGAACTTGTACATCTCGTCCAGCTTGTTGTGCAGCGCGGCCCAGCTGCGCACGCGCCGTTCGTCGATCGCGGCTTCCAGCACGTCGGGATCGGCGAAATCCTTGTGATAGGTCCTGAGGTAATGCGCCGGCCGGTAGACGAAAAGCGGGCTTGCCGCCGCCAGTTCCTTCAGGAAATAGGGGTTGGGCGCGTGCCATTCGAAGATCACGGTGTGCGCGTCGGGGTACGTCACGACCGGCGGCTTGCCATCGACAAGCATTGTTTCGGTCGGGCCGGTGGGTGCCAGTTCGGCGTTGTTGGCCACATGCTCCCACCAGTATTCGAAATCGGCCGAGGTAAACGGATGCCCGTCCGACCACCGGTGGCCGGGGCGCAGCCGGAAGGTAAAGCGGCGCCCTTCCTCGACTTCGAAGCTTTGCAGGATGTCGGGCTGCAACGTGTAGGTGTGATCGTATCCCACCAGCCTTGCATAGCCATAGACCACCATCTGGCGCACGTCCTTGGACCGGCTGACCATCGTACGCAACGTGCCTCCGGGGATGCCGGGCACCCGCCCTTTTGCGCGCAGGTCCACCACCAGCGGCGCGTCCGGCACGCGCATCTGTACGGGCGGCATCTCGCCGGCGCGCACCCGGTCCTCCCAGAGCGCGTTCTCCTGAAGTACGGGCGATGCCCAGCCCGCGACCGGCAACAGTGTGGCGGCGATCAGTGTCAGTCGTCGAAATCGGTCAAACATGGCAACGTACCTTGTGTCCGGGAGCGAGTTCGGCCAGCGCGGGCACCGCGGTTTCGGAAAACCGGAATGCCTCGGGCCAGCTTGACGGTGCGCCGGCGCCCTGCGAAACCAGCCGCAGATCAATGGGCCGGGCGATGTCGGGCGTCGGCTGGGCGGCGATCAGAGCCTTGGTATATGGGTGACGCGGGCTGTGAAACAGCGTGTCGGGCGGAGCCTGTTCCACCACCAGCCCCTGGCGCATCACGGCGACCTCGTCGGCGATGCGCGCCACGACCGCCAGATCGTGGCTGATGAACAGATACGACAGGCCGACCCGGTCGCGGATTTCCTCGAGCAGGGTCAGGATCTGTTCCTGCACGGATACGTCCAGCGCCGATGTCGGTTCGTCGCAGACCAGAAGCGCGGGGTCCAGCGTCAGCGCCCGCGCGATCGAAAGGCGCTGCCGCTGACCGCCCGAGAAGGCATGTGGATAGCGGTACAGCATGTCGCGTTTCAACCCGACCATCGCCAGCATCTCGGCTGCCTTGTCGCGGCGGTCGCGGCGGTTGCCGATCCGGTGGATTTCCAGCGGTTCGGTCAGCGCATCCACCACCCGCATGCGCGGGCTGAGCGAACTGTAGGGATCCTGAAACACCATCTGCGCCTTGCGCTGGAACGCTGTCCGCGCCGCGCGATCCATTGCATGCACCGCAATTGTCGGGCCGCCCGCTTCGGGCGCGAACACCACTTCGCCGCCGGGATCGGGCAGTTCGGCGCCCAGCGCGATGCGCGCGCAGGTCGTCTTGCCCGAGCCGCTTTCGCCGACGATGGCCAGCGTCTTTCCGCGCGGCACCTTCAGGTCGATGCCGCGGCAGGCTTGCACCGTGGCGCCGGCTTTCCACGACGCGCCGCGCATCGTGTAGGTTTTGGATACGCCGCGGATGTCGAGGATCAGATCGTGATGCGACGGTGCCGGCGCGGGATTGGCCACCTGCGGGATCGCAGGCGCGGCGGCGAACAGCTTGCGCGTGTAGCCATGCGCCGGATCGCCCAGAACCAGCGGCGCCGGCCCCGATTCCATCACCCGGCCCTTGTTCATCACAACGACATGCTGCGCCATGTTGGCAACGACGCCGAGGTCGTGGGTAACCAGGATCACCGCCATGCCGGTGTCGCGCTGCAAGTCCTTGATCAGCCCCAGAACCTGCGCCTGCGTCGTCACATCCAGCGCGGTTGTCGGCTCGTCGGCGATCAGCACCTCGGGTTTGGCCACCATCGCCATGGCGATCATCGCGCGTTGCCGCATCCCGCCCGACATCTCGAAGGGATAGGCATTGTAGGCGCGTTCGGGATCGGGAAACCCGACACGCTCGAAAGTGTCCAGAACCTGCTTGCGCGCGGCCTTGGTGCCCTGATCGCCGTGCAGGTTCAGAACCTCGATCACCTGGTTGCCGATCCGGTGCAGCGGCGACAGCGACCGCATCGGTTCCTGAAAGATCATCGAAACCGCATCGCCCCGGATCGCGCGCATACGCCTTTCGCTGAGCGCGGTCAGAACCGTGCGCCCAGCCGATCCGTTCAGCGTGATCCGCCCCGACCTGATGCGCGCGGCGCGCGGAAGGATCCGCAACACCGCGCGGCACGACAATGTCTTGCCCGATCCCGATTCCCCGACAAGCGCCAGCGTCTCGCCCGATCTGACCGAGAAACTGACCTTTTCGACAACCGGATCAGCGTCGTGAAACCCGATCGTCAGGTCCTCAACGGTCAGCAGCTCACTCATGAATGTTCGTCCACCCGGTCTCGTTTCCCACACCCCGCTCCGGCGCGGGCCAGGTCAGAATCTGCACCGACACCTTCGCCCCGCGCCGGTGCAATAGTCAAACCCGAATTTCCCGCGCTTTCGGCTCAACGACTTGATTTTGCCCGCAAGCGTGGCAAACCCTACCATTGCCGCGCATTCTTTGGCATGACATGCACATGCCCCGAACCGGAGACCCGCATGAGCCGTCTTGACCTCTTCATCGATCGCATGGTGTCCCAGCGCGCCTGCCTCGACTTCGCCATCGCCGAAACTGCCGCCATGACCGGCCCGGTTTTCGAACTGGGGCTGGGCAACGGGCGCACCTATCACCACCTGCGCGAACATGTTTCGGGGCGCGACATCCATGTCTTCGAGCGCGCCATAGCATCCCATCCCGACAGCACCCCGCCCCCCGATCTGACGATCCTGGGCGATGTGCACGACACGCTGGTCGAGGCGCTCGATCGTTTCGGGCCGACCGCCAGCCTGATCCATGCGGACCTGGGCGGCCACGACCGCGCCCGCAACGATGCCTTCGCGCGGCGCATTTCGCCGCTGGTTCAGCCCCTGCTTGCGCCGGGTGGGCTGATGGTTGCCTCGGACCGGATGTATTTCGATGCGCTGACGGAATTGCCGCTGCCGCCGCATGCCGTCGAGGGGCGGTGTTTCATCTACCGGGCGTGATTCGTTCGTGCCGCATTTTTGGGCGGCTGTGTGCTTTCTTGGGCATAGACATGTCCCGCCGACGCCCGCCAGCGCCGGTAGGGCCCAAGAACATTTGCTTTCGCGCGGCCCGCGCCCAGCTTCTGATGCAACTTCAGAGCAACCGGAGATCCCGATGTCCCAATTCAAACTGATCGCAGCGGCCGGCGCATTGGCCTTCGGCGCCACCACCGCCGCCGCGGAAACCACAGTGTTCGGCACCAACTGGCTGGCACAGGCCGAACACGGCGGCTTCTATCAGTCTGTCGCCGATGGCACCTATGCCGCATGCGGGCTGGATGTCGAAATCATTTCCGGCGGCCCGCAGGTCAACAACCGGGCGCTTATGCTTGCCGGGCGGATCGATTTCCACATGGGCGGCGACATGCTCCAGGCGTTCAACGCCGTGGCGGAAGGCATCCCGGTCGTCTCGGTCGCCGCGATCTTCCAGAAACACCCGCAGGTTCTCGTGGCCCATCCCGACGTCACCAGCTGGGAAGGCCTGAAGGACAAGACGCTGCTGATCGGCGACAACGGCTTTACCAGCTACTACCAGTGGATGATCGCGGCGCACGGCTTCACCGTCGAACAGCGCCAGCCCTATACCTTCAACCCCGCGCCCTTCCTTGCCGATACCGGGTTGGCGATGCAGGGATACCTCTCGTCCGAACCCTACCTCGTGGAGAAGGAAGGCGGGTTCAAACCGAACGTGTTCCTGATCGCCGACAACGGCTACTCGTCCTATGCGACCACGATCGAAACCATGGCCGACACCATCGCCAACAGCCCCGAGAAGGTGAAATGCTTCGTCGATGGCTCGCTGACCGGATGGTACAATTATCTCTACGGCGACAGCAGCGCGGCGGATGAGATGATCAAGGCCGCCAACCCCGACATGACCCAGGACAAGATCAACTTTGCCAAGGCCATGATGATCTCCGAAGGCATTGTCGATTCCGGCGATGCGCTGGAACTGGGGATCGGCGCCATGACCGAAGCCAAGGTCGAGGATTTCTACACCAAGATGGTGGATGCCGGCGTGATCGCGGGCGATGTCGACTGGAAGGCCGCTTTCACCACCGCCTTCACCAACCAGATGGTCGGCATGAGCATCAAGCCCTGACCGTCCAATGGGGGCGCGGCACCGCCTGCGCCCCTGTCCCCGCCGCGCGGCATCCGGCAGCCGGCCGCCATAGGAAAGCCTCCCGATGACCGTTGCGATCGCGCCGACCGGCCAACGCCCCGAAGTGCTCCGGATGCAGGCTGTCGGCAAGACCTTCGGCGGCACGGTCGAGGCTCTGCGCGACATGTCGCTGACCGTGGGTCAGGGCGACTTCATCTCGCTGCTCGGCCCCTCCGGCTGTGGCAAATCCACCGCCCTGCGCCTGATCGCCGACCTGATCCGCCCCACCGCCGGCGCGATCCGCTGGGCCGGCGGGCAAAACCCGGGCGATCTCGGCGTGGTCTTCCAGGAACCGACGCTGATGCCCTGGGCCACGGTGGCCCAAAATGTCTGGCTGCCCTTCCGGCTGCGCGGCAAATCCTTCCCGGCGGTCCGCGACGAAGTGCGCGCCGCCCTGCGTCTTGTCGGCCTCGAGGCATTCCACGACAGCTATCCGCGCGAATTGTCGGGCGGCATGAAGATGCGGGTCTCGATCGCGCGCGCCATGGTCACCCGCCCCCGGCTGATCCTGATGGACGAACCCTTCGCCGCGCTCGACGAAATCACCCGCTTCAAGCTCAACAACGATCTGCTGACCCTCAAGCAGAGGATCGGCTGCACGGTCATCTTCGTCACCCATTCGGTCTTTGAATCGGTCTTCCTGTCCGACCGCATCGTAGTCATGGCGGCAAGACCCGGCCGGGTGATCCGCGAACTCGCCGTCGATGCCCCCTATCCCCGCGACGACGCCTTCCGCACGTCATCGGAATACGCCGCCCATTGCCGTGCCGCCACCGCCGCTTTGCACACCGCCATGGGCGAGGCGGCCTGATGCAGCGCCCGCCCCCCGATCCGATCCTTCATCTTGCCCGATAAACTCCGGGGGTCCGGGGGCTGGCCCCCGGTCCTCCCCTCCGACCCGGACACCGCCATGACCTCAGCCGAACCCGCCCTGCCGCAGATCGATGCCGAAGAACGCGCCCGCCGCAAGGCCGCGCGCTTCGAACGCATCGGCAAATGGACGCTGCCCGTGATCGCGCTCGCGCTGGGGTTGCTGCTGTGGGACCGTATCGTCGTCTGGAACCAGATCCCGCACTACATCCTGCCGCGTCCGGGCCTCGTCCTGGAAACCCTGATCGAAGACTGGGCGATCCTCTTCGAGGCGCTTCTGGTCACGCTTCAGATCACGCTGATGGCGCTGGCGGTGGCGGTTCTGGGCGGTGTCGGCCTTGCGGTGCTCTTCACCCAGAGCCGCCTGATCGAGATGTCGTTCTATCCCTACGCGGTGATCCTTCAGGTCACGCCCATCGTTGCCATCGCGCCGCTGATCTTCATCTATGTCGACAACCGCCTTGCGGGGCTTCTGCTCTGCGCCTGGCTCGTCGCCTTCTTTCCGGTGCTCAGCAACACCACCCTCGGGCTCAATTCCGCCGATCACAACCTGCGCGACCTGTTCCGCATCTACGGCGCCACCCGCTGGCAGAAGCTGCGGTACCTGCAATTGCCATCCGCCCTGCCGTATTTCCTGGGCGGATTGCGCATCGCCGGCGGGCTCAGCCTGATCGGAGCGGTGGTGGCGGAATATGTCGCCGGCACCGGCGGCCTGAAATCCGGTCTGGCGTTCCGGATTCTCGAAGCCGGTTACAGGCTGAACATTCCGCGCATGTTCGCGGCGCTGATCCTGATCGCCGTCACCGGCGTGGTGATCTTTGCCGGCCTGTCCTTCCTGTCGCACATGCTGCTGCGCAAATGGCACGAAAGCGCATTGAAAAGAGAGGGATGATGGATTTCCGGACACTGCCCAACGCGGGGCCCAACGCGGGGCCCGACGCAGAGCCCGACAGCGGGCCCGACGCGGGCCCGATCACCCTTGAAAACCTGACCGTGCCCGCCTGCCTGGTCGGTGCGCCGGGCGAACTGGTGCGGGTGTCGCTGCATCTCGATGGCGGGCGGATCACCGATCGGCCGGGTCAGCCGGTCGATATGAAGGGTGCGATGGCGTTTCCGGCCTTTGTCGACATGCACACCCACCTCGATAAGGGCCATATCGCCGCCCGCGCGCCCAATCCCGATGGCACATTCGCCGGCGCGCTGGCAACCGTGGGTGCCGACCGGGCGGCCAACTGGTCGGCCGGCGATGTGCGCGCGCGGGCCGATTTCGCCTTGCGCTGCGCCTGGGCCCACGGCACCCGCGCGATCCGCACCCATCTTGACAGCATCCCGCCGCAGGACGACATCTCGTGGCCGGTGTTTCGCGATCTGCGCGCAGAGTGGGCCGGCCGCATCGAGCTTCAGGCGGCCTGCCTGCTGGGCGCCGACCGGGCCGAGATGGACGGTGCGTTTCTGCACACCGCCGACGTGGTTGCTGAAAGCGGCGGCGTGCTGGGGCTGGTGACCTATCCGCTGCCGGATCTGAAGGACCGGCTCCGGACCTTCTTCCGGATCGCGGCCGAAAGGGGCCTGGCGGTGGATTTCCATGTCGACGAAACGCTCGACCCCAACGCCGCGACGCTGCGCCAGATCGCCGAGGTCGCCCTCGAGTTGCATTTCGATGCGCCCGTCGTTGTCGGCCATTGCTGTTCGCTGGCCGCGCAGCCCGAGCATGAGGTTTTTCATACGCTCGACATGGTGCACAACGCCGGCATCCATGTGGTCAGCCTGCCGATGTGCAACCTCTACCTTCAGGACCGCGTGATCCACCGCACCCCGCGGATGCGGGGCATCACGCTGGTGCACGAGATGAAGGCGCGCGGCATCCCGGTGTCCTTTGCGTCGGACAACACGCGCGATCCGTTCTATGCCTATGGTGATCTGGACATGATCGAGGTGCTGCGCGAGGCCACGCGGATCGGGCATCTGGATCATTCGGCGCCGGACTGGGCCCATGCGGTTCTGACGCATCCCGCCGCCGCCTGCGGTTTCGCGGCGCCCAGCCTCGCGCCCGGCGCGCCGGCCGATCTGGTCATCTGCCGCGCGCGCAACTGGACCGAACTGTTCGCACGCCCGCAATCGGACCGCATCGTGCTGCGCAACGGCCGCCAGATCGACCGGACGCTGCCCGACTACGCCGAGCTTGACCATCTGATGGAGCTTTCATGAAAGACAATGTCGCCGCCGCCAAAGCCGCGCTGAGCCACCTCGACATCGAAACAAGCGCCGCCGCGATCAAATCCAAGAGCCGGGATTTCTTCTGGTATTCGCCGGTGCTGAAGGCACGGCTGGATCATGTCGAGGCGGATTTCGTGGTTTCGCCGCGCACCGAGGCCGAGGTGATCGAGATCCTGCGCGTGTGTTATGCGCATGACGTGCCGGTCACCACAAGGGGAGCCGGGACCGGGAATTATGGCCAGGCGATGCCGCTGGCGGGCGGATGCGTGATGCACCTGCGGCACATGGACAAGGTGCGCGCGGTGCATCCGGGCCGCGTGATCGTCGAACCGGGGTGCCTTCTGAAAGACCTCGATGCCCATTGCATCGCCCATTCCGGGCAGGAAATCCGCATGTTTTCGAGCACATGGGCCACAGCCACGATCGGCGGTTTCATCGCCGGCGGATCGGGTGGGGTGGGCTCGTGCACCTGGGGCAGCCTGCGCGATCCGGGCAACATCATCCGGCTTCGGGTTGTCACGATGGAACAGACGCCGCGGGTTCTGGAATTTCGTGGCGAGGAACTGGCCCGTGTCAGCCATGCCTATGGTACAAACGGGATCATCACCGAAATCGAGATGCCGCTGGCCCCGGCCTATGACTGGGTGCAGATGTTCGTCACCTGCGAGGATTTCATGGCCGCCACGCGGTTTGCCGAGGATCTGGCAAATCATGACGGGATCCTGATCAAGCTGGCTTCGGTGTTCGAGGCGCCGGTGGCCTTCGAATTCTTCCAGCGGGTGCGGCCGCATGTGGACGCGGGCCAGCACCTGGTCGCGCTGATGGTGGCACCGCATTCCATGGACGGTTTTCTGACCTTCCTTGGGCGTCGTCCCGAGGCGCGGCTGCTGTGGCGGTCGGACGACAACGACTGGCCGCGCCAGCCCGGCCCGGTTTTTGAGTACGGTTGGAACCACACGACGCTGCGCGCGCTGAAGGTGGATCCGTCGATCACTTACCTTCAGGTGCGTTATGGTTATCCGCAGCATCTGGAACTGATCGAGAAACTGCGCGACGCGCTCAGCCCCGAAGTCTTGCAGCATCTCGAGGTGCTGCGTGAGAACGGCAAGGTGATGTTCGCGGGGCTGTCTCTGGTGCGGTTCACGACCGAGGCGCGGCTGGATGAAATCGTGCGGATGCATGAAGACGCCGGCGCTATGATCTTCAACCCGCACCGCTACACGCTGGAGGAAGGCGGGCGCCAGACCGTCGATGACCGGCAGTTGGCGTTCAAGCGCGAAGCCGATCCCAAGGGATTGCTGAACCCCGGCAAGATGATCGCCTGGGACGACCCGGATTTCGGGTTCGAGCGCATGTATGCCTACCCAGGGATGCAGGCGGCCGAATGAAGCGAGGGTTGCCGGCGAGGCAGGGGGGCGCTGCCCCCCGTCGCCCGAGGGCGACGCCCCCCGGGATATTTATGGCAAAAGGAAGGGGACGCGGGTGAAGCGGGCACTGGTTCTCTATGCGCACCCCTGCGAGGAAAGTTACGGGGCGGCTTTGCATGATGTGGTGGTATCGCGGCTGACGGCGGGTGGCTGGCAGGTGGACGATTGCGACCTTTACGCCGAAGGGTTTTCGCCGGTGCTGACGGCGGCGGAGCGGCGCGGGTACCACGATGCCGGTGCCAACGAGGCGTCTGTGGCCACGCATGTCGCCCGGTTGCGTGCGGCGCAGGCACTGGTGATGGTGTTTCCAGTGTGGAACTTTGGCTATCCGGCGATTCTCAAGGGATATCTGGATCGGGTGTTTCTGCCCGGCGTTTCCTTTCGGCTGGAACAGGGGCGGGTGCGGCCCAACCTGACGCATATCCGAAAGCTTGCCGCGGTAACGACCTATGGCGGCACACGTCTGCGCGCGGTTCTTGCCGGCGATCCTCCGCGCAGATCGGTGACGCGTGCGGTCTGGCACGTTTGCCGGCCCGCGAAGACCCGGTATCTGGCGCTTTACGACATGAATCGCGCGGACGATGCGGCCCGTGCCGGGTTCTTGCGGTGGGTGGGCCGCGAAATGGCGGCATTCTGATGCGTGCACTGGTGGTTTATGCGCATCCGCGCACGCAAAGCTACGCTGCCGCAGTGCGCGACGTGGTGCTGGAGCGGTTGTCGGCGGCGGGGGCCGAGACGCGTCTGACCGATCTGTATGCGGAAGGGTTCGATCCGGTTCTCGATGCTGCCGCTTTGGAGCGCTATGAGGACACGGGAGCCAACCGGCTTGGTCTGGAGCGCCACATCGCGGATCTGGAATGGTGCGACACCCTGATCTTTGTCTATCCGACATGGTGGTACGGGTTGCCGGCGATGATGAAGGGCTGGCTGGACCGGGTTCTGGTTCCTGGGGTAGCCTTTCTGATGCCGGATGCCACGCATCGCGACATCCGGCCGGGTTTGACGGGGATTACGCGGCTGGCCGTGTTTACCACATGTGGTGCCAGCTGGTGGTTGACGCGGCTGGTCGGGGCGCCTGGCCGGCGGACATTGTTGCGCGGGTTGCGATACATCTGCGCCCGGCGGTGCCGGACCTGCTTTGTGGCGCACTACGGCATGGACAGCTCGACGGCGCAAAGCCGCGATGCCCACCTGAGGCGCGTGGCGCGGCGGCTGGATCGGTTGATCGGCGCATGAGGTGCCCGCAGATTGCCGGCGCCCGTTGCGCCGGATTGCCGGATCGTTATGAAGGTGGTTGTCAGCCCGTCGGGCTGGGCCACAGGCGCGGGCTGGTGCCGCGCGATTGCAGGGAGGTATTGGCATGACGCGCCGTCTGGATTGGTCGGAGTTCAGGTTTTCGGAGTTTGCCGCCTGCGATCCGATGCGCACCATCGCGATCCTGCCGACCGCGGCTATAGAACAGCACGGGCCGCATTTGCCGGTGGGCACGGACACGATGATTGCCGAAGGGATGTTGGCCGAGTTGCGCCGGCAGGTGCCTGATGACCTGGATATCCGGATTCTGCCGGTGCAGGCGGTTGGCAAGTCGAACGAGCATCTGCACGCGCCGGGCACCCTGACGCTGACGGCGGCGACCGCGCTTGCGGCCTGGACCGAGATCGGATTGTCGGTGGCGCGCGCGGGGTTGCGCAAGATCGTCATCGTGAATTCACATGGCGGCAACCTGGATCTTGTGTCGATCCTGAGCCGCGAATTGCGGGTTCAGGCGGGAATGCTGGCGGTCAAGTGTCAGTGGGGCGCGTTTGGTGCGCCCGAAGGATTGTATTCGGAGCGCGAGAACCGTTTCGGGATCCATGGCGGTGATGTGGAAACCTCGTTGATGCTGGCGTTCCGGCCCGAAACCGTGGATATGGCGCGGGCGGCGGATTTCCGGTCGTCGGCGGAGGCGACGGCGATATCGCCGATCGGTCCGGTCAGCTATGGGTGGATTTCGAGCGATCTGAACGCGGAAGGCACCGTGGGCGACGCGCATCTGGCGCGTGCTGACAAGGGTGCGGCCACCTGCGCCCACCAGGTGCGCGGGTTCATCGATCTGCTGTACAAGGTGCGCGAGACGCCGTTGTTCGGCTGATGCCGTGCTGCCAGCGGGCGTGCCCCGCCGCGGGTGGTGGCGATGGCGGCGCGTGCGGGAGCCTCCGGCGGGAGTTTATCCGGCAAGATGAAGCCAGGGTGTGCCAGCGGACGCGGCAAGCGCGGTTCAGCCGAGGATGCCGGGCAGGCGCAATCCGTGTTCGCGGGCGCAATCGAGCGCGGTGTCGTAGCCGGCATCCGCGTGCCGCATGACGCCGGTTGCCGGGTCGTTCCAGAGCACCCGCGCCAGACGGTCATCCGCGTCGGTGCTGCCGTCGCAGCAGATCACCATGCCGGAGTGCTGCGAGAACCCCATGCCGACGCCGCCGCCGTGATGCAGCGAGACCCAGGTGGCGCCGGAGGCGGTGTTGAGAAGGGCGTTGAGCAGCGGCCAGTCGGAGACGGCGTCGGAGCCGTCCTTCATCGCTTCGGTTTCGCGGTTGGGCGAGGCGACCGATCCGCTGTCGAGGTGGTCGCGCCCGATCAAGACGGGCTCCTTGAGTTCGCCGTTGCGCACCATTTCGTTGAAGGCGAGGCCAAGCCGGTGGCGTTGGCCGAGGCCGACCCAGCAGATCCTTGCTGGCAGCCCCTGGAACGAGATCCGTTCGCGCGCCATGTCGAGCCATTTGTGCAGGTGCGGATCGTCGGGGATCAGTTCCTTGACCTTTGCGTCGGTCCTGTAGATGTCTTCTGGGTCGCCCGAGAGCGCGCACCAGCGGAACGGACCGATGCCGCGGCAGAACAGCGGCCGGATGTAGGCGGGCACGAAGCCGGGGAAGGCAAAGGCGTTTTCCAGCCCTTCCTCGAGCGCGACCTGGCGAATGTTGTTGCCGTAATCGAGGGTGGGCACGCCGGCGTTCCAGAAATCGACCATGGCCGCGACATGCACCTTCATCGATGCGCGGGCGGCCCTTTCGACCGCCTTGGGATCGGTTTCGCGGCGGGCGCGCCATTCCGCGAGGCCCCATCCCTGGGGCAGATAGCCGTTCAGCGGGTCATGGGCGGATGTCTGATCGGTGACGATGTCGGGGTGCACGCCGCGGCGGACAAGTTCGGCAAACACGTCGGCCGCGTTGCCGAGCAGCCCGACCGACCTGGCCTGGCCGGCTTCGGTCCAGCGTGCGATCATGTCGAGCGCGGCGTCCAGCGTATCGGCGCGTTCGTCGAGATACCCGGTGCGCAGGCGGAAATCGATGCTGTCTGGATTGCACTCTACCGCCAGGCAGCAGGCGCCCGCCATGACCGCCGCCAGCGGCTGGGCGCCGCCCATTCCGCCGAGGCCGCCGGTCAGGATCCATTTGCCCGTGAGGTCGCCGCCGTAGTGCTGGCGCCCGGCTTCGACGAAGGTTTCATAGGTGCCCTGAACGATGCCCTGGGTGCCGATATAGATCCATGATCCGGCGGTCATCTGCCCGTACATGGCCAGGCCGCGTTTATCGAGTTCGTTGAAGTGATCCCAGTTTGCCCAATGCGGCACCAGGTTCGAATTGGCGATCAGCACCCGCGGCGCATGGGTGTGGGTGCGGAAGATGCCGACAGGTTTGCCGGACTGCACCAGAAGCGTTTCGTCGGCTTCGAGGTCGCGCAGGCTGGCCACGATCCTGTCGAAGTCCTGCCAGGTGCGCGCGGCCCGTCCGATCCCGCCGTATACGACAAGTTCGTGGGGGTTTTCCGCGACGTCGGGGTGGAGATTGTTCATCAACATGCGCATCGGCGCTTCGGTCAGCCAGCTTTTGGCGGTGATTTCCGGGCCGGTCGGGGGATAGATGTCGCGGGCGTTCTTGCGGGGGTCGCTCATCGGGGTCTCCATTCGGCGAGAAAAGTCAGGATCCGGCGCAGCGTGTCGCGCAGCCGGTCGGCACGGTCGGGCAGCAGGGACCAGGCCGGGGATTCGGCCATATAGGTCGATTGCGCCAGCTCCATCTGGATCGCGTGGCGTCCGAAATCGGGGCGGCCGTGGCGCCGCGTGGTCCAGCCGCCCTTGAACCGGCCGTTGCGCACATGGCTGCGCCCGGTTCCGGCGCAGATCCTTGCCACGGCCTCTTCGATGTCGGGGGCGCAGGTGGTGCCGTCGTTGGTGCCTATGTTGAAATCGGGCAGGGTGCCGGCGAAGAGGTGCGGGATATGCGAGCGGATCGAATGGCAATCGTAGAGCAGGGCGAAACCGTGCCGCGCGACGGCCCTGTCGAGCGCGCCGGCCAGCGCCGCGTGATAGGGCGCGTGATAGGCAAGGCGCCGGCGTTCGATTTCCGCGGCATCGGGCGCATGGCCCGGCCGGTGGATCGGGCGGCCGTCGAAATCCGTGAGCGGACAAAGGGATGTGGTGTTCTGGCCGGGATAGAGGCTGACCCCGGCGGGATCGCGATTGACGTCGACAACATAGCGGTGCACCGGCGTGCGCACCGTGGTCACGCCGTCCACCAGCCCGTTGTAGAGGGTGTGGATGTGCCAATCGGTGTCGGCCAGCGCGCGGCCGGTTTCGTTCAGGCCGGCGCGGATGTCGTCGGGCAGGTCGGTGCCGGTGTGCGGCAGGCCCAGAACCAGGGGGCTGTCGCCCTGCGAGATCTCGATCTCTACCATGCCAGCCCGACCTTTGCCGCGCCGGTGATGGCGCCTGATGCGATCAGCGCGGTCGCGGCGTCGATGTCGGGCGCGAGATAGCGGTCGGCCCCGAGCGTGGCCACATCCGCGCGCAGCCGCGCGACCACCGCCGCAAGCGGCGCCGACGTCCGCAGCGGCGCGCGCGCCTCGATCCCCTGTGCCGCGCACATCAGTTCGACACCGAGGATCACGGCGAGATTGTCGGTCATCCGCGCCAGCCGCAGCGCGCCGTGGGCGGCCATGGAAACGTGATCCTCCTGGTTGGCCGAGGTCGGGGTGCTGTCGGTGACGCAAGGGTTGGCCAGGTGCTTGTTTTCGCTCATCAGAGCCGCGGTGGTGACTTCGGCGATCATGAATCCGGAGTTCAGGCCCGGTTCGGGTGTCAGGAAAGGCGGCAGGTCGTGGCTGAGCGTGGGGTCCACCATAAGCGCCACGCGGCGTTGCGCGATGGCGCCGATTTCGGCCACCGCCAGGGCGATCTGATCCGCGGCGAACCCGACATATTCCGCATGGAAATTGCCGCCTGACACGATCTCGCCGCTGTCCACCAGAACCAGCGGGTTGTCGGTGACGGCGTTCGCCTCGATCTCGAGTGTCCGGGCCGCGGTGCGCAGCACATCGACGGCCGCGCCCAGAACCTGTGGCTGACAGCGGATGCAATAGGGATCCTGTACGCGCAGATCGTCGTCGCGGTGGCTTTCGCGGATTTCCGAACCCTGCATGGTCGCGCGCATCGCGGCGGCCACGTCGATCTGGCCGGGGTGGCCCCGTACGGTGTGGATGGCATGGGTAAGCGGTGCGGTGGATCCCATGATCGCATCGGTCGACAGCGATGCGGTGACCACCGATGCCTCGGCCAGATCCCAGGCATCGAACAGCCCGGCCAATGCGTTTGCGGTGGAAAACTGGGTGCCGTTGATCAGGCCCAGCCCTTCCTTGGGGCCCAGAACCACCGGCGTCAGCCCGGCCCGTTGCAGCGCTGCCTCGGCGGGCATCCGTTCGCCCCGGTATGTCGCTTCGCCCGCGCCGATCATTGCCGCGGTCATATGCGCCAGCGGGGCCAGATCGCCCGAGGCGCCCACCGATCCCTGCTGCGGCACGACAGGCGTGACGCCGGCGGCCAGCATGTCTTCGAGCAGGGCGATCACCTGCCAGCGCACGCCCGACGCACCCCGCCCCAGCGACAACAGCTTCAGCGCCATCATCAGCCGGGCGCGGTCTTCGGCCAGCGCCGCGCCCACGCCACAGCAATGCGACAGAATCAGGTTGCGCTGCAACGTGGCGGTGTCGCCGGGGGCGATCTTGCGGCTGGCCAGCTTGCCAAAGCCGGTGTTGATGCCATAGACAGCCGCCGGCCCGGCCGCCGCCTGTGCGACCAGCGCGGCGGCGCGGTCGACCGCGTCGCGCGCGGCCGGGTCCAGCCGGGCGGGCGCGCCGCCGCGCAGCATTTGCCGCAAGGTGTCCAGCGTAACCGCGCCCGGTGTCATCGTGATCATGCGGACGCTCCGGTGATGCGGCGGTGCAGCGGATTGAAGCCGATGCGATAGGACAGCTCGGCCGGGGTTTCGACATCCCAGACCGCCAGATCGGCGCGGCACCCCGCGGCAACGCGCCCGGCATCCGCAAGGCCCAGCGCGCGTGCCGCATGTACCGTGGTGCCGGCCAGAGCCTCCTGCGGTGTCAGCCGGAACAGCGTCGCGGCCATGTTCATCGCCAGCAACAGGGATGTCATCGGCGACGAACCGGGGTTGCAATCGGTCGCCACGGCCATTGGCACGCCGTGCGCGCGAAAGGCATCCACAGGCGGCATCCGGGTTTCGTGCAGCGTGTAGAAGGCACCGGGCAGCAGCACGGCGACGGTGCCGGCCCGCGCCAGCGCCAGGGCATCGGCGTCGGTGGCATATTCGACGTGATCCACCGAAATCGCGCCCATCTGCGCGGCCAGAATCGCGCCGCCGCAATGGCTGAGCTGTTCCGCATGCAGCTTGACCGGCAGGCCCAGGCCCTTGGCCACGGCAAAGACGCGCGCGATCTGCTCGGGAGAAAATGCGATGCCCTCGCAGAACCCGTCGACCGCATCCACCAGGCCCTCGGCATGGGCGGCGCGCAGGGCGGGCAGGCATACGGTGTCGATATAGGCGTCGTCGCGCCCCAGCCATTCCGGCGGTGTGGCGTGGGCGCCCAGAAAGCTGGTGATCACGCGCACATCGCGCATCCGGCCCAACGCGCGGGCCGCGCGCAGCATCCGCAATTCGGTTTCCATGTCCAGCCCGTAGCCGGATTTGATTTCCACGGTGCCGACCCCCTCGGCGATCAGCGCGTCCAGACGGGGCAGCGCGGTGGCGATCAGATCGGCCTCGGTGGCGGCGCGGGTGGCGCGCACCGTCGATACGATGCCGCCTCCGGCCCGCGCGATTTCCTCGTAGCGCGCGCCGTTCAGCCGCATTTCGAATTCGGCGGCCCGCGATCCGCCATGAACCAGATGGGTGTGACAATCGATCAGCGCCGGTGTCAGCAACCGCCCGCCCATATCCTGCCGGGGCCAGCCGGCATAATCCGCGGGCAGCGTCGCGCCGACCCATTCGATGCGCCCACCCGAGATGGCGACGGCGCCCCGGTCGATCATCTCCGCGCCCGCATCCATGGTGACGATGCGGGCATTGGTCAGAACCTGCGGAGCGGAGGGAATGGATCGAGTCACCTTGAGGCCCTTGTATGTGGCGCTTGCGTGATTCTTTGGTATGCAATAAACGTCATTATGTCTATACATAAGGAGTGTCCAATGGCCGGCATCCATGCCACCCGCGTGCTGACAGCCCAGGGCTGGATCGAAAATGCCCGGCTGGTGCTGCTGGGCGGGCATATTGCCGAAATGGCGTCGGGCGCGCCGGAACCGGGCGATATCCGGGTCGACACGCTGTTGCCCGCACCCGGCAACCTGCATTCGCACTGTTTTCAACGGGCGATGGCGGGAATGACGGAACGCCGTGCTGCGGATCGCGACAACTTCTGGTCCTGGCGCGATCTGATGTACCGTTTCGTGGGTCAGATGACGCCCGGGCAGTTTCAGGCCATCGCCGCCCAAGGCTATGTCGAGATGATGGAGGCGGGGTATGCCAGCGTCGGCGAATTCCACTATGTGCATCATCGCCCGGACGGCGGGCGATATGACGATCCCGCCGAACTCAGCCTCGCGGTTTTCGCCGCGGCGTCGGACACCGGCATCGGGTTGACCCATCTGCCGGTGCTCTACACCTATGGCGGCGCCGGTCGGCGACCGTTGGCGCCGGGGCAGTTGCGCTTTGCCAACGGGCCTGACGGGTTCGCCGACCTGGTTCAGGCGGTCCGGCGGGCCGCCGCCGCGATGCCGGCCGATACCCGTGTCGGGATCGCACCGCATTCGCTGCGCGCCACATGCCCCGACGACCTGACGGCGGTGCTGGGCCTGGCGGCGGGCGCGCCGGTGCACATGCACATCGCCGAACAGCCCGCCGAAGTTGCGCAGATCCGCAACTGGCTGGGCGCGCGGCCGGTGGAATGGGCGCTGGATCACCTGCCGGTCGGCGCCGATTGGTGCCTGATCCATGCCACCCACATGACTGCTGGCGAAACCGACGCGATGGCGCGCAGTGGCGCGGTTGCCGGTCTTTGCCCGATCACCGAGGCCAACCTTGGCGATGGCCCGTTCAACGGCGCCGAGTACATGGCGCGGGGCGGGGCCTTCGGTGTGGGCACCGATTCGAACGTGCGGATTTCATTGGCCGGAGAACTGCGGATGCTCGAGTATTCCCAGCGCCTGCGGGATCTGGCCCGCAACGTTCTTGCGATCGGCGACATGTCTGTGGGCACCGCGCTGTTCTGCGGTGCCGCGCGGGGTGCGGCGCAGGCGCTGGGCCGGGGGGGCGGGCAGATCGAGATCGGCGCCCTGGCCGATCTGATGGCGATCGACAGCAACGACACGGCGCTGTGCGCGCTGCGCACCGATCAATTGCTTGACGGGTTCTGCTTTGCCGGCGGGCGCGGCGTTGTCACCGATGTCTGGGCGGCGGGCCGTCACAGCGTGCGTGGCCGGCGCCATGTGGCCCGCGACCGCATCGAACGCGACTTTCGCGATGCCATGCGCGCGCTGGTGCGCGATGTCTGACATGCGCGCCGCAAAGGCCACGCGCACATCCTTTCTGGACGTGCGCGCGGCGGTTCTGGCGCGGATCCGGGCGCGGGTCTGGCCGCCGGGGGCGCTGTTGCCAACGGAACACGACCTTGCCGCGGAATTCGGATGCGCCCGCGCCACGGTCAACCGCGCGCTGCGCGCGTTGTCCGATGAAGGCGTGATCGATCGCAAACGCAAGTCGGGCACGCGGGTGCGGATGGTGCCGGTGCGCAAGGCCAAGTTCGAGATATCGGTGGTGCGGCATCTGGTTGAAGAAACCAACGCAACCTATCGCTATGCGCTGGTATCGCGCCGGGCCGGCCCCTGTCCGGCGTGGCTGGCGGCGCGGCTGGATCTGCCGGGCGATCACCCGATGCTGCATCTGCGCTGCATGCATTACGCCGACAACCGCCCCTTCCAGTTCGAGGAACGCTGGGTGAACACCGAAGCCGTGCCGGCGATCCTGACGGCGGATCTGTCGGTGATCGGGCCAAACGAATGGCTGCTGGGCGCGGTGCCCTTCACAGACGCCGAGATCGCCATGTCGGCCGAAGCGGCCGATGCGCCGCTTGCCGAATTTCTCGAAACCGCCGTCGGCGTGCCGCTGTTCCAGCTCGAGCGGATCACATGGCTGCAGGGCGCGCCTGTCACCTTCGTGCGGATGTCGCACCACCCCGGCTACCGGATGAGCACACGGTATTGACCGCCGCCGCGCTACAACAGCAGGTCGAGGTGGTCCAGAAGTGTCTCTGGGGCGATGTCTTCGACGATCAGAACGTCACCATTGCCGAAATCGATCCGGGTCCCGCTGCCGCTGGCGCTGGCGCGGTCTGCCAGATCGCCCGACGCCTGAACCGAAATCCGGTCTTCGCCCGGGTTGAAATCCTCGATCAGGTCGATGCCGTCGCCTTGCAGGAACACGAAGTGATCCGCGCCCTTGCCGCCGTTCAGCGTGTCGTTGCCGGTGCCGCCATGCAGCAGGTCGGCGTCATCCGCGCCTGAAAGGTCATCGTCGCCCGCGCCGCCCAGCAAGGTATCGTTGCCGTCGCGGCCGAAGATCCGTTCGTCGCCGCCGCGGCCTTCCATCCGGTTGTCGCCGGCGTTGCCCAGCATGTTGTTGTCGAGCGCGTTGCCGATCACGGTCAGATCGGCGCTGCCTTCAAAGCCGCTGGCTTCGAGATCTGCGCCCATCGTGAACGACACCGATGAGATGTGCCGTTGCCAGCCCGCGCCGCCCTCGATCACCGGCAGGGATGCGGCATCGATTTCATGCCAGTCCTGCGGGCCGGTATCCGGGTTCGGCTCCGGTTCGGGCTGGGGGTCCGGTTCGGGTTCCGGTTCCGGTTCGGGCTGGGGGTCCGGTTCGGGTTCCGGTTCCGGTTCGGGCTGGGGGTCTGGCTCGGGTTCCGGTTCCGGTTCGGGGGCTTCGGCGATCACTTGCAACAATTCCGCACCGCTCAGCGTGACATCCGCGAAGATGAAGGTTTCCACGTTCCGGACGATGCTGACATCCGAGCCCAGCGAGATGGTGAAACCTTTCGACGATTCGACGATCTCGTAGGCCTCGATAGCCTCGGTCAACAGAACGTTGTCCTCGCCCTTTTGCCCGTCGATCGAATCCGCGCCGGCCCCGATCAGGATCACGTCGTCGCCACGCCCGGCCTTCAGCGTATCGTTGCCCGACCCGCCGGCAAGCGCGTCGTCGTCATCGCCCGATTTCAGAGAATCGTCGCCCGCGCCGCCGATCAGCGTGTCGTTGCCGTCGCGGCCGTTCAGCGTGTCGTTGCCATCGCCGCCTTCCAGACGGTTGGCCGCATCGTTGCCGCGCATGTCGTTGTCGCGGGCATTGCCCACCGCATCCAGCGCTGCCTTCGATGAAAACTTGCTGCGTTGCACGTCGTCGCCCAGGACGTAATCCTCGTTCGCGCCAAAGCGTTTCCGGCCGCCGCCCTCAAGGAGATACCAACCTTCGGTGTCGATGGCGTGCCAGTTGATATCGCCTTCCGGCTCGGGCTCAGGCTCGGGTTCCGGCTCCGGTTCAGGCTCGGGTTCGGGTTCGGGCTCAGGCTCGGGTTCGGGCTCAGGCTCGGGTTCGGGCTCAGGCTCGGGTTCCGGCTCAGGCTCAGGCTCCGGCTCAGGCTCGGGTTCCGGCTCCGGCTCGGGTTCTGGCTCAGGCTCTGGTTCCGGCTCGGGCACGGGGTAGGGGCCGTCGACTTCGGGGCTGGCCTCGAGAAGATCGTCTACCGACAGGGTCAGACCGGCGAACTCGGCGCGTTCGATCTGGGACAGGCGGGTCACGTCCGTGCCGGACATCACCAGAAGCGTGTCGCCCATCCGGCCAAGTGTGTAGCTGTCGACATCGCGCGCAAAGATCACCCGGTCAGTGCCGAAGCCGCCGATCAGGGTATCGTCGCCGGCCGATGCATGGACCGTGTCGCCGCTGCTGCCCAGATCGACCCAGTCGTCGCCCGCGCCGGTGAACACCAGATCTTCGGAATCGACAGTCGAGATGATTGCGCCATCGGGGTGCGCGACGATGGTGTCGTCCTTGTTCGATGCGACCACTTCACGGATCAGAATCTCATTGGTTTCGGGGTCGGTGGGCGCGCCATAGCGCGTGCCGTCGTTGAACCACGTCGCCGTCGACATGTGCTTTTGCTCGATTGCATTGCGGATCATCTGATCGACGACAACCGAATTGTACTGATCGCGCCCGCCGTGGAAGTTGATGTCGCGGTTGGTATAGCGGACATGCACGTCATTGCCGCTGGACGATGTATAGCTGGCGAAGATCACCGCATGGCGCACATCGACGATATCGAGATTGGTAAAGCTGCTGTCATAGACATCGCGAATCCAGATCGCATAGCCGTTGCCGCCCGAGCCCTTGTTGTGGGTGCCATCCATATGGAAATCTTCGACGGTCAGATCGGTGCTGCCCGCGAAGGTGATGCCGTGGCTGATGGCGTCGGTGATCGAGATATCGTGCAAGCGCGCTTCGGTCGCGCCGCCGATCATGATCATCGTGTGGCCCTGGCCGTTGCCCTTGGTGTTCGAATACTGGGCCGGGTCGGCGGTGCCGTAGGGGCCGGTCATCGAAAACCCGCCCAGATCGTTGCCCTCGAGGATGCGGCGGTGCTGAACCTCGCTGAGCGCGGGATCATAGTCGAAGGTCAGCGGCGAATCGAAATGCACCCGCGCGCCGTCCACTTCGGTGACTTCCACGAGGATGGTGCGCAGATCCTTGTCCTTGCGCCATGCGGTATCGCCGATTTCGGCGAAGAAGGCGTCGGTGTTTTCCTGGGTGATGTAGATGAAATCGCCAGCTTGCAGATCGTGGCCGGGGGCCAGCAAGATCGACGTGTCGCCGACACTGGCCGCCGCCGCCATGTCGAAGGTGTCGAGCCGCTCGGGTTTGTGCAACTCGTGGCCGATGCGCAGTGCCGGATCGTCGCCCAAGGCCGCGGTGGCATGGATCACGGTCGCGTCGCGGCCAGCCCCCTGGATCGAGATATGGCTCTGCGAGATCACCACCGTCCGGTCGAAATGGAAATCGCCCGCCGCCAGCCGGAAGGTCGTCGGGCCCGAGGCCGCATCGATCAGCGATTGCAATTGCGCCGCGGTCGTTCCGGCGGCGATGTCAATGATTGTCGGGCTCACGGGGTCTCCTTCGTGCGGGGCCCTGGGGCGGATCGGCACGGCGCATGCGCACGATGCCAGACGCCGGCCCCGGCGCCGCCTGAAAATGGCTTGCTTGGCAAGGCCTGCGGGCACATGCGCGCCGGGTGCAGCTTGCGATTTGTCCTTCGGGTTGGAACGCGGTGCCGAATTGGCCGCGCCAGTCTGTGTTTACCAAAATGCTTCGTTTGAAATACACGTCATGCGCGAACGAGTGTCAATTCATTCGCGTGGAAACAGTGTATTTTTCGCAGATCGCAAAGCGGCCTCAAAACTGCCGCATTGCCCGGCCAGCCGCCTGCGCCACTGGCACGGGCGCCGCCCTGGACATGGGCAAAGGCACCGCAAAAGGCCGCGAGCGCAGCTGAACCACGCGCGTCATGGGGCCGTCGCCGGCGTCAGAGGTTTTCGGCCTGCGGCATCCCCAGAACGTGAAACCCGCCATCGACGTGGATAATCTCGCCCGTGGTACAGGCCCCTGCATCTGACGCGAGGTATACCGCCGTGCCGCCGACCGCGGCCAAAGTGGCGTTCTCGCGCAGCGGAGCGTTGTTGGCGGTATGCTTGTACGTGCGGCGCGCGCCGCCGATGGCGGCCCCGGCCAGCGTTTTCATCGGGCCGGGGCTGATCGCGTTCACCCGAATGCCTTCGGGCCCCAGATCGTTGGCCAGATAGCGCGTCGCCGCCTCGAGAGCGGCCTTCGCCACGCCCATCACATTGTAGTTTGGCACCACCCGGTTCGACCCCTGGTAGGTCAGCGTCAGCAGGCAACCGCCGTTTTCGGCCATCATCGGATGCGCGCGCCGGGCGACTTCGACGAAGGAATAGGCGCTGATGTCGAGCGACCGTTTGAAATTGTCGCGGCTGGTGTTCAGGAACCGGCCGGTCAGTTCGGATTTGTCCGAGAACGCAATGGCGTGCACCAGAAAGTCGATGGTGGGCCAGCGGCCCGAAAGGGCGGCAAAGGCGGTATCGAGAGACGCGTCGTCGGTGACATCCACATCGACCATGAAATCGGAACCGACGCTTTCGGCCAGCGGTTGCAGCCGCTTTCCGAAGGCTTCGCCCTGATAGGTGAAGGCCAGTTCTGCACCGGCTTCGTGCATCGCCTGTGCAATGCCCCAGGCGATCGACCGATCGTTCGCCACCCCCATGACCAACCCGCGTTTGCCTTCGAGAGCCCTGAACATCGTCGTTTCCTAACCGTGATACTTCGAAAGGATCATCGATCCGTTCGTGCCGCCGAAACCGAATGAATTGGTCATGACCGAATCAAGCCCGGCTTCATCTACGCGGGCCTGCGCGATTTCGCCGGCTGTCAGTGCCGGATCCAGGGTTTCGACATTGATCGAACGCGCGATGAAGTCACGATCGAGCATCAGCAGGCAGAAGATCGCCTCGAGCGCGCCGGCCGCGCCCTGCGCGTGCCCGGTCATGGATTTGGTCGAACTGATCGGCGGCGTGCTGCCGGCGCCGAAGATCCGGCGCACGGCCTCGACCTCGCCGACATCGCCCACCGGTGTCGATGTGCCGTGGGCGTTGATGTATCCGACGCGACGGTCCGGCGGCAGGGTCTGCAGCGCCAGGCGCATCGCCCTCTCGCCGCCCTCGCCCGAGGGGGCAACCATGTCGTGGCCGTCCGAAGTGGCGGCGTAGCCGGTGATTTCCGCATAGATGCGCGCACCGCGGGCCAGGGCATGTTCGAGATCCTCGAGAACCACGATGCCGCCGCCGCCCGAGATCACGAACCCGTCGCGGTCGGCGTCGAAGGCGCGCGACGCGGTTTCCGGCGCGTCGTTATACTTGGACGACATCGCCCCCATGGCATCGAAGAGGCACGACAGGGTCCAGTCGAGCTCTTCTCCGCCGCCGGCGAACATCACGTCCTGTTTGCCCATCATGATCTGTTCGGCGGCATTGCCGATGCAATGAAGGCTGGTCGAACACGCCGAGGTGATCGAATAATTGATGCCCTTGATGCGGTATGCGGTGCTGAGGTTGGCCGATACCGTCGACGACATGCATTTGGGGACCGCGAAGGGGCCGATCCGCCGGGTCGCGCCCGAGGCCAGAACAGTCTGGTGCGCGGCCAGCATGGCGCTGGTGGAAGGACCGCCCGAGCCGGCGACCAGCCCGGTGCGCGGGTTCACGATGTCGGCCTCGTCCAGCCCGGAATCGGCGATTGCCTCGGCCATCGCGATATGCGCATAGGCAGCGCCCGGCCCCATGAAGCGCAGGGTGCGCTTGTCGATATGATCGGCCAGGTCCAGCTTCAGCGTGCCGGCGACACGGCTGCGAAAGCCGTGCTCGGCCATTTCGGGGCTGGCGACGATGCCGGATTGCCCGGCCTGCAACGAGGCAAGAACCTCGGATGCGTTGTTTCCGATGGATGAGACGATGCCCAGCCCGGTTACGACCACACGGCGCATGCCGGCCTCCCTTGGTGTCGGTTTCGGTCAGCTGGCGGCGGCCAGACCGACCTTCATGTCCTTTACCGCATAAATCTCTTCGCCGTCGGCCACAACCCGCCCGTCGGCCACGCCGATCTTCAGCTTGCGGTCGATCACGCGGGTCATGTCCACATGATAGGTGAGAAGTTTGCGGTCGGGTTTGACCATCCCGGTCAGCTTCACTTCGCCCACGCCAAGCGCCATGCCCTGGCCCAGCATCCCGCGCCAACCCAGGTTGAAGCCGGTCAGTTGCCAAAGGCCGTCCAGCCCCAGGCATCCGGGCATGATCGGGTTGCCGGGAAAATGGCATTTGAAGAACCACAGGTCCGGGTGAATGTCGAATTCGGCGATCACATGGCCCTTGCCGTGGCTGCCGCCATCGGCGCTGATCTCGGTGATGCGGTCCATCATCAGCATCGGCGGTTCGGGCAACTGGGCGTTTCCGGGGCCGAACAACTCACCGCGCGCGCATTTCAGCAGGCCTTCCTTGTCGAAGTGATCGGGGTACTGGGGCATTCCGGGCGGCTCTCCTGTCAGGTTCTGACTCCTCTACCACCCGGCTGCCCTGTCCTGCAAGCCGCACCTGCCGCGCTGCCTGTTGTGACGGCAAGGCGCGGCGCACCGTCGCGCCCGGCGCCAGTTGCGACCGATTTTCAATTGAAAAAGCCTCGGCAGGCCCTTTATATATCTCAGAACTATCAAACGGGACGACTGTAATGACCGGGACACCGCAAAACATTGCCGCCGCATGGCTGAGCGATGCCGGGCTGCGGCCGACGCGCCAGCGCGCGGCGCTTGCCGAATTGCTGGTCGGCGACGGACGCCACCGGCATGTCACCGCCGAAAGCCTGTTCGAGGCGGCCAAGTCGCGCGACGTGGCGGTTTCGCTGGCCACCGTATACAACACGCTGCGCGCGTTCTGCGATGCGGGCCTTCTGAACGAAGTCACCGTGGACGGATCGAAGAGCTATTTCGACACCAACACGCACGACCATCCCCATTTCTATTGGGAAGAAGACGGCCACCTGACGGATGCGCCGTCAGATCAACTGGTGATCACGCGGCTGCCCGATGCCCCCGCCGGTGCCGAGATCGCATCGGTGGACGTGGTGATCCGCCTGCGCCGCGGCTGATACGGTGTCCGCGCTGAACCCGCTGATCGACGCTGGCGATATCGAGACTTACCAGGCCGATGGCGTCGTTTTGATCCGTGGGCTTTTCCGGGACCAGGTGGAATTGCTGCGCGAAGGCGTGGCCATGAACATGCAGGAACCCGGACCCTACGCCGCCGAGAACCTGAAGGCGGGCGAGGGCGGGCGCTTCTTCGACGACTACTGCAACTGGACACGGCTGCCACCGCTGCGCGCGGCGATCGAAGGATCGGCGGTGGCGGAAGTTGCCGCCAACCTGATGCAGTCGCGGCGCGCGCAGGTGTTTCACGACCACGTCCTGGTGAAGGAACCGGGCACTGCCAAGCCGACGCCCTGGCATCAGGACGCGCCCTACTATTTTGTCAGCGGGCGCCAGACCGTCAGCTTCTGGGTTCCGCTCGACCCGGTGCGCGAGGCCAGCCTGCGCTGTGTTGCCGGATCGCACCTGTGGCCGCGCGACGTGGTGCCGACCCGCTGGCTGAACGAGGACGACTTCTATCCCTCGCGCGAGGATTACATGCCGGTTCCCGATCCCGATGCCGAGGGCATGAGGATCGTCGAGTATGAAATGGCGCCGGGCGACGCGGTGGCGTTTCATTTCCGCACCCTGCACGGCGCCCGTGGCAATCACGCCGCCTCGCGCAGGCGGGCGTTTTCGCTGCGCATGGTCGGCGACGACGCGCGCTATGTCACCCGGCCCGGCCCCACGTCGCCACCATTTCCGGGGCACGGGATGCGCGACGGGGACATGTTGCGCGAAGACTGGTTTCCGCCGCTCTGGCCACCCGCCGCGGCCTGAAACGCAGCGCCCTGCGGTATCTGCCGACCGGAGACCTGCTGACGCAGGTCACACGATGTTTTGCATTTTCCGCCGGAAAATGCGTCTGGCGCCCGTGTCGGGCCTGACGGGCGGACAGGCTGCGGCTGACAGAACCGCAGCTGTCAGAACCATTGCCCCGGTTCCATCAGGCCCAGATCGAGCAATTGCCGCGATGTCCAGAGAAACGGCTCGGATTGTGCCCACATCAGCGTGGCCGCGTCGGCGGCGGGCCCTGGATTGCGGCGCAGCGCCTTGGCGGCGCGGAACGAGGCCACTGCCGCGGTGAGGTTGTTGTGCCATTTGCAGGCGTAGGTGTTGTAATCCTCGCGGTCAAAGCGGTGATCGGGCAGCAGCCGCAGGCCCCGGCGTGCCCGGAACAGCGCGATGCGGTCGATCCGGCGGCTGGCGGCGGGGATCTGCGTTTCGAAGCGCCAGCGCAGGCCGCCGAAGAAGTCCAGTTGCCTCTCGAGCGGCGCGCCGCCGTCCGGTGCCGGGCGGGCCTGGGCGAAATAGCCGGCGCGGTCGAGGCAGGCGTTTTTGCGTGATACGCCGTCGGGGTTGCGCGCCAGGTCTTCGGCATAGAGATCGACGACATAACCGAGCATCGCATCGCGGCGTTCCTCACTGTGAAACATCAGCATTTCCCCGATGCTGCGGCTTTCGCAGAACGGATAGAAAAGGTATTCCGCGTTGTATCCATAGTAGAACCAGGTGCCCGGCGCCGCGCGGATCAGCCGGTTGACCGCGGCGATGTCGGCCCCCGGCTGCACCAGATCCGCGTCGATCCGGTGCACCTGGCTGCGCAGGCCATCGCCGATTTCGAAGGCGCGCGGCATCAGCGCCAGCACCGATGCAAAGCCCAGCCGCAGGTGATGGCGCAGGGTCGATCCGATTTCGGTATCGTCTTCGACCAGGACAATGGCCACGGGGCCGCGGGCCAGTGCCGCGCGGCTTTTGCCGAGGAAGTCGTCGATCGAGGCGTATCGCATGGTTTTTCCGCCCGTTTTGGCGGCGACCTTTGGGCAAATCGCTGTGCATTGCAAGCCGGGGCGGCTTCCGGTAATCAGACCACCACAATCCCGGTAAGGTTCTGCGCGCATGGAAAGCCCCAAAAAGCTTTATATCAAGACCTATGGCTGTCAGATGAACGTCTATGACAGCGAACGCATGGCCGAAGCGCTGGGCGCGCGGGGGTATGCGCAGACCGATACCCCCGAAGGCGCGGACATGATCCTTCTGAACACCTGCCATATCCGCGAAAAGGCGGCCGAGAAGGTATATTCCGAACTGGGCCGGCTCAAGCTGCTGAAGGCCACGCAGCCCGATCTGAAGATCGGCGTCGCGGGGTGTGTCGCGCAGGCCGAGGGCGAAGAGATCATGCGCCGGCAGCCTGCCGTTGATCTGGTGGTGGGCCCGCAGAGCTATCACCGGTTGCCGCAGATGGAGGCACGCACCCGCACCGGAGCGCGGGCGCTGGATACGGATTTCCCCGAAGAGGACAAGTTTGCCCATCTCGACGCGCGCCCCAAGGCGCCGCGCGGGCCGACCGCCTTCCTGACCGTTCAGGAGGGTTGCGACAAATTCTGTGCCTTCTGCGTGGTGCCCTACACCCGCGGCGCCGAGGTCAGCCGGCCGGTTGCGCGGGTGCTGGACGAGGCCCGGGACCTTGTGGATCGCGGTGTCCGCGAGATCACGCTTCTGGGCCAGAACGTGAACGCCTATCACGGCGCAGGCGAAGCTTGCGACTGGTCGCTGGCGCGGTTGATCCGCGCGCTGGCGGAGATCGATGGGCTGGCGCGTATCCGCTTTACCACCAGTCACCCCAACGACATGGACGACGATCTGATCGCCGCGCATGGCGATTGCGCCAAGCTGATGCCCTATTTGCACCTGCCGGTGCAGTCGGGCAGCGACCGCATCCTGAAACGGATGAACCGTGCGCATACGGCCGACAGTTATATCCGGCTGATCGAACGCATCCGCGCGGCCCGCCCCGACATTCTGTTGTCGGGCGATTTCATCGTCGGTTTCCCCGAGGAGACCGAGGCGGATTTCCAGGCGACACTGGATCTGATCTCGGAGGTGGGGTACGGATCGGCCTATTCGTTCAAGTATTCGACACGGCCCGGCACCCCGGCGGCGGAACGCGACCAGGTGCCCGAGGACGAGAAAGCCGACCGGCTGAAGCGGTTGCAGGCGCTGATCGGTCGCCAGCAGCGCGCGCGTCAGGATGCGATGGTGGGCAAGACCGTCGGCGTGCTGTTCGAAAAGCCGGGCCGCGAGGCGGGTCAGATGGTCGGCAAGTCGGATCATCTGCATGCCGTGCATGTCAGCGACCCCACGGTGACGCCAGGCCAGTTGCGCACCGTCCGTATCGTCGGGTCCGGTTCCAATTCGCTTTCGGGAGAGTGCGTGGCGCCCTGACCCCACCGCCGCGAAGCGGTGACGGTGGGCCCCATGGCGGCCCGAATCGGCGTGCAAGCACACAATGTATTGTCAATTCAGCTTCACAGACGCTATTTTTTTGCGTAGCATCATGGGCATAGCGCGCGCACCTGCTGCCATACCGCGTGCGCGCGGTTGATTTGGTTACGAAACAGGGGACAGGGTTGTGATCATGACCGTTTTTGGAGCGATGAACAGGTTGCTCGTATTTGCCGCCGCCGCCGTGATCGCGGGGGTCGGCCTTGTGACTTTGCCGGCGTCTCCGGCGCTTGCGCAATCCGAGGGGATGTTCAGCCGGAACACGCCGTCCCAGCAAGGCCGCGACCGTGGCCAGTACATCCCTACAATCTCGATCACGCCGGACGGCTGCGAAGTGTGGGTGATGGATGACGGCGCCGAAGGCTATGCGGTGAACCATGTGCGCCGCGACGGAACGCCCGTCTGCCGCGAAGTGAACCTGTGCGGTGTGATGCAGTCGGACCAGTTCTTCGCCACCGACAGCTACCGCATCAGCGCGGCCGGCAAGGCCCGGCTGGCCGAGTTCTTCCGCAGTTCGCCGGCGTTTGCCTATTCGATCATCGGTCACACCGACAGCCGCGCCAGCGATGCCTACAACCTGCGCCTGTCCTACAACCGTGCCAATTCCGTCGCGGCGGTTGCGGCCGGTGTCGGCGCCCGGATCGCCGATGTGCGCGGCATGGGCGAAAGGGCCCCCGCTGCGTCCAACAATTCCGCCGCGGGCATGGCCAAGAACCGCCGCGTCGAAATCCTGTGCATCCAGTAAGTGGGACCAAGATCATGAATATCATCAAGATTTCGCTTCTGTGCTGCGCGGCCTTCGGATTGGCCGCCTGTGATGAAGGCCTCAGAGGCTATCCCGCCGACAAGACCGTCGATCGCGGCATCGACCAGAAAGACCTGTCGCAACTGGTCTGGGGCATCCATGTGGATCCCACCGGCTGCGACACCTGGATCGCCGACGACGGGCTGGAAGGCTATCAGGTGCGCAGAATGGACAAATATGGCAAGCCGATCTGCTCGGGCGTGGCGCCGCCGACATACACGGCAGGCGACTTCAAGGGCGGTTCGTCGATCCCGGACCCGAACTGACCTGTGCGCGATGCGCCACCCCGCGAGGGATCACGATTTCGGCACGGGCCGGGGCAGGCAATGCCCCGGCCCGTGTTTTTCATGACGGTTTTGCAAAAGACGGCGCGGCGGGTTGCGCGGCCCTGCGGTTTTCGGCAGGCTGATGGCAGGAACGCGCAGGACCACCAGATAGGAGCAGCCCCCATTGGCGACACCCGCCCTGACGTCTCGGCCCGAAGGAACTCCCGTGGCTGAAGCCTTTGCCGAATTTCCCGACAACCGTCTGCTTATCGATCTTTGCGGCGAATTCGACCGCAACCTCGCCGACATGGAGCAAAAGCTGGGCGTGCAGATCCTGCGCCGCGGCAACCAGTTGGTGGTGATGGGCGAACCCGAGGACCAGTCGCGCACGCTGGATGTTCTGAACGCGCTCTATCAACGGCTCGAATCGGGCCGTGGCCTCGAGCCAGGCGATATCGACCGTGAGCTGCGGATGGGCCCGACCGGCGCGGTTGCCGATCTTCAGGATGGCGACCAGCTTGAGATGTTCCGCGGCGGCAAGGTTGAGATCAACACCCGCAAGAAGCTGGTCGAGCCGCGCACCGATGCGCAGCGGGCCTATGTGCAATCGTTGTTCGCCAACGAACTGGCCTTCGGGATCGGCCCGGCCGGGACCGGCAAGACCTATCTTGCGGTGGCGGTCGGTGTCTCGATGTTCATCGGCGGACATGTCGACAAGATCATCCTCAGCCGTCCGGCGGTGGAGGCGGGTGAAAAGCTGGGCTATCTGCCCGGCGACATGAAAGACAAGGTCGATCCTTACATGCAGCCGCTCTATGACGCGCTGAACGATTTCCTGCCGGGCAAGCAACTGGCGAAGCTGCTGGAGGACAAGCGCATCGAGATCGCGCCGCTGGCCTTCATGCGCGGGCGCACCCTGTCGAACGCCTTTGTGGTGCTGGACGAGGCCCAGAACGCCACATCAATGCAGATGAAGATGTTCCTGACGCGTCTCGGTGAAGGCAGCCGCATGGTGATCACCGGTGACCGCACCCAGATCGACCTGCCGCGCGGGGTGCCTTCGGGGCTGGCCGATGCCGAACGTCTGCTGAACACCATTCCCAAGATCAGCTTCAATTACTTCACGTCCCGTGATGTCGTGCGGCATCCGCTTGTGGCCGCGATCATCGAAGCCTATGAGGCGGACGCGGCGCGCGGTTGACCGCCGCGCCGCAACGGGTGACCCATGGCCATAGACATCGTAGCCGACGATCCACGCTGGGACGCGGTTGCTCTCGAGGATATCTGCGCACGCGCCGAAGCCGCCCTGGCCGCGCGTCTGGCGCTGGATCCCGATGACCTGGAAGCGGTCCTTCTGGCCTGCGACGATGCGCGCATCGGCGGGTTGAATGAAACATTCCGTGGCAAACCCGCACCGACCAACGTTCTCAGCTGGCCGGCGCAGACGCTGGCGGCAGCGGCGCCGGGCGCGCCGCCCGCCGCGCCCCGGCCCGGACCGGACGCGGTGATCGCGCTGGGAGATCTGGCGCTGGCGTGGGAAACCTGCAACAGCGAGGCACGCGCGGCGGACAAGCCGCTGGCCGATCACGTCACGCATCTGATCGTTCACGGAATGTTGCACCTTCTGGGGTACGATCACATCCGCACGGCGGATGCCGAATTGATGGAAGGCCTCGAGGTCGAAATACTTGGCAGCATGGGGCTAAATGACCCATATAGGGAATGACGGCGGGCTGGGCCCGATGATGGACGGGATAAATGGGCGATTCTGACGACAGTTCTGGCGCGGCGCATGGCGCGCAGCCGGATGATCGCGACCTTGGATTTCTGGGTCGCTTTCTGGGCACATTCGGGGGTACGGCAGAATCCGAACCAAAAACCGGGGGGCAAGGTGTGGCGACCACGAGCCACGGCATGATGAACCTGCGTCGGCTGCGGGTCGAGGACGTGGCCATTCCCACCGCCGATATCGTGGCCGTTCCCAACACGGTGACGCTGGACGAACTGGTCGACGTGTTCCGTTCCAGCGGTCTGACCCGTCTGCCGGTTTTCGAAGGCACGCTCGACACCCCCGTCGGCATGGCGCATCTGAAGGATCTGGCCCTGACGCACGGGTTCAACGGCAAGCACGCCGATTTCGATCTGAACAGTATGCTGCGGCCCTTGCTGTTCGTGCCGCCTTCGATGCCACTTGGTGTGCTCTTGTCGAAGATGCAGACCGAACGGCGGCACATGGCGCTGGTGATCGACGAATATGGCGGCGTCGACGGTTTGGTGACGATCGAGGATCTGATCGAACAGGTCGTGGGCGACATCGAGGACGAACACGATACCGGCGAAGATCAGACCTGGGTGCGCGAGAAACCCGGTTGTTACATGGCGCTGGCCAAGACACCGCTTGAAGAATTCGAGGCCGAGATCGGGTTTTCCCTGACGGACCACGACGAGGTGGACGAGGAAGAGATCGAAACCCTGGGCGGGCTGGTCTTCATGTTGTCGGGCCGGGTGCCGGCGCGTGGCGAGGTTGTCGTTCATCCCGATGGCCCCGAATTCGAGGTGGTCGAGGCCGATCCGCGCCGGATCAAGCGTTTGCGGGTGCGGGTGCCGGACAAATCCGAATGATCCCGGCCCGCGGCGCGGCGGCCCGGTCGTTCGCGCTGGCGCTGGTGGGGGGGGCTGTCGCGGCGCTGGGGCTGGCGCCCTACGATCTGTGGCCCGCCGCGATCGGCGGTTTCGCGGCGCTTGCACTCTGGGTGTCGGGCGCAGGCGACGCGCGGCAGGCAGCCTGGCGCGGATGGGCGTTTGGCGCCGGATACTTCGGCCATGCGTTGATCTGGATCGTCGAGCCATTCTTCGTCGATGCGGCGCGGCACGGATGGATGGCGCCATTTGCCCTGGCGGGGATGGCCGGTGGCCTGGCGATGTTCTGGGCGGCAGCCTCTGGCGCGGCCTACGCGCTGGGCGCTGCGGCGGATGTGCGCCATGCCCAGGCGATGCGCGGGGTGGCGCTGATCGGATGCCTGGCGCTGGCCGAGGTGGCGCGCGCCCACGTTCTGACCGGGTTTCCCTGGGCCGCGCCGGCCCAGATCTGGGCCAATCACGGGGCGATTCTGGCGCTGGCCTGGATCGGGCCGCAGGGGCTTATGCTGCTGACGCTGGCGGCGGCGATCCTGCCGGTCTGCCTGTCGGGGGCGGCGCGCATCGTCGCCTTGCTGCCGGTGGTTGCGCTGGCCGCGGGCGGCATCGTGCAGCGCGCCGTGCCGCCATCCGAGGCAACACAGACGGTTGTCCGCATCGTTCAGCCGAACGCGGCGCAACATCTCAAGTGGGATCCGCAGCACATGTGGGGCTTTTTTGACCGTCAGGTCGGCTATACCGCCAGTGCGCCGCCCCCTGACCTGATCGTCTGGCCGGAAACCGCTGTTCCCACGCTTCTGGAATGGGCCGATGAGGCGCTGGCCACCATTGCCGGCGCGGCGGGCGGTGTTCCGGTCGCGGTGGGCATCCAGCGACGCGACGCGGACGGGCGATTTTACAACAGCCTTACAGTGGTCGATCCGGCCGCCGCCCGCCCCGGTCCGGTCTACGACAAACACCACCTGGTGCCTTTCGGCGAATACATGCCGTTGCAGGGGCTGGCCGATCGCATCGGCCTGACGGCGCTTGCGGCGCGGATGGGCGGCTATGCCGCCGGGCCGGGGCCGCGGATCCTTTCGTTCGGGGCGGCGGGGCGCGGTTTGGTGATGATCTGCTATGAGGCGGTGTTTCCCGGCCACGCGCGGCTGCGTGGCGGCGATGCGTCCGGGCGGCCCGATTTCCTGATCCAGGTCACCAACGATGCCTGGTTCGGGGGATTTTCCGGGCCATATCAGCATCTTGCCCAGGCGCGTATGCGGGCCGTGGAACAGGGCCTGCCAATGATCCGGTCGGCCAACACCGGGGTTTCGGCGATGATCGATCCGATGGGCCGTATCAGCGCCGAAATCGCGCTGGGCGCGGCGGGATATGTCGATGCCGCGCTGCCGGCGGCGGCCGGGGCCACGCTCTATGCGCGCACCGGCGACCGCCCTGCCGTTTTGTTGATCTTCGCGATGGTCGCCGCGCTGGGCTTTGCCCGGATGCGCGCCCGGCGGTCAAACTAGCGATTGACGCTGGTGCGGGCCGCGCGTAAGGCCATCCAAGCTTGCTCCAACGGCTTCCTGGCGGGGTGAGAAAACATTCAACTGGAGCACGACATGTCCCGCAAGAACTATATTTTTACCTCCGAGTCGGTGTCCGAAGGCCATCCCGACAAGGTCTGCGACCGCATTTCCGACGCAGTCCTCGACGCCTTTCTGACCGAAGAGCCCGAAGCGCGCGTCGCGGCCGAAACCTTTGCCACGACCAACCGCGTGGTGATCGGAGGCGAGGTGGGCCTGTCGGATCAGGACAAGCTGCACGACTACATGGGCCGCATCGACGGCATCGTGCGCGCGTGTATCAAGGACATCGGCTATGAGCAGGACAAGTTCCATCATGCCACCTGCGAGATCACCAACCTGCTGCACGAGCAATCCGCGCATATCGCCCAGGGCGTCGATGCCGCCGACAACAAGGACGAAGGCGCCGGCGATCAGGGCATCATGTTCGGCTATGCCACCACCGAGACCGACGCGCTGATGCCGGCACCGATCCAGTATTCGCACGCGATCCTGCGGCGGCTGGCCGAGGTGCGCAAGGATGGCACCGAACCGGCGCTGGGCCCCGACGCCAAGAGCCAGCTGACCGTGATCTACCGCGATGGCAAGCCGGTCGGCGTGAAATCCATCGTGCTGTCCACCCAGCATCTGGACGCCGACCTGACATCGGATGACATCCGCGCCATCGTCGCCCCCTACATCACCGAAGTGCTGCCTGAAGGCTGGCTTACCGATGCCACCCAGTGGCATGTGAACCCCACCGGCAAGTTCGTGATCGGCGGACCGGACGGCGACGCAGGGCTGACCGGGCGCAAGATCATCGTCGATACCTACGGTGGCGCGGCCCCGCATGGCGGCGGCGCGTTCTCGGGCAAGGATCCGACCAAGGTGGACCGTTCGGCGGCCTATGCGGCGCGCTACCTGGCAAAGAACGTGGTCGCGGCCGGCCTGGCGGATCGCTGCACGATCCAGCTCAGCTATGCCATCGGCGTCAGCCAGCCGCTGTCGATCTATTGCGACACGCACGGCACCGGTGACACCCCGCCCGCGGCCATCGAAAAGGCCATCGACAAGATCATGGATCTGAGCCCGCGCGGCATCCGCCAGCATCTGGGCCTGAACCGTCCGATCTATGCGCGCACCGCGGCCTACGGCCATTTCGGCCGCGAGCCCGAGGCCGATGGCGGCTTCAGCTGGGAGCGGACCGACCTGATCGAGGCCCTTCAGGGCGCTCTCTGAACCGGGCGCGCGGGGCGCGGGGGGCCAAGACGGCCCCGACGCGCCCCGCACCGCCGCGCATCCCGGACCACCGGAGACAACCCATGATCTTCTACGATTGCGCAACCGCGCCCAGCCCGCGCCGCGCCCGCATGTTCATCGCGGAAAAGGGTTTGCAGATCGAAACCCGTGAAATCTCGATCTCGGAAGGCGCTCAGCTTTCAGAGGCGTTTCTGGCGGTAAATCCGGCGGGTACGGTGCCGGTTCTGGTCACCGACACGGGCCTTGCGCTGACCGAGAACATCGCCATCGCGACCTATCTGGAAGCAATCTGTCCGGATCCGAACCTGATGGGTGAAACCGCCGAGGAAAAAGCCCTGGTGGCCATGTGGAACACGATCTGTGAAAGCCGCGGTGGCCTGCCCATCGCCGAAGCGTTCCGCAACAGCCACCCGGCGATGAAGGGCCGCGCCGTGACCGGACCGCGCAACTTCGATCAGATCCCGGCGCTGGCCGAACGCGGCATGGCGCGGGTTGCGGATTTCTTCGATCTGCTGGAAGCGCGCCTGTCCGGCAGCGCCTTTCTGGCGGGTGACCGCATGACGCTGGCCGATATCACCGGCTATGTTTTCGTGGATTTCGCGCGGGTCGTCCGCCTGCGTCTGCCCGATACGCACAAGGCCGCACAGGCCTGGTATGCCGGCATGGCCGAACGGCCCAGCGCCGCGCTGTGACCCACCGGGAAATCGCCGCGCCCGCGCGGCTTTCCGTTGCGGGCGGTGGCGCCTCTCGCTACACCCCGTTTCCATGGAACGCCCCGCCCGAAACTTCTATGGCCGCCTGAAAGGCAAGTCGCTCAAACGCAGCCAGCGCGTGTATATCGCCGAAGATCTGGCGCCGCTGGCGCCGGGCCCGGTCTCGTGGGCGGAAAACCCCGACCGGACGCCGCTGGATCTGAACACGCGGTTCGGCGGCCGGCCTGTGTGGCTGGAAATCGGGTTTGGCGGCGGCGAACATCTGGTGCACCAGGCGCAATGCAATCCCGATGTCGGGCTGATCGGGGCCGAACCCTACATCAACGGGGTGGCGATGCTGCTGGGCAAGATCCGCCGCGCCGGCGTGTCGAACCTGGCCGTGCATCCCGGCGATGTGCGCGACCTTTTCGATGTGCTGCCGGATGCGTCGGTGGCGCGCGCATTCCTGCTCTATCCCGATCCCTGGCCGAAGACGCGCCACCACCGCCGCCGCTTTGTAACCGCCGAACATCTGGAACCGCTGGCGCGGGTGCTGCAACCAGGCGCGGTTTTCCGCGTGGCCACCGACAGTCCCGATTATGTGCGCCAGACCTTGGAGCAGGTGCCGCGCCACGGCTTCGAATGGCTGGCCGAACGGCCCGCCGACTGGCGTGAACCCTGGGCCGACTGGCACCGCACGCGGTACGAGGCCAAGGCGATTCGCGAGGGACGTGCCCCGCATTACCTGACTTTCCGGCGCACAGACCCGGCCCGAACCTGAAGGAACCCACCATGTCCAGCCACGGCACCCCCATCGCGATGACATCCAGCCCCTGCGGCCCGCTGACCGGCGTGGCCGAGGTGCCGGGCGACAAGTCGATCTCGCACCGCGCGCTGATCCTCGGGGCGATGGCGGTCGGCGAAACCCGCATCGACGGCCTTCTCGAAGGCGAAGACGTTCTGGACACCGCCCGCGCGATGCGCGCGCTGGGTGCCGAGGTGATCGACCACGGCGGCGGCAGCTACAGCGTTTTCGGCGTGGGCGTGGGCGGGTTCGCCGAACCGGATTCTGTCATCGATTGCGGCAATTCCGGCACCGGGGTGCGCTTGATCATGGGCGCGGTCGCCACCTCGCCGATTTCGGTGACATTCACCGGCGATGCATCGCTGAATGGCCGGCCGATGGCGCGGGTGACCGATCCGCTGGCGCTGTTCGGCGCGCGCGCCGTGGGGCGATCGGGCGGGCGGCTGCCGATGACGCTGGTGGGGGCCGCCGATCCGGTGCCCGTGCGATACCGGGTGCCGGTGCCGTCGGCGCAGGTGAAATCGGCGGTGCTGCTGGCGGGCCTGAACGCGCCGGGCGAAACCGTGGTGATCGAACGCGAGGCGACGCGCGACCACAGCGAACGAATGCTGGCCGGTTTCGGTGCCCATATCCGTACCGAGATGACAGACGAAGGCCGCGTGATCACCCTGACCGGTCAACCGGAACTGCGCCCACAGACCATCGCGGTGCCGCGCGATCCGTCGTCGGCGGCCTTTCCCGTCTGTGCCGCGCTGATCGTGCCGGGATCGGACGTTCTGGTTCCCGGCATCGGGCTGAATCCCACGCGCGCCGGATTGTTCACGACGCTGCGCGAAATGGGCGCCGATCTGGTTTATGAAAACATGCGCGAAGAGGGCGGCGAACCCGTGGCGGACCTGCGCGCGCGGTTTTCTCCGGATCTTGCCGGGATCGATGTGCCGCCCGAACGCGCGGCCAGCATGATCGACGAATACCCGGTTCTTTCGGTGGTCGCGGCCTTTGCCCGCGGTGTGACGCGCATGGCCGGCGTGGCGGAACTGCGTGTCAAGGAAAGCGACCGGATCGCGGCGATGGCCGACGGGCTGCGGGCCAACGGCGTCACGGTCGAGGATGGGCCGGACTGGTGGGCCGTTACCGGGCTGGGCCAGGGAAAAGTGCCCGGCGGCGCAACGGTGGCCAGCCACCTCGACCATCGCATAGCCATGTCTTTCATGGTGCTGGGGATGGCGGCGGCAGCGCCCGTCGCACTGGACGACGGCAGCCCGATCGCCACATCGTTTCCGATCTTCACCCGCCTGATGGGCGCATTGGGCGCGCGGATTTCTTCCGCGCCCCAAGCGGGCTGAAGCATGGCTTATACCGTGGCGATAGATGGGCCGGCGGCCTCGGGCAAAGGCACGCTGGCGCGGGCGCTGGCCGCGCATTTCGGTTTCGCGCATCTCGATACGGGGTTGCTCTACCGGGCGGTCGGGGCGCGGATGTTGGACGGAATCGAGCCGCTGGCGGCCGCGCGCGCGCTGCGCGCCGACGATCTGGATCCCGCGCTGCTGCGCACGCAGGCGGTGGCCGAAGCCGCCAGCAAGGTGGCTGCGCGCCCCGAAGTGCGCCAGGCGCTGCTTGACTTTCAGCGCGCCTTCGCCCGCCGGTCGGGCGGCGCGGTTCTGGACGGGCGCGACATCGGTACGGTGATCTGCCCAGAAGCCGAGACCAAGCTGTTCATCACCGCCAGCGCCGAGGTCCGCGCGCGGCGGCGTTTTCTCGAACTGATCGCGGCGGGCCAGGCCGTTACCGAGGCCGAGGTGCTGGCCGATGTCCGCCAGCGCGACGACCGCGACATGAACCGCGCCGATGCGCCGCTGCGGGCCGCCGACGATGCGGTGCGGATGGACACCACCGAAATGGGCATTGACGCGGTGCTGGAACAGGCCGTGGCCCTGATCGCGGCGCGCATCCCCGGCTGAGAATGCGGCCCGGCGGGCCGCGATCACCAAAGCTTGCGTGGCGCGCGGCGCCGATGCGGCCTACCCTTTGGCAAACAGGAGGGATACGCATGTCGAAAATCGCCCGCATTGTCGCGCTTGCCTTGCTTGTCGGGGGGGCAGCGGCGGCGCAGGACGCGCCCGAACCGGACATGACGCTGGACCGTCTGGCGCAGATCATCGCCGCCATCGATCCGGATGCCGAAGTGATGGGCCACGCCTTCGAACTGACGCTCGACGATATTCCGGTGCTTGTGGTCACCGACACCGTGGCCGACCGGATGCGCGCGATGGTGCCGATCCGGTCGGTCGATGGCATGTCGCAGGACGAACTGCTGCGCCTGATGCAGGCCAATTTCGACAGCGCGCTGGACGCGCGCTATGCCGTGGCCCAGGGGCGGTTGTGGGGCGTGTTCATACATCCGCTTTCGCCGCTTCAGACCGAACAGTTCCTGTCGGGCCTGGCGCAGACGGTGAATGTGGCGAAAACCTACGGATCGGCCTATTCCGGCGGCGCCAGCGTGTTCGGCGGCGGCGACAGCCCCGAGCTGTACCGCGAATTGCTGCGCGAGTTGTTGGACCGGTCGCAGGACATCTGAGAGACGCCGCGACACTTGCGCGGCACCGGCGATTGCCCTATACGCGGCGCGTGACAGGGGGCGGGCGTGAGCAGCGCATGCCCCTTTGCCATTTGCCGCAGCCTGCAAGGCCCGGCCCCCAAAGACCGGCGGAGACAACCGCATGGCCCGAAATCAATGTCGTTAAAGGAACCCGAGACCCACATGGCTCAAAGCGCATCAATGGAGGAATTCGAAGCCCTCCTGAACGAAAGCTTCGAAATGGACACGCCCGACGAGGGGTCGGTTGTCAAAGGTCGCGTCATCGCTATCGAAGCGGGGCAGGCGATCATCGACGTAGGCTACAAGATGGAAGGCCGCGTCGAACTCAAGGAATTCGCAAATCCCGGTGAAGCCCCCGAAATCGCCGTCGGCGACGAGGTTGAGGTTTTCCTGCGCCAGGTCGAGAATGCCCGTGGCGAAGCGGTTATCAGCCGTGAAATGGCCCGCCGCGAGGAAGCCTGGGACCGGCTTGAAAAAGCCTACGCCGATGAAGAGCGTGTCGAAGGCGCGATCTTTGGCCGGGTCAAGGGCGGCTTCACGGTGGATCTGGGCGGCGCTGTCGCCTTCCTGCCGGGCAGCCAGGTCGACGTCCGCCCGGTGCGCGATGCTGGCCCTCTGATGGGTCTCAAGCAGCCGTTCCAGATCCTGAAGATGGACCGTCGCCGTGGCAACATCGTCGTGTCGCGCCGCGCCATCCTGGAAGAGAGCCGCGCCGAACAGCGCGCCGAGGTGATCGGCAACCTGAGCGAAGGCCAGGCGGTAGACGGTGTCGTGAAGAACATCACCGAATACGGGGCCTTCGTGGACCTGGGCGGTGTCGACGGCCTGCTGCACGTCACCGACATGGCATGGCGCCGGGTCAACCACCCGTCCGAAATCCTGTCGATCGGCGAAACCGTCAAGGTTCAGGTCATCAAGATCAACAAGGAAACCCACCGCATCAGCCTCGGCATGAAGCAGCTGCAGGAAGATCCCTGGGATCTGGTGGGCGCCAAGTATCCGCTGGAATCGACCCACACGGGCCGTGTCACCAACATCACCGATTACGGCGCCTTCGTGGAACTGGAACCCGGTGTCGAAGGCCTGGTGCACGTCTCGGAAATGTCGTGGACCAAGAAAAACGTGCACCCCGGCAAGATCGTGTCCACCTCGCAGGAGGTTGAGGTCATGGTGCTGGAAATCGACGGTGCCAAGCGCCGCGTTTCGCTGGGGCTCAAGCAGACCATGCGCAACCCCTGGGAGGTTTTCTCGGAAACGCATCCCGAGGGCACCGAGGTCGAGGGCGAAGTCAAGAACATCACCGAATTCGGTCTGTTCATCGGCCTGCCCGGCGAAATCGACGGCATGGTGCACCTTTCGGACCTGTCCTGGGACGAACGTGGCGAAGACGCGATCCAGAACTACCGCAAGGGCGACATGGTGCAGGCGGTCGTTTCGGAAGTCGATGTCGACAAGGAGCGGATTTCGCTTTCGGTCAAGGCACTGGGTGGTGACAAGTTCGCCGAGGCCGTTGGCGGCGTGAAGCGCGGATCGATCATCACCGTCGAAGTGACGGCGATCGAAGACGGCGGAATCGAAGTGATCTATGAAGGCATGAAGTCCTTCATTCGCCGCTCGGACCTGTCGCGCGACCGCTCCGAACAGCGTCCCGAGCGTTTCTCGGTCGGTGACAAGGTCGACGCCCGCGTCACCAATGTCGACAGCAAGACACGTCGCCTTGGCCTGTCGATCAAGGCCCGCGAGATCGCCGAAGAAAAAGAGGCGGTCGAACAGTACGGATCGTCGGATTCCGGCGCGTCGCTGGGCGATATCCTTGGCGCGGCCCTCAAGGGCGATTGATCGTCCGCCGCGATGAAACAAACGGCCCCGCATGTAAGTGCGGGGCCGTATGCGTTGCGAATCAACCGGTTTGCGAAGCACGCCGCGGGATGCCGGCGGGTCACATTCCGGTGTGACTATGTGCGAAACCCTTACGCCGGGGCCGCCATTTGATGCCGAACCATCAAGATTTCATGCCCGCGCGGTGCAGTTGCAGTTTCCGATCGGCGCGATTGTTCCTATAGTCCACGGACAAAGGCAGGCCACGGTCTGTTGCTTAAGGAGATGACCGCGCCATGATCCGATCGGAACTGATTCAGAAGATCGCGGACGAGAACCCGCACCTTTATCAAAGAGATGTGGAGCGGATCGTGAACACCGTCTTCGAAGAGGTGACAGCAGCAATGGCACGCGGCGACCGGGTTGAATTGCGCGGTTTCGGCGCGTTTTCGGTGAAACAACGCGACAGCCGGGTGGGGCGCAATCCGCGCACCGGGGAAACCGTGCATGTCGAGGAAAAGCATGTGCCGTTCTTCAAGACCGGCAAACTTCTGCGTGACAGGTTAAACGGGAAATAAATGATGCGTTACATTCGCTACGCCATTCTGGCGGCGCTGACGATTGTTCTGGTGTCGGTGGCGCTGGCCAACCGCGAAACGGTGGTTCTGGAACTGTTGCCTTCGGGGCTGGCGGAACTGGCCGGGCAGAACTGGTCGGTTGCGCTGCCGCAATTCGTCGTGATCTTTGGCGGTGTCGCCGCCGGATTGCTGGTCGGATTTGTCTGGGAATGGATCCGCGAGCACAAGCATCGCAGGGTTGCATCGCAAAGCACGCGTCAGGCGCGGCAACTTGAACGCGAGGTCAACCGGCTGAAAACCGAGCGCAACAAGGACAAGGACGAAGTCCTTGCGATCCTGGACGAAGCAGGCTGAGCCCGCGCGCGATGCCGCGATCCGCTGTTTTCAAGATTTGCGGCCTGACGCAGCCCGACGAGATGCGCTGGGCCGTGGCCGCACAGGCGCGCTATGTGGGCTTTGTGTTCTTTGCCAGATCGCCGCGCAACGTGACGCACCATCAGGCCAGCGCGCTGGCGGCATTGACGCCGCCCGGAGTGTGCAAGGTGGCGCTGACGGTGGATGCCGACGATGCCGCACTGGGCGCGCTGCTGGGCGAGGTTCCGATCGACATGCTGCAACTGCACGGTCACGAGCCGCCAGAGCGGGTGGCCCAGATCAAGGCGCGTTTTGGCCTGCCGGTGATGAAGGCGGTCGGCGTGGCCGGCGCCAGCGATCTGGCCACGCTCGACGCGTATCTGCCGGTGGCAGATCAGATCCTGGTGGACGCGAAGCCACCCGCAGATGCCGATTTGCCCGGCGGCAACGGTCTGGCCTTTGATTGGCGGTTGATCGCCGGGCGGCGCTGGCCCGTGCCGTGGATGTTGGCCGGCGGGCTGAAACCTTCGAACGTGGCCGAGGCCATGCGCCTGACCGGCGCGCGGCAACTCGACGTTTCGTCGGGTGTCGAGACGGCACCGGGCGCGAAATCGCCCGAACTGATTGCCGAATTCGGCGCGGCGGTGCGCGGCGTGACGTCTTGTCCTTGGCGGAACGGTGATCTACCAAGGCCGGAACTGGAAAAGGACGGAACATGCCCGAAGATCTGATCAACAGTTTCATGACCGGACCGGATGAAAACGGCCGGTTCGGCACCTACGGCGGCCGGTTCGTCAGCGAAACCCTGATGCCGCTGATCCTGGCGTTGGAAGAACAGTATGAAAACGCCAAGACCGACGAAAGCTTCTGGGCCGAAATGCACGACCTGTGGACGCATTATGTCGGCCGTCCCAGCCCGCTGTACCATGCCGAACGGCTGACCGAACATCTGGGCGGCGCGCGCATCTATCTCAAGCGGGACGAACTGAACCATACCGGCGCGCACAAGATCAACAACGTGCTGGGCCAGATCATCCTGGCGCGGCGGATGGGCAAGACGCGGATCATTGCGGAAACAGGCGCGGGCCAGCACGGCGTCGCCACCGCGACGGTCTGCGCCAAGTTCGGCCTGAAATGCGTGGTCTACATGGGGGCGCATGATGTCAAGCGGCAGGCGCCCAACGTGTTCCGCATGCGCCTGCTGGGTGCCGAGGTGGTGCCGGTGACATCCGGCCGCGGCACCTTGAAGGACGCGATGAACGATGCGCTGCGCGATTGGGTCACCAATGTGCGCGATACCTTCTATTGCATCGGTACGGTGGCCGGGCCGCACCCCTATCCGGCGATGGTTCGCGATTTCCAGAGCATCATCGGCAAGGAGACCCGCGAACAGATGATGGCCGCCGAAGGCCGTCTGCCCGACACGGTGATCGCCGCGATCGGCGGCGGATCGAACGCGATGGGGCTGTTCTATCCGTTTCTCGATGACCCGTCGGTGAACATCATCGGCGTCGAAGCCGGCGGCAAGGGCGTGAACGAAAAGATGGAGCATTGCGCGTCTCTGACAGGCGGGCGGCCGGGCGTTCTGCATGGCAACCGCACTTATCTGCTTCAGGACGACGACGGGCAGATCCTGGAAGGTTTCAGCATCTCCGCTGGTCTGGACTACCCTGGAATCGGGCCGGAACACGCCTGGCTGCACGACATCGGCCGCGCGCAATATGTGTCGATCACCGATGTCGAGGCGCTCGAGGCGTTTCAGCTGAGCTGTGAAATGGAGGGGATCATCCCCGCACTCGAGCCGAGCCACGCGCTGGCGCATGTGATGAAGATCGCGCCCGGTCTGCCGTCGGACCACCTGTTGGTCATGAACATGTGCGGGCGCGGCGACAAGGATATCTTCACCGTCGCGCGGGCGCTGGGCTTTGACATGAGCGACGCCGGCTGATCCCGGCTGCGGCCTTCGCCGCGCGTGCGGCGGGGCCGGCCGCAGCCCGTCAGCGCGTCAGCGCGTGCTGTCGCAGAACGTCCAGCGGCACAATCTCCAATGCCCTGCGGTGCGTCGCGGTCAGATCGACGCGCGGCGCGCAACCCTCTTCGTGGGCCTGCAGAAACCGGCCCGCGCACAGGCACCATTTGTTGCCAGGCTGCAATCCGTCGAACCCGAATTCTGGGCGCGGTGTGGAAAGATCGTTGCCCACATACTTCGAAAACGCGAGGAATTCGGCTGTCATCACGGCGCAGACCGTGTGGCTCCCCTGATCCGCGGCGCAGGTGTTGCATTGCCCGTCGCGGAAAAACCCCGTGACCGGCTGCGTCGAACAGGTGGTCAGCGCGGTGCCCAGAACGTTGACGCTTGGATCAGGTTTCATTCAGGGCTCCTCAGGTTCCGGGCAATCACCCGCATCATGTCCACGTTTTCGTCAGTGCGCCCGGCTTCGCGGAACTGACGGTCGGCGCCCGTGACCACGATCACGGTGTCGCGCTCCTGATCAATGTAAAGGTATTGGCCGTAAATTCCACGCCCCATGAATTCGCCCTGCGTCGCGTCGCGTGGAATCCACCACTGAAAGCCGTATCCCAACTGATCGGGGCGGGTGGCCGCGCTGGCGGCGGTGGCCTCGGCGATCCATGCGGCGGGCACGACCCGGCGGCCCTGGTACAGACCGTCCTGTTCGATCATCACGCCAAACCGCGCCAGGTCGCGCGATCTCAGGTTCAGGCCGCCCAGAACGAAGGCAACGCCGGCCCCGTCGGTCAGGTAGAAGCCGTCGTCCTCCTGGCCCAGCGGCGCGATCACTTTCTCTGACAGAAGGCCGGGCACATCGCGCCCGGTGGCACCGCGCACCACCATGCCGATCACATGCGTGTCGATCGACACATATTGCCATGCCGTGCCCGGCGCGCGGAATGTATCGTTCAACCCTGTGGTGAAATCGTCCAGAAGCCCGCCCAGCGCGACAACCCGTGCCATGCGGTTGATATCCGAGTTATAGTCGAGGTAATCCTCATCGAAGACCACGCCGCTGCTCATTTGCAGCACATCGCGCAGAGTGGCGCCGTCATAGGCTGTGCCGATCAGTGACGGGGCGTGGCGCGTGACCGGAATGTCGATGGATTCGATCTGGCCCTCGTCGATCAGAATACCGACGAGCGCGGACAGGTAAGATTTCGAAATCGACCAGAGAATCCGCCGGTCGTCTGCTTTGGTTCCGCGCAGATAGCTTTCGTGCACGATTTCGCCGCGATGGACCACCACCAGAGAGGTGACGTCGAATTCGTTCACCCAAAGCTGAACCCGTTCTGGCAGTTCCAGGGTCGGGCCTTCGGGCAAAGGCGAAACCGGCCCTGCGCCGCGGTTGACGGGCACCGTCAGAAAGGCGCGATCGGTGGTCGAGAAACTGCGGACGATCTTGTCGGCGTCGAACATTGTCTGCACGGTCCACAGACGCAGAAGTTCGTCGCGTTTCCACACTCCGATCGCCAGCGCGGCCACAACCAGCACGACAAAGATCCGTGCCAGCCATCGAAAAATCTTGTACATCGTATTGTCCTTTTTCGCGCTGGGCGGTTCAAGCCGGGTGCCAATCCACCCAGCGGCCATGAAAATCGGCCCGCCCCAGGGCGACATGCAGGTCGCCGGGCCACAGCCGCAGGCTCAGGGCGGCGCCGCGCGGGCCGCTGTCGTTCTCGAGCCGCAGCCAGGCCAGGGGCCGGTGCGGCGTGGCCCGCGCGCCAGCTGCGGCAATCAGTGCCGTGCCCCGGTCCCGCGCGGCGGCGGGAAAATACTGCCATGCGATGGTGTGGTACACCAGGTGCAGGTGCCCTTCCGGCGCGCTGTCTAGCTGTGGCGCAAGCCAGTCGATGGCGTCGCCTTGCGCCACCGGAGTATCGGCGGCGGCCATGGCCGCGCGGGTCAGATCCATGCGTTCGGGCTGATCCGGCCACAGGTATGCGAAAAGCCTCAGCGCATCGCCCTCGGATCGCGGGTTCAGCGGGGTCAGGTCGACACCGGCGCGCGCGGCCACCACCGGCGGCGATGCGGGCGGTATGGGCCCCGACCAGTCGGGGCGAAGTGTCAGGGGGGCCGCGTCCGGGCCCAGGCGCGTGCCCTGCGCCACCAGCGCATAGCGGTCCCAGTTCAGGTTGAGCCCGGCACTGGCGCCCAGTTCCGATGTCACGAAGGGCAAGGGATGCCTGGCGTGGATCCAGTGCGCCGCCGCGATCAGCGGTGCGCTGCGGCGCACGTCGTTGGTTTGCGGCGGGCGCGCGATCCAGTCGGCCAGAAACGCGCCATGCGCCCGCACCGCCGCGACAACCGCACGGGCCAGTTCGGCGTCGTCGCTCTGGTTGGGGGGATAGACCGGCGCCAGACCCGCATCGCCTTGCAGCACCAGCGCGTGCAACCCGCCGGCGATGCGCAACGGCAGCGAATGACCGCCGGGCCCGATGTCGCCGTCGAAACCGGCGCAGGCCTGCGCCAGAAGGCCGTCGGCGGGCCAGTCCGCGGCCAGCGCGGTCAGCAGGCGCGCCATGAACGGGCTGCCCAGCGCCTCGCATGCGCGGGCCTGTTCGGTGAAGGCAGCGGCCAGCGTCATCTGAACCGATCCGCAAGCCGCTGCAGCGCGCTGCGGGTATCGGCCGGCGCGTCGAGCGGTGCCGGCGTATCGCCATCGCGCGGCGTGGCGGCGTCGGCGCCGCCCTTGTGGCGCGGTGGAGCGCCGGCGCCCGACCGCGGCGGCGCGGTGCGCAAGGCGACGGCATTCATGAACCGCCCGTCCTGACCGGCCGCCAGGTCTGCCGCGCCATCGGCGATGCCGCGCAGCAGATCGTCCAGCCACTCCTCATCCGCCCTTGCGAAATCATGCAGAACATAGCCGGCCACCGCCTCCTTTCGGCCCGGATGGCCGATGCCCAGACGCACCCGCCGGTAGTCCGGACCGATATGCGCGTGGATCGAACGCAGGCCGTTGTGCCCGGCGTGGCCGCCGCCCATCTTGATGCGGGCCTTGCGCGGGGCCAGGTCCAGTTCATCGTGAAATACGGTCACCGCGTCGGGCGTCAGTTTGAAGAACCGCATCGCCTCGCCCACCGATTGGCCGGAATTGTTCATGAAGGTCTGGGGCTTGACCAGCAAAACCTTTTCATGGCCCAGACGTCCTTCGCTGACCAGTGCCTGAAACCGCGACTTCCACGGCCCGAACCCGTGCGCCTCGGCGATCCGGTCGAGGGCCATGAACCCGATGTTGTGCCGGTTGCCGGCGTATTTGGCGCCCGGATTGCCAAGACCGATAAACAAATACATGGCATGCCTGTATCATTGCTGTGATGATGGTTCTATGCCCGCAAACGCAACGAAATGCCAGAGTGAGACCCATGTACCTGACGATGAACCGGTTCCAGGTCAGGCCCGAAGCCTGCGCCGCCTTCGAGACGCTGTGGATGCAGCGCGACAGCCATCTGAAATCGGTTCCGGGGTTTGTCAGCTTTGCGCTGATGCGTGGCCCAGAGGCGGCCGACCATGTGCTTTACGCCTCGCATACCGTGTGGCGTGACGAAACCGCGTTTCAGGACTGGACCCGGTCAGACGCCTTCCGTGCCGCCCACCGCAACGCCGGCAGCAGCCGCGACATGTACCTCGCGCCGCCGGTTCTCGAGATTTTCGAAACCGTCGCCGGATCGGCAGAATAGGCGGCCCGTCAAACGAAAACGGCCCCGGCGGCATCATGCGGATGCGCGCCGGGGCCGGTCGGTTGTGTTGTGCGACGGGACCTGGATCAGGCTTCGGCGGCTTCGTCTTCGCCGGCGTCTTCGGCATCTTCACCCGCCGAACGCAGACCGGACGGTGCCGAAATGTTCGCAATCACGAAATCGCGGTCGATCGTCGGCTTGGTGCCTTCCGGCAGGGTGATCGCGGAAATGGTGATGGTGTCGCCGATGTCCAGCCCGCTGAGATCCACGGTCAGGTGATCGGGGATGTCGCCCGCCGTCACAACCAGTTCCACCTCGGGGCGTACGGCATTCAGCACGCCGCCCTTGCGCAGGCCCGGGCAGTTTTCATCGCCGATGAACTCGACCGGGATGAACAGGTTGATCTTGGTGGTGCGGCGCAGACGCATGAAGTCCACATGGGTCGGCAGATCCTTGACCACGTCGCGCTGAACGTCACGGCAGATCACGCGCACGTCGTCATGGCCTTCGATCTTCATGTTGAACAGCGTCGCCTTGAACCGGCCGGCCTTCAGCTTGGCGAAAAGCGCGTTGAAGGGGATGTTGATCGGTACGGGATCGGTATCGCCGCCGAAAACGATGCCCGGAACCATACCGGCGCGCCGCGCCTGACGAGCGGCGCCCTTGCCTGTCCCCGTGCGTTCCAGAGCCACAAGATCTGGGATCTCTTTAGCCATGTTGTTTCTCCAAATGAAAAGGCGGGGCTCCTCCAAGGCTGTAGCCCCGCGTGAAGCCCGGCCTATAGACCAAGCCCCCCGCGATGAAAAGAGGTTTCAGCCCGGCGCGGGCGTTTCGCGCGGCGGTTCGGGCGGATGCCGGTGTGCCCACAGCGCCAGGCCGGCCAGGCACAGAACGCCGACGGCGGAATAGATGCCGAGGATCCGCGCGATATCGGCATGGGCCAGGGCGCTTGCGCCCGGCAGGCTTCCGGCCACCGCCAGCAGCGAGGCGGCAAAGGCCAGCCTTGCGCACAGGCTCTGGAGCGACAGGTAGGTGGCCCGTGTGGCGGCATGAACCAACGGCTGAATCCGCGCCAGGATGAAGGGCCGCGACAGCGAATCGGGCACCATGCGCAGGAACAGCATGGCGATCACCACCGGCGCATTGCTGAGCGCGAGGCAGGCGGCCAGCAGGATCTGAAGGCCGAAGGCCGCCAGCAGGATACCGGCCAGCCCCATGCGGTGCCGCAATGCGGGCGCTGCCAGCGATGTTGCGACCGAAACCGCCATCATCGTCGCCGCCACCGCGCCGCTGATCAGCGGCGTTTCACCGGCAAGGCCCACCTGCGCCAGCGCCGACAGCATGAAGGGCTGGCCAAAGATGAACGGAAGGTGGCTATAGCCGTACATCAGCACGCTGAGCGCGAACAGCCACCCCAGCACCGGCTGAAGCAGGTCCGCGCGCAGACCCTGCGCGGCGCGGCGCAGCGTCGGGCGGCGGGTGTCGGACTGTGGCACGTCGGGTTCGCCCAGGGCCAGCGAGATCGCGATGACACAGGCAAAGGCCGCCGCGCTGGCGCCGAAGGGCAGCCGCAGGTCGATCATCGCCATCGCCCCGCCGCCGATGGCCGAAACCGCGAGGCCGGCAAACCCGAAGCGCCATGCGCGCAGTTCCTGATCCTCGACCTCGTCGGTGCGGCCGGTCTGTTGCAGCGATTCGTACAGCATCGCGCTGTCGGTGCCCGATGCGAAGGCGGCGGCCGTGCCCAGCAGCAACTGGGCCACCGCAAAGATGGCGAATCCGTCGCCCAGCGTCAGCAGCAGACAGCCGGCGCATCCGGCGACGGCGGCGGCGATCAGGGTGCCGCGCCGGCCCAGACGGTCTGACATGTAGCCCGATGGCACCTCGAGCGCGGCGGTGCCCAGATCGTAGATGGTATAGAGTAGAATGGCCTCGGCGGGCGACAGTTCGGCCTGAAAGAACAGAAACCAGACCGCCTGCCAGAAGATCAGGTTCTGGAAAAACCGGAACCAGGGATAAAGCGCCACGTTCCGGGCCGCGGCTGTTGGATCGGTTCGGGGTTTCACGGGCGCACCTCGGATTTGCGGGTCGGGGCATGTTGCCCCGACAATGCGCCGTCGTCCGCGTAATTCGAAGGCAACGGCACGGAATCGTCGGGCCTGTGCCAAAGCTGCTGGCCCCGCGCGGCAAAGCCGGGCAAAAGCGCGGGGCAACCCCGCGCACCGCAAGGCGCCGGCGCGACAGGAACAAGGGCGGAACGACATGCGGCTCTGGCACGATCTCATGCTTAGCCGTGCGCCGGTCTGGGGTTTTGTCTGCATGGGGCTGGTCTGGGCCGGCTTCGCGGCGCAGGTGCCGGTGCTGAAGGCGCAGATCGGCGCCAGCGACGCGGTGTTCGGAGGCATTTTCCTGATTGCCAGCCTGGGTGCGGTCGCCTCGATGTGGATCGCGCCGGTTTTCGAGAGGCTGACCGCGCGGCGGTCGGTGCAACTGGCCACTGGGTTGATGGGGCTGGCCTTTGTCGGGGCCGGCGCGTCCGCGGGGGTGGTGGCCTTCTGTCTGGCGTTTCTGCTGGTGTCGGCGCTGTCGGGCGTCTCCGACATCCTTCTGAACGCGCGCATCTCCGAGATTGAAGAGGCATCGCGCCGCCCGCTGATGAACCTGAATCATGCGATTTTTTCGTTTTCCTATGCCGGTGCCTCGGTGCTGACCGGCCTCGCGCGCGAGGCGGGGTTTGGCCCGGTGGCGGTGTTTTCGGCGATTGCGGCCGTGGTTCTTGCTCTGTGTACGATGATGCGCACGCGGCCTGTGCGGCTGGCCGATGGCGGGCCGCTGGCCGGTGGCGGCGGTCCGGTCGGGGCTTTCGGATCGGTCATCGTGTGGCTGGCGGGCCTTGTGGTGATGGCGGCCTTCTTCACCGAACAGGCGGCCGAAGGATGGTCGGCGCTGCATATCGAACGGTCTCTGGGCGGCGGCGCGGCACAGGGCGCCTTCGGCCCGGCGATCCTGGGGCTGACCATGGGCTTTGGCCGCCTGTTCGGCCATGCGCTGACCGCGCATATACGCGACACGACGATGATGGGCTGGGCCTGCATGATTTCGGCGGCCGGCGTGGCGGTGGCCGCGGTCGCGCCTTCGGTCACGATGGCCTATCTGGGGTTTGGCCTGATGGGGCTGGGCATTTCGGTCGTTGTGCCGTTGGCGATGGCGATCGTTGGCCGCGCGGTACCCGAAGACCAGCGTGTCAAGGCCATAGGACAGGCCAGCGTTATCGGCTACGGCGCCTTCATGGTGGGGCCGGCGTTGATGGGTGGCATCGCCGAGCGTGTTTCGCTGGCGGCGTCGTTCCTGACGGTCGCGGCGGTTCTGGTGCTGGTGGCGGCCCTGCTGGTGCCGTGGATCGGCCGGCATCTTTCGGCCTCAGCCGGGTGACTGGCACAATACGCCGCCGGCATCGCGCAACCTGTCATACAGCGCGAATTCCGCTGATCGCGCCGCGCGCAACCGCCGCCGTATCGCCGGATCCAGGTCTGCGGGCACCGGTGGCGATACGTTGCGCAGCGGGATTTCCAGCGAGGTTTCGAACCGGGCTTCCAGAAAGCCGGTCAGCGCCGGCTGATCTTCGTATGCGAACAGCCGGTGCACCAGAACCTTGCCTTCGGGCGAGGTGAGGAACGAAAACTGGCTGCCGATGCCGGCGACAGGGTGCGGATCGTCCGATATGACAAGCTGCACGAAGTCGTCAAAGCTGAGCCCCTTGCTGCTTTTGGCGGATCCGCGTTTTTCGGTGCGCCGGCGATAGCGGTACCAACTGCGGATCTGTTCCTCGGGCTCGCGCATGACCGCGATCCGCTCGGGCCGCAGCCCATAGGCGGCATCCAGAAACGGCGCGATCTGGCCGTGGAACCGTTGCGCGGTGGTGTGTTTGCGCATCCGGGCGAAAACGATGTCGGCCCTTGGCCGCAGTGCCATTTCAATGGCTGTGCTGCCGGTCTTGGGCACCGCCAGAAACGCCAGCGACTGCGGGCTGAAGATCAGCATCGCCGCTTCAGTTGCGCCAGCGGCCCTCGAAATCCTCGGGGATCAGCAGGTTCGACCGGCTCAGATCGTTGACCGACCGTTCGCCGCAAAGCGCCATCGAGATGTCCAGCTCCTTGTGGATCACTTCGAGCGCGCGGGTCACGCCCTGCTGGCCCATGGCGCCCAGACCGTAGACAAAGGCGCGACCGATGTAGGTGCCCTTGGCGCCCAGCGCCACGGCCTTCAACACATCCTGCCCCGAGCGGATTCCGCCGTCCATGTGCACTTCGACATCGCCGCCGACCGCATCGAGGATCGAAGGCAGCATCCGGATCGAACTGAGCGCGCCGTCCAGCTGGCGGCCACCGTGATTTGAAACCACAATGGCATCGGCCCCCAGTTTGGCCGCCATCCGGGCGTCTTCGGCATCCAGGATACCCTTCAGGATCACCTTGCCGCCCCATTGTTCCATGATCTTTTCGACCTTGCCCCAGTCCAGCGCCGGATCGAACTGTTCGCCAGCCCAGGCGCCCAGCGACGAGGCATCCGAGATGCCCTCGACATGGCCGACGATGTTGCCGAACTCGCGCCGCCTGGCGCTGAGCATTTCGATGCCCCAGGCCCATTTCGTCATCAGGTTGGCAATGGTCCTGGGCGTCAGTTTCGGCGGCGCCGACAGGCCGTTCTTCAGATCCTTGTGGCGCTGGCCGAGGATTTGCAGGTCCAGCGTGATCACAAGCGCCGAACACCCCGCGTCCTTGGCGCGCTGGATCAGGCGGCTGACATAATCGGTGTCCTTCATGGTATAGAGCTGAAACCAGAAGGGTTTCGACGTATAGCTCGCCACGTCCTCGATCGAGTTGATCGACATGGTCGAAAGCGTGAAGGGCACACCGAACTTCTCGGCGGCGCGCGCGGCCTTCATTTCGCCATCGGCGTGCTGCATCCCGGTCAGACCGACCGGCGCCAGCGCCACGGGCATCGCCACGTCCTGGCCGATCATCTGGGTGGCGGTGCTGCGGCCGGTCATGTCGACAGCCACGCGCTGACGCAGGCGCAGATCCTGAAAATCGGACGAGTTCTCGCGGAAGGTCTGTTCTGTCCAGCTGCCGGATTCCGCGTAGTCGTAGAACATTCTGGGGACGCGCCGTTCGTAGATGCGTTTGAGGTCGTCGATGGTGGTGATAACGGACATGGCGCGCATTTCCTTCGGTTAGAACGGGTTTTGCTTAGCGCCTGTGCGCAAAAATCTCAACGCGCCTGTGCGGAAGGGATTGAAATGCCGCAGCAAGCTGTTAAGTACGATATCATACTATATAGGGGTATATGGAATGAAAATGTCCCGTCGGAAAACACTTGCCTTGATTGGTGGCGGCGCGGTTCTGGCCGCGGGCGGTGGCGCCGGATACGCGGTGACGCGCCAACCCCATGCGGCTCTGGCGCCCTGGACAGCGGCGGGACGCTATGACGATCCGCGGCTGCGCGCGCTCAGCCACGCGATTCTTGCGCCCAACCCGCACAACCGGCAGCCCTGGAAGGTGGACGTGGCGACGCCGGGCCGGGTGACACTGTTTGTCGACACCGACCGGCTGTTGCCACATACCGATCCGTTCAGCCGGCAGATCGTGATCGGGCTGGGCTGTTTCCTGGAAATCATGCGCATGGCCGCGCTGAATGACGGTCTGGACGTGCAGATGGCCCTGTTTCCCGACGGCATGCCGGCGGACCGGCTGGATGCCCGGCCCATCGCCGTTTGCGATTTCTTCGACACCGACGCCGCCCCCGATCCGCTGTTCGCGCAGGTGCCGCATCGGCGGTCGCTGAAAGAGCCGTTCGACACCGCCCGCCCGGTGCCGCAGGACGCCATCGCACGCATCCGCGCGGCAGTGCGCCACGGTACGGTCACGGGGGCCACGGCCGATCCGGGCGAGGTGGCGGCGCTGCGCGCGCTTTCGGTCGAGGCGATGCTGGTCGAACTGCGCACCGAACGCACCTACAAGGAAAGCGTGGATCTGTTTCGCATCGGCCACCGCGAGGTGAACGCAAACCCCGACGGTATCGATTTCTCTGGGCCGATGTTCGAGGCGATGCACCTGACCGGCCTGTTCAGCCGCAGCGCCGCGATGGATCGCGCGGGCATGGCCTACAGCCAGGGCGAAGCGGCGGTTCTGGAAAACATGCAGACCGCGATGGCGCATATCTGGCAGGTGAGCGCGGGCAACACCCGCGCCGACCAGATCGCCGCGGGCCGCGACTGGGTGCGTCTGAACCTGGCCGCGACGGCCGAAGGCCTTGGGGTGCAGCCGCTCAGCCAGGCCTTGCAGGAGTACCCGGAAATGGCGCCCTTCTACAAAACCGCCCACGACATGCTGGCGCCCGACGGAGGAACCGTGCAAATGTGGGCGCGTCTGGGGTATGGGCCGGCCGTGCCGCAAAGCCCCCGATGGCCTTTGGAGGACAAGATTGCCTGACGCGGATTCCGCCCCCTTTTTCCCGGTCTTCAACGAAATCGGGATCATCGAGCAACTCAGCCGCGCCCTTCTGGAGGCGCGGTTGCCCAAGGGATTGATAGCGCCGCATTTTTCGGTTCTGAACCATCTGATCCGCGTGGCCGACGGGCGCACACCTGTCGAACTGGCGCGGGCGTTTCAGGTTCCGAAGACATCGATGACACACACCATCGCCGTGCTGGAACGGCACGGGCTGGTCGATGTGCGGCCAAACCCTAATGACGGACGCAGCAAATGCGTGTGGATCACCGACGCCGGGCGCCGACTACGTGACGGCACGATTGCCGCCTTGGGGCCGGATTTCGCCGATCTGGCGCGCGGGTTCGACACCGCGCGCCTGGCGCAGATCCTGCCGGTTCTGACCGACCTACGGGTGTTTCTGGACCGTCACCGCAACGCCGAACCGCCGCGCGACCGGCTGCTGTCGAAATGAGCGCCCTTGCAGGGCGCACGCCATTTTTCAGAGGCGCCAGGCGCAGCCGTGGCACCCGGACGGGAGACACCTGATGTTCTTCGAGGATTTGCCCGCGGGAGCGACCTTTCGCACCGGCAGCCGTGCGCTGCGCGCCGCGGACATTATTGGATTTGCCCGCGAATGGGATCCGCAGCCGTTCCACCTGGACGATGAGGCGGCGCGCGCCTCGCCTTATGGCGGGTTGATTGCCAGCGGCTGGCACACCTTGCTGATCGCCTTCAAGCTGACGCTCGAGGCGGCGGACTGGTCTGAAAGCTCGATGGGGTCGCCCGGCATGGCCAATGTGAAATGGATGCTTCCGGTGCGCCCCGGCGACGTGCTGCATGTCGAGGCCGAGGTATTGCGTTCCACCGCGTCGCGGTCGCGGCCCGACAGGGGGTTCGTCGATATCCGCTATGACGTCATCCGGCAGACCGGCGAAACGGTCGCGCAGTACGAGGCCACGCACATGCTGCGCCGCCGCACCTAGGCGCCGTGGGCGCCGTCGGCCAGGCTCTGGACGAAGCCGAGGACGTCGGACACCGGATCGCCCGCTGCGATGCGCGCCACGATCGCCGAACCGACGACAACACCGTCCGAAACCTCGGCGACGGCGCGGGCGCGGGCCGGCGCGTTGATGCCGAAGCCCACCACCACGGGAAGGCCGGCCGCATCGCGGATGCGCGCCACTTCGGGCCCGACATCCGCGGCTTCGGCTTCGGCCGATCCGGTAATGCCCGTGATCGAAACGTAATAGACAAAGCCCGACGTGTTCCGCAGCACCTGCGGCAGCCGCGCATCGTCGGTTGTGGGGGTGGCCAGCCGGATGAAGTTCAGCCCGGCCGCCTGCGCCGGCACGCAGAGTTCGTCATCTTCTTCGGGTGGCAGATCGACCACGATCAGCCCGTCGATCCCCGCCGCCGTCGCATCGGCCAGAAAGCGATCCACCCCATGCGAGTAGATCGGGTTGTAATATCCCATCAGCACGATCGGCGTCGTCTGGTTGTCTTCGCGGAACCGGCGCGCCAGTTCCAGCGTGGATTTCAGCGTCATGCCGCCGGACAGGGCACGCTGACCGGCAAGCTGGATTGTCGGGCCGTCGGCCATCGGATCGGTGAACGGCACACCCAGTTCGATCACGTCGACGCCCGCCCCCGGCAGGCCGCGCACGATTTCCAGGGACGTGTCGAAATCCGGATCGCCGGCCATGACATAGGCGACGAACGCCTTGCGGTTTTCTTGGGCCAGGGCGGCAAAGGTATCGTCTATGCGGGTCATGGGGTTCTTTCCTCGGGGCTGGCCTGTCCTGCCAAAAGCGCGGCGGGAAATCAATGCGCGATCGCACCGGCGCGGGCGTGATTTCAAGATGCCGCGCGATGGGCTGCGGGCCTTGCGCCGGGGCAGGGCTGCGCATAGAAGCGCGGCAACGGGCGACGGAGGGTCAGATGGGCTTCAAGATGGGCATCGTGGGTTTGCCGAATGTGGGCAAGTCAACGCTTTTCAATGCGCTGACGCGCACGGCGGCGGCACAGGCGGCGAATTTTCCGTTCTGCACCATCGAACCCAACGTCGGCGAGGTGGCGGTGCCCGATGCGCGGCTTGACCGGCTTGCGGCGATTGCGCGATCCAAGCAGATCATTCCCACCCGCATGACATTCGTCGATATCGCGGGCCTGGTCAAAGGCGCGTCGAAGGGCGAGGGGCTGGGCAACCAGTTTCTGGCCAACATCCGCGAGGTCGACGCCATCGCCCACGTTCTGCGCTGTTTCGAGGACGGCGACGTGACCCATGTGGAAGGCCGTGTGGATCCTGTGGCCGATGCCGACACCATCGAAACCGAATTGATGCTGGCCGATATAGAAAGCATCGAAAAGCGGCTTCAGGGCCTGGTGCGCAAGGTGCGCGGCGGCGACAAGGAAGCGTTGTTGCAGGAGCGGTTGCTGAAGGCGGCGCTGGCCGAACTGGAACAGGGCCGGCCCGCGCGGGTCGTCGAAGTGGATCCCGAAGATCTCCGCGCCTGGAAGATGCTGCAACTGCTGACGACCAAGCCGGTTCTCTATGTCTGCAACGTCGGCGAATCCGAAGCGGCCGAGGGCAACGCCCATTCGCGCGCGGTGGCGCAGATGGCGGCGGCCCAGGGCAACGCACATGTGATCATCAGCGCCCAGATCGAGGAAGAGATCAGCCAGCTCGAACCCGACGAGGCCGAGATGTTCCTGACCGAAATGGGGCTGAGCGAGGCCGGTCTGGATCGGCTGATCCGCGCCGGCTACGATCTCTTGCATCTCGAGACCTATTTCACCGTCGGGCCGAAAGAGGCCCGCGCCTGGACGATCCGCCAGGGCACGGCGGCGCCCCAGGCCGCAGGGGTGATCCACGGCGATTTCGAACGCGGTTTCATTCGCGCCGAAACCATCGCCTATGATGATTTCGTCGGGCTTGGCGGTGAACAGGCGGCCAAGGAAGCCGGCAAGATGCGCGCCGAGGGCAAGAGTTATGTCGTCAAGGATGGCGACGTGCTGCATTTCCTGTTCAACACCTGATCGCAAATCGCGCCGGCTGAACCTGCCGCCACCGGTACGGTACGGCCTTGCCGATGATGGTGGCGCGGCGGCTTGATGTCTTGGCTGTTGCCCCGCGCCGCTTGCAATCCGAAACCCGTGCCGAAACCCGGACGCGCGCCGAAGAATTTCTTGACGCCGCGCCCCCTGTGGGCGTTACGATGCGCCCGGTATTGGACACATATGTTCAGAGCGGCTCTGGCGGAAAGGCGGCACTATGAAATCGCATTATCGGGTTGTCGTGATCGGCGGCGGGGTCGTCGGCGCATCGGTTCTCTATCATCTTGCCAAGCTGGGTTGGCAGGACGTGTGCCTGCTGGAACGATCTGTGCTTACCGCCGGATCATCATGGCACGCGGCGGGCGGCATCCACGCGCTGAACGCAGATCCCAACATCGCCCAGCTTCAGGCCTATACCATCGACCTGCTCAGCGAGATCGAGGCGGAATCGGGCCAGAACATCGGCCTGCACATGACCGGCGGCCTGACCATGGCGGGCACGCCCGATCGCTGGGAATGGCTGCAATCGGCCTATCGCACATTTCAGTCCATCGGCATCGAAGATTGCCGGCTGGTCAGTGTGGAAGAAGCGGTGGCGTTGAATCCGATCATGTCCGGCGATGGCCTTCTGGGCGGCATGTGGGCCGACCGGGAAGGATACATCGATACAACCGGAACCGTGCACGCCTATGCCGGCGCCGCCAAGAAGCGCGGCGCGCAGGTGATCGAACACACCCGCGTTCTGGAACTGCACCAGACCTTGCAGGGCTGGCAGGTCGTCACCGACAAGGGCACTGTCACCTGTGAACATGTGGTCAATGGCGCCGGTCTCTGGGCCAAGCAGGTGGGCCGCATGGCTGGCGTTGAACTGCCGGTTTCGCCGCTGAACCACCACTATCTGATCTCGGACACGATCCCCGAGCTGGCAGAGCTGGACCACGAGGTGCCGATGACCGTGGATCTGGAAGGGTTCACCTATCTGCGGCAGGACCAGAAGGGCGTTCTGCTGGGCATCTATGAAATCAACCATCAGCACTGGATGATGGACGGCGCGCCCTGGGAGTATGGGTTCGAACTGCAAAAGGAAGATCCCGACCGCATCGAACATGAGCTGACGCTTGGTTTCAACCGCTACCCCTGCTTGCAGGAAGTCGGCGTGAAGACCTGGGTCAACGGGGCCTTCACCTTTGCCCCCGACGGCAACCCGCTGGTCGGGCCGGTGCCGGGCAAACGCGGCTACTGGTCCGCCTGCGCGGTCATGGCCGGGTTCCTTCAGGGCGGCGGCGTTGGCAAATCGCTGGCCGAATGGATGGTGCATGGCGAACCCGAGGCCGATGTCTATGGCATGGACGTGGCCCGTTTCGGCACCTGGGCGGAGAACAAGCAATACATTCGCGAAACCACCGGCCAGTTCTATTCGCGCCGCTTCGTGATGACCTATCCGAATGAACAGCTGCCCGCCGGCCGGCCCTTGAAGATGGCCCCCGCCCATGATGCCATGACGGCCGCCGGCGCACGCTGGGGCGTCAGCTGGGACATGGAAGTGCCGCTCTACTTCGCGCCCGAGGGTTTCGTGGAAAAGCCCACGCTGAAACGATCAAACGCACATGATATCGTGGCCGAAGAATGCCAGGCCGTGCGCGCGGGGGTGGGGCTGCTGGACATATCGGCGTTTTCGCGGTTCGAAGTGACGGGACCGGGTGCCGAAGCCTGGCTGAACCGGATGATGGCATCCGCGCTGCCACGGCCCGGGCGCGCAAAGCTGGCACCGATGCTGGGCCATGACGGCCGCCTGAAGGGCGATCTGACGGTGTTCAACTGGGGCGATGGCACCTGGTGGATCATGGGCAGCTATTACCTGCGGCGCTGGCACATGCGTTGGTTCAGCGATCACATGGACGACGGCGTTGCCCTGCGCGATCTGGGCGAGGAGATCTGCGGATTTTCCCTGGCCGGGCCGGCCGCCGGCAAGGTGATCGCCGGCCTCACCGATGGCCCGGTCGATGCACTGCCCTTCATGGGATGTGACAATTTCGATATCGGCCTGATCCGCGCCCGCGTCGCGCGGATGTCGGTGGCTGGCGAACTGGGCTACGAGATCAATTGCCGCTACGGCGATCATGTTGCCCTGCGGCGGATGCTTTTGGCCGCCGGGGCCGCGCATGGCATCCGTGAATACGGGTTCAACGCGCTGCTCAGCCTGCGCCTCGAGAAATCGTTCGGAATCTGGTCGGCCGAGTTTACCCAGGGCTACACCCCGGGCATGACCGGGATGGACCGCTGGATCGACTGGGACAAACCGGGTTTCATCGGGCGCGACGCGGCCCTCGCCGAACGCGACGGCAACGGGCCGGCGCAGACCCTGGTGACGCTCGAGATCGATGCCACGGATGCCGATGCCAGCAGCTACGAGCCGATCTGGTCGGGCACCGAAAGGGTGGGTTTCGTCACCTCGGGCGGCTACGGCCACACGGTCGGAAAATCGCTGGCGATGGCGCTGGTCGACCGGGCGCAGGCGGCGCCCGGTACGGCGCTTGTCGTGCATGTGGTCGGTCAGGCGCGCACCGCCCGCGTGATTGCGCCTTCGCCTTACGATCCGCGGGGCGAGGCGATGCGAGGCCGTCCGGCTCAGCCGGTGGCGGCCGAATAGTCCGCTTCGCTGACCTGTTCCAGCCAGTCGGCGACGCTGCCGTCCAGCGCCTCCTGCATCGCGATATGCGTCATCGCGGTGTCCGGGGCGGCGCCGTGCCAATGCTCGGCGCCGGGCGGGATCCACACGGTGTCGCCGGGGCGGATGATCTGCGGCGCGGCACCGCGCAACGCCACCCGGCCCACGCCAGCCACAACCAGAAGCGTCTGTCCCAGCGGATGCGTGTGCCAGGCGGTCCGCGCGCCGGGCGCAAAGCTCACTCGCAGCGCGCGGAGCCGCGCGGGTTCGGGCGCTTCCACGATGGGGTCTTGCCAGACATCGCCGGTAAACCACTCGGGTCGCGCCTTGATGGTGGGGCGGGTGCCCGCCGGAATGATCTGCATGTCGGTGTATCCTGTTTTTGGGGTGGTCGTTGAAGCGGATGGGCGGCGCGGCTCAGGGCCTATGGCGCAGCGGGGGCGGGCCCGCCGGTATCGGCGATATCCGCGAACAACCCGACCATGCACCGCAGCGCATCGCGGCAAACCGGTTTGAGGACATGTTCGTTCGGGGCGTGTTGTGAACAGCCGCGATAGGAATGTGGAATCCAAACCGTCGGCAACCCTAGTATATCGCTGAAAACCTCGTTGGGCAGGGAACCGGCGAGATTGGGCAGAACATGCGGTGTCCGGCCGCTGGTGCGCTCCAGCGATCCGGCGGTGAATCGCACCCAGGGGTGGCGCGGGTCCAGCCGGGTGGCGCAGAAAGGCTTCTCTTCATGCGGCGTCACCCGCACCGTGTCGCCAAAACCCGCCCGCGCCAGGTGGCGCCGCAGGGCTGGCAGGATCTGTTTCATGTCGGTGCCCACCACGAACCGCAACTGGCAGGTCGCACGGGCCTCGCCCGCGATCGCGTTCACCGGCGCATCGGGCACGCCGCTTTGCATCGCCAGCACCGCAAAGGCGTTCCAGCCATACAGACGCTCTGCCGGGCTCAGCCCGGTTTCGCCCCATTCGGGATCGATCTCGGGGCCCGCATCGCCCACGACCGGCAGGTCGCGCAGCGCCGCGCTGATCGCGGGCGTCAGGCTGTCGGGGCGCCATTCGGGGATCAGGATGCAGCCGCGCGCGTCGGTGATCGTCGACAATGCCTGCGCCAGTATCATCGCCGGATCGGCCAGAACCCCGCCCCAGTTGCCCGAATGATGCGCCCCGTCGCGCAATTGCACGGTCATGTCGAAATTCATCGCCCCGCGCGCGCCTGTGAACACTGTCGGCGTGTCGGGCTGCAACCGCGGCCCGTCCGACGCGATCAGAACATCCGAAGCCAGCCGCCCGGCCCGTGCCGCGCAAAACGCGTCCAGCCCCGGCGAACCGGTCTCCTCGGACATCTCGATCACGAAGCGCATGGAAAACCCCAGCGCGCCGCGCTCCGCCAGAACCGCCTCCAGCGCGGCGATGTTGATCAGGTGCTGTGCCTTGTTGTCGGCGCTGCCCCGGCCATAAAGCCGCCCCTCCGCATCGGTCAGGTCGAAGGGCCGCAACCCCGCGCGCCATTGCGTTTCCTGCGCGCGGATCACATCGCCATGCCCATAGCTCAGAACCCGCGGCCCCTGTGGCTCGATCCGCTCGGCCAGCAACAGCGGCCCGCCCTTCGGCTCGGGATTGGCGAAGATCTCACAGGCAAAACCGGCCGCCGCAAGGCGCGGCTGCAACGCCTCGCGCAGGTACCGCATCAGTTCGGGCGCCCGCGCGGGCACCTGGCTCTCGGTGGGATAGGCCACCAGCCGCGCCAGGTCGGCGGCAAAACCGCCGCTGTCGAAATACCGTTCGGCCCGGTCGATGGCCCCCGCTCTGGTGTCGCTTGTATCCATCCCCGCATCGTGGCGCTTCGGCGGGCGCGGGGCCAGCCGAATTCGCTTTCCTTTTGCCAAAAATATCCTCGGGGGGGCCTGGGCTTGCCCAGGCGGGGGGCAGAAAGCCCCCCTCGCGCTCACCTCCCGCGCCACCCGGTGGTCTCTGCGTGCCGCCGCCTCTGGCACGGCCACTGGCCTTGGCTGGCGGCGCAGGCTAGGTTCCGCCCGACAGAACCCCGGAACCCGAACCATGCCGAAACCCCCGCTTTCCCAGGATCCGCACCGGCTGCGCGAGGATCGCTCGACCGTGCTGGAAGAGGCGATCGGGCGCGAACTGCGCGCCATCCGGCACCAGCACGGCCTGACGGTGGCCGACCTCGCACAGCGCACCGGCCTGTCGATCGGCATGCTTTCCAAGATCGAGAACGGCAACACCTCGCCATCGCTGACAACGCTGCAAAGCCTGTCGGAATCGCTCGGCGTGCCCGTCACGGCGTTCTTTCGCCGCTTCGAAACGCGGCGCAACGCGGTGCACACACGCGCCGGCGCGGGCGTCGAGACAGACCGCGCCGGCACCCGCGCGGGCCATCAGTACCGGTTGCTGGGCCATATCGGCGGCAACGCCAGCGGCGTCATGGTCGAACCCTACCTGATCACCCTCACCGAGGCTTCGGATGTGTTCCCGGCGTTTCAGCATGACGGCGTCGAAATGATCTACATGCTCCAAGGTGCGGTGGACTACCGGCATGGCACGGCGGTCTATCCGTTGCGACCGGGCGATACGCTGTTCTTCGACGCCGATGCGCCGCACGGCCCCGAGGTGCTGGTCCGCCTGCCGGCGCGCTATCTGTCGGTGATCTCGTACCGCAGCGCCTGATTCGGCCCAAACCGGCCGTTGTGCGCCTTACGGGGAAAATTTGTTTCTTGACAGTTGAAATTCCTGTGGCCCGGTGCTAACCCTGACGCAGGGATAAACGGGGCCGGGCCATGTGTGGAATCGTCGGATTGTTTCTGAAGGATGCGCGGTTGCAGCCCGAACTGGGCGGCCTGCTGACGGATATGCTGGTCACGATGACAGATCGCGGCCCCGACAGCGCCGGCATCGCGATCTACGGTCCGGGCCGTCCCGGCCGGGCCAAGTTGACGGTGCAGAGCGATGACATGGCCGCCTTCGACGGGTTGCAGGCGCGGCTTGCCGCGGCCACGGGCACCGATGTGTCGATCACCCGCAAGGACACGCACGCCGTGATCGAAGCGCCGCGCGACGCGGCGCCGGACCTGCGCGCGGCGCTGCCCGCGGGGCTGCGCGTGATGAGCGCGGGCGAAAGGATCGAAATCTACAAGGAGGTCGGGCTGCCGCGCGACGTCGCGCGCCGCTTTGCGGTGCCTGAAATGTCCGGCACCCACGGCATCGGCCATACGCGGATGGCCACCGAATCGGCTGTCACCACCATGGGCGCGCATCCGTTTTCAACCGGGCCCGACCAGTGCCTGGTGCACAACGGATCGCTGTCGAACCACAACGCGCTGCGCCGCCGTCTGCGCCGCGATGGCGTGCATATCGAAACCGAGAACGACACCGAAGTCGGCGCTGCCTATCTGACCTGGCGGATGGGGCAGGGGGCCACGCTGGGCGGCGCGCTGGAACAGGGCCTGCGCGATCTCGACGGGTTCTACACCTTCGTGGTGGGCACCGCCGACGGCTTCGGTGTGCTGCGCGATCCGATCGCCTGCAAACCGGCGGTGATGGCCGAAACCGAACGATATGTCGCCTTTGGTTCGGAATACCGTGCGCTGGTCAACCTGCCTGACATCGCGCGTGCCCGCATCTGGGAACCAGAGCCGGCAACCGTTTACTTCTGGAGCCACTGACATGCAGGTGATCGACCTCGCCGAAACCACGCTGCGCGACATGAACGCCGCCTTGCAGGCGCAGAACGGCAGCACCAACCAGACCGCCTGGCAAATCCTGAACCCGCGCGGCGCCCATGCGCTGGCCGTCGGGCTTGACGCGCCGCTGGATGTCACGGTGGCCGGGCCCACGGGGTATTACTGCGCCGGGATGAACGCCCGCGCAACCGTGCGCGTGGCCGGATCGGTCGGGCCGGGAGTTGCGGAAAACATGATGTCGGGCACCGTGATCGTGGAAGGTGACGCCAGCCAGTATGCCGGCGCCACCGGTCATGGCGGCCTTCTGGTGATCCACGGCAATGCCGCGTCGCGCTGCGGGATCTCGATGAAGGGAATTGACATCGTGGTGCACGGGAACATCGGGCACATGTCGGCCTTCATGGCGCAAAAGGGCCACCTGGTGGTCTGTGGCGATGCCGGCGAGGCGCTGGGCGACAGCATCTACGAGGCGCAGCTTTTCGTGCGCGGATCGGTCAAATCGCTGGGCGCGGACTGCATCGAGAAAGAGATGCGGCCCGAACACCTGACCGCCCTCGCCAAGCTGCTGGAAAGCGCCGGCAGCGATGCCGATCCCGCCGGGTTCCGGCGCTACGGGTCGGCCCGCCGTCTGTATCATTTCGACATCGACAACGCGTACTGAGGCTCAGATGACCGACAAACCCCGCACTGTTCCGGTTCAGTCGGCGACGTTCACCCCGGCGGTGAATGCCGAAATCCGCCGCGCCGCCGCCACAGGCATCTACGACATCCGCGGTGGCGGGGCGAAACGGCGCCTGCCGCATTTCGACGATCTGCTGTTTCTGGGCGCGTCGATGTCGCGCTACCCGCTGGAAGGCTACCGCGAGCGTTGCGGCACCGATGTGACACTGGGCACGCGGTACGCGAAATCGCCGGTGCGTCTGGACATTCCGATCACCATCGCCGGCATGTCCTTCGGGGCGCTGTCGGGCCAGGCCAAGGAGGCGCTGGGCCGCGGCGCGACGCTTGCCGGGACATCGACAACCACGGGCGACGGCGGCATGACACCTGAAGAGCGCGGCCATTCGCGACTGCTGGTCTATCAATACCTGCCGTCGCGCTACGGCATGAACCCGGCCGATCTGCGCCGTGCCGATGCCATCGAAATCGTCGTTGGACAGGGCGCGAAACCCGGCGGTGGCGGCATGCTTCTGGGCCAGAAGATCAGCGACCGCGTGGCCGCGATGCGCGACCTGCCCGCCGGCATCGACCAGCGCAGCGCCTGCCGCCATCCCGATTGGACCGGGCCCGACGATCTCGAGATCAAGATACTCGAACTGCGCGAAATCACCGGGTGGCAGGTGCCGATCTACGTCAAGATCGGCGGCGCGCGGCCTTATTTCGATACGACGCTCGCGGTCAAGGCAGGCGCAGATGTGGTGGTTCTGGACGGTATGCAGGGCGGCACGGCGGCCACCCAGGACGTGTTCATCGAACACGTCGGGATGCCGACGCTGGCCTGCATCCCCGAAGCGGTCCGCGCGCTTCAGGATCTGGGGATGCACCGCAGCGTGCAGCTGATCGTTTCGGGCGGCATCCGCAATGGCGCGGACGTGGCCAAGGCGCTCGCGCTGGGCGCCGATTGCGCTTCGATCGGCACCGCCGCCCTGATCGCGCTGGGCGACAACGATCCGCGCCATGAAGCCGAGTACAAAGCCCTCGGCACCACCGCCGGCGCCTATGACGACTGGCACGAAGGGCGCGATCCCGCCGGCATCACCACCCAGGATCCCGAACTGGCTGCGCGGCTTGATCCGGTCGAAGGCGGGCGCCGGCTGAACAACTATCTCAAGGTCATGACACTCGAGGCCCAGACCATCGCCCGCGCCTGCGGCAAGAACCATGTGCTCAACCTCGAACCGGAAGACCTTTGCGCGATAACGATGGAGGCGGCGGCGATGGCAAAGGTGCCGCTGGCGGGCACCGACTGGTACCCCGGCAAACCGTCATGATGGCCCGCGGCGCCCAAACTTGCCGCGCCCGGGCGCGCCGGTGCCCGGAAATCACCGCCGGTCGCCGCTTGCCGCGCGACAAGACGGGCCGGCATGTGTGACAAGGGTCCGGCCAGAGCGCCCGGCATCGCCCACGGCCTGATACGAGCAAAAAGGGGAAACCGAAAATGACCACCGACCTCAGCCAGTTCGCCGCCGACAATGGCGTCAGATACTTCATGATCTCCTTCACCGATCTGTTCGGTGGTCAGCGCGCCAAACTGGTTCCCGCCGCCGCCATCGCCGACATGCAGAGCGAAGGCGCCGGCTTTGCCGGTTTCGCCACCTATCTCGACATGTCGCCCGCCGATCCCGACATGCTCGCGGTGCCCGATCCGGCGTCGGTCATCCAGCTGCCCTGGAAACCCGATGTCGCCTGGGTCGCGGCCAACCCCGTGATGGACGGCGCCGAGGTCGCGCAGGCGCCGCGCAACGTGCTGCGCCGGCTGATCGCCGAGGCCGGCGCGCAGGGGCTGCACGTCAAGACCGGCGTCGAAGCCGAGTTCTTCCTGCTCACCGCCGATGGCGACAGCATCAGCGATCCGGCCGACACCGCTGCCAAACCCTGCTATGATCAGCAGGCAGTAATGCGCCGCTATGACGTGATCGCCGAGATCTGCGACCACATGCTGGGCCTCGGCTGGGGCCCTTACCAGAACGATCACGAAGACGCCAACGGCCAGTTCGAGATGAACTGGGAATTCGACGATGCCCTGGCCACCGCCGACAAGCACTCGTTCTTCAAGTTCATGGTCAAATCCGTCGCCGAAAAACACGGTCTGCGCGCCACCTTCATGCCCAAACCGATACCCGGCCTCACCGGCAACGGCTGCCACGCGCATGTGTCCGTCTGGGACGCGCCGGGGGCCGCCGCCGCGAACAACGTCTTCGCAGCGCCGGCCGGTACCGGCGACACCGCCGAACTGGGCCTGTCGGATCAGGGCCGCGCGTTTCTGGGCGGAATCATGCGGCACGCGCGGGCGATGACGGCCATCACCAACCCCACCGTCAACAGCTACAAACGCATCAACGCCCCGCGCACGGCCTCCGGCGCCACCTGGGCGCCCAACACCGTCACCTGGACTGGTAACAACCGCACCCACATGGTGCGCGTTCCGGGCCCGGGGCGGTTCGAACTGCGCCTCGCCGACGGCGCCGCCAATCCCTACCTGCTCCAGGCCGCTATCATCGCCGCCGGGCTTTCGGGCCTCGCCACCGATGCCGATCCGGGCAAACGCAGCGATATCGACATGTACGCCGACGGTCACAAACTGCGCGGCGCCGTGCGCCTGCCGCTCAACCTGCTCGACGCCCTGCGCGCCTTTGCCAAGGACAAACCGCTTCAGGCCATGCTGGGCACCGAGTTTTCCGAAGCTTTCCTGAAGCTCAAGCAGAACGAATGGCTCGATTACACCGCCCATTTCACCCGCTGGGAACGCGACAACGCCATTGACATCTGACGCCGGCAAAACCGCCCCGGCGTGCGGGTCGCCGCTTCATCTTGCCGGATAAACTCCCGCCGGAGGCTCCCGAACGTGCCACCGGCGCACGGCTCGGGGTGCCGGGCAGCCGTAGCCGTCAGACGAAACCGGGCAGAAACAGCGACAGCGCCGGTATGCCCAGAATGGCCGCCAGCACGAAGATCTCGATGATCAGGAACCACGCCACCCCGCCAAAGATCGATTCCAGCGGGATGCGGTCGCCGACGATCGACTTGATGACAAAGACATTCAGTCCGATGGGCGGCGTCACCAGGCCGATCTCCAGCAGCTTGATCACCACGACGCCGAACCAGATCAGCGAAAACCCGAAGGTCTCGACGATCGGTATGGTCAGCGGCAGCGTCAGCAGGATGATGCCGATCGGATCCAGAAACATCCCCAGGAAAAGATACATCACCACGATCAGGCCCATGACCAGGAACACCGATACATCCGCCGCCTGAATCCATTCCGTGATCTGCGTTGGCAGGCCGGTCAGGGCGATGAAGCTCACGAACAGCTTCCCGCCGATGGCGATGACGAAGATCATCGCGCTCTGGAACACGGTTTCCTTCAGGGCCGCGCCGATGCGGCGCAGGTTCAGGCGCCCCAGAACCACCCCCAGCGCCAGACAGGCCGCCGCGCCCACGCCGGCGGCTTCGGTCGGCGTGAACAGCCCGATGTAGATGCCGCCGATCACCACGATGAACAGCGTCACGATGGCCCAGCAGTCGCGCAGCGCGCGCATCCTGTCGCTTCGGCTGATGGTTTCCTGCGGCACCGGCGCCGCGTCGGGCCGCAGGCGCACCCAGACGTAGATCACCAGAAGATAGGCCAGCAGCGACAGAAGCCCCGGAACGATTGCCGCAACAAAAAGCTTGGCAATGCTCTGTTCGGCGAAGATGCCATAGAGGATGAACAGCACCGAAGGCGGGATCAGCGATCCCAGCGTGCCACCGATCGCCACCGATCCGGCGGCCAGCGCGCGCGAATAGCCGAACCGCAGCATCTCCGGAATCGCGATCCGGCCCATGGCGGCGGCGCAGGCCACCGACGATCCGGTGATCGCCGAAAACCCGCCACAGCCCACAACGGATGCCATCGCCACGCCGCCGGGCAGCCGCGACAGCCACAGCCTTGCAGCGCGGTAGATATCGGTGGTGAAGCCGGCCTCGAACGCCAGGTGTCCCATCAGGATGAACAGAGGCACCGTCGACAGGGTATAGCCGGTGATGAAGGCATAGGGATTGTTGGAAATCAGCGAAAGCGTGGGCTGCCATGCGTATTCGGGCAGGAAGTCGCGGCCCGGTCGCCAGGCGAAGATCACGAAGATCCCCACGCTGGCCACGATGCCCAGCGCCGCGGCGATCGGCACCCGCAGCGCCAGCAGCACCAGCGTGGCGGCCAGCGCGATCAGTCCGACACTCAGTGGATCCATTGCAGATGCCTTTCCATCGCGCGATCAGGCCGGTTTACAGCCAGAAAGCAGGGTGCGGGCGATGCGGCCGGGCCGGGTGCGGCGCCGGTCAATGCGGCGCGGTCCCGCCGGCATCGGGCGGTGGGACATGGCCCGCCGCCACCCGCAGGTCGCGCACCACGTTCACCGCCAGCCGGATCAGGAACACCGCGGCGCCGAATGCGAAGATCGCCTTCATCGGCCATGTGGGAATCTCCAGCCGCCCGTCATAGTACAATCCGCCGGCCATTTCCTTCGGAACTTTCAGCGCCAGCATCCAGCCCATCGTGCCGATGAAGGCACCGAACAGGCACCGTCCCAGCGCGCTCAGCGCGTGACGGACGCGCGCGGGCAGGCGGTCGGTGACGACTGTCACCGCGATATGGCCATCGCCCCGTTCCACATAGGCCAGCGGCAGGATGATCACGCAGACCATCAACAGGCCCACCATCAGCAGATCGTCGGGTATCGGCGCGTTGAACATCGTGCGCCCCAGCGCCGAACCGGTCACGATGGCGCCCATCGCCAGCAGCGCGGCACATGCCAGCCACAAGGCAAGGTTTTCAATCAGACTGAGCAGGCGGTCCAAGGGCAGGGTTCCGGAATGCGGGATCGGGGGACGGGCCCGCGCAGCCATGCCGCGCGGGTCCTGTTGTGGCGGCTCAGCGCGCCCAGGGGTAGCCGTTGGCGTCGCGTTCGGCCTCGTACTTGGCCAGCAGCGCCTTGTAGCTGTCCAGAACCGCCGCCGCGTCCAGGCCCTTCTTCTCGGCCTTTTCCATCCAGCTGCTCACATCCGCATCGGCGATCGCCACCATCGAGGCGCGCAATTCCGCTGTCGGTTCGACCACGGTGATCTTGTGCCCGTCGATGCCGGCCTCCAGTTCGGCGCGCACGCTGGTGCGGGATTCGTACATTTTTTCAGCCATGTAATCGGTGAACTCGCGGCCCAGCTGATCGACAAGCTGCTGTTCCTCGTCCGACAGGCTCATGTAGGTGTTCATGTTCATGCCCACGCCGAAGGCCAGAACCTGCCCCATGTTCAGATCGGTGATGTACTTGGCCACTTCGTACTGCTTGTAGGCCTTGACCACATAGTAGTAGGTCGTCGATCCGTCGACCGATCCGTTGGAAAGCGCCTCATAGACCTGCGGCTGCGAAACCGAAACGGTCGATGCGCCCTTGCTTTCGACTGCCGGCACAAAGGCGCCGGTGGCGCGGATCGTCAGGCCCGCCAGATCTTCGGCGGTGGTGACCGGCGCGTCCTTGGTCAGCAATTGCGTCGGCCCGGTGGTGTAGTTGCCGAAGTACTTGATACCCGACGATTTCTGCTCGGCCAGTGCCGCCTCGTTGGTGTTCATGAACTCGTAGGTCGCCATCATGCCAACCCATTCGTCGCCGTATTGCACGGTGTCGACCACCTCATAGGCGACCAGCTGGCCCGGCGCGTAGACCGGCACGATGGATGCCATGTCGGCGACGCCATCGGCAAGGCCCTGCGCCGCGGTCTTGGCGCCCAGCAGAGCGCCGCCCCACGAAATGTCCAGCCCCAGCGTGCCGCCGGATCTCTCGCGCATTTCGGTGTCGAGCCACTCGAGTGCGGCTGCCCGAGTGCCCCGGTTGGGGCCGAATTCGGCAAATCGCAGCTCGCGCATCTGCGCATCGGCCGTATCGGCAAATGAAAATGTGAACAGGCCAGCGGCCAGTACGGCGGGGCCGGTCAGCCCGGCGACAAAGTGTTTCATGATGTCCTCCCTACACCGGCATCACGCACCGGATCGGAGACAGTATCGCACGAGAGGCTTGCAAAATGTCAACATGCAATTATTATTTCATCCTGTGAAAATTACTTTAGGGAAACCGTTGAATCCTCCTACCCCCAAGCAGCCGCGCGACGGACGCACCTTGTCGCGAGTGCGCGCCGTCAGCCGCGCGGTTTCGATCCTGCGCAGCTTCAGCGTCGACCGCCCGTACCTGTCGCTCAGCGAGATTGCGCAGGCCACAAAGCTGGATGCGGGCACCACCCGCCGGTTGTTGGTCACGCTGCGCGACGAAGGGCTGGTGCAGCAAAACCCCGGAACCGGGCAGTATTCGCTGACGCTCAGCGTACTTGAACTGGCCAGCGCGGTGCCGGAGGGCGTAGCGCTGAAAGATCTGGTCGATTCGCGATTGCGCCAACTGGCCACCGAAACCGGCACGACCGCCTATCTTTCCGTGGCCAAGGGCGCCGAGGCGCTGTGTCTGGCCCGGTACCACGGCGAATCGGCCGTCGAGGTGCGGTGGTGGTCGGTGGGCGAAACCATGCCGCTGAACTGTGGTGCCGGGCCGCGCGTCTTGCTGGCGCATCTGCCGCCCGAGGATCAGAAGGCGGTTCTGGCCCGGCCGCTGGCGCGCCTGACCGATTTCAGCGAAACCGATCCCGCCCACCTGCGCCGTGACCTGGACCGGATCGTCGCGCAGGGTTGGGTGATCACTCAGGATGACGTGGCCGCCGGCCTTTCGGCGATGGCGATGCCGTTGAAAAACGACCGCGGGGAAACCGTGGCGGCGGTGTCGATCGGCGGCCTGACACCGCAAATCGTCGGGCGGAATCAGAACGGCCTGCTGGGCCAACTGGATGCGGCCGTGCACGACATGGCGCGGTTGGTCCGGACAGTTGACGGGCATAAATCATCAGGTGAAATAAAAGTTGTCAGTTGACATGCACACACTTCTGGCAAAGCCTGTGACGCGATACCAACCGGAGACATCGCCATGGGGCAGACCATCGCCGAAAAGATCCTGGCCCGTGCCGCCGGGCGTGACCGAGTCAGCGCCGGCGAGGACATTCGCGTCAAGCCCGACTATGTGATCGCCTATGATTTTCCCGGCTACACCGACGTGATCTTTCGCCAGATGAAAGAGGAGTTCGGGATCGACCGCGTTGCCGAACCCGATCGTTTCGCGCTGTTCATCGATCACATGGTGCCCGCAACCACGCCCGCCGAAGAGGATCTGCACAAGATCACCCGCGAATGGGGCGCCCGCAACGACGTGCCGGTCTATGAGAACGTCGGCATCGGCCACCAGGTCGCCGCCGAACTGGGCTATGCCACACCCGGCGCCTTCGTGGTGCACTTCGATGGCCACATCTCGCAACTGGGCACCTTCGGCACGCTGGCGATCGGCGTCCGGCGTCACCTGCTCGAGGCGTTCGTCAAGGAATACATCAAGCTGAAGGTGCCGCAGACCACGCGGATCGACCTGACAGGTCGTCTGTCGCCCGGCGTGACCTCGCGTGACGTGTTCCATCACATCGTGCGCACGCTGGGGCCATCTGCCTGCCGGTTCCATGTGCTGGAACTGGGCGGCGACGCGGTGGCCGACATGTCGCTGGAAGCGCGCCAGACGATAAACTGCCTTGCGATGTTCACCGGCGCGGTGACCGCAATCATGAATCCCGACGACAAGGCGCTGGCCTACGCCCGCGCGCGCCAGCGCAAGGATCTGGAACCGGTGTTCTCGGACCCCGATGCGCAATATGCCGCGCGCCACAGGATCGACATTTCCGATCTCGAACCCGTGGTTGTCATCCCGCCCAGCCCCGCCAACACCCGCGATCTCAGCACCGTCACCGGCACCGAAGTGCATGTCGGTTATCTGGGCTCATGCGCCTCGGGCCGCGTCGAAGATCTGCGGCTGGCCGCCGATGTTCTGGAAGGGCACCGGGTCAAACCTGGGTTCAAGCTCTATGTCGTGCCCACCAGCAAGGAAATCATGAGTCAGGCCGCCAGCGAAGGCACCCTCTCGCGGCTGATCGACGCCGGCGCGTTCGTCACCTCCTCGTCCTGCGACTACTGCTTCGGGCGCATGGGCGTGATGACAGCCGGTCAGCGCGCCGTGTCGACCGGAACGCTGAACGTGCGGGGCCGGATGGGATCGCCCGACAGCGAAATCTTCATCGTCAACGCCGCGGCGGTGGCCGCTTCGGCCATCGAAGGCAGGATCGCCGATCCGCGCCCCTATCTGGAGGGTTGAGGATGGCGCTGGCGAACTTGCGCGGCCGCGTTGCATGGGTCTTCGACGAGCCCGATTTCGACGTTGATCAGATCGTCGGCGTAAAGAACATCAAGATCAAGGATGTCGATGAACTGGCCCGCGTCGCGATGTCGGAATACGATCCGGATTTCGCGGGCCAGGTGCGCCCCGGCGATCTGCTGGTCGGCAATCTCAACTTCGGCTACGGCCATCCGCACTATCCGCCGATGATCGCGATGCGGCACCTCGGCGTCGCCGGCGTCGTCGCCGAAAGCTTCTCCCCCGGATACTGGCGCGGCGAAATCGCCATGGGTTTTCCCCAGGTCGCCTGTCCGGGCATCCTGACGGCCGTCGGCCGCTGGGACGAGATCGAAGTCGACTGGTCCGCCGGCGTGCTGCACAACCACACCAGATCCACGCAACTGCCCATCGAACCCCTATCCGAATCCGACCGACAGATGCTCGAGGCGGGGGGGCTGGTGGGCTATCTGCACGCCCGCGACCGACAGGAGAGCACATCATGATGACCCCCGAAACCAAACGCGCCTTCGCAAAGGCCCTGCGCGCCGGCGACACCCGGATCGCGGCGGGATGCTACGATGCGATGTCGGCGATGATGGCCCGGAAGGCCGGGTTCACCGCCGTCATGACATCCGGCTTCGCGGTTTCCGCCACGCAACTCGGGTTCCCCGATGTCGAACTCTATACAATGACCGAAAACCTCGGCGTCATCCGCAACACCGTGAACGCGGTCGATATCCCGGTCATCGCCGACGCCGACACCGGCTACGGCAACGCCATCAACGTGATGCGCACGGTCCGCGAATTCGAACAGGCCGGCGTCGCGGCGCTGATCCTGGAAGATCAGGTGGCCCCGAAACGCTGCCCCGCCGCCGCCAACCGGCTCGAGATCCTGCCGATGGAGGAAAACGTCGCCAAGATTCGCGCCGCCGTCGAGGCCCGCCGCGACCCCGACACACTGATCATCGCGCGCACCGATGCCATGACGGAAGACGCCGCCATCGCCCGCGCCCGCGCCTATGCCGCCGCCGGCGCCGATCTGGTTCAGCCTATCAGCCGCACCTTCAACGATTTCGCCGGCCTTCAGAGGTTCCGCAAGGCGGTGGACAAACCGCTTTCGCTCCAGGTCTTCGGCTGGCTCGAAAAGGATCTGACACGCCCCGAAATCCGCGAGGTCGCCGGCCTGGCCTGCTATCCGCTGGTGGCCTTGATGACCGCCGCCCAGGCCCTTCAGGACAACTTTTCCCGTCTCGTGGCCGATGAAGGCACCGCCGCGTTGCCGCATCCGCAAATGAGCATGGCCGATTTCAAGACCTTCATCGGATTCGACGAGATCGAACAGCAGCAGATGCGCTTCCTGCTCGGCGAAATCGACCAGAGCCCGATCCTCGCAGGCTGACAGCGCCCTTCATCTTGCCGGATAAACTCCCGCCGGAGGCATCCGCGGCTTCAGCCCGCGCCGGCTTTCGCCATGGCGATCGCCGGTTGCGGCCGGCCCGGCCCATACCATCCGCCCGTCGCTGCCTCGAAGGCCATGGCCGCCTGGAACACTTTCGCGTCGCGATAGGTCGGCCCGACGATCTGCAGTCCGGTCGGCACACCGTTCGCGGCAAATCCCGAAGGCACCGACAAGACCGGGCACCGGCTCATCATGTTGAAGGGTGTCGTCATTACCCAGCCCAGCGTCGGGTCCACGGCGGTCCCGTCGATTTCCACGGTGTCGCGGCTGTGATCGAAGGCGGCGGGCACCGCGGGCAGCGCGTTGGTGGGGCAGATCAGAACGTCGTGGCGCTCCAGCAGCGGGCCCAGCTTCATATAGCTTTCCCCGGCCACCTGAAGCGTGCGCACGAAATCCTGTGCGCTCGATGCGCGCGCGCGTTCCGCCATTTCGCGCACATAGGGTGTCAGCGATTCGGCGTGATCGTCCAGAAGCATCGACAGCGACCCGCCGAACAGATGCGTGAGATATCCCAGCGCCGCCTCCAGAACCTCGGGGCCCCATCCGATATCCACCTCCTCGACCGTGGCCCCCAGCGCTCGGAACGTCTCGGCCGCCGCATGGGTGTTCGCGCGCACGTCCGGGTCCAGAGGAAAGCTGCCCAGATCCATCGACAGCGCGATCTTCCACCCCTTCAGGTCGGGATACCGTGTCGGCAGCACCAGCTTGGGATAGAGCGATGCGATATCGTGCGGATGCGGGCCGCACATCACGTTCTGCAACAGGATCGTGTCGGCGACGCTGCGCGCCATCGGGCCGGTGTGGCAGTAGAAATCCAGGTTGAAGGGGATGTCGTCGGGGTTGCGCCCATAGGGCGGCTTGTAGCCGACGACACCGCTGCATGACGCGGGAATCCTGATCGATCCACCGATGTCCGATCCCGTGGCCAGTTGCGTGGCTCCCGCCGCAAGCGCCGCGCCAGCGCCGCCCGACGATCCGCCCGGCGTGTAATCGGTGTTCCACGGGTTGCGCGTAACACCGTGCAACCGCGACCAGCAGTAGCCGGCGCTCGAGTATTCGGGCGTGGTCGTGCGCACATGCACGATCCCCCCTTCACCCAGAATGCGTTCGTTGTTCGGCGACGTGAAATCGGCGATGTCGTCCTTGTTGACCAGCGAGCCGAAGGTCGTCGGCTGACCCTCGATATAGCTTTCGTCCTTGATCGCCACGGCGATGCCGTCCAGGCAACCGGCCTGCGCGCCGCTGGCCCACCGCGCCTCGGACGCGCGGGCCGCATCCATCGCCGCGTCGAAGAACGTGGCGGCGAAGGGGTTGACCGGCTGCGCGATGGCCTCGGCACGGGCGATCTGCGCCGACATCATCTCAACCGGCGACAGGCTCTTGTCGGCATATCGCGCCAGGGTTTCGGTGGCGGTCATGTAAATCAGGTCGTCGCTCATCTCGGATCTGCTCCTCAGGTCAGTTGCTGCACCACCGCCTCGACCGCGGCCAACCAATCGGCCAGCGGTTCCGCTTCGCCACCCAGCGCCTGTGGCCAACTCGAAAGTTTCACGGCAACCAGCCCGCGTTCGGGATCGATCAGGATGTGCTGGCCGTGGATGCCCAGGCACATGTGCGCGGGACGCGCGCGGTCGGGTATCCAGAACATGTTGCGATAGCGCCCGGCTGGAAACATCTCGCGGCCATGGGCGTCGAACAGCCCATGGTCGCCGGCGCGCACATCGTCGATCCAGGCGCGCGGCACGATTCGCGTGCCGTCGCGCAGACCGTCCTCGAGCATCAGCCGGCCAAACCGCGCCATGTCGCGCAGGGTGCCGCAGAAGCCGCCATCCGACAGCGCAAAGCCGGCGCCATCAACGATAAAGAACCCGTCTTCGCCCGCGCCCATCGGGGCCCACAGCCGTTCGGACATCAGCGGACACAGGTGCATCCCCGCCGCGCGTTCGATCAGCAGCGAGAGAACCTCGGTTTCGATCGACCGATAGGAAAACCGCGCGCCATGCGCCGCCTCGCTTTGCGTCAGCATCCCGATCAGGTCCATGATATCTGCCGGAATCTCCTGCGCCGGCATGCCCGGCGGGGCAGGGCGCAGCCCCGCCGCGATGTCCAGTTTCCACACTTCGGCGGCGGGGTTGTCGTAGGTTTCGTCAAAGACAGCGCCGGTTGTCATGTCCAGAACCTGCCTCAACGTCGCGCCCTTCCAGGCGGTGCGCACCAGTTCGGGCGCCAGTTCGGTCACCGGCGCCGCCGGGTCCATCAGACCCTCGGCGATCAGGCATCCCGCGACGGTCGAGGTCAGGCTCTTGGACATGGAATAGATGATATGCTGGGTGCGCGGGTTCATCCCGTTGTGATAGCTTTCCACGACGATCCGACCGTCCAGCCAGATCAGCGCGCCGTCGGTATAGGTGGCGTCCAGCATGTCGGCCCAGGTCGTCGTGCGGCCATCCGTGGCCGCAAAGCGCACCGCATCCACGTCCTCCGGCGCCGCCGGCATGTCCCAGACGGTTTCGCCACGCCGCACATCTGCGGTGCGCGCCAGTTGCCGCATGTTCTGGAACGACCAACGGTTGAAGGGCGGTGTGTCATAGCCACCGGGCGGCACCCGCCATTGCGCCGGCACCGGCGTGCCCTGCATGATCGGCGGGCTGGGCTGTGAATTGCGGTAGCTGGCGGTCATGGCTGCGCCTGGTCCCTGCGGTTGCGTCACCGATGCCACGATCGGCCAATCGGAAAAGGGCGCCCGCTGCGGGCGCCCTTCGGTTTGTCATCACTTCTGGAGATCGGTCCAGATGCGCGTATAGAGCTGCTGCACGTCGGGCGGGCAGGCCTGGTTGAACACGCCCTTGTCCTTCAGTTCGGCGGGAATCACGATTTCCGGCGCGGTCTTCATGTCATCGGGCATGTAGGGATCCGAGCCCAGGATGCCGTTGGCATAGCGCGCGAACGACGAGATAAGCGCGGCGTTCTCGGGTTCCATGATGAAGTTCTGGAACATCTTCGCCTCTTCGACGTTGCGCGCATCGGCCAGGACCGCGACGCTGTCCATCCAGACGACATAGCCTTCCTTGGGATACCCATAGGCCACGTTTTCATTCTGGAGCCGCATGCGGAAGGTCGAGCCGTTCCAGTTCACGCCGGCCCAGAGATCTTCCTTGGCGAATTTCTCGAGGTTGCCGTAATCCATGCCCAGCCAGCTTTTCTTGGCTTCGACCAGACCGTCGCGCACCTTCTTGAGGATTTCTCGGTCGCCGGTGCAGGGGGTGCCGCCGTAGTACATGATCGCCAGAGCCATCACATCGCCCATTTCCGGCACGACGTTGATCTTGCCCTTCAGCTCTTCGGGCGGATCCATGAAGATCGCCGAAGTGTTGATGTCGCCATCATAATACTTGGTGTTGACCACAACGCCGGTGGTGCCCCACTGCCATGGCACGGTATAGTGGCGGCCCGGATCCCATGCCACGTCCACCCACACCGGATCGACATTGCCAAAGTTTTCCATCTGGTCCGGGCGGCTTTCCAGAAGCAGGCCCTCGCTGATCCAGATCGGGATGTAGGAATGCGACGGCACCACGATGTCGAACCCGTGGCCGCCGGCCTTGACCTTGGCCAGCGCGGTGTCGTTGCTGTCGTAATCGGTGATGGTGACATCGATGCCCGTCTCGGCCTCGAATTTCTCGATCAGTTCGGGGTTGGTGTAGTTGCCCCAGTTGTAGATGTTCAGTTCCTTGGCCATGGCGCCGCCGGCCATAAGCGCCAGCGCCGATACGGCTGTCAATGCGTGTTTCATGGGCTTCTCCTTCGTGTTGGCTTGGGTTTTTCTTGGCCCGGCTTCTTGGTTCGGCCGGGTACAGGGTTATCGCCGCCTCATCGTCAGTGCGAAAAAGAGGCTGACGAGGATCGCGCCCACCACGAGGATCACGGTGGAGATCGCGTTGATTTCGGGGGTCACCACGCGCCGAAGCTGGCCCAGCATGTAAGTGGGCAGGGTATCCTGACCCGCGGATTTAACAAACTCGGTAATCACCACGTCGTCCATCGAAATCACGAAGGCCAGCATCAGCCCGGCGATTATACCGGGCCACATCAGCGGCAGCGTGACGCGGGTGAACACCTTCCACGGCGGGGCGTAGAGATCGCGCGCCGCCACTTCCAGCGTGTTGTCCATTGTCTCCAGCCGCGCGCGGATCGGAAGATAGGCGAAGGGCACGCAAAACGCCGTGTGTGCCGCGATCAGGTAGATCATCGATGTGTGCCCGGTCCAGACCTTGACCGCCGCGAAAACGATCAGAAGCGCAACGGCGGTGACGATTTCGGGCACCATAAGGGGCTGGTTGATCAATGCGTATATCATCGTGCGGCCCGGAAACCGCCGCGTGCGGGTTGTGGCCAGCGCCGCCATCGTGGCGGCCACCGTCGCGATCGAAGCGGAAAACCCCGCCAGGTAGAGCGATCGCAAGCCGGCATCCAGAACCTGTTCGTTCTGGGCCGCCTGCACATACCAGCGCAGTGAAAACCCTTCCCATATCGCCAGCGAAGTGCCCGCATTGAACGAAAACACCACGAGAATCGCGATCGGCGCATACAGGGCGACGAAGGTGAACAGCGCGACAATGGCAAAGCCGGGCAGGGTGCGGACCGAATAGCCTCGGGTGGGGCGGGCGGGCTCAGCCATCGCTCTGCTCGCGGCTGGTGACACGAACGTAGTAGATCAGCGACACCATCACCGCCGCCATCAGCATCAGCGAAAGCGCAGCGCCCAGCGGCCAGTTGCGGCCGGCACCGAACTGCAGCTCGATCAGGTTGCCGAACATCAGGTTCTTGCCGCCGCCCAGAACCCGCGGTGTCACATAGGCGCCCAGCGACGGGATGAACACAAGGATAGAACCGGCGATGATCCCCGGCTTGATCAGCGGCAGGATCACCCGGCGAAACGCCACCCAGCGGCCCGCATAGAGATCGTGGGCCGCCTCGACCAGTCGGAAATCCAGCTTTTCCACCGCCGCATAGACCGGCAGCACCATCAACGGCAGATAGACATAGGTCATGCCGAAGGCGATGGCGAAATCGGTGAACATCATCTGGATCGGCGCGTTGATGAGGCCCACGAACAGCAGCGTGTTGTTGATCACGCCCTCGGCGCGGATCAGCTCCTGAATGGCGATGGTCCGCACCAGAAGGTTGGTCCAGAACGGCACGGTGATCAGGAACAGCCATACCTCGCGCCGGCCCGGCGGCTGGGTCGCGATGAACCAGGCCGTGGGCACACCGAAAACCAGCGTCAGGAATGTGGTGATCACCGAAAGCGAAAGCGACCGCCAGAAGATCGAGAGATGGGCATCGGCCCACATCAGCGTGTCGTCGAAAATGTCGCGCTGCACCAGTACGTTGGTCCATCCGTCCAGCGAGAATTCCCACTTTACGTTGCCATAGTCGCCGGGCGCCAGAAACGAATAGACGACCATCACGAACAGCGGCGCCGTGGCGAAAAGGAAGATGATCACGATCGCCGGCGTGGCCAGCAGCCATCGCGTGCGGATATCGTTCTTTTCGGCTTCGCGTTCCAGCGCGCGGGGGGCTTCGGATATGGCGTCTGTCATCGCGTCAATCCTTCAGCACCGTTATGCCGCCCGGCGCAATGCCCATCGCCGCGCCCTTGGCACCGCTGCTCAGCGGTGCGACACCGGGCGCGTTCGGCATCCTGGCCTTGACCGCCTCGCCGGTGGACAACCGCAGATGCGCCACGGTCGCGTCGCCGGAATAGACAACGTTTTCGATCTGTACCGGCAACTCCTCGGGGCCGGGTTCACCGATCCGCACGCTGGCATGTTCGGGGCGCAGAAGCACGCTGACGGGGCCAGCGGCGACACCGTCGGGCACCGCCACGCGAAAGCTGCCGCCGGCCTTCAGGCGCACCGTGTCGCCGGCCAGTTCGGCATCGAGGAAGTTCGATTCGCCGATGAAATTCGCCACGAACCGTTCGGCCGGCGCCTCGTATATCTCGCGCGGAGCACCGATTTGAAGGATCTTGCCCGCGCTCATCACCGCCACCCGGTCGGACATCGTCAAAGCCTCTTCCTGATCGTGGGTGACGAAGATGAAGGTGATGCCGGTTTCATTCTGCAGCCGCTTCAGTTCGATCTGCATTTCCTTGCGCAGCTTCAGGTCGAGCGCGCTGAGCGGTTCGTCCAGCAAAAGCACCTCGGGGTGCGGCGCCAGGGCCCGCGCCAGCGCGACGCGCTGTTGCTGGCCGCCGGAAATCTCGGAGGTGCGGCGATTCTTCAGCGCCTCCATCTGCACCAGCTTCAGCATCTCGTCGACCGTCGCCGCGATCTCGTCGCGCGGCTTGCCCAGCATTTCCAGACCGAAGGCGATGTTCTGGGCCACGCTCATATGCGGAAACAGCGCATAGTTCTGAAAAACGGTGTTGATCGGGCGCCGGTTCGGCGGCAAGCGCGAGATATCCTTGTCGCGCAACCGCAGGCTGCCCATGCTGGGCGGCTCGAACCCTGCGATCAGCCGCAACAGCGTGGTCTTGCCGCAACCGGAAGGCCCGAGCAGGGTGAAGAATTCGTTGCGCCGGATCGCCACCGATACGTCGTCCAGCGCGCGTACCTCGGGATCGCCGGGAAAAATCTTGGACACGCGCACGACATCGATGGCGGTGTCGCCGGCGCTCGGGCGGCTGGTTTCGGTGCTGTCCATGTTCCCCGTTTCTTGTTGCATGCCGGTATCTTGCATGACCGACGGCTTTTCAATCAGCTTACAGGACGGCGCGCGGCTTAGGCAACAGTCCTCTGGGCGGGGCATGAAAACCGCCCGGCGGACGCTTGAATATTGTGCGCAGCCGGCTCAGCGGCTAGCGTCGGGCACGGCGCAGGCGGCGCCGCGCATTCCTCTCCCAGGGAGAAACACATGGCCTCAGCCGACACTCTTATCGTCAATGCCCGCGTTCTGACGATGGATCCGCGGAACCCGCGGGCCGAGGCGCTGGCGCTTGCCGGCGAACGCATCGTGGGGGTCGGGTCGCGGGCCGATGTCATGCAGATGGCCGCACCCGGCGCGCGGGTGATTGATGCGCAGGGCAACACGGTGATGCCCGGCATGGTCGAGGCGCATCTGCATCTCTTTTCGGGGGGTTTCGGTCTGCGGCTGCTGCAACTCGATGGCATCCGCGGCGCGACGGCGTTGCGCGACGCGGTGCAGGGCTATGCCCGCGACAACCCCGACGAGGCGCTGCTGATCTGCAAGGCCGCCGACTACAATCTTTTCGGTGAAAACGTGATGACCACGCGCCAGATGCTGGACGCGGCCCTGCCGGACCGGCCGCTGATACTGGTGGCCGGCGATCACCACACCGCCTGGGCCAATTCGGTGGCTCTGGAAAAGGCCGGCCTGATGCAGGGCCGCGATTGTCCGCCGGGAAACGAGGTGGTGATGGCCGCCGATGGCACCGCCGCGGGCGAGCTGCGCGAACATGCCGCCTTCGATCCGGTGATGGCGCTGCGGTCCTCGGGCGGGCGCGAGGGGCTGGGGCTGGCCGGCGTCGAACCCGGCGCTGTCACGGCCGCGCAACGCGCCGATGACGAAGCCGCGCTGCTCGACGGTCTGAAGCTCTGTGCGTCATACGGGTTTACATCGCTGCACAATATGGACGGCAATTTCTATCAGCTGGAACTGCTGGCGGCGCTGGAGGCGCGGGGCGTATTGCTGTGCCGCACCGAGGTTCCGTTTCATCTGACGCCGTCGAAACCTCTGGATACCCTTGCAGAAGCCAGCGAGATGCACGCGCGCTACCGTGGCGACAGGCTGCGGTCGGGGCGCGTCAAGATGTTCATGGACGGCGTCGTCGACAGCGGCACCGCCGTGCTGGTCGAGGATTATGCCGATCAGCCGGGCTGGCGCGGCGATCCGCTGCATTCGGCCGAGCGCTTCGCCGCCGCCTGCATCGACGCCGACCGGCGCGGATTGCAGATTTCGGTGCATGCGGTGGGCGATGGCGCTGTGCGTCGGGTGATCGATGGATACCAGGCGGCGCGCGACGCCAACGGGGCGCGCGATTCGCGGCACCGGATCGAACACATCGAAGTGCTGCATCCCGACGACCTGGCGCGCATGGTCGATCTGGGGCTGGTGGCGTCGATGCAGCCGCCGCATCCGCCCGGCGCGATGGATTTCCCGTTGCAGCCCTGGACCGCCAAGGTTGGCGAGGCGCGGTGGCCCTGGTCGTTCCCGGTGCAGTACCTGCGCGATGCCGGCGTGCCGATCGCCTTTGCGTCGGATTGGCCGGTGTCCGACGTCAACCCGATGCGTGGGGTCAAGGCGGCGGTGCTGCGCCGCGCCTGGAAGGACGGCCACCCCGACCACGCCTCCAGCCTGCTCGACACGCTGCATGGCTATACCGCCGGCGGTGCCTACGCCGGGTTCGACGAGGCGCGGCTGGGCCGGCTTGCGCCGGGGATGCTGGCCGATGTGGTGGTGATGGATTGCGATCTGGAAACCACCGACCCCGAAGCCCTGGACCGTGCGCGCGCCGCGATCACGTTTTGCGGCGGGCAGATCACCTGGGAGGCATAGCGCCGCCGGCTAGAGCGGCCCGCCCAGCGCAAAGAGACAATCGCCCGGCGCCACATGGCTGTGCAGGCGCCGGGCCAGAACCACCCCGGTTGCGGCGAAGGCTGCCTCGCGCGGCTGTTGCGTGGGGTCCAGCAAATTCCAGAACCGCAGCGCCGGCTGACCCGCCTGCACCCGGTCGCCGATGTCCGCCAGCGGCTCGTACCATCCGGTGGCCTCGGCAAAAACGAACAGATCCTCGTGATTGAACCGCAGGAATTCGCAGTTCCGGGCGCGCTGCGGGGTGCTGATTGCCCGCTGCGTCAGAATTCCGAGGCCGATCAGCACGTTCTCGATGGCGTTCACCGTGGCCTGCATGGTGGCGGGCGTGGTCGCGCCACCGCCGCCGAACTCGCCTGAAATCGTGGTCTTGCCCGCGCGCAACGCCGCGCCGATGGATGTCGGGCTGTCGCGGCCGCTGGACACGAGGAAGCAATAAGGCAGGCCCATCGCCGCCAGCAGATCGCGGGTGCGGTCGGGCAGGCTGTCGTCGGGCAGCAACTGGGTCAGCGCGCAAGGCACATGCGCCATCGAGGTGCCGCCCGAATGAAGATCGAAGATCACGTCGTGATCGGGTATCAGCACCTGTTCGACGTGGGCGGCGATCTGCGCGGTCGGCCCCTGCGCGGGATGTCCGTCGAAGCTGCGGTTCAGGTTGCCGCCGTCCAGCGGCGAACACCTTGCATGGGCCGTGACGGCAGGCGGGTTCAGCGCCGGCAGCGCCGTCACCGATCCGTTCAGCATGGCCGGTTCCAGCGCCTGCATGACCCGCAGAATGGCCATCGGCCCGTCGTATTCATCGCCGTGGTTGCCCCCAAGCAGCAGAACCGAAGGCCCCTGACCGCCGCGCATCCGCCAATAGGGGATGCGGATACGGTAGTAGGGCGACCGGTCGACGCTGTGCGGCAACTCCAGATGCCCGGTCTGCGACCCCTGCCTGTCATAGTCGATCGTGCCCATCACACCTGCAAACATGCGCTGTTCCTTTCGCCGCTGCGTCACACTGCGCCCATCGCCGGCCACAGGTAAATGCGGCAACTGGTCGGGCGGGCGCGCTGCGCTAGGTCTGCGCACATGGAAGAAAAAAGCATCAGCGCATACAAACACACGCCGCGCGGCCTTGCGGTGCCGGACGGGCGGCTGTCGCGGCTGGCGCGTCTGGGCGGCGTCGCCGCCGGGGTTGCCGGCAATGTCGCCCTGTCGGGTGCCGGCCAGATGCTGAACGGGGCGCGCCCCCGGATGAGCGATCTGCTGCTGACGCCGGCGAACGCGGCCCGGATCACCCGCCAACTGGCGCAGATGCGGGGCGCCGCGATGAAGATGGGTCAGTTGCTTTCCATGGAGGGCGGCGATTTTCTGCCCCGCGAACTGGCCGACATACTGGGCCACCTGCGCAACGACGCCCACTTCATGCCGCCGGCGCAGCTCAAACGCGTGCTGTCCGCGCAGTGGGGCGCGGATTTCATGCAGCGGTTCCGCCGGTTCGACGTGCGCCCCCTGGCGGCGGCTTCGATCGGCCAGGTGCACCGCGCGCACACCCGCGACGGGCGCGACCTTGCGATCAAGGTACAATATCCGGGTGTGCGCCAGAGCATAGACAGCGATGTGCGCAACGTCGCAGCGCTGTTGCGTCTGTCGGGGCTGGTGCCGGCGGAAATCGATCTGGCGCCCCTGCTGGACGAGGCGCGGCGGCAGTTGCACGAAGAGGCGGACTATGCGCGTGAGGGGCAAATGCTGGCGCGGTTCGGCGCGCTGCTGGCCGATGACGATGCCTTTGCGGTGCCGGCCTTTCACGCCGATCTCAGCACCCGTGACACGCTGGCGATGGATTTCATGCCCGGCATCCCTGTCGACCGTCTGGCAGCGGCGCCCCAGCCGCTGCGCGACCGGGTGATGACCGATCTGATCCGGCTCAGCCTGCGCGAGCTGTTCGGTTTTCAACTGATGCAATCCGATCCGAATTTTGCCAACTACCACTACGACGAGACATCCGAGCGCGTCGTACTGCTGGATTTCGGGGCCACGCGGGCCTTCGATCCGCAGATGGTGGCGTCGTTCCGGGCACTTCTGGATGCCGGGCTGGCCGACGATGCGGATGCGCTGCGCGCCGCGATGATCCGCATCGGCTATTTTCACGCCGATTCGGCCGCACGCCATCAGGAGGCGATCCTGGGCATGACCCGCATGGCCATGGAACCGCTGCGCCGGGGCGGGCAATTCGATTTCGCGCAAAGCGATCTGGCCGACCGGATGCGCGCGGCGGGCATGGAATTCGCAAAGGCCCGCGATTTCTGGGTGATCCCGCCGATGGACACGCTGTATCTGCAGCGCAAGATGGGCGGGTTGTATCTGCTGGGCAGCCGGCTGTCGGCGCGCGTCGATCTGGACCGCGCGATGGCCTCGGCCGGGATTCAAGGGGAATGAAACCATGCTGAATAACATCGGGGCCACCGTGGCGGGCCACGTCCTGATCGCGGACGACGACGAACCCTTCCTGCTGCGGCTCGAACGGGCGCTGGCGCGGCGCGGGTTCCGCACGGCCATTGCCGCCAGCGTCGCCGAAGGGCTGGCGCAGGTGGCGCAGGATCCGCCGAAATACGCGGTCGTCGATCTGCGTCTCGGCGATGGCAGCGGGCTCGACATCATCGAAGCCCTGCGCCAGGCGCGGCCCGACGCGCGGGCGATCGTCCTGACGGGATACGGTAACACGCCGACGGCGGTTGCCGCGGTCAAGCTGGGCGCCATCGACTATCTGGCCAAACCCGAAGGCGCGGACGAGATCGTGGCGGCGCTGCTGGCGCCCGAAGGCTGTTTGCCGGCCCCGCCCGACGATCCGATCACCCCCGACGCCGCCCGCCTCTCGCACATTGAGCATGTGTTCAACCAATGCGAAGGCAACGTCTCGCAGGCCGCGCGCATGCTGAACATGCACCGCCGCACATTGCAGCGAATCCTCAAGCGCGATCTGGGACGCGACACCGAGGATGCCGCCAATCTGTCCGACTGATCCGCGCCGATGCGTCCCATACCGGCGCCGGGTGGGGCGAAATTGCAATAGCCCGCAATAAATCCGACTGCGATCAATGGTATGGCTTGTCACGCGCCGCCATTGGGCCATAGGGTCTGGCGATCGCGTCCGGAATTTCAACCGGGATTTTTGCGGGCGCTTGGGGGCGTGTTCTGAACAGGGTGCACCCGAGCTGTCGCGTTCGGGCGGCAGGAGTGACGGATGAACGTATTTCAGACCGGATTGTTTGGCCTGATTTTGGCCGCTTTGTTCTGCGCGCCGGTCAACGCCGACAGCTTGAAGTCGGCGGTGCGCGATACCATAACGTCAAACCCCGAATTGCGCGCCGGCGATGCCAATTTCCGCGCCCTGATCTTCGAATTGCTTCAGGCGCAGGACGGGTTCGATCCGGTCGTGTCGCTCTATGGCGATATCGGTCAGGAGTATGTCGACGATCCGGCCGGTCTGTCGGTCGCCGACAACGCGCGCGCCAAGTTCAAATCCGAACTGGGCGTTGCCGCCGAACTGACGCTTTATGACGGGCGGCGCACGGCCAACGAGATCTATGCCGCCGCCGCGCGTGTCGACCGCAGCGCCTTCGAATTGCTGGACGCGTCGGAAACAATGGCGCTTATGGTGTCCGAGCAATACATCAATATCGCCCGCCAGCAGGCACTGTTGCGCGCCGCGCGCAACAACATCGCCGCGCTGCGCGACCTGCTGCGCCAGGCCGACGCGCTGGTCGAGGGCGGGCGCCTGCCGGCCAGCGACCGGTTTCAGATCGAGGCGGCGCTGCTTTCGTCGCAGGCGTCGGTACAAGACATCGAACAGCGCCTGATCGAGGCGGGGGCCCAGTTCAAGAGGCTGACCGGCTATGCCCCGCGCGGCACCTTTGCGATTCCGTCGCCGGTGCATCCGCGCGGCGCGCAGGCGGATTTCGTCCGCCACGCCATCTACAACAGTCACCGCGTGAAGGTCGCCAGCACCGATGTCGAGGTGCGCACCTTCGAACAGGGCATCGCCGATGCCGATTTCCAGCCGCAGGTGACGCTGAACGCCGGTGCATCGGTGGGCAACAATCTGGATGGGTCGTCGGGCAGCGAACGGCGGGCCTTTGTCGGGGTCGGCGTGACCTGGCAGCTTTATGGCGGGCGCCGCCACGAACGCCGTCTGAGCCTGAGCGAACGCAAGAACGAGGCGCTGTATCGCCGGATGGCCGTGATCCGCGAGGTGGAAAGCCTGGCAACCTCGGCTTGGGGCGCGTTTCACACCAATCAACGGCGGCTCGACCTGCTGACAAGGCAAGTGCGGTCGTTCAGCGATCTGCGTGACAGCTATAGCCGCGAATTCGAACTGACCACCCGCACCGTTCTCGATATTCTGGTGGCCGAGAACCGGCTGTACAACGCACGCGTGCAACAGATCAACGCGGCCGCGGTGCTGTCGTTCAGCGGCTTTCGCGCACTGGCGGCCGGATCGGGCATGGCAAGGCATTTTGGCGTACCGGTCAGCGACCGGGTGCTGGGAACGCCGATCGCCCCGGAACAGGGCGAAAGGCCTCTGGGCGTGGTCGACAGGGGCCGCAGTCTGCTCGGACGATGACAGGCGGCGCCGCAGCGGCTGAGCCGCGGCCGGTGGACGGGCCGGACAAGCCGCATCGCGCCCGCGCCGGCGATGCCGCACTGGCATGGTTCGCGGATTTCTTCGCGCGGCCCTTTTCCGACATCGCCGTGGCCACGCGCATGAGCGGCCAACAGGATCTTTCCCACCCCGCGACGCTGGGCGAGGCGCTGGCCACTGTCGGCCTGAAATCGACAACCGTCCGTCGCCGCCTGGCGCGGATTGATCCGATCGTCCTGCCTTGCGTGCTGTTTGAAAAGGATGGCATGCCGCTGATCCTCACCGGGATCGACCGGAAAACCCGGCGCGCGCGCTGGGTCACGCCTGGCGAAACCGGCACCGACGAAGCGCCGATGGCGGATCTGCAACGCCGCGTCACCCGCGAGATCATGCTGGTGACGCCGGAAGACACCAGCGATGCGGAAGCCGCCGCCGCCGCGCGCCGGGCCGGCCATTGGTTCTGGGCGCCGGTGCGGGCGCATTGGCCGTCGTGGGCGCAGGTCATGCTGGCGTCGCTCTTGCTGAACCTGATGGCGCTGGCGCTGCCGCTGTTCATCATGAATGTCTATGACAAGGTCATTCCCAACCTGTCGTTCGTCACGCTCTGGACGCTGGCGATCGGTGTCGGCCTGGCGGTCTGTGCCGATCTGGCGCTGCGCACGATCCGCATGGCCACGATCGAGACGATCAGCCAGCGGATCGACCTGAAGGTCGGCGCGTCGCTGTATCGCCACGCGCTGGATCTGGGGCTTTTGACGCGTCCGGGCGGCGCGGCGGGATTGGCCGGGCAGATCCGCGAATACGAGACGGTGCGCGATTTCTTCGCCTCGTCGACCTTCGTGTCGTTCTTCGATCTGCTGTTCATCGCGCTGTTTCTGGGTGTTCTTTATGCCATTGTCGGCCCGCTGGCGCTGTTGCCGGCATTGGCGGTGCCGGTGGTTCTTGTGTTCGCGCTGATCGCGCGCGCGGCCATCAGCAACGAGGCGCAGGCCGCGCTGCGACTGGCGGGACGCCGCCAGACCGTCCTGATGGAGAGCTTGCGCGGAGTCGAGACGATCAAGACCCTGAACGCCGAAGGCCGGATGCAGCGCGAATGGGAAACCGCCATCGCCGCCACCGCCCGGGTCAACGGGCGGGCGCGGTTCTGGTCGAACCTGTCCACCAATGCCACGCTGTTCATCCAGCAATGCGTTTCCGTCGGGATTATCGTCTGGGGCGTCTACCTGATCTTCGATGGCCGCATCACCATCGGTGCGCTGATCGCCGCGTCGATCCTTTCGGGGCGCGCGCTGGCGCCGCTGACGGGAATCGCCCAGGCCACCTTCCGCCTGCAATATGTGATCAAGGCGATGCGCTCGCTGAATGCGATGATGGCGCTGCAAGGCGACAAGCCGCGCACCGTCCGGTCGCACCTGAAGGTCAGACATGCGGCGCTGAACCTGACGGATGTCACCTTTGCCTATCCCGGCGCGCAGGTGCCGGCGATTTCCGGCCTGTCTCTCGAGGTGGCGCCCGGCGAATGCCTGGCGTTGCTGGGGCGGGTCGGATCGGGCAAGACCACCTTGGGAAAGCTGTTGTGCGGGCTGATCGAACCGCAGACAGGCATCATCCGCGTGGACGGTTTCGGGCTGAACCAGTACGACCGCGCCGAATTGCGCGCGGGCATCGGATACCTGCCGCAAACCGGCGATCTGTTCACCGGTACCCTGCGCGACAACCTGTTGCTGGCCAATCCCGGCGCCGATCAGGCGCGGATCGAAAAGGCGCTGTATTATTCGGGGCTTGGCGATTTCGTCGCGGCCAGTCCCGGGGGGCTGGAAATGCAGATCACCGAAAACGGCGGATCGCTGTCGGGCGGGCAGGCGCAGGCGCTGGCGCTGGCGCGGGTGCTGTTGAAGGATGCCAGGCTGTTGTTTCTTGACGAGCCGACAAATGCGATGGACCAGGAGATGGAGCGCGTGGTCTGCGCCCGCCTGAAGGCGCTGAATGCCGAAGGTGTCACGCTGATACTGTGCACGCACCGCCAGTCGCTGGCAAATATCGCGGACCGTTTCGTGATACTCGAGACCGGGCGCAAGGTGCTGGACGGCAGCCGCGACGCGGTGACGGCGCGGTTGCGCGACAACGAGGCCGCGCGCGTCGCCGCCGCCGGCGCGACGGGGGGCGGCTGATGTTCGTGCGCCAGGTCGAAGAGCAATACGTCAACGATGTGGGCGCGGCGGGCCAGAGCGCGCTCTACCAGAGCCGCTGGGCCCCGGTGATGTTGATCGCGCTGATCACCGGCGCGTTCCTGATCTGGGCCGCGATCTACGAGGTCGAGGAGGTGACGCGCGGCGCCGGTCGGGTGATCCCATCGTCGCAGTTGCAGGTAATCCAGAGCCTGGAAGGCGGGCTGGTGTCCGATATCGCCGTGGCCGAGGGCGATGCCGTCGAGGCCGGCCAGGTTCTGATGCAGATCGACGCCACCGGCTTTGCCGCGCAGCAAGGCGAACTGCAACGCCAGGCGGCGGCGCTTCTGGCCGAAAGGGCGCGTCTGGAGGCCGAGGTGGAAAGCCGCCCGCTGCGGTTTGATCCGGCTTTCGCCGCGGCCAACCCGCTGGCCAGCGCCGCCGAGACCGAGGTTTACCTGTCGCGCCGGCGGCAGTTCGAGGCCGAGATGGAAGTGCTGCGCGACCGGTTGAGCCAGCGCGAAAGCGAGTTGGCCGAACTGAACGCGCAACAGGAGAAACGGCGGCAGGTGATCGCGCCGCTGAGCGAGGAACGCGCGTTGATCGCGGATCTGTTCGCGCAGGACGCGGTGCCGCGCATCGAATTGCTGCGCATCGAATCGCGGCTGGCCGAACTGCGCGGCGATCTGGCCGTCGGCACGGCGTCGCGCGCGCGCCTCGAGGCGGCGATCCGTCAGGCCCGAAGCGAGATTGCGCAGGCGCGGTCGGCCTATGTGCTGACGGCGCGTGAAAGGCTGGCACGGTTGCAGGTGGAACTGGCGGTGGTGCAGGAAACCCTGAAGGCCGCCGACGACAGGGTGCTGCGCACGCAATTGCGTTCGCCGGTACGCGGCACGGTGAACCGGGTGATGGTGACAACGAAGGGCGCAGTGGTGCAACCCGGCGCGCCGGTTGCCGAAATCGTGCCGCTGGACGACGGGCTTTTGATCGAGGCGAACCTGTTGCCGTCGGATGTGGCCTTCATCAAGCCGGGCGATAAGGTGGCGGTGAAGATCACCGCTTATGATTATCTGGTCTATGGTGCGCTGGACGGCGAGGTGGCGCGGCTGGGCGCGGATACGATCACCGATCCCGAGGGGCGCGAGTTTTTCAAGGTGGTGGTGCGCACCGCGCGCGGATACCTCGGCACCGCCGATGCGCCATTGCCGATCACGCCGGGCATGACGGCGAGCATCGACATCCAGACCGGCCAGAAATCGATCATGGATTATCTGCTGAAGCCGATCCGCCGGGCCGGCGCCGAGGCGCTGCGCGAGCGGTAGGGGCTGCGTGGAATTTCGCGTGGCGGTATGGGCTGGGCGGTGCGGATGCCTCCGGCGGGAGTTTATCCTGCAAGATGAAGGGGCGCGCCCGCGCAACCCTGCCGTCAGGTCATTTGCTGGTGGCGACGAAGACACCGTCCCAGTCGGGCGGCGGCGGCGCGCCGCGGAAAGCGGCGATGCGGTCGCGGTACATCTGTGCGTAGCCGTCCAGATCGAGACCGAGGTCGCGGGCGCGAGCGGCCACCGCGTCGGCGCCGGCGCCGGCGCTTTCCCAGTCCTGACGGCGATAGGCATCGATCATTTCGGCGTTGGCTGAGGCCAGGGCATCGAAAGCGGGCGCGCCGCGCATCGCGCCGTCACCGAGCAGGGCGTAGATGTGTTCGGGCAGCTGTTTGCCCTTCACGCGGATGAGATCCAGTTCGATCACCGCGAAATCGCCTTCAACGGCGGCGCGGGTCGTGGCGCCTATGACGACGTCGACGCCGTAGGATTTCGTCTGGCCTTCGAGGCGGGAGGCGAGGTTTACCGGATCGCCGAGGGCGCTGTAATCGAAGCGTTTGTCGCTGCCCATGTTGCCGACGACGGCGTCGCCGGTGTTGATGCCGATGCCGATGTCGATGGGCACGGCGCTGCCGCCTGTTTCGGCATCGCGCGCGGCGTTCAGGGCGTCGATGTCGCGCAGCATGGCCAATGCCGCCGCGCAGCTGCGCCGGGCGTGATCGGGTGAATCGAGCGGCGCGTTCCAGAACGCCATGATCGCGTCGCCCATGTATTTGTCGATCGTGCCGCCCTGGGCCATGATCGCATCCGACATGACGGTCAGAAAGCGGTTCATCAGCGCGGTCAGCCCCGGGGGATCGTCGCGGAAGGATTCCGAAATGGTGGTGAACCCGCGCACGTCGGTGAACAGGATCGACAATTCGCGCCTCTCGCCGCCCAGTTTCAGCTTGTCGGGGTTGTCGGCCAGGGTTGCAACCAGGTCGGGCGAGACGTATTGGCCGAAGGCGCCGCGGATCTGCTGTTTGCGCAGTTCCTCGCGGATGTAGTTGACCGATGTCATCAGCACCGAGCAGAAGAACACCCCGAACACCGGAAACGTGGGATCGACCAGTTGGCGGTGTTCGGAAAAAAGGTAGAACGAATAGCCGATCGCCAGGCCGATCAGCGTGAAGGTTCCGATGAGCAGGTAGCGCGCGGCCATCAGCGGCGCCAGCGCGATGATCAGCAGCGACAGCACCGTGACCGAGACCAGTTCGAGCCCGATGGCGTAGTTCGGCCGGTAGAGCAGGGTTTGCCCCAGGATGTTTTCCAGCACCTGGGCATGGATTTCCACACCTGCCATCGGCACGCCCAGCGGTGTCGCGCGGAAATCCTCGAGACCGATCGCCGAGGTGCCGACCAGCACCAGGTGTCCGGCGAGGCGGCCGGGCGGCAGATCTCCGCGCATCAGGTCGACGGCGGAAACGAAGCGGTCGCGGCTGGAGGCGGAGAAGTTGTTCCAGACGGTGCCGTCCTGTTCGGTACGGATAAGCTGGCGCGCGACCACCACGCCGTCGATCCCCGCCTGATTGGCGCGGATCGCGAAGGCGTCGCCGCCCGTGGCCACCCGCAGCAGTTCGATCGACAGGCCCAGACGGTAGGCGCCATCGGCCTGCATCACCACCGGCACGCGGCGGTAGACGCCGTCGGGATCGGGGAACACGGTGAACATGCCGTAGCCCGACGCCGCGTCCTCGAGCACATCGAGGTTCTGGATGAGATCGGGAAACCGGATCAGGAACGGTGCGGGATCGGCGCCGAGAATGGCGTGCGGCACTTCGCGCGGCGGGCTTCCGGCGGCCCCGCCCTGACCGGCATTGCGCAGGCTGGTCTGGCCCAGAACGACCCGCGCGCGCGAAAATACATCGGCCAGCACCTGGTCATTGGCCGGCAGTTGCGCCAGCGCGGCCCGGGTTTCGGCGGGCAGGCCGGGATTGTCGGCGACGATGTTGTCGGGCGACAGCCGGTCCGGTTCGGAGAAGATGATATCGAAGGCCAGCGCAACCGCACCGGCCTGCATGGCGCTGGCGGTCATCTGTGCGATCTGGGTGCGCGGCCACGGCCATTGACCGATCTCGGCAAGGCTGCGGTCATCGACGTCGATGATGGCCACCGGCACCGGCGCGCGGTCGCGCGGCTTGATCTGCTGGTAGCTGTCGAAGGCCTGCAGCCGCAGCCTCTCCACAAAGACCGGATCGGCGATGCGCAGTGCGATCAGTGTGACCAGAAGCGCCAGACCGGCCAGCCGTCCCCAGCCGATGTAGCGTGTGAAAAACTTCATTAACCCGTCAATCAGATCGCCATTGTGCGCACAGAACGCCGGGCGAATCACCCGCCAGGCCAGCGAGACACCCCGCGCGCCACTTCGATTGGGTCACGGGCAACACGGCTTTGGCAACGAAAAATCGCATCATGTGCGAATATAGCCCTGTTTTGACGCTTGCGGCGGGCCGGACGGGGCTGCCGGCATTGCGGACAAAACGGATTTCTGTGTGATATACTTCATTTAGGGAAAGCCGGCCGCCGTGATATTGCATCGGTGACCGCCGCGCATGGAGCGGCCGTTCCGGAAGATTGGACAAAGTCTATGAACAAAGCGATTTTCGACATCACAGCGCAGGCTGCTGATACGGCGTCCGTGTCGGCGAATGGCGATGGCGCGCTGGTGTTTCCCGCCTCCGTTCAGATCTTCGAAGCGGATTACGCCCGCTCTGGCGCGGATCTTGTCGTTTTGCAGGATGGCGCGCCGGTTCTGACGGTGCCCGGCTACTTCCTGTCGCTCGACACGCCCGATCTGGTTGCCGCTAACGGCGCGGTGCTGTCGGGGGCGCTGGTGGCGCGGCTGGCCGGATCGTCGCTGGATGCGCAGGTTGCGCAGGCCGGCGGCGGTTTTGGCGCGGTGGCGATCGGCCAGGTCGAGACGCTGACCGGCGCGGCATCGGTGCAGCGCGCCGACGGCACAGTCGAACAGTTGCGGATCGGCGACAAGATCTTCCAGAACGACATCCTGAGCACAGCCGCCGATGGCAAGGTGTCGGTCACGTTCTCGGACGGCACGATCTTCTCGCTCGCGCCGTCGTCGCGGATGGTGATCGATGCGCTGGTCTACGATCCCAACGGATCGGACAACGTGGGCAGCTTCAACCTGGTGACCGGCGGGTTCGTCTTCATCGCGGGGCAGGTGGCCAGGACCGGCGACATGGAGGTCAGCACCCCGTCGGCCACGATGGGTATCCGCGGCACCACGGTGTCGGTGGAAATCGAGATGTCCGATGGCGTGGCCCGCGTCAAGGTGGCGCTGAACCGCGATATCGACGGCAACATCGGATCGATTGAACTGTTCGATCTGACCGGCCAGCTGGTCGCGACGATCACCACCGATGGCACCGCGTGGCTGGTGTCTCCGGTGATTGGCGAAACCCGCGAGATCGAGCGCGCCGAACTGGGCACAACCGATGACAACCGGGTGATCGCGGATGCGTTTTCGGCGTTCCAATCCGCCGAACGGCGGGTTGAAGCCGGCGAAACCTATGTCGAATCCGACGATGTCGACGATGATGCGTCGGAAACGCCGCCGCCGCCCGCGCCGCCGCCCCCGCCGGTCGACCCGGTCGAGGACGCCGCGCCGCCCCCTCCGCCGCCACCGCCGCCGCCGCCACCCCCGCCGCCGCCACCACCCCCCCCGCCGCCGCCCCCGCCACCGGAGGCGCCCGAAGAGGTGATCGAGGAAAGCAACGCCGGAAGCGTTCCGCGCGCCACCGATGTGGCCCTCACCGCCAATGAGGACGAAGGCGATGGCGCCGGTGTGCCCGGACGTGTCGAGGTGGTCAGCGAAAACCCCGATCCGCTGACATTCCGGATTGCGCAGGCGCCGTCGAACGGCCGGGCCACGATAACGGACACGGGCGATTTCACCTATGTGCCGAACCCCGACTTCGCCGGCACCGATACCTTCGTCTATGAGGTGATCGACAGCCGCGGCAACAGCGACACCGCCACCGTGACCGTCGAAATCCTGGCGGTGAACGATGATCCGGTGGTCGACAGCGCCAGTTTCGAGGCGACAGAGGACGTCGGCATCGCCAATTTCATCGCCTTCAGCGAGCCCGATGGCGATCCTGTCACATTCTCCGTCGTCGATGACCCGCAGAACGGCGTGGCCGTGGTGCGCGACGATGGCAGCTTTGCCTACATCCCCGATGCCAATTTCGTCGGCACCGACAGTTTCACCTATCTGGTCGAAGACGGCCAGGGCGGCGCCGCGACCGGGACCATCACGGTTACCTACACGGGTGTGAACGACGTCCCGCTTGTCGATCCAGAACTGTCGGTTCTCACCGGCAGCATTCCGGCCAACATCATCGCTCCGGCCACGCTCATCGATGAACCGCGCGGCTCCGGTGGCACCGCACCCCTTGCCATCGAGGACGAAGCCGGCCTGAGCGGTCCCAGTGCCTCGGGCAGCGTCGTTGTCTTCGATCCCGACGAAGGCGACAGCTTCACCGCCAGTTTCGCGGCGCAGGACAGCGGCTATCTGGGGAGCTTCACCCTCGCCGATGTCGCGCCGGGGCAGGATGCCGGGTACTTCAACTTCGACTGGGTCTTCGAAATCGACCAGGCGACATATGACGCCTTGCCAGCCGGCGATACCTACATCCAGTCCTATGAAATCACGGTCGTGGACTCCAACGACACTGCCAGCTCGGTCACCGTCACGGTCACCATCTTGGGTGTCAACGATGCGCCGGTGGCCGCTGACGACACCGCCGGCGGCGCCGAGGACGGCGGCGCGATCCTGATCGATGTGCTGGCCAATGACAGCGACATCGACGGCGGCGCGCTGCAGATCCTCGGGGCGGGCACGCCCGGCAACGGCACGGTCGCCATCGTCACGGTGG